>JAIYDI010000006.1 GCA_027487555.1 Hyphomicrobiales bacterium
CTGTGCAGCCTACCCGATACCACCTCGCCGACCGGCGCGGCGCCGACAAACCTGCCCAACACCGCTCCGATACCCCCAAACCGCGCCCCCGACACCGCTTTCGCAGAGGCCTCGCAAGCAGGGGAGGGAATCCCGACTGCGGCCTCCGCAGGCGGGAGAGGGCCCGACTGAAAGCCCTCTGCGTCTGCCTCACCCCAGAGCCGCAAACACCCCTTCTGGATCATCCGTCGTGATCTGGTCGACCTTGAGCGCGAGCAGCCGCTCGATATTGCCGAGGCCCTCTGTGTCGGCGAGCTGGATGGTGTAGGCGTCGATGCGGCGGTTCTTGGCGTGGAAGGCGGCGACGATATCGACGCCATCATCGGCGGCGGCGAGCACCAGCCGCCATTCGAGATAGATCATTTCGGCCTTGGGCGAAGCGGCGACCGCGTCGGCGACGAAGCCCTGATAGTCGCGCGTTTCGGCAAGACGTTCCAGCGCACCATCGTGGCAGGGGTCGTAGCCGATCTTGAGGCCGGGCATGGCGTCGGTGAGGAGCGCCACCGAGGCGGCATCGCCCGACGAGAGGATCATGTTGGGGGCGACGGGGCCGATCGCAGCGGCGAAATTGGCGACTGTCACGGCATCGAGCACCGTCGCATCCTGCTTGTAATCGAGCTGCAGCAGCGCATCGGGATGCACGTCGCCCTGGGCCAGCAATTGCGCCAGATCCTCGAGCAGCATGACCTTGTCGGGGATCGGGGCGCCGGCATTGTCGCGCAGGTGGAGGGCGCGGAGCTCGGCGGCCGTGCGGGTATCGACCATGCCCGAGCCGGTGGTTTCCTTTGATATTTCAAGGTTGTGCAGCACCGCCATGCCCTTGTCGGCATGGATGACGAGATCGACCTCGACAGAAGCGCCCTCAGCCATGCCTTCGAGGATGCGGCGACCGGTGAAGACCGGATCGGACTTGGTGCGGCGCGCGCGATGCCACTTGAGGAACGTCGGATGACCATCGCGGACGAGACGAACAGGGGCGCTCATGTCAGCTCCGTAGCAGAATCTTGTCGTCGCGATAAAGCGCGAAGGCGCGCGGCACGAGATCGACCGGCTGGCCGACCTGCCAGGCGCGCGCATCGGGCACATTGGCCTTGAGCCGCGTGCCATCGGGCAGGCTCAGGTCGACGACGGCATTGATACCGAAATCGGTGACGCGATGGATCGCCGCCATACCCTGCCCGGCATTGGCAGGCGCGATATCGAGGGCCTCGGGCCGCACAGCGAGAAGCGCCGATCCGGGCGAGGCCGACACTTGGAGGCGGAAGGCGGAATGCGTGAAGACGCCGTCGGCGACTTGCCCGGAAACCAGGTTCATGGAGCCGATGAAGCCCGCAACGAAGGGCGTGGCCGGTTCGCGATAGACCATCTCCGGCCGGTCGGCCTGTTCGGTCTTGCCGTCGCGCATGACGACGATGCGATCGGCCAACGCCAGGGCCTCATCCTGTCCGTGGGTGACGAAGAGCGTGGTGATGCCCAGCCGCTGCTGGATATCGCGCACTTCCTCACGCAGGCGCTCGCGCAGATGCTGGTCGAGGCTGGCGAAGGGCTCGTCGAGCAAGAGGATCTTGGGTTCGAGCACCAGCGAGCGGGCGAGCGCGACGCGCTGCTGCTGGCCGCCCGAGAGCTGCGTCACGTGGCGCTTGCCGTAGCCCGCGAGGCCGACGAGATCGAGCACCTTTTCGACCTTCTGGCGAATTTCGACCGCAGGCAGGCGGCGGAGCTTCAGCCCGAAGGCGATGTTGTTGAAGACATTCATGTGCGTCCAGAGCGCGTGGGACTGGAACACCATGCCGGTCGGACGCCGCTCGGGCGGAAGGCGGGTGACATCCTCGCCATCGATGCGGATCTCGCCCGAGGTGGGGGTTTCGAAGCCGCCGATCATGCGGAGCAACGTGGACTTGCCGGAGCCCGAGGGCCCGAGCAGGCAAACGAGTTCGCCATCGGCGACCTCAAGCGAGAAGCTGTCGACGGCCCTTGTGGTGGAAAAGGCCTTCGAGACTTCGGCGATTGTGAGCTTTGACATGATGCTTCTTCAGCCTCCGAAGCCACGCGCGAAACTGCCGGAATTGACGACCCGCCGCGTGAACACCAGAGCAATGAGGGAGGGAATCCAGAGCAGGACGGACAGGACCGCGCCATACTGGATGACGGGCTGGTTGTTGATGAACGAAATCATCAGCACCGGCATGGTCCGGATCTGCGGGGCGCCGATCAGCCAGGCGCCCTCGGTTTCATAGAACGTGCCGACGAAGCTCAGCAGGATTGCCGAGAAGATCGTCGGGGAGGCCTGCGGCAGCGTGATCGACCAGAATACCCGCAATGGCCCGGCGCCGGCATCGCGGGCGGCCTCTTCCATGCGGCGATCGACGGCCTGGAAGGCGGCGACGGGAATCCAGATCATGAACAAGAGCGTGCCCACGAGCTGAATCAGCACCACGCCCCAGAAGGTGGCGATGAGGTTGAGCTGCAGGAAGATGGCCGCGATGGCAACGAGGAGCCCAAATTTCGGGAAGGCCTGCCCGGCGAGGAACGAGAAGAACAGGACGTTCCGGCCGGGAAACTCCATGCGGGCGAAGGCGTAGGCTGCCGGAAGGCAGATGGCGGCGGATATGGCCGTGACCACCGCAGAGAGGGTGAGGGACAGGCCGAAGGCGCTCCAGACGTCGCTGCGGGCAAGCGTCATCTGCCAGAATTTCAGGCCGAACTGCTGCGGCAGCACCGAGGGAAAGCGCCAGACATTGGCGAATGACCAGGTGATCACCACCAGCATCGGGACGAGGATCACGACCGTAAGGGCAACAGCGAACAGGATACCGACCCAATCGGTACGGCGGCGCAGGGGAAGTGCCTTGCTCATGTCACTTGCCCCGATTGCGGGCAACGGCCCGGACGTAGAACAGCCCGAATGCGACGCAGAACAACATGGTCACGGTCGCCTGGGTGAGCGCCATGTCCGGATCGCGCAGATCGCCAAAGGTGCGCTGCATGAATGGCCCCATCATTTCAGGGGAGGCGGGTCCGAGGACGTAGGGGAGCGTGAAGGCCGAGAACAGGCCCAGCATGGTGAACGACACCACGACGGCCACCGATGTCCACATGCGCGGCAGGATGATGTACCAGAACAGCGCCAGCGGCCTCGCGCCGACATCGCGCGCGGCCTCGATGGCATAATTGGTGACGCTGCCCAGCCCCGAGACAAGAATGAGCACGGTCAGCGGGATATTGTCCCAGACCAGCCCGATCACCGGGCCCCAGGGGGTGAGATAGGGCGAGCGGATCTTGGGCAGGCCAACGGCGTTGAGCAGCAGGTCAACTGACCCATTGGGCCCCAGCACGCGGATGAAGGCGAAGGCGAGGATGATCGACGGAACGAACATCGGAAACATCGCCATGGTCTGCACATAGGTGGCGAGCTTGCCTTGCGCAAAGCGCAGGTAAAGCGCCAGCGGAACGCAGATCACCAGCAGCAGGCCAAGCGTGACGAGGCAGGTCCAGAGCGTCACACCAAGATTTGCAAGACTGTACGGATCGGAAAAGAACTCGGCAAAATTGCTGATGGACAGGGCGCGCGTGCCATCAGGCTGCTCGGGCGACAAGGCCCGCGTGATGCCCGAGAGAATGGGCCACACGGTCATCCAGGCGAAAAGGGCGACAGGAACAATGACGAGCAGGAGGCCAATCAGCCCCCTGCCCGGCTTGGTCCCGGATTCAGATCCGGAGGTCATTGTCAGGCGTTGCGGTCCACGGTGGGGGCCACGTTGCGATACCAGCCGTCGCTGATCGCCGAACCCCAGTCGCCGCCCGGGAAGGTCGGGATCGAGCTCGGGACGACGTCCTTGAACTTCTCGTAGAGTTCCTTCGAGATGTAGTCCCAGGAGACGCCGGGGAAGCCGCCCAGATCGGTGAGGATCGCCGACTGGATTTCTTCGGTGAGCACGAAGTCGGCCAGCTTCACAGCGGCTTCCTTGTTGACGCCATTGGACAGCACCACACCGCGCGAGAAGCCGCCCGAGAAGGCGAGATCGGTGAGCTGGACGAGGCCGGTAGTCTCGGGCAGGACGCCCGTGGAGATCGCCTGCAGCGCCTGGTCCGACCAGGCCGGGATCATGGTCACGGCCGACTGGCCGAGGAGCTGGATCGACTGGGTATTGCCCGACGTGTAGGCGCCGTTGTCGAACAGCGACGGGGCGAGGTCCTTGAGGATTTCCCAGGCCGGTGCCAAGGCCTTCTCGGCGAATTCCGGCGAGAAGTTGTCGAGCGTGAAGGCCTTGGGATCGCGGCCGTTCGCCTCATGGATGGCGCGACGGACGAAATTGCCACCCGAACCGCCCTTGTCGGGACGATTGTAGATGAACTGGCCCGGGTTGGCCTTGATCCAGGTGACGAGGTCGGCCCAGGTCTTGGGGACATCCGCCGCAGCCAGCTTGGTGGTGTCGTAAGCGAGCAGAACCTGGCTGCCACGGTAGGGAACGGCGAAATCGGTCTCGATGGCCAGCGGGTTGACCTTGGACCAGTTCGACAGGCTGTCCTTGAGATTGACGTAGAGCCCGGCTTCCAGAGCACCCTTCGGGCTCATCGGATCGGCGGTCTCGAAATAGTCGGCCTGCGGGTCCGTCTTGGTCTGCATCGCGGCGAGGGCGCGCTGCGCAATCGCGTCCTGACCGGCGCTGTCGCCCGCGTCCACGAGGTTCAGGGTCACGCCAGGATTGGCGGCCTCGAACTTCGGCTTCACGATATTGGTCCAGAAGTCGAGGATGTTGGTATCCGACGAGGTGTACCAGTCGATGCGGCCGGCCTCGGCGAAGGCCAGCTTGGGCAGAACGACCATCCCGACGGCAGAACCGGCAACCGACAGTATGAAGTGACGACGATGCATAGGCATTTCCTCCCCTGGCGCCCCGCACGGGGGTCGCGGCAAGAACAAGGTGCGACAATGGTGGGACCGGCACCGATGGATCGGGCGATGAGGCCTCATGCAAGTCGGCCGGCGCGATGGTTAGAACGGAGTTTTGTGACACCCGCATGAAGCGAAAACGAGATCACCTGGCCTTGGCGATGCACCCCCGTGCGCAGAACACACCGCCTGCGGGGGTCGGGTTTGCAACGTTCTCATGCGATAGGTGATCGGGTGACGGCAGCCAAGCCGCTGGCGCGATGGCCGCTTGGGTCGAAGCAGATCGGGTCGAAAGAGGTTGGATCGAAGGAGATTGCGCCGGTTGAAGCCCGGGCCGGTGGAAAACTGCACTGCGATGCAGACGCTCAGCAGCCGATGACCGGAGCCGCCGCCACCCAGGTGCCGGGGAATTGCGCGCGCACATCATGGGCCGCCTGATGCGCCTGCGCCGAAGACGCGAACAGCCCGAACACGGTGCCGCCAGAGCCCGACATGCGGGAAAGGACGCAGCCGTCGCAGCGCCCGATTCCGTCGATCAGCCTGCCGATCGCCGGTACCAGCGCGCAAGCCGGGGGCTCAAGGTCATTGCGGGTCTCGGCGAGCCACAACCCGAGTTGCGCCGGCCGGGTGAGCGGGTCGGGCAATGGCGGCATAGGCGGATTCTGGCGGCTTTCAAGGCGACGGAACACGTCGGCCGTCACCACCGGCACGAGCGGATTGACCAGCACCAGATGCAGCGCCGGGAAGTTCCGCAGGGGATGCAGGATTTCCCCCACACCGCGGACTTCGATGGGGCGGGAGATGAGGCAGGCCGGCACGTCGGCGCCGAGCGAAAGCGCCACCGGCATCAGGTCAGCCATGGTGATCTCCGCTTCACCCAGTCCGGCCAGCAGTCGCAGCATGGCGGCGGCATCGGCCGATCCGCCCCCCAGACCAGCCGCCACCGGCAGGTTCTTGATCAGTTCGATCTCGAGCGCGTCAGGCGCATTTCCGGGCCATCGTTCACGAAACGCTCTCAGCGCCCGCAACACGAGATTTCCCTCGCCGCTGCCCGCCGCCTCGGCAAAGGGCCCGCTGACCTTGAACCGATCCTTCCGCGCCGCCTGGCGCACCAGAACTTCGTCCGCTACGTCGGCAAACACCACCAGGCTTTCGAGCTCGTGGTACCCGTCCGGCCGACGCCCCGTGACGTGCAGCGCGAGGTTGACCTTGGCGGGCGCCGCCTCGACCGAAGCCTCTATGCTCAATTGGCTGGCTTCTCGGTGCCCGCCATCTCGGCACTGGCCTCGACCACTTCGCCGGCGCCTGTCGAACCGATGACCGAGAGGTCGCCCGCGAGTTTCTTCGCCACGCGCGCCTTGACCAGACCGTCCTTGTCGAGCGAGGACGCGATATTCCACTGGAACGTCGCCTCGAGCGTACGCCCGGCACGGTAATAGGCATCCCCCAGATGATCGTTGATTTCGGCATCCACCGGCCGCATCCGCACGGCCTGCTCCAGCGTCTCTACCGCCTTGTCGTACTGGCCGAGGCGGAAATAGGCCCAGCCGAGCGAATCGACGATCAAGCCATCATTGGGCGCGCCGTTGACCGCCTGCTGGATCATTTCGAGCGCCTCCTTCAGGTTCACGCCCTGATCGACCCAGCTATAGCCCAGATAGTTCAACACCGCCGGCTGCCTGGGGTTCAGTTCCAGCGCCCTCTTGAAATCGGCCTCGGCCTTGGGCCATTGCTTTGAACGCTCGAAGGCCACACCTCTGTCGTAAAAGTACACCCAAGTGCCGGCGGCCTTGGCGTCGAGGCGATCAAGTACCTTGGTATAGGTCGCGGCCGCATCCTCGTACTGTTTGTCGTTGGACAGGAGGTCGCCGAGCGCCGCGAGCGCATCGACATTTTCTGGCTCGGCGGTCACGATATTGCGCAATTGGCGGATCGCCTCGGCCCGGTCGCCCAGCGACGCAAGATTCACCGCCTCGTGCAAGATCGCCGAAGACTTCATCACCGACTTGGCCGGGATGGCATTGTAGATCTCGTTGGCCTCATCATGCCGGCCCGCTCGATCCAGCAGTTCGCCGAGCGTCACATCGATGATGTCCGAGTTCTTGTCGAGATACATGCCGAGGCGCAGGAAGCCCGCGGCGATATCCTCGGTGTTTTCTCGCGCCAGCCCCGCGCCGATCGAGAACATCAGTTCCGCCGCGCCCGCCTGCACGCTCGATGCCATCGGGCCGGGACGCTCCTTCTTGTCGATAGATGCCTTCACCGCATCGATGAGCGGATGCGAAGCGCCTTGTGCGCCAAAATCGGCGAGCACCTTGCCCGCCTCGTCGAAACGGCCCTTGTTGCCGAGGAAGCGCACATAGGCCTCGATCAGACGCACGCTGCGCGCGCCGCTGTCATAGGCCTGCTTCGCCCACTTGATCGCATCGTCCGGCCGGCCCTGTACCTCGTCGAGCAGCGCGCGGTGCAGCAGGGTGAAGTCCTCGAGATCGCCCTGCCCCAGTTCGTCAAGCAGCCTGTCAGCGCCTGCCGAGTCACCCTGCCCGGCCAACGCCCAGGCGGCGAGGATCGAGCTCGCGATTCCGGCGAACGTGTCGTCGCCCGCCGCCGATACAGCGTTCACAACGTCGCCATAGCGACGCTCCTTCAGCGCCTTGGTTGCGGCTACCACGCTCACGAGGTCGTTCGGGCCGCCGATATCGACAAAATGCTTGCCAACACTGGCGGCCTCGTCGATCTGGCCATCGGCGAGATAGGCCATGAAGCTCTGCTGCACCAGGTCGGGATTGTCCCATGAAGCGCGCGCTGCATCACCGAAGAATCGCGCGGCGTCGGACGTACGCATATCCGCCAGCGCCTGCCGTCCGGCGAGGAAGCTGCCGGTCGGGCTGATCGTGCGCAAAGGCACGCCCTGGGACGAATCGAGGGCCCGCGTCGCGAATGCGGTTCCGATGAGAAGCAGCGCCACCAGGGCGCCCGTGAGGAAGCGGGCAGTGCGGGACACGGGGAAGCAATAACTCCACTCAGGGGAAGCCGAACTCTCGAAGACCGAGTTGAGGCAGAAAGATGGGCGATTTTGCGACTGCGCCGCAAGAGGTGCGCGGCGAAGTTACCGGTTAGGCGGCTGCAATTCTACATGCCGGTGTAATTGGGACCGGAGCCGCCTTCTGGCGGCACCCAGGTGATGTTGCCGGCCGGGTCCTTGATGTCGCAGGTCTTGCAGTGCACGCAATTGGCGGCATTGATGCGGAAGACCGGCTTGCCGGCCTCCTCGGCGACCTCGTAGACGCCCGCCGGGCAATAGGCCGGCGACGGCTCCGCCCCATAGCGCGGCGCCGTTGCCGAGAGGGGGACGGTCGGATCGGATAGCCTCAGATGCAGCGGCTGGTCCTCGTCGTGGCTGAGATTGGCAATGTAGACCGAGCTCGCCTTGTCGAAGGTCAGCCTGCCATCGGGCTTGGGATAGATGCGCGGCATGCCGACGGGGCGGAGGGTTGCCGCATCGGCCTGGCGAATATGCAGGGTGCCGAAAGGCGAGACTTTCAGCAGGTGCTGCGCCCAGAGGTCGGCGCCGCCGAGCGCTGCGCCAAGCAAGGTTCCGAAGCGGTGCCAGAGCGGCTTGACGTTGCGGACGGCATGCAGTTCCGTTTCGATACCGCTTGAGCGCACGCTTTCGTCGAGCGTTTCGATCCGGTCATTGGCGCGGCCCGCGGCGATGGCCCTGGCCACCTCTTCGCCCGCCACCCGCCCCGAACGCAGCGCCGAATGGATGGCCTTGAGCGCCGCCGCATTCATGAAGCCCGCCGCGCAACCGATCAGCGCACCGCCGGGAAAGGCCAGCGCGGGGATGGATTGCAGACCACCTGCCGTAAGCGCGCGGGCGCCATAGCTGAGCCGGGTTGCCCCTTCGAGCAGGCGCGCGAGCGAGGGATGCGCCTTGAAGCGCTGGAACTCGCCAAAGGGCGACAGCGTCGGATCGGCATAGCTCAGGTGTGTCACGAGCCCGAGATAGAGTCGGCGGTTGCCGGCATGGTAGGCGAAGCCGCCGCCCTGCGTTCGGTTGTCGAACGGGTAGCCGAGATAGTGGTCGATCCGGCCCGGCTCGTGCCGGTCCGCCGCGATCTCCCAGACTTCCTTGATGCCGAGGCCAAAATGCTGCGGGTCGACGTCGTTGCCCAGCCCGAAGCGCTCGGTAAGGACCTTGGCGAGCGAGCCGCGCGCGCCCTCGCCGATCAGGGTGTATTTGGCGCGCAATCCGATACCAGGTGCAAAGGTACCTTTCTCACCGCCGTCGCGGTCGCGGCCGAGATCGCCGGTGACGATGCCCTCGACGGCGCCCTCGGGGGTCAGCAGCAGGTCGACGGCAGCCGTCATCGGGTAGATCTCGACGCCGAGGCCCTGCGCCACCTCGCCCAGCCATTTCACCAGATCGCCAAGGCTTGTGATCACCTGGCCCGGGACGTGCATTTGCGGCGGCACCAGCGCCGATGGCAGCGCGAAGTCACCCGTCGCGGTGAGGTAGTGATAGGTGTCCTTCGTCACCACGGGCCCCACCGGCGCACCTTGCGTCCGCCAGTCGGGCAAGAGCTCGTCGAGCCCAACCGGGTTCATCGCCGCGCCCGAGATGATGTGGCCGCCGATCTCGGCGGATTTTTCCACCACGGTCACCTGAAGTGCGGGCGCCACCTGCTTGAGGCGGATGGCGGCGGCAAGCCCGGCCGGGCCGGCGCCGACGATGACCACATCGGTATCGATGATGTCGCGGGTGGGGAGGGACACGCAGGGTTACCCGTTTGCAATTGGCGGGGACGATGGGGGTGTGACATAACAGATGCCATGCACCAAGATCGACCGCAAAATCTGCCGGACGGGGACCTGAGCGGGGCCGAACTGGTCGCGCTGCTCGAGTTCTACCGCGCGGCAGGCGTCGATTTCGCCGTGGCCGAGGCGCCGATCGACCGCTTCGCGCTGAGCGCCGCGCCCTCGAAGGCACGGCCCATGCCGCAGGCGGCCGTCGCGCCGCCGCCGGTTTCGGTACCCTCCGCGCCGCGGCCGGCACAGGTTCCGGGCGCACCGGCGCTGAGCCTCAACGGCGACCCGTCGGAAACCCGCGCGCTCGCCGCCACGGCCAATACGCTCGACGAGCTGAAGGCGCTGATGAATGCCTATGAGGGCTGTTCGCTGAAAAAGCGCGCGACGCAGCTCTGCTTCGCCGACGGCAACCCCGAGGCGGAAATCATGCTGGTGGGCGAAGGCCCCGGCGAGCAGGAGGACCTGACGGGCAAGCCGTTTGTCGGCCGCGCCGGGCAGTTGCTCGACCGCATGCTTGCCAGCATCGGGCTCGACCGCACGAAGGTCTATATCGCCAACATGGTGCCATGGCGGCCGCCGGGCAATCGCGACCCATCGGCGGAGGAGCTGGCACTGTGCACGCCGTTCCTCATCCGGCAGGTGGAACTGGTGGCGCCGAAGCTCCTGGTAACGCTGGGCAATGTGCCGACCAAATCGCTGTTCGAGACGCAGGCGGGCATCACCCGCGTGCGTGGGCAGTGGAAGGAACTCGCCATTGGCAGCCATCGCGTGCCGGCGCTCGCGACGCTGCATCCGGCTTACCTCTTGCGCACGCCGGGCGCCAAGTCGCTTGCATGGCGCGATATGCTGAGCCTCAGGCATGCGATGGCTGGGGCCGTCGGCAAAGGTTAACGGCGGTTTACGGTCCCCTAACCAATTCGTCGACAATCGGTGCAGGGCCACGATTTTCGTAACCAGTCGTTGCACCGGACGCCCGAATTTGGTCTGACTTTATAGGCAAGCGGCCCCGGACCCTGAACAGCCCGCAGAAAGCGCCATGTCCTCCGCCCTCAAGATCTATGCCCTGTTCATCGGCTCGGCACTCCTCATGTTCGGCGGCGGCCTGCAGGGCCTGCTGCTCTCGGTGCGCGGTGCGGAGGAAGGTTTTCCGCTCTATGCGCTGGGCCTGATCGGCACCGGCTGGTCGGTGGGCTTTGTCGCGGGCTCGGTCACCGTGCCGATGATGGTGAAGCGGGTCGGGCATATCCGTGCCTTCTCGATCATGGCGGCGATCGGCACGGTGACGATTCTGTGCAACCTGCTGCTCGTGAACGACATCAGCTGGATCGTGCTGCGCGCCTTTTCGGGCTTCTGCTTTGCCGGTGCGGCAATGATCGTGGAGAGCTGGCTCAACGAGGTGGCCGACAACCGGAGCCGCGGCACGATCTTTTCGGTCTATGTGACCATCAACATGGCGGCCTCGACCATCGGGCAGCTGTTCATGGCGGTAACCGGCACGGCCGGTTTCGTGCCCTTCGTGGTGGGCGCAATCAGCTTCATCTGCGCGGTGCTGCCCACCGCGATGACATCGACGCCACAGCCGCGACCGATCTCGTCGGCCAAGCTGGATGTGGTCCTGCTCTACAAGACGTCGCCGCTTGCGGTCATCGCGGCCTTCGCCTGCGGCATGGCGAACGGCGCCTTCGGCACGCTCGCCCCGGTCTATGGCTACGAGCAGAAGCTCGACGCCTCGGCCATCGCCTATCTCTTCGCGGTGACTGCCGTACTCGGCGCCATCGCGCAGATCCCGGCAGGGCGCATCTCCGACAAGATCGACCGCCGCATGGTGATTGTGGTGCTGAGTACCGCCGCCGCGCTGGTCGGGTTCTTCACAGTGCTCATCAACCCCCATGGTGGGGTGATGATGTTCATCCTGTTCGGGCTCTACGGTCTCACGGCCTACCCGCTCTATGCGATAGCCGTTGCCCACGCGAACGACTTTGCCAAGGAGGGCGAGTTTGGCCGCGTCGCGGGCGGCATGCTGCTGATCCTCGGCATCGGGCTCGCCATCGGCCCGATCATCGCCAGCTATGTGATGAACACCATCTCGCCGGTGGGGCTGTTCATCGTCACGGCCACATTCCATGGCGCGCTCGCTGTAACGGCATTCCTGCGCATGAAGGTGCGTCCCGTCCGGGACAATCGTGGCCGCGTCCGCTTCCGCGCCATGAATGCCGAGAAGCCGATTTCGCCCGGCACCGTCGCGCTCGATCCGCGCATGGACGAGGTGCAGGAAAATTTCCCGCCCCCGCCGCAGGCGCAACGGAAGCCCGTCGACGGCGAGATCATCGTGCCAGATCCGGTGCCACCCGCAGTGGTGATCGAGACCGCGCCAAACGACATCGGGGGCGAGGCGACGCCGGACACCGCTCCCGAATCCAATCCCGCCCCGACTACGGGCGAACCGACCGAACCCAAGTCCTGAGCCGAGCACAGCATGTTCAAATCCGAACTCGATCTCTCGAAGCCGTTCACACCGCTCTCGATCGCGGTGCTGGCGGTCTCCGACACCCGTACTCTCGAAACAGATACGGCAGGTGCGCTGCTGAAATCGCTCGTCGAAGGCGACGGCCATAGCTGCCCGGCCCGCGCCGTGGTGAAGGACGATATCCACGCCATCCGCCGGCAGGTCATGGACTGGGTGGTCGACCCCGCGATCGACGTGGTGATCACCACCGGCGGCACCGGTTTTTCGGGCCGCGATGTGACGCCCGAGGCTCTCGAGCCCCTGTTCCAGAAGCGGATGGAGGGGTTCTCAGTGCTGTTTCACCAGTATTCGGCCACGACCATCGGCACCTCGACCCTGCAGTCTCGCGCCACCGGCGGGCTTATCGGCGAAACCTTCGTCTTCGCCCTTCCCGGCTCTCGCGGCGCCTGCCGCGACGCCTGGGAGGGTATTCTGCGTGCCCAACTCGACAACCGGCACAAGCCCTGCAATTTCGTGGAGCTGATACCACGGCTGGCGGAACGATAAGATGAAGCGGCCGCTGACCCGCAAGGAGACCGCGCCGCGCAACCTTGCGGCCAAGGCACTGGGCGCTGGACACTTCAAGCCCAAGGTCGAGCCCGACCCCAAGACCTACAAGCGCAAGGGCCGCTATCGGCCCGATCCGCTGGCCGAGAGCGACCGCGAGTAAGCGGCATCGGCTGAACTATCCCCAGGATAGGCGTTCATTCAGGGTTCACGGCGCCGGGCGCAGTTGATGCGCCATGCCGCGGGTGACAGATTGCGCCCGGGGCTGTGGAACGCTTCCGGGAAATGCGGCGACGGTTTTCCGCCTCGGACGCGCGACAGTGCAAACACAAGATCAGCTGAGCGTTTCCGATGAACCGCACGCTGATCCGGGTACTGCTGGAGGGCATCGTGACCGGGTTGATCATTCTCGCCATTATCATCGCCGTCATCGGCTATGGCATATTCATCTACAACGACCTCGTGTCGAAGCGGCAGCTCAAGGAAGAAGGCTGGTCGGGCATCGATGTGCAGCTGAAGCGCCGCACCGACCTGATCCCCAACCTGCTTGAGACGGTGAAGGGCTATATGAGCCACGAGCGTGAAACGCTCGAAGCCGTCGTCAAGGCCCGTGCCGCGGCCACTGCCGGCGTGGACCAGTCGCCCGCCGCGCGTTCTGCGCTCGAAGGCCAGCTGACCGGCGCGCTCGGGAAGCTGCTCGCCATCGCCGAGGCCTATCCTGACCTCAAGGCCAACACCAATTTCATCGAGTTCCAGAACGCACTGCAGAGCGTGGAGGACGAAATCCAGATGGCGCGCCGCTATTTCAACGGCGCGGTGCGCAACCTCAACACGGCAGTCGAGAGCTTTCCCAGCGTGATCGTCGCCAATGCCTTCAAGTTCTCGAAATCCGAGTATTTCGAGCTTGAGAACGAGGCCGAGCGTGCCGTGCCATCGGTGAAGTTCTAGGCGTCGCGGTGGGGGGGACGGCCATGAGCGACGCGGATCGCAGACAGCGGCGGCCCGGACGGGGCGTCGGACTGGTGGTGCTGGCGAGCCTGCTGCTCGGCATCATCCTGCTCGCGGCATGGCCTGCGGCCGCGGACGAGCGGATCACCAATTTTTCGAGCGCCGTGACGCTCGACACGGCTGGCACGGTCGACGTCACCGAAACGATCGACATCGTCGCCGAGGGCTACCAGATCAGGCGCGGCATCTACCGCGACCTGCCAACCATCCTCGTCAACGACGATCGTTCGCGGATGCGCAGCGAACTGACCGTCCTCTATGTCACCCGCGACGGCCGTGCCGAGCCCTTCCGCATCGAAAGCATCGGCAATGGCTACAAGCGCATCCGCATCGGAGACCCCGATGTGATGCTCGCCTATGGCCCGCACCGCTACACCATCCGTTACACCATGACCCGCATGGCGCGGTACTTCGCCGACCATGACGAGCTCTACTGGAACGCCACCGGCAATTTCTGGGTATTTCCCATCGAGAAATCCGTCGCGACGGTGACCCTGCCATCTGGCGCTGTCATCCAGAACCTCGTGGGGTATACGGGCCGACAGGGCTCCGACGAGCAGGCGGTCACCATCACCCGCCAATCTGAGACGGAGGCCCTGTTTCGCACCAATCGGCGGCTCGCGTCGGGCGAGGGCATGTCGTTCGCCGTCAGCTTCCCCAAAGGCGTGGTTCTGCCGCCCTCGGGCACGCAGGCGCAGCTCGACTGGCTCGCCGACCATCGCGACGTGATCCTGCCCAGCGCGGCCGCGCTGCTCATCTTCCTCTACAACTTCGTCGCCTGGGCCGCCGTTGGCCGCGACCCGAAGAAGGGCACCATAATTCCGCTGTTTCATGCCCCAAAGGGCATGTCGCCGGCGCTCGTTCATTACGTGCACAAGCTCGGCTGGGGCAAGAACGGCTGGACTGCCTTCACCGCCTCGATCTTCGACCTCGGGGTCAAGGGGCTAGTGCGCATCGACAATTCCTCGTCGACGCTCCGCGTGACTGCGCTCGCCGGCACCCCGTCCGAGCGGCTTTCGGCCGGCGAGCAGCAGACCTTCGATCTCATCAACCGCAAGGGTACGCTGTCGGTCGACAAATCGACCGGCCCCGAGATCGAGAAGACCCGCGCGAGCTTCGTGTCGGCCATCGAGCGCGAGAACCGCAAGGTCTATTTCAACAACAACCTCCCTTATGTCTTCGGAGGCTTCCTGCTCTCGGCGCTGCTGCTTGGTGGAATGGTGCTGGGCGACATGCTGAGCGGCGAGTTCGTCATCGTCGCCTTGTTTGCCGGGATCTTCGTGACGGTGGTGTTTTCGATCCTGCGCTCAGCGTTGCGCCGCCCGCTGACGGGGTTCATTTTTGGAGCCATCTGGATCGGTATCCTGGTGTTCAACATGGGCGGCAGCTTCGTCGACATGTTTACCGACCTGCCGATAAACCCGCCCTTCATCGGCGCCATCACCATCGTCGCCATCGACCTGCTGTTTGCCTTCCTGATGCGGGCGCCGACCGTGCAGGGCCGCAAGGTGATGGACCAGATCGACGGGCTGAAGCTCTACCTCGAAACCGCCGAGAAGAACCGGCTCAACATGCAAGGCGAGCCGTCGATGACTGTCGAGCGCTTCGAGAAACTGCTTCCCTTCGCCATTGCTCTGGGCGTCGAGAAGCCATGGAGCGAGCATTTCGAGGCGGAGCTGTCCCGCTCGGGCGTGCCCGACACATCCTCGTCCTATGTCCCTGCGTGGTATCATGGCCGCAGCTTTTCTGACCGGGGCTTCTCCTCCTCCGTCTCGAGTGTCGCGACCGCGATGAGCGCGGCCATGATGGCATCGCAGCCGAGTACGTCCTCCGGCTCGGGCTTCTCGGGAGGCGGAGGTGGTGGGTCTGGCGGGGGCGGCGGAGGTGGCGGCGGCGGCGGCTGGTAAGCCGACCCGTCAGGCATCCGTGCCGTTGCGGCGTGCGAGCGCCGCGGCACAGGGCGCGAAATCCATGCGGTGGTGCCGCCCTGGGCCGTGTGTCTCGAGCGCCTTGAGATGCGCGGCGGCCCCGTAGCCCTTGTGGGAGAGAAAGCCGAATTGCGGCTCTTCGGCATGCATGACACCGCACATCCGGTCGCGTGTCACCTTGGCGATGATCGAAGCCGCCGCGATCGACACCGAGCGCGCATCGCCCGAGACGATCGCCTCGGCAGATACAGGCAGGCCCCTGGGCAGGCGGTTGCCATCGACCAGCACATGGTCGGGCCGGCGCGCGAGGCTCAGCACCGCCTGCCGCATCGCCCACATCGTGGCGTGGAGGATGTTGAGCCGCGCGATCAGGCGCGGTGGGGCCACGGCGATCGCCACATCGGCTGTTGCGAGGATTTCGGCATGGAGGCGCTCGCGGGCCTTGGCTGACAGCTGCTTGGAATCATTGAGGCCAGCCGGCACACGCAATGGATTGAGCACGACGGCGGCAACCACCACCGGCCCGGCCAGCGGGCCGCGCCCCGCTTCGTCGACGCCGCAAACCCTCAGCGCCCCACGCCCCTGCGCTGCCGCCTCGAAGGCGAGATCGGGGAACAATACGGCGCTGGACGATTCACTCGGCATGGGCAAAGCATGGCGAGCAGTCTGGAATTTGCAAGAACTACCAGAGGTTACGGCCATCAACTTCGTTGTGCGGGATCATCTTGAGGTCGATATCGTCGAAGAGCCGCGCATTGAGCCCCACGCGCGACCTAGACATGTCCGGCTCGCCGGTTGACCAATCTGGCGTCACGCTGAAGGTGCCGCAGCCGCAGGTGGCGCAGAAATGGTGCTGGTTGAGCCCGCCCGGCGCATAGACGCCCGGGCTCGTTTCCGAGAGGATCCGCACCTGATCCTCGGCGTAGTAGACCCAGAGCGCCCCCCGCTTCGCACAGAAGGTGCAGGTGCAGGACGTGACGCTTTCGGGCAGCGTATCAACCTCGAAGCGCGTCGCCTTGCAGTGGCAGGTTCCAAGAATGGTCATCGTGGTCTCCTCCGGATTGGACAGGGTCAGAACAGGTCGAGCTGCCCGTCATCGATCCTGGGCGCACGGAACAGGTCGGTGCGGAGTGGCGGAATGGACTTCACCAGGCCGTACTTGACGCGCGCCAGTTCGAGGCGCTGCCGCAGCAGCACTGCGTAGGGTCCCTCCCCCACCATGCGCTTGCCGAAAGTTGCGTCATAATCCTTGCCGCCGCGGGTATCGCGCACCAGCCCCATCACGTGGCCGACCCGATCAGGAAAGTGCCTGAGCAACCACTCGCGGAAAATGTCGCGCACCTCGCCCGGCAGGCGCAGCAGGATCGCCGTCGCCTCGCGCGCGCCCTGCGCCGCCGCCGCGTCGAGGATGCGCTCGAGTTCCATGTCGTTGACTGCCGGAATCATCGGGGCGGCAAGCACGCTGGTCGGCACGCCCGCCTCGGACAGGAGCCGAATCGCCTCGAGCCGCCGCTCGGGGGTAGAGGCGCGGGGCTCCATCTTGCGGCTGAGCCTATGGTCCATCGAGGTCATCGACAGGCCGACCCGCACGAGGCCCAGCTCCGCCATGGGCTTCAGGATATCGAGATCGCGCACCACCAGCGCCGATTTGGTGGTGATGGTCACCGGGTGCCGGGTTTCGAGCAGCAGCTCGAGAATGCCGCGCGTCAGCCGGTGCTTGCGCTCCGCAGGCTGGTAGGGGTCGGTATTGGTGCCCATGGCGATCGGCTTCACGCGGTAGCGCTTGTCGGCGAGCTCGCGCCGTAACAGGTCGACGGCGTTCACCTTCACATAGATGTCGCGCTCGAACTCGAGCCCGGCCGAATGCCCGAGATAGGCGTGGGACGGGCGGGCGAAGCAATAGGAACAGCCATGCTCGCAGCCGCGATAGGCGTTGATCGAGCGGTCGAACGGGATATCCGGACTGTCATTGCGCGTGATGATGGAGCGCGCGCGCTCGACATGCTCCACCGTTTCGAACGGCTTCAGGTCCTCGACCGTTGCGCCCGTCTCGCTCCAGCCATCGTCGAAGGTTTCGCGCTCGTGACGCTCAAAACGGCCGACGCGGTTGGACTGCGCGCCGCGGCCGCGATTGGTGGCGGGGTCGAGCATGCGCCGCGCGATGAGGTCGGCATCGCGGGTGCCCGAAAGCTTGTCGAGCTGTTCGAACGATGGGGCGAGCACGCGCATCTGAAGCCTCCGCAAGTCGGTGCCAGGGGACATCCCCGGCGGCGGGGGGCGTGCGAACCAGTCGACCTCCCCGGGACTCACAGATAGCAAGTACGCGCGAACAAAACAAGAACATCAGCGCGGGGATAGATTTTTTCGCTTTATCCCCGCGCTGGATATCAGAGGCCGAGCAGCGAGCGGCGGCCCCAGAGTACGAAGACGCCGATGGCGAGCAGGATGATGTTGAGCCCGATGGTTTTGGAGGTTTCGCCGCGGCGACCATGAAGACCGATGGCGAGGACCTGCAGCACGATGGTGCCGAGCGCCGCGAGTGGCGTGAGGAACGGCAGGATGCCGGTCGCGACCGGCAGGATCAGCCCGAGCGCGCCCGCCAGATCGACGAAGCCGACGAACTTCACGAAGCCGGGCGAGGAATCGTTGACCCACGGCATCATCGCCGCGGTCTTTTCCTTCGGCTGGATGACCTTCATGTAGAACGCCATGAGATAGAATAGCGCGGCGAGGACTGAGGTTACCCACAGCCAGGTGTCGAGAGACGTCAGAAAATCCACTTCAAACCCCAGGGTTCAAGCCCAATGATGCGGCGGAAAGTGCGTATGTTTCCTTCATCCCACAATCGGGATGATGATGGAAACATTATGCAGCCAGCTGTATGGTGCGGACATGAACCTTGATGGCATCGATGTTTTTGTGCGCGTGGTGCAGGCCAACGGCTTTGCGGCTGCGGCGCGGCAACTGGGCATGCCGACCAGCACGGTATCGGCGAAGATCTCGCGGCTGGAGGAGCGGCTGGGCGTGACGCTGATCCAGCGCTCGACGCGGCACATGCACCTCACCGCATCGGGCGAGGCGTATTTTTCCGCCTGCCTTGCCGCCCTCAACGCGCTCGATGCGGGCGAAAGCCAGCTGGCGGCCGGGACAGCCGCGCCACGCGGGCTTTTCCGGCTCACGGCGCCATCGGACCTTGCGAGCGCTGTGATCGCCCCGCTCTGCGCGCAGTTTCTCGCGCGGTATCCCGAGACGCGGATCGACCTCATCGTCACCAATCGCCGGCTCGACCTGATCGGCGAAGGCGTGGACCTCGCCGTGCGGGTGGGGATGCTGCAGGATTCCTCGCTGATCAGCCGGAAATATGTGATGGGCGATGTCGGGCTCTGGGCGGCGCCGGCCTATCTTCAAAAGCACGGCATGCCGGGTGATGCGGAGGCGCTGGCCGCGCACGAAACCATCGGCTTCAACTTCGTGCCCCCGAGTTTTCGGCTCACCAGTGCCGATGGCCGCAGCCTCGCCATCCCCGCGCCGCGCCGGGTGACCACCGACGACATGCAGGCGGTCGCCGCCTTTGCCGCACAGGGGCTGGGCATCGCGTTCCTGCCCGAAGTCATTGCGCGGGCCAGCAACCTGGTGCGGGTGCTGCCCGAGTTCAGCGCCGTGCAGGATTTTGTGTATTTCGTCTATCCCGCGCAGCGGCATGTGACGGCCAATGTGCGGGCGTTTATCGACCTGGCGCTGGGGAAGTAGGGGGCGAAAGAGTCCGCGGTTCTTCCCTCTCCCGTTCACGGGGGCTATTGCATACGGATCTGGATGCAGGAGCAAAGGCCCCCTCACCCGGATTGCTGACGCAATCCGACCTCTCCCCCGAGGGAGAGGTGGGGGCGTGTGGCGCGATCTTGCCCGCGAGCACCTCTCCCTTGGGGGAGAGGTCGGGCCGATAGGCCCGGGTGAGGGGGCCTTCCTTCCATATGCGATAGCCCTGCCCTTGTGGGGAGGGTACCGAAGTTTGGGACTGGAAGTCCCTAGCGTAGGTGGGTGGGGGAGTTCTGCCCCCGAACCAGTACCCCCACCCAGCTGCGCTAAGGCGCTGACGCGCCAAGCTCCGCTGCCCTCCCCACAAGGAGTAGGGAGTCACGACTGAGGGCGCTGTGGGCGGCTCAGGTCAGCCGGCGACCTTCGAGAAATCTGCGACGAGCCGCATGGTATCGCGGAGCTTGGCGAGCAGGTTCAGGCGGTTGGCGCGGATCGCCGGATCGGGATCGTTGACCAGCACGGCTTCGAAGAACGCATCGACCGGGGCACGGAGCGTGGCGAGCGCTGCGATGGCGCCCTTGTAGTCGTTGGCGGCGACGCCAGCGGCGACTTCGGCGGACACATTGGAAACAGCCGCACCCAGCGCGCCTTCTTCGGCGCCGGTCAGGGACGATTGCGCAAAATCGCCAGCGTATGCCTTGCCGTCCTTCTTTTCCTCGGCGGCGAGGATATTGGCGGCGCGGCGATAGCCGGCGAGCAGGTTCTTGCCATCCTCGGAGCCGAGCAGCGCCGACAGCGCCTCGACCCGGCGGGTGATTTCGAGAATGTCGTCGCTCTCGGGCGTGATCACCGCATCGACGAGATCATGCCGCGCGCCGGCATCGCGCAGCGACACTTTCAGCCGATCGTGGAAGAAGGCGAGGAGATCGGGCTCGACCGCGAGATGGTAGCTGATCTCGTTGTCCGTCAGAATCCGGATCACGCCGAGCGCCGCACGGCGCAGTGCGAAGGGATCGCGGGAGCCGGTGGGCTTTTCGTTGATGGCCCAGAAGCCGGTCAGGACATCGAGCTTGTCAGCCAGCGCCACGGCGATCGATACCGGTTCGCCGGGGACGAGATCGGTGGGGCCGAGCGGCTTGTAGTGATCGGCAACGGCGTTCGCCACTTCCGGCCGCTCGCCCTGCGCCAGCGCATAATAGCGCCCCATGATGCCCTGCAGCTCGGGAAATTCGCCCACCATGTCGGTGGTCAGATCAGCCTTCGCCAACATGGCGGCGCGCTTTGCCATTTCCGGATCGGCGCCCACCTTGGGGGCGATCTCCGCGGCCAGGGCCTCCAGACGTGCAACTCTTTGCCGCTGCGTGCCGAGCTTGGCGTGGAAGATGCTTTCTTCGAGCTTGGGCAGGCCGTGCTCGAGCGGGGTCGCCAGATCCTGCGTGTAGAAGAACCGCGCATCGGACAGGCGCGCGCGGATGACGCGCTCGTTGCCGGCGACGATGGCCTTGCCGCCATCGGCCGCGACCTGGTTGGAAATGATGATGAAATTGGGCGCGAGCTTGCCCGACGCGTCGCGCAGGCAGAAGCATTTCTGGTTGGCGCGGATGGTGGCGATGATCGCCTCCTCCGGCACTTCGAGGAAGCGCGGATCGAATGTGCCCATCATCACCACGGGCCATTCGACGAGGCCGGCGACTTCTTCCAAGAGGCCTTCGTCGTGGATGACGCTCAGCCCCTGCGCGAAGGCGAGGTGATCGGCATCTGACCGGATGATCTCCTTGCGGCGATCGATATCGAGCACGACCTTGGCCTTTTCGAGCGCCTGCACGTAATCGTCGAAACGGCGGACCTTGATGGCAGCGGGTGCGAGGAAGCGGTGACCGAAGGTGGTCTGCCCGCTGTCGATGGTGTTCGAGCGGAAGGGGATGACCACCGGGTCATCGTTTTCGGTGCCGAAAGTGGCGGTGATGGCGCGCAGCGGCCTGACCCAGGTGAGCCCGCCATGGCCCCATTGCATGGATTTCGGCCATTCGAAGCCGGCGATGACGCGCGGCAGGATCTGGGAGAGCAGCTCGACGGCGTCGGCGCCCTGCTTTTCGATTTTGGCGACGTAGAACTCGCCCTTTTTGGGGTCGGCCTCGATCGTGGCCTCTGCGATGGACGTCAGGCCCGCGGCCTTGAGAAACCCATCGATCGCCTGCTGCGGCGAGCCGACACGCGGGCCCTTCTTTTCCTCGCGCGTATCGGGCGAGCGTGGCGGGAGCCCGGTCACGGTCAGCGCCAGCCGACGCGGCGTCACGAAGGCCTTGGCGCTTTCGTAGAGCAGGCCCTGCTCCACCAGCGCATCCGTCACGGCTTTCTTCAGGCCCTCTGCCGCCTTGCGCTGCATGCGGGCCGGGATTTCTTCGGAGAAGAGTTCGAGGAGGAGTTCGGGCATGGCGCGGAACGCGTTTTCGGGCTGGTTCAAAAGGCGCGGCTTGCCTAACAAGCAGCGGGGCCATTGTCTATCCCGCGCGGCCAAGGGCGCGGGTCTGCCGGAGTATCAAGATGAGCGAAAAAGCGCCGCGTTCCCTGTTGCAGGAGGTAACGCCCGAGGTTGTGGAAGAGGCGCGCGAGCTGCTGCGCGGAAGCCGGTACGCGGCACTCGCCACCATCGATCCGCGCGACGGCAGCCCGGTCGCGAGCCGGGTGAACCTTGCCACCCTGCCCGACAGCAGCGTGGCGATCTTCGTCTCGGGGCTATCGCCGCATACAGCCGGGCTCAGGGCCGATCCGCGGGCGAGCCTCCTGGTGGGTGAAGTCGGCAAGGGCGACCCACTCGCCCATGCGCGGCTGACGCTGAAATGCACGGCCGAGGAAATCGACCGGACTCGGCCGGAATGGGACGCGCTTTCTGCGCCCTATCTCTTCGCGCACCCGAAATCGAAACTCTATTTCGAGCTGCCGGATTTCGTGTTCTTCCGGCTCAGACCCAGCGACATCAGCTTCGTTGCCGGGTTTGGCCGGGCGTATCGGATCGCGGGCGCGGACTTCTGCGCCTGAGCCGCCCCCATTGGGAGATTTCCCAAGCGCAGGCGTCCCAACTCTCCTGCATGCGCCGCGATAGGCACAAACACCCCTGACAGTGTGTCTGGGGGCGACGAAGCATGTGGCGGGCAATTGCGAGCGTGGCGTTTGCGGCACTGGCGGTACCGGCCCTGGCTGCGGAGCTGGTGGCCCGCACCGCAGACGCCACGCCGCTCCGCCCCTCGATGGGCCAGGCCGCCCCGATCGCCTCGATTCCGCCCGACGCCGAACTCAAGGTCGAGATCTGCTTTTCCGCCGGCAAATGGTGCGCCGTCACCTACCAGGGGCAGCGGGGCTTCGTTGCGGGCGCAGCGATCGTGCTCGATATCGATGGCAAGAGCATCAGTGCGGCCGAAGCACAGGCAAAGGACTGGGCAGCGGCCGTGGCGAAGCTGCCAACACCTGCCCTTGACGACAGCAGTGACATCGCCGCCTGGGGCGACAGCCTCACCGCCGGTGCGGGCGCCGATGTGAGCGATGGCTATACCGACCAGGCGCGGTCCCTGCTGGGCGGCACAAGGCTCATTGCAAATATGGGCATTGGCGGCCAGACGAGCAGTTCGATTGCCGCGCGCATGGACGCCATAGGCATTCTGCTGACGCTGGCCGACGATACCATACCCGACGGCGGTTCCGCAGAGGTCGTCGACCGGACGGCCCTGCCCCTCACCAACCAGGGCGCCTCGACGCTTTCGGGCACGCTGTGCGGCGTCGCGGGCACGCTTGCGGTGTCGGCAAAGGCCGGGCCAAACCAGCCGGTCCCCCCATATGTCTTTACGCCGGATCAAGCCGGTCAGGTCGTCGCCTGCCCGCCGCGGAGCCGGTTCGTGCCGGCCGATGCGGTCGCAGTGCGGAACCGGGTGGCCTGGCTGTGGCTGGGGCGGAACGGCGCGGACAAGGGCCGCACGATTGCCGGCGATATCGAAGCGGCGGTCGCCTCGCTCGGGCACCAGCGTTACCTCGTCGGCTCGGTGCTGGCCGCACGACTCGATGACGGGCCGCCGGCTCAGCGCATCTTCGAGCTGAATGCCGCGCTCGAGCGCAGCTATGGCAGCCGCTTCGTCGACGTGCTTGGCGCGCTCGTCGCGGCCGCCTCCGAGAGCGCGGAAGACCAGGCGGATGCCCGCCAAGGCTTCGTGCCGCGCTCGCTCCTGTCCGACAGTATCCATCTCAACCAGAAGGGCTACGCCATCGTCGCCCGGGCCTTCGTTGCCGCGATGAACGCCAACGGACTCTAAGGTTTCGTTCGGCGCCGGAGCTTGTTCACGACAAATTGCCGCCCTCTGCTTGGTTCACTCTGCCCAATGCGCTAGCACGGAGTTGCGGCGGATATGAAATGAAGGCAGGGCATTGCGATTCTCGGGGCCACTTGCGTTCTTGGTTGCACTGCTGGCCGGTTTCGGTCCGGTGCTTGCGGCGCAATGCACCGCAACCACAAATGCCAATGCCAATCTGCGACCCTCGATGGGCTCGGCCAGCCCGATCGGCATCATCCCCAAGGGCTCGGGCGTCAGTATAGACCTCTGCTTCAACCGCGGTGATTTCTGTGCGGTCACCTGGGGCGACAAGGCCGGTTTTGTCAGCGGCGACCTGATCAGCCTGACATCCAGCGGACAGGTGATCACCGCCCGCGAGGCTGAGGAGACGCGCTGGAACTGGCTATCGCAGGCGGATGCCGGCGGCAGCCGGATGATTGTCGCCTGGGGCGACAGCCTCACCTACGGGGCCGGGGTCGACCAAGCCCAGGGCCCTTCCGACCAGGCGGTCCAGTTATTCGGCTGCGTGCGCGACATCGAGAACGAAGGCATCGGCGGCCAGACCAGCACCTCCATTGCCGCACGCATGAACGCGATCCCAACCCTGCTCGGTGTCGAGGGCGACGCCATCCCTGCAGCGGGACTGGTCACGGTGGTCGAACGGACGGCCCTGCCTGTCACCAACCAGGGCCCGAGTGCGATTGCGGGCTCGCTGTGCGGTGTTTCGGGGGAGTTGCAGCTCAGCGAGAAGGTCGATGCCCGGGCGCCAGTGCCACCATACCAGTTCGTCCGCGCCACGCCCGGCAGCGCCGCCACCTGCCCGCCCGGCAGCCGCTTTACCACGGTTGCGGGCGAGGCAATGCGGAACCGGGTGGCCTGGCTGTGGCTGGGGCGGAACGGCGCCGACACGGGTCGCACCGTCGCCGGCGATATCGAAGCGGCGGTCGCCTCGCTCGGGCACCAGCGTTACCTCGTCGGCTCGGTGCTGGCCGCGCGGCTCGACGACGGCACGCCCGCTCTGCGCATCTTCGAGCTGAATGCCGCGCTCAAGCGCAGCTATGGCAGCCGCTTCGTCGACGTGCTTGGCGCGCTCGTCGCGGCCGCCTCCGAGAGCGCGGAAGACCAGGCGGATGCCCGGCAGGGCTTCGTGCCGCGCTCGCTCCTGTCCGACAATATCCATCTCAACCAGAAGGGCTACGCCATCGTCGCCCGCGTCTTCCACGACGCCACAATCGCCAACGGCTTCTGAACGCATCGGCGTCCGCCGAGAGAACCCGCAGGTTAACCTTCTGCTAACCCTACGGCTTAAATCCCGTTTAACCCTAACGCCTTACAACTGATCTCGTTAGTATTGCGTCAGGGTTGTGTTCCATGTTGCGTACCGCGCGTACGGCCTATGCCGATGCGGAGGGAAGTCATCTTCCCGTCGACACTATCCTCGTGGGCGACTGTGTGGCGCATATGGAAGCGCTGCCAGCCGCCTCGGTGGACCTCGTGTTTGCGGACCCGCCCTATAATTTGCAGCTCGAACAGGGCCTCACGCGCCCGGACCAGTCGAAAGTCGACGGCGTCGACGATGAGTGGGACAAGTTCGAAAGCTTCCAGCACTACGATATCTTCACCCGCGCCTGGCTGAAGGCGGCGCGCCGCATCCTCAAGCCCGATGGGGCGATCTGGGTGATCGGCTCGTATCACAACATCTTCCGCGTCGGCGCCGCGATGCAGGATCTCGACTATTGGCTGCTCAACGACGTCATCTGGCGCAAGAGCAACCCGATGCCGAATTTCCGGGGCACCCGCTTCACCAACGCGCATGAGACGCTGATCTGGGCCGCGAAGACCCGCGCCGGGCGCGTCACCTTCAACTATGAGCAATTGAAGCAGGCCAATGACGACGTGCAGATGCGGTCGGATTGGCTGTTCCCCATCTGCACTGGCAACGAGCGGCTGAAGGGTGAGGACGACGAAAAGCTGCATCCGACCCAGAAGCCCGAGGCCCTGCTGCACCGCATCCTGATGGCGACGACCAAGCCCGGCGACGTGGTGCTCGACCCGTTCTTCGGCACCGGCACAACGGGCGCGGTCGCGAAGCGCCTCGGCCGGCACTTCATCGGCATCGAGCGCGAGAATACCTATGTGGCGGGTGCATTGCAGCGCATCGCCAATGTCCGGACCCTGTCCGCCGAAGCGGTCGAAACCGCCGTCGCCAAGCGTCAGGCGACACGCGTGCCCTTCGGCACACTGGTCGAGACCGGCCTCGTGCCGGCCGGCACCGAACTCTACGATGATCGCCAGCGCTTCAGCGCCATGGTGCGCGCTGACGGCTCGCTGATCTCCGGCCCGCATATGGGCTCGATCCATCGGGTCGGCGCGCTGGTGCAAGGCGCAGAGGCCTGCAATGGCTGGACGTTCTGGCACACGCGCCAGGGCAGCCGGCTCGAACCGATCGATGTCTATCGCGCTGAAATCCGCGCGCAGATGGACCGCATTTCTGCCTGAGACCGACCTCCAATCTTATCGGGCGCATTGACCGCCGGCTTCAGCGCGAGGAAGCCGGCGGTTTCTTTTTCATGGGGTGCCAGTCCTTGTCCGTCGACAGGCTCCGGATGAGGACTGGGTAAGGCTGGCGATTGGATCAGGTTCCTCATGGTGAGCTTGTCGAACCACGAGCAACCGACTCATAAGCACGCGTCGTTCAAAGCCCTACGAATTCGCCCGCGAGGAAATATTCCCTGCCGTTCATGCCGGTCTTGAAGCTGACGAAACCCTTGTCGGCGACAATGCCACCCACATCATAGCTCTGGCAGCCCAATCGCTGCATTTCCCTGATCGCGCCCCAGGTGATGGCATTGCCGGCCTTCACCTGGCGGCCCGCCTCGCCGAACCACGCAACGATCGAGTCTGCCGTTGTGCCGAATTTCAGCATGACGAGGCCGGCGACCTTCTCGTTGCCATGCTCGGCGATGAGCAGCACGCAATCGCTACCCGAGCGGGCCTTGAGGCTCCGCAGGAATTCCTCGCCATGCCCGGAAAAGCCCTTGTCCGCCATGTTCCCGAGGTGCCGGGCCACCATCCAGCTATAGTCGGCCGGGTCATCGGTAACCCGCACGGTGACCCCGGCCTTGTCGGCCGCTCGGATCGCCTTGCGCCACCGGTGCTCGAAGCTGTCGAAGACCTGTTCGATGGGCTGCGTCAGGTCGAGCCGGGCCGACCCCCAGCCGCTACCCCTGCGCCGGAAGAAACCGGCCTTGCGCAGGATAGCGAGGTTTTCTTGCGAATCTTCGAGCGCAGGCGCGATGAGCAGGAGCCCGAGGCCACTCAGCCCCCAGCGGCGGCGAATGGCGCGATAGATGGCAATCAGCAGGTCGGCGGGAGCATCGGGCACGAGCAGCATCGGGCCACGGTTGATGCGCGTGACGATACGAAGGCCCAGCACGCGCTTTTCGACGGCCTGTACCAGCGCCACCGGGCGGCCGTCGATGGACAGAACCTGCCGACTGACGCTCCAGCCGTTTTCGGCCTTCGCCGCGCCATAGCCGAAGGCCTGTACGCTATGGGCGCGGTCGGTCTTGGACAGCAAGCTGTTCCAGCGCTCCGCGTCCGCGACGCCCTCGAAAGTCACCCGAACCCGTTTGCCGACACGGCTCCACAGGGCCTCTGGACGCGCTTCCGGTTCGAGGGAGGTATCGTGGCTGAGGTCGAGCATGGGCGTTTACCGATCGTTCACCATAGCTCTAGCGCCCGTCGCCCCTCCCCGGCCAACCGAAACCGGCGATATAGTAAACTCCGGCGTCTACCCGAGCCCGGCCACAGCCAGCACCTTGCGATACAGGCTGGGCAGCGCCTCGGCGCCGAGTTCCGAAGGGGCCGCCCACCAGCCGTCGGACAGCCTTTGCAGGTCGCGCGTCACTGTCGTCCAGACGTCGAGTTCCAAGCGAAAATGCGTGAATATGTGCGTTACATGCCCGGCCTTCCGCCAGTCAGACACGAAAGGCGGCGCCATATCGCGATTATCGCCGGTCCAGTCGCTGCCCGGCACCTCGGTCATCTTCGCGAGCAGGCCCTTGTCGGGCCGGGCGCGCAGATAGACATCGCCTGCCGCATCGCGAATGACGAAGGCATGGCCATGCCGGACCGGGCGCTCGGCCTTTGCCGGCTTCACTGGAAGCTTCAGCGGATCGTTCATCGTGCCGGCGCAACCCGGCTGCAGCGGACAAAGCATGCAGAGCGCGGCGCGCGGTGCGCAGATGGTCGCGCCCAGATCCATCAGCGCCTGCGCGAAGTCGCCGGACCGCGCGGGGACCGAAGCCTGCACCAGGGCCCGGACCACGTCCTTGGCATCGCGGACCGGCACCGGCAGCGCAAGATAGCGCGCCGCAACGCGGTCGACATTGCCATCCACGACCGCAACGCGCTCGTCTGCGGCAATCGCCGCGACAGCGGCGGCTGTATAAGGGCCGATGCCCGGCAACGCCAGAAGTTCCGCATGCGAGGTGGGGAAGCGCCCGCCATGGCGCTCCACCACGGCCACAGCGCAGGCATGCAGGTTCCGGGCGCGGGCGTAGTACCCCAGACCCGCCCATTCGACGAGCACGGCATCGATGGGCGCCGCCGCAAGATCGGCCACTGTCGGCCAGAGCGACAGGAAGCGCCGGTAGTAATTGACCACGGCGGCGACAGTGGTCTGCTGCAGCATCACCTCGCTGAGCCAGACCCGATACGGGTCGGGCTTCACACCCAGCGCCCGGTCGGCCGGGGATATGCGCCAGGGCAGATCGCGCGCGTGCCTGTCGTACCAAAGCAGAACGGCCTCGGCATCCAGCGGCTGCGGAATGGAATGGGACATCTGACGGGAGCACTCGGATATGGTATGGAGCAGGCGCGCGCCCCGACGTGATCGCTTGTCGCGCAGCCGATGACAAGTCGAGCCAGAAAGTTGTGATGGCCGAGCCACAGGACAAGAAGCCGAAGCGCGAGAAGCTGCCGGAGCCCAGGCGGCTCAACCGCGCGGTTGCGGTGAGCGAGGCGCTCGGCCGGGCCCTCGATCCGGCGCTGAAGAAACGCGGCTTCGCGAGCCGCGACCTGCTGCAGCACTGGGCGGTGATTGCGCCCGAGCCCTATGGCCGCATCAGCCGACCGGAAAAGCTCAGCTGGCCGCGGGGTGAACGCGGCGCCGGTGGCGCGGTGCTGCATCTGTGCTGCCATCCCGGCCACGCCCTTACCCTCAGCCACGAGGGCGACAGGGTTGCGCAGGCGATCAACCGGTATTTCGGCTATGTGCTGGTCGACGCCGTGCGCCTCAGCGCCGCGCCATTCCTCGCCGAGGCCCCGAAAAAGCCCGGCCCGCGGGTTGCGCCACCCGAGCGCGCCGCCGCCATAGCGCAGCAGGTCAGCAGCATCGAGGACGAGGCCCTGCGCGAGGCGCTTGCGGGCCTTGGCCGGGCCATCGCTGCCCGCCGCGATGGCTGATTTCTTCCAACCTCTCCAATTGTTCATCCCGGGGTGAACTTGCGGGGAGTACAAGCAACCCGTTATACGGCTTCCAACGCCTGTTTTTCGGAGACCTCGCATGGCCAACCGCCGCAACATCATCCTCGGAGCCGGTGCCGCTGGCATCGTCGCCATCGGCGCAGGAGCATATTTCCTCTCCGGCAAGACCGAGACCGCAACCGCCGTGGAAGGCGCAGCCCCGCCGCCGGCCCCGGGCGCAACTTTCGATCCCGCCAAGCTGATGGCGCCCGCCGGTGGCTTCAAGGACCACATCATGGGCGACGCCGCCTCCAAGGTGGTGATGATCGAGTACCTGTCGCCGACTTGCTCGCATTGTGCGGCCTTTGCCAACAATGTCTTCCCGCAACTGAAGGCCGAGTATATCGACACCAAGAAGATCGCGTTTGTACCCCGCCCGTTCATGCGCAACGTGCTCGACGCGGTGGTCTTCCTGCTGGCCGACGCTGCAGGCGACGCGAAGTATCACGACGTGATCGATGCCTTCTTCAAGACGCAGGAGCAGTGGGCCGCATCGCAGACGCCGAACGACGCGATGTTCGCGGTCGCGCAACAGCTCGGGTTCACCAAGGAAAGCTTCGACGCGGCCTTGACGAATCAGACCCTGTTCGACGCACTCGAGAAAGTGAAGGATCAGGCCCTCAACGAGTTCAAGCTGCAGGGCACCCCGACTTTCTACGTCAATGGGAAAATGCTCGACGGGGAAAAGACGCTTGACGCGCTCAAGGCAGAGATCGATCCGCTGCTCGCCTGACGCCCTGCCGACCGCCTCTGATGCAAGTGGAGGCGCGCGATGAAGTTCACGCGCCTCCGGCTTACCGGCTTCAAGTCCTTTTCGGACCCCACCGAGCTCTTGCTCGAACCCGGCCTCTCCGGCGTGGTGGGGCCGAATGGTTGCGGCAAATCCAACCTCGTCGAAGCCCTGCGCTGGGTGATGGGTGAAAGCTCATACAAGGCAATGCGCGCCTCGGGCATGGATGACGTGATCTTTTCCGGCTCGGGCAGCCGGCCGTCGCGCAATACGGCCGAAGTCACGCTGGTGCTCGACAATTCCGACCGCACCGCCCCCGCGCCGCTCAACAATGCCGATGTGCTGGAAGTCACGCGCCGCATCGAGCGCGAGGCGGGCTCGGTCTATCGCATCAATGGCAAGGAAGTGCGCGCGCGCGACGTGCAGCTGCTGTTTGCCGACGCCTCGACCGGCGCGCATTCCCCCGCCCTTGTGCGGCAGGGGCAGATCGGCGAGCTGATTGCGGCGAAACCGCAGCAGCGCCGCGCCTTGCTCGAAGAAGCCGCGGGGATTTCCGGCCTCCATTCGCGCCGGCACGAGGCGGAACTGCGGCTGCGCGCCGCCGAGCAGAATCTCGAACGCGTCGACGACATCATCGCCGAAGTCGAGCGGCAGCTCGACACGCTCAGACGGCAGGCCCGGCTCGCCATCAAGTATCGCGGGCTATCCGCCGATATCCGCAAGGCCGAGGCGACGCTGTTCCACCTGCGCTGGGTAGCGGCACGCTTTCAGGAAAAAGACGCAGAGGCCGGACAGGCCAAGCTGCTGCGCGAATTGGCCGATGCGCAACATCTCGAACTCGAGGCGCAGAAGGTGCTGTTCCTCGCAAGCAAGGCCGTCGACCCCCTGCGCGAGGCTGAGGCACGGGCCGGGGCCGCGTTGCAGCGCGTCCGCATCCTTGCCGAACAGCTGGAAGACGAGGCACGCCGCGCCGAGGCCCGGCAGCGTGAACTCGCCGAGCGCGTGCGGCAGACCGAAGGCGATATCGCCCGGGAGACACAACTCGCCACAGATACAATCGAAACGCTCGACCGGATGGTCACCGAGGTCGAGCAGCTCACCGTGGAGACCGAGGAGGCCGAAGGGGTGCTCGACACCCTGCGTCAGGATGCCGACACGGCTCGCCTCGCGGTGTCACAAGCCGATGCCGCCGTCCGCGCCGCCGCGGCCGGCCTCGCCGAGCAGCGCGCCAAGCGCAATGCGGCCGAGCGCGGCCTTGCCGAGGCAAGCGCCCGTGTCGCCCGCGCCGAGGCGCAATTGCGCGACGCGGTGGGTGAACTCGATACACTGGCCCAACGCATGGCGGCCGACCACGACCTCACCCCGCTCCGCGACGCGGTCGCAAGCACGGAGCGGCAGGTCAGCGCATGCGAATCGGCGACGCGTATGGCCGAGCTGGCGACCCTGGCAGCCCATACCGCGCTTGACGCGACCCGACCGGAGATCCAGCGGCTCGAAACCCAGGTCAGCCGGCTCGAAGGCGAAGCGCAAAGCCTGACCCGGATCCTGAATGCCGGCGGCACGAGGCGCTTCCCCGCCATTGTCGACAGCCTCGTGGTCGACAAGGGCTATGAGAAGGCGCTGGGCGCGGCGCTTGGAGACGACCTCGACGCCGGGACCGACCCCCGCGCCCCGATCCATTGGACGACGCAGGTGCCTGGCGATGACCCCGCCCTGCCCGCCGGCGCCGAGCCGCTCAGCTTCCATGTGAGCGGCAACCCGCTGCTCGCCCGCCGCCTTGCCCAGATCGGCATTGTCACCGCACAGGATGCGCCGGCGCTCGTTGCACTGCTGCGTCCCGGACAGCGCCTCGTGACCCTCGATGGCGGGCTGTGGCGCTGGGACGGGCTGGTCGCAGCGGCCGATGCCCCCACCGCAGCGGCCGAGCGGCTGCGCCAGCGCAATCGACTTGCTGAAATCGAGTTGGAACTGGCGGAGGCCCGGGCCGAGCGCAATCGTCGCCGCGCCGATGCCGCGACCCTGACCGAGGAACTCGAAGCAACCCGGGGCCGCGAGCGCGCCGCACGCGATGCGAACCGACAGGCGGGGCTCGCGCTCGGCGCCGCCCGACAGGAGCTCGAACGCGCCGCGCGCGCGCGCACCGAGATCGCCGCGCGCCATACCGCACTCAAGGAGACCCGAACACGCCTCGACCAGGGCGTGGCCGAAGCAAATGCCGCCGAAGCCGACGCGCAACGGCGCCTCGATACACTCTCCGACGACAGCGTGCAGAGCAGTACCCTTGCCCGTCTCGAAGCCGAACTGAAATCGGCCCGTGACCGCGAATCGCAGATCCGCATGTCGCTTGGACAGGTCGAGGCCGCCAGCCGTCTTCGCGCCGGCCGGATTGCCCAGCTCGCCGCCGAACGGATCGCCGCCGAACGGCGCCGCGAAGGCGCAGCAAGCCAGCTCGCCACGCTTGAAAGCCGCCTCGCCGAAATCCGTGCACAGCTCGGCGGCTTCGATGCGACCCCGGAAAGCTTTGACGCGCGGCGGGAGGCGCTGCTCGGCCAGATCGCCTCGGCCGCACTTGCGCACCAGGCTGCCGTCGATACGCTTGCCGCGGCCGAAACCCGCCAGCGCGAGGCCGATCGCGCCCAGCGCCTCGCCGCCGACGGCCTTGCCGGCCTCCGCGCCGAAGCCGCCCGCGTCGAAGAGCGGATCAAGGGCTTCATCGCCCAGCGCCAGCAAATCGAGGGCCTGGTGATCGAGACGCTTGGCATTTCGGCAAGCCAGACGGCTGCAGCCGCCGGCATCCGTCCCGAACATGCCCTGCCGCAGCAGCCACAGGTCGAAACCCAGCTCGAGCGCCTCAAGGCGGAACGCGAGCGACTTGGGGGCGTCAACCTCGGCGCCGAGCGCGAAGCCGAGGAGACACGCGAAAAGCTCGACCTGATGGTGAAGGATCGCGATGACCTGATCGGCGCCATCAGCAAACTGCGCACCGGCATACAGAGCCTCAACCGCGAGGGGCGCGCGCGGCTCTCGGAGGCCTTCGAGAAGGTCAACGGCTATTTCCAGGAGCTGTTCACCTCGCTCTTCGGTGGCGGCACGGCCGAACTGCAGTTCGTCGAAAGCGAGGATCCGCTTGAGGCCGGGCTCGAGATCATCGCGCGACCGCCCGGCAAGAAGCCAACGACGATGACGTTGCTCTCGGGGGGCGAGCAGGCGCTGACCGCCATGAGCCTGATCTTCGCGGTATTCCTCACCAATCCCGCACCGATCTGCGTGCTGGACGAGGTGGATGCGCCACTCGACGACCACAATGTCGAGCGCTTCTGCAACCTGCTCGACATGATGACGGAGCGGACCGAAACCCGCTTCCTCGTCATTACCCACAACCCGATCACCATGGCGCGCGTCGACCGGTTGTTCGGTGTGACAATGGCCGAACGCGGGGTCAGTCAACTGGTGTCGGTCGACCTGGTGGCCGCCGAAGCCGCAGTCCGGCAGGCGAGTTGATCGCCGCTTTCGCCGGCTTGGTTAAGAAGGAACTTGACCGCGCTAGGCAGGATTCCCCAACATGGGGTGGATGACTGAATGTCACACCTTTGCCCACTTCATAAAACCGTTGCAATTACAATGACTTACAACCTTGTTCATAGCCTTGACACCATTTCGCCTCACCACTATGGTGCGCCCGACTTAAAGGGGCTTGTCGCGTTTTTTCGCTCTTGGACGTCAGGGAGGGCGGCATGAACAAACCGCTGGGTCCCGGACCGTCCTCGGATCGGGAACAAACAAGCTCGTTGACGGCTGACCTTCAGGCACGTATCGCACGCGCCAAAAGCAGCCACGAGGCAGCCGAAAGCGCCAAGGCGCCATCGGCGCAGCGGGACATGTCCGGAATGGGTCGCGGCTTGCGGCTTGGTTCGGAATTTCTCGCAGCAATACTGGTGGGGGCGGTACTCGGTTACCTGCTCGACCAGGGCTTGGGGACGACTCCCTGGCTCATGCTGGTGATGCTGATCATCGGCTTTGCCGCAGGCGTGCTGAACGTGGTTCGTACCACGGCGGAAATGAACAGGGCGGCTTCGCCGTCACCGGATGCCAGTGGCAGCCGTAAAGACGAACAGGACGAGTAAAGGCGCTAGCCTTAGAGGAACAAAGTTGGCCGATCCGAATAAAGTCGACCCAATCCACCAGTTCGAGATCAAAGACATCTTCTCGCTTGGCGAGAATGGTCCGGCGCTCACCAATTCTGCCCTGTTCATGATCGTGGCGGTCGTCCTGATCGTCGGCTATCTGATCCTTTCAACGCAGAAGCGTGCATTGGTGCCGAACCGCGTGCAACTCGTGAGCGAGATCCTCTACGAGTTCGTAGCCGGCATGGTGACGAACGCTGCCGGCAAGGCCGGCATGAAGTTCTTCCCCTTCGTGTTTTCGCTGTTCATGTTCGTGCTGGTGGCAAACCTGCTCGGCATGGTCCCGTTCTTCTTTACCTTCACCAGCCATATCATCGTCACCTTCGCGCTGGCGATGCTGGTGTTCGTGACGGTGATCGTCTACGGGTTCTACAAGAACGGCTGGAAGTTCCTGAAACTCTTCGTACCATCCGGTGTGCCTGGCTATATCCTGCCGCTCATCGTGCTCATCGAAGTTGTTTCCTTCCTGTCCCGGCCGATTTCGCTCAGCGTGCGACTGTTCGCCAACATCCTCGCCGGGCACATCACCCTCAAGGTGTTTTCCGGGTTCGTCGTCACCATGGGTTCGCTCGGCTTTCTCGGCTGGCTCGGAGCGCTGCTGCCGCTCACAATGGCGGTCGGTGTGACAGCGCTCGAGTTCCTGGTCGCGGTGCTGCAGGCCTATGTGTTCGCCCTGCTCACGTCGATGTACCTCAACGACGCGATCCACCCGGGTCACTGATCCCCCATCGTCGGCGGTCGCGGTGATCGTCCGACAAGTCAACCAGCAGCAAGAAGCTGCCAAGGAGTAGTCAAATGGAAGCTGAAGCCGCAAAGTTCATTGGTGCGGGTATTGCCTGTTTCGGTATGGCCGGCGCCGCAATCGGCGTGGCGAACATCTTCTCGAGCTTCCTGTCGGGCGCGCTGCGCAACCCGGCCGCCGCTGCAAGCCAGGCCGGTAACCTGATCTTCGGCTTCGCCGTGACCGAAGCTCTGGGCATCTTCTCGTTCCTCGTCGCCCTGCTGCTGCTGTTCGTGGTCTGATCGACCGAACGAGCTGGCCTCGGCCGGCATATTGTGTCCCGCAGGCTCCGGATGACGTATCCGGGGCCGGTGTGGCCTAGAAGGGTATTGAGATGGCCGGATTGACCAGCACACCCATTCTGCTTGCCGAGGGCGAGACCAACTCGGGCGATGCTCTCCAGCATGGCGAAGTGATGGCCCCTGCGGACAGCATGGCGGCAGCCGCGATGGCTCCAGCAGCCAAAGCCGGCGACGCGGCCCATGGTGCTGCCGAGGGCACTCACGCCTCTACCGAGGCGCATTCAGGGGTGTTCCCGCCCTTTGACACGAGCACCTTTGGTAGCCAGCTCATCTGGCTCGCCATTACTTTTGCAGCGCTCTATGTGCTGTTGAGCCGTGTGGCACTGCCGCGGGTCGGCTCGATCATCGACGCGCGCAAGTCACGCATCGAGGCCGACCTGAAGGAGGCCGAGCGCCTCCGGCAGGAAACCGAGAAGGCCTCGGCTGCCTATGACGCGGCACGGGCCGAAGCGCAGCGCAACGCCTCGAAGATCGCAGAGGATACGCGTGCTTCGATCAAGCAGGATATCGACAACCGCCGTGGCGAAGTCGAGGCCAGCCTCGCCCAGAGGATGACTGAGGCTGAGTCGCGGATTGCCGTAACAAAGACGGCTGCGTTGGCGAATGTCGCAGAAATAGCGACAGAGACCGCCGAGGCTGTCGTCAGCCGGATCATCGGCACCGGCGTGTCATCGCAGGACGTGCGCGACGCGGTCGCGGCAGTGAGCAAGGAGTAACGGCCATGTGGAGCTTCGGATTCGACGCGTCGACCGGCGCCTCGATATGGACGTTCATCGCGCTGCTGATCTTCTTCGGCATCGTCATCTATGTCGGCGGCCACAAGACCGTTGCCAAGATGCTTGATGCGCGCATCAAGGCCATCGAGACGGAACTGGCCGAGGCGGAGTCGCTCCGCGTCGAGGCCAAGGCGCTGCTCGAGGACTATGCCCGTCGTCGTGATGAGGCCGAGAAGGAAGCACAGTCGATTGTCGACGCTGCCCGCGAGGAAGCCTTCCGGCTCACCGCAGAGGCCAAGGAAGCGCTGGAGGCAATGGTCGCCCGTCGCGAGAAGGCAGTGACCGACAAGATTGCTCAGGCCGAGGCCCAGGCCATCGCTGAAGTGCGCGCTCGTTCCGCCGATCTGGCCATCGAGGCCGCACGCATCGTGCTCTCCAAGCAGGTGGCGACACAGGGCGATGCCTTGGTCAACCAGTCGATCGCGGACGTCTCGAACCGGCTGAATTGATCGAGCCGGTTTGGATATCGACAGGATGCCCGCTTCGGCGGGCATTTTTGTTTTTGTGGGTACCAATGTCATCCATCAATGCTGGCGGCACCATCTCGACGGGGACGCGATGACTGCATTGCGATGGATTGTCCGTGGGATTATCGGACTCTTGGTGCTGGTAATCGGCCTCATCGGCCTTGCCCTGCTGGGCACCATAGTACCGTTTCCGTTCGTCGCTTCTACCGCCCCAGCCAGCGGCCCAGTCATTCGCATTTACGTCGCCTCAAATCCCATTCACACCGATATCGCCATTCCGGTCGAGAGCCGGTCCGTCGCCCAGTTCGCCGAACTGGCGGCAAGCGGGCTTCCGATCACTCATCCAGAGGCCGAGTGGCTGCTCGTGGGATGGGGCGGCCGCTCCTTCTACATGGAGACACCCAGCTTCAACGACATCAAGCCGGGCCCGACCTTTCGAGCACTGACCCTCGATGCGGCCGTGATGCATGTCGATGTCCTGGGGCCCATCGACACCAGCAATCCTGACCTGCTGCCGATCGATCTGGATGTCCAATCCTATCGGGTACTGCTCGAAGCGATGTCACAGAGCTTTACCCGCAAGGACGGACAAGTCATCCCTATCCCCGGCTATCGGCTCGGACCAAACGACCGCTTCTATGAGGGGGAAGGCTGGTTCAACGCCCTGCTGGGCTGCAACACATGGACAGCCCGCATGTTGCGAGCGGCGGGCTTGACAACCGGCCTCTGGAACCCGCTGCCGCAATCCCTCACGCTATCCCTGCGGCTGTTCAATCGCCTTCCGCCGCATTAGCAGTGCGAGGCTTTGGACGAGATGAAAAAGGCGGGCTCGATGCCCGCCTCTTTCATTCGACCCAACGTGCGGTGCCACTATTTTAGCTGGGACTTGGCATAGGATTCCAGAACGGCGTTCATGCGCGTCTGATAGCCCTTGCCCGTCGCCTTGAACGCGTCGAGCACCGACTTCTTAACCCGCAGGGTCACCTGCTGCGTGCCTTCAGGCAGGACCAGCGCGGCATTCCTCCAGAAGTCGTCGCCGAGTTCCGGGATATCGCTGAAGTCGATGTCCTCGTCCTTCACCTCAGCCATTTCCTCAAAAGTCATTGGCCGATCGTATCTCTTTGGCATACTGAATCCTTTCTGCGCGGCTGGCTAGTCGCGCGGAGATTATGCGGGTCACGCCGTTACGGTCCGTGTGAACGACAGTTGCAATGGCCTGACCATGGGCTACGCCAACACTCACCTTACGGACCTCGCCGTAGTCGAAGCGTGCGTACAACCTGGTCCAGACGGGACCGTCGAACACGAGAATCGCCTGGTCGAAGCTGATACCGTGCTTGAAGACATTGCTTCGGTTCTTCGCCTCGTCCCACGCGAACAGCACTGAATGTAACTCCGTTTGTAACTACATTCAAGGTGTCCGCCCTTACTCCGCGGCCTGCGGCAGATCCTCCCGTGGTGTGTAGGTGAGGATAGGCGAGCGGGCCGCGCGGGTTTCGTCGAGGCGGCGCCGCGGGGCACGGGTCGGGGCGGAGGTGAAGCGCGCGGCATTGCCGGCTTTCGCGTCGGTGGCCAAGTCCAGCATCACATCGCAGAACGCATCGAGCGTCGCCTTGCTCTCGCTCTCGGTCGGCTCGATCAGCATGGCGCCATGCACCACCAGCGGGAAATACATGGTCATCGGGTGGTAGCCCTCGTCGATCATCGCCTTGGCGAAATCGAGCGTGCTGACGCCTGTGTCCTTCAGGAAGCTGTCGTCGAACAAAGCCTCGTGCATGCAGGGCTGCCCGTCGAACGGCACCGAGAACACCGCCTGAAGCCGTGCTTTCACATAGTTGGCGTTGAGCACGGCATCCTTCGCCGCCTGCGCCAGGCCGTCAGCGCCGTGGCTCAGCATGTAGGTGAGTGCGCGGACATACATGCCCATCTGGCCGTGGAAGGCGGTGATCCGCCCGAGGTGCCCGCCTTCGGCATGTTCGACGAGCGCAAGGCCGCCCTGCCCCTTTCGGACAAACGGCACCGGCGCGAAGGGCGCGAGCGCCTTCGACAGCACCACCGGCCCTGCCCCGGGACCGCCGCCGCCATGCGGGGTGGAGAAGGTCTTGTGCAGGTTGATGTGCATGGCGTCGATGCCCAGATCTCCCGGCCGCACCACGCCCATGATGGCGTTGAAATTGGCGCCATCGCAGTAGAAGTACGCCCCCGCTTCATGCACCGCAGCGGCGATCTCGATGATCTCGGGTTCGAACAGCCCGCAGGTATTGGGGTTGGTGAGCATGATGGCGGCGACTTCGGGCGAGAGCGCCGCCTTCACCGCGTTGACATCCACCGTGCCATCGGCGCGGGCGGGAACTGGCTTCACCTGGTAGCCGAGAAAGGCCGCCGTCGCCGGGTTTGTTCCGTGCGCGGATTCCGGCACGAGCACGATGTTGCGGTGCCCCTGCCCCGCCGCCTGCTGCGCCGCGCGGATGGCCATCATGCCGCACATTTCGCCATGGGCGCCGGCCTTTGGTGAGAGCGCCACGGCCTCCATGTTGGTGAGGGTCAGGAGCCAATGGCCGAGCTGATCCATGAGCGACAAGGCACCAGACACGGTCGAGACCGGCTGGAGCGGATGGATATCGGCGAAGCCGGGCAGCCGCGCCATCTTCTCGTTGAGGCGCGGGTTGTGCTTCATCGTGCACGAGCCGAGCGGATACATACCCGAATCGATCGAGTAGTTGAGCCGGCTGAGCCGCACATAGTGGCGAACGGCCTCGGGCTCGGTGAGGCCCGGCAGATCAAGCGCCGACTTCCGCGCGAAGCCGCCGAGGAAGCTGCCGTCGATTTCCACATCCGGCAGGTCGACGCCCGAATGGTCAGCGTCACCGATCTCGAACAGCAGCGGTTCGTTGGGCAGCAGCGACGAGCCGTTGGCGGCAACGCCCGCGCTGCCGATGCCGGTAGGCCGGCCCTGGTTGTTCATGGCCATCATGCGTCTCCTTCGAGGGCGGCGTGGAGGCTCGAGGCGAGCATCTCGATATCGGCATCGGACGTGAGTTCGGTCGCGGCGAGAATCACGAGGTTTTCGAGCTCGGGCTTCCCCGGATCGAGCCGGCTGACTGGTACACCGGCGAGGATTTCGGCCCTGGCGAGGAGGTCGACCAATGGCGCGGCGGGCACGGGCAAGCGGATGGTCAGCTCGTTGAAGAAGCTCGTGTTGAGGACTTCGACGCCCGGCACGGTGCCGAGCATGCGGGAGAGCTTCACCGCCTTCAGGTGGTTGAGCCGCGCGAGGCGCTTGAGGCCCGCCTCACCCAGCAGCGACAGGTGGATGGAGAAGGCGAGCGCGCAGAGCCCGGCATTGGTGCAGATATTGCTCGTCGCCTTCTCGCGGCGGATATGCTGCTCGCGGGTGGAGAGCGTCAGCACGAAGCCACGGCGGCCGTCGGCATCCACCGTCTCGCCGCAGAGCCTGCCCGGCATCTGCCGCACCAGATCCTTCCGTGTCGCAAAGAGCCCGACATAGGGCCCGCCGAAATTGAGCGCATTGCCGAGCGACTGGCCTTCGCAGACGACGATATCGGCACCGAGCGCGCCGGGCGCTTCGATGAGGCCCAGCGAGATGATCTCGGTGACGACGACGATGAGCAGCGCGCCCTTCTGGTGGGCAGCATCGGCCGCCGCCTTGATATCCTGCAGGCGGCCGAAGACGTCGGGCGTCTGCACGACGATTGCCGCCGTGTTGCCGTCGATCTCTTCCAAACCGAGGTCATCGCCCGTTGGGTCGGCGGCGAGTTTCACCAGGTCCGGGCCATCGCCGAGATAGGTGCGCACCACGTCGCGGTAATGCGGGTGGAGGCCGCCCGCGAGCACGATGCGGTTGCGCTTGGTGACGCGGCGGGCCATCAGCACCGCCTCGGCCGTGCCGGTCGAGCCGTCATACATGGAGGCGTTCGCCACATCCATTCCGGTGAGGTGCGCGACCTGCGTCTGGAACTCGAACAGCATCTGCAGCGTGCCCTGCGAGACTTCGGGCTGGTAGGGCGTGTAGGCCGTCAGCCATTCGGAGCGCTGGATCAAATGGTCGACGCTCGCCGGCACGTGGTGGCGATAAGCGCCTGCGCCGATGAAGAACGGTCCGTCGCCCGCGGCGTGGTTGAGGCTCGCGAGACGCTTCATCTGCGCCTCGACGACATATTCCGGCTGGTGGAAGGGCAGCTCCACCGGCTCGGTGAGCAGCGCGCCCTCGGGCACGCCGGCGAAAAGTGCTTCGGCGGATGACGCGCCGATCACGGCCAGCATCTCGGCCCGTTCGGCGGCAGAATGGGGAAGATATCGCATGGATTTGGGTTCCAGTTACATCTGGGTCAGCCGCCCTCGTGGTTCGACAAGCTCACCATGAGGTCGGTCGTCTGCGGATCGAAACGGCAAGGTGTCGCCGCCTGCCTCGGCCTCACGCTGAGCCGGTCGAAGCACGAAGCCACAGGCAAAGGGCTATGGGCGCCTTGTTCAGCTCACACCGCGATCCTGGCGTAGGCGTCCGCATCCATCAGGCCATCGAGCTCGCCGGCATCATCGAGCGCGAGCTTGAAGATCCAGCCGGCGCCATCGGGGTCGGTGTTGATCAGCCCCGGCTCGCCGCTGAGCGCCTCATTGACCGCCACGACAGTGCCCGACGCCGGGGCATAGATTTCGGACGCCGCCTTGACGCTTTCGACCACGGCCGCCTCGTCGCCCTGCTTCAGTGTCTTGCCGATCGCCGGCAGCTCGACGAACACGATGTCGCCCAGCTGCTCCTGCGCGTACTGGGTGATACCGACGGTCCCGTCGGTCTTGATGTATTCGTGGTCCTTGGTGAACTTGGTCATGACGCGGGTTTCCGGACGTAACGATGGGGGACGAAGGGCAAAGGGGTGATTTCGGCCGGTTGCGACCGGCCGCGGACGAGGACGGCGAGCTTTGTGCCCGGCGCCGCATAGGCGGGCGGCACGAAGCCGAGCGCGATGGCGCGCGACAGGCTGGGCGAGAAGCCGCCGGAGGTGACGCGGCCGATCACTGCGCCCTCGGGCGTGGTGATCTCGGCACCTTCGCGGGCCGGCGCGCCTTCGACGAAGAGCCCGACCCGAAGGCGCTGCGGGCCATTGGCGAGTTCGGCAGACATTCGCGTGGCGCCGGCGATATCGCCCGTCTCGCGGCGGCGCTTCGAGAGCGTGAAAGTGAGCCCCGCCTCCACCGGCGAGACGGTCGGGTCGAGGTCGTGCCCATAGAGCGGCAGCCCCGCTTCGAGCCGCAGGGAATCGCGCGCGCCGAGGCCGATCGGTTTCACCCGCTCATCGGCAAGCAGCGCATCCCAGAAGGCTGCAGCCGAGGCGGCAGGCACCAGCATCTCGTAGCCATCCTCACCGGTGTAGCCGGAACGAGAAACGACCAGCGCCGCGCCCTGCCATTCGAAGCGCAGATAGCTCATGAAGCCAAGCGCCTCGACCCCGGGCAGCAGGCTGGAGAGCACATCCACCGCCTTCGGGCCCTGCAGCGCCAGCAGCGCGCCATCGTCGGCGCGATGCAACACGGCCTTGCCAAGTGCCGCCGCCGCGATGCGGGCAAAATCCGCGCCCTTGGTTGCGGCATTGACGATGATGTAGAGCGAGCCTGAATGCAGCGGCGATCGGCCGACCATAAGGTCGTCGGCAATGCCGCCATCGGCGTTCATCAAGAGGGTATAGCGCAGTTGCCCCGGCCTCAGCCCGGCGATGTCGCCCGTCACCAGCGGCTCGATCAAGGCTGCGACAGCACGGTGATCGGCCTCGGCATCGCCGGTGGGCGCCGCGAGCGTCAGGACGCTTGGGCCCATATGGCTCACGTCGAACAGGCCGGCGCTGTCCCGCGTCCACTTGTGCTCGGTGATGATGCCGGTCGGGTATTGTACCGGCAAGCAATAGCCGGCAAACGGCACCATGCGCCCGTTGAGCGCGATATGCCGGTCGTTCAAAGGCACGTGAAGCAGCGGTTCCGCCGGAGCGTCGGCCATGGGGCACCCGAGGTTTGGCACACGCGCGAGCGAATGCCCGCACGTCCGTGCCCCCTCTGTCCCATCCACCTGAGAGATTTCCCCGCCGGCCTATGGGCAGGTTGCTCCTTCGGTGAGGCCCCCGAACCAGTTGGGGCCTGCTTTCCAGAGTGTCAGTGCGGCTGCGGTCCGTTTGCCTGAGAGTTTCCGGGGCGGTTGCTCCTTCGGCGCCGGCCAGAACGAGCTGGCCGATCTCTCCCGCAGTCACCCTCAGCTAAGCCGAAACTCGGGCGCAAAGTCAATCGCGCCGGCGCGCCATGCTGTCAGCGGCTGTCGAAACCCACCCAGATCACGATTTTTTCGCCGCCCGTATAGGGAATGGCGACGTTATCGACCACCTTCACGAACTCCGCCGATTGTGCCGGGGGTGGAATCGCAACGCTCACCTGGTACTTCTCCGAATAGAGCGCTACGTCATCCCGCTCAACGCTGAAGCGGACTGGAATGTCGACCTTTGTCTGCGTACCAGAGGGGCCGAGCAGCAGGCGCCCGGCCATGCCCATTTTCACGGTGATCAGCCCGTTCGAGACCACGCAGTTGCGGCTCTGCTTGTCGATGACCGCCTGGTAGTTCAGGTCCTTCGGGTTCCCGACCTTGCCCCTGCCATAATAGAATATGGTTTCCTGTCCCGGCCGTACCTTGATGGGCGGGCATTCGGTGGCCAGGGCCGGCAAGGCAGTGGAACTGGCCTGCTGCAGCTCCTGCTGCGACGGACTGGCATTCTGCAGCGTCGCAGTCTGCGCGGCGGGAGCCGGGGCGAACATATTGCCCATCGAGCAGCCGGCCAGGGCGGCCATGGCCATGGCGCCAACCGCGACACGTACGGCACTGGAGGCAAGGTAGGCAGGTTTCAGCATTGCAGGTTCCCCTCAGGCGCCGTTGCGGGCTTCGAGCGCCAACAGAACGGCGGGCGCGCCGCTGACGGTGACGCCGGCGACATCCTGCACGAACAGGTCACGGACCACGCCATCCTCGATCACCATGGCGAAGCGCAAATAGCGTTTTCCGAGGTCGGCAAAGCTCTTCTCGAGGCCCAGCGCCTCGGCGAGGGTCGCATGCGCATCGGCAATGAAATCCACCTTGCCCAGGGCTTCCGAGCGCTCGCCCCAGGCCTTGGTGACGAAATGGTCATTGACCGTGGCGCAGACGATCCGCGCTGCGCCCAATGCGGCGAACTTGCTGGCGTTGGCGACGAAGCCCGGCAGGTGCGAGGTATCGCAGGTGGGGGTGAACGCCCCCGGCACGCCGAACAGTACCACCTTGCCCTGCCCCAGCACCGCGGCGCTGTCGGCGTCGGACACGCCCTCGGCCGTTACCAGCTTGATGGGAATGGATGGGATCCGGTCGCCGGTCTTGATCATCAGCAGGTAGGCCTTCAAAAATTGACGCAAATTACCCAATCTCGGGCGACGGACACTAGATCACAGCCCATTGCCCGTCGAGCCTCGGCCCAGGTCTGTCGACATGGAAAAAGCACCCGAGGGGGTCATGAACGTCAGTTCAATCCGCGTTCCGTCGATGTCGCCCGCCCGGGCGGCAGAAACAGGCAGGAGAACTAGGTTTGGTTCCCGGCTTTTTTGCGGCGCGCCGAGGGCATCTCCCCGCCCGTCCACGCCGATCAGCGAAGCCGGGTCGATGCTGGCGTCCTCGAGCCGAACGAGGATACCGCCCGCCGCCTGGTCCAGCCCCAGCAGCGTTGCGGCCGGGCCTGGTCCGGGCCAGGCGATGGGTGCCAGTGCCTCGGCCTGCCTGAGCCGCAGGTCGTTTATGGTATCCACCCGGCCCGTACCGTTGATCGGCAAGGTGAAGCTCGCCCGCGCCGGCAGGCACTGCGTCTCGCAAATCCCCATCACCACCGAAATCGCGATCTCGCCCACCGGGCTGTCGAGGGTGAGCGCAACCGGCAGCAATGTCGGGCCCAGATAGATGAACTCATCGACCCCCAGGCTCTGGTCGATCAGCGGATAAGGCCAGACCATCTCGGCCTGCGCCACCCCGCGAGACTGGCTCCAATCGAGGCTCAGTGCCAGCCCGCCCTCGCCCGGCGCTTTCCAGTAGGTGCGAGTCGACTGCGGCATCTCGAGGTCGAGCCCGACCAGTGTCCTGCCGCTCACGTCGATGCGGTCGGAGCTGACCAGTCTCAGACGTACGCCCGGCGACAGCTCCTGCCATGGCGTCGCACCCGCCAGCACCGGCGTCGAAATCAGCAGCGCGATGAGACAAATCTGTAAACGCATGACTGACCATATCGCGAATACCCGTGTCCTGGTTGTGGCAAAGCCAGAGCAGATCGGTCCGCATCAGCCGATTGTAGGCTATGCAGGCCGAAAGCAAGCCGCTAAGGTTTTTGCCTGCCGGCTTGTGCTCTTCGCCAAAATCCCGCGCCGGCCCGGAGGCCGAATGGACTCGCTCAAGGGACAGTTCCTTGTCGCCATGCCGGACATGGGCGATGAAAACTTCCGCGAAACGGTGATCTACCTCGTCGGACACGGGGACGAGGGCGCGATGGGGCTCGTCGTCAACCAGTCGCTCGAAGACATGCGCTTCGCCGATATCCTCGAAGAGCTGAAGCTTGGCGAGCAGGACGAACTGATCCGCCTGCCCCCCGAAGTGCGCGACCGTCAGGTGTTGCGCGGCGGACCGGTACAGAAGAGCCGCGGATTCGTGCTGCACTCGTCGGACTATTTCAAGGATGGCAATTCCTACGTCGTCACCGACGATATCTGTCTCACTGCCACGCTCGACGTCCTTAAATCCATCGCCTTCCACAACCAGCCCGCCGATGCGCTGTTCGCGCTCGGCTATTGCGGCTGGAGCCCGGGTCAGCTTGAGCAGGAGATCCAGGGCAATGGCTGGCTGACCGTGCCGTTTTCGCGCGAATTGCTGTTCGGTCTGCCCATCGCGAACCGTTATGACGCGGCTCTGGCGAGCCTTGGGATCACGCGGGCTTCGCTGAGTTCGTTCGCCGGGCATGGGTGAGGGTAGAGGTCTTCAGCATCCGGCCACGCAGTCAGGACTCCCTCCACCGTTTACGGGGGAGGGTCCGGCGGAGCCTGGGGTGGGGGGGAGCCGCTTGCGCTAAACTACTGAGATTGTTTGGCATTCAGCGCAAGATGCCCCCCTCACCCGGCGCTCCGCGCCCATAGCCCGCAGGCATAGCCTGACGGGCGTTCTTCGCTGCAAAGCTCCACCGGAGCTTTGCAAGAGCACTCAGAACTCCCTCACGAGGGAGA
>JAIYDI010000016.1 GCA_027487555.1 Hyphomicrobiales bacterium
CCTTATCCTACCGACAACAGATCACCCACCCGGTTCTCACCGGCAGACAACCCTGCCATCCAAGGAAACCGTCAACCGCTCCAGCGCCGCAGCGCTCGCCGTCAACGAGGCGGGTTTTAGGACTATGCCCTGTCGGTGTCAACGGGGTTTTTGAACTTTCTGCGACAGGGGCAAAGTTTTTTGGAAATATCAATAAAATCAATATTTTACAGCCGCGCAAATGAGTGGCATGGTTTTCTGCGTTACCTGCCGGGTGCAAAGAGCGGCGAGATCACGAGGGGATGCTGGGTATCTCTCGCGAGGCCTGGGGCGATGCATACACGCACAGCCCGGCTCTGGCCCCGGCGCATACAGGTCGCGTTGAGGAATGCCGTACAGCGCAGCCCCGCGCGTTGATCTTCGGCCGCTTTATGTGCACTTAGCCCGGGCGCCCGGTTTGGCGCTGGCACGATGCCCCCTATAGCAGATTCTGGAGCCCCCGATGGCAGCCGCCCCACCGATCCTCGCCCTGCAGCAGATCCGCCTCGTGCTCGGCTCCAGCGAATTGCTGTCGGGCGCCGAGCTGTCGCTGACGCCGGGGGAGAAAGTGGCGCTGGTTGGCCGCAACGGCTCGGGCAAGTCGACGCTGCTCAAGATCGCCTCGGGCACGATCACGCCTGATGGCGGGCGGCGCTTCCTGCAGCCGGGCGCGACGCTGCGCTACCTGCCGCAGGAACCGGACCTCTCGGGCTTTGCCAATGTCCTCTCATATGTCGAGGCGGGCCTCGGCGATGGCGATGCACACTACAGAGCCGCGTATCTGCTCGATGCGCTGGGCCTGAGAGGCGATGCCGATCCGACGAAACTTTCGGGTGGCGAGGCCCGCCGCGCCGCGCTCGCCCGTGTTCTGGCGCCCGAACCCGATATCCTGTTGCTCGACGAGCCGACCAACCACCTCGACCTGCCGGCCATCGAATGGCTCGAAGCCGAACTCGTCTCGATGCGCTCCGCCATGGTGATCATCAGCCACGACCGGCGCTTCCTCTCGGATCTCACGGCGGCAACGGTCTGGCTCGACCGCGGCGTGACGCGGCGGCTCAATCGTGGCTTCGGCTTCTTCGAGGATTGGCGCGACCAGGTGGTCGAGGAAGAGGAGACCGCCCGGCACAAGCTCGACAGGCAGATCGTGCGCGAGGAGCATTGGCTGACCTATGGCGTCACCGCGCGACGGAAGCGCAATGTGCGGCGCCTCGCCGGGCTGCATAACCTGCGTCAGGAACGCCGCGACCTGAAGCGGGCCGTGGGCGACGTGAAGATTTCGGTCAGCGAAGGCGATGTGTCGGGCCGGCTGGTGGCCGAAACCGACAAGGTATCGAAGAGCTACGGCAAGCCGATCGTGCGCGAGCTCACCACGCGGGTGATCCGCGGCGACCGGCTCGGCATTGTCGGCGCCAATGGCGCGGGCAAGACGACGCTGATCAAGCTGCTCTTGGGCGAAGTGCCGCCCGACGAGGGCAGCGTACGGCTCGGCTCGAAGCTCGATATCGCCATGCTCGACCAGCGGCGGGCCGCTCTTGACCCGGATTCGAGCCTCAAGGAAGCCATCACCGGCGGCGGCTCGGACATGCTCACCATCAATGGCGAGCCCAAGCACTTCATGGGGTATCTCAAGGACTTTCTGTTCGGGCCCGAACAGGCCGGTACCGCCGTGGGCAAGCTCTCGGGCGGCGAGCGCGGGCGGCTGGCGCTGGCGCGCGCGCTGGCGCTGCCGTCCAATCTCCTGATCCTCGACGAGCCGACCAACGATCTCGATTTCGAGACGCTCGACCTGCTGCAGGAAATGCTCGACGATTATCCGGGCACCGTGATCCTCGTCAGCCATGATCGCGATTTCCTCGACCGGGTGGCGACCTCGGTGCTGGTGGCGGAAGGCGATGGCCGCTGGACGGAATATGCCGGCGGCTATTCGGACATGGTGGCGGTGCGCGGCTATGGCGTGGTGGCGCCCGCCGCCGCGGCCAAGGCGGAGAAATCGGACAAGCCGGCGTCCCCTGCTCCCGCGGCACCTGCGCCGCAATCCAAACAGAAGCTGACGTTCAAGCAGAAGCACGCGCTCGACACGCTACCCAAGGAGATGGCGAAGCTCGAGGCCGAGATCAAGGCACTGAACGCGACGCTCGGCGATGCCAATCTTTATGCGCGCGACCCGAAAAAGTTCCAGCAGGCGAGCGATGCACTCGGCAAGGCGCAGACAGCACTTTCGACGGCTGAAGACCAGTGGCTCGAGCTCGAGGCGCTGCGCGAGGAAATCGAGGGCTGAGCGGCACCGGGTGGATCAGAAATTGATCTCGGGCTGATGTACGATCTGCAGGTTTTCGGGCGCTTCCCCGGCGATCCGGCGCAGCAGCAACTCACCCATCTGCCGGCCGGCGAGAGCCGTGTCTTCATAGATCGCGTCGACCTTGGGGCGCACGAGGCTGAACACACCCGAGGTCTGCTTCACCACCACGTCGACATCGCGCCCGATAATGCGGCCTGAATCCGCGATGCCCGCCATGATGGCGAGCGCCGCGGCATCGCCGGTGCAGATCAAGCCATCGGGCGGGTTGGGTTCGTTGAGCCGCACGACGGTGGCCGCACGGATGTCCTCGGCCGGCGCATCGAGGCTGACCCGCGGCAGATATTCATGCCCGACGCCCGTCTCGGCCACCGCGCGCTCGAAGCCCTTCTTCAGGTGGCGGCCGAAATTGAATCGGTCGGGGGGCAGGATGATCGAGAGCCGCCGCGCACCCTTCTCCACAAGCCGCCTTGCGGCGTGGTAGGCGAAGGCCTCGTTGTCATAGTCGACATAGGGGTGGGGGCTCGGCAGCTCGGTGCGGCCGTGGCTCACAAAGGCCAGCCCCTCCTCCGTCAGCAGCTTCACGCGGGCATCATCGGGCTCGGTGCGCGAAAAAATCACGCCGTCTGCCGCCTTGTTGCGCAGGATATAGAGGATGGGGTCGAGCGGATCGCGCCGCGGCGAGATCGGGGTGATGACGAGATGATAGGGTGTACCCGCGATGGCATCGATCAGCCCCGACACCATCGACTTGCCGAACCCGAGGATTTCGTCATGCGGGTCGAGCACAAGGCTGATGACATGGGTGCGGCCGGTCTTCAGTCGCAGTGCCGTGCGATCGCGGACATAGCCGACCTCGGCCGCGATCTTCTGCACCAGTTCGCGGGTTTCGACGGAAAGCTCCGGCGCATTGTTGAGGGCGCGCGAAATCGTGGTGGTGGCAAAGCCCGTCATCTGCGCAATGGTGCGCAAAGTCGGCTTGCCGTCCGGCGCGACCTTGCCCGTGCCGCGCGGCGGGCGTGACCTGGTCTCGGACACTTCAACTTCTCCCTCGGGGCAGCACGCCGATCCGGCATCGCGGAACGACTTCTGCCACAGCCTCCGACGCATGTTCAGCAAATAATGAAATCGTTTTCAAGACCGGTGCGGAGCGGCCTGTGGCTTTCGCGTCTTTTCAAGAGAAATCTCAAAATCGCCAAGGGAATTTCCCTTGAGCGGCTCGGAAAGCAACACCATGTCTCGCCAGCCGGCGGGAACACGGCTATTCATTCATCCAGGGCTCGACCTTCGCCCAATATGAAATGTGATGGACCTGCCCTAGAAGGTTGTTTGGCGACACATGATCGTGTCGCCCGTCTGCTGCGGACCCGAGCCAGGCTCGCGTCGTTGGTATCAACTGGCCGAGCGGCCACACGGAAGGAGATATAGATGCGAAATTTCCATCGCCCCGCCCTCCAATCCGGGACCGCCTCGAAATGGGTAGGCCAGGCCCAGGGGTGTTGCCGATCCCGCCGAATGTGACCTTTCGCGTCACCCGTTCGTCGCACAGATCAGTTACCAGCCCGGCCGTCACACGCGACGTGCCGATGGAGGCAATTCCATGCAGCATGCTCATTTTGAAAAGACCCAGACCGCAAAGCCCATCGCGCTCGATATCGATGGCGAGCCGAAGGGTGTGCTTGTCCTCGTCGCCGAGGGGTACCGGTTCATCGCGGTGAAGCTCGATGCGTTCGGTGTCGACGGTCAGGTGTTCGACTCTGTCGAGGCCGCCGAGCGGGCCGTGCGCAATAGCGGGCAGATCGCCGCCTGAGGTGGCAAGGCGGCCGGGCTCCGGCCGTCGATTGCCACGGCGATTGCTGTCGGCTTGTTCCTTGTCGCCCAGTTTCCTGTCGCATGCGGACGCGGCGCTCGCTATGACGCGGCATGGACACAGAAGCTGCCAACCATGATGCCCCGATATCCGAAGTGTTTCTCGTCGCGAGCCCCGGGCTCGAGGCGGCGCTTGGCGATGAGGCGCGCGGCGCGGGTTTCTCCGATGCGGTGGTGGTGAAGGGCGGAGTGGCACTCAAGGGCGGGCTCGCCGAAGCGCAGCGGGCCAATCTCGTGCTGCGAGGGGCGACCCGGGTGCTGCTGCGCGTGGCGCAGTTCCGCGTCATGCATCTCGCGCAGCTCGACAAGCGGGCGCGGAAACTGCCCTGGAGCGAGTGGCTCAGGCGCGACCGCGCGGTGACGGTCGAAGCCAGTTGCGTGAAGAGCAAGATCTACCATGCCGGCGCCGCCGCCGAGCGCGTCAGCCGCGCGATTGCCGAGGAGCTCGGCGCGCCCCTTTCCGATAGTGCGGAGGTGCGCGTCATGGTCCGCATCGAGGATGATCTGGCGACCGTCAGCCTCGATACCACCGGCGAGTCGCTGCACAAGCGCGGCCACAAGGAAGCGGTCAACCGCGCCCCGATGCGCGAGACCATGGCCTCGCTGTTCCTCCGCCAATGCGGATATACCGGCACCGAGCCGGTGCTCGACCCGATGTGCGGCTCGGGCACTTTCGTCATCGAGGCCGCCGAAATCGCTGCCGGGCTGCTGGCCGGCCGCAGCCGCAGCTTTGCTTTCGCCGAGATGGCGGGGTTCGATGCAGCAGCGTTCGACAAGCTGAAGGCGAGCCTTGCGCCCGCGCCGCTGTCGCATGGGCTGCGCTTCTTCGGCTCCGACCGCGACGCTGGCGCCATCGCCATGAGCCGCGAGAACGCCGCGCGGGCCGGCGTCTCGGACGCTACCCTCTTCACCGCAGCAGATATCTCGGCGCTCACCCGACCCGAGGGCCCGCCGGGGCTGGTCATCGTCAATCCGCCTTATGGCACTAGGCTCGGCGACAAGCGGGCGCTTGCCGGCCTCTACCGGACACTGGGCGAAAAGCTGCGGGCGGAGTTCTCCGGCTGGCGGGTTGGGCTGGTCACCACCGATCGGCACCTCGCCGAAGCGACGGGCCTCAGCTGGCTCAAGCCCCTGCCGCCGGTGCTGCATGGCGGCTTGCGCGTCACGCTGTGGCGCACAGCGCCGCTGCCCTGATCCGCGCCTTACGCGAGGATATCGATCGCGGTCTTCTGCATGTCCGAGGCGGCGCTCATCATCTTGGCGTTGGCGGCGAATTCGTATTTCGCCATCATCGCCGAGATCAGTTCCTCGCCGATATCGACATTGGGGGCACCAACCATGCCATTGGCGTCGGCATGCGGCGAATCAGGTTCGGACACCGCCACGGGCTTGCTCGATCGCGGCTGATAACTCGTCACCACGCCCGAAGGGGTGCCCGACGTGCCGATATCCTTGCTCACCGCGTCGATCGGCTGGTAGGGCGCCTTGGCCGGATCGGTCAGGCTGCCGGTCGTCTGTGCATTGGCAATGTTGCTCGCGGCGGCGTTGAGCCGGGCGCTAGCGGCGTTCATGCCGGATGATGCGATCGAGACAGCTGTGATGCTCATGATATGGCAGCATAGCGTCGAGCCCTTGCCGCCCCGCTAACGCGAAGCCCGCGATTTGTCGGCAAATGCGGCGCTAAGTCAGCCCCAGCATCCTGAGCAGCACGATGCCGACAATCCCGCCGACCATGGCAAGCAGCAGGTTGCGCGAGACGACATAGAGCCCGACCACCACCAGCGCCGCGCCCCATTCGTCCGGCCCGCCATTGACCAGCGCCGGTGCGACAAGCGCGGCCAGCACCGCCGAGGGCAGGTGTTTCATCCAGGCGGCGACGAAGCCCTCGCGCGGCAGGCGATTGGCAACTGCGAGGCCGCCGGCGCGGATGGCATAGGTGACCAGTGCCATGCCGAAAATGGCGAGGAGGGCATCAAGCGCCATATCAGGCAACATGGGCCCGCCCCTTCCGCGTTTCCACAATGGCACCGGCGAGCGAGCCGGCGAGCCCGCCCGCGATGATGTACCAGTTGCCCGGTACAAGCCGCGCCGTCGCGATGGCGACAAGGCCGCCGATCGCGATCGGAACAAGATCGCCCCTGCCCTTCACCATGCCAAGCAGCAGCACGAGGAAGGTGGCGGTGAAGGCGAAGTCGAGCCCGAACTGCTCGGGATTGCGGAGAAAGCCGCCGGCAAGGCGGCCGATCACCGTCGAGACGAACCAGCTCGACCAGCACATGAAGCCCGTGCCCAAGAAGAAGGCAAAGCCCTTGGGTCCCGTCAGCTTCTCGCCCATGGTCATGGCCCAGGGCTCGTCAGACATGAGGAACATGGAGGCGTAGGCCGGCAACGGCCTGAGATGTCCGACAACCGGCCGGAAGCTCGCCGACATCATCACGATGCGCAGGTTGACGATGGCCGCGGTGATGATGATCGAGACGACGGGAATCTGCCCCGGCTCCCAAAGGTCGAGCACGACGAACTGGCTCGCCCCGGCATAGACAAGGCCGCTCATCGCGATGACTTCGATGAGACTCATTCCAGCCTGCCCAGCCAGCATGCCCCAGACCAGCCCATAGGCCGCGATCGAGATGGCAACAGGGATGAAGCGGCGGGCGCCGAGCCAGAAATACGACGAAAACTCGGACATGGGCGCGAAACGGGACCGAAGCGGAAACCGCGGAAGCGCTTCTTCTAGCCCTGTTTTCCGCGCATGGCCAAGGGCATGTCCAAGGGAATGTCCAAGGGCGTGATCAAATGCGCGCTCAAGGGCGGGGGCAGGCGCGACCACCATCGGTTGACCGGCGCCGGGCCGAGGGCTATGCACACGAGCGCGGTGCGATCTCGTTTGTGCTCCGACCCGCCTCATTCGACCGCCCCTGTATATGGGGGCAGGTGCTGTCTTCTGGTTGCGCTTTCGGACCGGATTAGTCGCATGACTTTTCCCTGAGATGCTCCGGTCGATGTGATGTGGCCCGACCGGCCCTTCGGCACGCTGCCGGATCGCCGGCCGCTGCGGAGGCAGGCGAACCGTTCGACAACGGATTTCGGAGTCCCTGTGCATGCCCATGTCCACCCGCCCGCTCTGGCAGCGGTTTTCGTTCTTTCTGCTGCCGTTGATGCTGAGCAACATCCTGCAATCGCTCTCCGGCACCATCAACAATGTGTATATCGGGCAGATGCTGGGTAACGACGCCTTCGCGGCGGCGGCGATGTTCTTCCCCATCCTCATCTTCCTGATCAGCTTCATCATCGGGCTCGCGTCGGGGTCGGCCATCCTGATCGGGCAGGCCTGGGGCGCCAAGAATATCGACAAGGTCAAGCAGATCACCGGCACCTCGATGCTGGTCGGCCTGCTGATGGGACTGGTCGTGGCTCTGGTTGGCGGCCTTTTCCCGCACCAGATCGTCAGCCTGCTCGGCGCACCGCCCGAGATCGTGCAGGCGGCGGGCGACTATGCCCGTGTCGCGCTGATCGGCGCGCCGCCGTTCTTCATCTTCCTGCTGCTGACCTCGATGCTGCGCGGGGTCGGCGACACGCTGTCACCGCTGCTCGGGCTCGTCATCTCCATCTTGGTCAGCCTCGCGATAACCCCGGCACTGATCCAGGGCTGGTTCGGGCTCCCTGCCTTCGGGCTTGAGGGCGCGGCCCTCGCCAACATCATCGGCTCGATCCTCGTGCTGGTGTTTCTGGGGTTCTTCCTCAAGTCGCGCGGCAGTGCCATGGCCATCGATGCGGCCCTGATCGGTCACCTCAGGATTGACCTTGGGATCCTGCGCCTCGTCGTGAAACTCGGCTTTCCGGCCGGCGTCTCGATGGTGGTGTCGTCGATATCAGCCATCGTCATCGTCTTCATCGTCAACCGCTTCGGGCCCGATGCCACGGCCGCCTTCGGCGCCGCGAACCAGGTGATGAGCTATGTGCAGTTCCCGGCGATGAGTGTCGGTATCGCCGCCTCGATCTTCGCTGCCCAGGCTATCGGGGCGCGCCGGATGGGCGATGTCGAGCGGGTCACCTTCACCGCGCTGATCATGAACACCATCGTCACTGGCGCGCTGGTGCTGATCGCCTATCTGTTCAGCGAGTCCCTCGTGCGCCTGTTCATCACCGACCCCAGCGTCGTGAGCCTTGCCGAGACCCTGCTGCACATCGTGCTGTGGAGCAATCTGGTGTTCGGCTATGGCTCGATCTTTTCGGCCGTGATGCGCGCTTCGGGCGATGTCTGGGTGCCGATGGCGCTGTCGCTCGCGGCCATCATCCTCGTCGAAATTCCCGCCGCTCTCATCCTCAGCCAGCTCTTCGGGCTGCCGGGTATCTGGGTCGGCTATTGCATGAGCTTTTCCGCCCTCATGCTGTTCCAGGCGGCGTATTATTTCGGCTTCTGGCGCAAGAAGGAAATCGTGGCGCTGGTGTAGGGGGCGGCCAAACTCGCAGTCAGCGTCCCCATCCGCACTCACAGTCGGTGCCCTCTCCCGCCCCAACAGTCGGCGCCCTCTCCCTCAGTCGGGATTCCCTCCCCTGCTTGCAGGGGACTTCGAGGGACTAGAAATCGCGCCAGTGGCGCGAGTTCCCCGAGAAGGCCATGAGGCCTGTGGCCGAATGGCGTCGAGCCCGAAGGGCGGGTGGGGGGGAGCACCTTGCGCTGAATAACTCAAGTGTGTGAGAGGCTTGGCGCAAGTTGCCCCCCTCACCCGGCGCTCCGCGCCCATAGCCCGCAGGCATAGCCTGACGGGCGTTCTTCGCTGCAAAGCTCCACCGGAGCTTTGCAAGAGCACTCAGAACTCCCTCACGAGGGAGA
>JAIYDI010000009.1 GCA_027487555.1 Hyphomicrobiales bacterium
ACGGGATAGAACACATCGATCGGCGACGCCAAATGCTCGATGCCGTGCTGTCTGACATAATGCGACAAGGCACGTGGTCCGGTCGCCCCCCAGGCATACTCGGCCAATGGCAGCCGCTCAGACGGTTGACGCCAAGGCGGGAGCCATCCGTCGTCGATTGCGCAGAGTTCGGCCAGGGTTGGCGAGCCTGCCGGCAACTTCAGTACTGCGGTGTTGACGACTCGGTTGGTTTCGTAGCCGAAGATGTAGTCGGCATCGGCAATCGGCTCGAGGCAAAACACATCGCAATCGACATAGAGCCCCACCGCCTGCGCGAGCAGTCGGTATCGAATCAGGTTCGAAGAGATCGCGTAGCTGCCATTGGGGTAGCGCAGCAACCGATCCTTCGGCAGTATCGCGCCCGCGTCATGCAGGGATACCTCGGCAGGGACATCCTCGGGAATCTCATAGCAATGCAGGTGTACATCGTGACCATGCCTCAGAAACGAAAGAAGACAGGCCCTGTGTACCGCACCCAAAGTTTGTCCGATCCAAATGGCATGAATATTTGGCAATTGCATATGTTTCGCTCATGCATCTCGAAATTCGGGCAAGACCAGTACAATGCGGGTATCACAATGCGTATGCAAGGCCATAGCCGCACCCGACGTCTTGGCGGGTTGAGGCGCCAGCCTGGTGGAGACGCATCGTGACGGCTCGCGTGTCAATCGTATCGACAGTACGCGACGCAGCGCGCGATCTTCAACGTTTCGCCAACTACCATCTCAACGCGGGCATAGAGGCCATCTTTCTTTATGCCGACGCGCCGGCGGAGTGGACCGACGCCATGTCCGGATCGAGCCGCGTGCACATCGTCATGTGCGATGATGAGTATTGGGCGGCGCGGGGCGGCCGGCCAGCGAATCTACAGCGCCGTCAAGCCATCAACGCGAATGACGCCTTCGGACGGGCGCGCGAGCTCGGCTTCGACTGGATGATGCATATCGATCAGGATGAACTGGTCGTGGCTCGGGAAAGGACGATTGCGGAGTTGCTGGCTGAACGGACGCGACAGGCGGTGCGCTTCGAGCTGCGCGAGGCCATCCCGACCCGGGTGCTGTACGAGAGCCGCTTCGACGCACAGGATTTCAAGATCAAGGTTCCGGAAAGCAGGCTTGTGCCCTATCGAAACCGCCCCGAGTTGTCTCGCCTGTTCTTCGAGGGCGGCTTCTTTCGCGGTCACAGCGACTCAAAATGTGCCTATCGCGTTCGCGATTTCGAAGGTCGCGTTGGCGTGCATGGTCCCCTGGGAACCGACAGGCCCGTAGGCCACACCCCGGACCTGCTTTTGCTGCACTTCGACTGCATTGGTGAAAGCGACTGGCGGACCAAATGGCTGCTGCGCAGGGAGAATGTCGGCGCCGATGGGATGCGCGCCAACCGCAAGGTACAGATGAACCTTTTCAACGCCTCGCTAGGTGATCCGGAGGCGCAAAGCAAACTGTACGAGGACATCTACGTTGTTCCACAAGAGCAGGTGGACGCGGCCATTGCCGAGGGCATTGTCGAGAGCATTCGGCTTGATCCGGACTGGTTTGCGCCCCCGCAGGCTCCGCTTGGCATCGGTGCAGGGGAGGTTCACCCATGACGATAGAGCGGGTCGTCTTCCATCTGGGGTTGCACAAGACCGGTACCACCTCCGTGCAGAACGCGTTTGATCGGGCGCGTGCGCAACTGGCAGAGCTGGGAGCCCACTACATTCCGCTTGAGCATGCGCGGCGCAGTCTGACCGCCCTATTGATCCGTCCCCACGAGAAGGAACGGGCGGAAGCTCGGGCCGTTTTCGCTGCTATGCCCCAACGCTGCCTTTTGCTCTCTGACGAAAATATCATCGGTGGCCTTGCGGACCCGCTTGCCGGCCAGTTGTACCCTGAGGCCGAACCGCGCATTCGCTCGCTGACCCAAATCCTCCCGGACGCCGAAGTTCATGTCGTTATCGTGCTCAGGTCTCCGCAGAGCTTCTTTCCGGCGCTTTACTCTGAGTATCTCCGCCACGGCACCTTTGTGCGGTTTCAGGACTATGTAGCCGGACTCGACCTGAAGGATTTCGGGTTCCGGAAGCATTTTCAGTTTGCGGCAGATGCGGGGATCAAAGCGCACTGGCATTTTCTGCCGTTTGAAGCCGATCTGGGCGGTGGTGTGCCGGCCGCCTATGACCTGCTCGCCAAGCTGTTGGTGGGGGCGGACGCGCCCAAGCTTGGCCCATTCCCAGATCTTCGCATGCGGGCGTCACTTACCGCCGAAGAAATGGCGCTTGTAGTCGATGCCGGCGAACAGATGGGCGGCAGTATGGCGACAGCGGTGACGCGGCTGCTGGCGTCACGCGATACTCGCCTTGGCACCACACCGTTTCGACCGATGGATGCGTCCCTGGCCGAAGAGCTTGCAGCTCGATATCGGGAGGACGTATCCTGGCTGATGAGGATCGGATGAAGCGCAGGGTCGGCAAGGTCCTGCAGGGGGAGAGGTGATGGGGCGCTTGGCGTGTGTCGTCCTGCTCGGCTTCGGCCTGGCAATGGCAAGCGGACTTGCCGCTCATGCGGCTCCGCCCAAGTTGAGCAATTGGGTAGTGGTCGAAACATTCACGCCACAAGGGCCCTCCTGCATATTGCGCTTTGCTGCACTCCAAGGCGGGGCCTCGTTTTCGCTCGAGACACGCAGAAAAACGGGTGAGAGGGCTATTGCGGCCCTCGTGCGCCTTGGTGGGCTGCCACCGTACCTCGCCGCCAAGAAGACCAAGATTCAGCGTGTCAAACTGCAGGTCGGCAACTGGACAGCTCAGGAAACCCAGGCTGATTGGCAACGTGGGGATCGCGAATCCAATTCATCCATCTCGCTCATTGCGAGCAGGGACATCCGTCAATTCGTAACGACGCTGGCCGGCGCCGACACGGTGTCCATCAAGTTCCAGTTCGGCAGCGCTCCGCCGAACACTTTCAGCTTTTCGATGGCTGGCGGATCTGCCCCTGTACTGGCGTTCGACCGGTGCGTCGATGACATGAAGAAATGAACCTCTATCGAGGCCGTCGCTTGGCCTCGGCGAGTTCGGCTGCATGCTCGGGGAGCATGGCGTTGTCCCACAGACGTACGCTGCCACCCCTGAACTGTCGAACCAGCGATGGGTAAAGGGAGTAGATTCGCAACATCTGCTCGTCTCGGAAACGCTCATGAAAGCGTATCGCGTTGGCGAACGGCCCTTGCATGCTGGCGAAGTGCGCTCTCAGTCTTTGCGGCAAGCCATAGGATACCAGCCGCCAATCCACGTCACCCGCGATGCCGTCGACCGCAATGAGTTCCAGCAGCGCCCTGGCCCCGGCCGGTGAGATCAGGTACCCATCGGTGCCTGCCGAACCCCAATCGGCGGGCTTTGAGCGTGCCACTGTTTCGACGGATACGACGCCAAACCGTGTATCGGTGTAGCGGTAGTCCGGGTCGAGCATGCGCTCATTGACGAAGCAGAGGTGGTAATCCAGTGGCAGGTTCAGGCTGGCAAGGCTCGGCGGCACCGGGCACAAGAGGCAGGCGTCGTCTTCGAGGACAAGTGCGTGCCTTTCCGTGGCCGCCACGCGCTCCCACACCTTCACATGCGACAGGAAACACCCAACCGTCCCACGCAGGTCATGGCCAGCACCATGGGTCAGCAACCGCAACGCGTGGTCCGGCAGGTAGCTTCCCTTCACGGCCGACAGCCGATCCCATGAGCCGAGCGCGGATTGGCGCACCATGCGCTCAAGCCGCGCCGTATCCGCATCGAGATTGATCACTACAATGTCGAAGTCGCGCTGCTTTGCCGAGGTCGATGCCCGCTGGTCCAACTTTTGGTAGAAGCGCGCCTTGGCCTCAAGCGTCCGGCCGAGTTGCCGATGCTCCCGCGACGTCGCCCGCAGCTTCTGGGACGGTGCAATGGCTCCGGAATGATCTCGGCGCAGCATCGCGATGTCGTACGCGGCCAGCATAGTATCGGCTGCAACGCCGTAGCGGCTGACAAGATCGGCGAGCCGCCGATCGGCGATGTCGAGCAACAGGCGCTCCGCAGAAATTGTGAGCAGAGCCATGTCGATTTCGCGATCCGCATAGCGCTCGAACTCAGGCGTTAGGCGCGCGATCTCGTCCCATGCATCGCCGAGAGAGAGCTCATAGAGATATTGGCGGGCGAGGCGGGGTTCGTCGGCAAAACGGCGTACGATGTTCTGCCAAAGCGACAATGCCGCGCGCCGCGGCATTCCATGCGTCGCCGCACGCGTTTGAACAATCAGTTCGTCGACCGATTCCGCCGATAACAAGAACGAGGGACGCTCGACAACCTGGGTCATGCGCTTGCGAGCTAGGTAGTCCGTCGACCTTTAGACGCTGGCCACAAGGCTTGGCGGCGGCGGGGGCACATCGTCGCTCTTGGCCGACCCATTCGTGGTAACCCAGCAGGATGCTTCGTTGCCGCTCGAGTCCCTCACCTTCAGAAACACGCGGGCCAAGCCTTCGAGCTTGACCGTCCGCTCGCCACTGGCGGGCAATGTTCCCTTGCTATTGAGCGGCATAAGCCCCGCCTCAGATGCGCCGCTGATCGACCAGCGCACCTTGGCCTCACCGCCTTCGACGCGCTCGATCCACAATTCGCAGGTCAGGTTGCCGTTAACGCTCGAAACGGCCTTGTCGTATTCGCGGCCCTTTGCGTCCTGCGCCGCCACAAGCAGTGCGTCCGGTGCAAACTGACTTTCGGGGTAAGACCTGGCAAACTGCACCAGTGCCGCGCTGTCGGTGCTCCGCACCGCTGCCGCGAACGCCCGGGCGTCAGGGGTGATCGCACCCGTAACGATTATCCCGAGGGCTGCAAGAATCGCAACAATCGACGCGTTAGACATACCAAACCCCTTAAGTGCCAAATCCGAATGATAGCGGTCACGGCTATACGGTCAAGTCCGTTTACCGCGTCTGATTGCAAAAAGGGCGCGTCCCTTTCGCAACACTGCCGATTGCGACCGGTGATGATGCGTGCCGAAGTCATGTGAACCAGCAAAACGGCAACAATACCGGGTCCTTACGGGGTACGTTCTGCACATCAAGCGTATGCGGGAATTCGACCTGCCAATGTGCCTGGTCCGCGAGCCGATCTCGCCGGTACAGTGTAAATTCCATGACTGGAGGAAGTGAAATTGCGCCAAACGCTTTAGGCTTGGCGCAATTGTTCGGGTGGATGTGCACCACTGCGTGATTCGTGGTCAGCTTTCGGATCGCAGCGGCCATCGGGCCAAAATGGGCGGCGATGGCCAGCTTGTCCAAGTCGTGAAGTTCGACAACGATCGTCCGGAACCGCACCATGTCCGCCACGCTGGCTGCGCTCAGAGCCTGATACTCGGCGCCTTCGATGTCCAACTTCAGAATGAGGTCCCCGTCGCTCGAACCCATATTCTGCAACAAGCCGCTCAGGGTGACAGTCTCTGGCGAGTCGACAGACCCAATATGCTTTCGGATAAAGCGAAAGCGCGGATGCAGCACGGGCGGGTTGAGGATCGAACGATCTGTCATCACAACCGGCAGGCCCCGGCGCGCGAGAGCGAGGTCGAAACCGGCATTGTTTCCGATCCCGCCGCTGACCACGCCGACAATGTCTTTGAAGTCATCCGGTAGCAGATAACCTCCATCCGCCATGGGCCCGATCCTCACCAGAGGAAAGGGGGACACGACCGGGCGCAGCTCGGCGATGAGCCGCGTCAACTCCTCTTCTGACGTGAGTGACATCTCGCTGCGCAGCGGTGCCCCGAAAAGGCCGGTGTTCGCCGAAGTCCTCTCTGGTTTCGGCCGGCGGTCCCCGGGCAGAGCCAGCTCCTCCCGAAAGCGGAGCAGGTGCGGACGCTCTGCGAGCATGCCGGCGGGAATGTTCCTGATCTCATGCCGAAGGATTTCCCGGGCCGATCCCACAGGAAAGAGCCGGGCGCCGGGTCGACTGCCACGCTGCTGCCAACTCGCGGCGACAGATGCAAGCCGCTGCTCTGCCGAGTCATAATCGGCGCGCGTCAGATCCAACTTGGCCCTAGCGAGGTCGATGGCCTCATTGTCCGGATCGAAACTGCGCGCTTCCTCCAGCAGGTCGTATCGCTGCGGAATAGTCAATCCCGACCGTGGCCAGAGCGCCAGCCAGAGATGTTCGTATGCCATCGCAAGGCGATCGTAGCGCTGAGGTCGGGCTGCAAGCGCCTCCAGAGCAAGAGGTATCCTTTGGTCATGCGGGATCAGGTGTTCCGCCAGTTCGAGGCCGGTACCGCCGAGCTTTCCGGCGAGAACAGAAAAGACACTGTTTGCGCCGACAATACGCCCACAGGCCGCCATAGCCGCAAGCTCGAAAAACGAGGCTTCAAATCCCGTCAAGCCGGGCGGAAGCAACCGCGCCGCGAGCACCAGTGGCAACCCATCGGCAACCAGTTCGACCGCAGTGGCGGTGTCGCCGAACACGACAACCGAATGCCCGCTCGCTGCAAGCTGCTCCGCGATCCTCCGCAGCCAGGCGATGGGATAGACCTTGTCGAAATAGTTGCCACGCCGCATCTCACCATAAACGATATCCCCCCGCCTGACATGCAGCGCCACTGCCCCCGGAGGTATCGACTTTTGCGCAGCCACTTCGAGGGTTCGCAACCAGGGCGACCACCCGATCCGCTTCCAGATGCTGCGAAACTCGCCAGCTGACATGGTTATGCCATCAAGCGCGACAACGTCCTGGCACACAAGCATAGCCAGCGGTCGCGGATGGGTGGCGCCGCCGCTTTGAGAGGCCAGCCATGATTTCGTTATCCCCTTGTCATGCACCGGCACGCTCGAGTCAGGGATCGCCTGTCGGTGGTGTTCCCGCAGGAAGTCGCGGGAGAAGACCAACTCCGCATTCGGTATCTCGCGCTCGGGATTTGCCCCCCGGCTTGCCGTCCAGGCAAAGCCGAACATCGCACCGAGCCGATCGGCAAGCCACATGCCATTGACTATTGCCATGGCGCGGCCGCCGAGGCCGTCCGTCCTTCCAGCGATGACTTGGTCTGGTCCGATCACGGATCTCTTCCCCAATGTGTGCGCACTTTACAATCCTTCCGGCCGCACAAAGCAGCGCAACGGCTCCCGCCGGTCAATCAGATCCGACAGAACCCAGGGCATTCCACCTCGACTACGTCTTGGGTTGACCAGCCAGATCGCACCTTCGGTCAAGACCGGACCGAGGCATTTGCCCGGCCTGTCAATTTGCCCCAAAGCGCTTGACCGCGCAATTCTGCCGCCAAGGCTCGCCCGAACGCCGGACCAAATCCGGCCATTTCACCGGAGGTTGCGGGGTACTAACAGGCAGTGGGCTTGCAGTGCGCCGGGCGGTGGTCGAGCGGACGCCGTACGGGCCTCGACGCCGTCGGGCACATCGGCGAAGTGCGGCGAGACATCGCCATGGTCGTGCGGGATGCACGGCACTTGGCCCCCGATCAGCGGTTCGCGCCATCGGCGCGATTTCCTGCCGGGGAAGAGGCGTTCGGGGCACTTGGCCCATGGCGTTCGGGCTTGTGTGCGTTCACCTCACCTGGTGGTTGCGACTATGAAGCCATGGCATGGGAACCCCACAGCCGGGCATGCCGACGCGTTTCACGCGCCAAGGCGACCGCGTGGGCTACCCCAGATGATTGTCGATGGCTTTGCTGGCATGAGACCGAGCGACACGGCGCGATCATCGCACCCAGTGCCGACCATTGATCGCTGAGGCCGCTCCGGGTCGTCTATCGGACCCCTGAAGTGAGGCGGGTTGGACGCTGCGAGATGGGTCCGGTTCATCTCAAAAAAGAGGGGCAGCATTCAGCCGCCCCTCGTAACACAATCAGCATGAGACCTTAGAAAGAGAACAGCAGGCCAACCAGTGCCGAAGTCCTGTTGAACTCCTGCTCACCCACTCTGCCCACTTCGTCCACACTCATCTCAATGTTGTCGATGGAGGACTGGTAGCGGCCCTCGAAGGTCAGGGCAACGTTTTCTGCCACATCGGCCTGAACACCTGCAAAGACCTGATAGCCTGCACCCGAGCCGGTAACCACCGGCCAAGTGACCTCGTCTTCTGGTACGGCCTCAAGAGCAATCATGCCCAGACCAGCACCGCCGTAGAGTGAGAACGTGTCGTTGAGATCGACCGAGTAGACGGCATTGGCCATGAGACTGGTAGAGATCAACGAACCTTCCGGAATAACGCCTTCCGGGGCATCTGCCCAAGTCCGCAGCACGTCAACTTCCAACGAAAGCCCGTCTACTGGGGTTTCCAGACCAAAGGTTGCCCCGAGTGCCCAACCAGCCTCGAAATCGACCGTGCCCTCGGCTACAATCGGCAGCTCGGCAAAGTAGTCCATCGTGCTCGGGATAACCCAGCCACCCATGAGCTGGACATAGCCCTTAATGCTCGACGCTGCTGGAGCCTCAGCGGGAACCTCTGCTACCGTAAGATCAGCAGCAACCGCAGTGCCACACATGGCCACGACAGCGACCGCAGTCAAAAAGAAATGCCTCATTCTGTCACCCTTCTATTGAGTTAACGTTTGGTGACATATTTTGGCCGCACTCGGCCAAGAGGTGACGCCGCATTGGAACCAAAGGGCGCCCGAGGCAGCCCCAGCGCTCCTATAGCATTGTTGTTGCTATCGATTTCGTCTCCATTCTGGCTAGAAAAATCTACTCCCGGGTGGTCTCGTGTCTTGGAGAAAGATGGGACTTGAGGCGTCGACGGCGGGTGTATGGTGGTGGGAGACCTTGCGCAGGAGGGGTTTGGGTCTTGAACGGCCTGCCGCCGTCAGGACCCCATCGCCGCAACGCCTCTCGTGCACTTGATGTCGGTCCCCGCTCGGGGGAGAGCAGGGGGCGCGCAGATCCTGCGGTGGTGATTGCCACCGAGGCCTGACCCAGCAGCGCATCTGTCAACACCCTGAGACGAGACTGCGCCTCGAGCATGGTCTCCCCGTGCGGCCACACAGACTTGTCTTGCCGCGCGAACGGATCGCCGGGATTGGCAAGCGGTCAACCTGCACGCCGCGCGTCAGTTCCGCTTGCCGCGCGTTTCTGCGCGGCAATGCCTCAGTCCACCTGCCACCGGTCTGGCAAAACGGTTGCCACCCGATGCAGCACGCTCCGGCTCAACGCCCTGCTGCGCTGCGTAGTCCACGAAAATGAAGACATTTGGCGTTGAACCTGAGGCAAACTGGTCCGGTCTCCGTTTGGGCGGATGGTAAACCAAATGCTAGCCGTGTTTCAGGAAAATCGGAACACGTCGGACATCCCATGATCAGGTCATCGCTCGCATTTGCCGCCACCCTGCTGTGCGGCACTGCAATCTGCAGTCAGGCGTTTTCGGCGGATGTTGTTGCTCCCTCGATGGAGCAGGTGCTCAACAGCGTCGTGCTCACCCAGCAGAGCGATACGGCACGCTTCCAGGTTGGGCCGCGCTGGAGCGAGCAGTATGGCTGGGCGATCGATGCACGCGGCGCGATGATGCTGAGCGAAGCGCTGGCCGTTGGTCTCGTGGTGACCCTCGGCGAAAACGATCGCGAGCTGGTGTTCAACACCGGCCTGCAACTGGACGACAAGACCATCCTCGTCGGCACGCTTGTCGGGCATGAGCAGAATGTGCCCGTCGATGATGATCGCGAATGGGTGGATCAGCTTGAGGGTGGCGTTTCGCTGCGCAGTGACGCCGGCGTCGGCTTCATCGGTGGCTATGAAGTCAATGCCTATGGCACACGGTCGGCCACGGACAGCAGCCTTGATACCGGCTCGATGCTGGGTGCGGAAGCCAACCTGCTGCTGCATCCGATTGCGGGCATGACGGCAAGGCTGGGCGCCGGCTACGAGAAGATCAGCTGGGCAGACGGAGACCCGACCGAAGGCTGGACCGCGAACCTCAACATCACGCAGACGGTCGGCGACACGCTGAACCTGAAGCTGGGTATTGATCTTGGCCAAGCCGAGGATCGCTACACGGCTGGTACCGAGTTGCTGATCGCCGACACCGGCAGCAGCAACAGCCGGCTGGGGCTGGATTATAGCTACATCGTCGACAAGGACGGTGGTGACGACGAGCAGCG
>JAIYDI010000020.1 GCA_027487555.1 Hyphomicrobiales bacterium
CGCGGCCCAACCTGGAAGCGTGCCGTATCGCTCTGCTGGGTGAGCACGACGCTGTTGAGTACCTGCTCCATCGAGGGAGCGGCAAGTTCAGCGGCAAGTGCATTGCTGCAGATCAAGGCTGTGCCACAGGATATCCCAGCCAGCAGCGCAGCAGGGGAGAGCTTCAGTATCACGTTCTTTCTCCTCATGTTTCACGGCGATCGGACTTTGGACGGCGCAAAAGCCTGAAACGATCTCCACGTGAGACATGGGCCTAGGATTCACCGATGTTGGAAAGCAATCAGCGCGCAAGGTCTGACACTGGCGCGCAAATCTGAGCGGGAGCCGAGGCATTGCGAAGGCATGTGATCGGAATGCAACAGGTCGAATCGCAGCCTGAACAGGAGGGTTCAGGGCGCGTCAGCAATAGTTCTGCGACCACCAAACGCAGTGAACCAAGCCGTGAAGCCAGTTTGAGCTGGCGGGGCGAGTGTCAATGCGGTGCCTCTGCCGTCAATCTATGTGAATGCGTGCGAGTAGAGAAGTTGAGCGTACCTTGTCAGCCTGTACGGCACCAGTTTCCAGCTAGTTATTGGCCAAAGTCTGTCTGGGGGATTCGCCAAACCGATTCCTGTAAACCTTGGAAAAATAACTTGGATTATCGAATCCCACCATCTCACAAACATGTTGAACGGTTGTGCCCCGCTCTGATGTTTCCAACAACCGCCTTGCCCGTAGCAGTCGCCGTTCCAATATAAGGGCCGTTAGGGTCACTCCTGCTTCATGTCGAACTGCGTACTGCACGCTTCTGATCGAAGCGCCGACTGCCCTCGATATGGCCAACAATGTCAGATCCTGCTCGATATCATTTTCTATATAATCGATAACGCGCCGAAATAGGCGCATGTTTGCCGACGGTATGGTGCGACTTTCGCCCGCTTTCAGCAATATCACAGAGTTAACATAGAATAGATCTTCAACAGATCGGATCATTTTTTGATTGAGGTCGGAATCTATTTCATTTATCAGTGCAAGGGAGTGGGCCATAAATTGACCAAATAGGCTGCTACCTCTATTTGGAGTTAGCCAATGTTCATCAATCCATGCAACTGGATCAGTCTCCAGATCGTGCGCCTGAATGTAGTCGATAAACTTGTCGGTACTTAGGCGAACGGTCCATACGTTGGCATCGATAACATCTCCGGCGCAGGTGGCTAAGGGTACAAAGCTCGCAAGGCTGGAAACCGCTCGGACATGCCTTCCCCGCCTCATTCTTTCTGTACCTGACAATGTTCCTGCGATTAGGATGTCGTCAAAGAACCCTTGTTTATACGAAACATGTGTCGCGGTCGATGTCCCAAGCCGGACGCTACCTAGGCTTAATCTGCGAAATTCATATTTCCAGTTAGCGGCTGGCTTCGCATCTATATGAGTAAACTGCTGAGAACGAGTTCGAATCCCTTCGATTGTCTCCTCAATGTTGGCCGTCGATGTGATCAGGTGTTTCTTCGGAAGCATTGGATGTGTACCAGTGGCACCAAAAATCGCATGCCGCAGGCTGCACGCTCAGCCGCTGGAGACACTGATGCACCAGCTGGCTGTTGTACGTGACGCGGAACAACGTTGAGTGCGTCAGGTGCGAGATCGCCTGTCGATGAGAGAACGTTCCGAAGTGCTCGAGTTCGGAATAGGATTGCTGCCAACCTGCATCGATGTGTAGTTGATCCGAGGCCGAACGCTGGACCGCCGGAGGGTAGAGTTTTCCGGCTATGATCACGTCGGCGGGCTGGTGATGCCGCCGTGACTGGTCAACAAGATCGGGGCTTTGTGCCCGATCGCCCCGTGAGGCCGATCCTCGTTGTAGTCCCTGCGCCATTCCGCCATCTTCGCCCTGGCATCGTCAAGGCTGAGGAACCAGTAGGCGTTCAGGCACTCGGCCCGGAACTTGCCGTTCAAGGACTCGATGAAGGCATTTTCAGTGGGCTTTCCCGGCCGGCTGAACCCGCAGGGTCCGCGCAGCGAATTCAAGCACGACTCCCTTCTGGTAGGCCAACAGATCGAGGTCGCGCGAAATGAACTCGGAGCCTTGATCGACCCGGATCGTCTGCGGATAGCCGTTCTGCCGGCATAAGCTTTCCAAGGCCAGAACCACGTCCTCGCCTTTGCGGAAGGCAGGTTACACCAAGATCGAACTTCGCCAGATGTCGAACGCGCGGAACTCAGCTATCGGACCCTGCGACCCCACAACTTGGAACTGCCGGAATGGACCGATGACCACCGCGCTTTCATGCCCTACATGCGGGGACACGACCCGCCGCACTATACCTGCCAACTATCGCAACAGGTCGGAGTGCGTGGTGTCACCATAGCGCCGCGAGACGAGGTTCAACCCGCCGCTGGCGAGAATGGTCCCTGTTCCTGCAAGGCCAGCCTGCGCAGGAACACCCTGTCGAGCTTGCCGCTGTCGGTGCGGGCGATGGAGGAGAGGCGCGTAATCCGCAAGTCTGCCGAGCCGGGCAGGTTCGCCCTCAGCCAGTGGCTGGCTTCAAGGAACGTCGCTTCATCAGCAGTCACCAAATACGCGGCCACACAGCGACGTCCTCCGGTCAACTCGACCGCGACAATTGCGGAATCTCGCACGCCCCGTTCGCGCAGGTTCGACTCGATGGCTTCTGGATTGCGCTTGATACCACCCAGATTAAGCAGGTCATCCGATCGGCCGACTAGATGTAGCAACCCGGCGGCATCAATAACACCCAAGTCGCCGGTAGTGAACCACTCACTCGTCGGCTCAACCTGACCTCCCGGCCCAAGCGACACAGCCATCCCCGAAGAACGGGCGAGGACCATGCCAACACCAGATTCTCCGCCGTTGTCCTGTTCGATCCGGATATCTTGGTGCGGGGCCAGCCGGACTCCTTTGCCTCCTTCACCGAAAAGCAGGGCCCCGGTGGACATTGCTAACGGCCCGGTCTCGCTCGACCCGTAATCAATTCGGATATCGCCACCGATACGCATTCGGATCTCTCGCAAGTCAGCGTCCGTTATAGCCCCCCCGGCTAAAGTTATAGTCTCGACCCCACTGAGCCGGTGGCCCGTGGTGCCCAGCCGCGCACAGACGCCGAGGACCTGGGCTGGGCCTCCGATGAGGTGCGGTATCGGAAACTGCTCCAGCAGTGAAATCACGCCGTCATTGCTGTCTGTAAACGCGACAGCAAATCCCTGAACCAACCGCGATAGCAGGAAACCGAACCCGACATTGGCGGTAACCCGGAACATGCACAGTGATGCGCCACCTCCTAACCCATAGGCCAGTATGCGGTTCATCGTTTGCGCAATTACTGCAGCGTTGGTCAGCCCAATCGGCTTGGGCAGGCCAGTAGATCCGGAGGTGAATTCGATGAGCGCTACTTCGGACGACGGCACATCCACGTGCCGCCCGCCGGACGGAACGAACGGCGCAGCGAACATCTCGGCATTGACTGGCACAGTGCGAAACCCCGGTACGTCCGCCTCTGCCAGAACGTCTTGAATGCCGAGCGAGGCAGCGCAGGATAGTGTCGACTGACGCAGCGAAGCGGCAGCAATACCCATCCGATTGAGCGCAAGCACTAGAAGGGCATGACGAATAGGATTTTCGACTAGCACTCCGACTGGGGTGCGCCGCCTCCCAATTAAGGCGCCAAGGTACCGAGCCGCTGCAATGGACCCCGCGGCCACCATCCCAAACGTTACCGCCTGCTCGTTATATTGTATCGCCGTCTTTTCTGGGTGCAACTTCCCATGTAATTCAATAAGCGAGCCTATAGAGTCCATTTAAATGCCCTGCAAACACAAATAAGAGGGGCCTCCCGGCCCCTCTCAATATTAACATTGATTTCTTAGAAACTGAAGTTCAGGCCCACGCGAGCGATGACGCCGCTGGCGCTGTCTGAGTATACGCCATAGTCATAATCGTAGTTATCGGTCCCGAGGTCGTATGCTAGAAGTTCGCCCTTAAGCGAAATGTTCTCGGTCACAGCGACTTCAGCGCCCACGCCTGCGGTAATGCCAATGCGCACCGTATCAACACTGTATTCATTGTCCGAGTTGTAGTCATCGGTTTGTGAGGCCGTGTACTTGCCGAAGGCCAAACCGCCCGTGACGTAGAGCATCATCCTGTCCACGGCGATGCCCGCACGAGCTCGGACTGTGCCGAACCCATCAAGGTTGTACCCAACAGAACCGAGGCCATAGTCCCAATTGAGGCCATCAATCAGGCCCGAATTGTTTGAGATACTGTAGTCTGCCTCAAGACCAAATACAATATTTCCGGACTGATAGTTGTAGCCGATCGTACCACCAATACTTCCCGACCTACCATCGAGTTCGTAGATCCCGCTATATACGGCACCGTCATACTCTTCGTCACCAAGCAACACTGACCGGGTCGTTGAATTTGAGAGACCGCCTGCCACTATGCCCGCATAAAAACCCGTCCAATCGTGCTGCGGACCTTCCGCCACAGTAGGCGCGCTCATTTCCGCCGGAGCATCCGACGCCAGGGCGGTCCCGCACATCGTAGCTAGGGTTACGGTCAAAAGGATGGATTTGAACAGCACCAGTTTCTCCTCGAAGTGCGTCGTATAGTTGACAAACAGTAAACTGCGTCATGAATGAACCCGGGGCCATTCAGAATGCCGCCATCTTGATCGGCATCTGCGTTCTTTGACTGCGATAAACATTCAATTCGGTTTTAAGCGACTGCGAACTCGGGCCCCTGACTGGGCCAAGAAATTGCGATCCAGCCCATCGCGGGGACATTTTGTTCCGCGCTTTGCCATGATGGCTCGCCAAGCTCGTCGTATGGCGCCTCTCCGTCTCGGCAGCTTACGGCAGAGGTTCGGATCCGTGCGCAGTTGGTGGCTTTGGTCGACAAGGTCGCACCGCCGCAGACGTTGTCGGCGGTATCGATAGCCGGTGGCTCCAATGCCATGCTGCGCTGCGCTCATCGCAGCAGCTTTGGCATGACGAGTCATCCCGTCGGCTGCATGGACCTGGTCACAGCATTGATGTGCGCACTCAGTGCGCCGGCTTTGACGTTGCCCGCAACTTTTGTCCTGCGTGACGTGAACTCGGGCGTTTGGGTGACCTGGCCCCCGATATCGGACCACCGGGCTGGGGATTTTTCGGGATAGAAGACCAGAGGCGGCCGTATGCCCCCGATGCATTCATCAATGATGTCGGGGGTTTGTACCCGATGGCGTTGTGTGGGCGGACCTCGTTGTAGAATGTGTGCCACCCCTCTGAGTCTTCGGCCGCGTCCGTAAGGCTGACGAACCGTTGGGCGTTCAGGCACTCGGCCCGGAACTTGCCGTTGAAGGACTCGATGAAGGCATTGTCCGTGGGCTTTCCCGGCATTCCAACCCGTGCGGGTGGTTTCTGTCTCTGGCCGCGCTTGTCGACGGGATGGATCGGGAGCAGGCGGCGCGGAATGGGGGTCTGGATCGCCAGATGCTGCGCGAGTGGGTTCATGGGTTGAACGAAAGCCACCCCGACGCATCATGGCGAGGCACAGAAGTCTCCGTCAAACCGGTGCTACTGCCGCAGTCCCAAAACGGGCCTTTGCGGGTCGGACTCGCTTCAAATTGAAACTGATAGGCGTTTGGGTCGCTCTGGCGTCGGGTATAACCCTTCCATTAGGCGAAAATTCCCGTATCGGAGTCCGACAAGGAAGAATGCCCTTCTGATCAGCCTGCTGCTCAGTGTTGTGCCCGTGGCTGCACACGCAGCTGACCTATCTATTGAACCTGAGGCGCCCGCGGCTTCGTCTTTGGCATCGCGCGGGCTTTCGGGCTACGTTGAGGTGACCGGCCTTCAGACAGCGTTCTGGGACTACGAGTTCGCCGGCTTCGGCATTACGGGCGCTCTCGCCTATTTCATCGATAGCAATTGGCAAATCGAGGGCGAACTGCGGGTTCAATCAGCATTCGAAACCACTAACGAGTATAGTAACCTCGAGACAAACATTGCTGCACTGCACCTCAATTATCATGGCGACAGTTACTCGGTTGGCGCCTTCGGCGGCGTCGTGGCAATGACCGATTATTATGATGCAGGGCTGGGATATAGCGTTCTCGGCGGCATCGAGGCTCAGCTTGCCCTCGGCGACTACATTGTGATTGGTGGTCAGGTAGGCTCTTCGCGGCAGGTGAGCGGCGAAAATCTTAGCGATCCGGTCAATTCCGTCTTTGGTCAGGTCGATATGAAAGTCTTTCCGCTCGATAACCTGAAGCTGCAGGCGAGCGTTGGTATGGCAAAGGGTGACGTATGGGGCGTGGACCAGCTTGACCTGCTGTCTGTGGGCCTTGAGGCCGAGTATCAGTTTGAAGACAGTCCGCTCAGCATCTTCGCCAGCTACACCTATACGGCCGAAGATGGATTCGGTGACGATTTCCTCGACCATGGCGTTGCCCGCGTGGGCGCACGTTTCAGCCTCGATGGGCAGTCCCTGAAGGACCAGGCCACTAGCGGCGCGTCTCACAAGGTGTACGATTTCACCGGTGTGGCTGCCATGCGCTGGTACTGATGGTAGGTGCCATCGGCATTAGGTGCTTAGTCTGCTGAATTCATGCGACAAATGCACCGCGCGCTGAGGTAGTGCAGCGGCGGGATGAACAGTAGAGCCTGAATAACTGTGTGTCTATCGATCATTGGCAGCGCGAGGGGAAATCCTTGCGCGCCAAGGTCCGGCTGCAACCCAGACAACCGGTTCGCGGTCCCGGCACCACCCCCCTACATTCAGCTATGCCGCACGCTGCTTGCGCATCCGCACGCGCTCGATCTGTGCGGCTGCGACAGTTGCGTCGATGATCTTGTCGCGTGCTCAGCCATGCCAGCGCCTGCGGCTGGGGTCGGCGATGATCTCGACAACGATAAGAGGGGTCGGCATCGCGGCCTAGGGCTCGCGCAAGGGCAGGGGGCATGGCCAGCCTGTCGGCGTGCTTGGCTTTGATAGCTTCGATGGCAAGGTCGGCGATCTGGTGCATGGATGGACTCCTTCAGCTGCGATGATGGGAGTCACCATCTACATGCAGGGCCCCAACCTGTTGCGATAGACGCTTCTACCGGCAGCGCTAGCCATGTCGCTCTAGCACTTAAGGCTTTCGCCTCGTGCTACCGCCTCTGCTGCGTGCCGGTCGAAGCAGCAACAGAACTGCAGTCCATCTGCAGCCACAAGCCCGTAGATGAATCGACCGTCACGCGAGATTGGCCCGATGGAGATCCTGGTCCCAAACCTTTCTGCAGCCGATGGCTGAAGAGATGGCTGCATGTGGACTGTCTCACGCCAATGGTTGCCAGGTCATGCGACGCAGGAAAGCGGCTTCAACCGCGAGCCCTACTGTGCCACCAGCGGGACTCCGGCTGTCTCAGGTTGTAATATTTCAACGAAATCAATGGAAAATGGAGCCCTCCCTGCCCGCCACTCCACATGCCGACCATTTGAAGCGTCTGGTTTTTCTATTGACCTTGCATTTTAGCCTCGCATTGAGCCCCACACCTCTGCGTAAACGAGCTTTCGCGCTCGCTGCGGCGGGATGAGTGTTGTCGTGCGCGGGCGTGTTTCCTCGAATTCCTCCGATCGCGTCGATACGCTGCGCGCTGATGTGGTGCAGCCCATTGGGCCGGTTTCCATGCGCGTTAAGCTGGCCCAGGTAGACGTGTAGCCAGCAAGGAAGCAGGGCTGGCCCACGCTGGTATTGGGGAGATCGACGGGCAGGCTCCGGCTTCGTGCAACGTCGAGAACGAGCGCCTCCTTCGACACTACCAGGACTATTGCGGCCGGGCTGCCGCCGAGACCCGCGACGCCCGTTTCGTGCTGTCGCTGGGGCGGCGTGCCCGCGCGCTGTTGATCTGGGTGGGCGAGGTGGGCGAGCGGCTCTATTCCAGCGCGCGCCCTGGCGGTGCACGGGCCGACAGGCTGTTGGGGCAGTGTCGCCTGGCGCTCGACCCCGATGCGCGGCTGAGGATAGTCTGCCGCATTTTCCATGTACGGTTCGGCGAGGCGGTACCGGAGCGCCGCTCCGTCTACCAAGCGCGCGGCATCGAGGGCGGCCCCGTTCGCACCATTCACCAGGGCCCAGCCACGCCCTTCGGTGTCCGCCGGAACCGCCGCAACTATGACCTTTCCGAATTCGATATTTCAGATATGCCGAACCGCTGCCTCTCGGCCGCCCCGTCCTGGCTCTACGGCATTACCGAGGCGGCGGTGCGGGCGGCCGGCTACGCTCCGGCGATCGGCTTCCTGCACGCTGGCGAGCCGCTTTCCGTCGTGTACGACCTCGCCGATCTCACCGAGTTTGAGACCGTCGTGCCGCGATGCGTTCCGCAAGAGCAACATCCTCTCCCGCCTGATTCCCGCCATCGAGGACATGCTGACCTCAGGCGGCCTCGACCGACCCGAAACACCCGAGGATGCCGTCAACCCCGCCTTTGTCGATCCAGCGCCCTCTGGCGACGAGGGCCAGCGATGGGGCAGCAATCACGGTCATGCGGCCCCCATCAGTGATGCGGCATGCAGCCCTGACATCAGTGCGCCATGCACCGTGCCCGGATGATCATGCGATGCCGCCTCGCCTGCAAAGATCAGCCGACCGTTCCAATCGGCACCGCGCAGCGCCTTGCGGGTCTTGGCACTGGTGCCAACGGCGTTGAAGGAGTAGGACCCAAGAGCAAACGGATCGCGCGACCAGCGGCTGATCTGCGCACCAATCGGGGCAGGGAACGCTGTGCCGAACATGGCGCGCAAGGCCTTATATGCGGCATCAACGGTGGCTGCATCATTCAGCGCTTCGAGCTCCAGCGCCTGTGCGCCTGCGTTGAAACCCAGCAGCACAGGTGCCCCCAAGGCAGGTGCGAGGCTGACCCATTCGGCCCAGTGCCCATCCCGCGGCCCCAGCCACTCGATCCAATCCACGTCGGCCGGCCACGCAATCCGGTCGAACCGAAGCCAGCATTTGTTCAAAAGCCCCATGCCAAGCCCGTCAATCGCGGCCTGCCGTTCAGTCGACAGGCTTTCGGCGAAACGGACCGAGCCTGACTGCAGCACGCCAATTGGCAGGGTGACAATGGCATAATCAGCGGTCAGCACCTCTCCATTGATGAGAGTTATGGCCACACCCGCCGCGTCGGGGCCAATGGCGGTGATGGCGGCGCCCATGCGCAGGGTCAGGCCTTTTGCCAGATGGCTCGCAATCTGCCCAAAACCGCCCGGAAACAGCACGTCATCGCCACCGAATTCATCCACATCGTCAAAGTACCAGGCAGACGCCGCGTGCCAGTCGCTTCCGTACTCCTGTTCGACCGTGCTGTTGATGAAGTGCCGGATCAGCCGCCGCTCGGCGTCATTGGCCTTTCGCCAATCCTTTGAGGCAAGCACAGCATCCGCAAGCGAAAGGTCAGTCTCATTGTCATCCACCGCAGCACGGGCCTTTTCGACAAGTGCCTCGGCCCTTGCCATGGCAGTCTCAGGGTCGAAAGACTGGCCTGAGGCATCGAGTGTCAGGGCGCTGCCATAGGATGTGGGCACCCGCGCCACACCCGCCTGATCGGCGAGTGCTGTCAACGGGTTACCCTCAATGCCATGGACCCAGCTTGCGCCCATGTCCGCAGGCAGGTCTGGCCACAGGCGCGACGTCCAGACGCGCCCGCCGATCCGGGTTTGTGCCTCGACTACCATCACGCGGTGGCCTGCCGCCAGGGCAGCACGGGCCGCCGACAGCCCTGCGATACCTGCCCCGATCACCAGCACAGACCGCCCCGTCGCCGCCCGCACGGGTAGGGGTGCAAGTAGCGCTGCAAGGCTGGCGAGTACTTTGCGGCGGGACATCATCGGGGTACCTTTCTGGGCTTTGAGTTCCTTTACTTCTCCCAGAAACCAGCGACCAGCATTTCAACGGCCTTGATGTTGCTGGAGTCGCCGGTCACTTCGACATATTCCAGCACGACGAAACGGTCGTGCTTGAGGGCGTCGTGGTTGGCGAAGGCCAGTTTGTCCTTCATGAGGGCGGTCTCTTGTACCACCGTCACACCACCGCAGTTGACGATCACCGCGACCTCGGGATTGCTTTGCACCACCGGCTCTCAGCAATCTCGGCCCGGATTTTCTCGAGGTTGTTCATGATGTTGCTGCCGCCGGCTGCCTCGACCATGGGCTGATCCCCAGTGTGAATGACTGGCTGGCCGAGACGATCGCGGCGCGTCCCTCTCTCGCCGCATTCGGACGCGATGCCCGGCAGGCCGCCGCCTTGCCGAATGTCCATTTCGATACGATGGGCGACGATCCGCTTCTGCTTGAGGTGAGGGTAGACTATTTCGGCGCACAGCGCGTGCTGGTCGGCACAGATTTTCCTATCCTGCCGTCGCTGCAACAGGCCGGCCTGAAGGCGTGCTTCGCCGAGGCGGCTCGGCAGGGCAGCGCTTCCGCTTCCTGGCCTAGATCCTCGCAGCGGTGCTCGACTATTGGCCGGCAAACCGCATCGGGGTCAGGTTGTCGCCCACCGAACCCTTCCTGGGGATGTGTGATTCCAACCCCTTGAGCCACTACACCAAACTTGTGAAGCTGCTGAACCGGTTCGGGCTTGCTTATCTGCATGGTGTGGAGTTCCCTGTGCAGCTGGACCGCCGACCGGAAGTTGCACGGCAGGTTCGGGGTGCTTTCGAGGGGGTTGATCGGCCGCGCGCCGCGCTGTGGCTCGACACTGGCTGGGCCGATCGTGTCGCGAATGGCAAAGCATTCCTCGCGAACCCGGATCTGGTCGAGCGGTTCTGGACAAAAGCGCCGCTGACTGCGCCCCACAAGGCGAGGTTCTATTCCGCTGGCAAGGCGAGATACACAGATTACCCTGCGCTTTGGTCCGGAGCCGAGCGTCGTTCAGGCGGTTAGCAGTTCAAGGGGCAGGGCCCGGCCATCCATGTCGCGCATTTCGGCCAGTGTCGTCTTGTCGAGTACGGCAGCGATGGCGTTGCGCACATCGACCATCATGTGCCGCACCTGGCAGGAGGCTACATCGCAGTCATCGCAGGGCTGGTAGCGCGTGTGGCTGGCGCAGGCGATGGGGGCAAGCGGCCCTTCAAGCACGCGTACAATCGCGCCCACGGTGATCTGGTCCGGGGTCCTCGCCAGGCGATAGCCACCGCCCTTGCCCTTTCGCGAGACGACGAGTCCGGCATTGCGCAAGTCGCCGAGGATCGCATCAAGAAACTTCTTCGGGATGTTGTTGGCTTCCGCCACATCGGCGACAAGCGACAGTTCTCCGGGTGGACTCTGCGCAAGGTAGACCAGCGCCTTCAACCCGTATTTGCCCTTGGCCGTAAGCATCGCCTGTCTCCCCGTGCTCGTTGGAAGAGATTAATTCCATATACCCGCTAAACAAGAAAATATTCTGAGGGCGACGGCGCCAATGCCGAAAACCGACAGGTTGGCCTGCCGGTTTTCGAAACAGAGCACAAGCGCCGGGCGCGGCGACATGCTGTGGACACGAGAGCGCCGATCCCGGACATATCGATCTGCGGTCGTCGGGTGGCACGTGAGTTCACCGATTTGATCAGCTGTCGCGGCAAGCCAGACATGAACGCTTCGGACCACGGCGACGAGTTCACCTCGAACGCAATCCTCGCCCGGTCGAAGGATCATCGTGTGGCAAGGCACTCTATCGAGCAGGGAAAGCCGATGCGGAACGGCTAGTCGAGAGGTTCAACGGTCGGATGCGGGATGAGGTGCTGAACGAGAGCCTGTCCTTCGGCTTCGAGCATGCGCGCAGCGCCGTTGCCGAATGGCGGCAGGCGTTCGATACAGCGAGACCCCATTCCTCGCTCGGTTACCAGACCGCGGCGGCCTTTGCAGAAACCCTCGTCGCAACTAGCTGCGACGCTTCGCGCGATGCGGGCTTCGCGTCTCCACCGGATGCTGAACCCGCGACCTGCGGCGTAACAGAAACCGCCGAGGCTCCAATCGCCGCTGGATGACAGTCCAGTGGCTGGTCACTGTGCCGCCGGTGAACTCGAGTGGCTGTTTGCCGACACGGACTGAGCCAAGAGAGCCGAGGATGGATGCAGCGAACGGCGGGATGTCGCGCCACGGACCCACGGGGTGGTGTTCCCCACGCTCCCGCTTGCCTCGTTGCCGTGTGATCTCCATCAACCTGCATGGCGTAGTGACGGATACCGCCAGGCAGTTGAGCCGAGCCGAGACACCCGCCGAGAATGAAGCGCCCGGCACGGTCAAGGCGATCCAACACTGTATCAAGGCATTTGAGAGCCAGTGCAGGATGCCGGGTCGGTACCGCTCCTATGGCTACAACCGTATGGCTGACGTATGAGTGCGCTCATTGTGGAGTGTTTGGAATGACAGTGATGTCGCCGCTTATCCAGGACGATCGCGGCTGGGAGTCGAGCGAGACCTTTCGCGAGGGTATGCGACAGCTTGCTTCGGGTGTCTCTATCGTTACCGGGGGCACAATGGCCATGCCGGTCGGTTTGGTCGCGACGGCTGTGTGTTCTGTGAGCGTCGAGCCCGCGACGCTGCTCGTCTCAATCAACCATGCGGCGAGTGCCTTCGGAACAATTTCCGCGACCGAGCGCCTTACAGTGAATGTCCTGGGCACGCAGCACGAAGACCTGGTCGCGCAGTTCAGTCGCCCCGAACGGCGAGGCGAGCGCTTCCGATCGGGGCCCTGGGTGGGCGAGGGCGTGGATCCGCCGGTGTTGGAAGACGCACTTGCCGTATTCGAGTGCAGGGTGGTGCAAAGCCACCCCTATTTCACCCATACTCTGTTTCTGGCGCGGCCCGAGCGTGTGCGGGTGAGCGGCGGCAGACCGCTGGTCTACTTCAGTCGCGGCTTCTCCGGGTTGGCAGGTTAACCGGCAAGGCGTTGAACGGGCAATGCTGCCTGGACAACCAGTTGGTTTCGCCCCTGGGACTTTGCATCGTAAAGCGCAAGGTCGGCGGAATTGATCAGCCACTCGGCGCTTTGCAGGTCCAACGGCGTGCGGTTGTCGATGGCGGCGACGCCAATGCTGATCGTGAGGACACCCCACGGAGCGTTGCGTTCGTGCGGGATTGCGATAGCCTGAACCCGACGGCAGAGTTCCTGCCCGATCACACGGGCCTGCATCAGGTCCAGACCCGGCACGAGCAGCGCCATTTCTTCTCCGCCATAACGGGCTGCGAGGTCGGTTCCAGGTCGGGCCGCGGCATTTACGATGTCGGCGATGGCGCGCAGAGCAGCGTCGCCTGCAAGGTGCCCGTAGTCGTCGTTGAACCGCTTGAAGCGATCGACGTCTATCAAGAGCAGGGACAAACTGCGTCCACTGTCTCGCGACGTCTCAACTTCGCGAGCGAGCACTGCATCGAGAGCTCGGCGGTTGCCAAGGCCTGTCAGTCCATCGACGCGAGCCAAGAATGCCAACTGTTGTTCGGCCTGCTTTCGTTCGGTGACGTCGCGCGTGACGCCGATCACAGAGACATTGCCACTGGCGCGGCGGAAGGAGGACTCGAGCCATATCTCGCGGCCATCCTTGTGCTGCACTCGGAACGAGACGGTCTCCTGCTCGCTTTCGTCGCGTTCCAGCCTGCCTGCCGCCTCGCGAACCAGAACTGCATCTTCGGTATGGATGATCTCGAAGGCATTCTGACCCAGCCGCTCTTCAGGCGTGAATCCGGTCAACCGTTCGATGGCGGGAGAGACATATAGTCGTTCGCCGGTAAAGCTATAGCGCTCCACTACGTCGCTTGCGCCTTCCGCAAGCAGCCGGAACTCCGCTTCCTTTCGGGCAAGCTGCTCTTCGCTCCGCTGCCGCCTTTCCACTTGTTCCATAAGGCGAAAGCCGAGAAGTGCGAGCAGCAGCAGCGCGAACAGCGTCACGACAAAGCGCTGCTTGGCGCCCATCATCCAGGAGCCTAGAACCGCGTCCTGCCTGAGCTCCACGGTTACGGCCAGCGGGTATCCACCACCCACTAGTGTTGCGGTCAGCTCGGCATTGGCGCCGGTGCTTGGGGCAATGGTGTAGCGAGCGCCCGAGCCCTGTTCGGCAAGTATCGTGCCTAAGGAGCCGGTCTGCGAACTCCCTGGCTTGTCCCCGATCCAGCCAATGGGGTCGCCATCTGTGGTCTGCAGCAAGACTCCCTTCACGGCGTGGAGCTCGAGCTGGTCAAAGAAATCGGTGAAGTAGCGTTGGGGAAGCAAGGCGACGACCATGCCGCCGAACGTCCCATCAGATTCATCAAGCCGGCGGCTGATGCTGACGGCGACATCCGACCCCATGCCAACAGCCACCGGCGCCGAGAAGAAACTGCCGGTTGAGGTTGACGTGGTGTGGTAGGAAAACGCGAGCGGAGCGAGCCGCCCTACCATAGTCTCCCGCGTGGGCGCGCTTGCTGCGATGAGGCGGCCACGCGCATCGAATACCATCAGGATTTCGGGGTGGCGCTCGCCCATTCCCTCGAACGGCGGCGGGGGCATATCTGGGGAGGCGCGTCCCACTTGGGGCGCCTTCATGAACTCCGGCAATGTGCCCGACCACATCGAGGGTGGGCGCTTTTGAAGCGCCGCCGCCAGCGCACTGACCGCGCGCTCGGCACCGGCAATCGTGTTCTCGGCATGCTGCAGCAGCAGCTTGGCCGTCGAGGCAGCATCTTGGCGAGCGTGGCTCACGGTATCATAGCGAGCAATGACCTCGCGCCACGCTTCCACGCCGACAAGCAGCAGACACGCGGCCAGCACGAAGAGTGCCGATTTGTGGCTCAACGATCTTTGCTTGCGTGATTGGCCCAAGGTCATGTGTCTCCGCTAGGAAACCTGCCACAAGCCCGTTAAGTGCACCGCAAACCGATAGACCAGATTCTGACGGCGAAGGTGACACGATGTTAACCGCGCCACCTGGGTGAGGTTCAGCGCGAGAAAGGTACCGACGCCTTAAGTGTATCGCCGCTCTCGTTGAACAGCACGGAGAAATCGACGCTGATCTTCTCTTTCCTCAGCGTGATGTCGGCGGTGATGGTCAGCGGCTTGCCGTTCTCGTCCTTGTCCTGCTCCCGAAGGTTGAAGACAAGTGCATCGCCCTGACGCTTGCCTATGGCAAGCCCGGTGAATGTGGCATTCGAGGTCATCGCGGCTTCATAGCGCTTGGTGCCGTCGTTCCAGGCCATTGTCCCGCTCACTGTCAGGTTGGTTCCCGCCAGCGAGCAACGTCCGGAGTAATTGACCTTCTGCTCGTTGCCATTTGTAAGGCTCAGCCGACAGACAACCGATTCAGTTTCCGCCCCGATGAGCACGCCGCGACCGCGCCAGTCGCCAACATAGTCTTGCAGCAACTCGACATTGCTGTTCGCAGCGAGCGCGGGCACTGCGACCTGCGCCAGAAGAACGGCACCGAAGGCCGCCGCAAGATGACGATGGGACGACATGTGTTTCACTTCTTAACCCCTCCAAGCGGATGAAAGAATCGCCCCCCGGCGACAAGCAGTGCCGGCAGGATGAGGCCGTCACCAATCAAAGCAAGCCCCAGAGTGACGACAAAGAGCGTCCCGAAAAGGGCAACCTGCGGCAGGGCCGAGAACATCACGATGGCCGTACCTGAGCAAAGGATCAGCGTTGCTGCCACGATGGCGCCACCGATTCGCTGCATGGTGTGGTGAATAGCATCCATGTGATCGCGACCTTCCTCGCGGCGTGAATGCAGGTAGTGCGACAGGAAATGTGTGGTGTCATCGACTGCGATGCCAAACGCGATCGTCAAGGACAGCACCGTCGTCAGTTGCAGCCCGGCGCCTGATGCCCAGAGCCAGGCTTCGGTCCCCAGGATCGGGAAAAGGTTCGGGATCGCGGTCGCCAGGGCGACTCGAAATGAGCGGAAGGCGAGACCAATCAGGAACAGGTTGACGATCACCGAGATGGTCAAGTCCATCTGCAGGCCACGGACGATATTGTCGGTGGCATAGGTGGTCATCACGCGGAAGCCGCCGACTTCCGCGCCCGCGATGCCCGCAGCGGTCAGGTCGGACTGGATGCCTTCCTTCAGCGCGATCAGCTCCTCTGAACTGATGATTGTGGGCATGAACCCGGTGATAAGCGCCTTCATGCCGTCCGGCGCGACAAAGCGGCGTTTGAGGTCGCCCACCGCGTTGAAGATCTGTTCACGGGTAAAGCCAGACTCTGCATAGTGCGTGAAGGCGGCCGCCGAGATCACCTTGTTCTTGCCCAGATGCCTTTCAACGATGTCGTGCACTTGCTGCACGATCTTGAAGTCTTCGTCGCCGACATCTGCAAGGCCCTGTTTCAACGGCACGCTGACATACAGAGGCGCGACGCCGCCAACGCCTTGATCGATGTTTTCCGCCGCAGCAAGTGCGGAGGAATCCTTCGCCATGAAGTCTTCAAAGGAGAATCTTGGCTGGATGAGAAAGTAGGGAATGAGCAGCAGCAAGGTGGCGATGATTGCGCCGATGGCGATTGGCCGGGCAAACCTGCGGGCGATGAACCAGGCGAACGGAATCGGTGCAGTGATCGCGAAGCTTGGCTTCGGAGCCTTGAAGCCCAGCCTGACCGCCAGCTTCAGGATCAGCGGCAGGAAGGTCATGAGGCAGAGGAAGTTGGTGAGTGACGCAAGCGTACCTGCGAGCGAGAACTCCTGAATGCCTTGACCCGCGGTAAGGGACAGGGACGCAAAGGAAACCAGTGTCGTCAGCATGGTAAGGGCACTTGCTGGGCCGACCACCCGAACGGTCTCGTTCACGGCCCTGTATGGATCCATGCCCTCCCGCCAATAGGCGAGCCAGTTGAAGATAAAGAAAAGGCTCTCCGCAAAGGCGATCACCAGGATGATCGTCGTCACAATGATTGTGAGGAAAGAGAACGATCCGAATAGCGCAACAATCAGGCCCATGACCCAGATGACGGCGATGAACGGCGTTGCGGCAACGAGAATGGCGCCCCAGAAGCTCCTGAGGGCAATCAGCGCGATGATGGAGCCGAGCGCGAAGCCATAAACGGTGAAGGTGATCTGGTCGCCGATGGCGGCGTTCAGCATCTCCGATGTCCAGATCGGAGGGCCGGTCAGTTCGATGCTGACGCCAGGCATTTCGTAGAAGCCGATCAGGTCGCGCAGGTCAGCGATCAGCTTCTTGGTGCCATTGCCCTTGGTGGCCTCAGGCTTAGGGAAGACAATGATGACCACGCCCGAGAGGTCGGGGCTGATCAGGTTGCGCATCATCGGGTCATTCTGCTGCAATTCGAGCAGTGCGGTCCGGATTTCTTCCGGATCAGTCATGCCCTCTGGCACTGCCGGCATGGTGGTGCCGCCGTCACCGGGCTTCCGGAGCGTGAATGCCGACATTGTGCCGGTGATCGACTCGCTGTTCGAGAGGTCGAGTGCCATGGCCCGGATATTCTCGAGCACATTCGGATCGGTCAGGTTGTCGGTCTTCACCAGCACATAGATGTCGTTCTCGAACGTACCGAAGGTGTCGGCCAGGTGCTGGTAGGCTTCGTATTCCGGGCCCGAATGGGCGTAGACGCGCAGCAGGTCACCATCGACGCTAAGCCGTGGCATCTGGGCGAGGCAGAAAATGGAAAGCGCGATGACGAAGGCAGCGACGATTCGGGGGCGCTTCAGGGTCTGGTGCCCGACGATTTCGAGGCCGAAACCAATTGAACGCTCGTGCCCAAACGCCCATTTCCAGAGGCGTTGAGCCAAATTTTCCTTGGTCACCAGAATCAATCCCTCTCGATGGCTTCGCTGTCAGGCGGGGCGCATTTACCTAAGGCTTCAGTCCGGCAACGTCCAGCCAAACGCCCTACAGGCGTCCTGCCCGCGCGCTTCCCCGGGCCGAGTGCGCTGATCGCGCCACAAAAACATGCGAGGAAAGTAGAGTTTTCCACGTATCACGGCGGGTATGACCCGAGAATCACCGCCTGCCGTTTGGCCTTTGCCGCGGAATCGAATAGACCCTACCCAAGTTCCACAAACTGACACCGAGCAGTGACAGACACCCCAGAAAATGGGGCCGGCAAGCCGCCGCAGCCCTCCGACATCGCGCCCATCTCCCTCAGCGACGAAATGCGCACCGCCTATCTCGATTACGCCATGAGCGTGATCGTGTCGCGCGCGCTGCCGGACGTTCGCGATGGCATGAAGCCGGTGCACCGGCGCATCCTGTTCTCGATGCACCAGCAGGGCTACGAATGGAACAAGCCCTATCGCAAGTCGGCGCGTGTCGTCGGCGATGTGATCGGCAAATACCACCCGCATGGTGATTCTGCCGTGTACATGTCGCTGGTCCGCATGGCGCAGGAGTTCTCGCTGCGGGTCATGCTGATCGACGGGCAGGGCAATTTCGGCTCGATTGACGGCGATATGCCGGCGGCCATGCGCTACACCGAAGTGCGCATGCAGAAAGTGACCAACTCGCTTCTCGACGACATCGAGAAGGATACGGTCGACTTCAAGGACAATTACGACAACTCCGAGCAGGAGCCGACGGTTCTGCCGGCGCGCTTCCCGAACCTGCTGGTCAATGGCGGCAGCGGTATCGCCGTCGGCATGGCGACGAACGTCCCCACCCACAATTTGGGCGAGGTGATCGACGCCACGCTGATGTTGATGGACAAGGGCGACGCCACGACTGAAGACCTGATGACGGTGCTGCTCGGGCCGGATTTTCCGACGGCCGGCATCATTTTGGGTCGCTCCGGCATAAGGCAGGCCTATGAGACGGGCCGAGGCTCCATCCTTGTGCGTGGTCGCGTCAATACCGAGGAAATCCGCAAGGACAAGGAAGCCCTGATCGTCACGGAAATTCCGTACCAGGTGAACAAGTCGGTCATGATCGAGAAGATCGCCGAACTGGTGCGCGAGAAGCGGATCGAGGGGATTTCAGATATCCGCGACGAATCCGACCGCCACGGCATCCGCGTCGTCATCGAGCTCAAGCGGGATGCGGTTGCGGATGTGGTTCTGAACCAGCTCTACCGGTTCACGCCACTGCAGAGCTCGTTCGGCTGCAACTTTGTGGCGCTGAATGGCGGCAAGCCGGAGCTGATGAATGTGCGGCGGATTCTCTGCGCGTTCATCGAATTCCGCGAAGAGGTGGTGACGCGGCGCGCCCGCTTCCTGCTCAACAAAGCCCGCGACCGCGCCCATGTGCTGGTTGGCCTCGGTGTCGCCGTCGCCAATATCGATGAGGTGATCCATCTCATCCGTACGGCCCCCGACCCCACTGCCGCGCGCGAGCGCCTGATGGATCGGGACTGGCCGGCCCAGGATGTCGCGCCCTTGATCGCACTGATCGATGATCCGCGCCATCGCATCAAGGAAGACGGTACATTCCGTCTTTCCGAGGAGCAGGCCCGCGCCATACTCGCGCTGACGCTCAGCCGCCTTACCGCGCTTGGGCGCGACGAAATCGGCGAGGAACTCAACGGTCTCGGCGCCTCGATCGCCGATTATCTCGATATCCTGCGCTCGCGGGACCGCGTCATGTCGATCATCCGCGAGGAACTGACAGCGGTGAAGGACGAGTTCGGCACACCGCGCCGGACCGCCATCGACGAAGCCGCAGGTGACTTCGAGGACGAAGACCTGATCGCCCGCGAGGACATGGTGGTGACCGTCACCCACGGTGGCTACATCAAGCGCGTGCCGCTTTCGGCCTATCGGGCTCAGCGTCGCGGTGGCAAGGGCCGCTCGGGCATGGCGACGCGCGACGAGGATTTTGTTTCGCGCCTGTTCGTTGCGAGCACGCATACGCCGGTGCTGTTCTTCTCCTCGATGGGGCAGGTCTACAAACTCAAGGTCTGGCGGCTGCCGGTCGGTGAGCCGCAGGCCCGGGGCAGGGCGCTGATCAACCTGCTGCCGCTTGACGAAAACGAGCGCATTACCTCGATCGTCCCCCTGCCGGAAGACGAGAACGAGTGGACCAAACACGACGTGATGTTCGCCACCAATACCGGCGGCATCAGGCGCAACAAGCTTTCGGATTGCGTGCCGCGCACGACCCTCGGCAAGCGCGTCATGGAGTTTGACGAGCCGAACCAGCAGATTATCGGAGCGGAGCTCAGCCAGGAAAGCCACGACGTGCTACTGACGACGGCGCTTGGGCAAGCCGTGCGCTTCCAGACCTCGGATATCCGCGTGTTCGGCGGCAATGGCTCGACGGGTACGTCCACGGGTGTCCGCGGCATTTCCCTGAGCGACGGCGACAGCGTCATCTCGATGTCTATCCTCCGGCATGTCGATGCAACGCCCGCAGAACGCGAGGCCTATCTCAAGCAGTCCGGCGCAATCCGCCGTGCGACAACGGGCGATGAAGCCGAGGCCGAGCCTGAAGTCGATGCGAGCGAAGAGGCTGAACAGGTGGCGGCCGGCGATGACGCAGCCCTCACCGAGGCGCGCTATATCGAGATGGGTGCCGCCGAGCAGTTCGTGCTGACCATCACCGAGTTCGGTTTCGGCAAGCGCTCCTCGAGCTACGAGTTCCGTATTTCGAACCGCGGCGGCAAGGGCATCAAGGCGACCGACCAGACGAAGACCGGCGAGATCGGCAAGCTGGTGGCCGCGTTCCCGGTCGAGGAGACCGATCAGTTGATGCTGGTGTCGGATGGTGGGCAGTTGATCCGCGTGCCGGTCGACGGCATCCGCTTCGCATCGCGTGCGTCCAAAGGGGTGCGGGTGTTCCGCACTGCGGATGGCGAGCGCGTGGTGTCGGTCGAGCGGATCAGTGAACCCGAAGGCGACGATGGCGAAGCGCCTGCCGAGTCCTGACGCAGACGAGACATCAAAAAAGCACTTGCACGGAGGGAGTTGGCATGGCTGGCTCCCTTCGCTGTCTTGGGGCCTTGAATGTTCGATTTCGCCACTTTAGCTGCCTATTTCGGCGCCTGCTTTGCGCTGGCTATCGTGCCTGGGCCGACCGTCACTGTGATTATCGCCAACGCCCTGTCGCGCGGGACGCTTGCCGGGCTCGCGATCATCGCAGGTACGCAACTGGGGCTCATCACGATGATTTTCGTGGTTGGCCTCGGTCTCGAAGCGCTGGTCGGATTTATGGGCTGGGCCTTCGACTGGATCAAGCTATTTGGCGCTGCCTATCTCGTGTGGCTCGGTTTCAAGATGCTGCGCTCGAGTGGTGAGCTCGGCACTGCGGATGCGGATAGCTCCCGCAGCTATCGGGATCTGATCCTCCAGGGCTTCCTGGTCATCTGGTCGAACCCCAAGGCGCTGATCTTCTATGGTGCGTTCATCCCGCAATTCGTGACGCGTGAGCATGCGGCCTTCCCGCAGATCGTGGTACTTGGCCTCCTGTTCATGCTGATCGCCGGTACGACGGATTCGCTCTATGCGATCGTGGCCGGGCGGGCTCGCGGTATGCTTACGGCGGCGCGAGTACGGCTCGTCAACCGCGTCTCCGGCGCGATCTTGATGGGCGGCGCGGTCTGGTTGGCGCTGCAGAAGCGCTAGCCGGCACGGATCAGCGGGATCGCGAGATCCTTGCGGAACAGATAGAGCAGCGTACGCAGCGCCTCGCCTTCCGGACCGGATAGCCCCGGGTTGCGCTTCAGCATTTCGACCGCATCGCCATGGGCCCATTCGAGCAGGTGGCGATGTACATCGGGCACCGCGAGGTGATAGCCCGGCATGCCGGATTGCCGCGTGCCGAGCACATCGCCCTGGCCGCGCAGCTCGAGGTCGCGCTCGGCGATCTCGAAGCCATCCTCGGTTTTGCGGATGGTTTCGAGGCGCGCCTGCGCGGTTTCGCTCAGCGGATCGCGGTAGAGCAACAGGCAGGCCGAGCGCTTGCTGCCCCGGCCGACGCGACCGCGCAACTGATGCAACTGCGCGAGGCCGAAGCGCTCGGCATGCTCGATGATCATGATCGAAGCGTTGGGCACGTCGACGCCGACTTCGATCACCGTGGTGGCGACGAGGATCTTCGCCTCGTTGCGCTGGAAGCGGCCCATGGCTTCTTCCTTCTGCGCCGAGCTCATGCGGCCATGCACCAAGACGACATCGTCGCCGAACACTTTCCGCAGTTCTTCCGCGCGGTCTTCCGCCGAGACGAGGTCGACCACCTCGCTCTCCTCGACCAAAGGGCAGACCCAGAAGGCCTGCGCGCCTTCGTCAATGCGGGCGCGGAGGCGCTGCACGACGCGGCCATATTCTGCGATGGCCAACACGGCCGTATCGATCGGCTGTCGGCCGCGCGGTTTCTCCCGCAGGATCGACACCGCCATGTCACCGAAATGCGTGAGAACCAGCGTTCGCGGGATCGGTGTCGCAGTCATCACGAGGAGATCGGCATGCGCGCCTTTTTCGCTGAGCGCGAGGCGCTGGTGCACGCCGAAGCGATGCTGCTCGTCGACAACGGTAAGCCCAAGGTTACGGAATTCGACGCCGGACTGGAACAGTGCATGTGTGCCGACGACGATGGCGACGTCGCCGGAGGCGATGGCCTCGAGGGCAATGCGCCTGTCCGCTGCGGCCATTTTGCCGGTAAGGAGGATGATGCCGAGGCCGGCGGCGTCGCAGATCGGCTTCAGGCTGCGGTAGTGCTGGGCGGACAGGATTTCTGTGGGCGTCATCAGCGCCGATTGCGCGCCGCTCTCGGCCATGGCCGCCATCGCCATCAGCGCGACGACGGTCTTGCCGGCGCCGACATCGCCCTGCAGCAGGCGCGACATGCGCTCGGGCGCGGCGAGATCGCGGCGGATGTCCTCGACGGCCGCGAGCTGGCCTTCAGTGAGCGTATAGGGCAGGGCGGCGGTCACCCGAGAGGTGATCTCGCCGGTAAAGGTGCGCGCGATGCCGCGCGGCGCAACCAGTTCCGATCGTACCAAGAGCAGCGCCAATTGCCCGGCGAGATACTCGTCGTAAGCCAGCCGCATGCGCGCCGGCCCCCAGAGCTGCGCCTCTTCGGGCCGGGCAGGCAGGTGCGCGGTGGTCAGCGCCGCGCGAAAGCCCGACCACTTGAACTGGCCGAGGCGTTCGGCCGGTGTCCATTCCGGCACCTCCGGCACCCAAGTCACCGCCTGCCGCACGAGTTTGATCAGCGCCTTGGCGCTCAGCCCATGGGTCAGCGGGTAGACCGGCTCTACCAACGGCAAGTCCTCGAGCCGGTTGGCGGGCACCACATAGTCGGGGTGCGTGATCTGCTTTTCGCCGCCGAAGAAGCCGATGGTGCCGGATACATAGACGTCTTCGCCGACCGGCAGCAGCTTTTCGACCCAACCGCCCTGCGCGCGGAAAAAAACCAGCTGGATCTCGCCGGTCTCGTCATGGGCAAACACCCGGTACGGCACCTGAGGCTTGCCCTTGGGCGGCGCCTGATGGCGGTCGATATGCAGCTTCAACGTCGCGATCTGGTTGTGCACCGCGCCCGATATGCCGGTGATCTTGCTGCGGTCGATGATGCCCGACGGCATATGGAACAACAGATCGAGCACGATAGCCTGCTGTCCTTCCGGAGCTCCGAAGAAACGCGACAGCAGCGACGAGAATTGCGGGCCGATGCCCTTCACCGAGGCCAGCGAACGAAACAGCGGGTCGAGGAGCACGGGTCTAGACATGGGCTCTCTATATCGTGGATTCGCCGCAAATGCGGGCCGCGATGTGCAGTTATCGGCACGCAGGCGCGCCACGGCTTGCCAGCCTGTGCAAAACCCCCTATAGGGCCGACGCGCTCCATGAGGGGCGTAGTTCACACGCGGGGCACGAGGCCGGCATATGCTGGCGCTCCATCCGGTGGCGGGAAACCGCCGCACGACCCCGCGGCGGCAATAACCGGAAAGGAGCCATTACAATGGCATTGCCCGATTTCTCCATGCGTCAGCTGCTCGAAGCAGGTGTTCACTTCGGCCACCAGAAGCACCGCTGGAACCCGAAGATGGAACGCTACATCTTCGGCGTGCGCAACGACATCCATATCCTCGACCTGAGCCAGACCGTGCCGGCCCTCAGCCGCGCCCTGCAGCTCATTTCCGACACCATCGCCGATGGCGGCCGTCTGCTGCTCGTCGGCACGAAGCGCCAGGCCGCTCCGGTGGTTGCCGAGGCTGCCCGCCAGTCGGCGCAGTACTACGTTAACTCCCGTTGGCTCGGCGGCACGCTGACCAACTGGCAGACCATTTCGCACTCGATCGCCCGCCTGCGCGAGCTCGAAGGCCAGCTTGGCGAAGGCCAGTCGGGCTTCACCAAGAAGGAACTGCTGCTCCTCAGCCGTGAGAAGGAGCGCCTGGAGCGCGACCTCGGCGGCATCAAGGACATGGGCAACCTGCCGAACCTTCTGTTCGTGATCGACACGAACAAGGAAGCAAATGCCATCAAGGAAGCAAAGCGCCTTGGTATTCCGGTGATCGCGATCGTCGATTCGAACTCGGATCCGGACACCGTCGACTATGCCATCCCGGGCAATGACGACGCGGCCCGTGCACTCGAGCTCTACGCGAACCTCGTGTCGCGCGCAGCGCTCGACGGCATTGCCCGTTCGGCCGCTGGCCGCGGTGCGGATCTCGGTGCCTCTGCCGAAGCTCCGGCCGAGCCCGCGCTCGAAGCCGACGCCGCCAACTAAGACCGGCCATTCGGCCGACCATAGTCCAATCCTTGAACAGGGCGGCCCACCCGAACGGTGTGGCCGCCGAAAGGTGATACACATGGCAGTGACAGCCCAGCAGGTGAAAGAACTCCGCGAACTAACCGGCGTGGGGATGATGGATTGCAAGAAGGCCCTGGCCGAGACCGACGGCAATATCGAAGCCGCAGTCGACTGGCTCCGGACCCGCGGTCTCGCAAAGGCCGCCAAGAAGGCGGGCCGTGTCGCGGCTGAAGGTCTTGTCGGCGTTGCCATCGAAGGCAACCGCGGCGCCATCGTCGAGGTGAACTCCGAGACAGATTTCGTCGGGCGCAACGAGCAGTTCCAGGGTATCGTCAGCAATGTGTCCAAGCTTGCGCTCGATGCAGCAGGCGATGTCGGCAAGCTGAGCGAGATGCCCTATCCGGGTTCAGGCCGCTCGGTCTCAGCGGAAATCACCGACGCAATCGCGACAATCGGCGAGAACATGAACCTGCGCCGCACGTCGTCGATTGTCGTATCCGACGGTGTCATCGGCAATTACGTGCACAACAGCGTGAAGACGGGCATGGGCAAGCTCGGCGTCATCGTCGGCCTCGAGTCGACCGGTGACAAGGCCGTGCTCGCCGGCCTCGGCAAGCAGATTGCCATGCACATCGCCAACACCAACCCGCTCTCGGTATCCCCGGACGACATCGATCCGGCCATCGTCGAGCGCGAGCGCGCGATCTTTACCGAGCAGGCCAACGAGTCCGGCAAGCCGGCCGAAGTCGTGGCAAAGATGGTGGAAGGCCGCGTACGCAAGTTCTTCGAGGAATCGACGCTGCTCGCCCAGATTTTCGTCATCGACGGCGAGAACAAGGTTGGTGACGTGGTGAAGAATGCCGAGAAGGATGCCGGCGCCCCGATCAAGGTGACGGGTTTCGTGCGCTATGCGCTCGGCGAAGGCATCGAGAAGCAGGAAACCGACTTCGCCGCCGAAGTGGCAGCCGCTGCCGGTGTGAAGTAAGCTTCATTTGTTCTGCATTTTCGTTCGGGCAGGCTGGTCAACGGCCTGCCCGAATGTGCAATAAGCCTCTCGCGTCGCCGGATTCGGTGCCGCTGTCCGAAATCGAGGGGTCTGCCCATGGCGAAGCCAGCCTATAACCGGATTCTGCTCAAGGTTTCGGGCGAGGTCCTTGCCGGCGACCAGTCCTTTGGCATAGAGCCGCAATTCCTGCATTCAATGGCCGAACAGATTGCCGCCGCGGCTCGCACCGGCGTCGGTATTGCCATCGTCATCGGCGCAGGCAATATCTTCCGCGGTATGGCCGTCGCGGCGAAGGGTGCCGACCGCGTCACAGGTGACGTGATGGGCATGCTCGGTACGGTGATAAACTCGCTCGCTTTGGGCGATGCCATCGAGCAGAAGGGCATCAAGGTAAAGGTCTATACCAACGTGCCGATGCCGACCGTGGCAGACACCTTCACCGCCCGTGACGCCAATCGTGCCCTTGCCGAAGGCAATGTGGTGATCTGTGCGGGTGGTACCGGTAGCCCGTTCTTCACCACCGACACAGCCGCCGCGCTCAAGGCGATCGAGTTGCGCTGCGACGTGCTGCTCAAGGGCACGAAGGTCGATGGTGTCTATTCGGAAGACCCCAAGAAGAACCCCAAGGCAGAGCGCTACGAGACGATTTCACACGAGGAAGTCATTGCGCGGGATCTCAGAGTCATGGATACGGCGGCCTTCGCGCTTGCCCGTGACAATGGTCTGCCCATAATTGTGTATGCACTGGACGACAAGGAAGGTCTGCTGGGTGTGCTTTCTGGCAAGACCAAGTACACGCGGGTCGGTTGACCCGGACAAGAACGCACGGAGTATATGATGCCCGAGACCTTCTCGCTGCCGACGCTCAAGGAGCGGATGCAAAAGACTGTCGCGTCGCTGAAGGATGAGCTTGCCGGCCTGCGTACGGGTCGCGCCAGCCCCAGCCTGCTTGAGCCGGTGACGGTTGAGGCCTACGGCGGCAGGATGCCGCTGAACCAGGTGGCGACTGTCACGGTGCCTGAGCCGCGCATGCTGAGCGTGCAGGTGTGGGATCGCAGCCTGGCCTCGGCTGTGGAGAAGGCGATCCGCAATTCCGGTCTCGGTCTCAACCCTGCCGCCGAGGGTGTCGTCATCCGCGTCCCACTTCCCGAACTCAATGAAGAGCGGCGCCGTGATCTGACCAAGGTTGCGCATAACTATGCAGAGCAGGCGCGCGTCGCTGTGCGTCACATCCGGCGCGACGGCATGGACCTGCTCAAGAAGCTTGAGAAGGACGGTACCCTCAGTCAGGACGATAGCCGCAAGCAGGGCGAACTGGTGCAGCAGGCGACCGATGCCGCGGTAGCAGATATCGACAAGGTACTCGCCGTCAAGGAACAGGAAATCATGCAGGTCTAGTTTCGACCTGAAGCTGCCCGGGAGGGCAAAATGTCCGTGGACACCGCGATTGTTGCGCCGCCGGCCGAGCATGCCGGCCTCAAGATTCCGGCGCATATTGCGGTGATCATGGATGGCAATGGCCGCTGGGCCAAGGCCCGTGGCAAGGTGCGTACCGAGGGCCATGTGGAGGGGGTGAAGGCGTTGAGGCGCCTTGTTGACCTCGGCATACGATACGGCGTCAAGCACCTGACAGTGTTCAGTTTTTCATCGGAGAACTGGCGTCGCCCGCGTGAAGAAGTCAGCTTCATACTTGGTCTGTTGTTTCGCTTCGTCGCATCCGACCTCGCAAGCCTGATGCGCGACAATGTGCGGGTGCGGATCATCGGCACCCGGGACGGCCTCGACGAGGAGTTGCGGCGGGTGATTTCCGATGTCGAGAGGCGGACAGCGACAAATTCCGGGCTGCAACTCAATGTCGCGTTCAACTACGGCGGCAAGGCCGAATTGACCGATGCGGCCCGCTCGATTGCAGCCCGCGTCGCTGCCGGTACGCTGCTCCCCGACGACGTCACCGAGGATACGGTCGCTGCGGCGCTATACACCCACGGCAGCCCGGACCCGGATATCATCTTGCGCACGTCGGGAGAGCAGCGGATCTCCAATTTCCTGCTCTGGCAGGGCGCGTATTCGGAACTGATCTTCATCGAGGAGAACTGGCCCGATTTCGACGAGGCGACCTTCCTCAAGGTACTCGATGTCTATTCGGCCCGGCAGCGCCGGTTCGGCGGGCTGGGGAGCGACCCGAGGTGAACGATACCCCGTCCCGTCCGCCATTCGAGCCATTGGCGCGCCGATCCTGGACGGATCTCGGTCCAAGGATCATTTCGGCAGCCGTGTTGCTGCTGCTCGCCGTTGCAGGACTTGTCGTCGGCGGCTACCTTTTTGCTGCCTTGGTTGGCGCGATGTTTGCCGGTTGCTATCGCGAATGGGACCGCATGGTGACCCTCAGGCCGCTCAGCCTGTCGGGCGGCGCAGTGCTTGGTTTACTGGCGCTTGCGGCGCTGGCGTACGTAGCATTCGGCGTGCAGGTGTCGCTTGCGATCATCGGAGCCGGGGCGCTGGTTGCAGTGGTCGACCCAAGTGGTCCGCGCGCCTGGCGGCTTGCCGGCGTGCTGTTCTACGGAGCCGTGATTATTGCTATTCTGGCGATCCGCGGCGCACCGGGCTGGACGCAGCCGGGAAGCTTCGACGCGGGCCTTTGGACAGGCGTGTTTCTCGGCACGGTAATCTGGGCAACTGATACTGGTGCCTATTTCACCGGCCGTCAGGTCGGAGGAGAGAAGCTGGCGCCGGACATCTCTCCATCGAAGACCTGGTCCGGGGCGATTGGTGGCTTTGCACTTGGCACGCTGGGTGGGCTCATTGTCTGGCTGATCATCGTGCCGGCGTCGCCCTGGTGGATCGGGCTGATCTTCGCGGCGTCGATCAGCGTAGTCGGGCAGGCCGGCGATCTGACTGAGAGTGCGCTCAAGCGGCTGTTCCGCATCAAGGATTCTGGCGACATCATTCCAGGACATGGCGGGCTGATGGATCGGCTGGACAGCCTCACCTTCGGTGCACTTTTCGTCTATATCGTCGGCGCGCTGCATGACGGAACCGGAGACATCGCTGCAGGGTTCCTCAAATGGTGACGCCGCGTCGCAGGACTTTCCCTATTGTGACCCCAATCCGGTCCTAACTAGACACTCAGTTTCCGATCGGCGGGATGTTAATGCTGCTCACTTTCCTTTCTTATGTCGTGCCGTTCCTGGCCGTGCTGACCGTCATCGTGTTCGTGCACGAGATGGGGCATTACCTAGTGGCGCGCTGGAACGGCATCGCCATACAGACCTTCTCGGTGGGCTTCGGCCCGGAATTGCTTGGCTTCAACGACCGGCATGGCACGCGCTGGCGGCTTTCGATGATCCCGCTCGGTGGCTATGTGCGCTTCGTTGGCGACATGAACGCCGCGAGTGCGCCCGACAACGAACTTATCGCCAATGCGGACCAGGACCTGGCGCCGCGCCTGTTTGCCAACAAGAGTGTCTGGCAACGTATCGCGGTTGTGGTGGCGGGGCCAGCCGCGAACTTCATCCTGACCTTCGTGATCCTTTATGCTTTCCTGGTGTTTACCGACCGGTACTACTCGCCGGCCGTGGTGCAGCAGGTGCTTCCCGATACGCCCGCTGCGGCAGCCGATTTGCGACCGGGTGACCGGATCGTCTCGATCGACGGCTATACGGTGCGTGGCTTTTCCGATGTGAGTCGCTTCATCGCGACGGCGCCCGAAAGGAAGGTGACGATCGTCGTCGAACGCAACGGCTCCGATATCACGCTGACGGCGGTGCCGAAGCGAGTCGTGGAAACCGACGCCTCGGGCCGTCAGGTGCGCGCGGGCCGGCTTGGTTTGAGCTCGACGGTCGACAAGGAGGACGTGTTCACCTTCCGGCCGAATCCCGTCGAGGCAGTGGGCGTCGCACTTGAGGAGATGCGCTTCATCGTCGACCGGACCATGGCGTTTCTGGGCGATTTCTTCGTCGGCCGCGGTGATGTCGAGCAACTGGGCGGCCCGGTGAAGGTGGCACAGATCTCCGAGCAGGTCGCGCGCAACAACCCCTTCGACCTCATCGGGCTGATCGCGCTGCTTTCACTCAATATCGGGATCATCAACCTGTTCCCGATCCCTATGCTCGATGGCGGGCATCTGGCCTATTACCTTATCGAGGCCGCGCGCGGCCGCCCTCTGAGCCAGAAGGTTCAGGAGATTGGCTTCCGGTTCGGCATGGCGATCGTCTTTACGCTTATGGTGTTCACCCTCGTGAACGATCTCTTGTAGGCCGCTCAATGTCGTTTTCCGGCGTTGTCCCGCGGCCTTGCGGTGCCTAGAAAATGCCTGTTAACCCCCGGATAACCTTAGTTTTCTAGGTGTTGCAGGAATACCTCCGGGCGAATGTTTCGCTAACCCAAAGCCAGTCTGCGGCTTGCCTGTGGTTAAAAAAACAGTAAAAGCTGTTGGGGAGTTAGCTGGGGGTCGTGTAAGCGATTCCTGGCGTCGGTCGTACGAGGCAACAAGTATCATGACGAATCCGATGAAGCTGACACGCGGCGTGTTCCTTGCGCTGGCCATGCTGACGACGGTCCCGATGGCGGGGCTTGTTGGTGCTGGCGTGGCGCAGGCGGCTACCAGCCAGCTTGTAGCCTCGGTGCTTTTCGAGGGTAACCAGGCGCTGTCGGACAGCCAGCTGTCGGACCTGGTAAACGTGGGCGATCAGGGGACGTTCTCCGAGGGTGGGGTCGCGGCCGATGCGGAGAATATCCGTCAGGCCTATCTCGCCAAGGGGTTCAAGAATGTCAGCGTGACTACAAGGCTTGAGCCATCAGACGGTGGCCGCACGCGGATCGTGTTCGTAGTCAATGAAGGGCAGCGCGTTGGTATCGCGGCGATCAACTTCACTGGCAACAATGCGATCGGGTCCGGCACTCTGAAGTCGATCATCCGCACGCACGAAACTGGCCTTCTGAGCTGGCTGTTCCGGGACGATACCTTCAGCGACGACCTTCTGCAGGTCGATCGTGGGCTGATCCAGCTCTATTACATGAACCATGGTTACCCTGACGCGCAGGTCACTTCTGCCGTTGGTGAGTATGACGCCTCGCGGAATGCGTATTTTGTCAATTTCACCATCAGTGAGGGCGAGCGCTATCGGTTTGGCGAAGTCTCGGTCGAGAGTTCCATCCCGGGCATCAACACGGGCGAGCTTGGCGGCATCATCCGCACCAAGAAGGGCGAGACGTATAATTACAGCGACCTGTCGCGGACGCAGGAAGACATGGCTGCTGAGGCTGCCTCGCAGGGCTTCGCGTTTGCGGACGTGCGTCCGCGTGTCGATCGCGACGCCGCGAACGCCGTCTTCAATGTGACCTATCTTGTTGACCAGGGCGCGCGTCTTTATGTCGAGCGTATCAACATCACTGGTAACGAGAAGACCCGCGATGCGGTCATCCGCCGTGAGCTCGAGTTTGGCGAAGGCGACCCCTTCAATCGTTCGATGCTGCAGCGTGGCAAGACGGAGATAGAGGCTCTTGGCTTTTTCTCCGCGGTCAATGTCGATCTTGGGCCCGGCAGTGCCTCGGATAAGGTTGTCATAAACATCTCGGTTATCGAACAGTCCACGGGTGACTACGGCGTTTCCGCAGGCTACTCGTCCGACCAGGGTCTCTTGGGCGAGTTGTCTGTTACCGAGCGCAATTTCCTCGGTCGTGGTCAGTACGTTAAGGCCTCGGTTTCGGCCAGTGAGAGCGGCAAGAGTGTTTCGCTCTCTTTCACCGAACCGCGGTTCATGGGTCTGAAGGTGTCGTCGGGCTTCGACGTCTACTACAAGACACAATCTGAGGACGCGAGCGCCTACTACGGGACGACGTCCATTGGCGGTCAGGTTCGTCTCGGTCTGCCAGTTACTCGTGATGTCAATCTGTCTACCTTTGTTGGTTACGAGAACAAGGCGGTCGAAGACGGCGATAACAGCTCGCAGGTCGTCAATGACGGTGACTCGTTCAACAAGGGCTGGCTGGGCTACACGCTGTCCTACAATACCCTGGACAACCAGAAGCGTCCGTCTGAAGGCATCACAGCTACCTTCACGCAGCAGTATATTGGCCTCAGCTACAGCAATCTGAGCGGCGGCAGCGAGTTCGATAACCTGCTGAAGACCGAAGCAAAGGCGCGGTACTACATGCCGCTGCTTGCCGACTACAACGTCATCGGTAGTGTCAAGGGGCAGGCGGGTGTCGTGACGTCGCTGGACGGTGGTGACGTGCATCCGTTCGAAGCCTTCCGGGGTGGTTCAGCTCTGGTGCGTGGCTTCATCAACGGTGGCATGGGCGCTAAGGCCCCTACCACGGGGGAAAGTCTCGGCTACACCGCCTATGTGGCTGGTTCGGCGGAGATCGAGTTCCCGATGCCGATCCTGCCGGAATCCTACGGGGTCCGTGGTTCGGTGTGGGCGGATGCGGCGCTTATCGACGGTATCGGCAACGTGACTCCGTCGTTGGTTGCCAACCCCGACAGCATCGACGACAATTTCAAGTCGTCGGTTGGTGCGTCCGTCATCTGGGACAGCCCGTTCGGCCCGCTCCGTGGCGATTTCGCTTATGTGCTGAACCAGGCAACGGACGACAGCACGCAGGTTTTCGCGCTGACGATCCAGAACCTGCTGTAAGGCGTTCCGGCAGCCAGCCGGTATTTATAAGGCCGCGGTGTCCATCCGCGGCCTTTTCGTTGTGTGGGTGACGCAAATGGTCGACACGCGCTTTCATGCCTCCGCCGGGCCGTTCGACCTCGCCACGCTGCTGGCGAGCTTGCCGGTGCCGCCGGTGGTCGATATGCGTCGCGCGGCCGGCGTAATGGTCTACGGAGCAGATGATCTCAGCATCGCCGATACAGGGCATATCGCCCTCGCGGCGACAGCCGAGTATCGTGCAAACCTCAGGATGACCCGAGCGAGCGTAGTTGTGGTTTCGCCGGCACTTCGTGAGTTGGTACCCGCCAGCGCCATACCTGTCGTTTCCGATCGTCCACATGCCTTGTTCGTCGACATGCTTGAGCGGCTTTACCCATTTGCGGGGAGGTCGGTGTGGAGCAGAGGCGGCGGCGAACCACCGCTGCTGGAGGCCGACGTGGTCATCGGCGCGAACGTTGCGATTGGTGCCGGCGTCGAGATCGGCCGCAACACAGTCATAGGTCCCAATTCAACCATAGGGCCGGGGGTCGCTATCGGCCGCAATTGCGCGATCGGTCCGAATGTGACGATCGAATATGCCTATCTTGGCAACAATGTCGTGCTGCATGCTGGCTGCCGGATTGGTACCGAAGGCTTCGGATGGCTAGAGCAGGGGAGTCGGAACCGGAAGATTCCGCAACTTGGCCGCGCGATTTTGCAGGATGGCGTTGAAATCGGGGCCAACAGTGCGGTTGATCGTGGAGCGCTCGGGGACACCGTAGTTGGCGAGGGCACCAAGGTGGATAATCTCGTTCAGATTGGCCACAATTGCCGAGTGGGCCGTTACTGCCTGATTGCCGGCACTTCGGCGCTCGGTGGTGGCACAGAAATTGGCGACGGCGTGCTGGTGGCGGGTGGCGTGGGAACCGTTGGGCACTTGCACATCGGCAGCGGCAGCATATTGTCTGCTAGGAGTCTGGTGACAAAGGATGTTCCGGCGGGCCAAAGGGTTGCCGGATATCCCGCGCAGGATTATCGCGAGTGGCAGCGCGAAATTGCAGGGCTCCGGCTCAAGAACAAACGAGGAAAAGATGACGGTCGAAACTGAGGCGGCTCCAGTGGCTAAGGAGCTTACGTCGATGCAGATCGGCGATATCCTGAAGGCGCTGCCGCATCGGTACCCCTTCCTGATGATCGACCGCATCACGCATGTTGACGGGGACGACTCCGCCATCGGCATCAAGAACGTCAGCGTCAACGAGCCGATCTTCCAAGGGCACTTCCCCGGCGAGCCTGTGTTCCCGGGCGTTCTGATCATAGAGGGTATGGCACAGACGGCAGGCGCTATCGCTATTGCAGCAGGTGCAGCCAAGGGTGAGCAACACATCGTCTACCTGCTCACGGTCGACAAATGCAAATTTCGCAAGCCGGCCAAGCCCGGCGACCGGATCGAGTACCATATCAGGAAGCTCAAGCGCCGCATGACAATGGGCTGGTACGAGGCAAAGGCAATAGTCGACGGCGTCGTCATTGCCGAGGCGGAAGTTGGTGCCATGGTGAGCCCCTCGGGTCCGCTGTGACGCAGATGATCCATCCCTCTGCGATCATTGAGCCGGGCGCCCGGATAGGCGCGGATGTACGCGTCGGGCCGTATTGCGTCATTGGCCCCGAAGTCACTCTTGGCGACCGAGTCGAACTCGTCTCACATGTTGTGGTGTCTGGTCACACGACCATTGGTGCCGATACCCGCATCTACCCGTTTGCCTCGATCGGCGGTCAGCCCCAGGACCTTAAGTTCAGGGGAGAGCATAGTCGCCTTGTGGTTGGCGAGCGCTGCCAGATCCGAGAGTACGTCACCGTGCATCCAGGCACCGAGGGGGGGGGCATGGAGACCCGCATCGGGCATGATTGCCTGCTGATGGTGTCTTCGCATGTGGCGCATGATTGCCAGATTGGCAATCACGTCGTCATAAATGCCTATGTCGGCATCGCCGGGCACTGCAAGATCGGCGACTATGTGGCGTTTGGCGGCATGTGCGGCGTGCACCAGTTCGTGCGGATCGGCGAGCATGCGTTCATCGGCGCGCATTCGATGATCGACGCCGATGTCATTCCCTACGGCATGGCCGTAGGGAACAGGGCGCGGCTGGCCGGGCTCAATCTGGTTGGGCTTAAGCGTCGCAAGTTCGACCGCGAGGCGATCCATACGCTCCGCGCGGCCTATCGTCAGATATTCTCGTCCGAGGGCACGCTCAAGGAACGGGTTGAAGACGCTGCGCAGCTCTTTGATGGAGCCCCGATGGTTCAGAAGGTGGTGCAGTTCATCACAAAGGGCAGTGATCGGCCACTTTGCCTGCCGGTCAATGTCGCAAACGACGAATGACTGAGCGGCACCTGGTGGTTCTGGCCGGCGCGGGCGCGCTTGCCGATGAGGCCATTGTAGCGCTCCAGTTGACGAACGAGCGTGTAACAATTGTGCCCTTGCCGCCGCGGAGTACCGGGGCCGGCACAGACCGCGCTCGGGCGGGCCTTCCCGATCCTGCTGCACTGATCGCCGGCTTTCTCGCCGCGGGGGTCACCCAGGCCACTATGGTCGGACGAGTCGATTTTCCTGCGGCTGCACGCAACAGGCTTGCCGCAGGTACGGGCAGCGCCGGTCTCGGCGATCTGGGCCTCATGGGGGCCGTCGCAAGGCTGTTTCAAAGGGCCGGCATCGCACTGGTTGGCATCCACGAAGTCGTGCCGGACTTCCTTGCCGCTGAGGGGCTGATTGCGGGGCCAGACCCCGACTTTGGCCTTGGCGACCTTTCCCGACGTGCGATCCTGGCCGCGCGCACCGTTGGCAGTCTTGAGCTGGGGCAGGGTGTGGTTATCGGCAATGGCCGTGCGGTCGCAGCGGAGGATGCCGGCGGCACCGACGCCTTGCTGCGCCGCGTTGCAGACCTCCGGCGCTCTGGCCTTGCCGGAGGTGCCGATGAGGTGCTTGTGCTGGGGAAGGCGCTGAAGCCCGGCCAGCCGCTATTTGTCGACCTGCCAACTATAGGCCCGGAAACCGTGCGTCTCGCGGCGGACGCCGGTCTCGCGGCGATCGTGGTCGAGGCTGGGCGCAGTCTCGTCGTCGGAAGGCCCGAACTGAGTCGCCTGGCGGAGAAGTTCGGAATCACTGTCGTCGCGTGTCAGGTCGATGGCTGAGCCGTTGCGCCTGTTCATTGTTGCTGGTGAGGCGTCGGGTGATCGCCTCGGCGCGGATCTGGTGCAGCGGCTGAAGCGGCGTGGTCTGTCCGTCGCGCTCTCCGGTGTCGGCGGCGACGAGCTCGCGGGCGAAGGGCTTGCGCCGATGTTCCCGATGAGCAATCTCGCCGTGATGGGGCTCAGGGACGTGCTGTTGCGGCTGCCTTTGCTGCTTCATCGCGTGCGGCAGGTCGCATCGGCCATTGTCAAGTCGGCTCCGGATGTCGTGGTGCTGATTGACTCACAGGTGTTTACGCAGGCGGTGGCGAAGCGCGTGCGCGCCGCAGGTGCGCGCATGCCGCTTCTGCTCTATGTCGCGCCAAGTGTATGGGGCTATCGGCCGGAGCGCGCTGCGGCCATCAAGCCGCTATACGACGAGGTCCTCGGTATCTTGCCGATGGAGCCAGATGTGATGAAGAGTCTTGGCGGTCCGCCGACTTTCTATGTCGGGCATCCGGCGCTTGAGCGGAACGTGATGCGGCCGGTCTTCGTTGATCGCGGACCCTTGCTGCTGCTGCCGGGCAGCCGTCGTGGTGAGCTGCGTCGGCATCTGCCGTTGATGCGCGCAGTGGCGGAGCGGCTCGGCGCGCATCCGACCGTTGAGTATGTGGTCATTCCAACCTTGCCTGCTCTACAAGATGATCTCAGACGCGAAGTCGCACGCTGGAATGTGCCCGTCGCGGTCGTCTCGGGAGCAGAGAGGAGTGAGCCATTTGCACGAGCCGTGGCCGCCTTCGCGGTCAGCGGCACCATAACGCTTGAGCTGGCGATGACGGGCATTCCGATGGTCGTCACCTATGTTCCCGATAGTCATCAGGCCAAACTGCTGCGGGGTGCTGGCCTTCCGCCGCTCGCACTGCCGAGCATCGTCGCCGGCGAGCGCGTTGTACCCGAGCTGGTGTTTGTCGACGGTGTCGACCCCGAGGCGGCGATTGCTATGATGACCGAACTGCTGGAGTTTCCGCGCGCGAGGCAGGCCCAGGTGGCCGCGTTCGGGAAGATTCGTGCCCAGATGCAGGTCGGACGTACCGAGGATCCGCGGGTCGATCCTGCGGAGCGCGTCCTCGCATATGTAGCACGGCGGGCTGTTGGCTGACCTTGCGGAAAAGTGAGGGGCGCCAAGGCGCCCCTGCCATGCTCAGCGATTGCTGATCGGTTCGTAGTCTCGAACCACCGAGCCATTATAGAGCTGGCGAGGCCGGCCGATCTTCTTTTGGGGGTCGCCGATCATTTCCTTCCACTGCGCGATCCAGCCCACGGTGCGGCTGAGCGCGAAGATGGCGGTGAACATCGAGGTCGGGAAGCCGATCGCCTCGAGGATGATACCGGAGTAGAAGTCGACATTCGGGTAGAGCTTGCGGGTGACGAAGTACTCGTCCGTGAGTGCGATATGCTCCAGCTCCTGCGCTACCTTGAGCAGTGGGTTGTTCTCCACGCCAATCTGCGCGAGAACCGCCTTTGCGGTTTCCTGCATCACCTTGGCGCGTGGGTCGTAGTTCTTATAGACGCGGTGGCCGAAGCCCATCAAGCGAATGCCCGAGCTCTTGTCTTTTACCTTGGAGATGAATTCTGGAATCTTGTCCGGAGTGCCGATGGTCTTCAGCATGTTGAGCGCTGCTTCGTTGGCGCCGCCATGGGCAGGGCCCCAAAGGCACGCCACACCGGCTGCTATGCAAGCGAAGGGGTTGGCGTCGGACGAGCCCGCAAGGCGCACCGTCGAGGTCGATGCGTTCTGCTCGTGGTCGGCGTGCAACGTGAAGATCAGGTCCATCGCACGGGCGATAACCGGGTTCACCTCGTATTCCTCGGCGGGAACCGAGAAGCACATGCGCAGGAAATTGCTGGCGTAGTCCATGTCGTTGCGCGGGTACACAAAGGGCTGGCCCACGGAGTACTTGTACGCCATAGCGACGATCGTCGGTATCTTCGCGATCATGCGGATAGAGGCAATCTCGCGCTGCTGCGGATCGGCGATATCTATCGAGTCGTGGTAGAAGGCTGCCATGGCGCCGACCACACCGCAGACGATCGCCATCGGGTGCGCGTCGCGACGGAAGCCCCGATAGAAGTAGTGCATCTGCTCGTGCACCATGGTGTGGCGCGTGACGCGCTGCTCGAAATCGGCGAACTGCGCCTTGTTGGGCAATTCGCCGTAAAGCAGCAGATAGCAGACTTCGAGATAGTTGGATTTGTCCGCCAGTTGCTCGATCGGGTAGCCGCGATACATCAACTCGCCCTTGTCACCGTCGATATAGGTGATCGAACTGTCGGTTGCGGCGGTCGAAGTGAAGCCCGGGTCGTAGGTGAACAGACCCGTCTTGGCGTAGAGCGATCGGATGTCGATGACGTCGGGTCCGACCGTGCCGGAAAGCACCGGGAACTCAAACGTCTGGTCCCCGATGGTGAGTTTGGCCACTTTCTCGGACATAAGCGCTCTCCTTTGCGGCCGACGCCCGAAGGGAACTTACGGGGCGGCCAGAACGTCGTTAGGGGCAGGTACGACTGGCGTACCGTATCTGCCATAGGACTGCAACAGGTGGGTGAACAAGCCTGACCTAAGCGGCCCAGCCGATACGCTCAGGTAGCCTGGTCCTTGAGACGTGCCAGGCTTTCCTCCCGTCCGATCAACACCATAACTTCGAAAATACCCGGCGAAACAGTGCGCCCGGTGAGCGCAGCACGCAGCGGCTGCGCCACTTTGCCCAACTTCAGCCCCCGGGCTTCTGCGAAGCTGCGTGCTGCTCCATCTAGGGCGGTGACACTCCAGTCATCCAGTACTGACAGCACTTCTATGAACTCGGCTATGCTCTGTCGTGCATCCTGGGTCAGTTGTGCGGCAGCTGCATCGTCGACACTTATCGGCCGCACGGCATAAATGAACTGCGCGAGGTCGACAAGCTCGAGCACGGTCTTGGCGCGGGGCTGCAGTTCGGGCAGGGCGGCCAGAACGGTATCGCGATTGTCCGTGAGGCCGGCGACATCGATGCTGCGTCCGATCTCGCGGGCCGTATCCACCATCACCTTGTACAGACGCTCCGGCGTAGCGCCGCGGATATAGTGGCCGTTAATGTTCTCGAGCTTCACGAAATCGAAGCGTGCGGCGCCCTTATTCAGCGCGTCGAGTCCGAACCACTCCACCATCTGATCGGTCGAGAAGATCTCCTCATCACCGTGCGACCAACCGAGCCGCGCGAGGTAGTTTCGCAACGCTTCGGGCAGGTAGCCGAGTTGGCGATAGGCCTCTACCCCAAGGGCGCCGTGGCGCTTGGAAAGCTTGGCGCCATCCGGCCCATGGATCAGCGGGATATGTGCCATCTCCGGCACAGACCAGCCCATGCCGTTATAGATGACGATCTGGCGGGCGGCATTGGTCAGATGATCGTCGCCACGGATTATGTTGGTCACGCCCATGTCGTGGTCGTCCACCACCACGGCCAACATGTAGGTCGGCGTACCATCCGATCGCAGAATGATGAAATCGTCGAGGTTCTCGGCCTTGAACACAACTTCGCCCTGCACATGGTCCTGCACGCGGATCTCTCCGGCTTGCGGCGCCTTTATGCGGATGACGGGGGCTACGCCCTTCGGCGCTTCTGATGGGTCGCGGTCGCGCCAATAGCCGTTGTAGCGCGGTGGCTTGCCAGCAGCGCGCGCATCCTCGCGCATCTGTGCCAGTTCTTCTTGCGAGCAGTAGCAGTAGTAGGCTTGGCCGCGTGACAGCAGCTCCTGCGCCACTTCAGCGTGGCGGGCCGCGCGGCTGAACTGCATGAACGGCTCACCGTCCCACTCCAGGCCGAGCCATTGCAAACCATCGAAGATGGCCTGCACGGCGCCGTCTGTGGAGCGTTCGCGGTCGGTATCCTCGATACGGAGCAGCATTTTTCCGCCGGTGTGGCGGGCAAAGGCCCAGTTGAACAGGGCAGTGCGCGCGCCGCCGATATGCAGGTAGCCGGTAGGGGATGGCGCGAAGCGGGTGACGACGGGAGACGCCATGGAAACGTGACCTCGGATGCGTGTTGGCCGGTGTGTAAGCGCCGGTGCCGACAAGTGCAAGTCTTGCATCGCCGCTGCCACTGGTCAGGCCAGTACTACCGTGCCAAGCTTGGGCGGCGGGACATGGGGGCGATATGTCCACAGTGCTGGAAGAGAGCCAGATCGTCGAGCCGCGGCGTGTTGCGCCGCGCCGGTCTCCTGCTGTACCGCAATTGCGACCGACCCGATTGCAGCGGCTGGTTCATGCCATTGTCGCCAGCTTTGCGGATGTCCTGGATTCCCGCCGCATATTCGTGCTGCTGCCGTTCGCGCTCCTGGCGGGACTCACGATCTCGGCAGCGATGCCGCAGGATGCAGCGCCAACCACCCTTGTCGCTGTAGGTCTGGGAATTGCGGTCGTATGGTTTTTAGGCCGCGACTTTGCAAGCGTTCGCTATCCGGCGCTGCTCTTGGGCGCCGTATGGGCCGGAATCAGCCTCTTGCCAATGCATGGCACCTTCATTGGCACGACGATGCTGGCTCGGCCCGTCTACGGAACATTTCAGGTCACGGTCGATGAACTGATCACCATCGATGGCACCAAGGCCCGGGTCATCGCTTCTTTGATTACCCCGATGGGGGATGCAAGAGATCCCGGCATTCGCCGCGCCAGAATTGCCATCGATACACCAACCATTGCACCGGGCGATGTGTTTGAAGGGAAGTTCCGTTTCTACCCCGTGCCGGCGCCAGTCCTGCCCAACGGCTTTGATACGCAGTTTCACGCATATTTCGATGGTGTCGGAGCCTATGGCAATGCGACCTCTGACATCCGGCTCGTGGCACACGGGGCGCAGCTGTTCGACAGACTGGTTGCAGATGTACGGCAGGGGATTTCGACCAGCATCGACGACGTGCTGAGTGCGCCCGCCGCGGGGATTGCGCGTGCGCTGATCAACGGTGACCAGAGCAAGATCGATGATGACACGCGGAATGTCCTGGCAGCCGCGGGGCTTGCCCATGTCTATTCGGTATCAGGGTTGCATCTGAGCCTGGTCGCCGTGCTGACCATGTCCGTCCTCCGGGTCCTTCTCTCCATGCTTCCGGGCATTGGCCGGTACGTGGCGGAAAAGCGGGTTGCGGCGCTGGGCGGCATCATTGCTGCCCTTGGCTACTTCGCTATTTCCGGCGGCAATGTCGCAGCGCTGCGCTCGACGATCATGATCCTTCTCGTCTTGGGTGCCGTCGTCTTCGGGCGTCGCGCACTCACCATGCGCAATGTCGCGATTGCCGCGCTGCTGGTCATGATTACCGACCCGGCCTCGGCCTTCCGTCCCAGCTTCCAGCTGTCCTTTTCGGCGGTGGTCGGGCTCGTTGGCGCGTGGGAGAGCTGGGCGCGCGATTCCGAACGCTATACCGGCCTGTGGGAGCGCAGCCTGCGGTATCTCGGCGCCAGCGCGTTGACCAGCGCGGTGGCCGGCCTGTCGACCGTGCTGTTCTCGGTCTATTATTTCCAGCAGACCTCGCCACTCGGTATCGTCGCCAATATGGCGGTCCTGCCGATCGTCACCATTGTGATGATGCCGATGGCGATGCTCGGTACTCTTCTCATGCCGTTCGGCATAGCAGCGCCGTGCATATTGGCGCTCGGCTGGTCAATCGACCGCATGCTCGATATCGCGCGTTTCATTGCCGGCCTCAGCGCCGGAATCGGTTGGAGTCCGCAGCTGGCACCCACGGCCCTGCTGGTTGGGCTCGGCGCATATGCCTGGTTTGCCTTCTTTACGACGCGCCTGCGCTATGCAGGACCAGCGATGGCTGCCCTGCTCATTGCCCTCTTCTGTATCGACCAGAAGCCAGATCTGCTTGTCGCCGACACCACCCAGGCTATTGCGGTACGAAGCGCCGCGGGCATGGTGCTAGCCGCGGGCAAGTCGACAAGTTTCGCCGTACGCGCCTGGCAGGAGGATCTGGGCGAGACCATCTCGGCCGTCGCGCCGGGGCAGGCATGTACACCCGACGGATGTCGCTTCGCCAGCGATATCGGCTTCACTCTTGGCATTGCTCGCACTGAAGCTGGCGTCCACGAACTCTGCGGGCGGGTAGATGTGCTCGTGGCGCGGGGCGAGATTCGATCCAGTTGCGAACAGGGCCTGATGATTGGCCCGCTGGATTTGGCGCGGCGCGGTACTTTCTGGCTCAGATGGCTGGCGCCGTCCGGACCTTTCGAGGTTCGGACGGCCATAGACGGGCTCAGCCGCCCGTGGCGAGTTCAGCCACCGTGACACCGGCTGCGGGCATATCCGCGTTGCCCAGCACATAGGCTCGCTCGTCTGCGGCGTGATTGAGCGTCGCAGGCTGGTCGCCATAGTTGAAGTAGATGCGCCACTTGCCGCGCGTGCGACAGCGAACACCCGCCGGAAGCTCCAGAGTCGGGATATCTGCGTCGGCGATCAGATGGTCGATTATGCGCTGCATCAGCGCACGATCGCCGCTCGCCGCCAGATAGTTGAGGCGTCCCTGCGCGATGAGCACAGGAAAATTCTCTTCGTCCTCAATGACAATTTCGGCATTGGTCTCGAGTCGCTCGCGCCAGTGTCCAACATTGCCACCGCCCTTGACGGACACCTTGTGGATGGGGTTGGACGCATCGATGCGAATGACCTTGGCGTCGAGCAGATTGCGCGGCAGATCCGGTCCGAGCGCGGCCGGAATCGAAAAATCCTCCGTCTTTGAGCCCGATCGCGGCCCGATGAGCAGATGCCCATCGAAATCCGCAATTGCAGTGCGCAGCGCCTCGTTCCAAGCAAACAACGCCGGGATGATGACAAGATCATAGCCGCTGAAGTCGGATGTCGCGGGCGACAGGAAATCCACCTCGATACCGCGCTTCCTGAGCGGCACATAGCAATTGCGCACGTGCTGCAGGTGCGAGAAACCCTTGGCCTGTGGCTGGATTTCCCAGGCCCATTCGCTCTGGTAGTCGAATACGACCGCCACACGAGCCTTGCCTGGCTTGCCGTCGAACTTGAGCTGTGCGATTTCCTCGGCGACCTGCTTGGCCTCGAAATAGGCGGGCGCAGGCTCCCGATCCGGCCGCGTCAGGCCCGCATGCATCTGCTCCTGCGCGAAGGGCGCCTGCCGCCAACGGAAGTACGACACGACTTCGGCGCCATGGGCAAAGGCTTCCCACGCCCACAGCCGCGCCATGCCCGGCAACGGATCGGGGTTGAAATCCGCCCAGTTCACCGGGCCGGGCTGCAGTTCCATGATCCACCAGCGGCCGCGGCCGACAGCGCGATAGAGATCGTGGTGCATGCCCGAGCTGTCCGGATCGCCTTGGCGGAAATACGGTGTTTTCAGATCCTGCGGTTCCGGCGCGCCATCGAGATGCCCGAGGGGGTAAGAATCCCAGCTCATCACGTCCAGCGTTTCGGCGAGCTTGAAATGATCGTAGCCGGTGAAGCGGCACATCGAATTGTGGATCACCGGCAGGTCGGGCCGCGCGGCCTTCAACACATCGAACTGCACCTTGTTGAATTCCGCAACCTGATCGGACGAGAAGCGGCGGAAATCGAGCGAGGCTATCGGGTTGGGCTCAGTGACGGTGAGGGACGGGAGGTCGATCTCGTCGAAATCGGCATAATCCATCGACCAGAATACATTGCCCCAGGCCGCGTTCAGCGCCTCGACGGTGCCGTAGCGGGCCTTCAGCCAGGCGCGATAGCCCTGCAAAGCGGAGTCCGAATAGGAGAGCACGGTGCCATGACAGCCATATTCATTGTCGGTCTGCCAGCCGGCGAGGGCAGGGTGCTGCCCGACCGCATCGACGATCAGCTGCGTGATGCGCGCGCATTCCTTGCGAAAGCCCAGATGCGAGAAGCAATAGTGCCGGCGCGAGCCGAAGCCGCGCGGACGCCCATCCTTGTCAACGGCAAGCATGTCCGGATACTTGGTGAGCATCCAGCGGGGTGGGGTCGCAGTGGGCGTTCCGACAATGACCTTGAGCCCGTGGCGGCCGAGGGTATCCATCGACTCGATCAGCCAGGAGAAGTCGAGCTGGCCCGGCTTCGGTTCGAAGCGCGACCAGGCGAACTCGCCTATGCGGACATATTTTATGCCGACTTCCGCCATCTGGCGGGCATCGTCTTCCCACCACTCCGACGGCCATTGTTCGGGATAGTAGCAGACGCCAATGGAGGGGGAGATCAACGACATCCTCACAGCTTGATAAAAGGATCGGGGCGGCCGGGCACATCGAGCTCGACCACAAAGACGCTGCCCGAGAGCGGTTCGCGCTCGAGCTGTTCGGCGCTCATGTGCTCGCGAGCAGTGGTGATGTAGAGGGTCTTGCCGTCCTTGCCGCCAAAAGCCGGGCAGGAGGGCTGGCTGACCGGCAGGTCGACGACTGTATCGACCTCGCCATCGGGCGAGAAGCGGATGACGACGCCGGCGCCCCAGCGGGCATTCCACACATAGCCTTCGGTGTCGACCACCGCGCCATCGGCGCCACCGACGCCCTTGAGCGCCGAGAAGGTCTCCCATTCCGATATCGGCAGCCCGGTCTCCGGATCGATGCGGCAGCGCTTGATCTCGGCGCCAGCATCGGTGTGGTACGCAAAGCGCCCGTCGGGCGAAAAGCAGATGGCATTGGGGATGGTGATGTCCGACATGATCGGCGTCATCTTGCCGGCGCGATATTGCTGCACCGAGCCCGAGGCCTTCTCGGCCTTCCGCCCCATAGTGCCGATCCAGAAGCCACCCGACGGATCGACCCGGCTGTCATTGGTACGGTTATGCGGCTTGTCGGCTTCGATCGGGAAGATCGGGGCACGCTCATCGGTAACAAGATTGTAGCGGGTCAGCATACCGGACACAGCTACAGCGAGGTTATCTCGATCAATCACCGCGGCTGCGCTGGCGCGATCTGGAAATGTCACCCGGTCGACGATATGGCCGTCCGGGGTGGCGCTCAGCATCGTCTGGTTGAGGATGTCAAACCAGAACAGGCGCTCCAACAGCGGATGCCAGAACGGACCCTCGCCCAATTCGCAGCGGCTATCGACGAAGAGATCGGCCTTGGTCTTCATTTGCTCAGCCCCATGTCATAGGCGGCGACTGCCGTGGCAGCGCGCTCAGCAACATCCTTCGCGGTCATGCCGGGCTTGTAGATGTAGGTCCCGAGCCCGAAACCGGCGCAGCCCGCCGCAAAATACTCGCCGAAATTATCGGGATTGGCGCCACCCACGGCATAGAGCGGGATCGCCGACGGCAGCACGGCCTTCATCGCCTTGATCCCCTTGGGACCGAGCACTTCGGCGGGGAAGAACTTGAGGCCCGTTGCGCCGGACCGAATAGCTGTGAAGGCATCCGTCGGCGAGAACACGCCCGGATAGGACGCCATGCCGAGTTCGCGGGTCTTCTTGATCACGTCGGCGTTGGTGTCCGGCGAGACGACAAACGTGCCGCCGCTGGCCTTGACCTTCTCGGCGTCTTCCACCGACAGCACAGTCCCGGCGCCAATTTCCGCCTTGCCGGCAAAGGCCTTGGACGCCGATGCGATCGAGGAGAAGGCGTCGGGCGAGTTGAGCGGGACTTCAATCAGGGTGATGCCGGCCTCCACAAGCGCAGCGCAGACCGGAACGGCTTCGGCAGGCGTGATGCCGCGCAGGATGGCGATGATATGTCGATGGCTCATGTTCAGGTCCTTGCTGCCTTGAGACCGGCAAGTGTCGCGTCGGTGGCGTCGACGACCCGCGCGCGGGCGCCGGCCTTCCGGAAGGCGGTGAGATAGAGAGTGCAAAGCGCGGGGCTGCCGATCAGCGGGATTTCTGCGCTGCTGATCCAGTCGCGCTGGCCGCCGATTTCGGCGCCGATCAGGAGGCCGGAGAGGAACCCGGCGGAGTAGGGAGCGGAACGGCCATTGAGCAGCGACCCGGCGCGCACCTTGAACAGCGTCGCGGTCAGCCGCTCCGGCTTGTCGAGGCCAAGCTCGAGGCCCGCCTCAAACCCGGCGTCACGGTCCGCACCCGAAAGCTCGCCCTGCAACGAATGGCGCAGAACGGAATGGGTCTTCAGCACTTCGAAGATCTCGCCGGTCATAGCGCTCGAGAATTCACGTAGCACATGGCCATCGAGCAGCGCCCATTTGCTGTGGGTGCCGGGCATGACCACAAGACCCTCGAAACCTGGAGCGAGTGCGGCGAGACCGAGCAACTGGGTCTCTTCGCCGCGCATCACATCCTCGGCGCCGGGAGTGCGCACGCACACACCCGGGAGGATCCGTGGGACAATCCGGCCCTCCGGCATGTGCGGCACGACGGCGCCATCAGCAAGCCGTGACAGATCTGCCGGTGCGTCGAGATAGGGCGCTTCTTTCCACCCCTGTCGCGCCCCCGCCATTCCGCAGATCAGCACATCAAGCCGGTCGCCAGGAACGGGGGCGAGGAGTTCGGTCAATACCGCCGGGAACTCGGCGGGGGTCAGCTTTCCCATGCCGTGGGGCGAAGAAAGCGACGCCTCGATCGCTCCGTCGCCGTCGATCTGCCACGCCCTGAGGTTCGACGTGCCCCAGTCTACCGCGACCCAATGTCCACTACCGGCCAAGGCTACCTCCCGCCAGACAACTCCTGTGATCCCCTAGCGGGTCGATTGCGACCTGAACAGGGCAAAGCACTGGCGGGAGAGAATTTTCCAAAGTCCTGGTCAGCCGATCCGCTCATTGGGTAAGGTCGGCCAGACGCGTGCCTAGTACTTGCGGAGTAACCCGACCAAGCGGCCCTGAACCTTCACACGGTCCGGCGGGAAGATGCGCGTCTCGTAGGCAGGATTGGCCGCTTCGAGCGCAATGGAATTGCCGCGACGGCGCAGTCGCTTCAGCGTCGCCTCTTCCTCGTCGACGAGGGCCACGACGATCTCACCGGTGGCGGCTGCGTCCTGCTTCTTGATCAGGACAGTATCGCCATCAAAGATACCCGCCTCGATCATCGAGTCGCCACGCACCTCAAGCGCATAATGCTCGCCTGGTCCGAGCATCTCAGGTGGCACCATGATGGTGTGGGAATGCGTCTGGATCGCCTCGATCGGCGTACCCGCCGCGATGCGCCCCATCACCGGGACAGTCACCGGACGCCCTGCATCTGTGACCGGCGCCTGGTTCGCGACATTCGCCCGCGGCGGCGGCGCCGACACCTTGCCGAGATTGCCCTCAATGACTGAGGGCTCAAAACGTGCCTTGCGTCCGCCAAGCGACGGATTCATCGAATCCGGCAGCTTGATCACTTCCAACGCCCGGGCGCGGTTGGGCAGTCGGCGGATGAAGCCGCGCTCTTCAAGCGCCGTAATCAATCGGTGAATACCCGACTTGCTGCGCAGATCGAGAGCATCCTTCATTTCATCGAAGGAGGGCGGAATTCCCGTCTCCTTCATGCGCTCGTGAATGAACATGAGCAGTTCGTGTTGCTTGCGCGTCAGCATCGCAGACCCCGCGGGGAGAATCGGAACAAAGACTGAACATGCTTGTAGCTGTTCCAGTTATGTTCTGCAAGTTTTCCCGTAAAATTGGGCGATTTGGCCACCGTTGACGCGCAAGGGGCGGTAGCCTCCAGCCTATCCCCAGTTCAGCGGAATCACTTCGACCATCTCGCCTGGCGGCAGGCTGGGAGCGTCTTCGTGGATGACGATCAAGGCGTCGGCAAGCGCGAGCGAACTGGAGTGGCTCGAATCCGTCTCGAAGAACGGCGTAACCTCAAGGTAGCCGATGCTATTCCGTGACAGTCGCCCTCGCATGAAATGGCGGCGCGGTCCGTTCGCAGGCAGACCAAGCAGTGTGGGGACGCTCAGGCGCGGCCAGAACGGGTCGGCAAGTCCGGACATCGCCTTGAGTGCCGGCTTCAGGATTACCGTTGCGGTCACCAGCGCCGACACCGGATTGCCCGGCAACCCGAAAACCAGCGAGCGTCCGCGCGTGCCGAACATCAGCGGCTTGCCCGGCCGCATCCGGAGCTTCCAGAAATCGAGATCAACGCCCAGATCGCGCAGCACCTCCTGCACGTAGTCGCGTTCGCCGACGCTGGCGCCACCCGTTGTGACCAGCATTTCGATACCTGCGTCGAAGGCGTTGAGGAGCGCCTTCTCGATGCGAATAGGATCATCCGGCACTATGCCGAGGTCGATGACCTTTTCAGCAAACGGCGCGAGCAGTGGGATGAGACCAGCGGAATTCGACGCGACGATCTGATCAGGACCGAGGCTCGTGCCGGGGGGGACGAGTTCGTCGCCGGTCGCGAGGATAGCTATACGTGGCCGCTTGGTTACCGTTACGTGCGGCAGATTGGCGCTTGCTGCCAGTGCCAGCATCTGCGGAGTGAGAGCGACGCCGACTGGCAGCAATTCCACACCGCGGGCGAAGTCGAAGCCCTGTTTGCGAACACTCTGCCCCGGCGTCGGCGACTTCTGAAAGCTGACTTGGTTGCCCTCCGCCGTGGCCTCCTCCTGCATGATCACCGTATCGGCGCCGATTGGCATCGGCGCGCCGGTGAAGATGCGAACGCATTGGCCCGCCTGCATCATGCCGGTAAACCGCGCCCCGGCCTGAGAGGTGCCGGCGAGTTTCAGTGGACGACCCGGCACAATGTCGGCAGCGCGGACGGCGTAGCCATCCATCGCGCTAGAATCGAAGGGCGGCTGATTGTGTGTTGCGACCAGCGATCGGGAGAGGACACGTCTGTGCGCGCGACCCAGGGCCACCTGCTCTTCGCCCAGGCTGGGCAGTTTTGCGAAGATCCGCCCAATGGCCTCGTCGACGCGGATCACCGGTTGAACTCCCCGGATTTCCCGCCAGATTTGTGCTCAAGCTGCACCGATAGGATCCGCATGGCGCGATCGAGGGCCTTGGCCATGTCGTAGAGCGATAGCGCCGCAACGGAGGCCGCGGTCATCGCTTCCATCTCGACGCCGGTGGGCGCCACGGTTTCTGCCGTCGCGGTGACGAGGATAGTGCCACCATCTTCTGTGACGTCCACCTCCACCTTGCTCAGTGGAATGGGGTGACAGAGCGGGATGAGTTCAGCCGTCCTCTTGGCGGCCATGATGCCCGCGATGCGGGCCACTGCAAGCGCATCGCCCTTGTTGAGCGTGCCGGCCATGATCAGCGCTATGGTCTCCGCCTGTGCTTCGAGCCGGGCAGTCGCCACGGCGCGTCGGCGAGTCGCCGGCTTCTCGCCGATATCGACGATATGTGCTTCGCCGCGAGCGTTGAGGTGGGTCAGCGCCATCAGCCGTTGAGAAGCTTGCGGGTGGCGGCAGTCACATCATCCTGCCGCATCAGGCTTTCGCCAACGAGAAAGGAGCCGATCCCCGCAGCCTCTTCAAGCCGCCGCAGGTCGGCATGGCTGTTGATCCCGCTTTCGGACACCAGATGCACCGACTTCGGCACGCCGGCACCGAGGTTTATCGAGGTATTGAGCGTCGTTTCGAAAGTGCGGAGGTTACGGTTGTTGACCCCGATGAACTCGGCATCGAGCGCCAGTGCACGGTCAAGCTCAAGCTGGTCGTGTACCTCGACAAGCGCATCCATCCGCCACTCAGCAGCAGCATCGAGAAGATAGCGGGCCGTGTCGTCGGTGACGGCCGCCATGATGATCAGGATGCAGTCCGCGCCCCAGGCCCGCGCTTCGGCGACCTGGTAGGTTTCGAACAGAAAGTCCTTGCGCAGGACGGGCAGGCGGGTCGCGTTCCGGGCCTCGATGAGATAGCCCGGCGCGCCCTGAAAACTCGGGCGGTCGGTCAGTACCGACAGGCAGGCCGCACCGGCCAATTCGTAGGCGCGCGCGATGTCTGCCGGGTTGAAGTCAGGTCGGATCAGGCCCTTTGATGGGCTCGCCTTCTTCACTTCGGCGATCAGTGCATATTCACCCGCGGCCCGCTTGGCTTTGAGCGCCGAGAGGAACCGCCGCACCGGCGGGGCGTCATGCGCTTCGGCGACCACTTCGGCCCAAGGTTTCAGGGTCTTGGCCGCAGCGATCTCTTCGCGCTTGTAGAGTTCGATGCGGGAGAGAATATCGGACATGGCCCTTCCTTCTGGTCAGGCGTTGGATATGGCGACGAGCTTGTCGAGCGTGGCCTTGGCCGCTCCGTCGTCGATCTGACGTGCCGCAAGCAATACACCCTCGCGCAGACTTGCGACCCTGTCGGCAACTATAAACGCCGCGGCCGCATTGTAGAGCACAATGTCGCGATAGGCATCGCCGACGCCATTGAGCAGGCCGCGAAGCCGTACGGCGTTGTGCGCCGGATCGGCGCCCTTCAGGTCCGCCAGCGTCGAGCGCGGCAGACCGGCTTCTTCGGGGGTTACCTCGAAGGAACGCAGGTCGCCGCCCTTGATGGACGCGACGAAGGTCGGGCCGGTTGTCGAGAGTTCATCAAGCCCATCGGCGCCATGCACGACCCAGGCCGATACCGCGCGATTGGCGAGCAGGGCCGCCGCGACCGGTTCAACCCAGGTCTTGGCGTAGACGCCGAGCATGTAGTGGCGCGCACCGGCGGGGTTGGCCTGCGGCCCCAGCAGGTTGAACATGGTACGAACGCCCATTTCCTGACGCGACGGGCCCACATGTTTCAGCGCGGGGTGGTGTGCGGGCGCAAACATGAAGCCGATTCCTGCCTCCGCGATGCAGCGGCTGATCTGCTGAGGCGTCAGGTCGAGCTTCACGCCGAGCGCCTGCAGCACGTCCGACGCACCGGATTTAGACGACAGCGCGCGGTTACCGTGCTTGGCAACCGGGATGCCGGCCGAGGCAACCACAATCGAGGTGGCTGTGGAAATATTCAACGTTTCGGCGCCGTCGCCGCCAGTACCGACGATGTCGATGACGTCATCCGGCGCTTCGACCTTCACCATCTTCTCGCGGAGGATCGACACGGCCGCGGCGATCTCGCCGACAGTCTCGCCCTTGACGCGCATGCCCATCAGGAAGGCACCGATCTGGCTGGGCGTTGCCTCACCGTTCATGATGATGGTGACGACCGCGCGCATTTCCTCGCCGGTCAGATCCTCGCGCGAGGCGATCTTGTTCAGGGCGCGCTTGATATCCATCAGGCTGCCGTCCTCAGGTTGAAGTCGCGAGCAATGTTGAGGAAATTCTGCAGCAGCGCGTGACCGTTCTCCGACGCGATGCTCTCGGGGTGGAACTGCAGGCCGTGGCTCGGCCAGATCCGATGCTGCATGCCCATGACCAGCCCGTCATCCGATGTTGCGGTCACTTCCAGCGCTGCCGGCAGCGTATCGCGCTTCACCACCAGCGAGTGGTAGCGTGTCGCACTGAAGCCGGAATTGAGCCCGCGGAACAGCCCCTTGCCTGTATGGGTAATCGGTGACGTCTTGCCATGCATGAGATGTGGGGCGCGTATGACGTCGCCGCCGAAAGCCTGGCCCATGGCCTGGTGGCCGAGGCAGACGCCGAGGATCGGCGTCGTCGGCGCGAACTGTTCGATCAAAGACAGGCAGATTCCAGCCTCGTTCGGGGTGCAGGGCCCGGGGGACAGCACGATGCCCTCGGGTGCCATCTCTGCAATCTCGTCGAGTGTGATCTTGTCGTTGCGCCAGACCTCCATCTCGGCGCCGAGCTCGCCGAGGAAATGCACGAGGTTGTAGGTGAAGCTATCGTAGTTATCGATCACCAGCAGTCGCATCGACCGGCTCCCGCTCATTGGCCCACGCGGGCCTCGCCTGCATAACGTAGGGCTTCTTCGGCGGCACTGAAGACGGCGCGCGCCTTGTTTTCACACTCGAGCTGCTCGAGCTCTGGCTGCGAGTCGGCGACGATGCCCGCGCCCGCCTGCACATACATCTTGCCATTGGTGACGATCGCCGTGCGCAGGATGATACAGGTATCCATGGTGCCATCGGCGCCAAAGTAGCCGACGCAGCCGCCATAGATCGAGCGGCGCGATTTCTCGAGCTCGTTGATGATTTCCATGGCGCGCACTTTAGGCGCGCCGGACACGGTGCCTGCCGGGAAGCCGGCCGACAGCGCGTCGACGAAATCCTTCTTCGGGTCGAGTTCGCCCACCACGTTCGACACGATATGCATCACGTGGGAATAGTACTCGAGGAAGAACTTGTCGGTCACCTTCACGGTGCCGATCTTCGCGACGCGGCCGACATCGTTGCGGCCGAGATCGAGCAGCATCAGGTGCTCGGCGAGCTCCTTGGGGTCACTCAGCAGCTCGTCAGCCAGTTCCTTGTCGCGTGTCGGGGTAGAACCGCGCTTTCGCGTGCCGGCGATTGGCCGGATGGTGACCTGCCCCTTTTCGACCTTCACAAGGATTTCTGGGCTCGATCCGACCACGGCAAAGTCGCCGAAATCGAGGAAATACATGTAGGGCGACGGGTTCGTGCGGCGCAGCGCGCGGTAGAGCGCCGTTGGCGGCAGGTGGAAATCCGCCTCGAAGCGCTGGCTCAGCACCACCTGGAAGATATCGCCGGCGCGGATGTAGTCCTTCGCGCAGTCGACCATCTCGCGGTATTCGGCAACCGAGGTGTTGGAGCGCACCTCGATGCTCGAAACATCAGGCTGCGCCTGGATGTAGGGTAGGGTGCGGTCCAACCGGCCGACCGCTTCGTCGATGCGTGCCTGCGCGCCTTCCCAGGCCTGCCGGGCGGAAACGTCGCTCCGCACATAGACGGGCGCCGTCAGGTAGAGCTCGTCCTTCAGCGTATCGAACACCGCGAGGACCGTCGGGCGCATCAGAATCGCGTCCGGAAGACCGAGGCCCTCGTCGTCGCGGTCCGGCAACTCCTCCATCAACCGGACCATCTCGTAGCCGAGATAGCCGTAGATGCCTGCTGCAGTGCTGGGGAGGCCAACTGGAACCTCTGCCTGGCTTTCTGCTACTAGTTGGCGCAACGCCGCGAGCGGCGCGGTCGACAGCGGCTCGAACGCATCCGGTGCGGTGCCGGCCGTACGGTTGATGCTCGCCTTGCCCTTTTCCACTTTCAGTATGACATCGGGGTCAAACCCGATCATCGAATAGCGGCCGCGCGTCGCGCCATCCTGCACGCTTTCGAGCAGGAATGTGTTCTTCCGCCCTTCAGCCAGCTTGAGATATGCGCCGATCGGCGTCTCGAGGTCTGCCACAACGCGCCGGAATACGATGTGCGCGCGGCCGGCACCATAGCTTTGGGCAAAGGTGTCGAATGGGTCGACGTTCATTACTGGGCCGAAGTCGAGGTAACGAGCTGCATAAGCAACTGCTGGTTGATGTTCATGGGATAGTCGCTCGTCACATCGGTGCTGAGCGCCTGGAAAGCTGTCTCGCGAATGCCTTCCTCTGTGAATGTCCGAATATCCGCCGTCGGCGCATCCGTGGCTGCGGTCACGTCAACCACCTGGAACACCACGTGATCGCCATCGCCGTTGACGACGGTCCCATAGTGGTCCGCACCGCCGTTGAACACTTCTCGCGCCACATTGGCATCGAGCAGTGTCGTGCCGTCGCCCGAGCGCCTGAGCGGCTGGCTCAACTGCCCGATCTGGCCAATGGCGGTCAGCGCATCGTCGAAGCTCTTGCCGCCCTTCACGTCAGCGAGCACGCTGTCAGCTTCCGCCTTGATCAGTTCCTCGGTCTTCTGGTTGGTCCATGCCGTGGTCACCGCGTCGCGAGCTTCCGCGAGAGTCTGGTCATGCGCGAGCGCCACGGATGTCAGGTCGAACCACACCGTACGGTTGGCGCCGAGCGAAATACCTGCGCCCAGTTCGCCCTGGTCAGCCTTGAAGATCGCATCGGCTACCTTTGCGCGGTAGTCTTCCGGAATATCCTCGATCCCGACCAATTCCGGCCCGCCGGGGGTCAGATCCAGCGTCTTGGGGCTGATCTGGAAACGCGGCGCGATCTCACTCACCGGTTTCCGTGCGGCGCGCAGTTCTTCCACCTGGTCGAGCAGATCACCGAACTCGTCGCGCGCTTCCTTCAGCGCCAGGGTCCTGGCAATCGAGTCCTTGACGTCGGCAAGGGACTGCTGACCGCCGGCTTCGATATTGGTGACCGTTATGGCGCGCTTTGCCCCAATGCCATCGATGATGACATAGTCGTCCTTGGACAGACCAAATGCGGCGTCTGCGAGCGACTGGTCCGATATCTCCGCTTTCGCCTTGGTGCCCAGGTCGTCTTCCGTTGCGCCGGTAGTGGCGATCAGCGTCGCGAGCGGAGTGGCTGCAGCCTTGCCATCGACAAAAGCTTTCTCCAGCTCGGGGGTCGAGAGCACGATCTGCTTGATCGCGCGCCGCTCGGGCTTCACCAGCCTGTCCTTGGTACGATCATACTCAGCCGCGATGTCGGCGTCGGAGATCACTTTGGCCGCAGCAATCGACTCCGGCGAGAGCACCATTACCTCGACCTTGCGGGTTTCCTGTGTGCGGAAACTCGGCTGGTTCGCCTTGAGATAGGCTTCGAGTTCCGCGTCGGTCGGGGTTGGGATGCTGGGCAGCGACTGGGCGTTGAGCGTGATGTAACTGATCGTGCGTGTGTCGCCCGTATAGCGTGCAAGAATGTCGTTTGCCACCTGCGGGGCAGGCATGCCACCGAACAGCCCCGACACGATTTGCTTGCGGGCGGCTGCGTCACGCTGCAGGTCAAAATACTCGCGCTCGGTAAAGCCGGCCTGAGCAAGGATCTGCTTGAAGGTCGCCTGGTCGAACTGGCCGAGAGCATTGCCGAAAGTCGGGTCGTCGCGCACCATCGCACCGAGCTGGTCGTCTGACACACCAAGGCCGAAGTCGTCTCCGAGCTTCGCGAGGGCGATATTGGTCGACAATTGGCGTAGAACCTGGGTCGGTAGCCCGAATGACAACGCCTGCTCAACCGTCGGCGTTATGCCGAGCTGGCGAGAAAAATTGCCCAACTGCTGTTGGTAGGCGCGCTGGAAATCGCGAGTGGTGATGTCGGTTCCTGCAAGGCTGGCAACCGTCGTGCTGCCCAGGTGGGTGATGATGTTGGATATCCCCCACAACGACATGCCGGCCGTGAGGACACCGATCAACAGCTTGCCAACGATCGTATTGGCGAACTTACGGAACATAGCGAGCATCAGGCGACTTCCACGTTAGCCGCCGAAAGCCGGCGGAGACTAGACAGCGTCGAGTTTGTGCCGCAAAGGCAAACTCCCCTCGCTTGGGGGTTATGGCAAACGCCTCGATTAGGCAAGTAGCAGGAGAAAAACGGTGACAACCGAGATCACCCCGCTGATTGCGGGAAACTGGAAGATGAACGGCACCAGCGCCTCGTTGGCCGAGATAGCGCGCCTGGCAGAATTGATGGCCCAGGGAGAGGCGCCGCGCTGCACCGTTGTGATTTGTCCGCCTGCCACCTTGCTTGCCCAGCTTGCCGGCCAGGCATCGGCGGCCGGCATCGTCAGCGGTGGGCAGGATTGCCATACTGCCGCAAACGGCGCTCATACCGGCGATATCAGCGCGGCCATGCTGGCCGATGCCGGCGCCCAGTACGTTATTGTCGGCCATTCGGAGCGCCGCACTAACCATGGCGAAACCGACGCGCTGATACAGCAAAAGGCCAGTGCAGCGCTGTCCGCCGGGCTCGTGCCGATCATCTGTGTCGGCGAGACCGAGGCCGAGCGCGATGCGGGCCGTGCGATCGACGTGGTGACGACCCAACTCAGCGGTTCGGTACCAAGCGGCTTTGCGTCCGTGGTCATCGCCTATGAGCCCGTCTGGGCCATCGGCACAGGCCGTACCCCTTTGGCGTCCGACATTGCCGAGATGCACAATGCCATTCGTTCGCACCTTGTCGCCCGCCATGGAGTGGTCGGAAGCGGCGTGCGTATTCTCTATGGCGGGTCCATGAAGCCGAGCAATGCGCGCGACATCCTGCGCATAGAAAACGTCAATGGCGGGCTGGTCGGTGGTGCAAGCCTCTTGGCAAACGACTTCTACACGATTATCTCCGCGGTCTGAAAACAGCATCTGCGTCGCCCTCCCGGGCGGCGCGGTTTGTGCTGGCATTGTGTGCGCGGCGCGTGTAGAAGCCGCGCGAACTTTAGATCGAGAGTCCCTGGTTTCATGGCCAACGTCCTCATCGTTGCTTATCTGCTCATCGTCATCGCGCTCATCGCCGTCATCCTGCTGCAGCGCTCCGAAGGTGGCGGGCTTGGCATGGGTACAACCTCGAACAGCCTGATTTCCGTGCGCGGTTCAGCGAACCTCCTGACCCGGACGACGGCCGTCCTGGCGACACTTTTCTTTGTGCTGGCAATAGCGCTCACTGTGCTTGCGGAACTCAACCGCGGTACTGAGAACATACTTCAGAGAGCGACCGAGACGGGCGAACAGCCAGCCACCGTTCTTGATGCACTCAAGCAGCTGCAGGACCAGAACGCGACGGACCTTCCGGTGCCAACCGCACCTGCTGCCACCACGACGCCCGCCACGGGTGTGGACGGCGCGGCCGGCACCGCGGCTCCAGCCGCGACCGACGGTGCCGCAGCCACCACGGAAACTTCGGCAGACCCCGGCGTCGCCGCACCGGCGATGACGGCGCCGGCAGCGACAGACCAGCCAGCGGCGCCCGGCAACTGAGTGGGCCGAAGTTAGGACAGGGAAGGGGATGGCAACATCCCCTTCTTCTTTTTGTGTGGGCGCTTGGCCGGTTTGGTCCGGTGCCGTTTGCGAATCAATCTGACGATCTCATAAGGTGAAGGCCCATGGCGCGGTACGTTTTCATCACCGGTGGCGTGGTTTCCTCTTTGGGCAAAGGTCTTGCGTCCGCGGCGCTCGGCGCGGTGCTGCAGGCTCGTGGCTACAAAGTGCGGCTGCGTAAGCTAGACCCCTATCTCAACGTGGATCCGGGTACGATGTCCCCCACGCAGCATGGCGAAGTCTTCGTCACTGACGATGGTGCGGAGACCGACCTCGACCTGGGGCACTACGAGCGTTTCACCGGGCGTCACGCAAACAAGCGCGACAATATCACGACCGGGCGTATCTATTCGGACATCATCGCCAAGGAGCGGCGTGGTGACTATCTCGGTGCCACCGTGCAGGTGATTCCGCATGTCACCGACGCGATCAAGGATTTCGTCCGCGAGGGAAACGAAGACTTCGATTTCGTGCTGGTCGAAATCGGCGGCACGGTGGGCGATATCGAAGGCCTGCCGTTCTTCGAGGCGATTCGTCAGTTCGGCAACGAAGTGCCGCGCGGGCAAGCGGTCTATGTCCACCTGACGCTGATGCCGTTCATCCCCAGCGCTGGTGAGTTGAAGACCAAGCCGACCCAGCACTCGGTTGCCGAACTCCGCTCCATCGGCATTTCGCCCGACATCCTTCTTGTCCGTTGCGACAGGCAGATCCCTCCGTCGGAGCGCCGCAAGCTGGCCCTGTTCTGCAATGTGCGTGAAAGCGCTGTGATCCAGGGCCTCGACGTTTCATCCATCTATGATGTGCCGCTCGCTTACCACCGTGAGGGGCTCGATCGCGAAGTGCTCGCGGCGTTCGGTATCACCGACGCGCCCGACCCGGATCTCACCGCCTGGGAGGAGGTTTCGCACCGTCTCCACAGCCCCGAGGGCGAGGTCAACATCGCCATTGTCGGCAAGTATACTGGTCTTAAGGACGCCTATAAGTCGCTGAGCGAAGCACTTGTGCATGGCGGCATCGCCAACCGGGTGAAGGTCAACCTGAACTGGATCGACAGCGAGATTTTCGAACGGGAAGACGCCGCGCCCTATCTCGAGAACATCCACGGTATCCTGGTGCCGGGCGGATTCGGCGAGCGCGGCGCCCAGGGCAAAATTGCCGCCGCGCGTTTTGCGCGCCTCAAGGATGTGCCGTATTTCGGTATCTGCTTTGGCATGCAGATGGCCTGTATCGAGGCGGCGAGGAATACCGCCGGTATCAAGGCTGCCAACTCCACGGAATTCGGACCGACCAAGGAGCCCGTCGTGGGCATCATGACCGAATGGACCAAAGGCAACGACACGGAGAAGCGTTCGACATCGGGTGACCTCGGTGGCACAATGCGACTGGGGTCGTATCCGGCTCAGTTGTCGAAGGGCAGCCGCGTGGCCGACATCTACGGTACCACCCGCATCATCGAACGGCATCGCCACCGTTACGAAGTGAACATGAACTACCGCAAGGTGCTCGAGGCCAATGGCCTTCTGTTCTCCGGAGTTTCCCCCGATGGCAAGCTGCCCGAGATCGTCGAACGCACAGATCACCCGTGGTTCATCGGCGTGCAGTTCCATCCGGAACTGAAGAGCAAGCCATTTGATCCGCATCCGCTGTTCGCCAGCTTTATCGAGGCAGCGAAGGCACAGAGCCGGTTGGTGTGATGGGGGAAATTCTATCGCTTTCAAAGGCGCGGAAATCCCGCGCCAAGGCGGAGAAGGAAGAGGCCGCAGCGGAGAATCGTATCCGCTTCGGCCGCACCAAGGCCGAGAAGGCGCAGGAGCAAGCGCAGCGGCGCCAGGCCGATGCCAAACTCGACGATCACAAGCGCGACATTTGACAGGCCCAAGGGCTGGGCCGCAGGGTTTGTGCTTGACTGGCTGTATCTTGGCGATCAAACCAGTTTTGCGTCGTGTTTTGGAATTGTCATGAACAGTCTTCACAACTTCAGCGCCCGCCGACTGAGTGGCGCGCAGCAGTCCCTTTCGGATTTTGCCGGCAAGGTGGTGCTCGTAGTCAATGTTGCCAGCAAGTGCGGGCTGACCCCGCAATATGCCGGGCTAGAAGCGCTTTACAGGGATCTGAAGTCCAAGGGACTGGAAGTACTGGGTTTCCCGTGCAACCAGTTTGCTGGGCAGGAGCCAGGCTCAGAGGCAGAGATCGCCGAATTTTGTTCCCTTACCTATAGTGTTTCTTTCCCGATGTTCGGCAAGGTGGATGTCAATGGCCCATCTACCGACCCTCTTTATGTCTGGCTAAAGTCCGAGAGGGCCAACGAAGACGGTAGTAGCGATGTTTCGTGGAATTTTGCAAAGTTCCTGGTCGGCCGGGATGGCAAAGTGATCGGGCGTTTTTCACCCGGCGCCGAGCCTGAATCGCTTCGCGAGATCATCGAGTCGGAACTCGCTCGCTGAAGCCTGCTTGGCGTATCATCCCTGAATTGCAGCGAGGGATATCCAAGCTCGCAATGGCATGCTGGGTCTACGGGTAGAGCCGCGCTTGAGTGTGTGCGGCAGCATGATAACTTCCGCCCCGCGTGAGGGGCGCCGACAATCGGGGACTATGCTTTTGTCAGAACGTTCAGCGCTGATTACTGGCGTCACCGGACAAGATGGCGCGTATCTGGCTCGCCTGCTGCTGTCCAAGGGTTACAGCGTACACGGCGTGAAACGACGCTCGTCGTCTTTCAATACGGGTCGCATCGAGGACATTTACGAGGATCCGCATATCGAGCATCCGCGTCTGACGCTGCACTACGGCGACATGACGGATTCTACCAACCTTATCCGCATCGTTCAGGAAAGCCAGCCTGACGAGATCTACAATCTCGCCGCGCAAAGCCACGTTCAGGTGAGTTTCGAGACGCCGGAATACACCGCCAATGCCGATGCGCTCGGCACGCTGCGCCTGCTCGAGGCCATTCGCATTCTGAAACTCGAAAACAAGACCCGATTCTACCAGGCCTCCACGTCGGAGCTCTATGGTCTTGTCCAGCAGATCCCGCAAAACGAGCGGACGCCCTTCTACCCGCGATCGCCCTATGCAGTGGCCAAGCTGTATGCCTACTGGATCGTTGTGAACTACCGCGAGGCCTACGGCCTGCATGCGTCGAACGGAATCCTGTTCAACCATGAGAGCCCGCTGCGTGGCGAAACCTTCGTCACTCGCAAGATCACGCGGGCGGCGGCGGCGATCAAGCTCGGCAAGCAGGAACGGCTCTATCTCGGCAATCTCGATGCGCAGCGCGACTGGGGCCACGCCGAGGAATATGTTGAGGGTATGTGGCGCATGCTGCAACAACCCAAGGGTGATGACTACGTGCTGGCCACCGGCGTCACCACACCGGTGCGTCAGTTCGTCGAATGGGCCTTCGAAGAGGTTGGCATCGCACTCGGCTGGGAGGGCGAGGGGGTGGAGGAATGCGGCATCGACCGCGCAACCGGCAAGCCTGTCGTTTTGGTCGATCCGCGCTATTTCCGACCCACCGAAGTCGATCTGCTCGTCGGCGACGCGTCGAAGGCGCGCGACGTTCTGGGCTGGGTGCCGAAGCGCTCGGTTCGTGAGCTTGTGCGCGAGATGGTCGCGGGCGACCTCGATGTCATGCGGACCGCCCCGATCACGAGGGGCACATGAGTTTCTCGCTTGCAGGCAAGCGCGTGTGGGTCGCGGGACACCGTGGCATGGTGGGTGCGGCACTTGTTCGCCGCCTTGCCAGCGAGTCCTGTACCGTTCTCACCGTTACCCGTGACGACGTCGACCTGAAACGGCAGGAGCAGGTTGAGCGCTATGTCTTGGCTGAAAGGCCCGACGCAATTGTTCTGGCCGCTGCCAAGGTCGGCGGCATCCTCGCGAACGACACTTACCCGGCGGATTTCCTTTTCGACAACCTTGTCATCGAAACCAATGTCTTCGGGGCAGCGCATGCGGCGGGGGTTGACCGACTGCTGTTCCTTGGCTCGAGTTGCATCTATCCGAAACTGGCGCCGCAGCCGATCAGCGAGGACGCACTGCTCACTGGTCCGCTTGAGCCGACAAACGAGTGGTATGCAGTAGCCAAGATCGCTGGCATCAAGCTTGCGGAGGCGTATCGGCGGCAGCACGGGCGCGACTACATCAGCGCCATGCCGACCAATTTATACGGGCCGGGCGACAATTTCGACCTCCGGTCCAGCCATGTGCTTCCAGCTCTGATCCGCAAGGCGCATGAGGCGAAGCTGGCTGGAGCGCCCACTCTAACCATCTGGGGTACCGGATCGCCCCTACGCGAGTTCCTCCATGTCGACGATTGCGCTGACGCGCTGGTGCACCTGCTGAAGCACTACAGCGGCGCAGAACACGTGAATGTGGGTTCCGGCAGCGACCTTTCCATCATCGATCTCACCCGCTTGATTGCCGAAGTCGTGGGCTTTGTCGGGGAGATCGTTACCGACCCTGCGAAGCCTGATGGCACGCCACGCAAGCTGATGAGTGGTGACAAGCTGAAGGCGCTTGGCTGGTTACCGAAGGTCGGACTCCGCGACGGAATCGCCGCCACCTATCGCTGGTTTCTTGAGCACCGCGCTCAGGAGCGACGTGGGTGAGGATTCTGCTTGTCGGTCTGAACTATGCCCCGGAGAAAGTCGGAATCGCCGTCTATACGACCGGCCTTGCAGAAGCCTTGGTAGCGGCGGGCCACGAGGTCGAAGTCGTGGCGGGGCAACCCTATTACCCACGCTGGCAGACTGAGCCCGGTTATCCTGCCTGGCGATGGACACGCTTCGTTGAGAATCGCGTCACCGTCCATCGTGTGCCACACTATGTTCCGCCGCGCCCGACCGGACTGCGGCGTGTCTTGCATCATCTCACCTTCGCGGTCGCGAGCTTTTTCCCCGCGCTTGCGGCAGCTTTGTCTTTCAAGCCGGACTTAGTGGTCTCCATCGCGCCGTCATTGCTTTCCGCGCCCATCGCGCGTTCGGTGGCTTGGTTTTCGGGCGGATCGACATGGCTGCATGTTCAGGATCTGGAGATTGAAGCGGCATTTGGAATGGGGCTGCTGAAGGAACAGTCCTGGCTCGGGCGCTTGGCGAGGCGATTCGAACGCTATGTCCTTCAAGCCTTTGACCGGGTCAGTGCCCTCACTCCGGAGATGCAGTCGGTACTCATCCACAAGGGGCTCGCAAGTGAGCGTTCGGTCATCCTCCGCAACTGGGCGGATCCAGCCATCACCCAAATGCCCGCTTCGGCGGCCAGTGCGTTTCGCAACGAACTCGGTCTTACGTCAGCACACGTTGCGCTCTATTCTGGCAACATTGCCAACAAGCAGGGCATCGAGATTGTTGTCGACGCGGCGCGGCTGCTTGTTGACCGCAAGGACCTGTCCTTCCTGATCTGCGGGGAAGGGCCCAATCTGGATGCGTTGAAAGCACGTGCGGTAGGGCTGCCCAACGTGCAATTCGCACCGCTTCAGCCGAAGGAACGGCTCTCAGAGCTTTTGGCGGTCGCGAGCGTACATCTGCTGCCGCAGGTTCCGGCTGCCGCACATGTCGTGATGCCGAGCAAACTAACCAACATGCTCGCCTCAGGGCGGCCGGTGGTCGCAACCGCAGCGGCGGGCACTGCGCTTGCGCGTGAGGTGACTGGAGTTGGCCTCGTGACGCCGCCCGACGATGCCGTGGCCTTTGCCGACGCGATTGCCCTGCTGTGTGACGATGATGAATTGCGTCGTCGGCTCGGCGATGCTGCTTCTCAGCGCGCTGCGGATGTGTGGGCCAAGGACTCCATCATTAGCGCCTTCTGCGCGGCAATCGCCGAACTGTGTGCTGAAAGAATCGCCGCGAAGCGGGCATAGGCCCGCCCCGCATCCGGCTGCGGCAAAGTGATCCGACCGCTAAAGCTGCCCCACGAGCACGGGATCCGGCCTGTAGAGCGCCGGGAATACCGTCTTTAGAGCTTCGATCTTCGGCAGATCGTTGATGACGATATAGGGGTAGTCCGGGTTGTTGGTCAGGAAATCCTGATGGTACTGCTCGGCCGCATAGAAGCCCGTGAACGGTTCGATCTTTGTGACGATCGGGGCTGGAAAGGCCGTAGCGGCATCGAGCTGTACGATATAGGCCGCTGCGACCTGCCTTTCCTCGTCAGTCACCGGGAACACAGCTGAGCGGTACTGCGTGCCATGGTCTGGGCCCTGGTAGTTCAGCTGGGTCGGGTTATGCGCCACAGAAAAGTACACCTGCAAGAGCTGGCCGTAGGTGACCTGTGTGGGGTCGTAGGTCACCTCCACGGCCTCGGCATGCGCGGTGCTCCCTGAACTGACAGCAGGATAGGTCGCGTCATCGGCCTTGCCGCCCGCATAGCCCGAGACGGCCCTCGTTACCCCTTTCGTATGCTGGAACACCCCCTGGACCCCCCAGAAGCACCCCCCCGCGAACACGGCTGTCGCTGTCTTTGCGGTGCCCCCCTGCACATCCATCGCCGGCGGCGGAATGACGACGGCCTCCTCAACTGCACTGCTGCCATTGGGCAGCATCACCATCGCTGCAACCGGCACGAGCGCCAGCATAACGGCGCGCCGGCTCCACCGCACCACACCCTCGTAAACGCCCATCTCAACTCTCCTGGTACGCGAGCACCTCGCTTGCGAACAAAGATACGTCCTCGACAAGCCGATCTGCACGCTGCTCATCTTTTTGTGATAGCTGCGAACAGAGCAGCACCGGAACTAGGACTGATTTCCTACTGATTGGAAGGAAGTTGCGCGACTAACGGGGTTGAATTATCGATAATATGAACCAAGCCCATGTTGGCGGGGGCCCTGCCTTTCGGTGGTCGCGCAACGACTCCTTTGCATTTGCCCATGTCGCCGGTTAGTTCACTGCAAACCCGATCAGTTGCGGGTGCCACAGGAGGGCTACATGAAGGTCGTGATCATCGGTGGCAGCGGGCATGTCGGCACCTATCTCGTGCCGCGGCTTGTCAACCTCGGCTGCGACGTGGTGAACGTCTCGCGTGGCGCCTCCGCGCCCTATCTCGGCAATGCCGCCTGGAGCCGCGTCGAGACCGTCACCATCGACCGCGCCGCTGCTGAAGCCGATGGCACGTTCGGCGCGCGCATCGCAGCGCTTAACGCAGACGTTGTGATCGACATGATCTGTTTCACGCTCGACAGCTGCCGGCACCTGGTTTCCGCGCTCGAGGGCCGCGTCCAGCATTTCCTCCATTGCGGCACCATCTGGGTATATGGGCAGAACACGCTCGTGCCCGCCACCGAGGATCAGCCGCTGAACGCCTTTGGCGAGTATGGCTCGCAGAAGGCAGCCATCGAGACCTTCCTGCTCGACATGGCGCGGCGCGGGCATTTCCCGGCCACCGTGTTCCGGCCGGGCCATATCGTCGGGCCGGGCTGGAGCATCCTCAACCCGCGGGGCAATTTCAACGATCAGGTCTGGTCGACCATCAAGCGCGGCGACGAACTGACCATCCCGAATTTCGGCCTTGAGACGGTTCATCACGTCCACGCAGACGACGTAGCGCAAGTGGCCGAGCGCGCTGTGAGGAACTGGGGCGCCGCGGTTGGCGAGGCGTTCAACGCCGTCTCTGCGCAGGCGGTCAACCTGCGCGGTTATGCCGAGCACATGTATCGCTGGTTCGGCCACGCTCCGCGGCTCAGCTACCAGCCCTTCGAGAGCTGGAAATCCACCCTCGACGCCGATGACGCGCAGGCCACATGGGAGCACATTGCCCGCTCGCCGAACCACTCGATCGAGAAGGGCAGGCGGCTGCTCGGCTATCAACCGCGCTATTCCTCGCTGGCTGCTGCAGAGGATTCAGTGACCGCACTCCTCGAAAAGGGCCGTATCTAGGCGGCTTGCTCGCAAGAAAACGCCGATTTTCTGAGGCTGCCCCTTTTCTCTGTCATATCGGTTCTTTACGAAGGGGGCGATTTCAACCTTTAGCGCGAGGGCACCCCATGAGCTCCATTATCGACGTCACCGGTCGGCAAATCTTCGACAGCCGAGGCAATCCGACCGTAGAAGTCGATGTGGTGCTGGACGATGGCAGCTTCGGCCGCGCCGCCGTGCCGTCGGGTGCATCGACCGGCGCGCATGAAGCCGTCGAACTGCGCGATGGCGGCAAGGCCTTCCTCGGCAAGGGCGTCACCAAGGCCGTCGACGCGGTCAACACCGAGATCTTCTCGGAAATCCAGGGCCTCGACGCGCTCGACCAGATCGGCCTCGACCGCACGCTGATCGAACTCGATGGGACGCCGAACAAGTCGCGCCTCGGCGCCAACGCCATTCTCGGCGTGTCGCTCGCGGTCGCCAAGGCCGCGGCCGAGTCGAGCGAGCTGCCGTTCTTCCGCTATATCGGCGGGCCGAACGCGCATGTGCTGCCCGTGCCGATGATGAACATCATCAACGGCGGCGCCCACGCCGACAACCCGATCGACATGCAGGAATTCATGATCCTGCCGGTTGGCGCTGAGTCGCTCGCCCATGCCGTGCAGATCGGGTCGGAAATCTTCCACACTCTCAAGAAGGCGTTGCATGCCGATGGGCACAACACCGCGGTGGGGGACGAAGGCGGCTTCGCGCCGAACCTGAGCTCGGCCGAGGCTGCGCTCGATTATATCGTCAAGGCCATCGGCAAGGCCGGCTACGAAGCCGGCAAGGATGTCTATCTTGGCCTCGATTGCGCCGCGACCGAGTACTTCAAGGCCGGTCGATACGAAATGGTGGGTGAAGGCAAGTCCTACTCCTCCGAAGAGAACGCCGCGTTCCTCGCCGGGCTCGCCGACAAGTTCCCGATCATCACCATCGAAGACGGCATGGCCGAGGACGATTGGGAGGGCTGGAAGGCGCTCACCGATCTCATCGGCAAGAAGGTGCAGCTCGTCGGCGACGATCTGTTCGTCACCAATACCGAGCGCCTCAAGTCTGGCATCAAGATGGGGGTCGCCAACTCGATCCTCGTCAAGGTGAACCAGATCGGCTCGCTGTCGGAAACGCTCGATGCCGTCGATACCGCCCACCGCGCCGGCTACACCTCGGTGATGTCGCATCGCTCGGGCGAAACCGAAGACTCGACCATTGCCGACCTCGCCGTGGCGCTCAACTGCGGGCAGATCAAGACGGGCTCGCTCAGCCGTTCCGACCGGTTGGCCAAGTACAACCAGCTTATCCGTATCGAGGAGCAACTGGGCTCGACCGCCAAGTATGCCGGTCGTTCGGTGATCAAGGGCTGATTGGCTCGGGGCTCATGTTAGGAAGGGCGGCTCCGGCCGCCCTTTGTTTTTCAAGACGCCTGTAACGCTGCTGCCGCAACGCAGCGTTAAGGCACGGTGACTAGGATCGGTCGCGTTGTGTCGATCAGCCGAGTCCCGCGCACGCCATGTCCACCCGTCTCAAGCGCCCGCCGATCTGGCGTCACTTTCTGGTTACCGGTATCCTCATCGCCTTCCAGGCCTATCTTGGCTATTCGGTGATGAGCGGGCAGTTCGGTATCGACAGCCGCGACGTGCTAGAGGGTCAGATCGACGATCTCGGCGCCACCTCCAGCGCGCTGCAGGCAGAAATCGACTCGTTCCGGCACCGGATCGACCTGTTCCAAACCACCAAGATGGACCCGGACCTCGTCTCCGAGCGGGCGCGGGCATTACTGTCCATGTCCAATCCGTCCGATGTGGTAGTCATGGTCGACCAGTACACTGGTAAACCGCTTTCCGGTTCATCTGCACTATCAACCAATACTCAGTTAAGCGGAGAAATCGAAAGAGGTATAGACTGATAGCGCCGATTCGGCCGATGTCGAACGGAGTCGCTTATGTCACCCAAAGCGTGTACCTTCGTTGAGTTGCGGCCGTGTGGCTGCTCACAATCTTCCGCGGCCCTCTCTCTCGGAGCTCGATGCCCATGGCGCGTAAAGCGGCGGCCAAGCCGGCCCAGTCCAACGTCCCCGAATTCACCAAGGAACAGGAACTCGAAGCTTTCCGCGAAATGCTTTTGATCCGTCGCTTCGAAGAGAAGGCGGGCCAGATGTATGGAATGGGCCTGATCGGCGGGTTCTGCCACCTGTATATCGGTCAGGAAGCAGTGGTGACAGGTATCACCATGGCCTCGAAGAAGGGTGAAGACGCGCAGATCACCGGGTATCGCGATCACGGCCATATGCTCGTCATGGGGCTCGACCCCAAGGGCGTCATGGCCGAGCTCACTGGGCGCCGTGGCGGCCTGTCGAAGGGCAAGGGCGGCTCGATGCACATGTTTTCCAATGAGCATCGCTTCTATGGTGGCAACGGGATCGTCGGCGCGCAGGTGTCGCTCGGCACTGGCCTCGCCTTCGCCAGCAAGTATCGTGGCGACAACACTGTTTCGATCTCCTATTTCGGCGACGGGGCGTCCAACCAGGGTCAGGTCTACGAGAGCTTCAATATGGCGAAGCTCTGGAACCTACCGGCGGTGTACATCATCGAGAACAACCGCTATGGCATGGGCACCTCGGTCGAGCGTGCGTCCGGCCAGCCCAACCTGTCCCGCCGTGGCGAAGGCTTCGACATTCCGGGCGAGCAGGTCGACGGCATGGATGTGCGCCTCGTGCATGACGCTGCCAAGCGCGCCATAGAGCATGCGCGTTCCGGCAAGGGGCCCTACATCCTCGAGATGCTGACCTATCGCTATCGCGGCCATTCCATGTCGGATCCCGCGAAGTACCGCTCGAAAGATGAAGTGGCGACGATGCGCGCCGAGCGCGACCCGATCGAGCAGGTGAAGAACCGTATTCTCGAAAAGCGGTATGGCACCGAGGAAAGCCTCAAGGAGATCGAGAACGAAATTCGCGCCATTGTCACCGAGGCGGCGGATTTTGCGACTTCCGATCCCGAGCCCGATGCTTCGGAACTCTACACCGACATCTACGCCGCCTGATCGGCCGAGCGTTCCCTTTCAGATCTCCCCCTGGAGACCCAGATGCCCACAATTCTGATGCCCGCGCTCTCGCCCACCATGGAAGAGGGCAAGCTTGCCAAGTGGCTGGTCAAGGTCGGCGACACCGTTAAGCCCGGTGACGTGCTGGCCGAAATCGAAACCGACAAGGCCACGATGGAAGTCGAAAGCGTCGACTCCGGCAAGGTCGTCGACATCCTGATCGCCGAAGGTACCGAGGGCGTAAAGGTCAACACGCCGATCGCGCAGGTGCAGGCCGAGGGCGAAACCCTCGAAGCGGCGCCAGGGGCAAAGTCGGCCCCCGAGACCGCCGAGGCGACGGCCGTCCCCGCCGCCGAGACTGTGCCGTCCATGGCTGCCGTTCCTGCCGCGCCGAAGTTCGAGGCTCAGGCCGATCCGGACCTACCGGCCGGCGTCGAGATGGTCGAGATGACCGTACGTCAGGCGCTGAACGAAGCGATGGCCGAGGAAATGCGCCGCGACAAGGATATCTTCCTCATGGGCGAGGAAGTGGCCGAGTACCAGGGCGCCTACAAGATCAGCCAGGGCCTCTTGCAGGAATTCGGGCCGCAGCGCGTCATCGATACGCCGATCACCGAGCACGGCTTTGCCGGCATCGCAGTGGGTGCTGCCTTTGCGGGCCTTCGTCCGATCGTTGAGTTCATGACCTGGAACTTCGCCATGCAGGCGATCGACCAGATCATCAATTCCGCGGCGAAGCAGCTCTATATGTCCGGCGGGCAGGTGTCGGCGCCGATCGTGTTCCGTGGTCCGAACGGCGCTGCGGCGCGCGTCGGCGCACAGCACAGCCAGGATTTCTCGGCCTGGTATTCGAGCGTGCCGGGCCTTTATGTCGTCGCGCCGTTCTCGGCCGCCGATGCCAAAGGCCTGCTCAAGGCCGCGATACGGTCGAATACCCCTGTCGTCTTCCTTGAAAACGAAATCCTCTACGGCTCGACCGGCCTCGTGCCCAAGGTTGACGATTACGTGCTGCCAATCGGCAAGGCGCGTGTCGCCCGGCAGGGCAAGGACGTGACCATCGTCTCCTTCTCGATGGGCATGCGCTACGCCACCCAGGCGACCGAGAAGTTGGTGGCAGCCGGGCTCGATGTGGAACTCATCGACCTGCGCACGCTGCGTCCGATGGATTCGGCAACCGTCATCGAGTCGGTGAAGAAGACCGGCCGCTTGGTCACCGTGGAGGAAGGCTGGCCGCAGAACGGCGTCGGCGCCGAGCTCGTTGCCCGCGTTGTGGCCGAAGCATTCGACTATCTCGATGCGCCGCCGCTCCGCGTCACGGGCAAGGACGTTCCGATGCCCTATGCCGCAAATCTCGAAAAGCTGGCGCTGCCCTCGACCGATGAAGTGATCGCTGCCGTCAATTCCGTCACCTACCGGAGCTGATGGCGATGGCCACGCAAGCGGAGATTGACAGGAAGTTTCTCGATGCCGCCTATGCGGAGGCCCAGCAGGGTCTTTCAGAAGGCGGTATCCCGATCGGCTCGGTGCTGGTGCGCAACGGCGAGATCATCGGCCGTGGCCATAATCGTCGCGTGCAGAAGGGCGATCCGATCCTGCATGGCGAGATGGACGCGATCCAGAACGCCGGGCGGCAGCGCACCTACAAGGACGTCACGTGCTATACCACGCTCAGCCCCTGCATGATGTGCACTGGCACCATCATCCAGTTCGGCATTACCCGCGTGGTCGTGGCGGAGAGTAAGAATTTCAAAGGCTTCCAGGATGTGCTGAGCCTGGCCGGTGTTCAGGTGACCGACGCGCATGAACAGCGCTGCGAGCACATGATGGCCAAGTTCATCGCAGACCATCCGGAACTCTGGAACGAAGATATCGGCGAGTGAGGCAGATATGAGCATCAACATCACCATGCCGGCGCTCTCTCCAACCATGGAAGAGGGCAAGCTCGCCAAATGGCACGTCAAGGAGGGCGACAGCGTCTCCTCCGGTGACGTCATCGCCGAAATCGAGACCGACAAGGCCACGATGGAAGTCGAGGCCGTGGACGAGGGCAAAATCGGCAAGATCGTCGTGCCCGAGGGCACCGAGAACGTGAAGGTCAACGCGGTCATCGCCGTGCTGCTGACCGAGGGCGAGACGGCGGTTGCGGCGCCGGCCGCAAAACCGGCGGCGTCACCTGCTGCCCCGCAGCCCAGTGCGACGAGCGGTTCGACCGCAGCTGCGGTTCCGGCCGCTGTCACCATGCCGACGGCAACCGTCGGTTCGGCAGCAGCACCCGTGCCGCAGAAAGCCACGGCACCGGCGCCGACAGCCAGCACAGCAGCCCGCGTCTTTGCGTCGCCGCTCGCCCGGCGCCTTGCGAGGGAAGCCGGGATCGAGATCGGCTCTATCGCCGGTTCGGGCCCGCATGGCCGCGTGGTGAAATCCGATATCGAAGCGGCAAGGGTCGGCAAGGGCGCGCTGAAACCGGCTCCGGCCGCAGCGCCGTCGGCTGCTCCTTCCGCCGCGTCCGCACCGGCGGCCGGCATGAGCCGCCAGCAGGTCACCTCGCTTTACGCCGAGGGCAGCTACGAACTCGTGCCGAACGACGGCATGCGCAAGGTGGTCGCCGCGCGGCTCACCGAGAGCAAGCAGACCGTTCCGCATTTCTACCTGTCGCTCGATTGCAGGATCGATGCACTTCTCGAAGCGCGTGAGCAGATCAATGCCGCCGCTCCCAAGAGCAAGGACGGCAGGCCTGAGTACAAGCTATCGGTCAATGACTTCGTGATGAAGGCTTGGGCCGCTGCGCTGATGAAGGTGCCCACGGCCAACGCCACCTGGGCGGGCGACGCCATTCTCTACCACAAGCATGCCGATGTCGCCGTGGCCGTCTCCGTGCCTGGCGGGTTGTTCACGCCGGTGGTGAAGGCCTGCGATACCAAGACCCTTCGGCAGATTTCCGAAGAGGTGAAGGATCTCGCGACCCGCGCCCGTGGCAAGAAGCTCGCCCCGCACGAATACCAGGGCGGCACGTCGTCGGTCAGCAACCTCGGCATGTTCGGCATCAAGAACTTCCAGGCCGTGATCAACCCGCCGCACGCGACCATCCTCGCGGTCGGCGCGGGCGAAGAGCGTGTCTATGCCGAGAAGGGCCAGATCAAGACCGGCAACTTCATGACCGTGACGCTCAGCGTCGATCACCGTGCCGTCGACGGCGCGCTCGGTGCAGAGGTGCTCTCCGCATTCAAGTCGCTGATCGAAACCCCGGTGATGATGCTGGCCTGAGGGGCAGGGCGATGAAATCCATCCTCGCTTACGGCGATAGCCTCACCTACGGCGCGAACCCGATCCCCGGTGGTCCGCGCCACCCCTATGAGGCTCGCTGGCCGACCGCGCTGGAAAAGGCGCTGTCCGGTGCCGCGCACGTCATCGCCGAGGGTCTTGGCGGGCGTACCACCGTTCATGACGACTGGTTCGCCGCTGCTGACCGCAATGGCGCCCGCGTGCTGCCGACGCTGCTCGAGAGCCATTCGCCGCTCGATCTCGTCATCATCATGCTCGGCACCAATGACATCAAGCCGCATCATGGCCGGACCGCCGGCGAAGCCGGGCGCGGCATGGCCCGGCTCGTGCAGATCATCCGCGGGCACTATGCCGGGCGACTGATGGCTGTGCCCGAGATCATCCTTGTCTCCCCGCCGCCGATCATCCTCGGTGACTGGCAGGATATGATGGACCATTTCGGCCCGCATGACGCGATCGCCACCTCGGTCAACTTCGCGCGTGAATACAAGAAGCGCGCGGACGAGCAGCAGGTGCATTTCTTCGATGCCGGCACCGTGGCTAAGACCGACCGCCAAGACGGCATCCATCTCGATCCGGCCAATACCCGCGCCATCGGCGAAGGTCTCGCGCCGCTCGTGAAGCAGGTTCTCGGGCTCTAGCGGCCCAAGGGGCTTCGGCCCCATGCAATTTTCTCGAAAGGTAGTAAGCCCATGGCTCAATCCTACGATCTCATTGTCATCGGCGCCGGTCCCGGCGGCTATGTGGCGGCGATCCGCGCCGCGCAACTGGGGCTGAAGACGGCGATCGTCGAACGCGAGCACATGGCCGGCATCTGCTCTAACTGGGGCTGCATCCCGACCAAGGCACTGCTGCGCTCAGCCGAAATCTTCGGCCATATGGGCCACGCCAAGGATTATGGCCTCACCGCCACCCAGTTCGGCTTCGATATCGATGCCATCGTCAAGCGTTCGCGCGCCATCGCGGCGCAGATGAACAATGGCGTGCAGTTCCTGATGAGGAAGAACAAGATCGACATCATCTGGGGCGAAGCCGAAATCACCAAGCCCGGCGAGATCAAGGTTGCGGCGACGAAGAAGCCTATCGTGCAGCCGCAGGGCCCTATCCCCAAGAACGTGCTGCCTGAGGGTGTCTATACGGCCAAGAACATCATCGTCGCCACCGGCGCGCGGCCGCGCGTGCTGCCCGGCATTGAGCCCGATGGCGAGAAGATCTGGACCTATTTCGAGGCGATGAAGCCGGCGAAGTTCCCCAAGAGCCTCGTCATCATGGGCTCGGGCGCCATCGGCATGGAGTTCGCGAGCTTCTACCGCTCGCTCGGCGCGGAAGTCACGGTCGTCGAAGTGCTGCCGCAGATCCTGCCGGTAGAAGACGCGGAAATCGCCGCCCATGTGCGCAAGCGTTTCGAAAAGCGCGGCATCAAGATTTTGACCGACGCCAAGGTGGCGAAGGTGGAAAAGACTGCGGCCGGCATTGTCGCCCATATCGAGCCCAAGACCGGTGACCAGCAGGCCATCGCCGCTGATGCGCTGATTTCGGCCGTAGGGGTCGTCTGCAATACCGAAGGCCTCGGCCTCGAGAAGGTGGGCGTCAAGCTCGAGCGCGGCGCCATCGCCATCGACGCCTATGGCCGCACCTCGGTGCCGGGCATCTGGGCCATTGGCGACGTCGCCGGCCCGCCGATGCTGGCGCACAAGGCCGAACATGAGGCGGTGATCACCGTCGAAACCATCGCCGGCCTCAAGGGCGTCCATGGCCTCGAAAAAACCCGCGTGCCAGGCTGCACCTATTGCGAGCCGCAGATCGCCAGCGTCGGTCTCACCGAGGCCAGGGCGAAAGAGCAGGGCCGCGACATCAAGGTCGGCCGCTTCCCGTTTGTCGGCAATGGCAAGGCCATTGCGCTCGGCGAACCCGAAGGCCTCGTGAAGACCATCTTCGATGCCAAGACTGGCGAGCTGCTCGGCGCGCATATGGTGGGCGCGGAAGTGACGGAACTGATCCAGGGCTTCGTGGTCGCCATCGGCCTCGAAACCACCGAGGAAGACCTGTTCCACACCATCTTCCCGCACCCGACGCTCAGCGAAACCATGAAGGAAAGCGTGCTCGACGCCTACGGCCGCGCGCTCAACATCTGAATTGGCTTCCCACCCGGTTCCGCCAGCGGAGATTCCGTACATGTCGCAAGATCTTATGCAGCTGCTGATCTTTCTGGCCATCGGGCTAGCGGCCGGGTGGCTCGCCGGCCTCGTGATGGGCGGCGGCGGGCTGCTGCGCAACCTTGTGGCAGGTGTGATCGGTGTGTTCGTCGGCGGCTATGTGATGAGGCTCGCCAATATCAACCTGCCTATCGACAACCCATACCTGAGCCAGATCATTACCGGTGCCATCGGCGCCGTTATCGTCATCGTTGTGGCGCGGATCGTCGCCAAATGATCCCCGGCGCGCGGGGCTCCCATGCACCGCGCGCGACTTGCCAAGGGTCGTGGATGGCCCGATATCTGCCGGACATCCGGCTGGGCCCGAGTGCCCGGAGAGGTTGACTGATGGTCACGCTCATCGACAAGACCGATACCCGTCCCCGCCACCCCGAAAAGGCCAACCGGCCCGAGCACGAGGTGCTGCGCAAGCCCGACTGGATCCGCGTCAAGGCTCCCGGCTCGCCGATCTACCGCGAAACGCAGGAGATCGTCCGCTCCAACAATCTCGTCACCGTGTGCGAGGAAGCCGGCTGCCCCAATATCGGGGAGTGCTGGAGCAAGAAGCACGCAACTATGATGATCATGGGCGAAATCTGCACTCGCGCCTGCGCCTTCTGCAATGTGCGCACGGGGCTGCCGACGCCGCTCGATCCGAACGAGCCCGAAAACGTCGCCAACGCCGTGGAGAAGCTCGGGCTGGCCCATGTGGTGATCACCTCGGTCGACCGCGATGACCTGCCCGATGGCGGTGCCGAGCACTTCGCCCGCGTGATCCGCGCCATCCGTGCGCGTACGCCCAAGACCACCATCGAGATCCTGACGCCGGATTTCCTTCGCAAGGAAGGTGCGCTCGAAGTGGTGGTCGCCGCCAAGCCTGACGTGTTCAACCACAATCTCGAGACGGTGCCGTCGAAGTACCTGAAGGTCCGGCCCGGCGCGCGCTATTTCCACTCCATCCGGCTGTTGCAGCGGGTGAAGGAACTCGACCCGACCATGTTCACCAAGTCGGGCATCATGGTGGGCCTGGGCGAAGAGCGGAACGAAGTCCTGCAGTTGATGGACGATCTGCGCTCGGCCGATGTCGATTTCCTCACCATCGGGCAGTATCTGGCGCCCACCCGCAAGCACCATCCGGTCATGCGCTTCGTCACGCCCGACGAGTTCAAGTCCTACGCCACCGTCGCGATGACTAAGGGCTTCCTGCTAGTGTCGTCGAGCCCGCTGACCCGCTCGTCGCACCATGCCGGCGAAGATTTCGAGCGCCTTCGGTCGGCCCGCCTCACCAAGCTGGCCCACGCCTGAAGAATACGGATGCACCAATGCCCAAGCTCAATCTCGAGCGGCACATGCCGCATCTGCCCGAGCGGATGTTCGACCTCGTGTCCGACCTCGAAGCCTATCCACGCTTCATCCCCAACTGCCGGGCCATGGAAGTTCGCCGTGACGGCAACGAGGTGGTCTTTGCCACGATGACTATCGGCTTCGGCCCGGTCACGCAGGCCTACACCTCGAAGGTGGTGGCCGACCGGTCGACTTTGACCATCGGCGCTGACGCGGTCGATGGGCCCTTTGCCTATCTCAACAGCAAGTGGACATTTGAAGCAGAGGGCGAAGGCACCCGCGTGCGCTTCGCCATCGATTTCAAGATTTCCAACCCGCTGATCGCTGCCGTCGCCGAACCAGCCTTCATGGCGAAGCAGGAAGAGATCATCGACGCCTTCGCTGAAGAGGCCGATCGCCGCTTCGGTTGAGGCACTTGGCTCAGGCCTTTGCGGCCTTCAGCACCATGTTGAGGGCCTGCAGCACCGTGGCGTGCCGTACACCGTCGCGGTCCATATCCTTGAACAGCTTCTTTGTGTGGGTCGTCGCGTCCGCCGTCGCCACGGCGAAGTGCACTGTTCCAACCGGCTTCTCGCCGCTACCACCGTCCGGCCCGGCAATGCCAGTTACCGCCACGGCGATATCCGTACCGGCAGCCGCCATCGCGCCTTCGGCCATGGCGATGGCGACTTCCTCCGACACCGCGCCATGGCGGCGGAGCAGGGCGAAAGGCACTCCGATCATGCTGATCTTCGCCTCGTTGGCATAGGTGACGAAGCCGCCATAGACCACGGCGGACGAGCCCGAGATCGAGGTCAGCGCACCGGCGATCAACCCGCCCGTACAGCTTTCGGCCGTGGCGATGGTCAGTTCGCGGGCTTTCAACGCCGCAACCACTTTAGCCGACAGGTCGACAACCTCGTTCGGCAGCCTCATTCAGTCCTCCTGCGGCACTTCGATGCTGGCCGAGGCCATCGCAACGATACCCTCACTGCGGCCGGTAAACCCCAGCTTCTCGCTGGTCGTCGCCTTCACGCCCACCCGATGCGCGGCGATGCCGCAGATATTGCCGATCGCCTGCTTCATCGCCGGTACGTGCGGGCCGATCCGCGGCGACTCGCAGACGATGGTCAGGTCGAGGTTGACGATGCGGCCGCCCCGCGCAGTCACTTTGCCGACTGCATCGGCGAGGAAGATCTCTGACGCGGCACCGCGCCATTGCGGGTCGGACGGCGGAAAATGGACGCCGATATCGCCCAGGCCAAGCGCGCCATACAGCGCGTCAGTCAGCGCGTGCAGCGCCACGTCCGCATCCGAATGGCCCTTCAGCCTGGCGGTATGGGGAATGCGTACGCCACCCAGCCACACGGCATCGCCGGGCTCGAAGGGGTGGACGTCGAAGCCAGTTCCGACGCGGGTTTCCATGTCCATATCTCCTCGCAGCAGACGCTCCGCCCGCGCGAAGTCTTCAGGATGCGTAATCTTCAGGTTGCGGGTTGATCCCTTGGTCAGGGCCACTGGCAGCCCGGCCCATTCGGCGATCGCCGCATCGTCGGTGAAATCGCGTGGCTCATGCACTGCTTTGTGGTGGGCTGCGAGGATCGCCGCGAACCGGAAGCCCTGCGGCGTCTGCGCTGCGAACAGCGTGTGCCGGTCCTCCGTTCCCGCGACCAGCATACCATCATGCGAGCGCTTTATCGTGTCTGTGACCGGTACGACTGGCAGGGCGCCGTGATGCGTCTCAAGCGCCGCGATGACACCGCGGATAAGGTCTGGAGACGCAAGAGGGCGGGCCGCATCCTGAATGAGCACAAAATCTGGCGCTTCAGCAGCAAGCGCCTCGAGGCCTGCGAGTACCGAGCCCTGTCGGGTTGCCCGGCCCATGACCGGATCAAGTATGCGTGGGTCAGTATTGCCAAGGCCGAAGAAAGTTGCCGCGTGCTCTGGATGGATCACCGGCAGCACCACATCCACCTCCGGCAGAGCCAGAAATGCCGCAATCGTGCGTGAGACGACGGGTTGCCCAGCCAGCGGCCGGTATTGCTTTGGTCGCGTGTCTCCGCTAGCACTTGCCCGCTCGCCGCGGCCTGCCGCAACGACAACGACCGCGATGCGTGGCTTCTTGCTCACGACGACTCCACAGCGTCCATACATTGCGGCCTGATCTAGCGGGCTGGTGAGCCATCTACAAGGCTCAGCACAATGAATGCGCGCTGACAGGTGTTGCACACACCTGAAAAATGACTATTCTGCAGGCACTTTCTCAAACTGAGCAAAACTGGGGCATTCGCACTTGGACTTTGCCTGCGGCGTGAGCATTGACGGCCATCAATTGCCGAACCGGGCGTTTCTTGCGCCCATGGCGGGCATCACCGATGCGCCGATGCGTGCGCTCGCCGAACGTTTTGGGGCCGGCCTCGTCGTGTCCGAAATGATCGCGAGCAACGCCCTCGCCACCGGTCAGGAATTGATGGTCCGTAAGCTGTCGCGCTCCGGGCGGTTGCCGCACATGGTGCAACTCGCGGGTTGCGAAGCCGAGTGGATGCGCGTCGGGGCGCAGATTGCCCATGAGGCGGGCGCCGATATTATCGATATCAACATGGGCTGCCCGGCGAAGCGCGTTACCAATGGCTATGCTGGCTCCGCGCTGATGCGCGTGCCCGACGAGGCACTGCGTCTCATCGATGCCGTGGTCGCCGCGACGCCGTTGCCGGTGACGGTCAAGATGCGGCTCGGCTGGGACGATGACAGCCTCAACGCTGCCGATCTCGCCCGTCGCGCCGTCGATGCTGGCGTCAAGATGATTACGGTGCATGGCCGCACCCGGCAGCAGTTCTACAAAGGCACAGCTCGCTGGAACCTGGTGCGCTCTGTGGTGGAGGCTGTGTCCGTGCCGGTCGTGGTGAATGGCGACATCACCGATCTCGCAGCCGCGAAGGACGCTCTGCAGCAGTCCGGCGCCGCTGCAGTGATGCTCGGCCGGGGCGCGCAGGGCCAGCCTTGGCGCGTCGGCCAGATCGGCGCCGCGCTCGATGGTCGCGCCGTCGCAGCAGCACCGTCCGGCGTAGCCCTCGCCGACATCGTCGCCGAACATTACGAGGGCGTGCTCGAAGCCTATGGCAGCGCCGTAGGCGTTCGCGCCGCGCGCAAGCATCTGGACTGGTATCTCGAAGCTGCGGCGCTGGCCGTCTCCAAGTCCGAGCGGCTCTCGCTGCTCGGCAGCGAGGACGCCGCCGCGGTCCGACGCATGATCCCCGCTTTGTTTTCTCGCACCGACAGGCTCGCCGCATGAACCAACTCGCTGTTTCCGAGCTGTCCACGGCGGTACTACAGGCTTTGCCGCAACCGGTTCTGGTCTGCCAGCCCGATCTTTCCATCGTCTTCGTCAACTACGCGGCGGAAGCATTCTTTGGAGCGTCGCTCAGCGTCTTGACCCGCCAGAAGATCGACGAGGTCATCGCCTTTGGCTCGCCGATTGTCGGGTTGGTGCAGTCGGTCTCTGACCGGCACGCCCCTATGACAGAGTATCGTGTCCGCGTCGGGTCGTCGCGCTTTGGCGACCACAATGACGAGCGGATCGTGGACGTTTTCGCCACCCCCCTGTCTGATTTCGATGGCCGCATCGCGCTGCTCTTCCAGGAGCGCACCATGGCGGACAAGATCGACCGCCAACTGGTCAGCCGTGGCGCGGCGCGCTCGGTCACCGGCCTCGCCTCCATGCTGGCGCACGAGATCAAGAACCCGCTCTCCGGCATTCGCGGCGCGGCACAGCTGCTTGAGCAGAGCGTCACACCCGACGAGTTGCCACTCGCACGCCTGATCCGCGACGAGGTCGATCGCATCGTCGACCTGATCGACCGCGTCGAAGTCTTCGGCGACGACCGACCGGTCGAGCGCGAGCCGATCAACATCCACGTCATTCTGGATCGGGTGAAGCTGCTGGCCAAGAATGGCGTCGCCAGGAACATCACGTTCTACGAAGACTACGACCCATCGCTGCCGCCGGTTGCAGGAAACCGCGATCAACTGATCCAGGTGTTCCTCAACCTCGTCAAGAATGCTGCCGAGGCACTGGAGCGAACGCCTAAGCCCGAGATCAAGTTCTCAACGGCTTTCCGCCCCGGCATACGCATCTCGGTACAGGGCGTCGCGGAGCGCATATCGCTTCCGCTGGAAATCATCATCGAGGACAATGGCCCGGGCGTACCGCCCGATCTGGTGCCAATCCTCTTCGACCCCTTCGTCACCACCAAGGCCAATGGTTCCGGCCTTGGACTCGCGCTCGTCGCGAAGATCATCGGGGACCATGGCGGCGTGGTCGATATGGATAGCCGACCAGGCCGCACAAAGTTCCGCATCTTGCTGCCGGTCGCGGGCCGACAGCACCGCGCCACCGCCAAATCGATCGAAGAGGCCCCTGCCAAATGAGCCACACCGTGCTTCTCGCCGACGACGACGCGGCCATTCGCATGGTGCTCAACCAGGCGCTGACGCGCGCCGGCTATGAGGTCCGCCCTACTGGCAACCTGTCCACCATGTGGAACTGGGTGAGCCGTGGGGAAGGGGACCTGCTGATCACCGACGTGGCTATGCCCGACGGCAATGCCTTCGACATCATGCCCAAGGTCAAAAAACTGCGGCCTGACCTGCCCATCGTGGTGATGAGCGCGCAGAACACCTTCATGACGGCGATCCGTGCCAACGAAGTCGGCGCCTATGAATACCTGCCCAAGCCGTTCGATATAGCCGAAGTGCTGTCGGTCGTGGCGCGGGCGCTCGCGGATGCCAAGAAGCCGACCCCCGGCGAGCGCAAGGCAGAGGAGCCCGCCGAGACCATGCCGCTGGTTGGGCGCTCGCCCGCCATGCAGGATATCTATCGCGCTCTGGCGCGACTGATGCAGACCGACCTCACGGTGATGATCACCGGCGAGAGCGGTACCGGCAAGGAACTCGTGGCGCGGGCGCTGCACAATTTCGGCAAGCGCCGCAATGGGCCCTTCGTTGCGATCAACATGGCCGCCATACCGCGCGACCTCATCGAGGCTGAACTCTTCGGCCACGAGAAGGGCGCCTTCACCGGTGCCACGGCGCGGTCCTCGGGCAGGTTCGAGCAAGCCGAAGGCGGTACCCTGTTCCTAGACGAAATCGGCGACATGCCGATGGACGCGCAAACCCGCTTGCTGCGCGTCCTGCAGGAAGGCGAATACACCATGGTTGGCGGACGAACGCCGATCAAGTCAAATGTCCGCATCGTAGCTGCCACGCACCGAGATCTCGGGCAGATGATCCGCCAGGGCCTATTCCGCGAGGATCTCTACTACCGGCTCAACGTCGTGCCAATCAGGCTGCCACCGCTGCGTGAACGCATCGACGACATCAACGATCTGGTCCAGCATTTCCTTCGGGCCGCACAGCGCGACGGCGAGCCAGTGAAGACAATTGCACCGGCCGCCATTCGGTTGATGCAGAACTATTCCTGGCCGGGCAATGTGCGCGAACTCGAAAACCTCGTGCGCCGTCTTTCGGCGCTGTATGCGGACGAAAACATCTCGGTCGAGATTGTCCAGAGCGAGTTGAACCTCGCCGACCGGCAGCCAACAACGGCCTCTCCTGGACCGGTGGATGTGTCCACGGCGGTGGAAACGCATGTTGCGCAACTCCTGCGCGAGTATGAGCCGAACCTGCCACCCGCCGGCCTCTACCAGCGGGTCATCGACCGGGTTGAGGCACCACTCATCGCTATGGCCCTGAACGCCTGCGGCGGAAACCAGATCCGCGCTGCGGACCTGCTGGGGCTTAACCGGAACACGCTGCGCAAGAAGATCCGCACCCACAGTATCGAGATCGTGAAGCAATCACGCCGGCAGTAGTTTCACTCTGCGGCAATCCGCTGTTGCAAAAATATCGCAATGGGGGTAGTCACTCGGCATGAGTAGCGCCCGTGCTGCGGGCGTTGGTGTCACATTTTAGCAACAATCGTTCGGGACCATGGTAGCGGGATCGCGCCAGCCGGTTCGGGACAGAGTGTGGGAATGCACGACGCAACGCTACCGGCCAGCGACCTGAAAAAGGTGACATCCCCCCCTGCCGGCAAGCCGCGCTCGCTGAGCTTCGGCGACACCGGGCGTCAGGCAGTACGTCTGGTCGGGCTGATCATTGTACTGCTTTCGGTATTTATCTCGTCCGGTTCATTCCTTGTGATGACCGGAACCACTGATATCTCGCCGACGCCTGAGGTCTGGACAATCATCTGGATACTCAACGGCTTACTGGTATTGGCAGTGGTAGCGCTTGTCGTCACTGAGGCGCTGCTGCTTCTGCAATCGAAGATTCGCGGCGAAGCCGGCGCGACGCTGCAGATCCGCATGGTGACGATGTTTGCCGTGGTCGCAGCCGTGCCGGCGCTGCTTGTCACAGTAGTGGCAATGATTTCGCTCAACCAGGGCCTGGACCAGTGGTTCTCGGAGCGTACCCGAACCATGGTGGAGAGTTCGCGGCTGGTTGCTCGCTCCTACATGCTTGAGCACGCGCAGGTGCTGCGCGATGACATCATCTGGGTCGCCAACGAAATCGAGCAGGCTCGCAACACCTTCGAGACGGACCGCGAGAAGTTTCAGCGCATCTTCACCGCGCTTGCGGTCACGCGCTCGCTGCCGTTCAGTTCGCTGATCTCGGCCGACGGCGACACGCTGATGAAGGCGCAGATCAACGCCCCGGGCACTGCGCCGCGCGTCCCTGACGGCCTGACTGTCGGGGTAGGGGAGGGTGCACCGACCCTGATCGCACCCGGCAGCACCAACCTTGTCGGAGCGGTAGTGAAGCTGCGCGGCTATGCCGATATCTTCCTGTTCGTCGCACGGCAGGTCGACCCCGAGGTGCTGGAGTTCATGCGCCTCACAGACGACAATATCAGTGAGTATCGGAGCTACGAGAGCAACCGGCTTGTGCTGCAGATCACCTTCACGCTGATGTATGTCGGCCTCGCGCTCGTTATTCTGCTTGCGGCAGTGTGGATCGGCATCGCGCTCGCGAACCGCTTTGTCGACCCTATCAGGAATCTGATGATTGCCTCATCTAGGGTATCCGACGGTGATCTCGATGTTCGCGTACCGGTTCAGGAGGGCAGGGGTGACCTGCGTGACCTGATCAACCGATTCAACACCATGACGCAGCAGTTGAAATCGCAGCGGCTCGCCATCGTCGAGGCGAGCGAAACCAACGAGAAGCGTCGTCAGTTCACCGAGGCGGTGGTAGAAGGCGTTTCGGCAGGCATTGTCGGCCTCGACCCTTTCGGCGCCATCACGCTGGTCAACGCACGTGCATCCGAAATGATCGGGCGCGACGAAATCTCGCTTGTGGGCGAGCGGATCGACGCGGTCATTCCTGCCCTCGGTCCGGTGATCGAGCGCGCCAAAGCTGCGCGCCGCGGTAAGACCCGCGATCAGATCGAGATTGGTGCTGGTCCGGATTATCGCACCTACCAGGTCCAACTGACCCGCGAGGGCACGGTGGCGGAAAGCAAGGGCTTCGTCGTCACGCTTGACGACATTACTGATCTGCTTTCCGCGCAGCGCACTGGTGCCTGGGCTGATGTCGCGCGCCGCATCGCACACGAGATAAAAAACCCGCTGACGCCGATACAGCTTTCTGCTGAGCGCCTGCGCCGCCGGTATGCCAGCAAGCTCGCTGACGATTTTGAGATCTTCGACAAGTGCATCAATACCATCGTCCGGCAGGTTGGGGATATCGGCCGCATGGTCGATGAGTTCTCGTCCTTTGCGCGCATGCCGCAGGCGAAGCCGGAGAAGGGCAATCTCACCGAAGCGATCCGGCAGGCTGTATTCCTCGAAAGCGTGCGCCTGCCTGAAGTGACCGTGAGGATGGATATGCCCGAAGCCCCGATCACCGCATGGTTCGATGGCCGACTGATGAGCCAGGTGCTGACCAACCTCATCAAGAATGCCGTGGAAGCCATCGAGGGCGCTGGCATCGAGGCGATCCGCAATCCGGTTATCTCTGTCACGGCGGAGGAAGAGGGCGAAAGCATCCGCGTGTCTGTCTCTGACAATGGTAAGGGTTGGCCCAAGGAGAACCGGCACCGCCTGCTCGAGCCCTATGTTACGACGCGCGAGAAGGGCACGGGCCTCGGCCTTGCGATCGTCGCGAAGATCATCGAGCAACATGGCGGCAAGGTCGACCTGATCGACGCTGAACCCGACGAGTCCGGCCGCATAGGTGCCTGCTTTACCTTCACACTGCCGAGGGGGCAGGCGGACGAGGGTGACGCAGAGGCCGAGGCGGGGGCGGTCACAACGCCTGCCGATATCGGCACGTCCATTGCCGAGCAGGCCGCTGCCGAAGCGCGCATGGAGATGGCTGCGCATCTACCGCGGCCGACACAGACGACGACCGCGGGTGGGGCATCACCTGAGAACGAAAAACAAGAGGAGCCGCGCGTACAAGCGGTGAATATGAGCTGATGGCCCTCGATATCCTGATCATTGATGACGAAGACGATATCCGCGACCTGATCGCAGGTATTCTCGAAGACGAAGGCTACGATACGCGTCAGGCGCATGACGCGGACTCGGGACTCAACGAAATCGCGCGACGACGCCCCAGCCTCGTCTTTCTTGATATCTGGATGCAGGGCAGCCGCCTCGACGGCTTGCAATTGCTCGACGTGTTCCAGAGCCAGCACCCGGATATGCCTGTGGTGATGATTTCCGGCCACGGCAATGTCGAGACGGCAGTCAGCGCCATTCGCCGCGGCGCCTACGACTATATCGAGAAGCCCTTCAAGGTGGATAGACTGCTGCTGATCACGCAGCGTGCCATGGAAGCGGCGCGGCTGAAGAATGAGGTTGCTGACCTCCGTGAGCGCTCCAGCAACATCGCTGAGATGATCGGGAATTCGCAGGTACTTCAGCAGGTCCGAGGGCTCATCGAGAAATCTGCCCCCACCAATTCCCGAGTCTTCGTTTCCGGTGCATCGGGTTCGGGCAAGGGCCTTTGCGCTCGCCTCATCCATCAGCGGAGCCTCCGCGCAGAGGCGCCTTTCGTCGAAATCAACTGTTCGCTTTACTCCCCGGAGGAAGTGCACGGCGTGCTCTTCGGCAAGGAGATGCGCGAGAAGACGGGCGTGCTGCGCACCGAGGTCGGCGCCCTTGAGCGCGCTCATGGTGGCACGCTCTACCTGTCCGAGGTAGTGGCACTGCCGCCTGCGGCGCAGCAGGCGCTGCTCCGCACTTTGGTCGAGAGTAAGTTCCACCGTGTCGGCGGCAGCCAGCCAGTGCCGATAGATGTGAGGATCATCTCGTCGAGCTCCCAGAATGTCTCGCACCTGATTGAGCAGGGGCAGTTTCGATCGGACCTTTTCCACCGGCTCGCCATCGTGCCGATCCAGTTGACGGCACTGCGGGAGCGCCGCGAGGATATCCCGCCACTTGTTGCGGCCTTCATCGAGCAGATCTGCAAGCTGCATAACTTGCGCTCGCTCACCATAGGCGACGACGCGGTTGCGGTGCTTCAGGCGCAGGAGTGGCCGGGAAATGCCCGCCAGCTGCGTAATTCCATCGAGCGGCTGTTGATCCTGGTCAAGGACCAGGCCCCCTCCGATGGCGTGATCACCGCCGCGCTGCTGCCGCCCGATATCGGCGAGGTTTTGCCCACGGTCGGGGATAGCGAATCAGCGGCGCACCTGATGAGCCTACCGCTGCGCGACGCCCGCGAAGTGTTCGAAAGGCAATACCTGTTGGCACAGATAGAGCGTTTCGGCGGCAACATTTCGAAAACTGCCGAATTCGTAGGCATGGAGCGCAGTGCTTTGCATCGCAAAATCAAGAGCCTCGGGCTCTGAAGCCGATAAAGTCGACGGGTATGCACGACATTTCTTGTGTGCCATACTGATTTGTGGTGGGAGACTGAAGAGCGAATGGCAAACGGGCTGTGGCGGCCCCAAGCCGAATGAGCGCGGACAGCCTTGCAGCTGTGCCGGCTACCAGTTGACGCGAAAAGAGGCCTGCTAATGCCCAGCGAGAAGACCCCCAACCTGCAGGATTCGTTCCTGAACCATGTCCGGAAGCAAAAGGTGCCTGTCACCATCTTTCTGGTGAACGGTGTGAAGCTTCAGGGCGTTATCACATGGTTCGACAATTTCTGCCTGCTGCTGCGGCGCGATGCGCAATCGCAACTTGTCTACAAGCATGCGATTTCGACCATCATGCCCGGTGCTCCGATCCAGCTCTTCGATCCGGAACACGCAGGCGACGACTGACCGGAGTTACATGAGCGACGAGTTTGAAGTTGAAGACGATGGCGAAGGGCAAGTCCGAAAGGACCGGTTCGTTGACCATCGCGAGGCGCCAACGCGCGTCGGTCTCGTGGTTCCCGATGTGCGCGGGCTCGGCTATACCCATGCCATTGAGGCTCGCCATGGCGAGTTTGAGGGGCTGGCTCAGGCTATCCGAGTAGATATAGTCTTTTCAGAAGTCGTGCGGGTTCGCGAGATCAAGCCGGCCACTTTCATTTCGGGTGGGCATGTCGACACAATCGCGGCACGCGTAAAGGCGGAGAAGATTGAGTTGCTGCTTGTCGATGCGGCGCTCCATCCCATTCAGCAACGCAATCTCGAAAAAGAGACGGGCGCCAAGGTGCTCGATCGGACCGGGCTGATCCTCGAAATCTTCGGGGAGCGCGCAGCCACCCGCGAAGGCGTGCTGCAGGTGGAACTCGCCCACCTCAACTACCAAAAGAGCCGGCTCGTCCGGTCGTGGACCCATCTTGAACGGCAGCGTGGTTCTGGCGGCTTTGGTTTCATGGGTGGCCCGGGCGAAACGCAGCTCGAGAGCGACCGCCGGCAACTGCAGGAGCGGATCAAGCTGCTTGAGGAGCGGCTCGAGAAGGTTCGCCAGACGCGCTCGCTGCAGCGCGGCCGGCGCGACGCTGCGCCGTTCCAGATCGTCGCGCTCGTTGGCTATACGAATGCCGGAAAATCCAGCATTTTCAATGCCCTGACTGGCGCAAGCGTGTTCGCAAAGGACCAGCTCTTCGCGACACTCGACACCACCGTTCGCAAGCTCCAGCTGCCTCATGGCCGCGACGTGATGCTGTCAGATACTGTGGGGTTCGTCTCAAACCTGCCCACAGAACTCATTGCCGCCTTCCGCGCCACTCTCGAGGAAGTGCTGGAGGCCGACATCATCCTGCATGTGCGCGACGTGGCAAACCCAGACCACGCCGCGCAGGCGACAGACGTGCTGAAGGTGCTCGGCGATCTCGGTGCCACCGAGAACGGCAGTACGCCGATCATCGAGGTGTGGAATAAGGTCGACCTGTTGGAGCACGATGCTGATGGCGTCGTGCACGGCATTGATGCCATAACACCGCTTGGGCAGGTCGCTGCGCATGTTCCGGTTTCAGCGCAGACGGGGGAGGGGCTCGACAAGCTCCTCGCCACCATCGAGCGCGTCCTGTCGCAGACGAGCCGCACCTACCGCGTCAAACTTGAGCACACGGCTGGCGCAGATATGGGCTGGCTCTACGGCCACGCAGAGATCATTTCCCGCGATGAGCCCGATGAGGTCGGTCAAGTCTACGAGGTAAGGGTCGATCCGCGCCACAAGGCAGCGTTCCAGCAGCGCTTTGCTGGCCGCATCGAAGGCAGCGACGCGGCCTGATCAGGTCGCGTCTCTTTCCCTGGTGCGGATTTCATTCCAGTAGCGATCGAGTCGGTCGAGCCCCGCCTCCGCGAGCAGCACGCCGTCTTCTTGGGTACGCGCCTCGACATAGGCGAAACGCCTGGTGAACTTCACGTTGGCGTCGCGCAGTGCGGCCTCAGGATCGACGCCGAGCTTGCGGGCGAGGTTGGCAGCGGCGAAGAGCAGGTCGCCGAGTTCCTCTGCGACACGTGCTTCTGTGCTGCCACCTCGTTTGGCCGCGGCAATCTCGTCGAGTTCTTCGCGCACCTTGTCGAGCGTCTCGGTCCAGTCTGGCCAGTCGAAGCCAACCTTCGCCGCGCGTTTGCTCAGCTTCTCGGCGCGGGTAAGGGCAGGGAGGTTATGCGGCACGTCTTCGAGAATGGAGGCATCTGCGGCCTTCCTGGCCGCCTTCTTTGCACGCTCGTCTGCTTTCACCTCTTCCCACTTGGCCTTGGCGCCGCCGGCGCTGCGGGCCGCTTCCTCACCAAACACATGCGGATGCCGCCGTATCATCTTCTGCGTGATCGCGAAAACCACGTCGCCGAAATCGAAGTGTTTCGCCTCCGCGGCCATTTGTGCGTGGAAAACCGGCTGCAATAGCAGATCACCCAGTTCCTCGCAGAGATCGTCGAAATCTCCGCGCTCGATGGCATCCGCCACCTCGTAGGCTTCTTCGATCGTGTAGTGCCGGATCGTTTTGAAATCCTGCTCAAGGTCCCAGGGGCACCCGCCATCGGGATTGCGGAGCGCCGCCATGATTTCGAGAAGTCGGGCAATGTCACGCGACGGTTCCATAATGCGTTTCGCTCCGCTGTTCAGGCCAGTTCAAGTTCGACGACATGTGTGCCGAGCTTCGCCACCACATGGCCAACAGCGCTTGTCGGCACGAGACCGCAGAGCGAGCCAGTGGTCACGATGCTGCCAGCTTTCAGGGGCAGCTCAGGGTGCTGGTTCTTCGCATAGGCCTCGAAGCTGGCGAGCACTGTCCCGAAGCTGTGCTTGGCAGGGCCGCTGAACACTTGGCGACCGTCCATGCTGAGGGTCAGATCAAAGCCCTCGATGTCGGCTCCGAACTCGCGATCCTTGGGGTTGGCCACATAGCCATACGCCGTCATCGAATCGGCGAGGCCGCCCCAGGACCCGGCGAGCTTGCGATCGACATAACGCGACCCACAAACTTCGATGCCGACGAAGTAGTGGTCGACGGCATCGGTGATCGACGCCGGGTCGAGCCGCGCGGTGTGTGTATCGAGATCGCGCCCGAGTACCAGACCGATTTCGACCTCGAGCCCGACGACGCGGCTGGCGTGCAGCGTGAATGGGCCGCTCTGGCCGACCCTGGACGCGAAGATCGGCGCGGCCATGCCCTGGCCATCCGGACCAATCGCCGTTTTCAGGAGGCCGGGCCTTTCTCCGAGCATATCCATGACCCGCAGCATGACGCGATAGGCTCCATCGCGATCGAGCCCCGCGAAGAGGGCTGCATCGAGATCGGCGCGGCCATCAGTCTGCGCCTCGAACAGCAACTGGGCGAGGTCAAGTTCGGTCGGCATAGCGATATCCTCCATTCGCATAAGATATATTATGGAACTTTTTGATACTGGAATGCATCGGGTTGGGGCTCTCGTCCGGCATCCGTGTGCTTATCCTTAGCCCGCCTCATGCGATTCAGCTATTGCGGGTGGAACCGAACTAGGCCCATCTTTCTCTGGTGTCCCGCGCTTTCGGCGCGTCTCCATTTCCGCACGAGCCTCCGTACATGCACAAAGTGATTTTCGATACCGACCCGGGCATCGACGATGCCATGGCGCTTCTGTTCCTCGACGCGTCGCCTGATGTCGAACTGCTGGCCGTCACCACCACCTTCGGCAATGGCGCGATCGATACGACAACGCGCAACGCGCTTTATCTCTGCGAGCGCTTTGGCATACCGGCGCTTGTCGGTCGTGGCGCCGGCGTCCCACTCGTCGGCCAACCGGGTCCGGCGCCGCATTTCGTACATGGCCACAATGGTCTGGGCGACGTGGCGCTACCTGCGGTTATCAGTCGCACGGCCGATCCGCGGCCGGCACACCGGCTGATCATCGACATGGTCCGCGCGCACCCGCACGAAGTCGAGATCGTGGCTGTTGGCCGGATGACCAATCTCGCCATGGCGCTGCGCGACGATCCCGGCATCGTGCCATTGGTCAAGCAGGTCGTCATCATGGGTGGCGCCTTCGGCATACGCGGCGTGCTTGGCAATGTTACGCCGGCGGCGGAGGCCAATATCTGGGGCGACCCTCTTGCTGCCGACGAAGTCACCGCTGCGTCGTGGCCGCTCACCATGGTCGGGCTCGATGTGACGCAGAAAACGCAGATGCCCACCGCCTACCTCCATGCCCTGCAGGAGACTGCCGGCGAAGCTGGGCGCTTCATCTGGGAGATTTCGCGCTTCTACGAAAAGTTCCATAATGATGGTGGAGTCGAGTCGATCTTCGTCCACGATAGCTCCGCTGTAGCGTTTCTGCTCAAGCCCGAACTATTCGAAACCCGTACCGGCGCCATCCGTGTCGTCACCGAAGGTGTTGCCTTCGGTCAGACCATCCAGAAGCCGGACAGCGTTTCGTTTCCGCCGTCTGATTGGGACGGCCGGCCGTCCCACATGGTCTGCACTGACGTGGATTCCGAAGGACTTAGAGTGCTTTACGCTGAGACGCTCCGGCGTCTCGCCTGACGTCTGACAGTGGCTTTCGCCAATAGCAAACGGGCGACCAATGGGCCGCCCGAATTGCATGCAATGCTGGCGCTGTATGCATTCAGAACGGAATGTCGTCGTCCATGCCGCCATCGAAAGCCGGCGCGGACGGGGCCGGGCGTCGGCCTTCGTTGCTGCTCGTATTGCCGCGGCTGCCACCGCCGCCAAACCCCTGGCCTTCGCGCGGAGCGGAGAAACCACCCCCCTGCCCTTCGCCGTCGCCACGGCCATCGAGCATGGTCAGGTTCGAGTTGAAGCCCTGCAGCACCACTTCTGTCGAGTACTTGTCCTGGCCGGACTGGTCCTGCCATTTGCGGGTCTGAAGCTGACCTTCGATATAGACCTTGCTGCCCTTGCGCAGGTACTGCTCAGCGACCTTGGTCAGGCCTTCCGAAAAGATCACCACGCGGTGCCACTCTGTGCGTTCCTTGCGCTCGCCCGAATTGCGGTCGCGCCAGCTTTCCGAAGTGGCGACGCTCAGGTTAACGACCTTGCCGCCAGACGGCAGGTTGCGCACTTCGGGATCGGCACCGAGGTTTCCGACCAGGATGACCTTGTTGACGCTGCCTGCCATGACAAACCTCTCGAAAATTGCCTTTGCAGCCGCTTAGCCCGCGCAGCCGCGCAAGGCTAGCGCCAAGAACCGCTGCTGCACCGCAAATGCGGACTTACTCACCGAAACTGGTAGTTCTTACTTTGTTCCAGTCCTCGGTGCCTGTCAACGGCCGGACGAGCGGCACTTCACAGGGGCAGGGCTTCCTCGAAATGGGTGAGATCCGCGAACGTGCAAAAAGCTGGTCGCTCGAGCTCCAGCGGCCCGAACGCCTGAACCATGGCCGAAAGCTCAGAACAAAGCGTCATGTAGTAGCCAATCGCTGCGTCGGGCAGCAGGCGACGCACGTAGGCAAGTGTGATGTGAAACCGATAGGCGTCATGCACATGCTGCCTGTAGCCGAAGGGGACAGTGAATTGCTCCCGCAGGTGACGGGCACCACGCTCGTCCTGTTGCGTTGCGCCCTCCACCAGCAGGCCCAGGGGTGACACTCCGGCCCCGCGCATCGTGAACTGCGGCGCGGTGAAGCCCGAGAGACGGTCCAAATAAAGCGCTGTTGTGTCTGCGACTGGCCGATCGAGGGCCACGCCCTCTGGCCAGGCGTCGGGCCGGCGGCGGTCATGCACGACGCCCTCGAACACGGTCATGTGGAAGCTCGCAGGCGGCAGATAGGCAAAGTGCGCGCCAAACTCGGCCTGCTTCAAGCGCTCCTGAACGGAAACCAGCATCTCCATGCTGCGGGAGCCCTTGGTCACATGGCGGATTACCGTGTTGCCGGCGATCGGCAGAAAGTTACCGGCTTCGTCGAGCCGGATGCCCAGGTGTTTCGGCGTCGCGCCGACTTCGGTTGCAGTCAGCCAGTTGCGCAGGTCGTCTTCGGTGGCGAGCATGGGCGGCTCCGGGTTCAGGTCCCGCGCCGATTAAGCCGCCTGTGTTTCAGCCGCGTGACGGCTTGACCGACTCTGTTTTGTTCCTAATATGTTCACGTCGAAAGCGCCAGCCCTCCGATCCATCGGGATGGAACTGCCGTAGCAACATGTCTATATGTGAGGCTTGCCCTGCCCTCTGCCGCGGGTCAGCCCTCGACAGATCGAAACTCCCAGCGACGCTGCCCACGCCGGCTGCCGTCGTGCCGCCAAGGTAATTTGCAGATGCCCAAGCCCGCCTCGCCCAATCGCGATCTCGTCATCCGAGGGGCAAAGGAGCATAATCTCAAGAATATTGACCTGAGGCTGCCGCGCGACAAGCTGATCGTGATGACTGGTCTATCGGGTTCGGGAAAGTCATCGCTCGCCTTCGACACCATCTATGCCGAGGGCCAGCGGCGCTACGTGGAGAGCCTCTCGGCCTACGCGCGGCAGTTCCTCGAGATGATGGAAAAGCCTGATGTCGAGAGCATCGAGGGCTTGTCGCCCGCCATTTCTATCGAGCAGAAGACCACGAGCCGCAACCCGCGCTCGACCGTCGGCACCGTAACGGAAATCTACGACTATCTGCGTCTGCTCTTCGCACGCGTCGGAATTCCCTACTCCCCCGTCACCGGCCTGCCGATCGAAAGCCAGACTGTCAGCCAGATGGTCGACAAGGTTTTGGCACTGCCCGAAGGCACGCGTCTGTTCCTCCTCGCGCCCATCGCGCGTGGCCGCAAGGGTGAGTACAAAAAAGAACTCAACGAGTTGATGCGCAAGGGTTTTCAGCGCGTGAAGATCGATGGCGAGTTCCACGACCTCGAGGATGCGCCAGCGCTCGACAAGAAGCTGAAACACGATATCGAAGTCGTGGTCGACCGCATCGCCACGGGATCTGATCTCGCAGGACGCCTTGCAGAGAGTTTTGAGACGGCGCTCGGCCTGGCCGATGGTATTGCCTTCGCCGAGTTTGCCGACGAGACCGAAGCCGACGGCAGCCCGAAGCGGATGATCTTCTCGGAGAAGTTCGCCGATCCGGTCTCCGGCTTCACGATACCGGAGATCGAGCCGCGGCTCTTCTCATTCAACAACCCGTTCGGCGCGTGCCCGGTCTGCGACGGCCTTGGCACCGAGCAGAAGATCGACCCGAACCTGATCGTTCCCGACGCCAGCCTCTCGCTGCGGGATGGCGCTGTGTTCCCCTGGGCCAAGACCAGTGCGCCCTATTACCTTCAGACGCTGCAGGCAGTGGCGAAGCACTTCGGCGCCTCAACTGGCACCGCCTGGGACGAATTGCCCTTCGAGGTGCAGCACGCGGTTCTTTATGGCACCGGCAAGGTGGCGATCAACTTCGTTTATGATGACGGCCTTCGCACCTACAAGACCTCGAAGCCCTTCGAGGGCGTCATCGGCAACCTCGAGCGCCGCTACAAGGAGACCGAGAGCGCCGGCATGCGCGAGGAAATCGAGCGCTACATGTCGCAGGCGCCCTGCCTCGCCTGCCATGGGCACCGGCTCAAGCCCGAGGCACTGCTGGTGAAGATCGATGGGCACCACATTGGAAATGTCGCCGAGAAGTCCATCCGCGCGGCGGCTCTTTGGTTTGAAGAACTGCCCGCCAAGCTCACGCAGCAGCAGCGGCAGATCGGCGAGCGCATCTTCAAAGAAATCCGCGAGCGCCTTGGTTTCCTCAACGATGTCGGGCTCGACTACCTGACGCTTGCGCGCAACTCCGGCACATTGTCGGGTGGTGAGAGCCAGCGTATCCGACTGGCGAGCCAGATCGGCTCAGGACTAACTGGTGTGCTCTATGTGCTCGACGAACCGTCGATCGGGCTCCACCAGCGCGACAACGAACGGTTGCTGGAAACACTCCGTCGCCTGCGCGATATCGGCAATACCGTCATCGTTGTCGAACATGACGAAGACGCGATCCTTACAGCCGATTATGTCGTCGATATCGGGCCGGGGGCTGGCGTCAATGGCGGGCATATCGTCGCCGAAGGCACGCCGGAAGACATCATTCGCAACCCCAACAGCATTACCGGCAAGTATCTGTCAGGCGAGATGGCCATACCCATCCCGCACGAGCGTCGCGTGCCGATGAAGTCTCGGCAACTGCAGATTGTCGGCGCACGCGGCAACAATCTGAAGAACGTGTCGGTCGACGTGCCGCTTGGGCTCTTTGTCGCCATTACCGGCGTGTCGGGTGGTGGCAAATCGACGCTGATGATCGACACCATGTACCAGGCAGTTGCGCGGCGACTCAACGGTGCGCGGGTCAATCCGGCGCCACATGACGCGCTGCATGGGCTTGAGCATCTCGACAAGGTCATCGATATCGACCAGTCACCTATCGGTCGTACGCCGCGCTCCAACCCCGCGACCTATACCGGTGCCTTCACACCGATGCGCGAGTGGTTCGCCGGTCTGCCCGAGGCCAAGTCGCGTGGCTATGGACCGGGCCGTTTCTCGTTCAACGTCAAGGGCGGCCGGTGCGAGAAGTGCGAGGGCGATGGCGTCATAAAGATTGAGATGCACTTCCTCCCCGACGTGTACGTGACCTGCGAGGTGTGCAAGGGCAAGCGCTACAACCGAGAGACACTTGAGGTGCAGTTCAAGGGCAAGTCGATCGCCGACGTGCTCGACATGACCATCGACGAGGCGGTTCAGTTCTTTACTGCCGTTCCGTCGATCCGCGAGAAATTCGCGACCCTTCAGCGGGTTGGCCTCGGCTATGTAAAGGTCGGGCAACCCGCAACGACGCTCTCGGGCGGCGAGGCACAGCGCGTCAAGCTGTCCAAGGAGTTGTCGAAGCGAGCTACCGGCCGCACGCTCTACATGCTCGACGAACCGACCACGGGCCTGCATTTCCACGATATTGCCAAGCTGCTGGAAGTGCTGCACGAACTGGTCGAGACTGGGAACTCCGTCATCGTCATCGAGCACAATCTCGAGGTCATCAAGACCGCAGACTGGATCATCGATATGGGGCCCGAAGGCGGCGATGGCGGCGGAGAGGTGGTGGGAACCGGTACGCCCGAAGACCTGGTTGACAACCCGCGGTCCTACACTGGACGTTTCCTCAAGGACGTCATGGCGCGTCGACCGCAGCGGCGCGCGGCCGAGTAGCGCGCGGCAACTGGGAGCGCGGACATGGCGGAACATCGCATTTTCTCGATGAGTTTTGCCAGCGTCTATCCGTTCTATGTGGCGAAGGCGGAGAAGAAGGGCCGCAGCAGGGCGGAGGTTGATGAGATCATTGTCTGGTTGACTGGCTATAGCCTGGACGGCTTTGACGCGGTCATCGCCAGCAAGCTCAGCTTTGCCGATTTCTTCGCCCAGGCGCCGCGCCTCAATCCGGCACGAACCGCGATCACCGGGGTCATTTGCGGCGTGCGCATCGAGGAGATCGAGGAGCCGCTGATGCGCGAGATCCGCTATCTCGACAAACTTATCGATGAGTTGGCGCGCGGCAAGCCGATGGCAAAAATCCTGAGATAGGCATCCTTCGGCGCAAAGAGCTATGCTTGGCCTTGCGGCGACCTCAATTGAGCGCTTTCACCACATCGTTAGTCCTCGTACCATACCGGTAGACCCTTGCCCCACCCCCCGATCTTCGACGGCCACAACGACGCGCTGCTGCGCCTGTTCAACGACAAATCGTCGGATCCGGTAGCCGGCTTTCTGGCCGGGCAACCCGGGCATATCGACTTGCCAAAGGCTCGAGCGGGCAATCTCGTCGGTGGGCTGTTTGCGGTGTTCTGCCCCTCGCCAGAACAGAAATTCGACATTTCTGCAATCAAGGGCGCGGTCGACATCCCCCTGCCCCCGGACCTGCCGATGGACCTGGCGCGGCGGATGACCGTCGCCCAGATAAGCTTGCTCCTCCGGCTTGAGGCCGCGTCGCAGGGCGCGGTGTCCGTCTGCCGCTCGGTCGCAGATATCCGCGGCGCGATGGCGCGCGGCTCGCTTGCTGCCGTTCTCCATATAGAGGGCGCCGAAGCCATCGACGAAGACCTGTATTTCCTCGATGTGCTCTATGCCGCAGGCTTGCGCTCCATCGGGCCGGTCTGGAGCCGTACTAATATCTTCGGGCACGGCGTCCCCTTCCGTTTTCCGCATTCGCCCGATATCGGGCCGGGCCTCACCGACGCAGGCAAGCGGCTGGTTCGCGCCTGTCGGCAGAAGGGCATCGTCGTCGACCTCTCACACATCACCGAGAGGGGCTTCTGGGACGTGGCCGAAATCGGCGGAGGGCCGCTGGTCGCCACGCATTCCAACGTCCATGCGCTGACGCCGAGCCCGCGTAACCTCACCGCTGATCAGCTGCGGGCGATTGCCGAAAGCAACGGCATGGTAGGACTCAACTTCGCTACCGGGTTCCTGCGGGCCGATGGGCTGATGCGCAGCGACACACTGATCGAGGACATGCTTCGGCATCTTGATGGCATGATCTCGGCAGTCGGCGAAGACCGTGTCGGGCTTGGTTCGGATTTTGACGGCGCCACCATCCCCGATGCAATCGGGGATGCGAGCGGCTTGCCGAAGCTCACTGACGCCATGTCCCGCCATGGCTATGGGGATGCGCTTATCGACAAGCTCGCCTGGCGCAATTGGCTGGCCCTGCTCGAGAGGGTAATTGGATAAGTCCATAACAGGAATTGTGTCGCGCGTGTGAAAATCGCATGCGCATGGTGCATGGCTCCCCTGAGACTGCCAGCCTAGTCCCCGTGGGCAAATCGCACCATGTACTAGTCCTCGGTCCATATCGGGAGCCACGCTCATGTTCGTTCGTGCAGTCTGGCAGAATCGACGCCTTGTTGACGTCAGGCGGGGTGTACGGGGAACCGAGACGCCGACCAGCCGGGATCCCTTGGCGATTCCACGTCCGGACTTTCGGTCTATGACGCTCGGGCTCTTCGACCGCTAGCCCTAGATGGTCCGATCTACCGAGGCCCAGAGCGGATCAGCGACTTGAGTTTCCATGTCGCATCGAAGGTGACCGATGTGCTGCGATTAAGAAATCCTCAACCGGCGCCATAATCGTCCATGCGCTTAGCGCATATCGGTTCTGAGACTTTCCCCTCTGCTCATTGTCGGGTGGGCGGCCTATCTAAGGGGTGTAGACAACAAGGAGAGACCAAGTGGGTATCCGTACGACGATCAAGAAGTGGGCAGCATACCAGCAGACCGTTCGCGAGCTGACTTCGCTCGACAATCGCCAGCTGACCGACCTCGGCATCTCGCGCAGCGACATTCAGCGTATCGCCCGCGACCATGCACGTTCGCTCTGAGACTGCAGCTTCCGCGCTCATCGCGAACCAGACCGACCGAACGCTCGCTTCCTGATACGAAGCGGGCGTTCAGCTTTTTCTAGACCAAGCTTGCCGATCCGCTACCAGGCCGGGAATGGGTCAGGCAACGCAGCCCAATGTTCTGGCTCCATCTGTCGCGCCGGCACGAGGCAATTGTCGAGCGCTCTGCGAATGGCGGCTTCGTGCATGGCCGCCGTCCCGATGAAGACCAGTTCCTGTCGGCGATCACCCCAGATCGGGTCGATATAGGGGCGCATGGACGCTGCCCATTCGCTGTTGTCCGGCCACCGGCTTTCGGGCACTGCCGCCCACCATAGGCCGCGCCGTTGCGTGCGCACCAGAGCTCCAGCCTGGCTCAACTCCCCGACATGCATCGGACGTGTGGCAAGCCAGAAGAAGCCCTTGGCACGCACCACTCCATCCCAGCCCGACTTGATGAAGCGGTCGAGCAGCAGAGGATTGAAGGGACGCCGTGCCCGATAGACGAAAGAGCGGATGCCATATTCCTCTGTCTCCGGCACGTGGTCCCGGAATCCATTCAACTCCTTGAACCATAGAGGATTGTTTTCGGCACGCTCCAGGCTGAACAGTCCGGTGTTCAGCACCCTATCGAGCGGAACCTGCGAGAAATCGGTCTCGATAATCTCGGCCGAGTTGTTCAGTGCCTTGATGATGGTGCGGGCGGCCTGCAGGTCAACGCTTGTTGCCGTCGACACCTTGTTGAGGACGATCACATCCGCAAACTCGATCTGCTCGACGAGCAGGTCAACCAGCGCCCGCTCGTCGCCATCACCCGCTGTCTCGCCCCGGTCGCGCAGAAAGTCCTGCGAGCCGTAGTCGCGCAGCAGGTTGGCTGCGTCCACCACCGTTACCATCGTATCGAGGCGAGTGAGATCCGACAGGCTTGCTCCGCTCTCGTCGCGGAAGTCGAAGGTCGTTGCGATCGGCAGCGGCTCGGCGATCCCGGTTCCCTCGATCAGCAGGTAGTCGTAGCGCCCGTCCTCGGCCAGGCGGCGCACTTCGGTCAGAAGGTCGTCGCGCAGAGTGCAGCAGATGCAGCCGTTCGACATTTCCACCAGCTTTTCGTCGGTCCGGCTGAGGTTGCCTCCTCCGTCGCGTACCAAGGCCGCATCGATGTTCACCTCGCTCATGTCGTTGACGATGACCGCGACCCGTCGCCCCTCGCGGTTGTTGAGGATGTGATTCAGCAGTGTGGTCTTGCCGGCCCCAAGGAAGCCAGACAAAACGGTAACGGGAAGCTTGCGCATGGAATACCTCGTTCGTTCGGGTCGTCTTCATGACCCGATGCGTAACGTAATAACATTACATACACGAACTGCAACACCCCAGATCGAACCCGACGCTGCGCCTAGGAAGACCTTGTATCGCGCCCTGTGACCTAGAACGTCAGGCGGCCGACCAGTTCGTCATAGGGAACTTCCACGGCCTTCACATAAGCTGGCCGTTCGCGCAACCGCCGATGCCAGGCCGTCACATTGGCGAAGGACCTCCGCGAGATATCCATTGTGGTCCAGCGATAGAGCCCGATACCGGCGATCAGGTCGGCGTAGGTCAACTTATCCCCGGCAAGGAACGGCACATCGGCAAGCCGTCCGTCAAGAATCTCGAACTGCCGCTCCGCATTCGCGATCGCCTTGCCGATGTCGTCCGGCTTCTGCTCGGCCGCCGGCGTCCGCACCTTCGCGGCAAAGACCGCGCTCCAGCTCGGCTGGAACGTCGTCGCTGTCCAGTCCGCCCACTGGTCCACTACGGCGCGCTCCCGCGCTTCCACCGGAAACAGCAACCCGGAGCCATACTCGGCGCTCAAATAGCGCACGATGGCGTTGCTCTCCCACAGCACTAGCTCGCCGTCGCGAATGGTCGGCACCAGCCCATTTGGGTTCATGGCACGATAGTCCGGCGTGTTCGTGCCCTTCGCGAAGCCGCCCACCACCACATGCTCGTAAGGCAGTTCCAGTTCGCCAAGCGTCCAGATCACCTTCTGGACATTCGAAGAGGTCAGTCGCCCCCAAACTGTGATGGCCATGATGTCTCGCCTCTCGTTGCGCGCAGTGATGAGGATTGCTATCTGGCGCAGCATGTCCACACAACCACAACCCATTCATGTCATTGGCGGCGGCCTCGCAGGTTCCGAAGCCGCCTGGCAGGCCGCCGAAGCTGGTGCCCAGGTTATCCTCCACGAAATGCGACCGGTGGTGAAGACCGACGCGCATTCAACCGAGGGCCTTGCCGAACTCGTCTGCTCCAACAGCTTCCGCTCCGATGATCATCGGCATAACGCGGTCGGTTTGCTGCACGAGGAAATGCGCCGCTGCGGCTCGTTGGTGATACGCGCGGCGGACCGCCATGCGCTGCCCGCCGGCGGGGCGCTCGCGGTCGATCGCGACCATTTCTCGCTCGCCGTCACCGATGCGATCCACAACCATCGGAACATCAAGGTCGAGCGCGGCGAAGTCGCCGGGCTGCCGCCCGAGGATTGGCAGAACGTCATCGTCGCCACCGGGCCGCTGACCTCCCCTGCCCTCGCCGCCGCCATACAGCAGCTGACCGGCGAAGATTCACTCGCATTCTTCGATGCCATCGCACCGATCGTGCATCACGAGTCCATCGATATGGATATCGTCTGGGCGCAGTCGCGCTACGACAAAGTCGGCCCCATGGGCAATGGCGCCGACTACCTCAACTGTCCGATGGACGAGGCGCAGTACACTCGCTTTGTCGATGCGCTGCTCTCTGCCCCGCTTCACGAGTTCAAGGATTGGGAGAAGGTGCCGTATTTCGACGGTTGCCTGCCCATCGAGGTCATGGCCGAGCGCGGACGCGACACGCTGCGTTGGGGCCCGATGAAGCCGGTTGGTCTCACCAATCCACGCAACCCCACGGTCAAGGCCCACGCCATCGTGCAACTCCGTCAGGACAATGCGCTGGGTACGCTGTGGAACATGGTCGGCTTCCAGACCAAGATGCGTTACGGCGTGCAGACCGAGATTTTCCGGATGATCCCGGGCCTCGAAAATGCGCAGTTCGCGCGGCTCGGCGGCTTGCACCGCAACACGTTCCTCAACTCGCCCAAGGTTTTGGGCCGCGACCTGAAACTCAAGGCCATGCCGCGCCTGCGTTTTGCCGGCCAGGTCACGGGGGTAGAAGGTTATGTTGAAAGCGCCGCGATGGGCCTGATCGCCGGCCGCATGGCCGCCGCCGAAGCCCTGGGTGCGCCACTTGACGCGCCGCCCGGCACCACTGCCATGGGTGCGCTGGTCAACCACATCACCGGCGGCCATATCGAGGGGGAGGCCTATTCCGGCGCGCGCAGCTTCCAGCCGATGAACGTGAATTTCGGCTTGTTCCCGCCTGTCTCGATCAGGAAGCCCGAGGGCCATGTCGGCCGCTGGAAATCCACCGAAAAGACCATCGCCAAAAAGGAAGCGCTGACCGATCGCGCCCTCATCGATATCATGGGCTGGGCGGGGGCACCGAGCTAAACAGGGAGCCACGCAGGGACGTGATGGCTGGCGCGCCTTGGCCATCTAGGCGTAGGGTGAGTGCGTCGACCACCAGCCTATACCGGATGTCACCGAGCTCGAAGTCGATCCACGGTTCGACAATACTGGCTCCCTGCCCTCCGTCGCCAGAACCGAAATGCGTTGCCTGTTTCGCGACCCATTCGGACAGCTCAATCTTCTGAACGATCGGTCCACCCGGAGCTGACGCGATGGCAAGACTATCTGTGCCGTCGAGTCGCATGAAGTGTCCTGGTATCGCCGCCCTTTGGTCGACGAAGAGGGAGATCGGTCCGAGAGAAGCAGGAGTATCGCGAACGTCCACGGGGCTCGCCATTGGCACTCTGACCAGATCATTCCAGACCGGCCAAGAGACGGGAGGCGAGGCTTCCGTAACTCCGCCATAGCCAAGTAGCCCCACGGCCGCGGTCACGCGGTCGCCCGGCGTGCTATTGAGGGTCACACCATGGGCAGCAAGAATATCTGCCAGTACATCGCGGTCTTGGACGAACGGCGACGAGCCAGACTGACGCCCACCATAGTCGAGGAATCGCATGATTCGCATTGCCTGGAGGGCCTGAGCGGTCGTCCATGCCGGCGGGAAGCTCGCCCCCTCCTTGCCCGGCAGCGAGAGGAGAGCATCGAGCCGAGCCGATTGCTGTGCGATCGGCAGGTTGCGGAGATTCCACGGACCAATGGCGAGGATCAGCAAGATGGCAGCCGCCAGCCCGGGGATCAGCCTGATATCGCCGCGCCGCACCAGGAAAGCGAGTGTCAGTACTACCGCCCAGACGCCGCCCGCCACCAGCAGCACCCGCTGGTCGGTGAGCCCATAGGCATCAACCCTGATGAACACGGCAAGCGAGTATAGGGCAATCGGCAGCAGCGTCAGCCAGAACCACAAGCGCCGGAACACCCGCACCAGCCAGCGGTCCCGCATGAAGCGCGGAAAGACCACGAGCCAGGTCGCGGCGCCGGCAATCGCATAGCCCAGCATCATCCAGCCCACTGTGTTGACGGGTATCTGCCATGTCACGACGCTCTGCACCGCATAGGCGAGCAGTATGGCGCTATAGATGAGCAGGAACGGGATCAGCAGGAACTGCCCGATGAAGCCGATGGCGCGAGAGAGGAAATCGGGCTCGCCGGCGGCGTCGCGCTCAACCTCATCGGCGGTGGGAAGCGTCGAAAGCCAGTAGACCGGGGTCAGGAAACCGCCGACTAGCGGCATGATCCATTTGCCGAACAGGTCTTCTACGTTCACGCCGAACAGCCGCGACAGCGACGCCTGTATCGCCCATAGCCCCAGCCAGATGAGGCAGAGGCCGAATAGCGCCACTATGGCGGTGACGATTGCGCGGTGCGCGAACCACCAATAGCGCTGTTGCGCTGCCTCGCGGGCCTCGCCCCGGCCAATGGCGACAAAAGGCGAGAGCGTCAGCCACATCGCCCCCACCGGGAACAGCAGCCAGGACAATACCCAATCGGAATTGTCGACCACATGCGCGGCCAGCACGGCTACCGGCAGCACCCATGCCGCGACCAGCCCGGACCAGCGCCCGCCGCCGCTTTCAAGCACATTGCGACCCGACGCTGCATAGAGCGCAGCAAGCAGGAAGCCAGCCGTCAGCACATTGTTCGGCCAATCAAAGGCGTACCAGCCATAGCTGGACGAGTTCGCGGCGAAGATCAGCGCCACCGTCGCCGCAGCGCAGAGGATGACGGCAAAGCCGTAGCGCCGAACGGTACGCGCAACATCCGGCAGTAGGCGATTGACGTCCAGTTTCATGGGAATGCCCCTATTGCCGCTGCGGCTCGGCGCTGCGTTGCCGCGCATCCTTTATCGGTTGCAGCTCGCCGGAGAGCAGGTCACCCATCAGGCGCTCCAGTGCACTCGAGCCTGCCTCCGGCGAAGCAAAACTAATCGCCATATTGAAGGCTTGACCGTCTATCTCGAAGCGGATCAGAGGGTTAGGAATACCTGGCGCGCTAGAGTTCAATAGTGCGCTTGCCCAGGCCGAGATATCGACTTGACTGGTGCGGCCGTCCGGCATTGTCACAGTTAGAATGTTGCTCTGAAGCTCGACATCGGCTGGCTGACCTGGCTCCTTCGTTCCGCGAGACGACACGGCCGTCACACGCCCCAACAAATGTGGCGTTTCCGTAGTATCGAATGGTTGCGTGTAGGGATCGTCGGTAAACCACCTACGGCCTTGTGGTTGCGATTCCGTTGAGGTTACAGCTTGCGACCATTCTGGACGGTTTCCATAACTTGCCGACGCCAGCAGTATGCCGGACACACTGTCAAGTTCAGGAAACAGATCGTCATTTATGGTGTCTTTGTACTGATCGTCCTGCATCATATCCGGGCGGTAGACGCGGTTCATCGCAATTGTAACGCCGCTCAGCATATAGCTGAAGTCTTGGCCGTCGATCGAGAACCTGAACTCGTGTGGCGGGAGTTTCTTTGGCGCTTCACCCAGCAAATCAACGTCCGATTTGGTTGGGGGCGGCAAAATAACCAAGGCATCGCGAATGTCGAAGCTGGCAAAACCGTGACCTTCCCACTCGATGGTGACCATCCAGCCGCTACTCGAGATAGAAAACCCACAGACCATTTGGGACAGAAGTTTGCCGCCGTATGGGGGGCCGCCCCATAGCGAGCCCACCAAATAGGGGTAGTCCTCAACAGGCAGGACAATAGGTTTCGAGGCGCCGTATGCTACGGAACCGGTGACCACCTTCCCGCGGTACCACCCACCATCGCCCCCAGAAAGTTCGCGATCCATCGCGGCATAAAGCGTCTTCTGCAAGTCTTGCTGGGCCGCCTGGAACCCCTTGGGAACCGGGCAATTGAAGTACCGCTCCTCTGAGGACATCGCGGTGCTGGACAGCAGAACCAGCAGAGAAAGCGCCAAGGCAACCACACCTGAAACACGCATGATAATCAAACCCTCGAAATACCTCGAAGTGTTGGCACACATACATGCCTATCTCAAGACAGCCGTGAAATATGCCAGAAGTGCACGCGTCAGAGTTCGCACCGGCAAGTTGCCCGCCTAGCGCCAGGAGAGGAACAGTGCCCCAATCTTCCTCCAGTCCGCCACCGGCTGCGGTACGGCGAAGGGGCGAGCCAGCGGCAGGTGCCTCAATTCCGCACGAAGGATCGGCGCGATGCCGAAGGCCGGACGCAGCGGCTTCGGAAGCTTGGCAATCGCCACGCTCGCCTTGGTGAGGTGCTCTCGGGCGAGATCGGCGATCTGCGCCAGCGCCGCATGCAGGCCCTCGCTCTCGGTGCCCGACAGGATCTCGCCGTCGGTGACACCATTGGCGCCAAGGATATCCATCGGCAGGAAGATACGTCCCTTGCTGGCATTGTAGCCGAAGGCGCGGCTATGCCCGATCAGCGCATCCGCCACCCCGAGATGCCCTGCGGCATCGCCGGTCTCTACTTCGGCACCGCTGTTCAGAACCATTGCGGCCAGTTGATAGAGCACCGACACCGTCTCGCCGGCATAGCCTTCGAAGCTCTGCCGGTCCGGCATCGGGTCCTGGTAGAGGTCGAAGCGCCGCGCCGCAATCAATCGCAGCAGCGGAACCGTTGGCAAGCCATAGCCCGCAATGACATCGAGCAAGACAGCAGCGATCGGGTTCTGCCGCACATTGCCATGCCCCTCGCCCTTCAACGCATCCACCCACCATTGCAGGCGGATTTCCCCCGCTGCCGGCTCCCGCGCCCGATCGCGGATCGAGGCGACATCCGCCGAAAACGCGAAAAGCGCCTGTATCGCGGGCCTTACGGCCTCTGGCAGGATGAGAGTGGCGAAATAGCGGTTGCGGTCGGCGTCCTTTAGGTAAGCGGCAACATAGTCGGCATCGGCCGTACTCATCTGGCATGCTCGACTGCGATCAGTGCCGCAGCAACCGCGCGCTGCTCTGCCATAAGAACATTATAGGTACGCACGGCGCTGCCGGTGGACACCGCCTCGACGATGATGCCCTTGTCCTTCAGCGCCTTGCGTACGGCCGGATCGAAGGCCGTGATCTCCGGCCCCAGTCCGACGAGGAGTACGTCTATCTGGTCGCCGGCTTCAAGCACAGGCGCGAGGCTCGCGACGGTCAGGTCAGCAACTGCCACAACTGACCAGGTCCACATGCCGGTCGGCAGGCACAGGAGCGACCCACGATGGCTCACCCCGCCGAAGCGGAATCCACCGTTGCCATAGGCATCGATCTGTACCTGCTGAGGCAGATGCCCCTGTCGGTCGTCATCCATCACTCAGGTCGCGGCGCCGTCGGCGCGGCGTGCCGCCTTTGCCTTCTCGCGGGCGGCCTCCTCGGCTTCGCTGCGCGGCTTGAGCCCGAAATAGATCAGGATCGGGCCGCCGATGAAAACCGACGAGTACATGCCGAAGATCGAGCCGAAGGTCATGGCGATAGTGAAGCCACGGATCGACTCGCCACCGAAGAACACCAGCGGGAACAAGGCCAGGAGTACCGTGAACTGCGTCAGCGAGGTTCGAACGATCGTCTGGTTGATCGAGAGATTGATGATCTCCGGGATGGACATCTTCTTGTATTTGCGCAGGTTTTCTCGAACGCGGTCCGAAATCACAACCGTCTCGTTAAGACTGAGGCCGACAAGCGTCAGCACAGCGGCAATTGAGCTGAGGTTGAACTCCATGCCGGTGAACGAGAACAGGCCCACGGTCATGATCACGTCATGCGCGGTCGTCGTCACGGCTGCGAGGCCGAACTGCCACTCGAAGCGGAACCACACATAAATGAGGATGGCGACGAGCGAGACCAGCACCGCGATGGTGCCGTTATAGGCGAGTTCGCCAGACACGGTGCCGGACACGGCCTCGGTGCGGCGCACTTCGTAGTTGTCAGTCTTCAGCGCCTCGGTAACCTTGGCCACAGCCGCCTGCTGCACGGCGTCACCGCCGGGCTGCAACTGGATGCGGACGAGCAGGTCCTGCGGGGTGCCGAAGCTCTGCACCTGCACTTCGCCGAGCCCCAGCGGATCCAGAAGTTCGCGCACCTTCGCCGGGTCCGCGTCGCCCTCGGTCACATGCTGCACCTCAAGCGCCGAGCCGCCGACGAAATCGATGCCGAGGTTGAAGCCCTTGGTGAAAGCGGACCCGACAGCCAGCACGGTCAAAACGACAGAAACGATGATCGCAACGCGCGACATCTTCATGAAGTCGATCTTTGTGCCATCCGGAAGGAACCGGAAGTGCTGGATGCGCAGCGTCTTGGGGCGGCGTACACGGTACCAGATCGAGATGAAGAAGCGCGTCACCGTGTAGGCAGTGAAAAGCGACGTAAGGATACCGAGCGCCAAAGTTACGGCGAAGCCCTGGATCGGACCGGAGCCCAGGAAGTAAAGCACGATTGCCGCAATCAGCTGCGTCAGGTGCGAGTCGATGATGGTACCCCAGGCGCGGTGGAAGCCCGCGTCGAGCGACGCGAGGATCGACTTGCCGGCGCGCTGCTCCTCGCGCATTCGCTCGTAAATCAGCACGTTGGCGTCAACGGCCACACCAATCGTGAGCACGATACCGGCGATGCCAGGCAGCGTCAGCGTGGCACCCAGCCCCGACAGCGATGCGAGGATCAGCACGATGTTGAGCACCAGTGCCACGTTGGCGAAGACGCCGAACAGGCCATAGGCAATCACCATGAAGGCAAGCACCAGCACCGAGGCAATGATGCCGGCGGTCAGGCCGGCGCGGATCGAGTCAGCGCCGAGGCTTGGGCCCACTGAACGCTCCTCCACCACGTCGAGGCTGGCGGGCAGTGCGCCGGCTCGGAGGAGCACGGCCAGGTCATTCGCACTCTGCGCGGTAAAGTTGCCCGATATCTGACCCGAGCCACCGGTGATGGCTGTCTGGATCACCGGGGCGGTGATCACCTTATCATCGAGCACGATGGCGAAGCGCTTGCCGACATTCTTGGAAGTGATTTCGCCGAAGGTGATGGCGCCACGGGTGTCGAAGGTGAAGCTCACCACCGATTGGCCGGTCTGCTGGTCGAATGCCGGCTGGGCGTTGGTCAGCGACTCGCCACCCAACTCGACGTTCTCGTTGAGGAGTTCCGACCCGCCATCCTGTCCCTCCATGATCACGTAGCCGGCAGGAACGCCCTGCGCCTCTGCCTGCGCTGCCGTCATGGTTGGGTGCACGAGGTGGAAGGTGAGGCGTGCGGTCTTCGCGATCAGGTCCTTCAGCCGCGCCGAATCCTCGAAGCCCGGCACCTGGAGCAGAATACGGTCAACGCCCTGCCGCTGGATCGAGGGCTCCGTAGTGCCGACCTGGTCGACGCGGTTGCGGATGACTTCCATCGACTGCGCAACAAGCGACGACATGCGGTTGTTGATACCGTCGGGCGTGAGCGCCACGACAAGCTTGCCGTCCGCCGTCTCCGAGAAGGCAAGTTCGGGCACGCCTGCAATGCCGATACCCGTACCGGCGACGTTGTTCTGCAGCTTCTCGATAGCCGCCAATGCGGCACCCTTCTGCGTCGCGTCGGTCAGCTCGACGGTAAGGGAGTCAGCGCCCGTCGTAATCAGGTTGCCGATTCCATCGGCGCTGGCGAGGACTTGCCGCACCTCACGCCGCAGCGCCTTGATGCGCTCGGTGACAATCCCGTCCTTGTTCACTTGCAGCAGCAGGTGCGAGCCGCCCTGCAGGTCGAGGCCGAGCACGATACCCGGCTTGGGCAGCCAGGCCGGCTGCAGATCCTTTGGAAGGAAATTCGGGATCGCCATCAGCAACCCGATGAGGGAAACCAGGGCGATGATGGCGGTACGCAGAGGCGAGAATTGCATGCTGGAACGTGATCCCGTTTCGTGCCCCAATTGAGGCAGCGCGGCCCGTTTCGGGACCGCGCTCAAGCTTCAGTCATCGGCCGGACGGAATGTCAGGCCTGGATGGTCCGGCCCGATCAGGCCGGCTTGTTGTCGTTCACCGGCGTCGATTTCGAGCGCACGTCGGCGACGCCCGAACGGGAGATCTTGACGCGGGTTCCCTGGGCAATTTCGACTTCCAGGTCTTCGTTCGCAACCGCCTTGGTCACCTTTCCGACAAGGCCGCCGGTGGTCACCACGGTGTCGCCACGCGACACGGCAGCCAGCATCGCCTGGTGGGCCTTCATGCGCTTCTGCTGCGGGCGGAAGATCAGGAACCAGAAGATCACCACCATGATAAGGATGGGGGCGAACTGGATGAGCAGGTCTGCTCCCCCCGGCGCCGCGGCCGTCCCTGTCGCTGCGGCCTGTGCAAAAGCGGGGGTAATGAACATTAGTCGGGCTCCTTAGATGCTGTCCGGCTGGGCGAAGGGGGCACGACGTCTCGTCGCGCATCCTTCTCAAAAATCGCGCGGAATATAGTTGCGAGAGGTCAGGATTGCAAAGCCAATCGGCCTGCGGCAAAACGGGCGTCCACCGGAAAGGATAAGCCCTTGATGAGCGACGAATATTCCGCTGCGATCCTCGCCGAGCTCGGCCGCATCGCCAAGGCGCTCGAAGCGCTGCAGCCCGCGACGGCAAAGCCGGCGCCCGACTTCTCCGAAGCTGAGGCCTATCATTGGGATGCGTCGTCAGACACGCTCTTGCCGGTGAAAAAGGTCGCTTGTGTACCGTTCGAGCGGCTGCAAGGCATCGACGACGTCAAGCAGATTCTGCTTTCCAATACGTTGCAGTTCGCGCGCGGCTTTGCCGCCAACAATGCCCTGCTCTGGGGCGCGCGCGGCATGGGCAAGAGTTCGTCGGTCAAAGCCATTCACGCCCACATAAATTCGCTGGGCGAACCCGGCCTCAAGCGGCTGATCCTCGTCGAGATCGCCCGCGAGGATATCGAGGCCCTGCCCCGGCTCATGCGGATAGTCGCGCGGGATGATGCACGGTTTATCGTGTTCTGCGACGACTTGAGCTTCGACAAGGATGAGACCAGCTACAAATCGCTCAAGACCATCCTCGACGGCGGCCTCGAAGGTCGTCCCGAGAACGTCATCTTCTACGCGACCTCGAATCGTAGGCATCTCATGCCGCGCGAAATGGTCGAGAACGAGCGGGCCACTGCAATCAGTCCCGGCGAGGCGGTGGACGAGAAGGTTTCCCTTTCCGACCGTTTCGGACTCTGGCTGGGCTTCCACAATTGCGACCAGCCAACCTTCCTCGCCATGATCCGCGGGTATTGCGATGAGTATGGCCTCAAGATTTCCGACGAAACACTACGTGCCCGAGCGATCGAGTGGTCGATGACGCGCGGCGCAAGGTCGGGACGCGTAGCCATCCAGTTCGTCCGGGCCTTGGCGGGTGAGCAGGGCAAGGCGGTCTGACCGCCGCGCCTCTACACCCGCCTCCGCCCAAAGTCCGCTTCCTGAAAGACGGAGGTTCGGTCATAGTCCGCTGAAAACGGAGGGGAAAATGGCAGCATCACATCACCTGAAATGGTCGAAAGGAGAGGCAACGGTCCTGGCGACCGCCGCGATGCTGTCCGATTGTGAATTTGCCCTGCCGAGCGGTCCGTTCCGTCCGTTCGCCCGTGCGCCATGGCTCGGCAACGTCGAAGATCAGTCGATCGTCGGGCACTTGCGCGTGCTTGCCGGCGATTTCGTCGGCCTGCCGTTCGGCGCCGGCCGGCCTGTGCCGAATGCCCCGACCGCCTGGCGCGACCTTATGGTGCACACACCGCTGCATCCTATCCATGGCCCCGTAGCTGATGCGGACTGGACAATCATTGCTGGCGACGATGACCACGTGCAGTTGCGCCTCGACTATGCAGCGGACTCGCCGGTGGCTTGGGTGGAGCGGGAGGTGCGCGCAATCCCCGACACGCCCGGCCTCGAATTCACCTTCACCATCCACGCGCGGCGTTCTGCGCGGCTATCCGCCGGCCTGCATCCGAACTTCCGCCTGCCAGAGCGGCCAGGCCGTCTGGCGCTCGATGCGGACTTCGCCTTCGGGCTGCTGCATCCGGGCTATGTTGGCGCGGACGGTCGGCAGGAGTTTCATTCGCTCGATGCCGTGCCGAACGGCGCCAGCGACATCACCATGAGCCGCATCCCCATCGCCCCGCGTATGGATCGCAATGTGCAGCTCTGCGGCATGAAGGGTCCGCTCAGGGCGCGCTGGCTTGACGAGGGCGCCGGCATCCTGCTCGATTGGGATCGGACGCTGCTGCCGTCTCTGATGATCTGGCACACTGATGGTGGCATCGGCGGCGAGCCCTGGAACCATCAGTTCCGCGCAGTTGGGCTTGAGCCGATCGCCTCGGCCTTTGATCTCCATACCGATCTGTCCGCGGCAGACAACCCCATCAGTACCCGCGGCGTCGCCACAGCCATAACTATCGGGCCGGAGCACCCGACGGTGATCCGGCACCGCATTATCGCGTTCGCTGAGTAGACCTGCCAGGTCAGGCCGGTTTCATCTGCTCGAACTTCTTGAAGACCGGGTTCGGCGGCGGCAAGTGCGTCCCCGCCGGTAGAGCGTTGCCAAGCGCGTGGACGAGGCTCCGCTGATCCGCGGGCACGGCCAGTGCATCGAGAAACTTCGCCGCGGCTTCCGGCACCAACGGTTGGGCGACGATTGCGGCACGGCGCACCACATCCGCAGTCGTCACAAGGATTGTCCCCATGCGCGGCAGGTTGTCCTTCAGGCCCCAAGGCGCCTGCTCGGCGAAATAGAGATTTGTCGCGCCCAGCAGAGCCACGAGTTCGGCCGCCGCCTCGTGTACAAGCTGCCCGGCCATGGCCGTCTGCATCCTCCCGATGGCTGCCGTTGCCTCATCGACGATGGCGCTGTCGACCGCCTCGGGCACTGTCGTCGGCAGGACGCCGCCAAAGTTTTTCTGGATCATCGCCAACGAACGCTGGGCAAGGTTACCGAAATTGTTTGCGAGGTCGGCATTGTTGCGGTTGACGAATTTCTCGCGGCTGTAGTCGCCATCCTGTCCGAAACTCACTTCGCGCAGAAAGAAATAGCGCACCGGGTCGGTACCGAACTCGTCGAGCAGGGCATGTGGGTCCACCACGTTGCCCAGCGACTTCGACATCTTCTTGCCCTCATTTGTGATGAACCCATGGGCGAAGACGCGGCGCGGTGGCGCGATGCCCGCACTCATCAGGAAAGCCGGCCAATACACTGTGTGGAAGCGGATAATGTCCTTGCCGATCACATGCACATTGGCCGGCCAGAATGTCTGGAACTGCACGCTCTGGTCATCAGGAAAACCGACGCCGGTGATGTAGTTGGTCAGCGCGTCGATCCACACATACATCACGTGGCCCGGCGCATCCGGCACCGGAATCCCCCAGTCGAATGTCGTGCGCGAGATCGATAGGTCTCGCAAGCCGCCCTTGACGAACGAGACGATCTCGTTCCGCCGCTCATCCGGCGCGATGAAATCCGGATGCGCTTCGAAATGCGCCAGCAGCCTTTCGGCATAGGCCGAGAGGCGAAAGAAATAGCTCGGCTCGCGCACCCAGCTCACTTCGGCGCCGGTTGGCGCGAGCTTCTTGCCGCCCTCCCCGTCCGTCAGTTCGCTTTCGTCAAAATAGGCTTCGTCCCGGACCGAGTACCACCCCTCATAGGCGCCTTCGTAGATGTCGCCGTTTTTCAGCATCCGGCGCCAGATTTCCTGGCTGGAGTCACGATGCCGCGTTTCCGTCGTGCGGATGAAATCATCGTTCGAAAGGTTGAGTCGCGCCGCGAGCTCGCGGAAGCGCGCGGAATTGCGGTCCGCCAGCTCCTTTGCCGTGATTCCCAGCGCGGCCGCGGTCTGCGCCATCTTGATTCCGTGCTCGTCCGTCCCGGTCAGGAACCAGGTCGGACGGCCCTCCAAGCGCGCCCAGCGTGCAATCGCATCCGTCGCGATCATCTCATAGGCGTGGCCGACATGCGGGTCGCCATTGGGATAAGCGATTGCGGTCGTGATGTAGAACGGTTCAGTCATGGCTCAATGGGCACCGCGAAGAGGAGGTGGTGTTTCCGGATCGCATCGAAGATGCCGATCAGGGTCTGCCGCATGTCGAGATTGTAGGCATCGGCATCGGCCAGTGAAAGCCGCGCCTTGTCCCACAGCTCAGTGGCTGAGTCCAGCCGACGGCGATCCGGGCGTTCGGCCTCCGCCGCGTCGCGGGCATACCCGGCAATAGCGGCAAAGATCATATCGCGCGCAAAGCCCATCTCGGCGCCATCCTTTCTGGTTGCCAATGTCTCGGCAATGGCAAGACGGGCGCCGGCTGCCTGCGTCGCTGGGCTTCGGAGCCAGTCCGCCAGAACGCCCAGCACGCCCACGTCTGCAAGCAGCAGGGCCTCGAACCCCCGTCGTGGCACGCCCGCAGCGAGCGCCACGGCACCGTCGATTTCTGCCACCCGTGCTGTGAGCGTCGCTGCCAGGATGTCGCGCACGTGTCCATCTGCCAGTGGCCGCAAGGCCAACGGAAAGCAGCGCGACCGGATCGTAGGCAACAAGCCTCCGGGTCGGTGCGAAATCAGCATGAAGGTCGTGTCGGCGGGGGGCTCCTCAAGGATCTTCAGCAGCGCGTTTGCCGAAGCTGTGTTGCAATCGTCGATCGAGTCGATGATCGCAACGCGGTGCCCCGCCCGGCCGCGCGTCATCCGCAACTCCTCGACGAAGCGGCGGACCTCATCGATCCTGATAACGCTGTTGAAGCCCTTACCGGTATCCTTCGGCGTCTTCCGCATGACGAAGAGGTTCGGGTAGGCGCCTGACGCGACCTGCGCCGCCACATGCTCCTGCGTCTCATCAGAGGTTGCCGCGAATACCTTGCGCGCAAAACGGAATGCAAGCGTCGCCTTGCCGATGCCGCGAGGGCCGTGGAGCATCACTCCGGAGGGCATCCGGCCACTCGCCAGCCGCGCCATCAGCAGCCGCTCGGCCTCGGCATGCCCGATCAGCGCCTCGCGCGTTTCGGGCAACGGTACGCCATCGAGCTGGTCGGGCTCGCGCGTGTCATCGCTCAATTGGGCAATGTTCCGAGTTCAGGATACCGGCGCACGAGCGTGTCCCAGATCTCCTGTTCCAGCGCGTCTTCGTTCTGGTTGGCGGGCAGCACCACGCAACGGTCCGGGTTCGTCGTTGCAATATCGAGGAAAGCCTGCCTCAGCCTTGCGTGCCAGGAGAGGTCCTCCTTTTCGAACCGATCGCCGGTTTCGGCCAGCGCCGCCTCGATCTGGCGGCTGCCCACCCGGGCAAAGGCGACGGCCGGGTCCATGTCCAGGACGAAAGTCAGATCCGGTTGGTGACCGTTGAGCGCCAACGTCTCGAGCCCGCGGATCAGCTTCTCGTCTACACCGCCCGTGAGCCCCTGGTAGGCGCGGGTCGAGTCGTGGAAGCGATCCGAGATCACCCATCTGCCATGTGCAAGGTTCGGGGCCACCAGTTCGTTCACGTGGTTCAGCCGCGCCGCCGCAAAGAGCACCGCCTCGGCCCCTGGCCCCCAGGCTTCGGATCGGCCTTGCAGGATGAAGGCGCGCACCGCCTCTGCAGTTGGCGTGCCACCCGGCTCGCGGGTCCGCACTGCTTCGATATTGCCGCGATTGAGCCGCACAAGGAGCCGCTTCACCTGCGTCGATTTCCCGACGCCTTCCCCGCCTTCGAATGTAATGAAGCGCGCGGCGCGCGACGCGGTCCTGTCGAGCATCCGATGGCCCCTGTTACATCCAGCCCAGCGCAAATTCCTTCAGCGCGTCGGTCGCCTTGCGCATCAGGTCCCCTTCGGCAACGTCTTCGCCGGCATAGAGCGGCGTCACCTGCACGAGCTTGCCGTTGCACATCACGTTCAGCTTCGCAAGTTCCTCGCCCTTCTTAACCGGCGGCAGGATGGGCGCCTTGTAGGTCACCGTCGCTTCCGGGCACTTCTCCGCCCCCTTCGGCAGGAACAGGTCAATGCTGCCCTTGCCGACGAGCGGCACCTGCGGACTTGCGCCACCATAGACATCGGCGTTTGCAACTGCCTTCCCCTCCGGATAAACCGGCACGAGTTCGAAGCCGCGCGTGCCCCAGGTCACCAACTTGCGCGCTTCCTCGGTGCGCTCGGACATCGTCTTCATGCCGTGCAGCACCGCGATGAGCCGGCGGCCTGTGGCGGCGGTTGACACGACCTCGCCATAGCCGGAGGCCTCAGTATGTCCGGTCTTCAACCCATCGACGCCAATCCCGACCTCGAGCAGCGAATTGCGGTTCAGCTGCCGGATCTTGTTCCAGGTAAACTCCGTTTCCGAGAAGATCGGATAGTATTCGGGGAATTGCGCGATCAGGAACCGCCCGATCGTCGCGAGGTCACGCGCCGTGGAGTATTGCTCCGGGTCGGGCAAACCTGTCGCGTTGACGAAATTGGACCCCGTGAGCCCGATTTCGGCGGCAAGCCTGTTCATCATCTGCGCGAAGGCCGGTTCGCTGCCGGCAATGCCCTCGGCAAGCGCGATGGCCGCGTCATTGCCTGACTGGATAATGACACTGCGCACCAGATCCATCACCGGCACCTTGGAATTCAGCACCGCGAACATCGTTGATCCCCCTGACGCGGCACCGCCGTCCCGCCAGGCGTGTTCGGAAATGAAAAACTCGTCGGTCGGTTGAATCTTCTTCTGCTGCAGTTCGTCGAAGACAACGGCCAGCGTCATCAGCTTCGCCATACTCGCGGGCTCCAGCCGCTCGTCAGCTGCCTTGTCGAACAGGATTGTGCCAGACTCGTAGTCCATCAGCACAGCGAACTTGGCCTTGGTATCGAAATCCTGCGCAAAGGCGGCGCCCACTGAGAGGGCGTGGCCTGCAAGCGCTAGGAGCAGGATAGAGAGAATCTGGCGCAACGACGACCCCTCGATCGATCCGGGCAGCGCGCCCGGTGCGCCGCCCAATGTTAATAGAGAATGAAATTGGTGAAACCAAGTTCTCGTGCAAGACGAGACACATCTTCTCGCGCCACGCCGGGCTTCAATTTTTCGAGCGTGATGGATACACCGGCCGGTGTGTCGATACGCTCGACAGCGCCGAGATAGGCGAAGCGCTGGCCAATCGCCTCGGCTTTCGCCGAATCGGCATATGTGCCGAGGTCAATCGGCACAACAGTTGCGTCGACCAAATCGGCAGCCACATAGGCGCTGGCGAGCGCTGCGGCGGCGCCGATGGCGTTGCTGCTGTCGACGGCATTCGTTGTGTCGGTTTGCGCGGCATAGCCGAACATGGATGACAGCAGGCCGCCAACTATGTCGCCACCCTGCCCCTTGCCCACCGAGGCAAGGCGCGTGTTGCCCTGTTCGAGCCGGGTGAGGCGGTCGACGCTCGCCAGAAGCATGCGCGTATCGTCACCCTCCAGCGGCGCCGGGCCGATATACTGCACCTGGATGTTGCCGATACCCTTGTCGGCGTAGCCGAGGATGGCTGCGGTCCGATAGCTCAGGTCCATCACCCGGCCGTGCAGATACGGCCCGCGATCATTGACGCGGCAGACGATCGAACGCCCATTGTCAAGATTGGTCACCCGCACGTAGGAGGGCAGCGGCAGCACGGGGCTCGCGCATGTGATGGCAGTCGCAGCGAATATCTCGCCGTTCGCCGTCAGCCTCCCGTGGAAATCCGCGCCGTACCAGCTCGCGGTGCCGCTCTCGACATAGCCAATCGGGTTGGCGAGCGGCTCGTAGGTTTCGCCGCGAACGACATAGGGCTGGCCGACCACATAGCGGCCACCGCCCCTTGGCGGGGTCTTGGAGTGGGTTACCCTTGGCGACGCCTTGACGCCGAATTCCTTTGACGTGAACGCCGCGCGCTTCACATGCGGAACGTTGAAGCTGTCGGAGGAGCACGCTGCCACGACGGGCGCGAGCATGAGGCTGAGGACAAGCAGCCGGGCGGCCGCGCGGAGGTCGCGTTGTGTCACTGCAAATCGCTGAACTTGGTCAAACTCCAACCAAGTTACAAATTTCATCAAATCCGCGAAGCGATGCCCGCGCTTATGGTTTCCGTGGCGTTAACGCGCGGCGGCCCGCTTAACCAGCCGGCTGAGCGCGAGCGTCACCGCCTCGGGGTTTTCAAGCGTCGACATGTGCCCCGCATCCGACACCGACACGAGTTCTGCCCCGACAATCCCCGAGGCGATCTCGGCGGAAAGCTCCGGCGGCGTCAGGCGATCCCCCTCACCTACGATCACCGTCGTCGGCACCCTGATCGTCGCCAGCGTCGGCCGCGAGTCGGGGCGCGTGATGATCGCTTGCTGCTGCTGGAGATAGGTCTCGACGCCAACCTGATGCGACATGCGTGTGTGGATGGCCCTTAGATCCTCGCGGGCCAGATGCTGCTCATGAACCGCGAGCGTGAAGGCGTTGGAAACAACCAGCCCGAACCGACCTTCCTTCGCAAGCGACATTGCCGCTCGACGGCGTTCCGTCGCCTCGGCCGCATCCGGTCGCGCCGATGTATCGAGGAAGCCTATTCCAAGCACCCGCGCTGGCGCCTGGCGCCAGATTTCGAAGCTTAGATAGCCACCCATCGAAATCCCCGCGAGCAAGAAACGCGGCGGTGCGCTGCGCAGGATTGTCGCCGCGATCTCGGCCATAGTAGCGCCTCCGCGCGTGTCGGCCACGCTCACCGGCCCATGCTGCCATAGCCCGGTGATCTGGTGCATCCATATCTCTGGCGTGCAGTTCAAACCCGGCACCAGCAGGATCGGCAGGCTCATCGTCACGTTTCCTTCACCGCGCATCGGGCAATTGGCTACAAACTGCCCTTGCTTGCCCGCCTCGCCCGCATCATATAAAGATATCTTTATATCCTGGGGTACACCCTCAGGGCGCATCGGGCGTATCCTGCCGCCCCCTCAGATGGAAGTCGAGTAATGTCCGTGCCGCAAGTCTCTGAGAGCAATGGAAATTCCTTGTCGCGTGGTGAGGAGGTTCGGAAGAGCCTGCTCAAGGCGGCGAGCGAACGCATCCTGATCTTTGATGGCGCCTACGGCACGATGGTGCAGCGCCTGAAGCTCGGCGAGGCCGACTATCGCGGCGAGCGCTTCAAGGACTGGCACATCGATGTCAGGGGCAACAACGACCTACTGAACCTCACGCTGCCCGACGCTATTCGCGACATCCACGTGCAGTACTATCTGGCGGGCGCAGATATCTGCGAAACCAACACATTCTCGTCGACGGCGATCGTCATGGCCGACTATGGCATGCAGGCCCTCGCCTATGAGCTCAACTACGAAGGCGCGCGCATCGCCCGCGAGGCCGCCGCCATTGCAGAGACAAAGGATGGCCGGCGCCGCTATGTCGCGGGTTCGCTCGGGCCGCTCAACAAGACGGCGTCGATGTCCACCGATGTCAACAGCCCAGGCCACCGCAGCGTCACCTTCGACGACATCGTCGAAACCTACGCCGAACAGATCAACGGTCTGATCGATGGCGGTACCGACCTCCTGCTGTTCGAAACCATCACGGACACGCTCAACACCAAGGCCGGCATCTTCGCCGCCCATCGCATCTTCGAGGAGCGCGGCTTCGAGCTGCCGGTGATGATCTCGGGCACGATCACCGACCTCTCCGGCCGCACGCTGTCCGGTCAGACACCGACCGCCTTCTGGTACTCCGTGCGCCACGCCAACCCCTTCACCATCGGGCTCAATTGCGCACTCGGCGCCAATGCGATGCGCGCCCATATCGCCGAGTTGAGCGATGTCGCCGATACCCTGATCTGCGCCTATCCAAACGCCGGTCTGCCGAACGAGTTCGGCGGCTATGACGAGACGCCCGAGATGATGGCGCGCCAGCTAGAAGGCTTCGCGCGGGACGGCTTCCTCAACATCGTCGGCGGCTGCTGCGGCTCGACACCCGACCATATCCACGCCATTGCCGAGGCCGTCACCAAGTACAAGCCGCGCCAGGTGCCCGAAATCGAGCGTCGCCTTCGGCTCTCGGGCCTGGAGCCCTTCACGCTCACCGACGAAATTCCGTTCGTGAACATCGGCGAGCGCACCAATGTCACTGGCTCGGCGCGTTTCCGCAAGCTGATCACCGCCGGCGACTATACCGCCGCTCTCGATGTGGCGCGCGATCAAGTGCAGAACGGCGCGCAGATCATCGATATCAACATGGACGAGGGCCTGATCGACAGCGCCGCCGTCATGCGCGATTTCCTCAACCTGCTTGCTGCCGAGCCGGATATTGCCCGCGTGCCGCTGATGATCGATTCCTCGAAGTTCGAGGTCATCGAGGCGGGCCTCAAATGCGTGCAGGGCAAGGCGCTGGTAAATTCCATATCGCTCAAGGAAGGCGAGGAGAAGTTTATAGCTGCCGCCACGCTGGTCCGTCGCTATGGCGCCGCGGTTGTCGTCATGGCCTTTGACGAGCAAGGGCAGGCCGATAGCTTCGAGCGCAAGGTATCCATCTGCACGCGCGCCTATCGGATCCTCGTCGACCAGGTGGGTTTCCCACCCGAAGACATCATCTTCGATCCTAATATCTTTGCCGTCGCCACCGGCATAGAGGAGCATGCGGGCTATGGCGTAGCCTTCATCGAAGCCACTAAGAAAATCCGCGAAGATCTTCCCTACGTTCATATCTCGGGTGGTGTATCCAACCTGTCCTTCTCGTTCCGCGGCAACGAGCCGGTGCGCGAGGCCATGCATGCCGTGTTCCTCTACCATGCCATCTCGGCGGGTATGGACATGGGCATCGTCAATGCCGGGCAACTCGCGGTTTATGAGTCGATTGACAAGGACCTGAGGGAAACTTGCGAGGACGTAATCCTCAACCGTCGCGCCGATTCGACCGAGCGCCTTCTGGACTTGGCCGAGCGATACAAGGGCCAGGCGGGTGCCGAGCAAAAGGCCAAGGATCTCACCTGGCGTGAAAGGCCTGTCGAGGACCGCATTTCTCATGCTCTCGTCAACGGCATCACCGAGTATATCGAGGCTGATACCGAGGAAGCACGCCAAAAGCTGCCGCGTCCGCTCGATGTCATCGAGGGCCCGCTGATGAGCGGCATGAGCGTCGTAGGCGACCTGTTCGGGTCGGGCAAGATGTTCCTGCCGCAGGTGGTGAAGTCTGCCCGCGTCATGAAGCAGGCCGTGGCGCATCTTCTGCCCTACATGGAAGCCGAAAAGATCGCCAATGGCGGCGTTGGTGGGCGGCAGTCGGCCGGCAAGGTGCTGATGGCGACCGTGAAGGGCGACGTGCACGATATTGGCAAGAACATCGTTGGCGTTGTGCTCTCGTGCAACAACTACGAGATCATCGATCTTGGCGTCATGGTGCCGACCCAGAAGATCCTCGACACGGCGATCAAGGAGAAGGTCGACATCATCGGTCTCTCCGGTCTCATCACGCCATCGCTGGACGAGATGGTGCATGTCGCTTCCGAACTGGAGCGCGAAGGTTTCAGTATCCCGCTGCTGATTGGTGGCGCCACCACCAGCCGCGTCCACACGGCAGTGAAGATTGCGCCGCAGTATCACGGCGGGCCTACCGTCCACGTGCATGACGCGAGTCGCGCCGTCGGCGTCGTCTCGTCTCTCCTGTCCATCGAGCAGCGACCAGCCTATATCGCCGACGTGCGCGCCGAGTACGAGCGGCTGGCTGAAAAGCACAAGCAATCCGAAGCCGACAAGCAGCGCACGTCACTCGCCGCTGCCCGGGCGAACCGCTACAAGCACGATTGGTCGGCCTATCAGCCGCCCAAGCCTGCCTTCACCGGTACGCGCGTCTTTGAAAGCTACGATCTCGCCGAGATCGCCCGCTATATCGACTGGACGCCATTCTTCCAGGCCTGGGAACTGAAGGGCCGTTACCCGGCCATTCTCGAAGACAAGGACCAGGGGCCGGCCGCGCGCCAGCTCTGGGAAGACGCACAGAAGCTCCTGCGCGAGGTGATCCAGAAGAACTGGTTCCGCCCCAAGGCGATCATCGGATTCTGGCACGCCAACCAGGTCGGCGACGACATCCGTCTGTTCACCGACGCTGACCGCAAGGAGCAGCTGGCGACCTTCTTTACGCTCCGCCAGCAATTGGCGAAATCCGGCAACAAGCCACATATGGCTCTGTCGGATTTCGTCGCGCCGGAGGGCACCGAAGACTACATTGGCGGCTTCGTCGTCACGGCAGGGCTCGAGGAGAACATCATCGCCGAGCGCTTCGAAAAGCAAAACGACGATTATTCGTCGATTCTCGTGAAGGCGCTCGCCGACCGCTTCGCCGAAGCCTTTGCCGAGCTGATGCACGAACGCGTACGCAAGGAATTCTGGGGCTATGGCGCCGCCGAGACCTTCGCGCCGCACGAACTGACTGGCGAGCCGTACCAGGGTATTCGTCCCGCGCCCGGCTATCCTGCGCAGCCGGACCACACCGAGAAGACCACGCTCTTTCACTTGCTCAACGCGAAACAGCGCATCGGCGTCAGCCTTACCGAGAGCTATGCCATGTGGCCGGGTTCGTCGGTCTCGGGCCTGTATTTCAGCCATCCCGAAAGCTTCTATTTCGGTGTCGCCAAGGTCGAGCGCGACCAGGTGGAGGATTATGCCAGCCGCAAGGGTATGGCGATCCGCGAGGTCGAGCGCTGGCTCGGCCCCATTCTCAACTACACGCCTAAGGCCGGGGGAGACTGAGCAAAGCCATGTCCTCGGCCCCTTTCGCCGCCCTGAAGCAGCCGATCCCGGTGCGCATCGTCGAGGGCGGCGCAGCCCTGACCAGTCCGTCGGACGAGGTGGCACTGATCCGCATCGATCGATCGCCGCACGACCATGCCGATGGGCATGCCTGCGTCGCCTGCGATTCGCGCGGCAATATCCGGGTCTTGCTGTTCGAACTGCTCGAGCGCGTGCGGCGTGGCGGCATGCCCATGCCGCGTGAAGTCGTTGTCGACGCGACGCTCGCCGCCGACCCTGCGGCCCTTCGCGAAGCATTGGTGCCCGGCCGCCTGCCCGCCCAGGGCCTTCGCGACTTCACCGTCGCGCGCAGCTTTCGCCTGGTGAGCTGAAAGACTCGACTCCACCCCCGTTCAAACCCGGCGCACCGCATGCCATAGTCGGTCGCTCAAGAAACGGAGGGCACCATGAGTTCGACCAGTCTGGTGAAAGGCGAGGATGCCGCCGCGGACGTCGGCAGCAAGCTGCTGCTGCTCGGCGCGATGATCTTCATTATCGGCGTGGTGATCGCGGCCTTGGGCGGCGTCGTGTCCGTCATGGGCATGCTGGGCGGCGGGGCACCGAGTGCCGCACCTGCCGCCGCCGATGCAGCCGCAGGTGCCGCGCCACCGGCAGGCGGCCCGCCTTTGTGGCTCCTTGGTCTGATCGGCGCTGGAATCGGCGGCGTCATCAGCCTTTTGGCCGGATTCATCCTCTCGCGGTCGCATAGCGACGAGACCTGAGGCGTCCGGGTCTGGGGCAAAGAAAAAGCCCGCTTTCGCGGGCTTCTTTCTGGTCCCAAGCGGGCCAGATGGTGCGGTCGAGAAGACTCGAACTTCCACGCCTTGCGGCACAGCGACCTCAACGCTGCGCGTCTACCAATTCCGCCACGACCGCACGTCTGTGGTAGGAGCTTCATCTCATCGACGAAGCGAGGCAGCGTGTAGCAACGAAGCCGGACGGGTGCAAGCGGATAATTCGGTCTCCGCGACATTCGTCGTAACTAGCTGCGACGACGCAGCTTTTCCGTTATCTCCACACTCAGTCGGCCTTCGTCGATCTTGACGTCGCCCATAGCTACAAGCGTGTTGTTGGCATATACGCGCATCTTGTCGGCCTCGGTGGTATCAAGTTCGATCACTGCGCCGCGGCCCATGCGCAGCAAATGGTGGATGGGCATGGTCGCTGCGCCGAGCTCCACCGTGATATCGACTTCAATATTCTCGAGCGTGTTCATATATGAGCTGCCAAATGGCCGACCTGAATCGCCGGTCCCCAGTCTTCACCATGAGGGGCCCATGCTTACCGAAACGTTAACAGCCGTCCCGGAATGCGACACTGGATCGAAGCTGATCCGGGCCGATGGGGTTCCCACCGCCTGGATGGTAACCGATTCTCTCGTGCCCTATCCGGAAGCGCTGGAGGCAATGCGGGCCCGCGCTGCGGCCATTGCAGAGGGAACGGCAGGCGAACTCGTCTGGCTGCTGGAGCATCCACCGCTCTACACCGCCGGCACGTCTGCCAACCCGGTCGACCTGATCGAGCCCGGCCGCTTCCCCGTTTACAATGCCGGGCGGGGCGGGCAATACACCTACCATGGGCCAGGCCAGCGGGTGGTCTATTTCATGCTCGATCTGCGCCAGCGGGGACGCGACGTGCGTTGCCTCGTGCAGGGACTTGAGGGGCTGATCATAGACACGCTTGCGGCCTTCAACATCAAGGGCGAGCGCCGCGAGGGGCGGATTGGCGTCTGGGTCGCGCGTCCCGACAAGGGCGTCCTGCGCGAGGACAAGATCGCGGCAATCGGCGTGCGCGTGTCACGTTGGGTCAGTTTCCACGGCATCGCGATCAACGTGGCGCCCGACCTGGGGCATTTTGGCGGCATAGTCCCCTGCGGCATTTCCGACCAGGGCGTCACGAGCCTGCTTGATATGGGGCATATTGTCAGCCTCGCCGAAGTCGATTCGGTGTTGCGTGCGATGTTCGTGCGCCGTTTCGGCCCGGCGACAGCAGATATCAGTGGGGGGATTGCCTAACGGCGCCGCCCCCTTCATTCTTGCTCGTCAGGTGCGCATGCAAAGGGGTATGGAATGACTTTCGACGATCTGAAGAAAATCTTCATGGGCCCCACCCTGTTCCGGCTCGACACCATCCTGTCGCCGCGGCTGGTTCCCATTCTGTATGCAACAGGCCTCGCCGCTCTCTTGCTCTGGGCTGTCACCCATCTCTTCGCCACCTTCGGCCACAATTTCGGCGATGGGCTCTGGGGGCTGCTAGAGATCGTCGTTTTTGGCCTCCTGGGCCTGATCATACTGCGCGTCGTCTGCGAGTTCCTGCTGGTCTGGTTCAAGGTGAACGAGTCGGCAGCAAGGTCGGTTTCGCTCGCGCGCATCTCCCGGCCCCTGACGGACGAGGTGCGTGATGCACTTCACGATATCGCAGATGACGACGAGACCGAGGGTGGCGTGCGGCCGTAAGGGGACCAAGGCGATCCAGGCAAGTTGTGCCGGGATCGCTCATTTGGCGGATCAGGCAGCTGCCGATGCCATTCCACCCTTGCCAAGCTTTTCGTCGAGGTTCCAGGCTCCGGGACCGGAAAAGACGAGATACAGGAAGAAGAAGCAGAACAGGATGGAGGCGTCGCCACCATTGTTTACCGGGTACAGGCTGGCGGGCGCGTGGAATATCCAGTAGGCGACCGCCATCTGGCCGGAGAGCACGAACGCCACCGGACGGGTGAACAGGCCCACGAGCAGCAGCAGCCCGCCCACCAGTTCCAGCACGCCCCCGATGCCGAACAGCGACAAGAGCGGTACAGGTCCTGGCATCTGGCCCATTGGGAAGGCGAAGAGCTTCTGTGTTCCATGCAGGAGGAACAGCAGGGCCGCTACGATGCGGAGAACGGCGAGCGCCTGCGGCGCGAAGCGATTGAGAGTTTCGGTATTCATGTCGGTTACTCGATTTCGTCGCCCTGGGAGATGGACGCCGAACAGTTCAAAAAGATTGGTGTCGCTTTCGTCAACAGTTTCGCGAGGCAACCACGCTTTCGTGAAGATTGGTCAACAGCCCTGCCCTGCTTCCATCGCATAAAGGCGATCATTGCTTTTTTTCACCATCGGCGTATGACCCCGGCTGAAATTCGTCAAAGAGACACATGACAGCGCAACCCAAGATCGGCCTGGTCAGCCTCGGCTGCCCCAAGGCCCTCGTCGATTCCGAACGCATCCTCACCACCTTGCGCGCGCAGGGCTATTCGTTCTCGCGCGACTACCAGGGCTCGGACATCGTCATCGTCAACACCTGCGGCTTCCTCGACAGCGCCAAGAAGGAAAGCCTCGAAGCTATCGGCGAGGCCATCGGCGAAAACGGCAGGGTCATCGTCACCGGTTGCCTTGGTGTCGAGGAACAGTTGATCCGCGACACGCACCCATCGGTGCTCGCGGTCACCGGGCCGCACCAGTACGAGGCCGTGGTCAGTGCCGTGCATGACCACCTGCCGCCGGTGCCCAACAAGTTTCTTGATCTCGTGCCAGAGGCGGGGCTGCGCCTCACGCCCAAGCACTACGCCTATTTGAAGATTTCGGAGGGCTGCAACAATCGCTGCAGCTTCTGCATCATCCCGCAGATCCGCGGCGACCTTGTGTCCCGCCCGATCGCCAGCGTGCTCTACGAAGCAGAGCGGCTCGTTCAGTCGGGCGTCAAGGAAATCCTCGTCATTTCGCAGGACACCTCGGCCTATGGCGTCGATCTCAAGTACGCGACGTCGAAGTATCGCGGGCAGGACGTGCCTGCGAAGTTCCACAATCTTGCCGAGGAGATGGGCAAGCTCGGGGTCTGGGTGCGCATGCACTATGTCTACCCCTACCCGCATGTCGACAGTGTCATTCCGCTGATGGCGGAGGGCAAGATCCTACCCTACCTCGATATTCCCTTCCAGCACGCCTCGCCCTCTGTGCTGAAGGCCATGCGCCGGCCGGCCAACCAGGAAAAGACCCTCGACCGGATCAAGTCCTGGCGCGCCATTGCACCCGATCTCGCCATCCGCTCGAATTTCATCGTCGGCTTCCCCGGTGAAACAGAAGACGATTTCGAGTTCCTGCTCGATTGGCTCGAGGAAGCGGAGATCGATCGTATTGGCTGCTTCGAGTACGAACCTGTTACAGGCGCTACCGCAGCGGCCGACGATGTGCCGCCCGAGCTCAAGCGCGAGCGCTATGAACGGCTGATGGAAGTTGCGCAGGATATCTCCGCGCATGTGCTGGAAAAGAAGATCGGCCGTACTATCGACGTGCTGGTCGACGACGTCGACCCCGGCGCAGGACGCGCCATTGGCCGCAGTCAGTGGGATGCTCCCGAAATCGATGGTGCGGTGATCATCCACGAAGCCGATGGTATCAAGCCAGGCGACATGGTCACCGTGCGCGTTACGGAATCGGATGAATATGATCTCTTCGGCGTGCCGGAAGCGCTTGCTCAGAAGGCGTGATGACCGAGCGCATTGCGTTCATTGCCCTCGTGGTGCGACAGGCTCACCATGAGGGCAATCAAAAACCCGTCCAGACACAGGGCCCCTCACTGACCTGCTGCCCTTGACCTGCACTTACCTCACCTGAGCCTACCGACCTCATCCTGAGCCTCTCGAAGGACGAGGTCGGAATCGCAAACTCGGAGCAATTTACTGCCGGGCACTCTGCGCCAGCGTCACCTTCAGCCCGTCGAGTTCGTCAGAGAGCAGAATCTGGCAGCTGAGCCGCGAGTTCGGCTTCACGTCCGGCGCCGTATAGAGCAGGTCGTCCTCGTCGTCGGTCTTCGGTGTCAGCTTCCAGAGCCAGGCCTCGTCCACGTAGACGTGGCAAGTCGCGCATGCGCAGGCGCCGCCGCATTCGGCCTTGATGTTCAGCCCCCAGTCGCGGATCACTTCCATCACCCGCCAGCCATCGAGCCCTTCGAGCTCGTGTTCGGCTCCGTCTTGGTCGGTGACGAGGATCTTCATCTGCGGGGCGTGTCCAGTTCAGGAAAAGTTGTGGCTCCTTACACGAGCCTTGCCACAGGGCCAAGCCCTGCCCTCAGTTGCCAAAGGCCAGCGCCATCTCATCAACCAGTCGATGGTCGGCGATATCGAGCATGAGCGGCGTCACCGACACTGCATTACCATGCACCACTGCATGGAAGTCGTTCGCCGGGTCAAGCGGGGTTGGCGTTTCAGGAATGGCGATGAAGAACTTGCCCACGTTGTCGCTCGGATAATACGCCATCGGCGAGCGTGAAAAGCGCTGGAATGGCAGTACGCGGATGCCGGTCACTGCGTCTGTCGGGCAGAACGGCATGTTGACGTTGAAATATACATCGCGCCGCGCCACCGTCTCCCAAAGGACGCGGATCACCTGCGGCCCGAAGCGGCGCGTATTGGCCCAGACGAGGCTGCCGCCATGGTCGTAGTCGATGCCCTGGCTGATACCGATGCCGAGCGCGCCATGCAGGGCGCCTTCGCGCGCCCCGCCCACCGTACCGGAGCAGTAGAGAATATCGCCGAGATTCTGGCCGTTATTGACGCCAGAGAGCACGATATCCGGCTGGTGCGTGCGGCAGACATGCGTCATGCCCGCCACCACGCAGTCCGCGGGCGATCCGCCGACAACCGCGAAAACCTTGGCCTCGCGCTGGTCGAGTTCCAGCTCGCGCCCGAAGGTGAAGCGGTGCGAGGCGCCAGACTGGTTGTCCCCCGGCGCCACTACCCACACATCATCGCTCAGCGTCGCCGCGATCTCCCGCATCACCGCGATGCCTGGCGCGTCGACGCCATCGTCATTGGTGATCAGGATGCGGGGCTTGCTGCTCACGATCGGCCGCCGATCGAGGTCAGGCCCTTCATGTAGGCTTGCAGCACGTCGGGGATGGCCACCGAGCCATCTTCCTGCTGGTAGTTTTCCATCACCGCAATGAGAGCCCGGCCGACCGCGACACCCGAGCCATTGAGCGTATGCACATGGCGCACCTTGCCGTCCTTGTCTCGGTACCTCGCGTCCATGCGGCGCGCCTGGAAGTCGCCACACACCGACACCGACGAGATTTCGCGGTAGGTGTCCTGCCCCGGCAGCCACGCTTCGAGGTCGTAGGTCTTCTGCGCGCCGAAACCCATGTCACCTGTACACAGCGTCACCACGCGATAGTGAATGCCGAGCTGCTTCAGGACGTCCTCGGCGTCCGCCAGCATCTTCTCGTGTTCGTCACGCGACGCATCGGGCGTCGTGATCGCCACCATCTCTACCTTGTGGAACTGGTGCTGGCGCAGCATGCCGCGCGTATCGCGACCGGCAGACCCGGCTTCCGAGCGAAAGCAGGGGGTCAGCGCCGTCAACCGCATCGGCAGTTCGGCTTCCGACAGGATCGACTCACGCACAAAGTTGGTCAGCGGCACTTCGGCAGTGGGAATCAGAGCTAGCCGGCTTTCGCCGTGCGGCACAAAGAACAGGTCTTCCTCAAACTTCGGCAGCTGGTTAGTGCCGTAGAGCGCTTCGTCGCGCACAAGGTATGGCGGGTTCACCTCGGTATAGCCATGCGCATCGACATGCAGGTCGAGCATGAACTGCCCGATGGCCCGCTCTAGCCGCGCCAGCTGGCTCTTCAGCACCACGAAGCGCGCGCCGGAAAGCTTTGCCGCAACTTCGAAATCCATCTGGCCCATGGCTTCGCCGGTTTCAAAATGCTCCTTCGGCTTGAAGCTGAAGCTCGGCTTGGCCGGACGCCCCTTGGCAGCGGCTGCCGCCGTTCCGTTGGGCCCGAAATATTCGACATTGTCGTGCTCGTCGGCGCCAACCGGCACCTCATCGAGCGGAATGTTCGGCAGCACGGCAAGCGCCGCACGGAGCTTGTCCTCGGCCTCCTTGCGCTTCGCCTCGCCCGTCTGCACCACATCCTTCAGGTGCGCGACTTCTTCGAGCAGCGCCTGAGCCTTGGCTTCGTCCTTCTGGGCCTTGGCCTGGCCGATCTGCTTCGACAGCGAATTGCGCTTCGCCTGCGCCTCTTCGACTTCGCCGATCACGGCGCGGCGCGCGTCATCGAGCGCGATCAGCTCGGAACTGGAAAACGGCACGTTCTTGCGGCCCTTGAGCGCCGTGTCGAAGGCCGCGGGGTTGGCTTTGATCCAGTTGATGTCGAGCATTCTTGCCTCGGATGCAGGAAGTGCCCTCGTTTACGCGATTGCCGATGGCAATCAAGCCCCGAGGGCATGGGCTTTCAATAGCCACCTGCCCTCGTCGTGAAGGCGGGCGGCTATGAAGAGCTGGATGGGGAGGTCGTTGCCGGCGCGGTCGCAGCAGAAGGTGTCGCGGCCACCGCAGTTTCCGCTGGTTCAGCTGCCGTCGCTTCGGCCTCCTCGGCTGCCTTGCGGGCAGCTTCGGCCGCTGCGCGGCGCTTCTCGATGAAGCCTACCGAGAGGATCGACACCTCGTAGAGCAGATAAAGCGGCAGTGACAGGCCGAGTTGCGATATCGGGTCGGGCGGTGTGATCAGGGCTGCAAAGATCAGGATGATCACGATAGCGTAGCGTCGGCCCTTCTCGAGCGTCTTCTTGCCAAGCAGATCGATCTGCGCCAGCAGCGTCAGGATGACAGGCAACTGGAAGCAGATGCCGAAAGCCAGGATCAGCGTCATAGCGAAGCTGAGGTACTCGCTGACCTTCATCAGCAGCCGCACTTCCGGGGTCTGCATGCCGAGGAAGAAGTGCAGCGCCATGGGCAGCACGGCGAAATAAACCAGCGAAGTGCCGAGCACGAACAGCAGCGGTGTCGCGATCAGATAAGGTACGAACGCCTTGCGCTCTTTCTTGTAGAGGCCAGGAGCGACGAAGCCGTATATCTCATAAGCAAGGTAGGGAAAGCCGATCAGCAGCGCGGCAAAGAACGCCACATTGAGCTGCGTGAAGAACCATTCCGGCGGCGATGTGAAGATCACCTCGACCTTTTCCGGCGCCACAGCCACCCGATATGGCTCAAGCAGGATCTCGTAGATCGGCTTGGCGACAAAAAAACATGCGATCAGCAGGACGAACAGCACGATAAGAGCGCGGATCAGCCGTGTCCTCAGCTCGATCAGGTGATCGAGCAGCGGCGCTTCACTGCCGGCTAGTTCGTCGTCTGGCGCGGGGAGCTTGGTCTGCGCGGCCATTCATCAACCTTCGTCGGTCGTCTTGGCAGCGGACTTGTTCGCTACGCTGCGGGTACGCTTGGGTTTCGTCTCGGCCGTGGCTTCGGGCGCTGCCACTGCGGCCTTACGGGCCGACTTCGGCGGCGCGGTTTCGGCTGGCGGCAGCGCCTCGGCGGGCGCCGGTGACTCGATCGCCGCAACTTTCCGGGTGCGCTTGGGCACGGGCGTCGCTGCCGGCAGGTCCGCCGTCTTGACACTTGCCACTGCCGGTACCGGCTTAACACGCGGCGCGCGGGGCCTTGCTGCGGGCACGACCGCTTCCGCGGCAGGGGTCGAAGCAACTGGTGCAACAGGGCTTGCCGGTGCGGCTGCGGCTGGCGTCGGGATCACAGCGGGCGCCGCAACCTGCGCAAATGGCGGCGTTGCGGGCACCGCCACTGGCGATGCTGCTGGAGTCGCCGGCGCGGACGCGGAATTCATCGGAGCCGGTACTGGGGTCGGCGCGGTATCTAGCACGGTCTCAAGGCTGACACCCGGCTCCGAATCAAGCCCAACCTCCGCCAGAAGCTCATCCACCACGCTATCAGCCGCGGGCTCCACCGGCTTGCTTGCTACCAGTGGCGCGGCCGCTGGAGTAGCGGTCGAGGCGTTGAATTCCTTGCGGATGGCGTCTGCTGTCGCCTTCAATGGCGCGGTCACCGAGTTCCGCAGGTTGGTTATTTCATTGAGCCCAGTGGTTTTGTTCAGCTCGCGCTGAAAGTCCTGCCCCATTCGCCGGACGGTGCCCGCGAACTGGCCTATCCGCCGCATCATGGCGGGCAACTCCTTGGGGCCGATCACGATCAGGGCCACGACCCCGATCACCAGCATCTCGGTCCAGCCGACACCCAGCATGACGAAAACTCCTCAGACGCCGGCAAACCGTCAGGCTGCTCAGGCGTCCTTCTTCTCGGTCTGAGCAGTCGCGTCGACCTTTGCGGCCGCGTCGATCTGCTGGGCGGGCTTGGTTTCCTCGTCGCGCATGCCCTTCTGGAAGGACTTGATGCCCTGGGCGACTTCCCCCATCAGGCCGGAAATCTTGCCGCGACCAAACAGCACGATCACCACGACCGCGACAATGATGATGCCCCAAATGCCTGGCGCGTGCATGATAAAGCTCCGATACGGTACGACGTCTCTACTCAATTGAGAAATAGGGGCTATCCATGGCGAAGACAAGGACGTCTTGGCATTCCGACGTGGGAAAGTGACGCAGGTCAGCCTGGTTCGGCATCGCCAAGCCGCTCGCCCATGTCCCCGGCATCAAGGGGATCCTCCTCCTCGGCCAACACGCTATCGAGCGGTAGCGGCATCTGGAACCCGGGCGGCAGTCGGCTCGACAACAGCCCGGCGCCCCTCAGTTCCTCGATGCCGGGCAGGTCTGACAGGGCTTCGAGGCCGAAATGGTCGAGAAACCCTACCGTCGTGCCGTAGGTGACAGGTCGCCCCGGCGTCCGCCGCCGTCCACGCATTCTCACCCAACCGGCGTCCATCAGCAGGTCGAGGGTACCCTTGCCCGTCGCCACGCCGCGCACATCCTCGATCTCGGCACGGGTCACAGGCTGGTGATAGGCGATGATCGCCAGGGTCTCGAGTGCTGCACGCGACAGCGGCCGCGTCTCGGTCTCATCGCGCCGCAACAAGAACCCAAGGTCCTCCGCGGTACGAAAAGCCCAGCGATCGCCGCGCCGGACCAGATTGACCCCGCGCGACCGATACCGGTGACGCAACTCGGCAAGCAGCAGATCGACCGGTGCGTCTTCACCCAGATAGGGCGCCATCTCAGCGACGCTCAGAGGCGTCGCCGCCGCAAACAGCAGCGCCTCGAGAATGCGCAGGCGCCGTTCGGCGAGTTCGCCGGCATCGAGGCTGTCCGGCTCGGTCTCGAACGCGCTCACTCTGTGCTCCGTGGCGTCACGCGCCTCCGCATGTAGAGAGGTCCGAAGCTAGTGGCCTGTGTCAGGTCGATCAGCCCCTGCCGCGCCAGTTCCAGGCTTGAGGCGAAAGTCGATGCCGTCGCCGTCCGCCGCTGCTCCGGGGCTGTCAGATAGCGGTCGAGATAGGTTTCGAGGGGCACCCAGTCCGCACTCCCACCTATCAGTCGCGTGATTATGTCGCGCGCTTCCTGCAGCGACCATACGGTGCGCGCCAGGGGTTGGTATTCCCGCGGCACGCCACGCTCGCGCTGCAACGCATATGCCTTGAGTAAATCATAGAGGCTCGCGTCCCACAGGCCGTGCCGCGCCACCTCGATGGGCTCCGGCGCGCCCCGTCCAAGCACCTCGCGCCCGAGTCGCGGCAGGTTGACCAGTCGCGCCGCCGCCGTTCGCATTGCCTCGAGCCGTTTCAGTCGGAACTGAAGCAGTGCCGCCATCATCTCGCCCGATGGCTGGTCGTCGCTGGCAGCGCCCGGCACCATCAGCCGGCTCTTGAGGTAGGCAAGCCACGCCGCCATCACGAGGTAGTCTGCGGCAAGTTCCAGTCGGCGCTCGCGCATGGTCTCGATGAACTCGAGATATTGCTCCGCAAGCGCGAGTATCGAGAGCTTTGCGAGATCGACTTTCTGCTTGCGAGAAAGTTCGAGCAGCAGATCGAGAGGCCCCTCATAGGAGCCGAGGTCGACGTACATCACCTCGCCCTCGTCGGGACTCTCTGGCACCAGCCAACCAGTTGAAGGTTCGGTCATCTCAGGCCCTGCCCCGTTCGGGCTAAGCCTTGCCGATCGGTCCGGTCGCGGTCAAGCGGGCGCTTGTCACCCGTTGATCGCGACGCAATCGCCGCCATTCGCCTTGATGCTGGCACAGGCCTGCGTCGCCTCCTGGAACGAGGAAGTCGGCAGAACCACACGGTACCATATGCCCTTGGCACCGAGGTCGACGCGGCGGAGCTCAAGCGCACCGCCATCTATGACGCCGCCAAGCCGCTGCTGCGTCCGCCGGAGCGCCGCCGAAGCATCCTCCTGCGTGCGTTGCGATGAGAGCTGAACATAGGTGCCAGACCCTCCCGAAACCACTCTTGGTGCAGAAGCGGATGTTCCCCCGCCTATATCCAGCGGCGGCGGGTCAACAGGCGATGTCGATGCAGCTGAACTATTGCCACGCAACTGACTCCGGTCGGCGACGCGCGGCAGCGGCACCGGTGCGACGATATTGGGGTCTATGACATTGCCCGGCGAAGGCTGGATCGCAGCGAGCTGCGCAGCCGGATCTTGAAGTGCTGCTGTGGTCGCGCTGGTCGTGGGCTCAGTCGCCACCGCAACCGCGCCGTTCTGCACCGATGCGAGCAAGTCCGTCGCCTGCGTGTCGCCGCCGGCAGTGGGAATGCTCGGCAGGTTCGGGCGGTCGACCGGCAGCGCCTCGCTGCCAGCCTCATCACCTGAAACAATCGAGCCGTCTGGGCGTACCGTGACCGTGCGTACCTTGCGGTTTGCGAGTTCAGTGTCACCCGTACTGGTCGCCTCGGGTTCCGCCTTAGCGACATCGGCAATGGGGGTATCGGCAGTTTCGTCACGAGACACGAGGACTTCGTTGCTCGTGTCCGACTTGCCCTCTAGCTCATTGAACACCACAGAGCCCTGGCCATTATTCGTGCTCGGCTGAGCTGGCGCATCCTTCTTCACCGGCTCGGCATCGGCCTGCAGCACTGGCACTTCGCCGTTAGTGCCCGGGTTCATCGTCAGGACCCAGTACAGCCCTAGCCCGGACGCCAGCAACAATGTACCCGCGACAGCCATTCCAACATATTGCCGCATGCCCCTGCCCACTCTTGGTGGCTTTGGTCGAGCCTCAATCGGTTCGGGTTTTGGCGGCCGGACGGGCTTCTTGCCTGCTTGCGCGGCCAGCGATGCGGCCGCGGTGAGCGCAGCGACCTCTTCGGCACCCATCGTGGGCTCGGTGTCTTTAAGCGCTGCGCGGCGCGGTGGCAGCCCTGCGGTCAATGGTGGCACTACAGGCGGCTGCTGGCGGGTTTCGGCCTTCGTCGCTTCCTTCGGCTCCGCCCCTTTCGGCTCCAAAGCCGCTGGCTTTTGAATGCCACTCGCGCGAGCCGCCGCGTTCCGCTCCGCCTGCACCAGTTCCACCCGAACCGCTTCGCCTATCAGGCTCTCGATTTCGTCCATCGGGTCGCGATCAGCGGCCACCGCTCTCTGCCCGGGTGCGCCTTGCGGCACGGGCGGCGGCGGCATGACCTGCACCGGTTCATTTACGTTCGGCTGCGGTGCCGGTTCGACACTGCCCTTGCTCGCAGGCCCGAAAATCGGCGACACGGCAAACCGGTCGTTCTCGGCGGCGACCGGTGGCCGTGGCATGGCCGGCCGCCCTGTGACTGGCGCATTGGAGCGCGCGCGAGGCTCGATGGTGCGCGGGCTCATCGGTGCACCCGGAGTTGCGGCAGGCTGAGGCGCACTCTGCCCCATGGGCGATGCCACCGGGGCCGATACCGACACTGGTGCCGGCGCAGTGGGCTGCGATAGCCCCGCATCAAGTTCCGCTGCGATGAGGTCGGCTATTGGGTCGACACTCTGTGCCTGGGCCAGGGACTTCACCGCGGGCGCAGTGTCGTTCGCGTTCGGTTGCGGCGCGACCGTCGGGGCTGCAGGAGTCGGCCGTGTCGTTGCGCGCCCTCCGAGCGCGGAATCAGAATTGGTGGGGTCGAAAGTCTCAGCCTGCCGGCGCAGCGGGGCCGGCGAATTGACCGCTTGCTTGTCCGAGCTTTCCGCAACAGTCTCAGGTTCCGCCTTGGGCCTCTCGTCGCGGGCCCGGGGCTCGGAACCTTCGTTCGATGCGGAGTCTTCTTCAGCTTCAATCGCAAGCTGAACGGTAGTCTTCGGTGTTTCGCGATTCTGCCAGTCGTTGATCGGCTGAGGGCGCGGTACCACCGGTGGCGGCAGCGCGCCGAAATCGATCGTCGGTTCACGCTGTGGCGGCGGCACCGGCGCCGGGCGTTCCATACCAGGAATGCGGATTGCCGGAGCCGTGCTCGCTGCCGGCGGTTGCACGGCAGATTGCGGAGCGGTGACAAGTGGCAAAGTCGGCTGTACCGAAGCCGCTGACCCGACCGAGGCCGCTGACAGAGCCGTAGTCTGCGCCACGATCGGCGGCTCGATCGAAACAGGCTGGTCCATGCCAGGAATGCGCAATCCCATTGGCCGCGCTGGCGCAGCAGCCGCGTTGCCAGCCGGGTTCGATGGCGGAACTGCCGGAGCCGGTTCAAGGTGAACAGGGCGTGGAGCCGGCCGAACCTCCGGTTCCGCGCCACCAACCGCCATAAGCTTGGCCAGCTCGGCAATCAGGTCGCCGGATTTTTCCTGCTCGTCAGGCATGTGCAATGGTCTCGCTGAACTGCAATGCAGCGCCCCCTCGGTCCCCCGAAGCTCGCCGCGCCCCCGCCGAGCAACCAAGGGAGATCTTCACATCAATGCGCCCGAATTATGAAAGCTCGTCGGGCGCGGATACACCAAGAAGCGTCAGGCCGTTGTTCAGGACCTGCCGAACAGCCGCGACCATCGCGAGTCGCGCCTTCGTCAGTGTTGAGTCTTCGGCGTTAATAAAGCGTAAGGCAACATCCGTATTTCCCTTGGCCCAGAAGCCGTGGAAGGCGCTGGCCAGTTCGTGCAGGTAGAACGCAACGCGGTGTGGCTCATGCGCCAGCGCTGCGCTCGCGACTATTCGGGGCCATTGTGCCAAGGTCCGGATAAGTTCAAGGTCGGCAGAACTCGATAACGTTGAAAAATCAACGGATTCACCCGCGACGGGCGTCATGGCCGGCACCTCGTCGGTCGCCTTGCGGAACAGCGATGCCGTCCGGGCGTGGGCATACTGCACATAGAATACCGGATTGTCGCGCGTCTGTTCTTTCACGATGGCGAAATCGAAATCCATCGACGCATCGTTGCGCCGATAGAGGAGCATGAAGCGCGTGGCGTCGGAACCCACCTCTTCCACCACATCGGCCACAGTCACGAGGTCGCCCGAGCGCTTACTCATCTTGAACGGCTCGCCATTTTTCATCAGCCTAACCAGCTGACAGATTCTTACGTCGATATCGGCCTCGCCCTTCGAGACGGCCTTCACGGCCGCTTCCAATCGTTTGACATAACCCGAGTGGTCGGCACCCAGCACATTCACCATGTGCTTGAATCCACGAAGGTATTTGTTCCTATGATAGGCAATGTCGGCGGCGAAGTATGTGTAGCTGCCATTTGATTTCACCAATGGCCGATCGACATCGTCGCCATAGTCGGTCGCACGGAACAGCGTCTGCTCGCGGTCTTCCCACTCGTCGGGCGTCTTGCCCTTGGGTGGCTCCAGCCGGCCCTCATAGATCATGCCCTGTTCGCGCAGCCAGCCGAGCGTCAGGTCAATGTCGCCGCCCTTTCCATGCAATTGCCGCTCGGAAAAGAACACGTCGTGATGAATGTTGAGTTGCGCCAGGTCGGCGCGGATCAGGTCCATCATCGCCGCCAGCACCCGCTCCTTCACAATCGCGGTCCGCTCAGCCTCGGGCACCGTGAGCAGCTTGTCGCCGAACTCGGCCTTCAGCGCCTCACCCACCGGGATCAGATAGTCGCCGGGATAGAACCCCGAGGGGATCTCGATCGTCTCGCCAAGCGCCTCGCGGTAACGGAGGAACGTCGATCCGGCGAGCGTATCGATCTGGCTGCCGGCGTCGTTGATGTAATACTCCCGCGTCACGTCATAGCCCGAATAGGCCATCAGCGAGGCAAGTGCGTCACCAAACACGGCGCCGCGCGTATGGCCCACATGCATCGGCCCGGTCGGGTTGGCCGATACATACTCGACATTTACGCGTTCGCCCTTGCCAATATCAGACTTGCCGAAATCCGGCCCTAGCGCCTGCACAGAGGCCAGAACCTGGTGCCAGATTGGGGCGTTCAGACGGAAATTCAGGAAGCCCGGCCCTGCGGGTTCCGCGCTGGCTACATCGGGATCGGCCTTGAAATACTCAGCCAGCGCTTGAGCCACTTCGCGCGGATTCTTGCCCAAAGGCTTCGCAACGATCATGGCGGCATTGGTCGAAAGGTCACCATGCGCCGCGTCTCGCGGCGGCTCCACCACGAAGCGGGCCAGGAGCTCATCGGCGATGTCTGGGAACATCGATTTGAGAGCAGAGCCAATACGGTCGTGGAAGAGCGCAAAAACATCCATGATCATCTCATGAGGTCGAGGGAATGTGGCCCTATCCCAAAGGCCGCTGCCCGTCAAACAAGCGGGCATATTGCTCGATGGCGTAAGGGTCCGTCATGCCCGCAATAAAGTCGCTCACCAGCATCGCCCGCGCCGCTTCGTTGCCCGCCGCTTGCCAGGCGTCGCCCCAGCGATCCGGCATAGCGCCTTCAGCGAGAAAGCGGTCGAACAGTCCCGCCACCACCAACTGACTGGCGCGTACCGGGCGCATCACTTCTTCCGAGCGATAGACCTCCCGGAACAGGAATGCCTTCAGCCCGCGCTCGGCTTCGGCGAATGCGGGTGAAAAGCCGATAAGGGTTTGCCCGACGACCCGCACGTCCTCAGCGGTCTCAATCCCGGTCGCCCCGATCCGGCGCTCGGCCTCGGCGATGACGTCCTCCACCGCGCTGGTGATCAGCCGCCGCTGCACCTCATGGGCCTGTCGGCTGGGGGCGAGACCGGGCCATCGCCCCAGGACCTCGCGGACGATACTGCCAACCATCGGCACATCCAGAAGGTCGGCAACCTTGAGCAGCCCTGCACGCAACGCATCGTCGATGTCATGGGCGTTGTATGCAATGTCGTCGGCGATGGCTGCGGTCTGAGCTTCAAGGCTGGCATGGGAATCTACGCGCAGGTCGATCTCCTCGGTCAACTCCCCGAGCCCTGCCGGCAGCCCCTCCCCAATGTAGCGCTCCGTCGGCCGACCGGCTGCATCCACCATGGGGCCGTTGTGCTTCAAAATCCCCTCAAGCGTTTCCCAGGTCAGGTTCAGCCCGTCGTGCTCGGCGTACCGGCTCTCAAGCTGCATCACGACACGCATCGCTTGCATGTTGTGATCGAAGCCGCCCCATGGCTGCATTTTGTCGTTCAGAATGCGTTCACCGGCGTGGCCAAACGGTGTGTGCCCCAGGTCATGCGCGAGCGCCAAAGCCTCCGCAAGGTCTTCGTCGAGCCGCAGCGCGCGGGCGATCGAACGCGCCATCTGGCTCACTTCAAGCGTGTGAGTCAGCCGCGTCCGGTAGTGCTGGCCCTCGTGGTGCAGAAACACTTGCGTCTTGTGCTGCAGCCGACGGAACGCGGTCGAATGAATGATCCGATCCCTATCCCTTTGAAACTCAGAGCGAGTTGGGCTGGCACTTGTCGCATGCAGACGGCCGCGGCTGGCATTTGGGTCCGACGCATAGGGCGCGCGCTCTGGCATCTGGGCTCCTGACCTTTTCATCGTCCCCCGACGATACTATGTGGTATATTGCTGCTGATGACGATGCGAGGCGCAAGACATGACCACCCCAAATGACGCCATAATCTTGACCGACCGGGCCGCTGCCCGCATTGGGAAAATCCTCGTTCAGAAAGGCGAAGGCACTGTCCTCCGCATCGCTGTGGCGGGTGGTGGGTGCTCCGGTTTCCAGTATGAGTACAAGCTCGTGAAGGAAAGCCCCGGCGACAACGACCTCGTCCTTAACAAAGACAAGGCAACCGTGCTGATCGATTCCCTCAGCCTCGAATTCATGGGCGGCGCGGAGATCGACTACGTCGACGACCTGATCGGGCAGAGCTTCCAGATCCGCAATCCCAATGCGGTCGCAGGATGCGGCTGCGGAACCAGCTTCGCGGTCGCAAACTGATTGAAAGTCCGGCACCTACGCCCTACGCTTCCCAAAATAATGGGAGAGATTCATGGGTTTGGCTGAACGCGTAGACGCCGCTATCGATGCAGCGCTGGTGCGCAAGATCGTCGGTTGTGTGGTGCTCATCAACCGCGACGGCGAGGAAGCTTACGCGCGTGCGGCGGGCCTTTCTGATCGCGAAGCGAATACGCTGATCGCGCGCGATGCGATCTTCCGGCTTGCGTCAGTAACCAAGCCGATCGTCGCTACCGCGATTCTGAAGCTTGTTGACTTGGGTCTCATCGGCCTCAACGACAAGGTCACTCGCTACCTGCCGTGGTTCACACCCAGGAGCCCGGACGGTACGCTGGCCGATATCCGGATCCGGCACCTTCTCAGCCATACCTCCGGTCTCGCCTATGAGCGCGTCCCGCCAACGGCGACTGCAGGGCTCTCCGGCCCGTTCACCACACTCGAAGACACCTTGCGGGCCATCGCCGAGGTGCCGCTGATGTTCGCTCCGGGCACGGGTTGGGCCTACGGCACCAGCATCGACGTGCTTGGTGGCGTCCTCGCCGCGATCAACGGCTCGAATGTCGAGGACGCGCTGGTGAAGTACGTCACCGGGCCGCTCGGCATGGCCGACGCACATTTCTACGTGACCGACCGGGGCCGCCTTGGCCCCGCCTACGGCGATGGTCGCCCGCCCGTCCGCATGACCGATCCGTTCGTCGTTATGGATGATCAGGGCAATGGCACAACCTTCTCGCCCGGGCGCGTCCTGAACCCGGCGTCGCCGCAGAATGGTGGCTCAGGCATGGCCGGCACGGCCGACGACATCATGAAAATGCTCGAGGTCTATAACGGGCGACCGGGCCTGATCACCTCGGAGATTGTCTCCATGGCCCTCGCCAACCAGATCGGTACGCTGCCGCGGCGTGCCAGCGATGCCGGCAAGCGCTTCAGCCTCTTGGGCGCATATCTTCAGGATCCCGCAGCTGCGAAGAACCCCTGTCCCGCGGGTACAGTCGACTGGGGCGGCGCGTGGGGCCACAACTGGGTGATCGACCCGATCAACAAGATCACGATCGTCGTGTGCACCAACACCACGTTCGAGGGCTGCAACGGCCCGTTCCGTGAGGAAATCCTCGAAGCCATCTACGCTGCCTGACCTTTACCGGCCAAGGAGGGCCTGATGCGCATTGCCAGTTGGAATATCAACGGAATCAAGGCGCGTCAGGCCCAGCTCGAAGCTTGGCTGAAGCAGGAATCGCCGGATATCGTCTGCCTGCAGGAAATCAAGACGGTCGACGAAGGCTTCCCAACAGCTGCCATCGAGGCTCTAGGCTACAATGTCCGCACACATGGGCAGAAAAGCTGGAACGGCGTCGCCATCCTATCGAAGTTGCCGTTTGACGAGGTGCATCGCGGGCTTCCCGGCGATGATACTGACGAGCAGTCGCGGCTGATCGAGGGCGTCTTTTCGCTCGCAGAAGGCGTCGTTCGAGTCTGCTGCATCTACCTACCGAATGGCAACCCGGTAGATACCGAGAAATTCCCCTACAAGCTCAGGTGGATGGACCGCCTACACGCCTTTGTCGAGGAGCGTGTGCGGCTCGAAGAGCCGTTCGTGCTTCTAGGAGATTTCAATATGATTCCTGCTCCTATCGACGCTAGGCATCCGGAGAACTGGTGGGGTGACGCGCTCTATCGTCCCGAGAGCCTACAGAGATTCCGCGCCCTCAAGGCGCTCGGGCTAACCGATGCACTTCGAGCAGTAACCGACGAAGTACGCTACACATTCTGGGACTTCCAGGATGGCGCGTGGCGCAAGGACAACGGTATTCGCATCGACCATCTGTTGCTGTCGCCCTTGGCAGCCGACCGTCTCACCGACGTGCGCGTGCACCGCGACGTGCGCGGGTGGGACAAACCCAGTGACCACGTCCCCATAGAGGGCCTCTTCGCCCTCTAGTGCTGCGTCACACCGCTCAGTGCCCGCGCCATATGCTCCCACTCGGTCGAAACCGAAGGTGTAGCGCGGCGCTTGCCGGCCCTTCGATACCAGTAGTCTGCGTTCCCCATATCCGCTTCGACCCAGTGCAACAGCGCATGCACCCAATCAAATTCCGCAACGCCCTCCATGGCTTGCACGATTGCGTGCGCGGCTTCCCATTCAGGGCCGACGCGGAATTCGCCCTTCTTGATCCACCACAGAGCCTGAAGCGGCTTGGACATATCCTTCGGCGGCTGCGACCAGTCGAGCGAAGTGAAGATATCGACCATCGACCCAAATCTCCCATTCCGGGCCGGCACCGGCGCGGACAGAGCAACAAGTTTAAGTTTGCGCATGGCGGGCAAATAGGGCCGAAGCGAATTTGGTTCAAGCCCAATCGTTAGCAGCTGGTTAGCGCCACCATGTCTCCGGCTCGAAGTGGATACCGGCGCTGCGCTCAATTACACGTCCTGCGGCAAACAAGGTTTCTTCGTCGAACGGTCGGCCAATCAGTTGCAGCCCAAGCGGTAAACCAGCAGAGTCCTTGCCTGCAGGTACGGCGATCCCCGGCAGGCCCGCCATGTTGACCGTCACCGTGAAGACGTCGTTGAGGTACATTTTCACAGGATCCGCGGCCAGCGTCTCGTCGCCAATTACAAAGGCAGCAGAGGGAGTTGCTGGCGTAAGGATCGCGTCGATGCCGTCGTTGAATGCAAGCTCGAAATCGCGCTTGATCAGGGTACGTACCTTCTGCGCCTTCACGTAGTAGGCGTCGTAGTAACCGGCGGACAGCACATAGGTGCCGATCATGATCCGGCGCTTGACCTCACGACCGAACCCGGCGGCACGGGTCAGTTCATAGAGATCTGTAATGTCCTTGCCGCTGACGCGCAGCCCGTATTTTACGCCATCATACCGAGCGAGATTGGACGAGGCCTCCGCAGGGGCAACGATGTAATAGGCGGGAAGGGCATATTTCGTATGGGGCAAGCTGATGTCGCGCACGGACGCGCCTTCAGCCTTCAGCCAGGCAATGCCGTGCTCCCAGAGCTTCACGATCTCTTCCGGCATGCCATCCATACGGTACTCCCTAGGGATACCGATGGTCAGGCCCTTCACGCCACGCTCAACCGCGGCCGCGAAATCCGGAACGGTCAAATCGACACTCGTCGAATCCTTTGGGTCAAACCCGGACATTGACCGCAGCATGATCGCCGTATCCTCGACGGTACGCGCAATCGGGCCAGCCTGATCCAAGGATGACGCGAAAGCCACGACACCCCATCGAGAGCAGCGACCGTACGTAGGCTTGATACCTACCGTACCAGTGAATGCTGCAGGCTGGCGGATTGACCCGCCGGTGTCTGTTGCTGTAGCACCCGCGCATAGCCACGCCGAAACTGCGGCTGCAGACCCGCCAGACGAACCGCCTGGCACAAGTGCGGCATCTGACCCCGTCGCGCGCCAAGGGTTTACTACCGGGCCGTAGTGGGATGTTTCATTTGACGAGCCCATGGCAAACTCGTCCATATTGAGCTTCCCCAGCATGACTGCGCCGTCACGCCAGAGATTGGCCGTTACGGTGGACTCATATTCGGGTTTAAAGCCGTCAAGTATGTGGCTTGCCGCCTGGGTGTGAGTGCCCCTTGTTCCAAACAGGTCTTTTATGCCCAGCGGAACACCCTCTATGACCCCAGCGTTGCCGGCAGCGATACGGGCGTCGGACGCTTCTGCCATAGCCAGCGCAGTGTCATGCGTTACAGCGACGTAGGCGTTGAGAGCCGGATTGGCCGCCTCGATCGCCGAAAGATAGGCCGATGTCAGTTCTTTCGAACTGAAGCTCTTGCTCTTCAGGCCTTTGGCAGCAGCAGCAAGGGAGAGACGGGTCAGGTCGGTCACGTCACGGTCTCGTCGATTGATTTGTTTGTGTTCCTATAGGCCAAAGCGGATAGCGGCAACGTCTACTTGCCACAGGGCTAAGCTAGGCGCTTCTCGAAAAACGCCGAGAACTCCGAGTCGGGATAGTCGAGGAAAGCTCCGCTGGGGCTGAAACCAGCCCGAAGATACAGCCGGTGCGCTAGTTCGAAGCCCGGCGCATTTCCGGTTTCGAGCTTCAAAGATGCGATGCCCTTGGCGGCCGCCATAGCCTCAATCGCTTGAAGAAGCTGGCGCCCCACCCCGGTGCCACGGACGCTCGGTCGCGTGAACATCCGCTTCACTTCGGCCAGTTCCTCAGACTCCTGTTTCAGCGCTCCCATGCCTACCGCGTGACCGGCTTCGTTGCGTGCAACGAAAAGCGTAGTGCGGCTATCAGCCATCTGCTCGACTGTCATTTGAAACTGAAACTGGCGCGGCGTCAGCGGCTGAAGGTATGCGTTGAGCTCGGCCACCATGGCGCGGACATCATCCTGCAGCGGCGTTTCAACACCGATTGAAACGGCCATGGAGTTACTCGACGACCTTCGGCACCATGAAGAAATTGTCTTCGGAAAGCGGGGCATTCTTCACGATCTGCTCCGGGTACCCGCCATCCGATACCACGTCTACGCGGCGACGAAGGGACATCGGCGTCACCGACGTCATCGGCTCGACGCCGCTTACGTCGACCTCGTCGAGTTGCTCGACAAATCCAAGGATACCGTTGATTTCAGACTGGTACTTTTCTAACTCCGATTCATCTATCCGGATGCGAGCGAGACGGCCGATCCGCTTTACGGTCTTGGCATCGACGGACATGGAAACTCCTAAGGACATTCATTGAGGCTGGACATAGCAAGAGCCGATACGGAAGGAAACTGCCTGTGTCAGGCGAATTCTATCCCCATCCCTACATCGAGAACCTGGAAAAGCGTACCGTCCAACGCTTTCGCCACCCACTCGAGATCCAGGGCAGTCGCGTCAGCCTCCCTAACCAGAAGCAGTGCCGGCGAGAGGCTCTTGAGAATTGCTTCCACGGCGTGCTGGGGATCAGGGCCAAGAGGAATAACTACCGCGTCGTTTACCCATCGACCGAGACGGTTCGGCACTTCCCTCAGCAAGAGGAGGGGGGGCTCGCCGGAAGCGGTGAGGAGGATGCCAGCATCCGTGGTATAGGCCGCGACAGTCCCAATGTCGTTCCCCTCGACTGTTGGGGACCTTCGCCCCGGCCGCCAGTCCACCAGATCGATGCGGTCCAATCCTTCTGTGCCTGAAACGACCTTATCGGCACCTGATAGCAGTTCACGCCTCTGTACGCCGACCGCATGATCTGGGTACAGAACAAGTATCTTGCCGCCGAGTTGCACGCGGAAGGCATCCTGTGAGAACCATGTGACTTTTGACCTGAGCCCCAAGTTCCCTCCGGTTTTAAGGAGAGTCCTTGGGTTGATTTTTTGGCCCTATGCGGCCTGCTTTTCCAGTGCCAGTTGGCTGGCGAACTCTTTGGGCGTGAGATTGCCCAGCGAGGAGTGCGGTCGTTGCGTGTTGTAGTCCTCCTTCCATGCTCTGATCCGGTCGCGCGCCTCGGGTAGCGACGAGAACAGCGTCTTGACGTTGCCCCCAACTTCTATCCAGCGTGACGGAGACTCGGGCGGTTGGTTTGGCCGGTCTGGCCGGGGTGAGCGACGGGGGCTGGTGCGGAGCCTTGCATCGAGCGCAGCGCCAG
>JAIYDI010000050.1 GCA_027487555.1 Hyphomicrobiales bacterium
CCTTATCCTACCGACAACAGATCACCCACCCGGTTCTCACCGGCAGACAACCCTGCCATCCAAGGAAACCGTCAACCGCTCCAGCGCCGCAGCGCTCGCCGTCAACGAGGCGGGTTTTATTCGGAGCGTATCAGCTCGTCAAGACCCTTTTTCAACTTTCGGCACCGCCGAAATTCGCAGGTCAAGATCGTTAATTGCTTAGCGATTTCAACTGCTTGGCTTCAGTCTTCGGCGTCTTTCGGCGCCGTCGTCGTCAGCGATGGGCGGTGTATAGGGGCGGGCATTTCGGCTGTCAACGCCCTTGATGACGTTTTTGCGAAATCGTCCAAACAGACCCCATGCCACCCCTTGGTGGGCAGCAGCCTGTGGGCTGCAGGGATGGAAATGGGGGTGGAGCGACGGGATATCAAGGTTGCAGGCCGTTTCCGCACCCTGTGGATACGCCAATGGGTTGCTCCACACGCAGTTTCGCCGCAATGTGCGTGATGATGAATGGAAGATGAATTGCGGCTGGTGCCCGCCCGCGCGCACATGCGAGGGAGATCGAGGCGCCACCGCCAACACTGGGGCTCTGACGCTTGACGGCAGCAACACGGAACCGGACGGCCGCGCTCTTGCGAGCGAGTGGCTTCGAGGACGTGCCGGCACTCACCCTGCAGTCCACCGATGGTGAGATTCCGCATGGGCGTGAGCTGAGCTTTGCCTGGCTATCGGGCACGGTGATGACGGGTCTCACCTCGGTGATGCTGATGGGTGCGGCGCTTTATGTGTCGTTCCAGGGGCAGGACACATTCTCGACCGCCTATGAAGCGCTGCAGTTGTTGACCCAGCCACAGCAGCAGGACGATGCGGACACCAATGCAAAGGTGGACCGGGTTCGCCCGGTGACGCAGACCAAATCGGAACTGGAAGTGGTAGAGGCGTCGATCCGCGAGATCGAGGACGGGCGCGCCATTATCCGCAAGCAGCCCTTCGTGCGGGTCAAGGCGACGCTCGCAACCGCGAGCACCGCGCTTTCGGAGGATATTCCGGTTTATGACCCGGTGGCGATGCTGGAAACGGTATCGGGACCGGCAACGCCTGGCGATGATGTGGCCAACCCGGAAATCTACGGGGCGGAAGTCGAGGGCGAGGTGCAGATCAAGTCGGCTGCCCTGCCGTTGACGCTGGTGCCGCGCCGGGCAATCACTGACCGGCAGGCGGCGGAGTTCGCGCGCGCCACGGTGGAAAACCTGTTCGGCGAGGGTGGCACTGCGAACGCCAGTATCGGCCCCGACATCCCCGCAGATGGCAGCGCCGGAGTGGCGCTCACCGCCTATGCGGATCCTTCGAGCAATCTGCGCGAGCTTGGAACCGTGGACGCAGACGGGTTCGCAGGTATTGCCGAGAACATCACGGTGATGCCCAAGACCAAGGAAGCGGACGAGGCTGGACCGGGTCGATCCGAGCGTGTGGTCAGCCTGAAGGATGGGTCGCTCAAGGATACGCTGATCAAGAACGGCTTCGACGAGATGACGTTCGGCATGGTGATGTCGGCGCTGAAGAATGTGCTCACCGATCCGAACCTCCCCAAGGGCACGCGGCTCAGAATCCTGATGGGGCCGTCGCGCATGTCGGACACGCTGATACCACATCGGCTCAGCATCTATCTCCCCGATGCGGCAGGGGCGATCAACCACAAGGTGACTGTGGCGCTGACCGACCGCGGCACCTATGTGCTGGGCCAGGCGCCTGCAATGATCGCCTTCCCCGACGAAGATACCGAAGAAATCAACGTCAATAACCTGCCGACCGTCTATCGCTCCATCTGGGAGACGGCACGCAAGCACGACATTCCCGACGCGATCACGTCACGCATTGTGGCGATGTTCGCCTATGATGTGGATTTGACGAAGCGCATTTCGCCCGGCGATTCGATCGAGTTGCTGGAGACCGAGAAAGATGCAGAGGGCCGCCAGGAACTGCTTTATGTTGCGCTGAAGCTCGGCGGCACAACACGCGAACTGTTCCGGTTCCGCACAGGTGATGGCTCGGTCGAGTTCTTCGACCCTGATGGCCAAACCGGCAAGCGGTTCCTGAACCGGCGCCCGGTGCAGGGTGGCGGACGCCTCTCAAGCCGTTTCGGCTACCGCATCCACCCCATCTTCCACACGCGCAAGCTGCATACGGGCGTCGATCTGGCCGCGCCGCGCGGAACGCCGATCTATGCGGCGGGCGACGGCATGGTGGAAAAGGCTGGCTGGGCTTCAGGCTACGGCCAGTTCACGCTGATCAAGCACACAAATGGCTATGAAACGGCCTATGGGCACCAATCGAAAATCGCGGTGAAGGCTGGGACGCGCGTGCGGCAGGGCCAGTTGATCGGCTATGTCGGCTCGACCGGCAACTCTACTGGCCCGCACCTGCATTTCGAAGTGCGAATCAATGGCCGCTTTGTCGACCCGTTGAGCGTGAAGCTGCCGCGCGATCGTTCGCTCGGTGCGCAATATGACGCGAGCTTCAAGCAGACCATGGCGCAGATCCGTGACCTGATGGGCCGCGACGCCACGCCGGTGACGGTCGCGTCGCTCAACTGATGCCGCCTGACCGGCGGGACGGTCACCACAGGCGGCATGACGCCAGGTTGCGAGGTCGGCATGTTCTCAGTCCGTCGGTCACTCCGACGGCTGGTAGACCATCAACTCGTGCCCATCGGGCGTGGAAAAGAAGAACCTGCGTCCGCCGGGATAGTCGTAGGTCGCTTTGGTGATGGCGCCACCCGCGGCGAGGATGGCCCTTTCGGCCGCCGCAAGGTCGTCTGTGCGGATGCCGATAAGGGGCGGCAACGCGCGTTCCGCCGGATCGGCGTTCAGCCCCACGAGCAGGTCGCCGGCCTTCAACTCCTGATAACCCGCGCCGTAATCCACATGGCCCCAACCAAAGGCCTGGACGAAAAAATCCCGCGCGGCGGCGGCCTGGGGCACGGGGAGTTCGAAGTAGTCGGCGACGAATCTGGCCATGGTGGATCTCGTTTGTTCCTGTTTTGTTTCCTATCGCAATTCGCCAGGGACCGCAAGGTCCGGCCGGGTGCGAGGGCCTCGACATGGCGTTGGCTGCACCGCGCGGGGCATGCGTCCAGTGCGCCGGGGAGCAGGAATCTTGCCGGGTGCACCCAGTGCGGCTCTTCGCGTGCCCACAGGGGATCACCCGCCGGCGCAACGCGATGATTGCCTTCAGGTTCTCCCCTGCCCTGACCTCTCTGTCGATTCGCGCACGCCTCGTTCGTCGTGTCATTGTCGGCTGGCCGAGGGCCACCCGGACATGGGGAGAAGACAGACATGGCACAGTATCTGGTCAGTGTGCAGCGGCCCAAGGGCTATGACGGCCGCACCGAGAGCGCTGAAATGCGCGCAGAGATCGGCGCCCTCAACAACGAGATGGTTGCTGCGGGCGTGCGGGTTTTTGTCGGCGGGCTCAGGGAGCCCGATAGTGCAAAGGCCCTGAGGCGCGCCGAAGACGGCGGCGTCACCGTGACCGATGGCCCCTATGTGGAAAGCCGCGAATTCGTCGGCGGCTTCTGGGTTCTGGAGGTTGCGAGCCTGGACGAGGCTCTTGCGTGGGGCCGCAAGGCGGCCGCGGCCTGCCGCTGCTCGATTGAGGTGCGGCCGTTCCACTGAACGCCGGCCCCGCCGCTTGCGATTCGATGCAGTCAGCGTAGGATCACAATCAAGACTTGCGGACATCATCAGAGCTTTTGCTGTGCTCTCGGGAGGGAACGCAATGTCGAATGCCATGGTCGAGGTGCCGCGCGCACCAAAACTGCGCATGGTGCAAATCAATGATATCGGCGAGGCGCTCAGGCGGGGGGTGGCGGATTTCCTCGCCGCGCCGCTCTTTGGGCTGTTTTTCGGCGGGGTGTTTGCCGCGGGCGGACTTGCCATATTCTGGTTTCTCAGCTTGGCCGACATGGGCTGGATGATCATCCCGATCGGCATCGGCTTTCCGCTTGTCGGCCCGTTCGTCGCAGCCGGGCTTTACGAGGTGAGTCGCCGCCGTGCCGCGGGGCTAAAGCTGAGCTGGAAGGCGGTGTTGCTGACGGTGTTCCGCCAGCGCGAGCGGCAGATGGGCTGGATGGCGTTCGTGGTGCTGTTCATCCTGTGGGTGTGGCTGTACCAGGTGCGGCTGCTGCTGGCCCTGTTCATGGGGTTTTCCGCGCCCTCCAGCCTCTCGAAATTCCTCGAAGTCGTGCTGACGACACCGAGCGGGCTCGGATTTCTCGCCATCGGTTCGGCAATCGGGCTGGTACTGGCGCTGGTGCTGTTTGCCACCACGGTATTCGCCATGCCGATGCTGCTCGATACGGAGCTCGATTTCGTCACCGCGATGCTGACCTCGATCAAGGCTGTGACGTCGAGCCCCGTGACCATGATCGGCTGGGGCATCACCGTGACGGTGCTGACCATCGTCGCGCTGGCGCCGGCTTTCCTCGGGCTGCTGGTAATCCTGCCGGTGCTCGGGCATGCGACGTGGCACCTCTACGCGTTGGCGAAGGAGCAATAGTGAACTCCCGCGCCTCGTGGTTCGACACACTCACCATGAGGCGCGAAAGCAGGGATACGAGAGATCAGGCGGCTTCTGCCTGATCCTCCGGGGCAAGCGGCACGAGAATCAGTCCGGCATCGCCGGCATCGAGGCGGACAGAGCCGCCATCGACGACACGGCCTGCGAGGATTTCCTCGGCCAGCCGGTCCTGTACCTCACGCTGGATGACGCGCTTCAGGGGCCGCGCGCCATAGGCGGGGTCGTAGCCGGCATCGGCCAGCCACTCGCGCGCCTTTTCGGTGAGATGGAGCCCGATATCGCGCTCCTTGAGCAGGCCACGCAGGCGGCCGAGCTGGATCTCGACGATCTGCCCCATATGCGCCCGGGCGAGCCGGTGGAAGACGATGATGTCGTCGACGCGGTTGAGGAATTCCGGCCGGAAGGCCGCCTTCACCGCATCAAGCACCTTGCCGCGCACCAGCTCCACCGATTCGCCGTCCTTGAGCGCCACGAGATATTCGGCGCCGAGGTTCGAGGTCATGATGATGATGGTGTTGCGGAAATCCACCGTACGGCCCTGCCCGTCGGTGAGACGCCCATCGTCGAGCACCTGCAGGAGGACGTTGAACACGTCCGGATGCGCCTTCTCGATTTCGTCGAACAGCACGACCTGGTAGGGCCGGCGCCGCACCGCCTCGGTCAGCACGCCGCCTTCGTCGTAGCCGACATAGCCCGGAGGGGCACCGATCAGCCGCGAGACCGAGTGCTTCTCCATGAATTCCGACATATCGAGCCGGACGATGGCCTGCTCGTCGTCGAAGAGGAACTGCGCCAGCGCCTTGGTGAGCTCGGTCTTGCCGACGCCCGTTGGCCCCAAAAACATGAACGAGCCGATCGGCCGGTTCGGGTCCTGCAGGCCGGCCCGGGCGCGCCGCACGGCCTTCGCCACTGCCTCGACGGCTTCGGACTGCCCGACGACGCGCTTGCCGAGCTGCTCTTCCATGCGCAGCAGCTTCTCACGCTCGCCTTCGAGCATGCGATCGACCGGAATGCCGGTCCAGCGCGACACGACCTGCGCGATGTGGCTCGGAGTCACGACCTCCTCGACCATCGGGTTATCGGGCTTGCCGTCGCCGTTGGGATCATCGGCCGATTTGATGCGCTTTTCGAGATCGGGGATCACGCCATAGGCGAGTTCGCCCGCCCGGGCGAGATTGCCGGTGCGCTGCGCCAGTTCCAGATCGGTACGGGCCTTGTCGAGCTCTTCCTTGAGCTTCTGGCTCCCCTGCATGCGGTTTTTCTCCGCCTGCCAGCGGGTGGTGAGCAGATTGGCATCTTCCTCGAGATCGGCCAGTTCCTGCTCGAGACGGGCGAGGCGGGTCTTCGAGCCATCGTCGGTCTCCTTTTTCAGCGCCTCACGCTCGATCTTCAGCTGCATGATTCGCCGATCGAGCTCGTCGAGCTCCTCGGGCTTCGATTCGGCCGCCATGCGCAGCCGCGCAGCCGCCTCGTCGACGAGGTCGATGGCCTTGTCGGGAAGAAAGCGGTCGGCGATGTAGCGTTTGGACAGTGTCGACGCCGCAACAATCGCGGCGTCCGAAATCCGGATGCCGTGGTGCAGCTCGTACTTCTCCTTCAAGCCGCGGAGGATCGAGATCGTGTCCTCGACAGTGGGCTCGTCGACGAAGACCGGCTGGAAACGCCGGGCGAGCGCCGCATCCTTTTCGACATGCTTGCGATACTCGTCGAGCGTGGTGGCGCCGACGCAGTGGAGTTCACCGCGCGCCAGCGCCGGCTTCAGGAGGTTGGAGGCATCCATGGCGCCATCGGCCTTGCCCGCGCCAACCAGCGTGTGCATTTCGTCGATGAAGAGGATGACCTGGCCCTCGGCTGCAGAAATTTCGGAGAGCACGGCCTTCAGCCGCTCCTCGAACTCGCCGCGATATTTCGCGCCGGCGATGAGTGCGCCCATATCGAGCGAGAGCAGCGCCTTGTTCTTCAGCGATTCGGGCACGTCGCCATTCACGATGCGGATGGCGAGGCCTTCGACAATGGCTGTCTTGCCGACACCGGGCTCGCCGATCAACACGGGGTTGTTCTTGGTGCGGCGGCTAAGGACTTGGATGGTGCGGCGGATTTCCTCGTCACGACCGATCACCGGATCGATCTTGCCCTCCCGGGCGGCGGCCGTCAGGTCGCGCGCGTATTTCTTCAGCGCATCGTACTGGCTTTCGGCCGAGGCCGAATCGGCGGTGCGGCCCTTGCGGACCTCGTTGATGGCGGCATTCAGCGCCTGCGGGGTCAGCCCCGCGACGGCGAGCACCTTACCGGCATCGGTATCCTTTTCAACGACCAGCGCGAGCAGCAGCCGCTCGACGGTGACGAAGGAATCGCCAGCCTTCTGCGCGGCAGATTCAGAGGTATCGAAGATGCGCGCCAGTTCGCGGCTCATATAGAGCTGGCTAGCATCGCCCGAAACGCGAGGAATGCGGTTGATGGCGGCTTCGGTTTCGGAGCGGGCCATGCGCGCATCGCCGCCCGCCTTGGTGATGAGGCCGGCGGCCATGCCCTCTTCGTCGTCGAGCAGCACCTTCAGCAGGTGCAGCGGCGAAAACTGCTGGTGGCCGCGGCCAAGGGCCAGTTGCTGCGCGTTCTGGATGAAGCCGCGCGCCCGTTCGGTGTATTTCTCGATATTCAACTCGCTACTCCTGTTTGCACGCCGGACTGCCCTTCGAGGCGCAGGACCGGTCGCCGAAGCGTTGGTGTGGGGATCGGCCTGATGATCAGCTCCGCCCCTGACGACGATCAAAATATGGGGAGGCCGGGGCTGGAAAGAAGAGGCCGAGCGAGCGCCGCCAAGCGCTTTTTTGGCACATTGCACGGAACCTTTACGGCACACTGAAACGAAAAGGGCCACCTTGCGGCAGCCCTCGACGAGACGGTGAGTGCGTGGTCAGACTACTCGGCGGGGGTATTGCCCGCCGTGATGAAGGCCGGCAGTTCGCCGACTTCTGGCTGCGGGGCATTGGCCGGGTCGACGCCCGCCTGATCGCCCTGCGGCGCCCGGGAGCGGCGACGAGGACGGCGCTCGCGGCGGCGTGGTTCGCCGTCACCGGCGGGGGCCGCCTGCTGTTCGCCATCGGGTTCGGCATCGGCGGCAGCCGCCGGCGCGGCCGGCGCCGGCGCATCGGCTTCGACCTGCTGCTGGGCGCTTTCGCCCTGCTGATTGTTCTGGTTCTGCTGCGGGGGCTGCTGGTAGGGCTGGCGCTGCTCGGGCGATGCAAAGCGATCATTGATCGGCGCGAAATCGTCGTCGAAATCGTCGTCGTCCTGGTTGCCGAAGCCGCTCTCGCGATACTGCGTCTGCGCCTGCGCCGCGGAGATAATGCGGAAGTAGTGCTCGGCGTGCTGCAGGTAGTTCTCGGCCATGACGCTATCGCCCGAAGACTGCGCATCGCGGGCGAGCTGCAGATATTTCTCGGCAATATGGGCGGCGTTGCCGCGCACCTTCACATCGGGGCCATTGCTCTCGTAGTTGCGGCTCAACGGGTTGCCGTGCTTGCGGCCGCCATTGTTGTTCCGGCCGCGGGAGCGGTTCTTGTTGTTCTGCTGGTTAGGTCTCATCGTCTCTTTTCAAGCCTTGGAAAAGATCTCTCAGGATCGGCCCATCGGCATTGGCTATGGCGGCGGCGCATCAAGCAGGGTGCGCGGGCCGGCAATTTCGCAACGCTCAATGCCGAAAGCTATCGCTGGTTGAACCACTTGTGGCCCATCAAGGCTGCCCGGGTCCTCGTCCGGGGATCGAACCTGCAACCTGCAGCTACGCCGATGAGCGGGTGGCCGTCACCTTGGTGCAATTACCTCGCGCCCTTGACAGCAGAGGGAAACTAGCCGGTTCGGCCCCGTATTCCAAGCACAAAATGGGCGTTTGTCAGCCAAGGGTAAACATCAGCCTGCAAATGGCTCTCCCAAGGCTTACGGATGACGGCCCGAGACCACGCGCGGCTGGCCCGAGAGATCGCGCTCGATGGCGATTTCTTCAAATCCGGCTTCGTCGAACAGGGCGGCGACCTCGCGGCCCTGATCATAGCCGATCTCGACGATGAGCATGCCTTCGGGCTCGAGAAAGGCCGGGGCGCGGGAAATTATCTCGTGATAGGGCTCCAGTCCGCTGGCACCGCCATCGAGGGCCAGCAGCGGATCATGGTCACGCACTTCGGGCGCAAGACCCGGAATATCGCCCGAACGGATATAGGGCGGGTTTGAGGTAATGACCGAAAAGCGTCGGCCAAGCGGCAGCGGTTCATACCAGGAGCCCTGCGCCAGCCGCAGCCGATCGAGCATACCGAGCCGGAAGGCGTTCTGGCGCGCCATTTCAAGGGCCGCGGGCGCCAGATCAGTGGCATAGGCCCTGACATCGCGCAGTTCGGAGAGAATCGCTATGGGGATGCAGCCGGTGCCGGTGCCCAGATCGAGCAAGAGCGGCGCGGAGCGGGAGGTGAGCTCGGCGACGGCCCGCTCAACCACTGCCTCTGTCTCGGGGCGGGGCTCGAGCGTCGCCTCGTTGAGATCGAAGCGCAGGCTCCAGAATTCGCGCCAGCCGAGGATACGGTGAACAGAGACGCCGCCAAGCCGTCGCGAACAGAATGCGTTCAGTCGTGCCTCGTCTTCGGGGGCGATGGGCCGCCGCTCGCGATGGATCAGGTCGAGCCGGCCCAGCCCAAGCGCTGCTTCTGCCAGAAGACGTGCATCGAGTTCAGCCGTCGCAATGCCGCGCTCAGAGAAGCGCTCGCGCCAGAATCGCCACGCCTGCCCGATGGTCTTCAGTTGATGCCCTCCATGGCGGCAAGTTGGCTCGCCTGGTGCTCGGTGACAAGCGCGGATACGAGTTCGTCCAATGCATCGCCGGTGATGACCTTCTCAAGCTTGTAAAGCGTGAGATTGATGCGGTGGTCGGTGACGCGGCCTTGCGGGAAGTTATAGGTGCGGATGCGTTCTGACCGATCGCCCGAGCCCACCTGCTCCTTGCGCGATTCGGAGCGAGCAGTGTCGCGCGCTTCGCGCTGAGTCTCGTAGAGACGCGCCTGCAGCACCTTCATCGCTGTCGCGCGGTTCTGGTGCTGGCTCTTCTGGCTCGCGGTCACGACGATGCCGGTGGGGATATGGGTGATGCGCACCGCCGAATCGGTGGTGTTGACGTGCTGGCCGCCAGCCCCCGACGAGCGCATCGTATCGATGCGGATATCCTCAGGGCGGATATCGACATCGATATCCTCAACTTCGGGCAGGACCGCGACGGTGGCGGCGGATGTGTGGATACGGCCCGAACCTTCGGTCGCTGGCACGCGCTGGACGCGATGCACACCGCTTTCGAATTTCAGCCGCGCATAGACGCCCTTGCCCGAGATGTTGGCGACGACTTCCTTGTAGCCGCCCATTTCGCCGGGGCTTTCCTCGAGCAGCTGGAAGCTCCAGCCCATCAAATCGGCATAGCGCTGGTACATGCGGAGCAGATCGCCCGCGAACAAAGCCGCCTCGTCGCCACCGGTGCCGGCGCGCACTTCGAGGATGACCGACTTTTCGTCGGCGGCGTCGCGCGGCAGCAGCAGAATGCGGATTTCGCTTTCCGCCAGCTCGATGCGCGGCTTCAACTCGGCGATCTCGGCCTCGGCCATCTCGGCCATATCCTTGTCGGCGGCCAGTTCCTCGGCGGAGGCAAGGTCGGCAACGAGCTTGCGATAGGCAAAGATCGGCCTGACGATGGGCTCGAGCTCGGCATATTCCTTGGAGAGGCGCACGAACTCCTCGGCAGCCGGGCCGGAGGCGAGCGCCGCCTCGATGGAATCGAAGCGCTTGGTGAGGGCGTCGAGCTTGTCTTCAGGGAGCGCGGGCATGGTTTGCGGTTAAGGGTCTATTGCGCGCGGGTCAAGGGCACCCCACTTGCTTCCTCCCCCGCAAGCAAGGGAGGAGTCCCGACTGCGGGACCGAAGGACGAGGTCCTCACCCTCAAATCACGAGGCTCTGCTTTTCCGCCCATTCGAGCAGCAATTCGCGGATCGGCGGACCCGACGCGCCTTCGAGCAGCGCGGCGGACACCGACCTTTGGACCGGTTCGAGTTCGAGCCCGAGAATCATTTCCTTGATCGGACCGATGGCTGGCGGGCTCATGGACAGCCGGTTCATGCCGATCGAGAGCAGCGCGAGGGATTCGACCGTGCGGCCTGCAAGTTCGCCACACATGGTAAGCGGCACGTTGTAGCGGCGTGCCATATCGACGATGTGCTTGAGCGCCCGAAGCCGTGGCAGCGCAATCGGATCATAGGCCTTGGCGACGCGCTTGTTGCCACGATCGGCGGCGGTCATGAACATGATCAGGTCGTTCGAGCCGATCGAAACGAAATCCGCCTCGGGGAGCACCTGGTCGAGTTCGAAGAGCAGCGAGGGCACTTCGATCATGGCGCCGAGCTCGACCTTGGACGGCACGGGCTGGCCGGCGTGGCGCAACCTCTCGATCTCTTTGTTGACCACAACACGGGTGGCGCGGAATTCCCACGCATCGGTGACCATGGGCACGAGAATCTTGATCGGGCCGCCGTTCGCCGCCTTGAGCAGCGCGCGCACCTGAATGCGCAGCAGGCCGGGCCGTTCGAGCGCGAGGCGCAGCGAGCGGAAACCCATGGCGGGATTTTCCTCGGCCTCGGCACGCAGGTACGGAATCACCTTGTCGCCGCCAATATCGAGCAGGCGGAAGACGATGGGCTTGCCTTCGGTAAGCCGGATCGCCTCGGAATAGAGCGCCACCTGCTCATCAAGCCGCGGCAGCTTCGAGGCGATCATGAATTGCAGTTCGGTGCGGAACAGCCCGACGCCCGCCGCTCCGGTATCCTGCAGCATGGGCAGATCGGCAACGAGGCCGGAATTGTGGTAGAGCGTGATCGCGTGGCCGTCGCGGGTGACGGACGGCTTGTCCTTGAGCTCAAGGTAGTGCGCGCGCCGCTTGGCGCCGAGCCGCACCTTGTCAACATAAACCTGGATCATCTCGGGCGTGGGGCGGAGATGCACCGCACCCGTCGCGCCATCGACGATGATGTCGTCGCCCGATTCCGACACCGAAACGATGTTCTCGATCTGCCCGACGGCGACGAGCCCGAGAGAACGGGCAATGATCGCCACATGCGAGATGGCCGCGGCTTCCTCGAGCACCACGGCGCGAAGCCGGGTGCGGTCATATTCGAGTAGCTCGGCCGGGCCCATATTGCGGGCGATGAGAATGGCGTTTTCCGGCAGCTCCTTGTGACCAAGCGAATTGCCGTCGCCGGTGAGAATGCGGAGCAGCCGGTTGGCCAGATCGTCGAGATCGTGCAGGCGATCCTTGATATAGGGGTCGGTCGACCGCATCATTCGGGCACGCGTGTCGTTCTGCACGCGCTCGACCGCGGCCTCGGCGGTGAGGCCGTTCTCGATCGCTTCGTTGAGGCGATTCACCCAGCCGCGATCATGCGCGAACATCCGGTAGCTTTCGAGGATGTCGCGGTGATCGGAAAAGCTCTGCATGTCGCCATGGTCGAGCATGCGGTCAATGGAGACGCGCATGGTATCGAGGGCATTCGCGAGCCGCTTCTGCTCGGCGTCGGTGTCCTCTGCAACGAAATTGGTCACGACAACACGGGGATCGTGCAGCACGACCTGCCCCAGCGCCACACCATCGGTGAAGCCCGAGCCCAAGAAGCTGCGCGGGCGGCGGAGGTCGATATCCTGGCCGGGCTTGATCAGGGAATCGAACTCGGACGTGGCGATCATTTCGGCGAGCAATGTCGCCGTCGTGAGCATCGCCTCGGTCTCGTCCTCGCCATAGACGTGGGAATCGCGATTCTGGACGACGAGCACGCCAAGCGTCTGGCCAGCGCGCAGCACCGGCACACCAAGAAAGGCGCGATAGGGATCCTCGCCGGTTTCGGGCCTGTAGGCAAAGGCCGGATGGGCTGGTGCGTTCTCGAGGCTCAAGGGCGAGGCCTGCGTCGCAATGAGGCCGACAAGTCCCTCGCCGAGCCGCAGGGTCGTCATATGCACCGCGGATGCCGCAAGGCCGCGGGTGGCGAAGAGCTCCAGCGCGCCGTCGTCACGCAGCACGTAGAAGGAGCAGACATCGGCATGCATGTTGTCGGCGATCAGCGCGACGATCTTGTCGAGCCGGGCCTGGGCCGCGAGCGGCTCCGCCATGGTTTCGCGCAGCTGCTTCAGAAGCACGCGCGGACCGCTGATCGATGTGGCCATCATTTCTGCCCGGCGGCCCCGCGCCGCCATGCGGCCCAAGGGCACTGCCGGGCGATGGCAATGCCTCAGGCGTCTTCGTTGTCCAGTCCGTAATACGTATGGAGCGCCCGGACCGCAAGCTCGGCATATTCATCGTCGATGAGCACCGAAGTCTTGATTTCCGACGTGGTGATCAGCTGGATGTTGATCGACTTGTCGGCCAGGGCCTTGAACATGGATGCCGCGACGCCCGCGTGGTTGCGCATGCCGACGCCGACGACCGAAACCTTGGCGCCGCCCTTGGCGCTCTGAATCTTGGAATAGAGGAACTTTCCGGCCTCTCCCGCCGCCTGCAGGGCCTTCACGGCCTTGTCGTGCTCGGCATCGGGAACGGTGAATGTGATATCGGTGGTCGAACCATCCTCGGAGACGTTCTGCACGATCATGTCGACCACGATCGACTCATCGGCGAGCGCGCCGAAGATAGAGGCGGCGATGCCGGGGCGGTCCTTCACGTCGCGAAGGGTAATCTTCGATTCGGCGCGCGCGAGGGTGACGCCCGAGACGATCTGCTTTTCCATGATCTCATCCTCATCGCATACGAGAGTGCCGGGAACGCCGGGGGTACCATCGGGCGCCACCTGTGGCGCAGTCGGGTCGTCGAAGGTGGAGCGTACGGTGAGCCGCACCTTGTGCGCCATGGCCATTTCCACCGAGCGGATCATCAGCACCTTGGCGCCGAGCGAGGCCATTTCCAGCATTTCCTCGAAGGAGATGCGGGTCAGGCGGCGGGCCTTGGAGGTGATGCGCGGGTCGGTGGTATAGACGCCATCGACATCGGTATAGATATCGCAGCGATCCGCCTTAACGGCGGCGGCGACGGCGACGGCTGAGGTGTCGGAACCGCCGCGGCCAAGCGTGGTGACGCGGCCCGAGGGGGCGATGCCCTGGAAGCCGGTGATCACCGGGACGACGCCCTCGGCGAATGTCTGTTCGAGTTCGGTGGGGTCGATCTCGACGATGCGGGCGGCGCCATGGGCGTCGTCGGTGCGGATCGGCACCTGCCAGCCCTGATAGGAGCGCGAAGGAATTCCCATCTCGGAGAGCACGATCGCCATCAGACCGGCGGTTACCTGTTCGCCTGAGGCGACAACGGCGTCGTACTCGCGCGCGTCGTGGCGTTTCGACGCCTCGTTGACCCAGCCGACCAGTTCGTTGGTCTTGCCGCTCATGGCGGAAACGACGACCGCCACCTCATGGCCCGCATCGACTTCGCGCTTCACGTGCCGGGCAGCCTGGCGGATGCGCTCGACGGTGGCGACGGACGTACCGCCGAACTTGACTACGATGCGGCCCAAGGCCCTCACCCCATGATCGCGGCCAGAACCGGCCGGAACTCTACCCGGTCGCAGTTGCTTCATGCCGAAACAGCACCGACCTGTTCATTGCTGGTCGCGCCTTCGCACCGGAAGAGTCTCGCAACCCTTCCTGAACACGCGCCGATTGGGCGCGGGACATGCCACAAAGCACGAGGCGGTGCAACCGGCCTCAGCCTCCGCGCCTGCGATTCAGTAGAGCACCCGCGCCTCGTAGCCTTCGGCGAGGTAGTCGGCAAGCTCGGACCAGGGGATGGTCACTGTCGGGGCGCCATAGGCATAGGCAGTCACTTCATAGGGCTGGAACTGCAGGACGAGGCCGAGGTCGGAGAAATCCCAGCGCGTCACATCGGCGACGAAGCCGGGTACATCCTTGCGCGCGTCTTCCCAGATGCCGTCGGGAATTGCCATGTCGAGCGCCGCCAGCGCCTTGTCGGCCAGCACCTGCTGCCAGTCGTCGCCGACAAACAGGTCCGCGGCATCGAGTTCGCGGTTCTCGCCCACGAGATAATGCAGATAGTTGATGGCGTAATTGCCATGCGCGGCGCCGTGGCCCATCCAGTAGGAAGTGATGGTGAGCCCGATGCGATCGGAGGTGACTGTTGTGACCTTCACCGTCACATCCGTATCGGAGGTGACCTCGGTATCGGTGAGCGTGCCATCCTCGGCGAACATCTTGCCGAGTTCCTTGTCCTTTTCGGCCATCATGGCATTGAAGGCTTCGGCCTCGGGCACGGTGTCATCGATGCGCGGCGAGGAATAGTGCTTTGTGGCGACGCCACCCCACCATTCCGGATCCGGGTCATCGAGCACGCCCCAGTGCTCGGACGTGTAGAAGCGCCAGCCACCGAGCATGCGCGACTGCTCAAGATCGGTGACGCGGGTGGTGAAGGCAGACAGGAGGCAGGCGGCCTGGTCTGCAGTGAAGCTCTGCGGCGGCCTCGCATCGGTGGAACAGCTCAAGGGCACATAATCGAGCCAGGCGCGCTGATCCTTCTGCACCCGGGTGCGGGCGGCTTCGGAGAGACCGCCGATGGCCGTGGCATAGGCGCGCGACAATACCTCATCCTCGCGCGAGAATTCCGGCGAGGCGCAGATCTGCTTTTCGAGAGGGGTTGTAGCCTTCGAGCAATCGAAACTCGCGGCAGAGGCCGGCGCCGCAAAGCTCACGGGCAGCATCAGCCCCGCCAGCCCGAGCGCCAGTGCCGAAACAAAGGCCATTGCCGAACCATGCCGCATCGAAAACTCCCGCCGGACATTTGCCGGGCGGAAGCTAGTGCATTTCGGCGGCAAGTTGAACCGCCGAAATGCGGGAGGCCATTACCCGTTGGAGGTCGACGCTGAAATGGCGCTGTTTCTTGTTTTGTCGCGCTTTCGAGGTGGAAAAGTCATGCAACTTTTCCTGAAAGCACTCCATGCGTCAGCCGAGAAAATCGCGGATAGCGAGCATTTCCTCGCGGCGCAATTCGTGCCCACCCTCGTGCCAGGCGAGTGTGACGTCGGTGCCCTGCCCCTTCAGCCACTGAGCCAGCGCCTCGGTCGCCGCGGCGGGCGCGATCGGGTCGTGACGGCCGGCCGTGATCAGGACGCGCTTGCCCTTCAGGCCCGGCTGCAGGGCCGGGGTGAAGGGGATCAGCGGGTGCATGAGCACGGCGCGGTCGAAGTGCTGCGGGCTGTCGAACAGCACGGAGGCGAGGATGTTCGCGCCGTTGGAATAGCCGAGCCCGATCACTTCGGAGGGAGCCGGGTCGGTGGCGGTCAGCCCGGCGACAAAGCCCGACATCTTGCTGGTGGCGCGAGCGAGATCGGCCATGTCGTAGCGGCCTTCGGCGAGGCGGCGGAAGTAGCGCAGCGCGCCGCCTTCGGACACATCGCCACGTACACCGATCCGCCGGGCTTCAGGCAGCAATTCCGCGGCGAGCTCGGTGAACTGGTGCTCGTCGCCGCCGGTACCGTGGAAGAGGAACAGGGCCGGCGCGCCCTGAGACGCGCCGGGGTATTCCACATGGATATAGGTGTCGGTCATCACACAGTCTCCTTGAGGGGCACGAGCGTCTGCTCGAGGATGGGCCGCAGATGCGCGTGCTGCGTGGGCAATTGCAGCACCTCGCCCAGATGGGCGGTATCCTCATCGCGGGCAAAGCCCGGCTCGTTGGTGGCGATCTCGAACAGCACCCCGCCAGGGGTACGGAAATAGATCGCCCAGAAATAATCGCGGTCGATGGGCGGGGTCACCTGATAGCCGGTATCGAGCAGCGCCTTCCTCACTTCGGCCTGCGCGGCCCTGTCCGGCACGGCGAAGGCAATGTGATGCACCGAGCCCGCGCCGAGATCGGCGCGGCTGGCGCCGGGCAGCACCTCGATATCGATGTGGTCGGCACCGTTACCTTCAGGGTGCACCAGGCGGAGCACGCCGTCGCGGGTTTCCTTTGCCTCGTAACCCATGAACTTCAGCAGTTCCTCGGTGGCGCCGCCATCACGCAAGCGGAGCTTCGCCGAATGGAAGCCACGAATGGCCTGATCGGCCCCGACGCCATTGCCGGTCCAAGGCGTGCGACTATCGCCCTTCACTTCGACCAGCGCCATCGCGTCGCCCTCGGGTGCCCGAAAGTTCAGCAGCTTTTCGCCAAAGCTCTCGGACAGTTCGAGGTCACCGACGCGATGCGCGACCAGCCGGTCCTGCCAGAAGCCGAGGCTGCCCTCGGGCACCGAGAACAGTGTCGTTCCGACTTCGCCCGTGCCGGCGCGGCCGCGCGCAATGTGCGGGAAGGGGAAATGCGTCATGACGGTGCCGGCCGAGCCCGTCTCGTCGCCATAGTAGAGATGGTAGACGTCGGGTGCGTCGAAATTGACCGTCTGCTTGACCCGACGCAGCCCGAGCGTGTCGGTGAAGAACTGGTTGTTGATGCGGGCATCGCGCGCCATGGACGTGACGTGATGCAGGCCCTTGATCTGGGTGATCATGCTTGCCTCCAGGAAATCCGGACCGGCTCATGCCGATCGCTTCGCTGCCAGAGATAGGGCAAAGCATCATCCGCGATTAGGGTGACAATCAGTCCACAGTTCGTTCGCGATTCGGATAACAATCACGAAAGCAACTCGCGGAAGACGAGGCTCTCGCGCGTCGAACCGGCCAGCTTGTACTCGAGCCCGACAAGGCCGGAATAGCCATTTGCCCTGAGCCAGCCAAGTCGCTCGGGGAAATCCAGCTTGCCGGTGCCGGGCGCACCTCGGCCGGGTGTGTCAGCGAGGTGCACATGGGCGATGCGGTCGACCCGGCCCTTGAGGAGGTCGATATCCTCGCCCATCACGGCGGCGTGGTAGATGTCGTAGAGCAGCTTCACTTCCGGGCGGGCCACCTCGTCGACGATATCGAGGCCCTCGGTGGTTGATGTGAGATAGTAGCCGACGTGATCGACCCGATCGTTGAGCGGCTCGATGGCGAGGGTGACACCCGAGCCTTCGAGGATTTTCGCGGCTTCCCCAAGGACAGCGACGATGGCCCTGTGCTGCAGCGGCCGGGCGATGTCGTGCAGATCGTCGCCCGATTGCGCGATCATCACCTTGGCGCCCAGTCGCAGCGCGGCGGCAAGCGACGACCGCACGCCGTGCAGGAACCATTGGTGCGTCTCGGGATTGCCGAGTGCCGCGATGGGTTCGCACAGGATGCCGGCAAGCGGCAGCCCGGTCTCGTCGAGCGCAGCACGTATAGCCTCGAGATCCTTGTTGGAATGACGCCAGAACTCGACGGCGTCGAGCCCGGCGGATTTCGCCAGCCGGATGCGATCGGGAAAAGCGGGAGCCTCGGCGGCGAAGAGCCACTCGATGCAGGCAGAAAACTGCATAACAACCTCAGACGGTGACGGCGTGCGAGACGCGATCCTTGTTGCCGAAAATTCGGATGTAGCGGGCGACCTCGTCGGGTTCGCCTGTGGCCTTTTCCGGATTGTCGGAGAGCTTCACGGCCGGATGGCCGTTCGCCTCGGAGACCTTGCAGACGAGCGAGATCGGGTCGAGGGCGGGGTTCAGTTCAGGGGCGCAATGCGCGAAATCGTTGGTGAGGTTGGTGCCCCAGCCAAAAGCCATGCGCACCCGGCCGTAGAAATGGTGATAGGCTTCCTCGATCATGTCGACGTCCAGCCCGTCGGAAAAGATCAGGATCTTCTCGCGCGGATCGCGGCCCCGGGCCTTCCACCAGTCGATGATCTTTTCGCCCCCCTCGACGGCGGGAGCGGAATCGGGGCGGAAGCCGGTCCAATCAGCCACCGAGTCGGGCGCGTCACGGAGGAACGCGGCGGTGCCGAAGGCATCGGGCAAAACGATAAGCAGATTGCCGCCATAATAGCTCTTCCAGTCCTCGAGCACCTGGTAAGGAGCCGCCCGCATTGCCTCGTCGCTGGGCGCGATCGCTGCCAGTACCATGGGAAGTTCGTGGGCATTGGTGCCGACGGCCTCGAGATCAGTATCCATGGCAAGGAGCACATTTGACGTGCCGGTCAGGACCTGGTGGCCGAGACCTTCCTTCAGCGCCTCCACGCACCAGCGCTGCCAGAGGAAGGAATGGCGGCGGCGGGTACCGAAATCGGAGATGCGCAGGTCCGGCAGTCGCTTCAGCCGCTCGACCTTTTCCCACATCTTGGCTTTGGCGCGCGCGTAGATGACGTCGAGCTGAAAGGGTCCGTACCGCTTCAGCGCAGCGCGCGAGCGCAGCTCGTTGATGATGGCAAGGGCAGGAATTTCCCACATGGTCGTATCAACCCAGCGACCGGGGAAGGTCAGGTGGAACTGGCCGTCGCGAACCTCCAGCTGGTACTCCGGCAGGCGATAGTCCTCGAGCCAGCGCAGGAAATCGGGCGAGAAAATCTGCTTCACGCCATAAAAGCTGTTGCCGGCGAGCCAGATCATTTCCTTCTTGGTGAAGCGCAGCGAGCGGGCATGGTCGAGCTGGGCCCGCAGATCGTTGACGTCGATCTCGTCGGCAAGCCGCACTGACAGCTTGCGGTTGATCAACGTGAACGACGCATCGACCTTGGGGTAAAGGCCCCAGATCATCTGCAGCATCAAAAGCTTGTAGAAATCGGTGTCGAGCAGGCTGCGAACAATCGGGTCGAGTTTCCACGTATGATCGTAGACCCGGCGGGCAATGTCGGTCATCGGCATCGAACGTTCTCCACTCGCACCGGTTGCATAAGGGGTAGGCCCCGGAAAATCCAGACGAGCATTGACAGGTTGCGCCTCAGCCTTTGGTGCGGTTAAGCGGTGGTTCGCCCCGGACAAACCGCAGGAGGCCCTCGTCGAGACCGAGCCTCGGGGTCCAGCCCAGAGTGCGGGCGAGGTGGGACTCATCAACGGCCAGCGTGCCAAGCAGCCGATCGGCGAGACCTCGACGCCCCAGTGCCGAAAGCCCGGCCCGGATCAGTGTCGGGGGCACCGGGAGAAGCCGCGCCGGCCGGCCATCGGCATGGGCGATACGCCGGATCAGCTCGGGCGTCGAGACGGGGTCACGATCGGAGGCAAAGAAGACCTGGCCGGGCGCCGAGGGGTGGATAAGGGTAAGCCCGATGAGATCGACGAAATTGTCGAGGCCGATCAGTGATCGGCGATTGTCGATTGCGCCGAATGGCAGCGGCCACCCGGAGCGCACAAGCCCGAGGAGTGCAGCGAGATTGGCACGCGCGCCGGGCCCATGGATGAGCGGGGGACGCAGGGTGACGAGTTCGAGCCCGGTTTCCCGCGCGAGCGCGCGCAGGCCCCGCTCCGCCGCGAGCTTCGAGCGCCCATAGGCATCGGCCGGCTGTGGCGTGTCGGTTTCGACGAATCCGGCGGACGGGGAGATATCGCCCATCACCTTGACCGAAGAAACAAAGACGAAGCGGTTCACGCCTGCCGCCGCCGCGGCTCGGGCGAGTGCCAATGGTACCTCGACATTGTCGGTATCGTAGAGTTCGGGGGCGCTGGCGGGTGCATGAACGCGCGCCATGAGGTGTACGATGGCATCGGCACCTGCGAGCAGAGGCGTGAAATCGGTTGCCGGCGTGCATGAGCCGATCGCGATGAGCCCCGGCCCGGTCCTGCGTGACAGGGCAAGCACATCGTGCCCAAGCGCGCGCAGATGCGGCACAAGCGCCCGCCCGACAAAACCCGCCGCCCCGGTAACGACGACCCTGGTCAGTTCTGCGAGCGGTGCCGGGCCGCCCTCATATGCTCGACGATGTGGAGGCCGGAACCGCGGGTGTGCCGGGCGATGACCTCGCAGGCGCGCGGCGCATCATGGCCCCGGAGCGCGGCGATCAACTCCCGATGCTCCTTGAGAACGGCGGTACGCCGGCTCAGCGAGTAGGGGAACCGGCTCGAAATAGCACCCATGATCTCGCGGTTTCGCCACCATTGCTCGAATGCGAGGCGGTTGTAGTGCCGATCATACAGTGTGCGGTGGAAGGCGGTGTCCAGCGCACTATGTCGGTAGATGTCTGCGAAATTCAGCTCCTCGATCTCGTCCTGGATGGACTCGAGCCGCACGATATCGGCATCAGAGACGAGTTCGACAAACAGTTCAGTGAGATAGGGCTCGATAAGCGCCTGCACCTCGGTGATGTCGCGGATGAAATCCTCATCGAGCGAACGGACGCGGGCGCCTCGATTGTAGGAGAAGACCACATAGCCCTCGCCGCGCAATTGCTGCAGCGCTTCTCGGATCGGGTTGGTGCTGGTGCCATAGCGAGTCGCAAGCGCGGAGATGACCAACCGCTCGTTGGGTGCGAGCCGACCATTGACGATATCGTCGCGGATTGCCTGGTATATCGAACCGGCCTCGGGCGGATCGAGTAAATCGGAATCGAAGTGCGGCGCGGTCTGGTCCATCTATAGAGTGTAATCCACTGCCTGCATTGTGGGCAATCGGCCACTTCGTACGTAATCGTTGACAGATAATGTACGATCTGAAAGCGTTTCGGCCGAACCGGCCCTGAGAGACCGGCGCGACAGGGGAGCGGGCGACACGGCCCGGAAGCGCATGATAATCACGGCGATCAAGCCCTATGCCGTTTGGGTAGGCATCCGCAACCAGTTGCTGGTGAAGGTGGAGACAGACGAAGGCATTTTCGGCTGGGGAGAGAGTGGCCTGTCCGGCCGCGAGAAGGCGGTGGTTGGCGCCATCGAGCATTATCGCGAGTGGCTGATCGGCAAGAATCCATTCGACATCGGCATGATCTGGCAGGCGCTATATCGCAGCCAGTATTTCGAGGGTGGGCGCGTTCTGCAGGCGGCGATCTCGGCGATCGACATCGCGCTCCACGATATCAAGGGCAAGGCGCTGGGCGTGCCGGTATATGAATTGCTGGGCGGCAAGCAACGCGACCGGATCCCAACTTTCGCGACGACTTCGGCGGAGCCGGGGCCGGAAATGATCGAGCAGGCAAAGATGCTGATCGCAGCGGGCTGGAACTGCATGCGGCTTTCGCCGTCGGGACATGGGAGCTCCGAAATCTACGAGCCGCGCGAGCATATCGGCACGACGGCCAAGTGGATGGTGAAGGCGCGCGAGGAGTTGGGTGAGGACGTGGTGCTCGGCATCGACTACCACCACCGCCTGTCGGTGGCGGAAGCCGCGAGCTTCTGCCAGAAGATGCCGTCTGGCACGCTGGATTTCCTAGAGGAACCGATTCGCGACGAGACGCCGGAAGCCTATGAATCGCTCCGCACTCTCACCGATATTCCCTTCGCCATCGGCGAGGAGTTCGCGTCGAAGTGGCAGTTCCTGCCCTATATCGAGCGCGGCATCCACCAGTTCAACCGTATTGACGTGTGCAATGTGGGTGGGCTCACCGAATCGATGAAGATCGCCGGATGGAGCGAAGCGCACTATGTCGACCTGATGCCACACAACCCCCTGGGGCCGATCTGCACGGCAGCGACGGTGCACTTTGCCGCCGCAGTGGCGAATTTCAGCTGGCTCGAAACCCGCGCCAGCCCGGCAGAGGCCCATATTCTCGGCTTCGACAATTCCGACTTCTTCCCGGTGCAGCCGCGTCTGGAAAACGCATGTTATCCGGTGAGCGATGCTCCCGGGCTCGGGGTCGAGGTCAACGAGGATCTGGTGCAGCAGCAGAGCTTCAAGTTCTGGCAGGCGCCGATGCTCAGGCGCCGCGACGGTTCGGTGACTAATTGGTGACAATGCAGGTTGACTTTTTCGGACTGATCACGCATTGATGAGTGCTTGTCGCCGGGCGAAACTGCCCGGCGATTTCTATTTCCAGTCCTGACTTTATTTTCGGGGTTTGCGACGTGAGCGATTTCTTTGCCGCAGCTGCGCGGGGCGTGCAGCATTCTGATCTGAGGGCAGCCAATCGCCGGGCGGTCTTGTCGGCAATCGCATTCAACCCAGGCCTGTCCAATGCCGATATCTCGCGCATGACAGGTCTCGCGCCGCAGACGGCCTCAGCGATCGTCGCCGATCTTGAGGCAGATGGGCTGATCCTGCGCGGGGAAGTGTTGCGTGGCCGGCGCGGGCAGCCGGCAACACCGCTGTCACTTAACCATGCGGCCGGATATACGCTCGGCGCAGAAGTAAACTGGGACCATGTCGAACTCGGGCTGATGGACATGGGCGGCAATGAAATTGCCCGCTATCGGCGCGATTATTCCTATCCCGACTATCGAACCATCGCCAACGAGTTGAGCAAGGCGGTGACTTCGCTTACCGAGCGGCTCGATGCAGCGCAGCGGTCACGTATCATAGCGCTCGGCATCGCGATGCCCAACGAGCTCCACCGTAACCTGCACCTGATCGGCGCACCCAAGGACCAGATCGAGGGCTGGAAGACGCTCGACCTCCGCGCGCAGATGGAAGGCAAGACCGGACTACCGACGGCGCTTTTCAACGATGGCACCGCGGCGTGCTGGGCTGAGATGCTCATGCATCCTGCGCCGCGGCCCCGCGGCTTTGCCTATCTCTTTATCGGCACATTCCTTGGTTCAGGGCTTATCATCGAGCCGATGCTGCGCAGCGGACCGCCCGAGACGCCGTCGATCCTTGGCTCGATGTTTGTCGTGGGAGTTGACGGGACGCGCTATCTCGGTCACCAGGTGGCCTCTCTGACACCGGTGCGGGAGGGGCTGGCGAAGCGCGGCATCACACCGCCGATCTCAAGCCCGCGCGATTGGCCGTGGGAAGAATGGCCCGAACTGGTAGATCGCTGGATCGACTGCGCGGGCAAGGCGCTCGCCGCAACCGTCATGAACACGCGCGCCGTGGTGGACGTACCGCTTGCGATCATCGATGGCGAAATCCCCACCGAAGTGCTCGGGCGCCTGGTTGCGGCGACAGAGCGGGAACTAGCGCTCCTGCCGACCATGACGCATGACCGGCCTAGTGTTGCATCCGGCCGGCTCGGAACGCGGGCGGCATCACTCGGCGCCGCGACATTGCCGCTGGTGCAGCGACTGTTCTCCAGCGAGGCGACCGCACTCGTCTGATCAGGGCATCAGCTTGGTGGCGCCGACGCCGAGGCCCTTGGTGCTGAAGTTCAACACCAACGGCTTCCCCTCTGCGCCGTCGGCCCCCTTGAGCACCACGCTGACGCCCAGCGCAGGCGCGGCGATCAGCTGGTTGAGGGCCTCGACGTCGAATTCGGCACGCGCAACACACATTTGCGTCGAGCAATTGGAAATCGGCAACAGGCGTGGCTCGGCGGTGCCGGAACCGAGTACGAGTCCCTTATCCGCCAAGATCGAAGGCGGCAACTGGAACACGGCGCGCAGCTTGCCCGAGACATCGCGCTTCAGGGCCCAAACCGCGACAAGGCGCTTGGTGCGGGAGGACCGAAGCTCCTGCTGAAGCAGGCAGTCGGGGCCGAAAGTCGCCGGCTCGGGGCAAAGCAGCAGCCAATCGCCAATCGGCTGTGGCTTGAAGGGTCCGGTGGCAGCAGGAGCCGGGGGCGCCGAGGGAGTGGGAGGCGCAGCGGGCGCGGTTTCTGCCGCGGGCCCGGGTGCATCGGCCGAGGCCGATGAGGCTTCCGCACTATCCGCCGGCGCGGACGCAGCGGGGGCCGCAACAGCGGGTCCGGTGTTCGCCGGCGCCATCGCCGGGGTGGAGGTCGAGACGCTCTCTGCCGTCGTCGATTCCGCGGATGATGGCGGGTCAGTGGCGGGCGCGGCGGCAGCCGTTACCGCATCGGCGGTGGCGGTCGCGGTGGTTGCCCCATTGCCACCGAGAAACACGACGGCTGCGCCGATGGCGGCGACCAGCACGAGAATGGCCGCGACAGCGACGATCAACACGCCATTGCCACGCCTCGGCTCCTCGGCCTCGAGCGAGGGAATGGGAGTGATGCGCTGTGGCGCACTCATGTCGATGGTGTCTCGCTCGTCAGCCATACCGCATGGTCCTCGTGCCGCAGCCGCGGGAGTGCGTCCCGCCGCTCTGTTCGTGTTCGACGGATGCCCGCCTTACCTGACCTTATCGTAGGCGGCGGTGAAGCCGACCAGCGACATCGGCAGCTTTACCGGCTGGCGATTGAGGTTCTGGAAGACGATGTCAAGGACCTGACCGCCGCGGAAGGCATTGAGAGTATCCTCGGTAAGCTTGAGCTGGGCATAGCAGCCGGCGCGGTCGCAGGTCTCCAGTTCGAGCTGCTGACCATTGGCGCCATCGACATCGAAGGACACACCGGCGCCGAGGTAGAGCCCGAGCGGAACGCTGACCACCATCACGGGATCGGTGCCGGCGATCGTCCGGATGGTCACCGAGCCCACGAGTTGACCCTGCTTGGTGACGGCGCGCTGGGAGATGTTGCATTCAAGCGGGTCCTGCCGGCCATTGGCGGCGCACCGGCTCGCCCAAGGCGAAGCAGATTGCTGCTGAGGCGCTTCGACGGCCGGCGCATCGACGGCCGGCTGATCCTGCGCGATGCCGGGCGCCACCGTGAACAGGGCGAGCAGCAGGGCAGGCAGGAGAGGTGCCGCGCTGGGGGCGCGCAAACGATCGTGAAAGATCATCTCGAAACTCTTCTTAAGGACGCCCGCTTCGCATAGACAACCGATGCAGCGAATTCAAGGCAGCTCGGTTGGAACCGGCGGCAGGTTGAATGGAATATGGCGGCGCTGCATCACCCGGCGAGAGACCGGGCAGGTGCTTGGTGAGGTGTTTGGCGAAATGGTGTCAGAATTCGAACGGCACCTGCTGCTGGTGCGGCAGCCGGGCTGGCAGGATGTCGAGGACTGGCTCACCATAGCACGGCGAGTGCGGATGACGGATCCGTCCATCGCGGTGTTCGTCGTCGATTCCTCGGTCTTGGCGGAGGACCTCATCGAGGCAGCGGCAACGAAGCCGACCCTGGTGGTTTCACCCGGGCCACTCGGGGTGACGCAGCCGCGGCGCGGACGCGTACTCCGCGGCAGACCGATCGCGAAGCTGCAGCAGCTGCATATGCTGGCGACGGCAAAGGTACCCGTGCCGCGGACGGCCCTTTTGCGGCCGGAAACGCAGCTCGACGCTGCGACATGGGGCCAGTGGGTGGTGGAGAAGCCCGCGGACCTGACACAATCCTCGCAAGGCAAGGGCTTCCGGCTGCTGCAACCTGGTGAGGTGCGGTACCGGCCGCAAGACGATTTCCCTGCAGGGCATCCTGGCCGACTCGCGCCGATGCTGATCCAGCGCTTCATCGATACCGGCAGCCCGATTTCCAGCTGGCGTGTGCTGATGTTCCTCGGGCGACCGCTGTACAGCCAGCTGATGGTTGGGCCGCCACCGAATCCTGACGATCCACCGCAGGTGGCGATGCAGGCGCTTTCAGGCGGCACCCGCCGCTTCGCCTACGATGCGGACGTCATCGCGGCGGCCACCGCTGCGGCTGGTGCCTTTGTGGATGTGCCGCTGCTCGGGGTGGATGTGCTGCGTGAAGCCGGGACGGGCCGGGTGTATGTGCTCGAGGTCAACCCGGGCGGCAATACCTGGCACTTCTCATCGGACCACCTCAAGGTCGAGAGGGCGGAGAATGGCCCGGATTTCGAGCGGCAGCGACGCGAGCAGCTTGATGCCTTTGGCACAGCTGCACATGCGCTTGCTGACGCGGCCAGACGCCTCGCCGAATGACGTCCCTTCCAAATGGCTAGCCCAGGAGACCACATGACCGCCATCCTCGCGCCGACCCCACCCATGGGCTGGAACAGCTGGAACAGCTTTGCGACCACCATCACCGAGGCACAGGCGCTGGAAACGGCCGCCATCATGGCAGAGAAGCTGCTGCCTTTCGGCTATGATGTGTTCACCATAGACATCCAGTGGTACGAGCCGGGCGCCTCAAGCTACGAGTATTCGAAGGTCCCCGAGACGGTGATGGACGATTGGGGCCGCTGCATCCCGGCGCCAAACCGCTTCCCGTCGTCGGCGGATGGCAGCGGGTTTACCGAAATCGGCAAAAAGGTGCATGCGCTGGGGCTGAAATTCGGCATCCACATCATGCGCGGCATTCCGCGCCTCGCGGTGGAGCGCAACCTGCCGGTTAAGGGCACGCGTTTCGGCGCACGCGACGTTGCCGACACTACCAGCGTCTGCAGCTGGAACCCGGACATGTATGGGCTCGATATGTCGAAGCCCGGCGCGCAGGCCTATTACGACAGCATTTTCCAGCTCTATGCGGATTGGGGCGTCGATTTCATCAAGATGGACGACATGAGCCGGCCCTATGACGCGCATGCCGCCGAGATCGAGGCGGTGCATGAGGCCATCGTCAAGACCGGCCGCCCGATGCTGCTGTCGCTGTCGCCCGGCGAGACGCCGGTTATCCGCGCCGAGCATGTGCGGAAACACGCGCAGATGTGGCGCATATCAGACGATTTCTGGGACGAATGGGCGATGGTCGAGGCGCAGTTCGTGCGGCTCGAGAACTGGAACCCGGTCATGGGCCCAGGCAGTTGGCCAGATGCCGATATGCTGCCGGTCGGTCGGCTGGCGCTCGGCGAGCGCGACACCCGATTCACCCCGGATGAACAGCGGACCGTGATGTCGCTATGGGCCATCGCCCGCTCGCCGCTGATCATGGGAGGGGACTTGCGGCACCTCGACGAGACAACGCTCCAGCTCCTGACCAATCGCGCGGTACTGGCCGTCAATCAGCAGAGCCGCAACAATCGCCCGCATTTCGAGCTCGACGGCACCCGAATCTGGAGCGCCGAACCGGATGACGGCAGCGCCGACCACTACCTCGCGCTGTTCAACACAACCGCAAAGCCGAAGGAGATTCCGTTCCGTCTCGAGCGACTGGGACTGACGAAGGCCAAATCGGTACGCGACCTGTGGACGGGTGCCGATCTGGGCCCATCGGGCCCGCTCTTCTGCGCCACCGTGCCTCCGCATGGCGCGCGGCTCTGTCGGGTCGTTCCGGCCTGACCGGGACGGCACATAGCGGTCGGCCAATGGCCGGCCGCTCTCAGCACCTTTCGACAGAAACGACAAAGCCCCCGACGATGCGGGGGCCTTGTAGGAAGATTGGTTGCGGGGGCAGGATTTGAACCTGCGGCCTTCAGGTTATGAGCCTGACGAGCTACCGGGCTGCTCCACCCCGCGCCAAGATTTTGAAAGCCTTCGGCTTTTCAGCGTGCCCAAGAGTGCGGCCATCGCCGCGGCACAGCGGCTATATAGGGGGAGCCGCCCTTATGCTCAACCCCTAAAGCGCATGTCGTGACGCTTTTTTGACGGATGGGTCAGACAGACTCTGAGTGGCAGGGCTCTGCGGCCTATGGCGCCGGCGCGGAAGTCGGAGCAGGCTGCGGCGCTGCCCCGGAAGCGCCGGTAGCATTGCACCGCGCCGAGTACTTCATGTCGAGCTGGCTGATGGCTGCACTCAGCTGCTGGCGCTCCTGATTGAGCGCGCGGCGACTTGCAGCGGGCCCCAGCGCCTCCGGAAAGGGCTCCGAATCCCTGTAAAGCTTCGACAGGTACGGGATGAGCAGCGACATGGCCTGCACCGCAGACGCAACATCGGCGCAACGGCCGGTCTTGTCAGCGGCATAGGCGGCGGCAAGATTGGCCTCGGCAGCAAAGCGCCCATCGACCAGCGCGCGGGTATAGTCCCGCCCAACGAGCGATTCCGGCACAGCAAAGCGCGGATCACCAGCGTTCTCCGCGGGCACCGGGAAATTGCGGCAGGTGGCCTGGATCAGTTCGGCCGCCTTGGAGCGGGCGGCAAAGGCAACGACGCGGGCCTGGATGGCCTTGGAGCGCAATTGCGGCCCGTTCGGGCTGGGCAGGTCCTCCGCGCGCGCGCCGATTGCGACCAGGTAGTCATAGCCGGCGGCAAAGGAGTTGGCGGCGCGGTAGAGTTCCAGACAGGCCTTGGAACTCTGGAAGGCGGCGAGACGACGCGAGTCGGTGTTGACCGCGACAATCACCTGCCCGATCAGCCCATCGAGGGACTTGGCATCCATCTGCGGTATCTTTGCTGCGACCGCCGCGACGGCGTCAGCCGGTGCGGGGGGCGTTGCGCCGGTTTCGGCGTGCACGGGCGCATGAAGGGCGAGGACGAGTGCGACGGCGCCCATTCGGGCAACAAGACGAGTCAGCAACGCAAGCATCCTCTGGAGCATCGGGGGGCGGAGTTTCACCGATCGGACCGGGGCTGGCAAGCGACAGAGAAAGCTGCGAGGCGCGCTCTGCGCCCGAGGTATCGCCAGAGGCTTGCCCTTGCCCCGACCCGGCAATAGGGTGCGCCCCATTCGCCGCAAAAAGGGGGCAAAATCATGAAGATGCGCAAGCTCGGCCGCACGGATGTACAGGTTTCGGAAATCTGCCTCGGGACCATGACCTGGGGCCTGCAGAACAACGAAGCCGATGGCCACGAGCAAATGGATTATGCGCTCGCGGAGGGCATCAATTTCTTCGATACGGCGGAAATGTACGCCGTGCCGCCTTCGGCCGAAACCTTCGGCAAGACCGAACAGATCATCGGAACATGGTTTGAGGCCCGCAAGAACCGCGACAAGGTAATCCTCGCCTCGAAGGTCGCAGGCGGCGGGCGACCATGGGTGCGCGGCGGCAAGGGTATCGACGGCCCAAGCGTGCGCGAGGCGATCGAAGGCAGCCTGCGCCGGCTCAGGACCGACTATATCGATCTGTACCAGGTGCATTGGCCGCGACGTGGACATTACCATTTCGAGGGCAGCTGGGACTACAACCCCTTCAAGCAGAACCGGGACGAAGTTGTGCCCAACATCCTCGAAGTGCTTGAGGTGATGGGCGAGCTCGTGAAGGAGGGCAAGATCCGTTACTTCGGCCTTTCGAACGAAACGGCCTGGGGCACGATGCAGTACCTGAAATTTGCCGAACAAAAGGGCCTGCCGCGGGTACAAACGATTCAGAACGAATACAACTTTCTCCGCCGCTACTACGATCTCGACCTGGCCGAACTCGCCCACCATGAGGATATCGGGCTCCTCGCCTATTCGCCGCTCGCGGCGGGGGCGCTGTCGGGCAAGTATCTCGACGGCAAGCTGCCGCCGGGCACGCGTGGCGCGATCGCGGGCGGTGCCTATCGGAACAACCGGCTGACCGAACCGGCGATCCGCGCCTATCTGGCGCTGGCGCGCAAGCACGGGCTCGACGTCAACCAGATGGCGATCGCTTTCTGCCTCACCAAGCCGTTCATGACCTCGGTGATCATCGGAGCGACGACCATGGAGCAGTTGAAGGTGAACATTGCCGCCGCCGACCTGACCTTGTCGGATGCAGTGCTGGCCGAAATCCAGGAGATCTTCATGCAGTATCCCAGGACCCTTTGAACCCGTCGGAGCGCAGACAGGCGTACCGGACAAGCGAAAACCGTTCTCCCGAAGCGCCACGCTTTGGGAGAACAATTCTCGACTGACTGAGTGGAGTATCGCAGGATGTAACTTTGGTTGGGCAGGCTGCCCGGCGAAAGGAGGCTTCGATGCTGCATTTCATGTCGATACTCACCCCCTCGCCCCGTAAGCGCGAAACCGACGAACAGGCGCCGTTCTTCGGGCCGGACTGGCGGGAGAGCCGCGCGGAACGCGATCAGGCCATCCTCAGCGGCAAGCAGGCCCCGGAACCCGAAGCCGTGGACGAGGGCCTGCCGATGTCGCAGCGCTTCGTGTCGCTGCTGGCGCCGCTGTTTCTTTGAGCTGACCTGAGCCTGTGGGCAGCAGCCGATCGCTGCCCCAAACCCATTGGTACCGCGCTATAAGAGGCAGGCCTCATGCTGGAGCCTCGCGGTCGATGACGTTGTTTGCCACCTTGTTTCCGCTGATCCTGTGGTTCGGGTATAATTTCTGCTCGCCATTCCTTGACCGCTTCCGGCCCTCGCTCTCGTCGATCATGTCGATGCAGCGGCGGCGCTGGGTGGAGAACGCCGCCAAGCGCGACACGCCGCTCGATGCCATCCTTTCGGGCAACATCATGGGGTCGGTAAGCTTTCTGGCCTCGACCACCGCCCTGCTGGTGCTCGCCATATTCACTGCCTTCGGCAACCTCTCGGCGTTCAAGACGGCGCTGACGACCGCCGGAATCAGCGTGACCTATGGCAATGCCGATGTCGAAATCCACCTGCTGGTCATGCTGGCGATCTTTGTGCTGAGCTTCTTTGCGTTCACGCTGTCGCTGCGCCAGTTCAACCATTTCTGCATCCTGCTCGGCGCGCTCGAGCATGACGGGCGGACGACGAAGGAAGAACTCGATGCCATTGCACAGCTCAACACGCTAGCGGCAAAGAACTTCAACCAGGGTCTCCGCGCCTATTATTTCGCCGTGCCAATGGTATTCTGGTTCGCCAGCGAATGGCTCGGCATCGTGGCCGCCCTCGTGACGCTGCTGTTTCTCGTGCACCGCGAGTATTTTTCCAGCGCACACCGGATCGCGGCGTCGGTGGCGGTGATCGCCCGGCGCCGGGAGCTTGGGATCGGCTCAGACCCGGCCGACGGTGCGGGCAAGCCAGGCTGAAAGATCATCGCGTACTGGCTCTGACCCTGACAGGATGCTGCCGAGGGCGAGCAGCAGCGTCGGGTGGGTGGCCCGTGGATAGTGCCGCTCCTCGACCGCGACGCCCGCACTGCGCAGCCGCGCGGCAAGCGCGACGGTATTGCGCGGATAGACCAGCTTGTCAGCATCACCACAGGCCAGGAACATCGGCGGTGCGCCGGGCGTCACGAGGTTGACCGGCTGCGTGGATGCCGGATCGGCGACGTGCCCAAAGGTGCGCTTGGTGACATCGATATCGAAGGGAAAGAAGTCGTAGGGCCCGGAGAGGCCGACAACGCCCTTGACCCGCTGTGTCAGGCCATAAACGGGCGACAGCGCCGCCATCACGGCGTTGTAGGCGCCGGCGGAGAACCCCATCAGCACCAGCTTGTCGGCATCGCCGCCATGGCGCACAGCGTGGTCGAGGGCCCAGTGGGTGGCTGCGGCAGTGTCGTCGAGAAAGGCCGGGTAGGCGTAGTGTGGCGTCAGCCGATAGTCGGGTATGGCGACAAGATAGCCGAGCGCCGCGAGCCAGCGGCCGACAAAGGCGTTCTCATGACGCGACCCCTCGTTCCAGGCGCCGCCGAAGATGTAGACGATCGTGCCGAGCGGCGCGCTGGTGTTCCTTGGCCGGTAAAGGTCGAGGCGCTGTGCCGGGTGCGGACCATAGGCCAGACCGGCAGCGATGCGCTCGGAACGGGATGACTTGAAGGACAGGGCATTGACGAGGGCAAGCGGGGAGAAGGCCATGGGTATTCCGGCATAGGGCAACACAGCAGTAACGGACATCCATAGTAGCGCAGATCCGTCGCTGCCGCGTGGAGACCTACGTATTCACCACGCATTAAGCCCAGTCCGGGACAGTACGTGGCTAAGGCCCAGGCGGGCCGGATACAGACTGGAACTCGGCCAATGCCTGCAAAGATATGGACGCCCAGGAGCAGGGGCGAACCACTGACCGCCGCCGAGCTCGAGACCCTCGGACGTCGCGACCACGTCACGCTGCTACCCAACCGCTTGCAATTCATAGACGATTTCGCTGACCTCGACCGGGGCGGCGCGCTGCTCGTCATGGTCACGATGGCGGAGGCAAAGCACTATAACGAGGTGCTGCGGGCGCTGGGACACGCCTTTTGCGACGACCTGGTTCGGGTGTGTCGCGATCGCCTGCTCGACCTGCTGGGGGACGGCGCGCTGTTTCACGTTTCCGTGCTGAGCTTCGCCTTTGTCATCACCGGCGCGGCGACAGACAGGACGCCCCACCTGATCGAACAGATCGGGCGGGCTTTCGCGGCGCCGCTGGACGTGCAGGAGGTGCCGATCAAGACGCACATCGGCATAGGGCTCTTGCCGCTCGCCAAGTTCGGCGACACAGCCGAAGCGCTGCGGGCAGCGCTGACGGCTGGCCATGACAGCCGGCGACGGCCGGAGGGCTGGGCATGGTACGACCATCGCAGCGACGAGGCGCATCAGCGGGCGTTCCGTCTGCTGGCGGACCTGCCAGATGCGCTTAGGCACTCGCGGGGATTGTCGCTGGCGTTCCAGCCGCGGATCGGGCTGGCAGATGGTGCTGTTGTAGGGGCCGAAGCGCTGCTGCGCTGGAACCACCCGGAACTCGGGCCGATCTCGCCGGGAGAGTTCGTGCCGCTTGCCGAGCAGACGGCTCTGATTGGTCCATTGACAGATTGGGTGATCGGCAAGGCGCTCGAAACCGCTGGCGACTTGAAGCGCGACGGGACGCCGCTGCGGGTTTCGATCAATGCATCACCGGCCAATCTGTCGGAGCCCGAATTCGATGCAAGGCTGCTCTCGCGCTGCGCGGTGGCCGGGATTCAGCCGGAGCAGTTCGAACTCGAGTTCACCGAAGGCATGCTTGCTGGCAACCCCGAGCGCACCATGGCTCAGCTTGAGCGGTTGCGCGGCGCGGGCATCGAAGTGGCGATCGACGATTTCGGCTCGGGCTTTGCCAATCTCAGCTATCTGACAACCATCCCGGCTGACGTCCTAAAGATCGACCAAAGCTTCGTGCGCGGGCTGGGTGTGCAGCGCGGCAGCGATTTCCTGATGCGGCAGATTGTTGAGATGGCGCGCGGCCTTGACTTCCGGGTCTGTGTCGAAGGGGTAGAGACGGCCGAGGCCTATGGCTTCCTGAAGGACCTGGGTTGCGATGAAGCGCAGGGGTACTACATGGCGCGTCCTATGAGCGCAGACGCGCTGACGGACTGGCTTGCGGCGCGATGAAAGCCTGATGCGCCCGGCCCCCGTCTCTATAGGTGACATTGACAATCAGCTTTATGCGGCGCTCAATGCGACGGCTATCGGTCGCCGCTGGCCGCCACTCAATATATGAGCGAAGCCAGATGCTTGTCTGCCAGTGCAACGTGATCACCGACCGGGAGATCAAGCGGATCATCCGCGACCTGCTGGCCGAAGATCCGTGGCAACTGATCGTTCCAGCAATGGTCTATAGGGAGCTCGACAAGCGCTGCAAATGCGCAGGGTGCGTACCGAATGTGGTAGACATTATTCTCGAGGTCACCGAAGAGTACCATCGTCAAACGGCCAAGAGCCCCGAGGACGTGCCACCGGCACACCCGAAGCTTCTGGCACTCAAGGAAAAGGGCGCAGGAGGTCAGCGTGAAGGGCGAAGCACAGGTCATCGAGCGGCTTAACGAAGCCCTGTTCCTCGAGCTGGGTGCGGTGAACCAGTACTGGGTGCATTTCCGCCTGCTGAGCGACTGGGGCTATACCAAGCTCGCCAACAAGGAACGCGCCGAGTCGATCGAAGAGATGCATCACGCGGACCGGCTGATCGAGCGCATCATTTTCCTCGAAGGCCACCCAAACCTGCAGCGCGTCGCCCCGCTCCGTATCGGACAGACGATCAAGGAAGTGCTCGAGGCTGACCTCGCCGGCGAGTACGACGCGCGCAAGGCCTACAAGGCGTCGCGCGAGCTTTGCGAGTCGCTTGGGGATTATGTGAGCAAGAACCTGTTCGAAGAGCTTCTGGCCGACGAAGAGGGACATATCGACTTCCTCGAAAGCCAGTTGCAACTGCTCAACGCCATTGGCCCGGAGCGCTACGGGCAGCTCAATTCGGAATCCGCCGACAAGGCCGACTAAGCGTCTGCGCTGCGTCCATTACAGACCAACGCGCCCGCACTTGACAGTTTGTTCTCTATTTGTTCCACTCGGGGGCAAAGAGGGAGGTTGTCATGCAGTTTCATCGCGGCCGGTTGATCGACCATATCCAGCTCAATGTCGCCGATCTCGAACGCTCGGCACGGTTCTATGCGGCGGTACTCGAGGCGCTGGACCTGCCACCTATGGAGAAGACTCCGTATTTCTTCACCTTCGACGAACTCTTCGTCGGACAGCCCGAACCGGGGCATTCGATCAGCCATGTGCACCTGGCGTTCCAGGCGCGGGACGAGGTGATGGTCGGGCGCTTCCATGCAGCGGCGATCGCGGCGGGTGGAACGGACAACGGCGCGCCGGGGCCGCGGACCTATCACCCCGGCTATTAGGGTGCCTTCGTGCGCGACCCGGACGGCAACAATATCGAGGCAGTGCTGCATGGCCCGACAAAGCGCTCGGCGGATTCGGTGGTCGTCGAACCGGCGTAAATGGGCCTGACGTGCCAATTAGACAAGGATGACGACCTGGCGGCTCTGGAACGATCACGGGTTGGATCCCGGCTGTCGCCCGGATGACATCGTGTATGGGTCGAATCAGCCCTGCGCTCAGGGTCACCCCGGCGACAAGCCGGGGGCCACAAGCTTGGGAAAGCGCGACCCGACCAGATGGGCCGACACCCGTTGCCAAAGAAAGTCGACGTCCGATGGGGAAGGCGCCCGCCGGTCAGGCGAACCCTGCCACCGCGGCAGGCTGGTAGGGCGCCTCGAGTCGGGCGATTTCGTCAGGCGTCAGCGTAACAGCGAGGGCCCCGATCGCATCGGTCAGTTGCGGCAGCTTGGTGATACCGACGATGGGAGCGGTGACCGGAGATTTCTGCAGCACCCATGCAAGCGCCACCTGTGCCATGGTTGCCCCGCGCGCGTTGGCAATGGCGGCCACCGCCTCGTTGATCTGGCGCGCCGCATCCTCGACTTTGGTGTAGAGCGTCTTGCCGAACTCGTCGGTGCCGGTTCGCTCGGTGGTCGCGCCCCAGGGCCGCGCAAGGCGACCACGAGCCAGAGGCGACCACGGGATGACCCCGATGCCCTCCTCGCGACACAGCGGCAGCATCTCGCGCTCTTCCTCCCGGTACATGAGGTTAAGGTGGTTCTGCATCGAAACGAAGCGCGCCCAGCCATGGGCCTCGGAGATCTTCAGCATCTTCATGAACTGCCATGCGAACATCGATGAGGCGCCGATATAGCGGACCTTGCCTGAGCGCACGACGTCGTTGAGCGCTTCGAGCGTCTCCTCCATCGGGGTAGCGGCATCGTAGCGGTGGATCTGGTAAAGGTCGATATAGTCGGTACCGAGCCGGCGGAGCGAGGCATCGACCTCGTTGAGGATGGCCTTTCGTGACTGGCCGCGCCCATTGGCGCCCTTGCGCATTTCGCCATGCACTTTGGTGGCGATGACCAATTGGTCGCGCGGTGCGAGCTCCTTCAGGACCTTCCCGACGATCTCCTCGCTGGTGCCGGCCGAATACACATTGGCGGTATCGAAGAAATTGATGCCCCTGTCCCAGGCCGCTGTGAGGATCGGCCGGCTTGTGCCTTCGTCCAGCGTCCACTCGTGACTTCCGGCCTTCGGATCGCCGAACGACATGCAGCCTAGGCAGAGGCGGCTGACTTCGAGGCCGGTGCGGCCGAGACGGACATATTGCATGCGGGTGACTCCGACGAAACAAGCGGGCGACGACCCTAGCAGCCCCTGCCGCGCCGGTGAACCTCGCCATTGGGCGTGGGAGAGAGATTGGCGCCTCCAGGCGCGCATTGCCGGTGCACGCGGCTGCCGGGCCGGGTTGGCGCGCGCCGAAGGGAGGGATATGATGGGTGGAGGTCGGGAGGATGCCGATGCGCCTACGCCATCTCGTGCCCCTGCTGCTGCTCTGCCTGTCAGTCGTGCCCGCGACAGCAGAGGAAACGCGCCTGGACAGCAGCGCGATCGCCGCACTGATGCAGGCAACGGCGCTCGACGACGTCTTTTCGCAATTCGGTGCCGGGATTGCGGCGCAGGCCCGGCTCAACGAGATTTCGTCGGACCGGGTGTTTATGGCGCATTGGCGGACCACAGCCAAGACCGTGCTCGACGCGGAGACACTGACGCGCAGGCTGAGCGCGGCCATGGCGGGCCGAATCGACCTGGGAGAAGAAGCCGAACTCAACCGCTTTTTCGTAAGCCAGCTGGGACGGCGGATTTCGACGCTGGAACGCGATATGGCGCGACTGGCGCCACTTGAGCAGGATGACGCCATCGCGCTGGGTCATGGACTGGACAGTGTGGCAGCCTCGGCACGGCTGGCCCTGTTCGACAGGTTGATGGCTTTGAACTCACTGGAAATATCCAGGGCCATGGTCTGCCAATCGGTACGAGCCATGCTGCTGGGCCTAGCGCTCACTCACCAGCGGCCACCGATCGAGCTGCCCTGGGGCGATATCGATGCGCAAGTAGCTGCCATGCAACCGAGCCTCGTATCCGAACTCGGAGCAGCGCAGCGGGCGCTCATGGCCTATGCCTATCGCAGTCTCTCCGACGCGGAGCTCGAGACTTATGTCGCATTCCTCGAAAGGCCCGCGGCCCGGCACTTTTATGCCGAAGCGGCTTTCGCGGTGAACCAGATCGTATCGACCGTCATGCGAGAGTTCGGCGAGACTCTCGCCGCGCGGATGGCGAGTGTCTCGATCTAGCTTTGCCAGCGCCGTCTATTCGTTGCGGCGACCATCGGAAATGGGCTGCAGGATCAAATCCATCTGCTTGATGACATTGGTCATCTGGTCTTCTGGTGGGCTGGGGATAAACACCGGACGCGGCGTGCCGGACGGAAACGCCCCGAAGGTCTGGAAAAAATTCAGCATGTCCTGCAGAATCGGCATGCGGAAGCGCATCATGGCGCCCATCGAGACAATCGGCTCGAGATGACCGAAGCCCTCGTAGTATTTTTCGGTGACCCAGACGCCCTGGGCGCGCAGTTTCTCGGCGAGCGCCCTGGAGTTTTCTACACGCACAATGGGGTCCGTGGTACCAGAGCCCAGAAAGACCGGGGGATCGCCCGCTGCCACAAGGTTTATCGGCTGGGTGCCTTCGGGATTGGGCGCGTCGCCGAAGATCACCCGGACCTGGTCGTACTCGAAGGGATAGAAGTTGAAGGGGCCGGAAATGGCTGCAACAGCGCGGATAGGCATGCTAACGCCCTGATCGCGGAAAAACGAGGCGTCGAGCCCAAGCATCACGGCATTGTAGGCGCCAGCCGAATGCCCGGCGAGAAAGAAACGGCGCGTATCGCCGCCGTAGTTGACGATATTCTCCTCGATCCAGTGTGCGGCAGCAGCGCAATCCTCAAGGAAATCCGGGTACCTCACTTCGGGAAAAAGGCGGTAGTCGGCGATGACGGCAACATAGCCGTTGGCTGCCAGCGCGCGCCCGACGAACTCGTACTCGAACTTGTCGCCGGCCGCCCAGGCGCCGCCATAGATGAACATCACGACGGGCGCGAGGCCATCGGATTTCTCCGGCGTGTAGATATCGAGTTTGCCGCGGTTGCCCTCGCGATAGCGGATGTCCGCGGTCTTCTTCACGCCCTGATCCATCGCGTCGGCAATGTTGAAGGGCGAAAAGATCGTGACTTGCGCCAACGCCGGCCCCAAGGCGCCAAGGCCTAGGAGCAGCGCCAGCAGCAAGACAGCGAAGCGACGGATAAAATGCGGCAGGACGCGTGACAACATGGGTCGGTAACGATCCAATCTGAAGGGGCCTTCCCATGGGCCAGAAACCTGAAGATTTTGTGGCTCCTGCCGCCCTGCATTCAGCGCTCGGCGCAGGTCAGGGCTGCGCGAGGCGCTCAGGCTTTGGCGCACTCACTTTGTCACAGTAGGTGCGCCACATGCCGCGGAACGCGTCTTCGAGATCGCGGGCAAACAGCTTGGCGTCAAACAACTTCGAGGCAAGGACCCGGTCCCGAAGGCCGGCCCTCAGTGCGGCGAGGCCAGCCCGGTCAAGAGCGAATGCGGCGGCCTTTGCCACGTACTCGTCGGCGGTGAGCGCGACCCAGTCATCGAGCCCGGCGGCGCGAACGGTGCTCTCCGCCATGTGGGCGGAGAAACGATCGCCGCGCAGCGTCAGCACTGGCACGCCCATATACAGCGCCTCGGCGGTCGTCGTGCCGCCATTGTAGGGGAATGGATCAAGGGCGATATCGAGGCCGCCATATGTCGCAAGATGCTCAGCATAGGGAAGGTTCTTGCCAACCACCTCAATGCGGTCGGCCGGCGCACCGGCCGCGAGCAGTGCCGCCGTGAGCCGATCGACGACCGGCTGCTCGACATTGTAGCGCAGGTGGAGACGGGAATTGGGGACATCCCGAATCACCCGCGCCCAGAGCGCGATGGTCGCGGGGCTCAGTTTGTGGAAGTTGTTGAAGCTGCCGAAGGTGATGGTGCCCGTGTCGCCTGCAGGGAGCGGCGCCACCTCGACATCCTGCGCCGGGCGCGAAAAGCACCAATGCGTATCTGGCAGGTACCAAGGCTCTTCGACGAAATGCGACAGTTCGCTTTCGGGAAGCAGCCAGCGATTGCACAAGACGTAGTCGATGGCGGCAACGCCCGTGCTGGCGAAGTAGCCCAGCCACGTGAAGGCGACCGGCGCCGGCTTGTAGGTGAACATCGATAGCCGGTTGTGCGCGGTATGGCCCGCCAGGTCGACCAGAATGTCGATCTTGTCAGCACGAATGTCGCGCGCCACCACGTCATCGCTCATGCCCTGGATATCGCGCCAATTCTTGATCATCTGGCGGAACTGCTGCTGCAAGGGATCTTGCGGGGCCCGAAGCTGCGAGTAGGCATAGATTTCGTAGAGGGACTGGTCGAGCTCCGCCAATGGGCCGAGGAGGAAGCGTCCAACCGGATGGCTCGTGAAGTCACCGGAGACGAGGCCGATACGCAGTGGCCGCTCGGTATCGGTGTCGTTGAACCACTCGGTATAGGGCCTGACATGCCCGGCCAAGCGCTGGATAAACGCGATCGCGTCGTTACGCGCTTCCGCCGGATCATGCTCGAAGGCGTTATTCATATGGAACAACAGTGAGTTCTGATAGCGACTACCCACAGCGCCCAGGTTGCGGGCCAGCCGCATTTCTTCAATCGCTTCGTCGAGGCGCCCTACATACTGCAGGGCTGCACCCAACGTAACGCGGTACTCCGGCTCCTTGGGCTGCAGAGCGACGGCCCGCTTGCTATGGGCGATAGCTTCCTCGAAGCGCTTCAGCTTCACGAGCGAGAGCGCGACATTGTGGAGCAGATTCGGCTGGTTCGGCGCCAGGTCGAGCGCGGCGGCGAAGGCGGTTAAGGCCCCGGCATCATCCTTGGAAGCCGAAAGCACGTTGCCGAGGCTTGCATGATAGGCAGCACGCTTGGGATCGAGCGCGATGGCGTGCCTATAGGCTTCCGCCGCTTCGTCGAGTTTCTTGTAAAACCGAAGCGCCCGCCCAAGATTGGCGCGCATGTCCGCTGCCTCGGGCCTGAGCGCCGTGGCCCGGCGCAGGGCATCGACGGCGTCCTCGAAACGATGAAGGTCGATCAGCACATTGCCAAGGTTGTTGAGGCTCGCGGCATTGGCTGGATCGAGCGCAACGGCCCGCTCAAGCAGAGGCAGAGCCTCGGCGGGCAGCTTCTGCTGGTATCGTATGACACCGCGCAATTGCCACGCGCTGACATGGTTGCCGTCCCGACCCAAAACCTGCCGGTAGATCGCTTCGGCTGCGTCAAGCTGCCCCTGCTGATGCAGAGCAAGGCCGGACTGGAAAAGGGTGTCAATGTCGGGTTGGGGTGCGGGCGGCATGCTGATCCTCGCTATGAAGCGGAGATGCCGCGTTTGTGTCGTGAGGTCAAGCTTCGGCGCGGTCCGCTCAGTCCCAGGGTTCATGGATGTCTGCCAAGAGACCTGAGGCACCCCGTCGCCCAAGGCGCCCGCGGGTCGGCGGAATCGGGCTTTCTGGCGAAGCTGCATCGGATGGCATGGAAGCAATCCCGAGCATTTCCTGACCAGCATTCCCGCGATCCTTGGGGTGACTCGAGGCAGAGCAGCACAGGCCTGGGGCAGCGGCGTCTGGGGGTGGAGGCCAGGGGGGAAAGGTGTTCAACCTCAGGGCGGAACGTACACCGCCAGCAGCATTTGCTGCCGACGGTGCAACTGGCGCCTTCAGCACGCCTGCGGTCAGCCGCCGTTGGCCGCCTTCGCCACGTGATCCCAGTCGCTCCAGGTCTTGAGCCGGCTGGCATAGAGTTGCGGAACGATATGGGTAGGCATGGTGCCAAACAGCACGCGGAGCGGCGGGGCAGCGGCATCGACTATCTGCAGCAGGGCCGATCCTGCTGCGGCTGGACTGCCTATCAATTCGGGCGGAAGTTGCCTGCTCGCCATGGCCTGACGGAGTGGCTCGTACTGCGGCTGTGGGGTGGCGTGCACGGCGGAGCTGCCGGCCCAATCGGTCCCGAACGGGCCCGGCTCCACGATCGTCACCTTGATGCCGAAGCCGGCGATCTCCTGAGCGAGGGACTCGCTGAGCCCCTCAACGGCCCATTTGCTGGCATGATAAGCGCCGAGATTGGGGAAGGCGGCGACCCCGCCGACCGAAGAGACCTGGATGATGTGCCCGGAGCCCTGCTGCCGCATGACAGGCAGAACCGCCTGGGTGACATTGAGGAGGCCGAAGAAATTCACCTCCATCTGGTAGCGCACCTCATCGATCGAGACTTCCTCGACGGCACCGAACAAGCCATAGCCGGCATTGTTTACGACCACATCGAGCCGCCCGAAGGCCTTTGCGGCGGCTGCGACCGCTGCGAAGACCGCCTGACGGTCGGTCACATCGAGCGTCAGCGGGAGGAAGTTGGCGCCGAACTCGGACGCGAGATCGTCGAGGCCAGCGGGATTGCGGCCGGTGGCGGCGACCTTGTCGCCCCTGAGCAGGGCAGCACGAGCAAATTCCTTACCGAAGCCGCGATTGGCGCCGGTGATGAACCAGATTTTCGACATCAAGAGTGTCCATTGTTGAGAGAAAAAAGTGGGTTAAGCAGTCGTCGGCCTGGCGCGTCGCCAGAGCGCGACACCTGCTGCAATGAAGAGCAACTGGACCAGGACGCGGATACTGGCCGCCACAGGCGGTGCGAAGACCGGATCGGGACGGAAGAAATCCCACAGATGCAGCGGTAGGTAGGCGGCGCATAGCGCGGCGAATGCCAGGCCCCCCCAGGCACGGGTGCGCGGCCAGATTGCGAAAGCACCGATTGCGATCTGCACCAGCCCCGCGAGGACGAGAACTGGAACTGCCGGCAGGAAGGCCGGTACCAGGGGCTCGAAGGAGGTGGGCGTCGCGAGGTGGGCAAGACCCCCGCCGATCATGACCAGAGCCACGAGTCCGACAAGCGAGAAGGTCGCCGCCCGACCCAGCAAAGGTCCAGAAGATAACATGTTTGGCATCGCCAGGCTCCTGGGAGTGTGATATAAACTGATCGCTGTTCAGATGTGATAACAATAAGTCTGAACATTGTCCAGATCGAAATTGCTCATGGCGACGAACCGACCCAACTACCACCACGGCGACCTCAAGGCGGCGCTGATCGGCGCGGCAACAGAGATCATTGCCGAAGCGGGCGTCGAAGGGTTTTCGCTCCGCGAAGCGGCGCGGCGAGCCGGTGTCGCCGCAAGCGCCCCCGCGCATCATTTCGGCTCAGCTAAGGGCCTTCTCACCGAAGTGGCGCTGCAGGGGTATCGCCAACTGGGCAGTTATCTGGCGCAGGTGAACCCAAGCGACGACCCGCGCGTCGACATTACCGGCATCAGCCTTGCTTATGTTCGCTTCGCGCTCGACCATCCTGGGCTGTTCCGGCTGATGTTCCGCAATGACCTCGTCAACCGGGCGGACCCGCGCTACCGCGAAACCAGCATGGCGGCGCTCGGCGCGTTCGGACGGGCGGCAGGCGCCTATGGCACGGTGCAGAAGCTCGCACCCACTGAGGCTGTGGTCGCGACATGGTCGGCAATCCACGGGCTCGCGCATCTCATGCTTGAGGAAAAACTCGAACCCTTGCTCGGACAGGGCAGCAGCCACGAGTTGCTGGAGACACGGCTGCCGCAGATCGTCGGCGCGATCTGGCAGGCCGGTGGCCAGTAGCCAGGCAGGCGGCTGGCAGCGTTCCGCGCGATCTTCGGGAAGTGAAGCGATGAGCAACCATGACCAAAGCGCATTGCCGCCCGATACCAGTAGCATTCGGGAACGCCTGACTGAGCGGTTCTGGCTCTCCGTCATGTGGGATGCCATTGCTGGGCAGCTTCCCGAACTCACCTCCGGGCGGGTGATCCAGCTCCGCAAAATGGTTCGCAGCTGGCGTGAGCCCGATGCCATCGACGAGCTGGCGTCCTTGATAGCGGGGCGCTGAAGGGCAAATCGCCCAGAGCAGGACACTGACGACAATTGTGCATAAGGCGCGAAACTGCTGTCGCCACAGTGCGGGCGGTTTTGCCCATGTCGCTGCATTATCCCCGGTAGCGCATGGCGTCGACGAAGAGCTGGAAGGCTGCGGAGTGCTGACGACTGGGGTAGTAGAGGTGGTAACCCTCGAAGGTCGGCATCCAGTCGGCCAGCACCTGCACCAGCCTGCCTGTCGCGAGGTGTTGCTGCGCCATCTCCTCGGGCACACAGGAGATTCCGTGCCCGGCAAGGCAGGCAGTGAGGATTTGAGTCGAGCTGTTGAAGGCCAATTGCCCTTCAACGCGGGCATTCACCTTGCGTCCGTGCTTTTCGAACTCCCAGGCATAGAAGCCGCCATAGGTGATGAGCCTCAGGTTGATGCAGCGATGGCCTGTCAGGTCCTCTGGCACCGTCGGCACCGGATGGGTTTCGAAATAGTCTGGCCGCGCCACTACAGCCATCCGCCAGTCAGGCGCGATCCTGGTCGCGATCATGTCGCGCGCCACCTGCTCGCCGAGCCGCACTCCGGCATCGTAGCCGGCCTCGACGATATCGATCAGGCCATTCTCGGCATCTACTTCGACCCGAATATCCGGGTAGCAGCGGGCGAACTCGTCGATCTTCGGCCAAAGCACCGAGCTCAGAGCGTGCTCGCCGGCATTGATGCGGATAGAGCCGGACGGACTGTCACGGAAGCTGCCGAGCCCGTCTATGGCGGCAGCGATCGCATCCATGCTCGGGCCAACTTCGTCGAGAAGCTTCCGGCCTGCTGCGGTCGGCGCGACGCTGCGCGTCGTGCGGTCGAGAAGCCGCACCCCGAGTCGCTGCTCCATCTGCCGGATCGTATGGCTCAATGCCGATTGCGAGACACCGAGCACGGCGGCCGCCCGGGTAAAGCTCCGCTCGCGCGCCACAGCGAGGAATGCCGCCAAGTCGCGCGTGTCGACGCCATAATTCATGAATCTGCCTCATGAGACTTAGCGGACCTTAGCGGATTATCGCAGCAGCGGAAGCGGGTAGTGTGGCTCATATCCAATCGGACACCGCGAATGCACACCCGCAAGCTCGGCACACTCGGCCTCGAAGTCTCCGCCATCGGCTTCGGCTGCATGGGCATAAGCCAGTCCTATGGCGAGCCGCTTCCCGTGGAGGATGGGGTGAAGCTGATCCGCGACGCATATGCGCGCGGTATCACCCTCTTCGATACTGCAGAGGTCTATGGCCCCTACTGGAACGAGGAAGTGGTGGGTGAAGCGCTCGAGCCCATTCGCGACAATGTGGTTATCGCCACCAAGTTCGGTTTCGATATCGATGGCAGCGGCGTGCCCGACAGCCGCCCGTCCCGCATCCGCCAGGCCGTGGAGGGCTCCCTGAAGCGGCTCCGCACCGACAGGATCGACCTGCTTTACCAGCACCGCATCGACCGCAATACGCCCATCGAGGACGTGGCCGGCACTGTCAAGGAGCTGATCGCCGAGGGGAAGGTGCTGCATTTCGGCATGTCCGAGGCGGGCGTCGCCAATATCCGCCGCGCCAATGCGGTGCTGCCGGTGACAGCGCTGCAGAGCGAGTATTCGCTTATGTGGCGCGAGCCGGAGGAGCAGATCCTGCCGGTGCTCGAGGAGCTCGGCGTCGGTTTCGTGCCGTTCAGCCCGCTCGGCAAGGGCTGGCTCACCGGCACGATCGACCAGTCGACCACATTCCTGCCCAAGGATTTCCGCAACAGCGTGCCGCGCTTCGATCCGGAGAACCGTGCAGCGAACCAGGAGCTGGTGGACACCGTTCGCCGCATCGCCGCAGAAAAGGCCATCACCCCGGCGCAGCTCGCTCTCGCCTGGATGCTGGCACAGAACCCATGGATCGCCCCCATTCCCGGCACGACCAAGCTGCATCGGCTCGAAGAGAACATCGCTGCAGCCTCGGTGGAGCTCAGCGCTGGCGATCTCTCCGAGATCGAACTTGCGGTATCCGGTATAGAGATCAAGGGCGACCGCTATTCGCCCATCAACCAGGCGCGGATCGACCGCTGAGCGATGTGAGCGACCAGCACGAACCCACCAGCCGTAGCATGCCGCAAAGGAGCGTGGCGGACGCTGCTGCTCAGCCTGCTGCTCGGCTTTGCGTGGATCTCCACCGATCGCTACCTGCCGGCCTTGCCCGCCATGAGCCGGAGTCTCGGTGCTTCGCAGGGCACACTCGAGCTTACCGTCTCGGGCTATCTCCTCGGCTTCGCTGCGAGGCAACTGTTCTGCGCCCCCCTCAGCGACCGGTTGGGCAGAAATGGCCGCTGCTGGTGGGCGTCGCCGTCTTTGTCCACGGCGCAGCAGGCTGCGCCCTCTCTCTCGATCCCGCTCAGCTCATCGGCTGGCGCATCGTGCAGGCACTCGGCGCCAGTGCCGCCGTGGTGCTGGCCCGGGCGATGGTGCGCGACCTGTTCGACCATGACGCGGAAGCGCGGAAGCTCTCGACCCTGATGATGATCATGGTGATTGCTCCGTTGATCGGTCCGAGCCTTGGCGCGCAGATCCCCTCATGGTCGTCGTGGCACATGATCTTCAGGCTCCTGGTGGCCGTCGGGCTCGCGACCGCGCTCGGCATCACGCGGACGCCGGAAATCCTCGCACCCGCGCAGCGCTGCAGCCACTCGCTGGCGCAATCCTTCGCGGTTTATCTGGAGCACCTGAGCAACCGGAGGCTGATGGCGCATGCTGGCATCCTCGGCTTCAACGCGGCCGGCATCTTTGCCTATGTCGCTGCGTCGTCCTTCATATTCATCGACTGTTTCGGGCTCGCCCCGGCAGCCTATGGGCTGGTGTTTGCCAGCGGCATTGTCGGCATCATGCTGGCCAATGCCGTCAACACGCGCCTCGTCGGCCGCTTCGGCTCGCCCCGCATGCTTCTCGCCGGCACCGTCATCGGCGCGTGCGCCAGCCTCCTGCTTGTCGTGCAAACGACGACGAGCTGGGGCGGCATCGGCGGTTTTTCAGCCCTGCTGTTTGTCTTCATCGCCATGAGCGGCCTCATTGGTGCCAACGCAATCGCAGGAGACCTCTCGGCGGCCAGCGAAGGCACTGGCGCCGCCTCTGCCCTGCTCGGCTGCGCGCAATATGGCGGCGGCATGCTGGGCAGCGCGCTCATCAGCCTCCACGCCAATGGCACACCTCAGCCGATGGCGCTGATCATCTTGGGGGTTGCCTGCTGGCAACGGCCTGTCCAGTGCTTTTGAAACCGCAGCGGTAAGCGAGTGAATATGGTGCGCTCGGCCGGGGCGCGGCGTTTGTGTGTGGGCTTCTACAACTGCGCTGCACAAACCCTCATGGTTTTTTGGGGGTGATGTCGAAATCGGCCAGACTGGCGGGTCATTCCATTATCCGGGTATGTTCCCGGCACGTGAGAGGACTGAAAGATGCAGTTCATGCTGATGCTGAATGAGACCGAGACCGATTTTGCGCGTCGCACCGATCCGAGGGAAGCCGGCGACTACTGGGGCGGTTGGACCACTTTCATCGACGCCATGGTGGCCGCTGGTGTGATGGTGAAGGGAGATGGCCTGCAGAGCCCAATGCTCGCGACTACGGTGCGGGTGATTGATGGCAAACGCCACGTTCAGGATGGGCCTTTCGCCGATAGCAAGGAACAACTGGGCGGGTACTTCATCATCGAAGTTCCGGATCTCGATACCGCCCTTGATTGGGCAGCCAGGGCCCCATCGGCGGTCTCTGCTTCAGTGGAAGTGCGCCCTGTTCTGCCCCCGATGAACGGAACCAAGGCCTGACGATGGAGGGGCCGCGCACCCGCGACGCCGAAGATGACGCGCGGAAGACAGCGGAGCGGGTGGCGCGGCTTTCCTACGGACGGCTGGTGGCCATTCTCTCCGCGCGGAACCGCGATCTGGCGGGCGCCGAGGACGCGCTTGCGACGGCGCTCGAGCGGGCACTGGCCACCTGGCCGACGAGCGGTCTGCCCAGCAATCCCGAGGGTTGGCTGCTCAAGGTGGCGCAGAACCGCATCGCCAACGGACGCCGGCATGCCGCGGTGGTCGCGGAGGCAGTGGGCGAATTGCTGCGGCAGGTGGATGAACGGCAGGCATCCCAGGCGCCAGTTGGGGATCCCCGTGTGCCGATGCTGTTCGTTTGTGCGCACCCTGCAATCGACCCGGCGTCGCGGACCCCGCTGATGCTGCAGGTTGTGCTTGGGCTCGACGCCCAGCGCATCGCGGGCGCCTTTCTCGTGCCGCCCGCCACCATGAGCCAGCGCCTGGTGCGGGCAAAGGCGCGGATCAAGGGCACAGGTCTGCGCTTTGCGGTGCCGGACGCCGAGGAACTGCCGGCCCGGCTCGCTGACGTGCTTCAGGCCGTCTACGGCGCCTATGGGCTCGGCTGGGACGAAGGGGGGCTTGAGGGTGGGCTGCCGGACGAAGCGATTGACCTTGCCCGTCTCGTGGCCGCCGAACTGCCGCAGGAGCCCGAGGCCAAGGGCCTGTTGGCGCTGATGCTGCACACCCATGCCCGACGGAAGGCGCGACGCGGCGTGGACGGCGCTTTCATTCCCCTTGCCGATCAGGACGCCTCCCTATGGGATCGCGAAATGGTGGTGGAGGCAGAGGGGCTGCTCGTCGCCGCGGCGCGGAGTGGCCGGTTCGGGCGCTTCCAATGCGAGGCAGCGATCCAGTCGGTGCATGCGCAGCGCGGTATCACCGGGAAGGTCAATCTTCCGGCCCTCGACCTGCTCTACAGCTTGCTGGTGTCGCTGCAGCCTACAGCCGGCGCGCTCACCGCCCATGCCGCTGTGCGCCGGGAGTTGGGAGATGCCGACGGCGCCTTGAGGCTGTTGCGAACAATCGACGACCACGCACAGGCGCGCTACCAACCGGCGCTTGTGCTTGAGGCACTGATACTGCGGGATCGCGGCGATATTGCCGGCGCTACACGGTTACGGGAGGCTGCGTTGGCCTTGACCTCCGAACCGGCGCTCAGGATTCACATTGCACTTTTGCTGGATGCCGAAAAGCGGAAGTGACTTGCACAACGCTCCATCGAGGTAGCGATTTGGCTGAAGGACCTGACGCGGGACCCGGCCCAGTTGGCACCGTCGCTTCACCATCGAGCAGCACCTAAGCCGCTTGCTCGCGCAGGAGGGAGCCGCACGCGGCTTTGGGGCCCTTCTGCCTCGGACTGGTGCGAGCAACTCAATGATCTGTTCGGTCGTGCTGCAGGCGACTTGCTCGTTCCTCATCGCTTGAACTCAGGCTCAAGGAACGGCGCGGAGATGGTTTCGATCTGACGGGAATGCGAACAGCATCTGACGCGGTGGCGCAGTGCTACAAGGACAGCGTCGAGACGGCTGATCCGTTTACGGACGACGAGGAATATCCGTTCGCGACACAAGGGGGCTGACCCGTCGACAGGGTGCAATAACAGCCACTAAGCGACCGCGTTGCCCAAACTGCTTCCGATCAAACAATTCTTCATATGCTGAGCCCCTTTTGATGGGCTCCGAATCCTGTTGCCGCATTCCAATCCGCGGATCAGGTAAAGGCTCAGAGCATTCGCCCAACCATACCACGCCAGCCTCCGCGCGCGAGCAGGTTGGACCTGCCGCCATGCAGCGACCAGAATTTAGCGTCCGGCGCCGTGGGCGCCCGCAGCCAGTCCTCGGCAAAGGGTGGTATGGCGCCGGGCAGTTGGCGCAGACGCAAGATTTCAGCCGGGCTCAAGTCATCGAGTATATGCAAGCCCGCACCGGCCAACCAGTCTGCGAAGCTGGCGCGGATGCCGCGTCGTCTATTCCGAAACGTTATGGGAAACGGCAGATAGTGCATCAAGGGCGCGGTCAAGACCGACATACGCAATCCGAGTCGGCGAAAATGGTGCTCATTTGCCATTTCACTGCTCAGGATGTTCGTCTCAAGTGCAATGAAGCGACGCACATCGAATAGACCTACATCTGAATACGCAAAATGTTGCGGAGTCGCTTCTTCGATGATTCGTCGGCACAAGCCTTCGCCTGCTGCAACATAGTTTCGCTCGTTCGCCCTGTGACGACGAACACCCTTTCGAAAGCAGACCGTGAGTACGAAAGAGGCATCTGGAGGCGCAAAGGCGCGTTCGGCAGCCTGCCAGTCCAGATCATCGAGAGGGCGCACCATTTGCATGTCGTCTTGCAGCATTAGCGCATAATGTTGGTTGTCCTTGGCGGCGCGCAGTAGCGCCGTCTGTATGTTTGCATGTAACCCGCCAGTGCGCTCAGCCATTGTGGCTTGGGGACGGCATATCACAATCTCATGCCGAAGCCCCACCGAGGCAAGGCTGGCACGAGCAGCAGGGTCATTGCTGCCATCGTCCATCACCACGACTGGAACTTTGGGCAGATGCCTTTCCAGCGACGCGACGGCGTTCTCCAGATATCCAGGCCGGTTGAAATGGAAGACGAAGGCCACCAACCCGTTCATGCCAGCACCCGCATGAGGCCGGCCGCCACAAGATCATCCACCGACTGGAAGATACGGCTGTCTGGTCCAAGAAAGCCCCTGCCACTGCGGCGCATGCGAGCAACCATCTCTACATAATGGTCATGGCGGGCACTGTTGCTGGCATAGGAACGCAACGTGGTAGCCATCTGAATACGGCGATAGAAATCCGGATTGAACTTGAAATGCGCAGCCGCAATCAGCAGTCTGGCATCCGCACGAACGGACGCGAAGTGACTACCGTGCAGTTGCACACCATCGTCCCAGCGGATGAGTGGGGTCTTTACCACCGGTGCTTTGTTTGGAACGGCAAAACGAAAGTGCTGAGTGAGTGCCAGTGGCCACTTGGACATGAATTTCGGCGCTTCACGGATACCAAGATCCCGGAACAAACGCAGTGACGGACCTCCATTCAGCTTCCTAACCGCGCCGTCTGATTCCTGGGCGATGACCGGTATGGCATCAAAGTAGGGCGCAAGCGTTTGCAGGTCCTCGAATCGTTCAGGGCGCGCTGCCAGAGGCTCGAGGCCAGCAAGAGTGGCAGGGTAGAAGTCAACCAGACTGGCAGTCACAGCCCGCGCACCGAGTGTCTCGGCCAGGCCAATCAGTTGGGGGAGCGAGGTGACGCCCGGCGGCAGCAGGAGAAATTCGTCGGCATCGAGGTTGAGTGCCCATTCACCGGCCAGAAAGCGCCGCGCCGCGGCGGATTTGAGCGGGATCCCCGCCCGTATACAACTCGCCTTGCCATTGATGTCGACGTTTACCTTCTGGCCATACGCGTAAGGGCTGCGCAGCACCACACAGTCCGCCTGCCGCGCCAGGAAATCGACTGAGCCGTCGCTCGACCCATCGTCGATGATCAAGAACTGCGCCACCCCCAGACGACGATAGTGATCTAGAAACGCCGGCAGAAAATACATCTCATCGCGAAATATGCCGGTCGCCGTAAGTCTGCCATTCTTCGGCGCACCTGACACGATATCGAGACTATTACATAGATGTTTCATAGACATCGCGGGACTTTTTGAGCCAGACACTGTCTTTGTCATTTTTTTCTTTATGATAAAATATTAAATAAACGCTGCATATCCCACTGTGCAATCAATATTTGTACCACACCAATTCTCGCGTGGTATATATCTGAACGCTCCGTCTTTCTGTCCGCCTAAACTACGCAGCTCACGAGTGCGCCAAGTGGCGTGTCTGTCGTCAGGTGCCCTGATAAGAATCCCTATTTGCCATATCGACGTAAATTTGGTTTCACTTGTCAAACGTTAAGATCATATATTTTCTCTGATATCTATCTGTCCCGCAGGTTGACTCAGCAATTCGCATTCTGATTCAACTGTATTGACGAACATGGAAACCTGGGACACGAAGCCCACCATCGTCTATATCGAGATGACGGCGTTCGCCGCCGTATAGTTATTCTCGACCCGCATCGGGTTTCCTTATTGTGCACTCGTTGTGTTTTCTGCCACAGAGACTTCACGTCCGACTGCGAAAGGCACGAGAATGCGATACGAGCTCAAGGGGGCCTTCGTCGCGGCAAAGAACAGGGACCCGGATCGACTGGTTCGGTTTCTGACAGACACTCGGGCGCATCTCGATCCGCGCCGCATGGCAAAGATCGGAGCGCCCGCAGACGAGCTAGCCCCACGCCTCGCGCTGAATTGCAGCGCCTGCCGCGCCCCGGGATGGGGCATTCTCAGGCACACCTATGGCCTGCCCTGCTCCGAATGCGGGGCGCCGACCAGCGGGATGCCTCGGGCAAGATCACCTTCGACTCAGAGGCCTATCGCGCGGGCCTGCAGTGGAATGCTGCTGCCAGTGAACTGACCGATGCCGAAAAGTCGCCCGCAATGGCTGGCCATATCGGCATCGTCGCACCGCAGGCCAACACACTCTCGATCTACGGGCTCCAGGCCAAGGCGTTCACGGGCTACTGGTCCGGTCAGCGGACCCTTGGCCAGCCGCTCGCCAATACCGCCAAGGGCATGGAAGAGCTCCTGAAGTAGCAGACCTTCTGAGCGGGTTGCATTGCGCCACACGCCTATATTTCGACGAGTACACCTATATACCTTGCGCGCCCCCCGAATAGAAACTGCTTCTGGCGCCACTGGTTGGCTTCCTGCTGTTGTTTCTTGCCTTTCCTGCACTGGCCAACCTGCTCTTATTCGTTTTTATAGTCACCTTCGTGACCTTGCGCGACCCGACGACTTCGGGGTCCGGCAACTCTTTTTTGTGGTGTTCGTCGACCCGGATTTCTGGTTAGCGACCTGGGTCTCGCTATGATTTGGCGTTTTGGCTGCGTTGCTCGAATTCGTGCTCGGCCTGACCCTCGCCATCTTCCTTTCGCCGCTGCTGGGGAGGCGTTCGGGCCTTAGGGCGCCGCTCATGCTGCCGTTGATGGTGGCGCCGGCTATGATCGGCCTGATGTATCGCCTCGAGCTGCACGAGTTCGTCGGTCCCATTCCGCACTATCTTTATGCCTGGTTCGGCGAGAGCCCGGCCTTTCTCAACGTCGAGAATGCCTTTTGGACGCTGCCTGTCGTAGAAACGCTGCAGTGGACGACTTTCGAATTCTTGCTGTTCTATATGGCTTACCAGGCGATTCCCGGTGACGTGCGCGAAGCCGCCGCGATCGACGGGGCGGCACCCTGCCACCCATGCTCTCGGGGCTGGTGATGTATCGGCAGATCTCAGGCTCGATGACCGCCGGCGCGATCAAGGGCTGAATGCGCCGCGGGGGTTCGACGAACCACTGGCTCTCGAGTTGGCAGAGCCTGTCTCCCGCGCGCTAAGACTGGAGCAGCTTGCTTTATCGAAACAAGCCCTCCAACAGCTCGATCTTGATGGACTGCAATGGCAACACCGCAGCGGGCCAATCGTCAGGACTCTCGCTGTTTTTCCTTTTGGTCAGACAGGTCTTTTCCGCATCGACCAGTCAGATGCCGGATTGACGAGAATCCGATCAACGTGCTGGCGGCGCTGTAGAGGCGGTGGCATGGCGCACTCCTCAGTTGGCTGGACGGCGATCTAGAGCGAAAGCCGGTGATCATCCGGGTGCAGAGCGTGTTCTGGTCGGGGTGGGCTCAGTGAGGGGTAGAGACTGTGCGTCAATTGCGGCGTCCATTCCCTCTGGTCTAGAATGCCGAGACTGTCGACACTTGTGGTCAAGGTCGGGTTGATTGCCGCGTGGCAGCGCTGAAAACCTCAGGAGGCGTGCATGTCGGAACTCCCCCTCGACCAGATCGCTATTGACCTGCTTTCCGTCCTGGGCGCGGCAAAAGTGCTGCCCAGCGTTGTGGAACAGTATCCAGGGTTCAGTCTCGATGACGGGTACGCTGTGGCACACCGGATACGCGCCTTGCGCGAGGCCCGTGGCGAACGGGCAGTAGGTCGCAAGATCGGCGGCACGAACCCGGCGACCTACGCCCAAAGCGGCGCCAAAGGTCCGATGTGGGGCTTCGTTTACGACTCGACCGTCACGACAATGCCGCAAGGCTTCGGACGCTATTCTCTCGGCAGCTTCCGCCAACCGAGGCTCGAACCCGAGGTCGTCCTGCACATTGCAGTCGCACCCGAAGCTGGAATGTCGGAACGCGACATCATCGCGTGCATTGATCAGGTCGCCTTCGGCTACGAGATCGTCCACAGCCCATTTGCGGATTGGAAGGTTGCGCCGGCGGACTCGATCGCCGCGCATGGATTGCATCAGGCGCTGCTGCTTGGGCCATGGCTGGATATCACTGCCGACCGAAGGGCATGGGTTGAAAAGCTGCGGTCGCTCCACGTCGGCATCCGGGATCGCGACGGTGAGGAACATCACGGCGTCGGCTCCAATGTCCTCGGGAGCCCTTTGAACGCGTTGCGTACGATCGTCGACGACATTGCCAGGAACCCCACCTGGTCGCCAATCAGTGCCGGGGAGATCGCAACCACCGGGACACTGACAAGCCTGATGCCTGCTGCTCCGGGTCAGCGCTGGTCGAGCGTGATTGAGGGATCTCCGTTGGGTGGTCTTGATCTGGAGCTCGTTTAGGCGGGAGCAAGGCCCCTGCCGGCGCCCCAAGCGTCTCCGGCGCGAACTGCCATGCATCGGCATCAGCGCGCATCAGTGACCAGTTGCGAGGTCATGGCAGGGCTTATCCACCAGCCGGCGACGCACCGGGAGTAGAGGTCGATGATTGCGGCGACATGGAGCCAGCCCTGCGCCATCCATAGGTAGGTGAACCGAAGGTCCGCGCAGCGAATGCGGCGATCCACGTCCGGTTCGGCGCCGATGCCTCGAACATCGATCCGGGATGTTGGGCTAAGCCGCATGGCGTTGACCCGCATCCTTGGGCAGCCCAAGCCAGCGCGAACGCGCGCGTAAACCCTCCTTGCGCCTCAGCCGCTCGATGCGATGCAGACTGGTGTCGAACCCTTCGGCCAGCACACCGTGCCAGGCCCGCCGGGCACAACAGGCGCGATCGCTTCCGGCAAAGCTCGACCTGATCCCTGAGACAAGGACCTCGCCATATTGAGCCCGTCTACCCAGCGAGCGGCTGAGCCAGGCATGAAAGCCCGAGCGAGACACACCGAGCGCCCCGCAGATTCACGAGAGCGGCCAGATCCCTCGGTGCTTCGCAACCATGGAGAACCTCATATCGAGTGCCTGGGGCAGCAGGCCGCGATTATCTTCGGGATATCGCGCTCCGCCTTGAGCTTGGCGACCTCACGTCGCAGCTTCTCGATCTCGAGCTGCTCGGGCTGCGCCTGCCCATGCCCGGGGAAGGATCTATTGCGGGTCAGCAGCCCGCTCCCGAGCCCGCTTGCGCAGCACGTTCTCATTGCAGGTCCAGGTCACGGGCTGCCTGAGCGAACCCAACCTCGCGTTCGACCACCAGCTTCACAGCCTCGCGCTTGAACTCCCGGCTGAACTTGCGTCGCTCCATCAAAACTCTCCAGGCCCAAGAACACCCCAACGCAGTGTGCTCAGAACCGGCAGCAGCTCAGACCAATGCCTTTGAGTTCCACGGCGCTCGCCAGAAACGGATCGATGAAGCATTCCGCGAGCTTGTCAGGCTCGCCAAGCTCGAGGGGGAGATTGTGTCTCAAACCCTGCGATCTAGGGCGATCACCTGGGGCATGCAGCGGGGCATGGATCTCTGGCAAGCATCAAGCTACTTCGGCGTATGCACCCAGGTGCTGCACGAGGTCTACGGACATCACCACCCGGACCACCTGCGCTCGGCGGCTGACGTGATGTCTAGGCCACGGCGTCCCCGGGTGCGTCAGATGAGGGTGTGCAATCAACGCCTCGAAGTCGCCTTCGAGCACAACCTTGTCGGCGGACCCGCCAAAACAAAACCCCGGCGCCCTGAGACGCCGGGGTTTGAATGGTCGGAGTAGAGTGATTCGAACACTCGACCCCCTGCTCCCGAAGCAGGTGCGCTACCAGGCTGCGCTATACTCCGTCGATCTTGCCGAGGCGCCCACAAATGGCTGAACCGGACGTTCTAGCCGGGCGGTCCTTGGCTGCGGCTGCGTTATAGACAGAAGCCTTGCACGGTTCAAGCGCAGATTCCGATATCTGCGGCAGCCCCCGACTCCACTGGGCAAGCCGCAGGATCGACAGGACAACGCAGCGATATCCGGCAGCGGTTTTCGTCATGCGGCGCAGGGTGATTTGCCTTGTTCTGCGCTGGTTGCGCGCCTGCCGCGAAGCGTGTAGGAAGCGCCGCAGTTGGGGCGTCGCCAAGTGGTAAGGCAGCGGTTTTTGGTACCGCCATCCCTAGGTTCGAATCCTAGCGCCCCAGCCATCGCCTCCAGAGCTCATCTCCTCCTCACCCAGGTCACCCGACGCTAGTGCTCGGCTTGCTCGATGGCTGGAGCTGTGTCGGGCCGCGCTCGCGACCTCGGCTGTGCGAATGCGGAAAACCCCGTGAACTTTTTTGCTGGAGCCCTGCTTCAGACAACGTTCGGACTTGGTAGCATCGCTTGTTTCGCAGGTGATTCGTGCTGTGTGCCCTGCTCATTGATATTGGGGCATGCATTGCTGGATTTATCGTCACCTTGCGCACGTGCGCGCCTGCCAGACTCCACCGAGCGAACACCTAGAACGTGCTTTGCCAGCCGGATGCGGATGACTGGCCCCCGTGGTGGCTCTTCGATTGTGACCTTGCCAGTCGCCACCAGATCGGCAGGCCACGCATCTGCGTCATTGCTTTCTGGCATCCAGCTGGGCGCCCATGACGCGGCAACTGCAGTTGAATCGCAGCATCTCTCTGGCCCTCATGGCAGCGGCGATATCCGCAACTGACCACCACGGTTGTTTTCGCACTCAGTTCATGCCTTCATGTGTAGCGACTTCATTTCCGTTCTCGATCTTTTATTTCTGATTGCGCACCTATTGAAATCACATCGAAATTTCATTGCAGATCTGTACGAAATATCTGACATGTTGTATTTACACGTTGCGATGCCGCAGGTTTATGGGTCTGATATAATAATCGCAGGCGTTTATTGATTTATCAGAGTGCGCCGGAGCGCCTTTCAATATTATCGGAGCGAAAACGTGTATAATTTTTGTCTCGATTCTTTTCGTCTCCTGAAGCGTCTTGATTCGGTTCTTTTGGGTACGGTCACTGCGACGGTTGGCTGGTTAGCGCCGAACGCCGACCTGGCAGCGGCGCTGAACCGCGGCCTGAGCCGCCCGGGGCGTAGCGGTCGAGTGCTTCCACAAAGGAAGCTTGCCCACCATAGACGGTTGGTCGGCCTCGGCGGCGCGGTCTCCATCTCGGCTGCGTCGATTCTCGCGGCGACTGCACCGGCTGGCGCACAGGCCGTCATCACCAGCGACACCACGCTTACCGGCGACATCAATGGCGGCGGCCAAGGCGGCTACATGGTGATGAGCGGTACAGTGACCGTCACCGACGCGACGATCTCGGACTTCATGACCAGGGGTGGCGACGGCAGCGGCGGTGGCGCAGGCATGGGCGGCGCGTTCTTCGTCAACAACGGGGCAACGCTGGTCCTCAACAATGTGGACATGCTTCACAATACCGCCAAGGGCGGCACGGGCGGCGCGGTAGATGCGCATGGCAATGCCATCCTCACCGGCGGGGCGCTCAATGGCGGCATCCTGCAACAGGGGCAAGCCAATAGCGGTGCCGACGGCATAACCTTGGTAGACAATGCCCTCCTGGTGGGCGACGGCGACGGCAACGGCCTCGATGGCACGATCGGCCGCAACGGGGCCAATTCCACCACCGGCATCGGCGGAAGTGGCGGTGATGGTGGCGCTGGACAGGATGGCTGGTCCACACATCCGATCCTTGTTGCCAAGGTCGCCTTCGCAACGGCCAACTACGCGGCCAAGCAGCTGGCCGTTGCCGCTGCGGCGACTTCGGTTGACCCTGGCGCGGCGGACGACGTTGTCGCCGCAGAGGCCGAGGCTCTGGAGGCGCTGACCGAACTGGGGGCCGCGACTGCTGATCTGGCGCTTTGGGAGCTGATGAATTCCGAAGGGCGCGTCGGCATTGGCGGCGACGGAGCCACTGGAGGCAATGGCGGCATCGGGGGGTTCGGCTCTGGCGGTGGCGCCGGCGGTGATGGTGGGGATGGTGGCGAAGGCGGGGGTGGCGCGCGCGACGGCTTTGGTGGCGATGGCGGCACGGGCGGCATGGGAGGTTTTGGCGCCGGTGGCGGCAGCGGCGGCAGCGGTGGTTCGGGCGAGGCTTCGGGTGGCGCCGGCGACGGCGGGCTTGCCGGTTTCGGCGGTGGCGACGGCAGCAGTGGCGTCGGCAATTCCAACCCCAGTGCGATCGGCGGCGGCGGCGGTGCCGGGCTCGGCGGTGGCATATTCGTCTATTCGGGCGGCACATTGCTGATTCAGGGCAACACCACCTTTGCGGGAAATCGGGCCCTCGCCGGCGGCAGCTTGAATCGTGGCCTCTCCGGTGACCAGGCGGGTACCGACATATTCATGATGTCGGGGTCGAACGTGATCTTTGATGCTGGCGAGGGCCACGTGATCCAGGTCGATGGTGGCGGCGGCCTGTCAATTTCTGACAACACCAAGCCAAAGGATTATGCCGGCGCCAATGACGGAATGTTTGAGGGCGCCGGTATCGAGGTCAGGAGCGGCCTCACAATTCTCAACGGCACGAATACCTATGCCGGCCAGACGTATCTGACCGGCGGCGTGCTGCGCGCCAATGAGGGCGAGGGCCTGTCTTCGTACAGCAATCTGAATTTCGATGGCGGCGTGCTCGAGACCTCGGGCGACTTCACCCGTTTCCTTGGCACGCTCAACGAAGACGTGCAGTGGACGGGCTCAGGCGGTTTCTCGGCCATCGGCGATGACCTCAACGTGCGGCTCAACAATGGACGGCAGCTGACCTGGGGCTCGGGTAGTTTCGTGGCAGGCGGAGACGCCCTGTTGTTCGGCTCGGAATTCACCGATGCCGACGTGTATTTCCTCAACGCCATAAACCTCAACGGCCTGGAAGGGCGTATCATTGCCAATGCCGGCGCTGATGGCGATAGCGCCGCCTTCATGGACGGGGTCATATCCAACGGCTCTCTGATCCTCGGCGATGGCACCACAGAAGGCACGATCGTGCTCACGGCAGCCAATAGCTATGCCGGATCGACCACCGTCAAGGCAGGCACAACGCTCAAGCTGGGCAGCAATGGCAGCCTCGCCAATTCGAGCAATGTAAGCATCGATGGCGGCATAGACATCTCCGGCACGACCACTGGCGCGAGCCTGGTCACTCTTTCCGGATCGGGCGACGTCACGCTCGGCTCGAAGAACCTGACCATCACCAACGGCTCGACAGCGTTCGCGGGCGAAGTGGCCGGCAGCGGCGGACTCACGATTTCCGGCGGCACGCAGGTGCTCTCGGGCGACAACAGCTATACCGGGGCCACCACCATCAATTCCGGCGCGACGCTGGCGCTTGCAGGAAGCGGAGATATCTCGGACTCCGCATCGGTTGTCGCCGACGGCACTTTCAGTATTTCCGGTACAACCGATGGCGCCAACATCAAGGCCCTGACAGGGTCAGGTGCCGTGACGCTGGGCAGCAAGACCCTGTCGGTGACGGCCGCATCGGGCACCTTCTCTGGCCTCGTTTCGGGTTCGGGTGGCCTCGACATTGAATCTGGGTCCCAAACCCTGTCGGGGGCAAACACCTATAGCGGGAAGACGAACATTGCCGACGATGCGAACCTGCTGCTCGCAGGCGCAGGCACGGTCGCTTCGTCATCGGAAGTCGTCGCGGATGGCACGCTCGACATTTCCGCAACCACGTCCGGCACCTCGGTCAAGACGCTTTCGGGCAGCGGCGAGGTTGCGCTCGGCGGCAAGACACTCACGGTCACCGATGGGTCGACCACATTCGCCGGGATCATCACCGGCTCGGGCGGCCTCACCGTATCGGGTGGCCAAATGCTGCTGAGCGGCGTCAACACCCATACCGGCGAAAGTCTCGTCTCGGACGGGGCAAAGCTCGGGCTCACCGGATCGGGCGCGATTGCGCAATCGTCCAAGGTCACCGTCAACGGTGAACTCGACATCGCCGCCGCGACCGGCCCGGTGTCGCTCGTGACGCTCGCAGGCGATGGCACCGTGACGTTGGGGGCGACATTGCTGGCCTTGACAGATGCCGACAGCACGTTCTCGGGCGGCATTGCCGGGACAGGCGGGCTCATGATTGCAGCGGGCACGATGACTCTGACCGGCGCCAATGGCTATAGCGGCAAGACGACGGTCGATGCCGGGGCGACGCTCGCCATCTCCGAAGCCGGCAGCATGGCCGCATCGGCGGAACTGGCGTTGTCCGGAGACCTCGATATTTCGGACGCAGCAGGCAAGGTGGATGTGAGAACCCTCTCCGGCGCCGGCGATGTCGTGCTTGGCAGCAAGACGCTCGATATCACCAACGCATCGACAACGTTCACCGGCAGCCTCGACGGCACTGGCGCCTTTGTCGTTTCGGGCGGCACGCTCGGCCTCAATGGCGTGAACTCGGCGCTCGGTGTCACCGCCAGTGGCGGCACCATCAATGTCACCGGTGGCACGATCGACGCCGGAACTTCGATTGCTGCCCTCGGCATCGTCAATGGCGGCACCATCAACACTTCGGGCGTGACGCTTTCGGGCGGTGATTCCATCCTTCACGCCACGTTCAATGAAAGCGGCAAGGTCGCCAACTTCACGCTCGGGGCGGGCACGATCATTGCCGAGGACAACGAGACGCTGCTGGTAGTCGACCGGGGCGGCGCTGGCAGCGACGGCATCGTCAATCTCGTCATCGACTCCGGTCAGTCGGCGAATGGTGACATTCTTGACAGTGGCGTAAAGAGCGGCAACGGCGCCACCAGTGTGACGGTCAAGGCCGGGTCGAGCTGGCAGGGCCTCGCTGAAGTCTCCGGCTTCGACATTGAAACCGGCGCATCGGTTGTGTTCGACGATGGCAGCACAATCGACGGGTCCCTCTCCGCGGCGGCCGGCTCGACCCTGTTCGGCGGCACGGTCTTTGCGCCGCTGACCGTTACCGGAACGGTGGAGATCGACAATGGCGCCATTACCGGCAACATCTATATCGAGGGCGATCTGGCGCTCAACGGCCTCATTTCGCCCGGTGCATCGCCCGGCGCAGTGTCGGTCGGTGGCGACGTCAACGCCCTGTCTGAAGCCAATTCCAAGCTCGAAGTGGTCTTCGGGACCGCTACCCCTGTGGCCGGCATCACGCATGACCAGATCAATATCGGCGGTGATGTCACCGGCGCGCTGCCAGTCGAGTTGGCCCGCTACAATGTGACGCGCGGCACGGCGCTCGGCAATCTCGCCGATATCGAGTTGATGCGCATCGGTGGTGACATCACCGGGTCGATCACGCAGGTCAACCGCTTCACGCAGAACGGCCGTGAGCTGTTCCTCACCGAGACATCTCGCGTCAGCTCCGACAGCGACATCGTCATCCATAGCGGGCTGACGGAGCAGCAGTTCTTCGGCGACACCGTCACCGTAGTGGGGCTCGAGAGCGTGGTGCAGGACGAGACCTATGCGCTCGCTACCCTACCCTCAGCGCTGAATTCCACTGCTGATATTGTGATGGGCACTTATGCCGATCGGCAAGGCGCCGCAGAGCGGGCGGGCGAGTCCGGCGGCTGGGTGCGTGGCGGGTACTCGTCGCTCGATATCGACAGTGGCGTCGACCGGACCAATGGGGTTGCCTATTCGCAGGCGGGCGTCCGACTGGGCGACATGGGTGGCTTCACCGCAAGCGTTCTTGGTGGCTTCGGGGCGCTGACCAGCGATGTCACAACAGAACTCGGCATTGCAAAGGTCGCTGGCACGGTGATGAGCGGTGGCGGCGAGCTGAGCTGGACGGGCGAGCATGCCTATGTGGACGCAGCAGGCCAGTATGGATTTGGCAGTGTGACCGTAACGCCGACCGATGCCAGTGCGCTGACGATCGACAGCCAGACACTGTCGGGCGTAATCGAAGCTGGCGTCATCATCGGCGATGACATTACCAGCGTCACACCTTGGGTGCAGCTGGCATACGCCAAGTCGAGCTTCTCAAACATGCAGAGCCAATGGGTCGACGCGGTGGGCTACACCGACGGGCAGTCGACGGTGGTACGAGCCGGAGTCCGGGTGGACGCTGATCTCGATGGCTTCCTGCCATATGCCGGGCTTGCGGTGGCCTATGACCTCAATGACGCGCAGTCGGTCGTGGTCGACACATTCGAGTTCGGCACGGACGGTGGCGGCTCGCGGGCTGAACTTGTGGCCGGGTTCAGCACCAATCTCGGCGGCAACATGGCCCTGTCGGGCGACTTCAAGGGCAGCTACGGCCTTGAAGCGGGCGACGCCGCCGTTGGCTACCAGGGCACGGCCGGCCTCAAGGCCTATTGGTAATGTGCATGGGACCAGACCTCACCGGCAATGGCGGGGGTCTGGTTCACCACCCGCAGCGAATGTCGGGCGGTGCCCCTGATCAGGACTTTGCGGTAAGGCCGGCGCCAATGGTCGGGTTTCCTCTCTAGGGTGAATTGCGCTAGAGGTGGCGCGCTGGATGGCGGAAAACAGGCCGTCGGTTCAACGTCACGGAGCATTCCCCCAGATGAGCGATAGCACTGCTCGGCCTCTGGTTCAGCCAAAGGGCAATGTCTTTGCGCTCCTTGCGGACTATTGGCCGTGGATCGCGCTCCTTGTCGTACTGACTATCCTGGCCAACAGCCTCAATCTCGTCGTACCGCGGATTATCTCCGACGCCGTCGACGAGATTGGCAAACCGAGCCTGTCGATCAGCGGGCTGGTGTTCGAGTTCGCGGCGGTGGCGGCGGGCATATTCGTGCTGACGTACCTGCAGGCGATCGTCCAGACCTTCACGTCGGAGCGCGTCGCACGCGACCTGCGCGTGCGGCTTGTCGGCAAGATCGCGCAACAGGATTTTGCCTATGTGCAGACAACCTCACCGTCGCGACTATTGACGAACCTGACCTCTGACGTCGATGCAATCAAGTCGTTCATCTCTCAGGCGATTGCGTCTATCGTCTCGTCGGCTTTCCTCATCGTCGGGGCGAGCGTGCTGCTGCTGCTGCTCAACTGGCAATTGGCGCTGCTTGTGCTCGCGGTCGTACCGGTGATTGCGCTGACATTCTTCTTCGTGCTGCGCAAGGTGCGGAAGCTTTTCCGCAAGTCGCAGGCGGCGATCGACTGGCTCAACCGGGTGATCAATGAGTCGATACTCGGTGCGGCGCTGATCCGGCTGCTCAATTCGCAGGCCTACGAATACGACAAGTTCCTCTCGGCAAACACGGAAGCGTGGGACATCGGCTTCCAGGTGGTCAGGTTATTCTCGGCGCTGGTGCCGGCGATCACCTTTTGCACCAACCTGGCCACACTCGCCATCGTCGCCTTTGGCGGCCATCTGGTCATTTCGGGCGGCATGACGCTCGGCGCCTTCACGGCGTTCAATTCCTACCTTTCCATACTGATTTTCCCGATCCTCGTGATCGGGTTCATGACCAATGTGGTGGCGCAGGCCACGGCCTCCTACGACCGGATCATCGGCGTTCTGGAGGCTGCGGCACCCAAGGTGACGGGCAGCCGGATTATGTCGCTCAGCGGCGAGATCTCGGTCGAGAACCTGACCATCCGGTATGGGCACCGCACGATACTGGAGAATGTCAGCTTTGCGGCAGCCCCCCGGACACGGACAGCAGTGATCGGGCCCACCGCTGCCGGCAAGACGCAACTGCTCTATGCGATGACGGGGCTGCTTGAGCCGGATGCCGGGGTGGTCAGTTACGATGGCGTACCGATTGCTTTGCTCGACAAGCAATCGCTTCATACTCAGGTCGGACTGGTTTTCCAGGACAGCGTAACCTTCAATATCAGCTTGCGCGAGAACATCGCGTTCTCAAGCCATGTCGATGATGCAAGCCTGAGGAAAGCGATCGCTGCGGCCGAACTCTCCGACTTCATAGCAGCGCTGCCCGACGGCCTCGATACGATCGTGTCGGAGCGGGGCACCAGCCTGTCGGGTGGCCAGAAGCAGCGCATAATGTTGGCGCGCGCGCTGGCGCTCAACCCGCGGATCCTGCTGCTGGACGACTTCACCGCGCGCGTCGATATCCGCACCGAGCGGCAGATCCTGGGCAATGTGCGGCGGCAATACCCTGACATCACGTTGATCTCGGTGACACAGAAGATCGCGCCGGTAGAGGACTATGACCAGATCATCCTGCTGATGGAAGGCAAGATGCTGGCAAGGGGCACACATCGCGAGCTGCTCGCGCGGTCGCCGGAATATGTACAGATCTTCGCGTCGCAGCAGAGTACTGAAGACTATGAACTACAGGCTTGACCAGCGCGACCCGAACCAGAGCGAGAGACTGACGGCTTCCCTCGGCCGGCTGATGCCGGTGATGCGGGGTGAAGGTCGGCGGATCGCACTGGCGCTGACGGCTATCCTCGTCACCTCCGCGGCATCGCTGTCAGCTCCCGTCGTGATCGGACATATCGTCGATACGGTAATCACGGCGGCCGACTATGCGGGGCTCGCCATGTGGTCGCTGCTGCTGCTCGCGATCTTTCTCGTCGGCCTGGTCTCGAGCTATCTGCAGACCCGCACCATGGGTGGCGTCGGACGGCGCATCCTGTTCAATCTCAGGAACGCCATCTTCACCAAGCTGCAGGAACTGCCGGTCGCGTTCTTCAACCAGAACCGAGCCGGCGACCTGATCTCGCGCATCAACAACGATACCGACAAGCTGAACCAGTTCTTCGCGCAGGCGCTGGTGCAGTTCCTCGGTAATGCGTTCCTGATCATCGGCGCCGGCGTGCTGCTGCTGGTGCTCGATGTCCGACTGGGTGTCGTCGCGCTGCTTCCAGCGGTACTTGTGCTGGTGGTGACACAGCTGCTCGGGGCGTGGGTAAAGCGCATCACCTATCAGAGCCTGACGACGATGGGCGGGCTGAGTGGCGAGATCCAGGAAAGCCTTGCAAATTTCAAGGTGATCGTGGCGTTCAATCGGCTGGATTTCTTCCGCGATCGCTTCGCGGCAGCCAATGACGCCAACTATGCGGCATCGGTGAAGGCCGGCATCGCGAGCAGCATCTTCGTGCCGCTCTATGCACTCGCCTCGACGCTCGGACAATTGGTAGTACTTGCCTATGGCATCGTGCTCATTGCGGATGGGCAGCTGACTGTCGGCCTGCTGATCGGCTTCCTGCTCTATGTGACGAGCTTCTACACGCCACTGAGGCAACTCGCGAGCATCTGGAGTTCGCTGCAACTGGCGCTCGCAGCGCTTGACCGCATCTCGGAAGTCCTATCGCTCTCGTCGGACCTGAAGATGATGCCGCCCGGACCCGTGACTGGCACCAGTCTCGTGCGCTTCGAGAACGTGTCGTTCCGCTACCCCGACGGCAAGGACGTCCTACGCAACGTGAGCTTCACGCTCGAACGCGGCAAGACCTATGCGCTGGTCGGGCCCACCGGCGGGGGCAAGACCACGACGGCTTCCCTGATGGCACGGCTCTATGACCCGACACAGGGCCGCGTGCTGCTCGATGGCATCGATATCCGATCCATCCCACCCGAGATCCGCGCAGGGCGGATCGGCTTCATCCTGCAGGAGCCGTTCCTGTTTTCCGGAACAGTGCGTGACAATATCCGCTACGGCAGCGACGCAATCACCGCGCTCGACGACGAACACCTGCGGCAGCGGCTCGACGCCGCCGGACTCTCCGCGATTCTGGCCCGCTTCGAGCGCGGCCTCGACACCGAGGTCTCGGCGGCGGGAGACGCGATGAGCCTCGGCCAGAGGCAGCTGATTGCCTTCATCCGGGCCGTACTCAGACAGCCGGACCTGCTGATCCTCGACGAGGCGACAGCCAATATCGACACTGTCACAGAGCAATTGCTGGGCGCGATCCTCGAGCAACTGCCGCCCACAACCACCAAGGTTGTGATTGCCCACAGGCTCAACACCATCGACAACGCGGACGAGATCTTCTTTGTCAATGCGCGTGACGTCACCGCCGCCGGATCGATGCAGAGCGCTATCGAGATGCTGATGGTCGGCGACAAGGCCAGCTGACTTCGCCGGGCGCGTCCGAAACCGGCTACGCGACAGAGAGTCGGGTGCTGCCGTTCAAGCCCGCGTTCAACGCCCGAGCAGCAGCGCGAGACTGGCCCACCAACTGGCCTTGAGCCCGTTGGCGGCGGATGTCGACATGGCTTCGAAAGTATCGGGTTCTGCCAGATGGAAGTCGGCATCCGGCCAGAGCGAGCGGGCGGCGAGCATGGCCGCCCCGATGGCGCTGAGTTCGGCAACGCCCGAGCGCCGCACTGGCCCCGCCACCAGGTCGGCCTGCAGCTGCATCAGCATGTCGTTGCGCGACGCCCCACCATCGGCCGAGAGCCCGCTGAGCTCTTGCCCGAGATCGCTCTCCATCGCGGAATAGACATCTGCCACCTGCAGCGCGATGGCCTCGATGGCGGCGCGGGCCAGATGCGCCGGCTTGGTGCCGAGCGAGAGCCCGGTCACGAGCCCACGCACCTCGTCGCGCCAATGCGGGGCCCCGAGACCGACCAAGGCGGGAACGAATGCCACTCCATTGCTATCTGGCACGGTCGCGGCGAGCTCGGCAAGCGCGCCGGCGTCTGTCAGGCCGAGCATTTCGGCCATGAAAGCCGCGGCCTGCCCGGAGACCGAGATATTGCCTTCGAGCGCATGCGCCACGCCATCGGTTGTAGCCCAGCCGATGGTGCCCGAGAGCCCGTGGCGCGAGGCGATGCGCGCGGGCGTCAGCGTCATCAGGGATGAGCCGGTGCCATAGGTCGCCTTCACAATGCCCGGCCTGCGCACGCCATGACCATACAGCGCGGCATGGGAATCGCCGATGGCGGCGCGGATCGGGGTTCCAGCGGAGAGCGCCGATAGACCGGGGGCCACAGAGCCGAAATCCGCGTCGGAATTCCGCAACTCGGGCAGGATCGCGATCGGCACGTCGAAGATGCGGCCCAGCTCGTGGTCCCAGGACATTGTCGCGGTATCGAGCAATTGCGTGCGCGATGCGTTCGACGCGTCGGTGGCGTGCACCTGCCCGGCGGTGAGCCGCGCGATGAGCCAGCTGTCGACCGTGCCAGCGGCAAGGTCTCCGCGCTCGGCCCGGGCGCGCGCCCCAGACACATTGTCGAGTATCCAGGCGAGCTTCGCCGCCGGAAACAGTGGATCCACGCCGAGGCCGGTTTTGGCGATGATTTCCGGCTCGTGCCCAGCGGCGCGGATCGCGGCGCAGCGCTCGGCGGAGCGCCGGCACTGCCAGATGACGCAGGGCGCGATGGGCGTGAGCGTCGCCCGATCCCAGACCACGATCGACTCGCGTTGATTGGAAATCGCCACGCCAGCAATGGCATCGGCGCCCACAGTGCCGACGATGTCGTCAATGACGGCGCGCACGCTCTGCCAGATGGCCTCGGCCGATTGCTCGGCCCAACCCGGCTGCGGATAAGCGACGGTCATGGGCGCCGAGGCGGTCGCGGCGATCTCACCGTCGCGACCGACCGCCAGCGCCTTGGTATTGGTGGTGCCCTGGTCAACGGCAAGAATGTATCGGCTCACCGTTTCACCTTGGTGAGCAACTCGCGCGCCGCCTTAGCGATGCCATCGGGCGTCAGGCCAAAGTGCTCCATCAGGAACTCGGCGGAGCCGGTGGGCAGGAAGCCGGGGAAGCCGAGAATGCGCATCGGCACCGCGCGCTCTGTGGCCACCACTTCGGCGATGGCGCCGCCGAGGCCTCCGCGTACGCCATGCTCCTCTACCGTCACGATGGCGCCGGTCTCGGCTGCCGAAACGATCGCCTCGCGGTCGAGCGGACTGATCGTCGCCATGTTGATCACGCGAGCCGAGATCCCCTCATCGGCCAGAACGTCGGCCGCGCCGAGCGCCCGATGTACCATTGTGCCATTGGCGATGATGGCGATATCGCCGCCTGCGCGCAGGGTTTCCGCCTTGCCGACGACAAAGCGGGCGCCCTCGGGGCGGCGCAGCTCAGGCACCGGCATGCGGCTCACCCGCACGAAGACGGGCCCGTCGATTTCGGCCGCGGCACGAATTGCCTGTTCCGTCTCCCATGGGTCGGACGGCGCGATGATGGTGAGGTTGTTGAGCACGCGCAGCCAGGCGAAATCCTCGATGGAATGGTGCGTGGGCCCAAGCTCGCCATAGGCGATGCCGCTCGATTGCCCGATCAGCTTCACGTTGACATTGGAATAGGCGATGTCGGCCTTCACCTGCTCGAGCGCGCGCCCGGTGAGAAAACAGGACGCCGCCGAAACGAACGGAATCTTGCCGCCATTGGCGAGCCCTGCTCCCACAGCAACGACGGTCTGCTCGGCAATGCCGACATTCACCATGCGCTCGGGCCAGCGCTTCCTGAAGCCGGTGAGCTTCGACGAGCCGACGCTGTCGCTGACCACCGTGACAATGCGGCTATCGGCTTCGGCAAGAGCTTCGATGGTTTTCGCGAAGGCGTCGCGACAATCAAACAATCCGGCGGCGACTTGAGCTGCGGCGCTCATTCCACAAGCTCCCGCATGGCTTGCTCGAACTGCTCCTTGTTGGGCACGCCATGGTGCCAGGCGACATTGTCATGCATGAAACTGACGCCCTTGCCCTTGAAGGTATTGGCGATGATGCAGTGCGGCTTGCCGCGACCCTTGGGCGAGTTGCCCAGCACATCGAGTAATTGGCTGATATCGTGGCCATCGACGACATCAACATGCCAGCCGAAGGCGCGGAACTTGTCGTCCAGCGGATCGAGCCCCGCGGTATCTTCGGTGCGGGCGCCCTGCTGTAGCCTGTTGCGATCGACAATCAGCGTGAGGTTTTCGAGCTTGCGGTGCCCAGCGGTCAACGCCGCTTCCCAATTGCTGCCTTCCTGCAACTCGCCATCGCCGGTGAGGACGAAGGTGCGGAAGGGCGCGTTGTCGAGCTGGCCGGCGATCGCGATGCCGAGCGCCACGGGCAGCCCGTGCCCGAGCGGCCCGGTATTGGTTTCCACTCCCGGCAGATAATTGCGGTTGGGGTGGCCGTTGAGCCGCGACAGCGGCTGCATGTAGGTCACAAGCTCCGCCTCGGGGAAGTACCCCGCGCGGGCGAGCGCCGCATAGAACACGCCGGTGCAATGGCCCTTGCTCATCACGAAGCGGTCGCGGCCGGGGTCCGTCGGGCGCGTCGCGTCATGGCGCATCACGCCGAAATACAGCGTCGCCACCACATCAGCGGCGCTGAAGTCGCCACCCGGATGTCCGAGCTGGGCTTCGTGGACCATCTGGAAGCTGCGCCGGCGCAGCCAAAGAGCCTCGGCGCGGATCGCTTCGGTCAGGTCGTTGCGACCAGCCAGCCGGCCCTCTGCGACGCTCGCCATGGGCTATCCTCCCTCAACGCACGAAAGGATGGGGCGGTGCGAAGCTCGGCACAGCCTCATGGTGATAGTTCTGCCAGCCGAGATAGCGGCTCACCGCCTCGTCGACGACCTGTGCATGATGGCCACGCACCATCGCCACGTGATGCTCAAAGCCGTTGCGGGTGATGAAGCGCAAGAGATCGCGCAAGCGCGGCACCTCGGTGACGGCGATGCCCCCGTCCATCGGGAAGGGATCGTCGGTGAACTGCCCCTCGCCGACATAGGTCTTGATCACGCCGTTGCGGTCATCGGTCGAGAGGCGGAAATAGGTGAGCGGGCCGGGCTGCACCTTGCCCTTCACCGCGCCGAAGCACTTCTCCGCCCCGACCACCGTGCCGATGACGCCGAGATTGGAGATCTCAGGCTCCTCGCCGATGAAGCTCTTGGGGAAATTGCCGCAATGGGTGCAGACGCATTTCTCCACCGCATCGCCGTAGTTGTTGTTCCAGTCGAGCAGCGCCGGCGGCGTGCCCGCAGCGAGCGCCAGCGCATACATCGAGATGGCGCCCGCCACATCGACCTCGCAGGCCGACGGCATCAGCTTTTCGCCCATCATCGACATGGCAAGGCAGGTGGCGCAGCCGAAATTCTCCTCGACCGAGGTCCAGCACTGGATGGACGAGGCATCGCACTCGTTTTCCTGCATCCAGCGGTCGACGACGATGCCGAGCCGCGCCTGCTTCACGATGTTCTCATGCTGGATATAGCTCGGGATGCGACCATAGCCGAAGATCTCCTCGAGCCGCTGCTTCACCTCCGGGTCGTCGCCCGAGAGCTTCTGCGCCTTGCCGATGATTTCGCTGAGGTCGACGGTGACCACCGAAATGCCAGAGGCCTGAAGCAGCTTTTCGGAAAAGCGCATGGTCTGGAACGGCGTCGTGCGCGCGCCGATGGCGCCGATACGGGCGCGGCGCAGCCCGCGCACCGTGCGACACACCCGGATGAAACGGTCGAGATCGCCGGAGAATTCCGCGCCGCTCAGGTCCGACGTGTGCGAGGTCGTGTCGGTGAACGGGATATTGTACTGCCAGAGGTTGGAGGTGACCGAGATCTTGCCGCAGAACGCGTCGCGGCGGCCCATCAGGTCGGTCTTGTCGAGCGAGTCATTGCTCGCCTGCACCAGCACCGGCACCTTGAGATCGGCCATGGCCAGGGTTTCAACTACCGCGATTTCGTCGCCGAAATTGGGCAGCGCCACGACAATACCGTCGATGTCGTCGCGATGGGCGCGGAAGAAATTCGCATACTTGCGCGCGTCGTCGCGGGTTTCCACCGCGCCGTTCGGGGTGGCGTCAAGCGGGAGGATCAGCGTCTTGGCGTCCGCCGCGGCACAAGCCGCCAGCAGCTCCTCGCGCGCCGTCGGCGCATAGGCCGAGTTGAAAAATGCGCGGCTCGATACGACGAGCCCCAAAGTCACCTCCCGCCGGAACGACTTCATCCCCGAACTCCTCTCCAGAACGGCCTTACGCCTTTGCGCTGAAGGTATCCAGTCGAGCGTAGAGGTGCAACTGGGATTGTTTTCGATTGCTGCTGAATCTGATTTCAGATTTTTCTTGTTTTATATCAGATACTAAGAATGTTTTTTGTTCGCAAGTTTTCTCCAGTGCGTGAGTTATGGGCCTTCGACTCATCAAGAAACCTGAGAAACCGAAAGCCGCGGCGCACTAATGGGTCGGGAGGACTCCCCAGCTCCTGGCAGACCGGCGGTTGTCGCCTCTCGCCATTGCGCTGCTGCCTCGATTGCAGCCGCGCGGGCGCCAGGTTGTCCCCGCACCGCAGGCAAGGCAAGGCTCGTCAAGCGGCAGGCGCGACGTGCCGTCGAATTCGCCGATAGGCAGTTTGGGGATGGCGGGACCGGCGCCTCGGACAGGCTCCAGAACGGCTCTGTGCTGATCGATGCGGGCAATGCCGACGCGGCAGCACACTTCCAACCCAAGTGCTGATCCTCCTGACTTGCGTCAGCAAGCGCGACGCGCGGACCCGAACGGTTCGAGCTGTTTTTCATGCGGAGTCGCCTGAAGGGGACGATTCAGCCAACAAGCCGAGAAACAAGGCACGCAGTTGCCAGCTACCCGTCGGCCCGAAAGGCTCAGCAAGACCATGACAATTTCGACACAAACTCACCCGGCCTATGGGCAAAGCCTCTTGCCAAGCCGGTCTGCGCGCGTTTTCTTCACTGCATGAACAAACGCGCTACCGTCGTCGAAATCACCGACCTCCACAAATCCTATGCGCAACTAGAGGTTTTGAAGGGCATCAACCTGAGCGCCGCCGTGGGCGAGGTCGTCACCCTCATCGGTTCATCCGGCTCCGGGAAATCGACGCTGCTGCGCTGCATCAACATGCTGGAAGTCCCCGAAAGGGGCAGCGTCAGGATCGCCGGAGAGGAGATCCGTCTGGTGGGGAACGCGCATGGGCGGCGCCCTGCCGACGAAGGACAGATCCGCCGAATCCGCTCGGAGCTGGGCATGGTATTCCAGCAGTTCAACCTGTGGAGCCACCTCAGCATCCTCGACAATGTCATGGAGGCGCCCCTGGTCGTGCAGAAGCGCAACCGGGCCGAGGTACGCGAAGAAGCCATGGCCATGCTCGGCAAGGTTGGGATCGCTGACAAAGCGGATCGATACCCCAGCCAGCTCTCGGGTGGGCAGCAGCAGCGTGCGGCCATTGCGCGCGCCCTCTGCATCAACCCCAAGGTGATGCTGTTTGACGAGCCGACCTCCGCGCTCGACCCCGAACTCGAGCAGGAGGTGGTGCAGGTCATCCAGCTGCTTGCCGAAGAGGGGCGAACCATGGTGCTGGTGACCCACGACATGAACCTCGCGCGAACGATTTCGAGCAAGGTGGTGTTCCTGCACAAGGGGCTGATCGAGGAAGACGGGACCAGCGACGAGGTGTTCGGTGCAACGAAGTCAGCGCGCCTCAGGCAGTTCCTCGCTGCGGCGGGGCACTAGGCGCAGGGCGGTCAATATTGACCAAGTGGTAAAATTCGCTAGCGTGTGAGGCAATGACCGGCACGGAGCGGTCGTGAAGGCGGGCCCAAGGATAAACCGGCTCAAGATATCGGGAGACGACAAGTGAAGAAACTGATGATTGCGGCCACGGCGCTGCTCATGCTGGGTGGCCTTGCCCAAGCAGCCACGGTTCGCGTGGCGACCGAGGGCGCCTATCCGCCGTGGAATTATATCGACGACGCGACCGGCAAGCCAGCCGGCTTCGAGATCGACCTCGCGGCGGAGCTCTGCAAGCGCGCCGGCGTCGAGTGCGAAGTTGTGACTAATGCCTGGGATTCGATCATCCCCAACCTCGTAGCCGGCAACTACGATGCGATCATGGCCGGCATGTCGATCACCGACGAACGCAAACAGACCATCGATTTCACGCAGAATTACTATCCGCCCGATCCGTCGGTCTACATGGTCCGCAAGGGCACCGCGCTCGATTTCGCAGCAATCAGCGGCAAGAATATTGGCGTTCAGGGTGGCACGATCCAGGCGGGGTACGTGAAAGAGAACTTCGGGGCCGCCAACACCGTGAAGGAATACGATACCGCCGACAACGCTCTGGCCGACCTCAATGCCGGCAATGTCGACGCCATCCTCGCCGATGGCGGCTACGTCCGTGATATCATTGCCGGTTCGAACGGCGCCCTAGAAATCATCGGGCCCGATGTGAAAATCGGTGGTGGTGTTGGCGTCGGTCTCCGGAAGGGCGACGCGGAGCTCGGGGGCAAGCTGAACGCTGCCATCGACGCCATGAAGAAGGACGGATCGCTCGATGCGTTGATCATCAAGTGGTTCCCCGACATGGCGCCCGGCCCGATCTTCGCCGGAAACTGAGGAATTGAGGGGCGGGAACACTCCCGCCCCTCTTGCTTTGCCGGGGGGTGATGGATGCTCGACCTGTTGCCGGAACCACTAAAGGCCTGGCTTGGCCCGGATGTGACATTCTGGCTCGGCTATTTCACCAATGGCAAGCACATCGCCTTCTTTGTCAGCGTGCACTACACTGTGCTGGCCGCCTTGCTCGGCGCGGCCTGTGCGCTGGTGTTCGGCCTTATGGGGGCGGCGCTTTGGACGTCGCGGAATCCCTGGCTGCGCTGGCCGGGCGCGGTCTATGTGAACATGGTCCGCGGCGTGCCGGACGTGTTGTTCTTTCTCTTCTTTCCGCTGGCCTTCGAGCAGGCAATGGAGTGGATGCGGGCGTCGGCTGTCTGTACGCCCGAGGCGGCTGCCGAGCGAGCGGGGCAATGGCCACCCTGCCCCGATGCCAATATCTTCTTTTCGACCTATGAGTATCTGGCGCTGGCCTGCGTCTCGCTCGGTATTGTCTATGGCGCCTTCGCGGCCAATGTGATCGCCGGCGCAATGCGTTCGGTTCCGCGCGGGCAGCTCGAAGCGGCGCGCGCCTTTGGGCTTTCCGCCCGGCAGGTGCTCTGGCGGGTGCATCTGCCGCAGATGTGGATCTATGCTCTGCCGGGGCTGTCGAACGTGTGGATGCTTATCATCAAGGCCACCTCTCTGCTCTCGTTGCTGCAGATCGCCGACATCGTGCAACTGGCCAACCGGTTGGGTGCACCGAATTTTTCGCGTTCGGCTGGCCTTGTGCATGGCGACTGGCGGTGGGGCTATTACCTGGTGCTTCTGGTTTTCTATATCGGGCTCACCTTCGTATCCGAAAGGGTGTTTGCCGCACTGACCCGCCGTGCGAGCCGCGGTATGGCCATCGAGGGAGCGGCACGATGACCCTTGTCGACGCTATCTGGGCAGACGTGGTGGCGCTATGGCGGCCCGCGCTGCTCAACATCTACTTTGCCTTTGCCTCGATCCCCCTCGGCTTCGTGCTCGCGATCTTCGTCGCGCTCGGAAAGGCGAGCCGGAACAGGCCGCTGTCACGGCTTGCCAGCGGCTATATCTATGCGTTCCGCGGTTCGCCCTTCTTCATCCAGCTCTTCATGTTCTACTCGCTCATGCTGGCACTCAACCTCAGCGTATGGAAGCCGCTCGGTATCGACACGATCGTGCTCAACCCACTGGTGTTGGGACCGGCCATACTGGCGCTCAATACTACAGCCTACTCGGCGGAGATCTTCCATGGGGCGCTGATGGCGGTACCGCGCGGGGAGCTTGAAGCCGCCAGAGCATTTGGCATGACGCGGGCACAGATCTTCCGCCGGATCACCTGGCCGAACATGCTGCGGCTCGCCTGGCCGGCCTATACCAATGAGGTGGTGTTCCTGTTCCACGCCACAGCGCTCGTCTACTTCACCTTGCCGGTGATCGACGGCAATGCGGACCTGATGAACAAAGCAGGCGAGTTGTTCGAGCGCGACTACAACGCGCTGCTGCACTATTCGGTTACAGCGATGTTCTTCCTCGCCATTTCGCTCTGCATCTTCCTGATCTTCGGGACTTTCTACCGCCACTTGATGCGGCACACCGAGGGCCCGAAACGCATCAAGTTCACGACGGCACGGCTTTAGGTCGCCACCCCCGGAATTCGAGACGTCGAAAGGTCCCGGTGGCACTTTGCCGAGCGGCGGACGGAACTTTGAACCAAAGCGCGACGCAAGCCAGATGGCTTGAGCAAAGCCGACAGATCGCGTCATGGCGTCGCCGCTGCGCCACGGCAAACGAAAAAGCCGCCGGCGCGGGTGATGCGGCCGGCGGCGAGACAGGACAAGTGGAGAGTTACTTGCCCCAGATAGCCTTGTAGGCGTCGCGATAGCCGTTGTCGGGATCAAAGGTATTCTTGGGGCCGCCATCGAACTCGACATTGGCGCTCGTCACCACATGCAGCGGCGACACATAGCCGGACCAGGCTTCACCAGCGAAGGCGCGGTTCAGCTCGTCGACCAGTTGCCAGCCCTGCAGGTTGAGCGGCTCGGCTACTGTGACCTGCTGATACTGCTTGGAGCGGATACGCTGGTAAGCGCTCTCAGAGCCGTCGCCCGCTGCCACATTCACCGGCGCACCGTCGCCAGGAATGCCGGCTGCGCTCAGGGAAGGCCCCATGAAGTCGAAATAGAGATCGTTGATGGCGAGTGAGTGCGTCCAGGCAGCACCGTATTTCTGCAGCAGCGAGGTCGTGAGCTGCGGCATGCGCTGACTGGTCTCGGCGATGGGGGTGTCGACATATTCGAGCACGGTACCACCGAGCTTTTCGATCTCCTCCTTCATCCAGTCAGCCTTGGCGATGGCGATCTGGTAGGTGGAATCGGTGAAGATGATGACGCCGGGCTTGCCACCGGCGTTGACGTAGGCCCAGTCGGCAGCGGCCTTCGCCACCTGCTCGGGATCGGTGGTGACGTTGGCGAAGACGCCGACATCGGCGACCGGGCCCACGGCCGGCGCAGCGTGCCACGAGACCATCGGGATGCCAGCCGCCTTGGCCTGCTCCATGGCGGGGCCCTGCTCGACGGCATCGAAGCCGTTGATGATGATGCCCGACGGGTTAAGCGCCATGGCCTGACCGAAGGCGGCGGTGCGGCCGTTGATGGAACCGGCGCCATCAAGCACCTTCACGTCCCAGCCGATAGCCGCCGCGGCTTCCTGCACGCCGGTGGTGACGCCGAGGATGCCGCCGTTCTTGAGATCGCCAGCGAGCACAACGAGCGTCTTGCCGGCCGCGGCCTTTGGCCCCGTGGTGGGACCATCCCAAGTCTTGACCGGGCTGGCATATTTGTCGACCACCGCCTGGGCGTCGGACATGGCGTCGGCAAGTGCCACACCGGTCATGAAGGCGACAGCAGTAAGCGCCGTGGCACAGAGTAGTCCTCTACGATGCATATGATCCTCCCTTGGATTGCAGGCGTTGCGACCGGGCTTGGCTTACTTGGCCTTATGGGCGCCCGGACGCGGTACGGTGACGATGGCGCCGCGCTTACGCTGCGCGTAGCCGGCGATGCCGATGGCGATGAGCAGTGTCACGCCGTTGAACAGGGGTTCGACGAAGAATGAGCCGCCGAATTGCTGGATGCCGGAGATGCCGACCGCGAGGATGATGACCCCGACCAACGTACCCCAGACATTGACCCGGCCCGGCTTGATGGTGGTGGAGCCGAGAAACGCGCCAACAAGGGCGGGCAGGAGGTATTCGAGTCCGACGCTGGCTTGTCCGATGCGCAGCTTCGAGGCGAGCAGCACACCGGTCAGTGCGGCGAGGAAACCGGAGGAGACGAAAGCGCCGATGACGAACTTGCGCACCGGGATGCCGTTGAGCGCCGCTGCCTTGGGATTGGCGCCGATGGCATAAACATAGCGGCCGATCGGCGTGTACTCAAAGACCAGCCACATGAATACTGCGATCACCAGCACATAGTAGCCGGTGACCGGCAGCCCGAAGAGCATGGTGCCGTTGAGCGCATAGAAGCCATCGGGCAACATGCCGACAACCTGGCGCCCGCCGGTGTGCCAGAGCGCAACAGCGTAAAGCACGGTACCGGTGCCGAGCGTTGCGATGAAGCTATCGATACGCGCCACCTCGACAAGCAACCCGTTGAGGAAACCCGTGATGGCGCCGAGCGCCAGCACGATCAGCACCGCGAGAGGCCAGGGCAGGCCGAACATGGTCTGCAGGCTGATGGCTAGGATGTGCCACAGCACGATGCCATAGCCGACGGTAAGGTCGATGCGACCCGCTGCCATAGGAATCATTGCTGCGAGCGAGAGCAACGCAATGATGGCCTTGTCGGAAATGATCGAGCGCAGGTTGAGCAGCGTCGGGAACGTCGCGGGCAGCAGAACAGAGAAGGTGATGATCAGCAGTATCGTGAGCACGACAAGGCCATACACCGGCAAGAGGCGACCGAACCGCTGGCCGAAGCTCAGATTGGCCAGTTCCGCCCGTGTGGGTTCCAGCGCGCTCGATTCGATACCGGCCATGGGGCCTACTCCTTCAGGCAGCTTCGGCGGCCGAGGCCGCATGGATGAGGGATGCGGTGGTGAGCGCCGCGCCCGCCAGTTCCTTGACGATCTGCCCGCGCGAAAACACCAGCGCGCGGTGGCAGATGTGAGCGACTTCCTCGAAGTCCGTGCTGACGACAACAACGGCAAGGCCGTCTTCTAGGGCGCGGGCAATGAGCCGGTAGATTTCGGCCTTGGCACCGATATCGACGCCGGCGGTCGGATCCTCGGCGACAAGCAGCTTGCGACTGGTGGCGAGCCAGCGACCGACCACAACCTTCTGCTGGTTGCCGCCCGATAGCGCCTCGATGGCGAGATCCTGGTCGTTGGGCCGAAGCCCGACCCGTTCGCCGATTTCACGCGCGCGCTCGGCTTCCCGGCGTGGCGACAGGAAGGAGAACAGGCCCCGCCCGGACGCCGCGGGATTGAGAAAGGTGTTTTCGCGAAGGCTGAGCGCCATTGCCACGGATTCTTCCGTGCGATCGCGGGCGATAAGTCCGATGCCCGACGCCATTGCGGCCAGGGGTGAGGAGAGATCGGGCGCCTCGCCCCCGAGCATGACGCTGCCCGCACAAGCTTCGGCCCCAAACAGGGCACGCCCAATGTTCTCCTGTCCGGCACCGCGAAGGCCGATCAGCCCCAGCAATTCGCCCCGCCGCAACGCGAAGCTGACGGGCCCGGCGCCAGATGCAACAAGATCGCGCACGGACAACACCACTTCGTCCGCCCTTGCCTCAGCCTTCTGGAAAAGCTGAGCCGCCGGGCGACCGACAATCATCTCGACCAGTTGATCCGGCGTCGTCTCGGCAACCGGTCGCGCTCCAACGAGCCGGCCATCACGGAGCACGGCAACGCGATCGGCAATCCGGAAGATCTCATCGAGGCGGTGCGACACATAGATGATGCCGACGCCGCGCGCCTTGAGCGGTCGCAGGGCAGCAAACAGCCGCTCGACCTCATCTGCGGGCAGACTTGCGGTCGGTTCGTCGAGCACCAGGACATCGGCCTCGACCGCCAGTGCGCGGGCAATGGCGACAAGCGACTTTTCGGTGCGCGTGAGATTCTGGACCCGCGTGGTCGGATCCATGTCGACGCCGACAAGCCGCAGTGCCTCGAGGCCGCGAGCTTCCGTGCGCTGCCAGTCGATCAGCGGACCGCGATGCGAAAAGCCCTGCGCGAGGCCCATGTTCTCTGCAACTGTCATCCACTCGATGAGACCCAGATCCTGATGGATGAAGGCCACCGGTTGGCGTTGGTGCGGACGGGGCGGCCGGTGCTGGTACGGCGTGCCGCGGAAGCGGATTTCGCCGGAGGTCGGCTTGAAGATTCCGGCAAGGATCTTGATCAGTGTCGACTTGCCGGCACCGTTTTCACCAAGCAGCGCCAGAATCTCGCCCTGCTTCAGGCTGAGCGACACCTCGCGCAGGGCATGGGTGCCGCCGAAGCGCTTCGAGATGCGGTCGAAGGTAATGAGGTCGTCTGCCGACACGGCGATCGCCTCCCCGCGATTTCGCGTCACTGGAAATTGTTATCGGTAACAACTCGAGGCAAGTCAAGTGCCGGGAGACCGGTCGCTACAGCGCTCAGGCGAGGGTGCCATCAAGCGGACGCATCATTTCGGCCGAATCGCGCGGGCCCAATCCCGAAGCAACAAGGTGCCGGTGCAGGGCGAGCACTGCCGCTGTGAGCGACAGCGGCTTGTCGAGGCGGGACGCAAAGGCTGCAAGGGCTTCGAGGTCTTTCAGCATGTTGTCGATACGCCCGGTGGGCGTAAAGTCGCGGCGGGCAAACTTGCCCATGAATTCCTGCAGGATAGCCGAATCCGCCCGTCCGCCGGCCAGTGCGGCAGGGAGCCGGTGTGGATCCACACCGCCGGCCTCAGCAAGCTTCACCGCCTCGGCTAATGTTTCGAACAGCACAGCGCAGAAGAGCTGGTTGATGAGCTTGGTGGTCTGCCCGGCGCCATTTTCGCCCATTAGGGTGCAGTTGTCGGCCAGATGCCGCAAGACTTCGCGGGCGCGTTCGAAATCCGTCTCGGACCCGCCGGCCATGACCGTCAAGTGCCCGGAAAGCGCGCCGGGAACGCCACCCGAGAGCGGTGCATCGACCCAGCCCATGCCGGTGCGGGTACGGAGCTCGGCCGCCATCCGAGTGGTCTCTGCGGGGTCGATCGACGACATGTCGATGAGAAGCCGGTCCGGCGTCGCGGCACCCACAACTCCGTCCGTCCCGAAGACAACCGCGCGGACAATATCGGCGTGGTTGAGGCTGAGAAGAATGAAGCGGTTGCCCATGGTCGCGGCCTCTGACGACCGGGCCGCGCGCGCGCCTTTCTCGACAAGGGCAGCGACCTTGCCTGCATCGAGGTCGAAGACCGTCACAGCCAAGCCGCAGGCGAGCAGACGGGTGGCAATGGCACTGCCCATGATGCCGGCGCCGATGACCGCAACCGTTGGTTCGTGCATGGCGTGTTGTTCCTTCCACGCGGCGAGACCCGATGCATCTGCCTCGTCCAAAGCCGACTCTTCTGGTTTTCGCGTGAAGATGCAACGGCTTCCCGCCCAAGATTGGGCGGGCGCCCAGTTGTCGGGACGCTTGACGCAACTGTTATCGGTAACATATTTCTGTAGGCCAGTGAGCGGAGCCGGCCGGAACGCGGCAGCGTCCGTCAGGATCGGGGGAGACGTATCCGATGAAGGCCGTGATCATCCATGCTGCGAAGGACCTGAGGGTTGAGGAGCGCGACGTCGACGCTCCAGGCGCCGGCCAGGTGCGCATCGCCATCGGCACTGGGGGTATCTGCGGCTCGGACCTGCATTACTACAACCATGGCGGCTTCGGCGCCGTGCGGGTAAAGCACCCGATGGTCCTGGGGCACGAAGTAGCGGGGACCGTGACGGATCTGGGCACAGGCGTTACGGGCCTGGCAGCAGGCGACCGGGTCGCCGTCTCGCCTTCCCTACCCTGCAACCAATGCGAGTATTGTCTCAAGGGCCAGCAGAACCACTGCCTGGACATGCGCTTCTATGGCAGCGCGATGCGCATGCCGCATGTCGACGGGGCATTTCGGCAAGATCTCGTGGCAGAGGCCAGCCAGTGCCACAAGCTTGCCGAGGGCGTAAGCCTTGCCGAAGGCGCGTTCGCGGAGCCCTTCGCCGTCACACTGCATGCGATGAACCGCGCCGGCTCGCTACTTGGCAAGCGGGTGTTGATCACCGGCAGTGGCCCGATCGGCGCGCTCGCGGCCATGGCCGCACGGGTGCATGGGGCGCGCGAAATCGTTGTTACCGACATACTCGACGGTCCGCTCGCCTATGCCCGTCTGGCAGGCGCGGACCGCACCATCAACAGTGCGCGGAACCCCGAGGCGCTGGCTGGGCTTGCCGCAGGCAAAGGTACGATGGATGTGATGTTCGAGGCGTCCGGAAACGCCGCGGCACTTGCTACCGGGCTTGCAGCACTGCGGCCGCGCAGCGCGTTGGTGCAACTTGGGCTGGGAGGCGATATCGCACTGCCGCAGAACGTCGTTGTGGGCAAGGAAATCGAGATCCGGGGCTCGTTCCGTTTCCATGAGGAGTTTGCGCTGGCGGTCGACCTGATCAACCAGCGTCGGGTGGATGTAAGGGTACTGCTGAGCGACACCTATGGCGTGGACGATGCCGTCGCGGCGTTCGAACGCGCCTCGGACCGGGCGCACTCGATGAAGGTCCAACTGGCCTTCTAGCGCGCCTCCAGGAAGGATTGCAGCACTGCTCCAGTCCGAAAGCGCGGCAGAGCAAAGACTTAGGCCATTTAAGTGTTTCAGGTGAAACGTAAAACTGCCTAGCACCCATGGAGCTAGGCGCTTTCGCGCTCCACCACCCGGATGCGGATGAGTTCGATGCTGCCTAGCGAGGGGTCGCGTTGCCCGAGTATGGCATCGCGCAGACGCACAGCAGCGCGTCGGCCAATCTCGTAGCATTCGACGTCGACGGTCGTAATGCGTGGGTGCGAATAGGCCGCGACCTCGAAATTTCCAAAGCCGGCGATCGCGACGTCTTCGGGCACGCGGAGGCCGCGGCGCCGGCACTCCATCAGCGCGCCGAAGGCAGACAGATCGGAGACGCAGATCACAACATCGGTATCAGGCCAGCGGGCCAGCATTGAGACGACCGCCTGGCCGCCCTGCTCGATCGAAATCGGCGGAGCGCCGAAGCTGATCAGCCGGTCTGCCGGAAGGCCGAGTTCGTTGAGGACGCGCTGAAAGCCGGTGCGGCGCTGGCTGCCGCGGGTGTCGCGCTCGGTGGTGCCACCGATATACCCGAAGCGCCGATAGCCCTTCTCGGCAAGCTTCCGGACGAGCAACGCCATGGCGTCTTCGTTGGAGAAACCAACCACCTGGTCTATCGGGTCGGATGGCACATCCCAGGTTTCCACCACGGGAATGCCAGCGCTCGAAAGGAGCTTGCGGGTGCGCGGCGTATGGCTGCCACCAGTCAGAATGACGCCTTCTGGTCGGCGGCGGAGCATGGCTTCCACCAGCTTCTCCTCTCGCTCGATGGCGTAGTCGGTATAGCCGAGCAGCAATTGCAGGCCGGTATCCTCGAGCGCGTCGGTGATGCCGCGGGCAGTGTCGGAGAAGTTGGAATTGTTGATGGAGGGCACGATGGCGGCAACGAAGCCGGTGCGCTTTGACGACAAGCTGCCGGCGGACTGGTCGAGTACATACCCGAGTTCCTCGATGGCAGCGTGGATGTTGCGGCGGGTTTCGGCGCTGACCGCCCCGTTGTGACGCAGGGCGCGGGACACGGTCATCTTCGACACGCCAGCGCGGCGTGCAACATCGGCCATGGTGGGCTGTTGCGGATCCTGCGGTCGGTCGGAACTGTTTTCTGACAAGCGATCCTCGCCGCAAGGGCGGCCTCTTCCGCAAAGAAGCGGTAGTGCCGGACCCAAAACCTCAAATTTCTCAATATGCTACAGCACTCGCGTAGATATGCTGTTGGCCTGGTACCGATAACATAGTGGTGGGACGCAATGAGCGCAACCGCGCGTGTGATGCATCCGGGTGGAGGTATGGACCGTAATCTCGCTTATGCTGCAGGTGGTCTGGTTCAAACGTGATCTGAGGATAGACGACCACGCGCCGCTGGCTCTGGCGGCCAAGAGCGGGCCTGTGTTGCCGCTCTACGTCGTCGAGCCGGAGTACTGGATGCAGCCCGATACATCGGGCCGGCAATGGGCCTTCACACTGGAATGCTTGGTGGCACTCAGGGTGGAACTCGCAGGCCTCGGACAGCCGCTTGTGGTTCGGACCGGCGACGTCGTGGGCCTGCTCTCGCGCCTCCACCGAAAGCATGGCGTCGCCGGGCTTTGGTCTCATGAGGAGACCGGCACTCTATGGACTTATCGTCGCGACAGAAGGGTGAAGGCGTTTTGCCGCGAAGCTGGCATTACGTGGACAGAGACACCGCAGTTTGGCGTGGTGCGCGGCCTCAAGGATCGGAACAAATGGGCGCGATCCTTCAGACAGTTTATGTCGCAGCCGATTCCTGACGCACCCGCACAGATTGCGCGGGTGGCAGCGATCGACCCCGGGCCAATTCCAACAGCGTCCCAACTTGGCCTTCTGGACGATCCGTGTCCGGGTCGGCAGCCAGGAGGCCGGCCCGCGGGGCTTGACTTGCTCGACAGTTTCCTCGCCGGTCGTGGCCGTGACTATCGCCGCGCCATGTCGAGCCCGCAGACAGCGGACAGCGCCTGTTCCCGGATTTCGCCGCACCTGGCGCTCGGGACGCTGAGTGTCCGCGAGGTCGTGCAACGTACGGAAACCGCACACCGGTACCTCAAGGCGCTGCCAGTCGGCGAGCGGCAGATGACGCTCGGGTCGCTCGAGTCCTTCATGGCGCGACTGCACTGGCATTGCCATTTCATCCAGAAGCTCGAAAGCGAACCCGAGCTTGAAATCCGGGCAGCGCATCCGGCCTTCGAAGCGGCGCGCATGCCGACGACGCCAGACGACCCGCGCCTTCTGGCGTGGGCAGAGGGGCGCACCGGCTTCCCCTTCGTCGATGCCTGCATGCGGTCGCTGATCGCGACCGGCTGGATCAACTTTCGCATGCGCGCCATGCTGATGGCTTTTGCGAGCTATCATCTGGGGCTCGATTGGCATGCGTCCGGCACGCGGCTCGCGCGACTATTCGTCGACTACGAACCGGGCATCCACTGGCCGCAGGTGCAGATGCAGTCAGGCCAGACCGGTATCAACACGCCGCGCATCTACAATCCGGTGAAGCAATCCCTCGACCAGGATCCGGACGGGGCTTTCATTCGCCGATGGGTCTTTGAGCTCAGGGCTGTGCCTGCGCCGCTGATTCACGAGCCGTGGCGCCTGGGCCCCGACGAGGCGAGCTCTTTGGGGGTGGTAATCGGGGAGAGCTACCCAGCGCGACTGGTAGACCACGAGCAGGCCGCACGGCTGGCGCGGGGGCGCCTCAGCGTCGTTAGGGCGACTCCGGCCTTCCGCGATCTGGCGCGCGGCGTCTATGACCGGCACGGCTCGCGGAGACGGAAATTCGAAGGTCCGGACAATCCACCGGCACGAAAATCCGCACCCAGAAAGGCCCAGTTCAGCTTCGATTTCTGACGTTCACCGCCGGCGGAACACTGGGGCCCGCTTCTGCTTGAACGCGGCGCGGCCTTCGGCAGCGTCCTCAGTAGCAAAGCAGATCGCCTGTAGGTCGCGTTCATAGGCGATGGCGTTGGCGATGGAGAGTTCCCACGCGGCCCGCAGGTTGAGCTTGGCGGTTTCCGCTGCGATCGGGGCGCGGATTGCAATGATGCCCGCGAGCTTCAGGGCCTCAACCATGAGGTTTTCGGGCGCCACGACGCGGGAGACGAGGCCCCAGCGCTCGGCGGTCGCGGCATCCACGGGATCGCCAGTCATGATCATCAACGCGGCATTCGACGGGCCGATGGCGTGGGCGAGGTTGACGGCCATACCGCCACCACCGATCCATCCCAGCTTGATCTCCGGGGCGGCGAAACTGGCGGTGTTGGCCGCGATGCGGATATCGCAGGCCATGGCGGTTTCAAGGCCCCCACCGAAGGCATAGCCGTTGACCGCCGCGATAGAGGGTTTCAGCAGCGCGCGGATCGCATCGCAATAATCCGTGCGGTTGCGGAAGTTCCAGGCGGTGTCGTAGGCATCGAGCGTGCGGATATCGGAGCCGGCGGAGAAGGACTTGTCGCCAGCGCCGGTGAGGATAACGCAACGGATAGTGTCGTCGTGGTTGAAGTCGCCCACGGCCGCCACCAGCGCCTCTGCCATTTCCGGCGTCATGGCGTTGAGCTTTTCAGGGCGGTTGATGGTGATGACGCCGACGGCACCATCGCGGGTGACGAGGATGTTCTCGCTCATGGCGTCGTCTCCACGACGGCGCCTGAGGCCAACAGCGCTTCGATCTGAGTATCCGAAAGCCCAGCCTCGGCGAGGATTTCGCGGCTGTGCTGACCGACGACCGGGGCACCACGTTCCACCGTGCTCGGGGTCTTCGAAAAGCGGATGGGGAAGCCCGGTGTCTTCACATGGCCTTCGGTCGGGTGGTCATATTCGACAAAGGTGCCGTTGTGCTTGATCTGCGGGTCATCGACGAGGTCAGCATAGCCATAGACCGGGCCACACCAGATATCGGCCGCGCGCAGGGCCTCGAGCCATTCGGCGCTGGTGCGCGTCTTGAGCCGCTCGCGGGTCTTTGCGAAGATTTCGTCGCGCCGCGTCCAGGTGTCGGTTTCGTCGTCCATCTCAAGGAAGCTCGGCTCGCCGATCACCTCGCCCAGCACCTTGAGCTTGGGGAAGGCGACGATGATGAAGCCGTCGGAGGTGGCGAAGGCGCCATAGGGCGCGCGGATATAGACATGGGCGTGCGGCTCGGCCGAGCGCTGCTGCGGCTTGCCGGCGACGGTGAACACCGAAAGCTCCTGCATCTGCAGCGTGGTGATCGCGTCGAGCATGTTGACCTCGACCAGTTGGCCCTCGCCGGTCCGCTCGCGATGCAGCAGCGCCGCGAGCGCACCCTCGAAGGCGGTGTAGGCAGTAACGGCATCAACGAGGTACTGGCCGGCGGGTGTGGGGGCTTCGCCTTCGCGGCCGGCCGAAAGCATGGCGCCCGAAAGCCCCTGCAATACCAGATCCTGCCCCGGGCGATCGCGATAGGGGCCGGTTTCGCCATAGCCTGACATCGACACATAGACGAGGCGCGGATTGATGGCGCTGAGCGTTTCGTAATCGAGCCCCAGCCGCTTCGCGACGCCCGGCCGGTAGTTCTGCAGGAAGATATCGGCCGTCTTGACCAGTTCGAGCAGGGCCGCCTTGCCGTCGGGATTTTTCAAATCGACCGCGAGCGAGCGCTTGTTGCGGTTGAGCGACAGGAACGAGACGTTGACCTTGTTGCCGCGCGCGCCGCCGGCTGCGGTGTGGCGCTGCCATTCGCCGGTGGTGGGCTCGACCTTGATGACATCGGCCCCGAGATCGCCCAGCCGCTGCGCCGCGAAGGGCCCGGCCATGGCGATGGAACAATCGAGGACGCGGTAGCCGGTGAGAATGCCCATTGGATCAGGACTCCAGGCGAGAACGGGGAATGGCCAAGCGCATCAACTCATCACCCAGCCGCCATCGACATGGATGGTCTGGCCTGTGATGAAGGATGAGGCGTCGGAGCTAAGGAACATCAGGATATTGGCGATATCCTCGGGGCGGCCTCGCCGCTGGATGGCCTGCGCCTCATAGATGCGGCGCTCATAGGCGGCGAGATCGGGATGGATCTTTTCCGCGTCGGTGGGGAAGGCGCCGGGCGCGACGGCGTTGGCGGTAATGCCGTGCCTGCCGAACTCGCGGGCCCAGGCGCGGGTCAACCCCACCAACGCCATTTTCGACTGCACATAGGGCGCAAGATCGGCCCAGCCACCCGAAATGGTGACCGACGAGATGTTGATGATCCGCCCGCGTCCCTTGGCCCTCATGCCGGGCAGTGCCACCTGCACGGCGACGATGCCGGCATCGACATTGATGCGCTGGATGAGCTGGAACTCTTCGATCGAATAGGCCTCGAAGGGCTTCGAGGGGTAGATGGCGGCGTTGTTGATGACCACGTCGAAGCCGCCATGCGCCTGCGCCAGGGCATCGAGACCCGACCGGAGGCTGGCGAGGTCGGAGAGATCGAGCCGGGCGACGGTGAGACCATCTATGCCCTTGGCCGCCGTTTCGAGCGCCGCGATCTTGTTTTCATCGATATCGACGGCGATGACGCGGGCACCGGTGCGGAGCAGTTCCACGGTGGTTTCGAGGCCGAGCCCGCCGGCGGCGCCGGTATAGAGGATGCTGCGGCCAGCGAGGGAGCCGAAATGGTCCTTGCCCATCAGCGGCCCCTGATCTTGAGGTGGTTGCCCGAGGGCGCGGGATAATCCTCGTCGGGCTGGATGGCGGCGGCGCGGATTTTTGCTTCGGTAGCCACGATGGCGGCTGCGCCATCGAGCACGCGGAACGTACTGTCGTAGCGGCGCTCATCGCCATGCTCGAGCCAGATCATCTCGCCGCGTTCGCGCGCGGCCAAGTTGCCGAGCACGTGGTGCGTGGAAGGCTCGATGCCGAGCGCATATTGGCCCGATTGCAGGTTCTGCCACTCATAGAGGCAGGGGAACTGGTCCTTGCGGGTTTCGACCTCGAAGCCGAGGCCGATGCGGTCGTTGACCAGCGCGACGGACTGGCGACCGTCGGCATCAGCGGCGAGTTCGTGCTGCCAGACCTGCTCGTGGAAATCGAACTGCGGGCCCGAAAGCCTGCGATAGCCGACGCCCTGTTTCTGGTAGGCCTCGCCGGAATGGGCGGCCCAGACGACATCGGCGATGGGCGCGAGATAGCGCGACCCATCCTCAAGCACCGGGTGGCCGACATTGATGTGGTAGCAATACATATGCGGCGTCCGGTAGAAGCCGTGGTTCACCACCCGATCGGAGAGCCGAATCTCCGTGCCGTCGAGATCGGCCTCGATGCGGCGGATGAGGTGCAGATCCTCGCCGAACACAGCGGATTGCTGCACGACGCCCTCGGCCCAGAGGATGCAGCGGTCGCCCTCCCAGCGCTCGCCATAGCCGGTGAGCCGCGCCGGTATGGTGCCGATGCGGCCATGCAGCGAATGACTTACCGTGCGCTTTGGCCCATAGGCATAGGTGTCGGCAGGCACCTCGTTCATGAACAGGATGTGGTCGAGCCCACAGGTGACGAGCAGGCCCGAAAAGCTGCGCGCCCAGGCGAGGCCGCCCTCCCCTTCATATTCGTGCAGGCCGGGATGCCGGAAGCCGGCGGGGGACTGCCAGCCGATCGCCTGCCCGCGATAGTCGCAATCGGCGATATCCATGGCGCGATCAATGAGCAAGGTGAAGCGCAAGCCAGCGGCCGTGCGGAACTCGAGCATGCGGATGCCGCGCTCGACCCCATCGGACAGTTCCATCAGTCGGACACCGCCGAACTGGCTCGCCATGCCGGAATGCGCGCGCAACTCGCGATGCGTCAGCTGCCGCCCGTACAACTCGACCATAGGCTCCTCCCGCTCTTCGGCGTTTGCGGCAAGATGATGGGATCACCATCGACGGTCAAGCATTTTGATGGTTTGTGATCGATCAGGCGTGAGAATGCGGGCCGGATTGGCGATATTGACCGTTACAACTCCCGCCAGTCCATCAATTTACATCATTCCCCTCCCGTGTTAGCGGACAGGCATGCGACCAACGATCGAAGACATTGCGCGCGAGGCGGGCGTATCCACCGCCACCGTCGACCGGGTGTTGAACGCGCGGGCGGGCGTGCATGAGCGTACCCGGGTGGCAGTGTTCGCGGCGGCCGTGCGCATCGGCTATCTGCCGGCGGGGCCGGGGCAGCCGGGACCGACATCTGCGTTGACTTTCGATATCGTGCTGCCGGCTGGCCCCAACCTTTTCATGTTGCGGCTCGGCGCGGAGTTCGAACGGCAAGCCACCCAGCGCGCCCGACTTGCGCTCCGGCTGCAGCGCATCGAAGGGTTCGAGCCCGCGCGCATCGCCGCGGCCCTGCAGCAGCTCGAAGGCAGAAGCCAAGGCGTTGCGCTATCGGCCATCGACCATCCGGCGGTGCGGGACGCGATCCGCCGGCTCACCCGCAGCGGCACTCCCGTGCTGACGCTCGCCACCGATATCCAGGGCGTGCCGCGCATCGGCTATATTGGCATCGACAACCGCGCCGCGGGCCGGCTCGCGGGCTATGTGATGGCACGGTTTCTCGGTTCGGGTGCTCACAAAGTGGCGCTGCTTCTCGGATCCGTGGCCTATCGCGGACACGAGGAGCGCGAGATGGGGTTCCGCCATGTCGTCGCAGAGCAGCAAGGGCGGATGGACGTGGTGAACCAGGTCGAGGTGCGCGAGGATGATGCGCGCGCCGGCGCGGTGGTGACCGCGCTGCTCGATGAGCATCCGGATCTTGCGGCCATCTACAATATCGGGGCCGGCAATCGCGGCATTGCCGAAGCGCTGGAACGCGGCAAGCGCGGGCGGGACGTGGTGTTCATCGGGCATGACCTCAACGAGGACACCCGCCGCTATCTCGTCTCGGGTACGATGGACGCGGTGATCGACCAGAACCCGCGTGTCGAGGCGCGCGATGCCCTGGATCAATTGGAGCGCGCCGCCATGGGGCTCGGCTGGAGCGCACACCCGATCCGCACCCAGATCATCTTCGCCGAGAATATTCCCGACGAAGATGTGGATGTGGGGTGAGAGCGGCGTGATCGTCCTCGTGGTTCGACCTTCTCACCACGCGGACAACCGGGATAGCAATCAGCCGGCGAACCTGTGCGCGGCAATCGAGGCCGGTTTCATCTCGATGGAGAAACCCGGCAGCTTCGGCGGCATATAGGCGGCATTCTCGATGATGCAGGGCTCGACGAAATGCTCGTGCAGATGATCGACATATTCGATCACCCGACCGGCCTTGGTGCCAGAAACGACGAGATAGTCGATCATCGACAGGTGCTGCACATATTCGCACAGGCCCACACCACCGGCATGCGGCCAGACGGACTTATTGTACTTGGTGGCGAGCAGCAACACCGCCAGAACCTCGTTGAGCCCGCCGATGCGGCAGGCGTCGATCTGTACGATGTCGATGGCGTTACGGGTGATGAACTGCTTGAAGAGAATGCGATTCTGACACATTTCGCCCGTCGCGACCTTCACCGGGGCGATCGCCTCCCGGATCCGGCGATGGCCCTCGACATCATCGGGGCTGGTCGGTTCCTCGATGAAATAGGGCGAGAAGCGGCTCAGTTCCTTGACCCAGGCGATCGCCTGGTCGACTTCCCACACCTGGTTCGCATCGATCATCAGAAAGCGATCGGGACCCATGATGGAGCGAACGATCTCCAGCCGGCGGATATCATCGGCCAGGTCGCGGCCAACTTTCATCTTGATATGTGTGAAACCCTGCTCCACTGCCTCGGTGGCGAGACGCGTCAGCTTTTCATTGGAATATCCGAGCCAGCCCGCCGAGGTGGTGTAGCAGGCATAGCCCTCTTTCTCGAGGGTGGCGATGCGTTCGACCTTCCCGGCCTCCGCCGCGCGGAAGATCGCCAGCGCCTCGTCCGGCGTGATGGCGTCCGTCAGATAGCGGAAATCGATGATCGAGACGAGTTGCTCGGGGCTCATATCGGCGACATAGCGCCAGACCGGCTTTCCAGCGCGCTTCGCCAACAGATCCCAGACAGCGTTGACGACGGCGCCGGTTGCCAAGTGCATGGCGCCCTTGTCGGGCCCGATCCATCGCAGCTGGCTGTCGCCGGTCATATGGCGCCAGAAGCGCCCGGGATTCTCCGCGATCCAGTCCAGATCGAGCCCGGAGACGCGCCCGGTGAGCGCGTGAATGGCAGCACAGACTACCTCGTTGCCGCGTCCGATGGTGAAGGTGAGGCCGTGGCCCTCGAGGCCCTCGTCGGTGCCCAGCACAACATAGGCAGCCGAGTAGTCCGGATCCGGGTTCATCGCATCCGAGCCATCGAGGCTGGCGGAGGTAGGAAACCGAAGGTCATGCGTGGCGAGGCTGGTAATCTTCATCGGCGCGTCCTGTGGTGGCTATGCGCTGACATGCTAGTATCTGCATATCGGCACCATAGCCCTTACACAGGGGACGGAGGCTTTTCCAGTCGCTCCTCGTGCAGGTCAGGCAGTGGCGCCACCTATGGCTGGGGCTCGGAACAGACGCTCGAAGCTGGCAGCCTTAAGGGCAGGTTGCAGCATCGCCTCGGCTGCCTCGCGACCGCTGACATTGGGCCACTGCAACAGCCGGCGCAGCGTGGCTTCATAGTAGAGCGGTCCTATCTGCGGCAGGCTGCGCCTTTCGGCGAGCACGATATCAAGGACACGCGCCGCGGGTCCCATTGCCAGCGCGCGCTCAAGACCATGTCCCGGCTGGTGCGGCGGGTCGGGCAGCATCGGAAGGCATGCCCGCTCGACGGTGGCAACCAGCAGTGCATATTTGGACGGGAAGTGATTATAGACCGCGGTCTTGCTGACGCCGGCGCGTTTGGCGATATCATCGAGACGGCCGTGATCGTAGCCAAGCTCATGGAACACCTCAAGGGCAGCGTTGATGAACATGTCCATGCGTGAAATACGGGATCGGAAGTTCGGCGTACGCCGTGCAGCTTGGGTGGCTGCGTCTACGCCTGTGGGGGAGGATGGGGGCTTTGGTACGGATACGACGATTTGCATGTTTGACACCGTGCGCAAGAGAGATAGTAAAACGGTCAACTATCTTTATGATCGAGATATATCATGCGTGACTCACCGTCAACGGGCTCCGCTGCGAAGTCCGAGCGGCCGGCCGTGGAGTGGGGCGTGGCAACCGCCTTGTTCGAGCTTTTCCGTGGCTTCGAGGCCAGGCGCGAGGGCGCGGCGAAGGTCACCAAGCTGCACCCCACGGACTTCGCGTGCATTGGCTATCTGGACGAGGCGGCAGGTCCGGTCAGCGCCAAGCAGATCGTGAGTTATCTGCGGCTCACCTCCGGATCAGGAACAGCGCTACTCGATAGGCTGGAGAAGACGGGCCTTATCACGCGGCTGCCGAACCCGGACGATCGTCGGGGCGTGCTAGTGCAGCTGAACCGCGATGCGGCGCAGGATACGCTCCGACACCACCGGCAGAACCGGCAGCGGTTCCGCGAGGCGATCGCGCAGTTCTCGGACGCGGAGCTGGCGACAGTGGTGAGCTTCCTCGGGGTGATCAACGAGGCATGGAAACGCGCCGAAAACGACTGTTCGGACGTGGAGCAGCAAAAATAGAACCGGCTCCCCGAGGGGAGCCGGCCAAAACCTTTGCGTCAATGAGACGGAGCTATCAGCTCGGACGGCGAACGGCGCGCCACAGGCCGGCGACGGTGAGGGCTGCGAAGGCCATCTTCAGGATATCCCAGATCACGAAGGGCTCGATGGCCTTCGACCAGGCGGTGCCGACGAGGTTGGTCGCGTCGATCCATGCCGGGAGCGTGCCGCCAGCAGACAGGGTCAGGTTAGCGACGACGATCATCCAGGCGAAGCCGAACGCAAAGGAGACGGCATTGCCCGCGACCATGGCGCCGAACAGCGCGACGGGCTTCTTCGACAGGCCGCGATCGGCGACGTAGCCGATGATGAAGGCCATCGGCACCCAGCCGAGGATGAAGCCGAAGCTCGGACGCAGAACGTAGTCGAGACCGCCGCCGGTGGCGAAGACCGGCAGGCCGGACAGGCCTTCGGCGAGATAAAGCAGGATGGTCGCGACGCCGATCCGCCAGCCGAACGTAGCGGCGATGGCGGCGACCGCGAGGCTCTGCAGCGTCACCGGGACCGGCCAGACCGGGACGCTGATCTTCGCTGCCGCCCACAGAACCAGTGTACCGAGTACGATTGTGCCCAGCTGCATGGCGGTGCGCATGGCGCCCGAACGGGCCGCAAGCGTGCCGAGTACGGTGTTTTCAGTGGTCAAGGTCAGGGCCATTGCCAATCCTTCGCTAAGTAAAGCATGAGTGAGCCCGTTCTATTCGACCGACCGGACAAGCGCAATGGCCGCCTCCCTGCCCCCGCTGCTGCATGATCGCGATTTTACCCCGGAGATCGGGGCTCCCATGCCGGTCGCGGAGGGCATTACCCGCATCACGGCGCCGAATTCTGGCCCCTATACGTTCACCGGAACGAACAGCTTTCTGATCGGGAAAGACGAAATTGCGGTGCTCGACCCCGGGCCGGATTCTGAGCCGCACCTTGCCGCGTTGCTTGGGGCAATCGGCGACCGGCGTGTCGCGGCGATCCTGCTCACCCATACGCACCGGGACCACTCGGATCTGGCGCGGAAGCTTGCGGCGGCGACACAGGCCCCGATCTGGTCGGGCGGGCCACATCGGCTGAGCCGACCGCGCCGGAGCTTCGAGTTCAACCCGACGAGACGCGACAGCGACTTCACGCTCGTGCCGGACCGGCAGCTTGTCGATGGCGAGCGGGTCAATGTGGGCGGGGTGTCGCTCGAAGTGATCGCCACGCCGGGGCACGCAGCGAACCACTTCGCCTTCGGGCTGGTCGGCACGCCGCACCTGTTGAGCGGTGACCACGTGATGGGGTGGAGCACGACGCTTGTCGCCGTGCCCGACGGGTCGATGTGCGACTACCTCAAGTCGCTCGACAAGGTGGAGGGGCTACCCTACCGCGTATATCACCCCGGCCATGGGGGGCCGATCGCCGCCGGGCCGGACTATGCGCTGGCACTCAAGGCGCATCGCGAGGGGCGCAATGCACAGATCCTCGCAGCGGTGGCGGCCGGCGCCAGGCGGGTCTCCGCCCTCAGGCGCGCCATCTATCCGCAGCTCAAGGGTCCACTGGCTATAGCCGCGGAGATGACGATCCGCGCACATCTCGACTACCTTGACCAGCTTGGCCGGATCCATGTCAGACATGACCTGTTCGGCCTGGTGATTACGCCCGCTCAGTCCTGAGCCGGAGGCGCCGCATCGGTATCGCCGACATCGGCGGGGGCGCCCTGTGGCAGGCTGCGGAGCTGCAAGGTCACAGCGCGATCGAGCGCCAGCAGGGCATCTTCCACACGCTCGCCATTGCTGCCGAAGTCCGGGAAGTCGAAGGTGGGCACGCTGCGCATGTCCACGTTAGCGCCAGTGGGAGCAGGTACGACACGGAAAGCGACTTCATCGATGAAGCCGAACGGCGTCATCGCCATGACTGTGAGTGTGCCGATTTCGCCAATGTCCTGCGGCGCGCGGCGGGTACGGATGTCCCAGCCCCGCTCCGCCACCAGATCCTGCACGAGGTCGAACATGCTGACCGTATCAAGCGGATAGGATCTGGTCGTTGCGTTGGGGAAGCGGGCCGCGAGCATATCGCGCATGTCGGTACTCATGGGCGCGACGCTGCGCGGCGTCGAGAGCGGCACGGGGTTGGCAAAGTCGGTCGAAACTTCGCTGACGCGCGGATAACGCACGAACATGGCGCCCAGATAGATGAACGGCGCAAGGCACAGCAGCGCAAAGGCCAGCCCCCAAGTGGCCTTGAGCCAGCCCTGATCGCCGGTGACCCAGAGCCGCCCATAGGCGATCAGGGCAGCGACAAGCGCCAGTACAGCCATGCAGACAGTCACAGCCTCGAGGGCGATGAAGGTGGGGGCCTCGATCAGTCGGGCACGATGCAGCACCAACGGTATTACCAGCAGCGGAATGGCGAAGCTGCCGAGGCGGCGGGCCCAGATCGCCCATTTCGAGGTGCGGATCAGAATGCGCATCGGAGGGGAGTGGCCTTCCCGGGAACTGAGCGACGAGAACCCAAACGCCGTGGCGCAAGCCCGGCTAGTCCCCACAAAGCTGCTTTATGGCCTGCCATTCCTCGGAAGAAAAGATCGGCGTTGGCCCCTCGTGTCCGGCCGAGCGCATGAGCAGCAGGGAGCGCTCGGGTGTGGGCGGATGGGTTTCGAGCAGGGAGAACGCCGTACTGGCGGTATCGACGCGGATGAGGAGGCTCGCGAGCCCCGACGTATCGAAACCGAGCCGCTCGGCAGCGGCAATCGCATAGCGATCGGCGTCGGCCTCGGCAGATTGCGAAAAGCGCGCCCTAAGGATAGCGGCCCCGAGCCCGCCTGCCACCGAGGTGCCGGTCAAATCGCCGGTGACGAAGCCCGTGAAGAAGCCTGTGGCGGTGGCGGAGATGACGGATTTCATGCCGTCGCGCGCGACCATGTGGCCAATCTCATGGGCGAGCACGCCGGCAAGTTCGTCCCTATCCTCCATGCGGTCAATAAGGCCGGAAAACAGCAGGATGCGCCCACCTGGAAGTGTGAACGCATTCTCGAGCGGCGAGCGGACGACGAGAATATGCGGGGTGAACGGGGTATCGACGCCATTGATGGCGTCGGTGCCGAAGCGATCGAGCGCCGCCTGCGCCACGTCGCGCTGCTCGCCGGAACCGCAGGTGGAGAAGCTTTCGCCCGCGCGGAACATGGCGGCCAACTGGCGCTCGGCCACTTCGCCGGTACTGATTTCCCACGCTGGAGGAATCACGGCCGCTATGGGCCCCACCGCATAGGGGAGCGCGAAGACAAAGGCGGCGATGGCGCCGGCAAGCGCCACGACTCCGCCAAACAGCACGCGCCGCTCGCGCCAGCGCCGCTTTGCGGCGGCGCGATGCAGATGCGGCACGAGGTTTTCCAGCTCGGTAACGAGCGCCTCGCCCACGACGATGAGCCGGGCGCCGGGCGGCCGCGCACGGGAACCGATGCGGAGCTCATTGGGACGCGAAGGCCGGGTCACAAGGCTATCGAGCGGCCAGCGGTCGATTTCCTGCTCGTTCTCAGCGAGCCGGATCGCAAGGGCGGGAACCCCTTCGGCCGGCGCCGTTTCGACGTGGACCAGGACGCGCGCAGCCCGAGCTACCAGCCCGTCGTAACAGATAGCGGGCATCAGAAGGCTCCCACGTTCAGCGCATCGGCAAGGCCTTCGCCGCGGGCGTCGGCTGAGTCTTCGCGATGGTTGGTATCGCGCAGGCTGTCGAGATTGGTGAAGATGGCCCCGGCGGCGATGCGCGACCAAAAGCCGAAATCGACGATCAGCTCCATCCAGAAGCTGTAGAGAATGATTATCGCCAATGGCAGGGCGCTGGCGACAAAAGCGTAGTCGGTTCCCGAATTGAGGACGAAGAACGTGAAGGAAAGGCTGAGGATGAAGAAACTGCCGACGCACAGCAACGCGAAGACAAAATATTGTCCGAACAGCCGACGCGCGCCGAGATCGACAGCGACCGTCGCCTCGCCCAGCCGGATCGCCGAGTAGCAACGGGTCACTTCCCGTGCGCGGTAATAGGTGAAGGCGAGCAGCAACGGCAGCAGCGAGAAAAGCGCGACGAGGCCGTAGAAAGAGGCCGTCCAGAACAGGCTGGCGGCGAATGGCAGCGCGGCACCAAAGGCAACCCCGGTGCCGACGATCGCTCCGGCATAGGCGCGGTAAAACGGCCCGGCCACCGTCCTCCAGCCACCGGCGAAAGTGAAGAGCCTGTCGCCGTACCAGGTACGGCTCCAGCGGTAGCGCCAGAGGTCTCCCACCATGAAGGGATAGGCGAGGCCGAGAGTGGCAACCACCAGCAGGCTCCAGAGGAAGCGGCGGGCCGCATAGCGCCACGCGCTTCCCGTCTGACCGAAGCGGATGCCGCGCCAATAGGTGTGACTCAGCCGGTAGGCCCGGCCGCGATAGATGGCATAGCCTGAAAAATACCAGAACAGCGCGAACAAAACGCCGAGGCCGGTGTTACGTACCAGGTCAGATTGGAGCGCAATGAATATGCTGAGCGTATAGGCAGGCAGAAACAGCGCGACGATGGCGAAAAACCCGCGCATCACCTCCAGCGGCGTGCCCGTATACTCCAGTGGATGCCCGTTGATATCGCTGTTCATCCAGTAAAACTGGCGTTTCCGCGTCAGGAGCCAGAATCGATAGAGCCCGAGCGTGGGCAGCATCGCAATATAGCCCAAGAACAATATGCCGAAGAAACGGCTGCGCTCCGCGGTGAACCGGCCGGGAAGTAGCTTCTGTTCTGAAATCAATGTCATCAAACTGCCCCATAAGGGCAATCTGCTGTCACGAAAGCCGCTCGTCAATGGCGGGCCGGGGGCCCGCCGTTATGCAGGCGTTATACGTGCGACTACGGGTAAAGCCGCTGCCGCACCCAACTGCCACCGGTCAGGTTGCGGGTGAAACGCACCCGGTCGTGCAGGCGGTTGGCGCCGTCCTTCCAGAACTCCATCACCTGGGGGACGATGCGGAAGCCCGACCAATGCTGCGGGCGCTGTACGGGCTCGTTCTCGCCGAAGCTCGAACTCAACGTCTCCACCCGCTCGAGCAAGGCAAATCGGTTGGCGAGGGGGCGGGATTGCTTTGAGGCGTGCGCGCCGATCTGGCTGACGCGGGCCCGGGTGGAGAAGTAGGCATCGGCCTCGCCGTCGCTCACCACTTCCACCGGGCCACGCATGCGCACCTGGCGGCGCAGCGACTTCCAGTGCATGACCAGCGCCGCCTTGGGATGGGCGAGCAGTTGCCGGCCCTTGTCGCTTTCGAAATTCGTGAAGACGCAATAGCCACGATGGTCCCGCTGGTTCAGCAGCACCATGCGCACATCTGGGAGGCCATCGGCGTCGACAGTTGCGAGTGCCACGGCATGCGGATCGTTCGGCTCGCTCGATTGCGCCAGCGCGAACCATTCCTCGAACAGCGATACAGGATCGATGTCGCCACGGTCGGAATCATCGAACAGGCGGTCGGAAAGGTTGGTAGCGGCCATGCCGAATCCCCGACTTTTTTGCAGGCGGCGGCAATCTGGACAAGCCCCCGGTCGATCGCCATATAGGATGGTGACAGACGGGAAGTCCATTCCCAAATCCCCCAATGACGAAGGTGCTCATGCGCGATCCCTATACGGTGCTCGGCGTGCCCAAGTCGGTAAGCGAGAAAGACCTGAAGGCGGCTTATCGCAAGCTGGCTAAGGCGCACCACCCCGACCAGAACCAGGACGACCCCAAGGCGCACGCCATGTTCGCCGAGATCTCCTCGGCCTATGACTTCCTGACCGATAAACAGAAGCGCGGTGCCTATGACCGCGGAGAAATCGACGCAGACGGAAACCCAAAGTTCGCAGGCTTTGGTCGTGGCGCAACCGGTGGGCCCCGCGCCGGCGCGGGGCCGCAGGGCTTTTCACCTGAGGATATTCTGAAGGAGTTCATGTCGGGCTTTGGCGGGCAACCGCGGGGCGCCCGAGCGGGGGCCGGCGGCGCAGGCTGGGACCCGTTCTCCGGCAGCATGGGGGGCGGAGCGGGCGCCGGCTTCGGCGGCGCTGGCCAACGCAGCGCAAATGCGAAGGGGGAAGACGTCAACCTCACGGCCGTTGTGACGCTGGAACAGGCGCAGGCCGGCGGGGCGGTACCGCTCAACCTACCGAACGGCAAGACGCTCAGCATCAAGCTGCCGGACAAGGTGGAAGACGGCCAGCAGGTGCGGCTCAAGGGCCAGGGCCTCGCCTCGCCGCTTGGCGGCCTTGCCGGCGACGCAATCGTCACGGTGCGGTTCGAGCGGCACAAGCATTTCCGCCGCGACGGGGCCGACTTGCGCGTCGAGGTGCCGATCACGCTCTACGAGGCAGTTCTGGGCGGCAAGGTTCGGGTGCCGACGCTCGATGGCTCGGCCGAACTGACATTGCCACCTGCGGTGAACACGCAGAAGGGACTTCGCCTCAAGGGCAAGGGCCTGCATGGCAATGGCGACCTCTATGCCAGCCTCAAGATCGCCTTGCCGGAAAAGGGCGACCCAGACCTCGAAAGCCTGATGCGCTTCTGGCGCGACCAGAAGCCCTATAAGGTGCGGGACTGACTAGCCCCTGGGCGCTGCGGCACGGGCGAGGCGGTCGTTGATAGCTTCACCGAGGCCGTGATGCGGTATTGGCGCGACGGCGATGCGTTTCGCCGTGCGATCGAGGTCGTGCAGCATCGCGAACAGATTGCGCGCGGCTTCGCGAAGGTCACCTGACGCCGAGAGATTGAGCGCGGCGCCGGGACAATTGCCGAAGCCGAGCCAGGCCTCATCGGCTGATGGCTGCGCCGCATCGAGCCGCAATGTCGCCTCGGGCGCATAGTGCGAGGCGAGCATGCCGGGAGCTGAAATCTCGGCATTTGCCGCCGCGACCAAGATGCGGTGGCCGAGCAGCGCCTCGATATCCGCGCGCGCAAAGGCACCGGCCCGCAGCTGGGTCACCTCGTCGCCCGAGACCTTGAGGATGGTGGATTCAACGCCCGACTCCGCCGCGCCCCCATCGAGCACGGGCACACGAGTGCCAAGCCCCTGGACGACCTGTTCGGCCGTGGTGGGCGAAAGCTTGCCGGATGGATTTGCCGATGGTGCAGCAAGCGGGCGCCCCGCTTCGCGGATCAGCGCCAGCGCCAGCGGATGGTTGGGGATGCGGATGCCAACGGTGTCGAGGCCGGCGGTCACCAGATCGGAGAGTTGCGCGTCAGGGAGACGTGGCAGTACCAGGGTCAGCGGGCCCGGCCAGAGCGTCGCGAGGCGCTCGGCAAGTGGCGAAAACGCGGCAAATCTGCGCGCCATATCCAGATCAGCGACATGCACGATCAACGGGTTGAAGCGGGGGCGCCCCTTGGTCTCGTAGATGGCCAGCACGGCATCGGCATTGCCGGCATCTGCGCCGAGCCCATAGACGGTCTCCGTGGGAAAGGCGACGAGGCCGCCGGCCCTGAGACGGGCGGCAAGCGCGGGCACGTCGGCAGCGCTGTGGATGGGAGCCTTCATGCGGGCGTGTTTGACAAGACAGCATGGGCCGCGTCAAGCTTGCCGCGTCTGGCTCGTTGGCGTTTTCGGTGAAGCGCCAAGCGATACAGGTCTTAGTTTTGTCGCGCTTCCGAACCGGAAAACCATTCGCACTTTTTCCAGGAAGCGCTGTTTCCCATTTCCGGACGCCATGGCCACCCTCCTCGTTTCGCAGCCGAACTTTACCGACCATCTTACCCCACCGGGCCATCCCGAGCGGACCGAGCGCATACGTGCGGTCGAGGCCGCGCTGGCGGCGCCAGCCTTTGGCGCGCTGGTGCGGCGGGACGCACCCTATGGTGATGTCGGGCTTGCGGAGTTGGTGCATGGGCCGCGCTATCTGGATATCCTGAGGCGGGCGCGACCGGCAGAAGGGATCGGCCGGATCGACGAGGATACCTTCATTTCCGCGCAGTCGCTGGATGCCGTCTCCACAGCCCTGGGGGCAGGGCTCCTCGCCCTCGAGGCAGTGGTGCTCGGCGAGGTAACCAACGCGTTCTGTGCGGTGCGCCCGCCGGGGCACCATGCCGAGCATGACAGACCGATGGGTTTCTGCCTCGTGAATTCCATCGCGGTCGTGGCGCGAGAAGCGCAGCGCAAGTTCGGGGCGGAGCGGGTCGCGATCGTCGATTTCGACGTCCACCACGGCAATGGCACAGAGGATATCTTCAAGGACGACCCCTCGGTGATGTATTGCTCGAGCCACCAGATGCCGCTTTATCCGGGCACGGGCGACCCGGACTTCACCGGGGTGGGCAATATCGTCAACGCGGCTCTGCCGCCCGGCAGCAGCACGGACGCCATGCAGGGCGCCTATGAGCAGCGCATCCTGCCGGCGTTGCGTGCCTTTCAGCCGAATCTGCTGCTGATTTCGGCCGGATTTGACGCCGACAGCCGCGACCCACTGGCGGGGCTGAACTGGCACCCCGCCGACTTCAGCTGGCTGACGGCGCGGCTAGTCGAAATAGCGGCCGAGTGCTGCGACGGGCGCCTGGTGTCGATGCTGGAGGGCGGCTATGACCGCAATGGCCTCGCCGAGGGCGCGGCAGCGCATGTCGCGGCACTGATGCGGGCCTGATCAGCGCTCAGGTGCCAGCCGACCATCTCGAACGTTGATCAGTTGGGCTCGCCCGCCCAGAGCCTGGAACAGTATGGGGTCCGTACCCGTCATGAAGCATTGGGTGCCGAGCGCATCAAGGGCGGCGAACAGCGCCTCGCGCCGGCCGGGATCGAGATGGGCGGCGATTTCGTCAAGCAGCAGGATGGGAGCAAAGCCGGAGGCCGAGCGGACAAGGCGCGCCTGCGCCAGGATGAGCCCGATCAGCAGGGCCTTCTGCTCGCCGGTGGACCCAAGCGCCGCTGGCATATCCTTCTGGGCGTGTCGGATCTCGAAATCCACGCGATGCGGCCCAATGAGCGTCCGCCCCGCCGCACGATCGACAGCGCGGCCGTTCTGCCAGATGCCTCGCAGTTCTGCCTCAAGGCTGGCGGAGGATTGCGGCACGTCGCGATCGGTGAGAAGGGGCGTCAGCGCAAGGCGTGCCGCGGGAAAGCTCTGCTCGGCCAGGCCCTCGAGGCTCATGGCTTGCAGGAGCCCGAGACTGTCGGCGCGGGCGAAGTGAATGGCAGCGGCGCTTTCGGCCATTTGCGCTTCGACGGCACCAATCCATGCGGGCTCGGCATCTTCCTCGACCAGCCGATTGCGCTGCCGCATGGCCTTCTCGAAGTCGGACACCTGGGCGGAATGACCGGGAAGCAGCGCGGTGATCAGGCGATCGAGGAAACGGCGTCGGTCGCCGCCCGGGCCGGTGAAGAGCCCATCCATGGCCGGTGTCAGCCATAGAACACGAAGATAGTCCGCCAGTTGCTCGACGGTTCGGGCATTGGCGCCATTGATGCGGACGCGGCGCCCACCCTCCGGACCGGCCGAGCCGGTACCGATATCGGCGGGGCCATCCGGCGTTTCGACCGTCATTGCGACAGCCCAGGCCCCATCGGAGCCGAGCGCGGCAACCTCCTCGAAGGGCGCGCCGCGGAGCCCGCGGCCGGGATTGAGCAGCGAAATGGCCTCGAGCAGGTTGGTCTTGCCCGAACCATTGGGGCCAACTAGAACGACGTGCCGCCCGTCACTATCGAGGGCGGCGGCCTGGTAATTGCGGAACTGGCTGAGCCGCAGGCGGGAAATGAAGCGCGAGGGCTGTGCCATCGAACCGGCCGTGCCGGGACGCGCGGGCCTAGACGCGCATCGGCATCAGCACATAGAGCGCCCGCGCATCGCCAGATTCCTTGACGAGCGTCGGCGAGCCGGAGTCGTTGAAGAGGAATATGGCATTTTCGGAGCGGATCTGCGCGATGATGTCGAGCAGGTAGCGGGCGTTGAAACCGATCTCGAAGCTGTCGGGCTCGAACTCGACCGCGAGTTCCTCACTCGCCGTACCGTGGTCCGGGTTGGTCACCGACAGCTCCAGTTGGCCTGCGCCGAGCGTGAGCTTAACGGCCTTGCCGCCGCGATCGGAGGCAATGGTCGAAACGCGATCGACAGCTGTGGCGAAAGTGGCCTTGTCGACCAGCAGCTGCTTGTCGTTGTTCTTGGGTGTGACCCGATCGTAATCGGGGAAGGTACCCTCAATCAGCTTCGAGAGCAGCACCACGGCGCCCAGCGAGAAGCGGATCTTGGTTTCGGACACTTCCACCGCGACGTCGCCTTCCGCGCCATCCAGCAGTTTCTGCACTTCCGAGACGGTCTTTTTCGGCACGATGATGCCCGGCATGCCCTTCGAGCCCGCAGGCGCCGCAGTCTCGGCACGCGCCATGCGGTGCCCGTCGGTCGCGACGGCGCGAAGGATCGGCTCGCCGTTCAGCTCGAGCACATGCAGGTAGATGCCGTTGAGGTAATAGCGCGTCTCTTCATTGGAAATGGCGAATTGCGTCCGCTCGATCAGCTCGCGCAGATTTGCCGCGGGGACGGAGAACTGATGGGTGAACACGCCAGACTTCAGGTCCGGGAAGCTGTCGGGCGAGAGACAGGAGAGATGGAAACGCGAGCGGCCGGAGCTCACCAGCATCTGCTCGCCCTCTGTCTCAAGCCGGACCTCGGCACCATCGGACAGCTTGCGGACGATTTCATATAGGGTATGAGCTGGCACCGTCGTGGTACCCGGTCGCCCGACCATGGCCGGCACGCTCTCTGTCACTTCTATATCAAGATCGGTCGCGCGCAGGTCCAGCCGGCCCTCCTGCGCCTTTAGCAGCACATTGGCGAGGATCGGGTAGGTGTTGCGCCGCTCGACCACGCGATGCACATGGCCCAAGGACCGCAGCAGGTGATTGCGCTCGAGAGTGACTTTCATAGACCACAGATCCTGAAGAGAGCCGCGAAGCGGCAGACGCGAAAACGGGCCGCGACCATAGGCAATCGAAGGCACAAAAGGCAAGGGCGGCGGGCCGGATGGCCGTCGCTTACCCACCTTCGTGCGCAGAACGGCTAGTGCCGCGCGACGCCGTTCAGCGCCGACTCGACGGCCCTGAGGCGGCGTTCCACCTCCTCGGCATCGAGTCGCCGCAACATCTTCTGCCATGCCTCATCGGCCGGCTTCTGCAACTGAGCGGCTCGAACCTTGGGATCGAACCGCTTGAGACGCTTTTGCAAACGCAACAACATCCGTGGTGTGGCCACGACAAACCCCCGATACGCTACACGGAACATGCTCGGCCCAACCAGGCCGTACTCACTAAAGGACTTGCTGTGGGGCAGACAGGCCGCAACGCCCCCGCCCCAACGAAATGGCTATTCCTCAAGCATGCGCTTCAGCAGCTCGATCTCCTGGGCGAGGTCGCCATCGTCCTTAATCATTTGTTCAACCTTCCGCACGGAATGCAAGACGGTCGTATGGTCGCGCCCACCGAAACGACGGCCGATCTCGGGCAAGGACCGAGATGTGAGCGCCTTGGCGAGGTACATGGCGATCTGGCGCGGCCGCACCACATCGCGCGAACGGCGTGAGGAGAGCAGATCGTTGCGCGGCACCTTGTAGTGGCGCGAGACGATGCGCAGTATATCCTCGATACGGACCCGTTTGGCGTCGCGAGCCCGCACGAGGTCCGCCAGAGTGCGCTCGGCAAGGCCGACAGTGATTGGTTCCTTCGTGAGCTGATTGGCGGCCAGCAGGCGGTTGACCGCCCCATCGAGATCGCGGCCGTGGCTGATGACCACGCGCGACACATAGTCGATGACCGCCGGCGGGAAATGCACATCGGCAAAGCGCTGTGCGGCCTGCTCGGCACGGCGGCTGACAATGGCGCGCCGCAGATCGAGATCGAAGCTGTTGATCGATACGACAAGCCCACCCGACAGCCGCGAGCGCACACGCTCGTCGAGCATTTCGAGATCACGCGGGGCAGCATCGCCCGCTACAACCACCTGCTTGGCGCCAGTGAGCAGCGTGCCGAGGGTGTGGCCAAATTCAGTGGCCGACTTGCCCTGCAGGAACTGCATGTCGTCGATGAGCAACAGGTCGACGCGCCGCAGCCATTCCTTGAATGCCAGTGCCGACTGCCGCTGCACAGCGTTGATGAAATGGTACATGAAGTGATCGGCAGTGAGGTAGACGATGTTGCGACCGGGCTCGGCGGCGCCGGCAGCCCAGGCGATCGCGTTGAGCAGGTGGGATTTGCCAAGTCCGACGCTCGAATGGACATAGACCGGGTTGAAGGTCACGGCATTGTTGAGAGCGGCATGCGCCACCTGGCGCGCAACCTGCAACGCCATCTCGTTGGAATTGCCCGACACGAAGGTGTCAAACGTCATCTTCGGGTCCAGAGCCGAGCCCGAAAGTGCATCCGCCTTGATTGCGGGTGGCACGAGAGATGCGACACTGTCACGGGTCGGGCGCACCAGCGCTACCGGTGCTGCCGCCTCGCCATCCACCGGCTCCGAAACGGACTCGACGGACTGAAGGCGCGGACGCGCCTGACCATTTACCCGAACCGTAAAGTGCAATCGGGCGATAGAGGGCATATCGGCGCGCAGAGCCTCGAGGATGCGCTCGGAATAGTTCGACTGTACCCACGAGCAGAGGAAGCGCGTGGGCACCGACAGATGCGCCAGGTCGTCGACTACTTCCTCGAGCTCAAGACGGGCAAACCAAGAGCTGTAGACATCCTCGCCCACCGCGGCCCTGAGCCGCGCCCGGACCCGCTGGAACATCTCCACCAGATCGACGCCCGAGCCGTCCGCACCCGCCAATTCGCTCTCCCGCCGTTTTGCCTTCATGTCGAACGATTCCGGCGTACCTGCAAAGGTTCGCTGATCGGCCGTTCCGGCCGCTAAGTTGATCGCCATGCGTGTCAAGTCCAACCTGTTAGTTTCACCCCTCGTTCGCCGAAACGAGAAGCGCCGCCTGCCTGATCCACCCCAATCGGTGAACGTGTTTATTTCCACGGCTGCCACCGCCGTGTTGAGCTTCGATCTCCATTTTGATGACCCGACCCCGAAGGTGCCGGTAGTGTGAAGCCTTACAGACTACGCAAGACTACAATCAGGCCACCGAAGAAACGCTGGCGGTTTGATACAAATCAACTTGGTCACTGCATTTGCCAACACTATCAGCCACTGCCCTGACCGCCGCCAAGTCTCCGATCTCGATTGAAGGGAACCGCCGCCTTGCCGCCCCGCTCTCTCATGTCCGCTATACTAGTCGCCGCATTTGCCGGGATCAACCGGCCTTTTTTACGTGGAGGGGGTTGACTCCGAGGCACAGGAATTCCGTTCCACGCAGGGAAATGAGCCCGTCAAAATAAGCTGCTGTGACTCCTCATCGAATCGGTAGGGGACGTCCAATACGATGGTTGCGGCAAGCCCCCGGATCGGGTGAAGTTTTTTCTCCACCGCATTTGTCGGCATCGGTTGCGAACGGGCTTAGATCAAGAAAACGTTAAGCTTTTTGGCCCCGTCGCAGGTACCTTCCCGTGTGTCACATTTCAGTCACACCACCGTCGCAATTGCCACGGCTGCGACGTGTCCGGAAGCGAGGCCACCGCCTGCGCCAAAACCCTGCCCGCAAAAGCAAAGGGCCCCTTGCGGGGCCCTTGTAAACCTGCGGGATATAGCCTGTCAGGCCGAGGCCAGCGCCTTGATGCGGTGGTTGAGACGGCTCACCTTGCGGGACGCGGCATTGGCATGCACGATGCCCTTCTGCGAGGCCCGGACGATCTCCGGTTCGGCCGCCTTGAGCGCGGCGAAAGCGGCACTGTGATCGCCGGAGGCAATCGCCTCCTCGACCTTGCGTACGAAGGTACGCATGCGCGAGCGACGCGACTTGTTGACTGCAGAACGGGCTGCGATCTTGCGGGTGGCCTTTTTGGCCGAAGGCGTATTGGCCATGAAATCCTCTTGGCACGTCTAACCCTATGGCGCAGCCTAAGCCGCAACAACCATGGGCGATGAAATGAAAGCGGCGGCATATGGGCCGCCAAGTCCGGCGCTGTATAGTTTAGGGCCGGGGCCCAGTCAACAGGCATATGACCCATAGGCGGATCAGTGCTGGCAGACCGGGCAGAAAAAGCTGGACCGTCCGGACTGGACGATCCGTGTAATGGCCCCAGAGCAATGCGGCATGGGGCAAGGCTCCCCGGCCCGATCATAGACGGCGAACTGGTGCTGGAAATAGCCGGTTCCACCGTCGGCAGTGCGGAAGTCCCTGAGGGTGGAGCCGCCGGCGGCGATGGCTTCGCCGAGCACATCGCGCACCGCGCGGGGCAGGAGATCGAGTTCGGCCACGGGCGATCCACCTGAGTCGACCAGCGAGCCTATGGTACGATCTGGCCGGATATGGGCGCGATGCAGCGCTTCGCTGACATAGATATTGCCAAGACCCGCGACCACGCGCTGGTCGAGCAGCGCCGCCTTGGCGGGCGCGCTGCGCCCGACGAAGCGCTGCGCGAGATGCGCCGCATTGAAGCTGTTGGACAGTGGCTCCGGACCCAGTTCGTTGAGATAGGGACTTTGGCTGTCTTCGCCGAAGAGCCCCATGAAGCCGAAGCGCCGCGCATCATTGTAGATAAGCGTCATGCGGCCCTCGGTGGGGTGGGTCAGGTCGATGAGCACGTGATCGTGTTTTTCGGCCTCCTGCGGCTCGTAGTAGCGCGAAGCGTCCTTGAAACGGAAGTCACGGAACCGCCAGGCGCCCGTCATGCCCAGATGGCTCATGAATGTCATGCCGGTGGAGAGCCGGAACAGCAGGTATTTGGCGCGTCGTTCGATACTGGTGACCGTTGCCCCCCTGAGGGCTTCTGAGAAGTCCGGCGGCAGCGGGAAGCGCAGATCTGGGCGGCGCAGCTCAACGTCGTCGATTGTCGCGCCGGCTACGTAGGGCTCAAGGCCGCGCCGGACAGTTTCGACTTCGGGCAGTTCGGGCATTTCGACCTCCTTGCGCAGATGCCTGCCGGGAACGGGCCAGGCAGGCCGACTATATGGGCCGGCGCGGGAGGGTGCGCCAGTGTCGCCCATTTTGCCCGCTACCGACATTGGGTATAGACAGCTGCAGCAATCGCCATGGAGACCGAAGTGACCGGGACTGAAGAGACGACTCATTTCGGCGAACGCACTGTGCGGATCGAAGAGAAGCAGGGGCTGGTCAATGAGGTGTTTCACCGCGTCGCCGACCGCTACGACCTGATGAACGATCTGATGAGCGGCGGCGTGCACCGGCTGTGGAAGGACGCGATGGTGGCGCGGCTGGCGCCACCAAAGGGCGGCACCCAGCCCTATCGCGTGCTCGACATGGCGGGAGGTACCGGAGACATCGCCGAGCGGATCGTCAACGCGTCGGTCGGCTATGCCGAGGTGACGGTGAGCGACATAAACAGCGACATGCTGCGGGTGGGGGCGGAACGAGCCAAGACATGGCGCTTCCCAGCGCAGGCGAGGTTTGTCGAGGCCAATGCCGAGGCCCTCCCCTTCGCAGACGAGTGCTTCGATGCCTATACGATCGCATTCGGAATCAGGAACGTACCGCGCATCGATCTGGCGCTGTCTGAAGCCTGTCGCGTGCTGAAGCGCGGCGGACGCTTTCTCTGCCTTGAGTTCTCGCGCGTCGATCTGCCCGGACTCGATCACGCCTACCGGCTGTTTTCGGACCGCGTTATCCCCCCGGTGGGCCAGGCGGTGACCGGGGACGCTCAGCCCTACCAATACCTGGTGGAATCGATCCGCAAGTTTCCCGGGCCCGAGAGGTTCAGCCAGATGATCACTTCAGCCGGGTTTCGGCGGGTGACCCATACGCCGATGACTGGCAATATCGCCGCGCTGCACGCGGCATGGAAGCTCTGAGCCCATGGGGATTTCCGCCTATTTCCGGCTGCTCAACGCCGGCTTTGTCCTCGCGCGCGAAGGTGCCCTCGGGATCGTCGATATTGACGCCATGCCCCCTGCGCTGAAGGGCGTGATCCGACTTGGCCGGATGGTGGAGCGGCGGGAGTTGCGGGAGACTGGCCGTGTCGAGCGGCTCACCCGCGCGCTCAACCGGCTCGGGCCCACCTATGTGAAGTTCGGCCAGACGCTGGCGACCCGGCCCGATATTGTCGGTGCAACGGTCGCGGCGGACCTCTCGCAGCTGCAGGACCGGATGGCGCCGTTCGACCCGGGGCTTGTGCCCGGCATCCTCAATGGCGCGCTCGGCGACCGCGCCGCCGACTTGACGGAGATATCGCCGCCCATCGCAGCCGCCTCGATCGCGCAGGTCCATCGGGCCGTGCTGTCGGACGCCCATGGCCGGCACCGGGTGGCGGTGAAACTGCTGCGGCCAGGCGTCGCCGAGCGTTTTCATGCCGACATCGAAAGCCAGTATGCTGGCGCCCGGCTGCTCGAAAGCCTTGTGCCGCGGCTCCGGCGGCTCCGACCCGTGGATATCGTCAAGACGCTGGACCGGTCTGCGCGGCTGGAGCTCAACCTGCGCCTCGAGGCGGCAGCGATTTCCGAGATGTCGGAAAACATCAAGGATGACAGGGGCTTCCGCATCCCGCGCGTCTATTGGGACCACGGCGCGACCAATGTACTGACGACAAGCTGGGTGGATGGGATACCGGTACGCGACCTCGCGGCTCTCGACGCTGCAGGTGTCGACCGCAAGGAACTGGCGCGCAACCTGCTGCAATCCTTCCTCAGGCACGCGATGCGCGATGGCTACTTCCATGCCGACCTGCATCCTGGCAACCTGTTCGCCGACCCGGCGACCAGCGAAATCATCGCGGTCGATTTCGGCATCATGGGACGGCTGGGTAAGCGCGAGCGACGATTCCTCGCCGAAATCCTGTATGGCTTCATCACGCGCGACTATCGCCGGATCGCCGAGCGGCATTTCGAGATCGGCTATGTTCCGGCGCACCAGTCGGTCGACGAGTTCACACTGGCGCTGCGGGCGATCGGCGAGCCGCTGCATGGCCGCGCGGCCTCGGACATCGAAATGAGCCGAGTGCTCGGGCAGCTCTTCGCCACGACTGAGCTGTTCGAGATGAAGACGCGGCCCGAGCTGATCCTGCTGCAGAAATCGATGGTGCTGGTAGAGGGCGTGTCGCGGATGCTCGACCCGGCGCTGGATATCTGGACCGTCAGTGAACCGGTGGTGGGCGACTGGGTGCGGCGTTCGGCTGGGCCGATCGGACGGCTCGAAGAGCTCGGCGAGCACCTCGAACGCGGCTCGGTGGCTATTGGGCGGCTGCCAGCCCTGATTGACAAGGCGGAGTCCGCACTCGACACTTGGCGCTCAGGGACTTCCGTCGGCGAGCGGCGCTTCGACCGGTTTGCCAAAGTCGCCGGGTTCTGGATGCTGGTTGTCGCGTTCATCGCACTGCTCTGGCGGCTGCTGAGTGCCTGATCGGTTCAGCCACCATTCATTTGCGCGGCGATAATTCGGCGTGACATTGGCCGCAGCTACAGGGGCAGGCGGCCCGAGACCACCTGTTGAGGGACAATACAGATGAACATCTCCACTCTCGCGAAGCTCGCGGCAGTTTTTGCGCTCACCGGCGCGCTTGCCGGTTGCATGGATGTGAGCACAGAGCTGGATATCCAATCGGAAACCAGCGGCAAGGCCACGACAAGCGTGACCATCGGCGCGGAATTCTATCCGATGATCAAGCAGATGGCCGAAGCCGCCAAGGCGTCGGGCAGCACCGACACGGCAACCGCCGGCTCCGACCCGACCTCGGATTTCTGCCAGGAAGAGGGTGATGAGCTGGTGGAAAATGCCGATGGTAGCGGCACCTGCACATCGGTCAAGGAAGGGGAGTTCGCGGAACTGACCGAGGGCGGCAACGGCCCGAACGAGGATGCGGCGTTCACAGTGGTGAGCCCGGGCGTCGTGAAGGTGTCGTTCAAGACCGACCAGATGACCAGCCAGGTGACCGAAGGCCAGGATGCCCAGCAGATGGAGATGATGAAGGCCTATTTCACTGGCCACAACGCCACTATCCGCATCAAGGGCAAGAAGGTCACCGATACGAACATGACGCTTTCGAGCGATGGCACTTCGGCTGAAATCGTTATACCCTTCAGCAGCTTGTTCGACGGCAGCGCGAAGCTTCCGCCGGAACTCTATGCGGTTGTCGATACGAACTGAGGCTTTCAATGACAGATCGGGTCACGGTTGGATTTCGCTGGCTCGATCACGGCCGGGGGCTTGAACTCCCCCGCCAGCACAGCGCGGGAGCGGCCGGACTCGACTTGCCGGCCGCGCTCGAATTCAACGAGGTGCTGATCCTGGCGCCTGGTGAATACAGGCTGGTGCCTACCGGGTTTTCGATTGCTCTGCCAGAGGGTTACGAGGCGCAGGTTCGCCCCCGCTCCGGCCTTGCCGCCCGACATGGCATCACGGTGCTCAACAGCCCGGGCACGGTCGACGCGGATTATCGCGGCGAGATCAAGGTTCAGTTGATCAACCATGGTCCGGCGCCGGTGGAGTTCCGCAGGGGCGACCGGATCGCGCAGTTGGTGGTGGCCGCGGTATCGGCAGTGACGCTGATTGAACTCGACACGCTCGACGAAACCGCGAGGGGAGAAAAAGGTCATGGTTCGACAGGGCACTAACGCTGTTGCTGCCGGCATTCTGGTGGGGCTTTCGCTCATGACACCGGTGCTCGCCGGCGACCGTGCGGCGATCTCCCTACTCGGCTTTTCCGAGGACGGGCGCTATTTCGCGTTCGAGGAGTTCGGCGTGCAGGACGGATCAGGGTTTCCGTTCTCGTCGATACAAGTCATTGATCTCGTGACTGATAAATGGGTGGCGGGCGCGCCTTTCAAGGCGCGGATCGACGATGAAACCGCCAGGCTGGCGAACGCCAGAGCCGAGGCCGCCGCGCAGGCCAATGGGCCGATGGCGGATGCCGGGATCTCTGTTCCAGCAGAATTCATTGCACTCAACGGCGATGGCGAGCCAATGGACGGCAAGTCGCTTCCGTATGGCGGTGTGGGCTATGGCTTTGATCAGCCTCGCGATGTGCGGGTGGTCACGCTCGAAACGCTGCCGCTGCCAGCACCCAAGGGCTGCCCTGAACAACCCGGAACCTCCTATGCCGGCTTTGCGCTGCAGCAAAGCGGTGTGGAACTGCACCGCGACGCTTCGATCCCCGCATCGCGGGCCTGCCCGATGGATTACCGCATCTATGGGATTGTGGCGCCATTTGGGGGCGAGCCGAGCGTCGCGATCGTCTCGGTCTATTCGCTTGGCTTCGAAGGACCGGACCGCCGCTTTATTGCCGTGCCCACTGCACATTGATGAACGCGATCTGAACAGCTGGAGGACGGGCCCGTGCTGAGCAAGGACGAGACGCGGCGCTATGCCCGCCATATCGTGCTCAAAGGGGTCGGTGGAGAGGGCCAGCAGAAGCTCAAGGCCGCGCGCGTGCTGGTGGTGGGCGCGGGTGGACTTGGCAGCCCGGTGATCGCCTATCTCGCGGCGGCGGGTGTCGGAACGCTCGGGGTGGTGGATCATGATATGGTCTCGCTCTCCAACCTGCAGCGACAGGTGATCCACCGGACCGACGGGGCGGGCGTGGCGAAGGTGGAGAGCGCTGATGCGTTCGTTGCGGCGCTCAACCCGCATGTCGGGTTCATCGGGTACGCCGAGCGGATCGGAGCCGGCAATGCAGCATCGCTGATCGCCGCCCATGACCTCGTGATTGACGGCACGGATGATTTCGACACGCGCGCGCTGGTCGCAGCGGCCGCGCGGGCGGCGGGGAAGCCGCTCGTGTCGGGCGCGGTGTCGATGTTCGACGGGCAGGTGACGGTATTCATGCCCGACGGGCCTGGCTTTGGCGACCTCTACCCCGACCGCCCCGACCCCGAGGACCTGCCGGCCTGCGAAGTGGTTGGCGTGCTCGGCGCGGTGACGGGTGTCATCGGAACGCTGATGGCGATGGAGGCGATCAAGCTCATCACCGGGCTCGGCACCCCTCTGGTTGGGCGCCTGCTGCTCTATGATGGCCGCGACGCGCGGTTCGATGACGTGCGTTACAGCTAAGGCCGATCAAAGAGGCTCTTGACCACCCTGCCCGACCGAACCGGGTCTTCGAGGAGCGCGGTATTATCACTGACCTGATCGAGCCCGCCGATCACCGGCAAATCGCGGACCCGGGGATCGGCAATAGCCGCGCAGGTCGCCGCGATGATCTCGTCGGCATTGATGGTGGTGAAGGGACGCTCATGATAGGGGCCGAGGCGCGGCGTGAAGGTGGCCCCGACCCTGTCTGCCAGCTGGCGGCGGGCGAGGATGTGGTAGGCTCTCGCCAGCGCTTCCTGCCGGTCGTGCCAGTCGTCAGCGCGGAGCGCCGCTTGCAGCAGCGGCAGAAGGTCGGCCGCGATGGGCAGAAGTGCGAAGCCCGACCCGAGCCACTTTGGATATGGAGCGTAGCGGCGCTCGAGCAGGAAGCCGAGCCGCATGATTTCACGGACCATGCGGGCGGCTTCGACTCGGGAGCCCAGATCGTCACCGACTTGCCCTGCGCGCCCGACAAACGCCTGCTCTTCGGCAATACGCCGCCATTGGCAGGCCAGCCTGTAGAGCCAGATATCGAGCGGGTACCAGGAGAGGCTCGAGCGCGCAGCCGTGAGCGCGCCGGGACCATCGTGGAAAACGGCCCCGGCGGTGAATGCCAGAAGGCGTTGCTCGGTGAAGCCGAGCCAATCGGACGTCGACAGAGCAGAAGGATCGGATCGGCCCAACATGCGCTCGGCAAACGCCCGCAGCGTCATCACCTCCAGCCCATGGGCGTTGTGCCCCCGCTCTTCCGGCCCTGACGCGGCCGGATGTGGGCGGCTGCGCCAGCCGATAGGTTCGCCGAGGAATTCTGCGGGCATGGACGCAGCGAAGCCGGTGACGAGAGAATCGGCGTGCTGCGCGAAATCACCCGGCGACACGAAGAGCAGCAGACGCGGCCCCCAGTTGTGGTCGCGCGAGGTGTCGTCGTCGAAGCCCAAGAGTTCCGAACCATAGCCGATAAGCGCGGCGGCATGGCCGAGACCCGGCTGCGTGTCGGCGAGCCAGGGGGCGACAAGGTCGCGGTAGAAGCGACGGGAAAGCTCGATGCCCTGCATTCATCGCCCCTGGCATCCCCGAGCTATAGGGGACATGCACCTGCTCGGGTCAGACCGGATCAGATGGTATCTGGATGCGCGAAGACCAGCGTGGCGTTGGTGCCCCCGAAGCCGAAGCTGTTGGACAGCGCAATGCCGATATCGACATTGTCGCGCCGCTGCCGAAGGATGGGCATATCGGCAAAGGCCGGATCGAGCTCGGTGATGTTGGCGCTTTCGCAGAGGAAGCGCTCCTTCATCATCAGCAGGCAGTAGATCGATTCCTGCACGCCGGTGGCGCCGAGCGAGTGCCCGGTGAGCGACTTGGTCGCCGAAAGCGGCGGGCAGGCGTCGCCCGTGCCGAACACGGTCCGAATGGCTTCCATTTCCTTCATGTCGCCGACAGGCGTCGAGGTGGCGTGCGGGTTGATGTAATCGACCTTGCCCTTCACCGTCGCCAGTGCCTGCTGCATGCAGCGAATGGCGCCTTCGCCCGAGGGGGCGACCATGTCGTAGCCGTCGGAGGTGGCGCCATAGCCGACGAGTTCGGCATAGATGGTGGCGCCGCGCGCCTTGGCATGCTCGAGTTCTTCGAGCACGACGACACCGGCCCCACCGGCGATGACAAAGCCATCACGCTTTGCATCATAGGCGCGGGAGGCCACTTCCGGGGTGGCGTTGAAATCGGTGGACATGGCGCCCATGGCGTCGAAGAGGTTCGAGAGGGACCAGTCGAGATCCTCGTGGCCGCCGGCAAACACGATATCCTGCTTGCCCCACTGGATCTGCTCGTAGCCGGCGCCGATGCAGTGCTTGGACGTCGCGCAGGCGGAGCTTATGGTATAATTGACGCCCTTGATGCCGAAGGGCGTGGCGAGGGTGGCTGACGCCGTGGAGCTCATCGCCTTGGGCACGGCCAAGGGCCCGATGCGCTTGGGCCCCTTTTCGCGCGTGATATCGGCGGCATCCACCACGGTGCGGGTGGAGGGACCGCCAGAGCCCATGATGATGCCGGTACGCGGGTTCTGGATATCCTTTTCCTCGAGACCGGCGAGTTTGATCGCCTCCTGCATGGCAATGTAATTCCATGCGGCGCCCTTGCCCATGAAGCGGGTGGTGCGACGGTCGAGGACCGCGAACGGATCAAGCTTGGGTGCGCCATGCACCTGGCAGCGGAAATTCAGATCCGCATAGTCCTGCGCGAAGACGACGCCCGAGCGCGCGTGGCGCAGGCTTTCTGTGACCTCGCCGAGATCATTGCCAATGGAGGAAACAATCCCCATCCCGGTGATGACAACGCGTCTCATGTGAGGACCCTCCGCAGACCGGTCAGTTGAACAGCCCGACCCTGAGGCCGGACATTTCATATATGGTGGTGCCGTCGGCTTTTACCCAGCCATCGGCAATGCCGAGAACGAGCTTTGACTTCATCACCCGCTTGAGGTCGATTCCGTACTCGACCAGCTTGACGTCATTGGTGATCTGGCCGGAGAATTTCACATCGCCGCACCCGAGCGCGCGGCCCTTGCCGGGCGAGCCATCCCAGCACAGGAAGAAGCCCAGCATCTGCCAGACCGCATCGACGCCGAGGCAGCCGGGCATCACCGGATCGCCGATGAAATGGCACTTGAAGAACCACAGGTCGGGGTTCACGTCGAGCTCGGCGCGCACCTGGCCCTTGCCATAGGCGCCGCCGTCGCGATCGATCTGGGTGATGCGGTTGAACATCAGCATGGGCGGCGCCGGCAACTGGGCATAGCCCGGCCCGAAGAGTTCACCCTTTCCGCTCAGGATGAGGTCATCATAGCCATAGGCATTCTTGCGTTCGGTCATGGACCCGATCGGCCTCCGCACTGGTCGGGGTGAGTTAGTAGTGATCGGGCCGGTGAGGGTCAAGCACAGCGGCACGGCTCAGCAAGGGTTTCGGTGCGTCAGAAGGCGCAGCTTGTGCGGCTCGCGCCCAAAAGTTATATGATCGCGGTCAAGTTTTGCATTCCATTCCAAAGGCAGCCCGACACCATGGCGGACCGCAGCCTCTCGCCCAAATCGATTCCATCGCGCAGGCCGTGCCTCACGGCCGTGTTGCGGATGGCCGGCCTGAGGCCCACACGGCAGCGCGTCGCCTTGGCCGAGCTGCTGTTTGCCGGCGAACACCGGCATGTGAGCGCCGAGCAGCTGCATGCCGAAGCATCGGCAGCAAGGGTGAATGTCTCGCTGGCGACAATCTACAACAGCCTGCACCAGTTCCGCGAAGCGGGGCTATTGCGCGAGGTGGCGGTGGATGCGGCGCGGAGTTATTTCGACACCGACACCTCGGACCATCACCATTTCTATCTCGAGGACGAGCAGCGGGTGATCGACATCCCGTCATCCTCGATCGTGATCCAGAACCTGCCGGAGCCGCCCAAGGGCACGGCGATCACGCATGTGGATGTTGTGGTGCGCGTACGCCGGTCGGAGTGAGGCGTCCGCCGACTGGACCTCTGCCACTCGAGCGATCCTGTAGCGGTTCGAAGTCGACAGCTTCAGGATGTGGTCCTGAGTTGCCGGAATCACTGCGCAAGCCCGAGCCTCATGGTGAGCCTGTCGAACCACAAGGTTTGCCCAGCTTCCTCAATCGAAGGTCTCGCCCGTGTAGACGCCCCAAAGGGCGTCCTGCCTGACGAAGCCATCGTAATTGTGCGCGCCGCCGGATGTGGGACGCACGGTCGCGGTGGCCCGGCACCAGGTGCCGTCACATTCCCGCAAATCGACACGGAACTTCGGCACGAGCCAGGCCCGGACGCCCGAGTTTTCATCGGCGGACGAATAGAGGGCGACATTGGCGCCATCGGCAGGCTTGACGATGGCGGCGCGCTTGCCCTGCAGCAGGTTTTGCTGCAGCCAGCCCTCGGACCCATCGACATCGCGAATCTTTCGCCAGATGTCGAATTCCTGGATGATTTCGACCGGCATGCCGCTTTTGAGATAGACCCAGGCGATACCGTATTTGGTACCCGGACCGAGGCGGACATTGATGGGGTTGGAGCGGGTGGTGACCCAACGCGGAACCGGCAGGCCGCTTGGATTTTCTGCAGCCGCAAAGGCGGCAAGCGGCCCCGTCGCCAGCATGAGGGCGGCGAGGACAAGGCTCAGGGCAGCACGGAGAAAACGCGAAACAGGCAACAAGGGACCGACCGGGCCAAACATGACTTTGCAGATGCGGGGCGATTCCCTACACTTAGGGTCAAACAGCTTAATGGTCGCTGAAAGGCGCTCCGCTTGACGCTTTCGAGGCCCAGGATCTTCGTGACAGAGCGGCTGCCCGAGCAGATCGAGCAGCGCATGCAGACGCTGTTCGATGCGCAGTTCGCCGCAGGCCCGGGGCAGATCAGCCCGGATGCGCTGGCGCTGGGGGCTGAGGGTGCCGATGCCATCGTGCCCTCGATCAACGACCGGCTCGATGCCGCCCTGATCGCGCGGCTGCCCAGGAGCGTGCGGCTCATCGCGCAGTTCGGCAATGGCGTCGACAATATCGATATCGAGGCGGCCTACGCAGCGGGCCTCACCGTGACCAATACGCCGAGCGTTTTGACCGAGGACACGGCCGACATGGCCGTAATGCTGATGCTCGCGCTGCCCCGCCGGCTCGTCGAAGGCGCGATGGTGCTGCCCGGTGCCGGCACCTGGCCGGGCTGGTCGCCCACCTGGATGCTGGGGCGGCGCCTGCGCGGCAAGGCGCTGGGCATTGTCGGGATGGGCCGCATCGGTACGGCGGTGGCGAGCCGGGCGAAGAGCTTCGGGCTCAATATCCACTATTTCTCGCGCCAGCGGCGGCCGCAAAAGCTGGAAGAAAGCCTCGGCGCGACATTCTGGGACGATCTCGACCGGATGGTGGAGGCGGTGGACATCGTGTCTTTGCATACCCCCCTCACCCGTGCGACGCAGAACATCCTGAGTGCCGAGCGCATGGCGCGGATGCGGCGCGGCAGCTTCGTGGTGAATGTCAGCCGGCCGGAGCTACTGGACGAGGCGGCGCTGATCGCGGCGGTGCGCGATGGGCAACTGGCGGGCGCGGCACTCGACGTGTTCGAAAGCCGGTCGGGCGTGAAGCCGGAGCTGCTGCAGCTGGCGCGGGAGAACCGGGTGCTGCTGACCGCCCACATGGCCTCGGCGACGCTCGAGGCGCGGCTTGAAATGGGGGAAACGGTGATCGTGAACCTCAAGACCTTCTTCGACGATGCCACGCCGCCGCATCGCGTGCTGCCCGAAGGCAAGGCGCGGCCGGCGCGGAGCTGAAGGCTCGCGTCCCAGCGAGAAGGCCATGCTTCAGGCTCATGCTTCGACAAGCCCTGCATGAGGTTGGGTGCGCCTTGTCTCTCCAATGCCTCTGGATCATTTCACATTTTGGTTGAAACGTTGAAATGATCTAAGCCATTGTTTTATCATGTTTTCGAGGCGGACAAGCCATGCAGCTTTCCCTGAAAGCGCTCCAGCCGCTGCTGCAGCAACAGCGGCTGCAATTGCCCAGGCGCGAGGCGCCGCTGCGCCTCAGCCCGCGGCAGCGAATCGAGGGTGGCGCGTGTTCTTGTGCGGGACGTTCGGCAGCAAGAGGCCCGGGTCATGCCCGGGCCTCTCGAAACGCCTGGAGGGTTGGAAACCGGCTTATTCGGCCGCTTCGCCGTCTTCCTTGGCCTTTTCCTTGCCGGTCGCCTGGTCGACGATCTTCATGGAGAGGCGGACCTTGCCGCGCTCGTCGAAGCCAAGGAGCTTCACCCAGACCTTGTCGCCTTCCTTGACCACATCAGTGGTCTTGGCGACGCGCTGCTCGGCGAGCTGGCTGATATGGACGAGGCCGTCCTTGGCGCCGAAGAAATTGACGAAGGCGCCGAAATCGGCGGTCTTCACCACGGTGCCCTGGTAGATGGCGTTGATTTCCGGCTCGTCGGTGATCGACTTGATCCACTGGATCGCGGCGGCAATCGACTTGCCGTCGGCGGAAGAGACCTTCACCGAACCATCGTCCTCGATGTTGATCTTGGCGCCGGTCTTTTCGACGATCTCGCGGATCACCTTGCCACCGGTGCCGATCACTTCGCGGATCTTGTCGGTCGGGATGGTGATGGTTTCGATGCGGGGAGCGAACTCACCGACCTGACCACGCGAGGCGGTGATGGCCTTTGCCATTTCGCCGAGGATGTGGGCGCGACCGTCCTTGGCCTGCTCGAGCGCGACCTTCATGATCTCTTCGGTGATACCGGCGATCTTGATGTCCATCTGCAGGCTGGTGACGCCGTCATAGGTGCCGGCGACCTTGAAATCCATGTCGCCCAGGTGATCTTCGTCACCGAGGATGTCCGACAGGACGGCAAAGCGCTCGCCCTCGAGGATGAGGCCCATGGCGATGCCGGCGACCGGCTTCTTCATCGGAACGCCCGCATCCATCAGCGCCAGCGAGGTACCGCAGACGGTGGCCATGGACGAGGAGCCGTTGGACTCGGTGATCTCAGACACCACGCGGATGGTGTAGGGGAATTCCTCGGCCTTGGGACGGATCGGGTTGATGGCGCGCCAGGCGAGCTTGCCGTGACCGATTTCGCGGCGGCCGGGCGAACCCATGCGGCCGGCTTCACCCACCGAGTAGGGGGGGAAGTTGTAGTGCAGCATGAAGTTCACCTTCTGGGTGCCTTCAAGCGTATCGACATATTGCTCGTCGTCGCCGGTGCCGAGCGTCGCGACCACGAGGGCCTGCGTCTCGCCGCGGGTGAAGATCGCCGAACCATGGGTGCGGGGCAGGACGCCGACTTCGGCGACGATCGGGCGGACCGTCTTGAGATCGCGGCCATCGATGCGGCGGCCGGTGTCGAGCACGTTCCAGCGGACGATCTTGGCCTGCAGGTTGTGGACGACTTCGCCAAGGGCTTCGGCCGAGACTTCGCCTGCGGCGATCTTGCCGGCAAAGGCTTCCTTCACCTTGGCATTGGCAGCGCCGACGGCGGCGTAGCGGGCCTGCTTCTCGGTGATCTGGTAGGCGGCGCGGAGGTCGGCCTCGGCGATCGCCAGAACTTCGGCTTCAAGCGCGGAATAATCCGGCGCGGTGAAGTCGCGGGGTTCCTTGGCGGCCAGCTCGGCGAGCTTGATGATCGCCTCGATGACCTTCTTGCCCTGCTCGTGGCCGAACATGACGGCGCCGAGCATGATCTCTTCGGAGAGTTCCTGCGCTTCGGACTCGACCATCAGCACGGCGTCGTAGGTGCCGGCCATGATGAGTTCGAGCTTGCTCTCGGAGCGGCGATCGATGGGCGTATTGAGGATGTACTTGCCATCGATATAGCCGACGCGGGCGGCGCCGATCGGGCCCATGAACGGCACACCCGAAATGGTCAGCGCGGCGGAGGCGGCGACCATGGCGAGCACGTCGGGCTCGTTCTCAAGGTCGTGCTGCAGCACGGTGACGACGACCTGGGTCTCGTTCTTGTAGCCATCGGGGAAGAGCGGGCGGATCGGGCGGTCGATCAGGCGCGACGTCAGCGTCTCGGCTTCGGTCGGGCGGCCTTCGCGCTTGAAATAGCCGCCGGGGATCTTGCCGGCTGCAAAGTATTTTTCCTGGTAGTTGACGGTGAGCGGGAAGAAATCCTGCCCGGGCTTCGCCGACTTCGCCGACACGACGGTGGCGAGCAGCACGGTCTCGCCGAGCGTCGCAAGGACCGCGCCATCGGCCTGGCGGGCGATCTTGCCCGTTTCGAGAGTGAGGGGCTGTCCGCCCCAGTTCAGCTCGACCTTATGGTGATTGAACATGGATATTACTGTCTTTCCATTCTGCCGGATGAGCGGGAACGCGGGGGGCGCAGAAATCCCCACGAACTCATCTGGTGTGCCAGCTGAACCGAGCGCCCCATGCGCCCGGCCAGCCCAAAATCGGCACGGGTTCCGCGCCGGCGCCCGCATCTTGTGGCGGGGCGGAACATGGACAAGACGATGAGCCGCTCCACCACCCGTTCGCGAGGAACAGGCGCGTGACCTGAGAGCCGGAAGGCTGGTCACGAACGAGCGGCCGATGATCTCGCCATGATCCGCGAAAACGATCGCCGGCCTACGCCTTGGTTCTCCCCCAGACGACAGGCGGGGAAGGACCGGATCCGCGGAGGCTGGCCCCGCGGATCCAATAGTCTTTGGGATCGCGCCTTAGCGGCGGATGCCCAGACGCTCGATCAGCGTCTTGTAGCGGGCCTCGTCGACCTTCTTGACATAGTCGAGAAGGCGGCGACGGGTCGAAACCATCTTGAGCAGACCACGACGCGAGTGATTGTCCTTGCGGTGGGTCTTGAAGTGCTCGGTGAGGTTGGCAATCCGCTCGGAGAGGATCGCGACCTGGACTTCCGGCGAACCGGTATCTTCCTTGTTGGTCGCAAAGTCCTTGATGAGGGCGGTCTTGCGCTCGGCAGTGATCGACATCGGCACATTCCTTTCGAAACTGAGGAACAAAGGGACGCTGCTGCCCGGGATGTCGTCCAGACAGAGCCATTCAACGAGCAATAGGCCGCCTCTTGCGAGGCTGCCGGACACTCGCGGCGGTCTCTACAGCAAAGGGGCGGGAGAGGGAAGCATTTTCGACGGCAGGCAGGGCTCAGGCGGGGGGGTGGCGGCTCGTGCCAGTGCCGGGCGTATCTTTGCGGTCGCCAGGCACGAGGCCATCGATCGGAATGCGGAACTCCCAGGTGAAGCCATCGCCATAGAGCGTGCGCTCGACCTCGGCGCCCAGCGAGCGGCCCACCATGTTCTCGATGACAGTGGTGCCGAAGCCGCGCGTGACGATCTCGGAATCGGGCTTGAGGCCGGTTTCCTGCCAGCGGAACAGCAGGCGCTCGGGATCGGCGGTCCAGCTGACAACCAGCTTGCCGCCGTCGCGGGCGAATGCGCCATGCTTGACCGCATTGGTGGCGAGCTCATGGGCGGCCATGCCGATGATCTGCGCGGATTGCGCATTGAGCCTGAGCGGCGGGCCGGCGACGCTGGCGCGCTTGCCATCCACCGGGCAGAACGGATCGAGCTGACTGGTGAGCAGTTCGCGCAGGTCGACACCCGCGACGCCATGGGCTAGCAACAGGTCGGTGGAGCGGGCGAGCCCGAAGATGCGGCGCTCGAAGCTCTGCACGAATTCCGGCACGGAGCTGGCCCCGCGCGCCGTCTGCTTGGCCATAGCAGCGATGACCGTCATCTGGTTCTTCGAGCGGTGCGCCAGCTCGCGCATCAGGAACCGAACCTCGGTTTCCGCCGCCTGGCGGCGGCGAGAGGCCTCGCCCAGCGCATTCGACACTGTCTCGATTTCGGCGATGGGAAAGGCGCGCGCCTCGACGGGCTGGCCCTGACCAAGGCGCCTGGCATCGGATTCGAGCCCGCGGACCGAGCGGTTGATGCGGATGCTGACCCAATAGACAACCAGCACCACGACTGCCGCGAGCAGCACACCGCCGGCGAGCAACGACCAGAACGCATCCGAGAGCGGCCGGGTCACGATATCGCGCGGGGCCCACGCCACCACGGTCCAGCCGGTCAGGAGCGATTGCTGCGCGACCAGCAGATCCCGACCACCGCCCAGCTGCATTTCGCGCCAGCCGCCCGAGGGAATGGTGAAGGCATGTCCAACCAGAAAAGGGCTGCCGACAGCGAGCGTACCATCGGCGCTGGAGACGACATTGTTCTTGGAATCGACCAGCGCGACGTTCCAGCCATCGGGCATGCGGTTGGCGAGAAGCACCGAGGAGAGTTGCATGGCAGAGCGGTTGAAGCCGAGGATCATCGGCGGCTTGCCCTTGGGGAAGATGGGCAGCAGGATATTGACCACCCATTGCTGCGATACCTTGCCATAGACGACGTCGGAGACGGCGACATCCCTGGTATCGAGTGCACGCTGGGCCGTGTCGCGATCGCCGACCGGCACGCGGCGCTGCTCGCTCATCGGCATGCGGGTCGACAGGAAGGACACCAGCTTGTCGTCAACCACATACAGATGGGCACCGGTATCGGCGAGGGCTTCGCTGACACGGGCGTGGAACTCGGCAAAGCGGCCATCGAGCAGTTCGGGCGCGGTGGAGAGGACGCGCAAGGTGGTGAGGTTGGCGACGATCTCGCGGTCGACCGACTGCACGATGGCACGGGCATTGGCGGTGACGAGAGTCTCGACGATCTTCTGCTGCGCCTCGTTATTGCGGGCGAGCAGAACGGCCGAAAAAATGAAGGCGGGCACCAGCGCGACCAGCGCGAGGACGACGAGGAACACGGCCATAGGCCGGGCGACGTTACGCCGGCCGAAGACCGGAGGCACAGAAGACGCCCGGTCAGCCACGGTGAACCCCTGAACGCCTACGCAAGATTTGCCCCTGAACTGACGCGAGTGACCCCCAACGCCGGCGGCGCGAAAAGGTTCCCGTCAGGCGATCAGGCAGAAATGACCCGCTGCGGCTTGAACTGGCCGAACTCGACACGCCCCAGTGCGACGGGCAATCCGGCACAGCTGGCCCAGGCCTGATCCAGCGCCACCGGCGCGCGTGCGCCGACGAGCAGCACCGGGTTGCCGTGCCGGATGGCCGCCGCCTGATCGGGCGTGACGCGCACTTCGTCGAGCCCGGAAAGGCCGGCGGCGAGGGGCTGCAACAGGCTGTCTCGGTCGGTCGCCGCCTCGATGTCGGCGATGCTGACCGAGATGGCATCGGCGAACGGGCCGACGGCGGCGCGATGCAGCGCCGAGACATGCCCGACCGTGCCGAGCGCACGGGCAAGGTCGCGCGCCAGTGCCCGCACATAGGTACCCTTCTCGCACTCCATCTCGAGCTGGCTCTCGTCCGGCCCATGCGAGATAAGCGAAAGTCGCGCGATATGCACCGGGCGGGCCTGGAGCACGACCGCCTCGCCGGCACGGGCAAGGTCATAGGCGCGCTCGCCATCGACCATGATGGCGGAAAATGCCGGCGGCACCTGCATCACATCGCCGGTGAAGCGCGGCAGCAGCGCCTGCAATTCGGCAGCGCTGGCGCGATGATCGGAGCGGGCGGTGACCTCGCCTTCGGCGTCGTCGGTCGCGGTCTCGACGCCCCACTTGATGGCAAAGCGGTAGATCTTCCGCCCGTCCTGGACGATGGGCACGGTCTTTGTGGCTTCCCCAAGCGCTATGGGAAGGATACCGGTGGCGAGCGGATCGAGCGTACCGGCATGTCCGGCCTTCTTCGCGCCGAACAGCCAGCGAACCTTGCCCACCGCCTGGGTGGAGGTCATGTCAAAGGGCTTGTCGAGGACTATCCAGCCGGACACATCCCGCTTCAGTTTCTTTTCGGTCAAGGTCTGCTCGGGCTTCATGCGTTCCGGACGGCGCGAGGATGCGGAGGTCCGGCCTACGCAATAGGTTCAGTCGCTGTCGGTCTCGTCGCCGTCACGGGTAATGTCGCGCTGCACGCGATCGGTGCGCAGCAGCGCATCGATGCGGCCATATTCATCGAAGGTCTCGTCGATGAAGAAGCGCAGGTCGGGCGCGAATTTCAGATCGAGTTCGGGCGCTATGCGGCCGCGGATGAAGCGGTGGTGGCGGTTGAGCGCCTCCACGACTTCGGCGGCGCCGATGCCGCCGAGCGGCATGATATAGGCATTTGCCAGCTTCAGATCGGGCGTCATCCGCACTTCGGGCACGGTGATGACCTTGCCTTCGAGGATGGGATCCTCGATCTCACCGCGGGTGAACAGGCCCGAGAGCGCGTGGCGCACGAGCTCGCCCACGCGCAGCATGCGCTGGGTGGGACCGGTGGGTTTGTGGCTGTCGCGTTTCATTGGCCCGAGTTAGGCGCTTCAGGCCCGCGCGTCAACCGGGAGCCCGGGCGGCGGGCAAGGTGCTGCTCGCGCATGGCGATGCGGATACGCTGCGCCATGGCCTCGAGCCGGCCGGGCGGAAAGGCATCGGTTGGCAGGATGACGAGTTCGCGGTCGGCTTCTAGAAAGACATAGCCCTTTGTGCGCGCAAGACTATCGACATCGCCGAGGCGGATCCGCCGGGTCGTGCCGTCTATGCGCACATGCAGCCGATCCCGCCAATCCTCCAGCCGCACGGCGACCGGTGCCGGGAAGCGCAGCCGGGCACGGTAGAGCGCGATCAGGTCGAACAGCAGCCGCGCGCCGACATAGGCGAAAAGCGCCACCATGGTGAGCCAGGCATAGAATTTCCAGCCTTCGACCCAACGGGGCGGAAGCAGCGCGAAACCGCCACAACCCACAAGCAGGACGGCGGCAAAGCCAAGCTTGTGCAGGCCGGTGATCGGACGTGGCAGGCGCTCCCAGACCAGCGCGTCGTCGGCGCTGAGGGTAAATCGATACGTGGCATCGGGCTCGGCTGCGAAGTGCATGCGCTAACGATAGCCTGCCGCCTGCAACTCGAAAAGCTCGGCATAGCGGCCACCAGCGGCAATGAGGTCGTCGTGGGTGCCATGTTCGAGCACCGCGCCGTTCTCCAGTACCACGATGCGATCGGCCATGCGCACGGTGGAGAACCGATGGGAGATCAGCATGGCGGTGGTGCCATCAGCCAACTCCTTGAAACGGGTGAAGACTTCGGCCTCGGCGCGCGCGTCGAGCGCGGCGGTGGGCTCGTCGAGCACGATGATCTCGGCCTGCCGCATATAGGCGCGGGCAATGGCGAGCTTCTGCCACTCGCCACCCGACAGATCCTGCCCCTTCTGGAACGTGCGGCCGAGCATCTGGTCATAGCCGCCAGGCAGGTTGCGGATCACCGGATCGGCCAGGCTCTGCTCGGCGGCACGGATGATCCGCTCGCGATCGGCAGCGGCATCGATGCGGCCAACGCCGATATTGTCGGCGGCCGAGAAACTGTAGCGGAGAAAATCCTGAAAAATCGCGCCGATATGGGTGCGCAGTTCGGCGAGCGCGATATGCTTGAGATCGACACCATCGATGGTGATCGTCCCCTCATCGGGGTCATAGAGGCGGGTGAGGAGCTTGACGATGGTGGTCTTGCCCGCGCCGTTTTCGCCAACCAAAGCCAGGGTTTCGCCCGCAGCGATGGTGAAACTCAGGTGCCGAACCGCCCAGCGATCCGACCCCGGATAGCGGAAGCCGACATCGTCGAAGCGGATGCCCTTTTGTATGGGCGCGGGGAAAGGCCGCGGCTCTGCCGGGTCGGTGATTTCGGGGCGAATCTCAAAGAAGCTGAACAGATCGTCGAGATAGAGGCTCTGCCCGGCGATCTGGGTGAAGCCGATGAGGATCTGCTGGAGAAAGCCGTTGAGCTGGTTGAACGAGGCGGAGAGAAAGACGAGATCGCCGATGGTGAAATCACCATTCAGCGTGCGCCAGACGATATAGGCGTAGGCGGCATAGTAGGTGGCGGTCGAAATCGCCGCGAGCGCGCCCGTCTGCAGCGCGCGGCGGATATTGAGGGTCTTGTTTTCCTCAAGGATCTGGTCGCTCAAGAGCTTGAAGCGGCCGAAGAGGAAATCGCCCAGGCCGAAAAGCTTGATCTCCTTGGCGCTGTCGGCCGAGGCACCGATCTGGCGCAGATACTCGAGCTGCCGCCGCTCGGGGGAACGCGCATGCGAGATCCAGTAGGCGAGGCGGTTGAAGCGGAACTCGCCCCAGATGGCAGGAATCAACGCCACCGCGAGCATGAGAATCAGCAGCGGCGCATAGATGAAGAGCCCGGCCGCGAGCGCCAGCGCCGTGATCATCGCCTGTGCTTGCCCGAAGAGCTGCGAGATGACGGTGGAGCGTGATCCGACCTGACGGCGCGCGCGCTCGAGCCGATCCTGATATTCGGACTGCTCGAAATGCTTCAGATCCAGCCGGGCCGCGTGCTGCATCAGCTCGAGGCTGACGGCGTTGGAATGGCTTTCGCCGAGAATAGTGTCGACGACATTGATGGCGCGGTTCATCGCATCGCGGCCAAGCACCAGCGCGAATTCAATGGCGAGAAGCGTCAGCAGCGGGGTGAGACGGCCGCTCGCGACCCAGTCGCCGACGCTGCTCCCGGCGCTGCCGAGCCCGACCTGCGCGACCACTTCATCGATGATGTGCTTGGTGACGAACAGCACCAGCGGCGGCTGCACCGCAACCAGGAGGCGCAGCGCCATGGAGAGGCTGATCAGCCATGGGCTCGTCTTCCACATCTGGCGGAACAGCTTGCCGAGGTGAATGAAGGTCTTGAGGCGCTGACCCTTTTCGAAGGGCAGGGCTTCGGGGATATCCGCGCCGAACTTCCCCTTGCCTCCGAGTCTGCCACCTGTTCCGCGCATAGGGCCTATCTAGGACCGAGACGCGCCCTCGGCAACCTCGTCTTTGGCACGGGAGCGGGCTTCGATATCAGCGGCAAAGGCGGCCATCTTTTCGTCCGACCCAAAGGCGGAGAGCGGCACGATCAGCGTATCGGGAAGCGCGGTGATGAAGACATGCGCCTTGCCACGCACCACGGCGTTGATGGTTTCGTAGGCGATAGAGAGCGTGCGGCCGGGCAATTCGGCGTGCAGATGATCGCCCCGGATCTCGAGGCGCGCCGGTACCGGAGCCGGGATCGCCCGATAGGCGCGATAGCGGCGGTACTGGTCGCGGATCAGGCTGCCCGAAAACCAGAAGAGGCCGATAAGCGCCAGCCCGATGATGTAGAAACGGACATCGCCCTCGTCGCCGGTCCATTCGTGCGGCAGCAGCACCAGCGTCAGGCCGGCGCAGGCGATCCAGGCATAGAACAGCGCCTTGCCCCAACCCTTGTAGTCGCGCTGAAGGTTCGCGAAGGCCAGCGCATCATCGGCAGTGAGGGTGTAGGTGAGGGTGCGGAGGGGTTTGGTCATTTTTGGAGTTTTGGCGCGTCTTTCGGAAAATAGCTTACCCAGTGCTGCGTGCCATCGTCCAAGGTGACGGTTCCGAAAAAACCGCCGGAGCCAGCTGCTTCCGGATACAAGCTTCGCATCTTTTCAACTACCTGCCGACCCAGTTCAACCCGCGCGGCTCGCTCGAAGCTGCCGCGCCAGCCGGCCTCGACTAGCACCGCTTCAAGCCTTGCGGCAGCGGCTTCGGGGTCCACAATCGGGTCCATGTCGCACATCTCGATATCGAGATAAAACTCTCCGATGCCTCGCAGATCGGCAATGAAATGAGCCATCTCGGCATTGCCTTCGAACCTGACCTTGTGGCCATCCCGGACCCGGACGAAGTCGCAGTTTATGAAGAATCTATACAACATCAAAGCCGCGTCGAAATCGCGGACAAGTGCGCGCAAGGCCTGGTTGGCGTAAAGTTCTCGCTTCAACTCACCGGCGGGGCCGTCAAGATCTGGCTCCGGAAGTGGACCGGGGCGGAAGACGACGTCGTGATCCGAGATATCCAGCGTGCCCCACCGCCACGAGACGGGGATGGTCGCCGGAGCAACCCCAGCCATCTCCTCGAATGGGACATGGGGGCGTCGCCATCGACCCATCGTGTTCTGGGCCCAACCCCGTGTGCCATCCGGTAGCTCAATGTTTTCGGCGCGAAGGGGGCTGTCTCCTGAGTACTCGATCAGTGCAGCACCATGCTGGCGCTTGTAAGCGGCGCGAATGCGGTCTCCCTTCAAGGAAAACCTTACCGGCTCAGGGTCGGACGGACCGATGATCGGCAGTCCGTCATCTTTTCCCACCGTCGTCATGGCACAAACCCTGTCACTGCACTTCCGCCGTCGCATCGGTGTGGAAGCCGGCGATGGCGGCACCGAGTTCGGCGCCCGCGACCGGCCATGATGTCGTATCATCAGGCGAAAACGCCTTGCCGCGCCATTCCTGATAGAGCTTCACCGCGCCTTTGGGTGTTTCTATGACGCTGCCGATGAAGACTTCGCCATCGCCTGCAAAGATACCGACGCCGGTCTCGGCGCCATAGGCGCCGCAGGCGACGAGAAACACGGGGGGCAGGTCGCCATCGCCCTTGGCGGCGACACCCATGTTGAGGGAGGCTTTCTCGCAGCCCTTCTCGAAGGCGGACACTATGCTTTCCTCGTGCGCAGCGGCGGGATAGCCGGGCTTGGCGACGACGAGGGCCGCGACCATGCGCGTCCAGTTGTCGATGGTTTCGCCCGCCGGGATGAATTCGAGGGTTTCGATATCGGCGGCATAGGGCGTGCGTACGAGTTGCAGCGTTGCTGCGTCGGGCGCGCCATCGGTGCGGCCCCATGCGGGGACGGGCAGCGAGACATCGAATCCGAGCGAAGTGACCTTGATCAGGTCGTCGGAGATGGTGAACTCATCGGCGGCTGATGCCTCGCCGAGGCAGAGGGCGAGGAGAGCGGCGGACATTGCGAGGGCACGGCGCATGGTTTGTTCCTGTCGTATCGGGGCAAACAAAAAGGGCGCCGGCCACCGCCGACGCCCCTTGATAGCAACAAATGCGTGGCTTTACAGCGTGCGGGTGACCTGCTCGACGCGGAAGCATTCGATGACGTCGCCAGCGCGGATATCTTCGTAGTTTTCGAAGGCCATGCCGCATTCCTGACCGACCGGCACTTCCTTGACTTCGTCCTTGAAGCGCTTGAGCGTCTTGAGCTTGCCTTCGTGGATAACGACGTTGTCGCGCAGGAGGCGGACGCCGGCGCCACGTTCCACGATGCCTTCGGTGACCTGACAGCCGGCGACCTTGCCGACCTTGGTGATCTGGAAGACTTCCTTGATGGAGGCGTAGCCGATGAAGGTTTCGCGGCGTTCCGGCTTCAGGAGGCCCGACATCGCGCCCTTCACGTCATCCACGAGGTCGTAGATGATGTTGTAGTAGCGGATTTCGATGCCATCGCGCTGCGCCAGCTCGGTCGCCTGCTTGTTGGCTCGGACGTTGAAGCCGATGAGCACGGCACCCGAGGCGGCTGCAAGCTGCACGTCGGATTCGGTGATGCCGCCGACGCCCGAGAACAGGATCTGCGCCGAGACTTCCTCGGTGGAGAGCTTGTTGATCGAGGCATTGATGGCTTCGACGGAACCCTGCACGTCGCCCTTGATGACCAGCGGGAACTTGGCGATGCCGGCCACTTTCAGCTGGTTCATCAGCTGTTCGAGGCTGGTGGCACCACCGCCCGCGGTCTTTTCGCGGATGGCGCGCTGGCGATATTCGGTCACCTCGCGGGCACGGCCTTCGTTCTCGACGACCGAGCAGCGATCGCCTGCCGACGGCACGCCGGTGAAACCGAGCACCTCGACCGGGATGGACGGGCCGGCTTCCTTCACCTGCTCGCCCTTGTCGTTGATCAGCGCGCGGACGCGGGCAAACTCGGTGCCAGCGACGAGAATGTCGCCGACCTTGAGGGTACCACGCTGCACGAGCACGGTGGCCACGGCGCCGCGGCCCTTGTCGAGCTTGGCTTCGATGACGAGGCCTTCGGCACGACCATCACGCGGCACCTTGAGCTCAAGCACTTCGGCCTGGAGCAGGATGGTGTCGATGAGCTTGTCGAGGCCGGTCTTCTTGAGTGCTGACACTTCGACCTCGAGCGTGTCGCCGCCCATGGTTTCGACGAAGACTTCGTGCTGCATCAGCTCGGTACGGACGCGGGTCGGGTTGGCCGACGGCTTGTCCATCTTGTTGATGGCGACGATGATCGGCACGCCGGCTGCCTTGGCGTGCCTGATGGATTCGACCGTCTGCGGCATGACGCCGTCATCTGCCGCCACGACGAGCACGGCAATATCCGTCGCCTGCGCACCGCGGGCACGCATGGCGGTGAACGCCTCGTGGCCCGGCGTATCGAGGAAGGTCACCTTGTGACCATTGGTCTCGACCTGGTAGGCGCCGATATGCTGGGTGATACCGCCCGCTTCACCGGAGACGACATTGGCCTCGCGGATCGCATCGAGCAGCGAGGTCTTGCCGTGGTCGACGTGGCCCATGATGGTGACGACGGGGGCGCGATCGGTGAGATCCTCCGCCTTGTCGTCGGCCGGGATATCGAACAGGCCCTCTTCCACGTCGGCATCGGACACGCGCTTGACCGTGTGACCGAGTTCGGTGGCGATGAGTTCGGCGGTGTCGGCGTCGATGACGTCGTTGATCTTCATCATCTGGCCCTGGGCCATCAGAATCTTGATCACATCGACGGCGCGTTCGGCCATGCGGTTGGCGAGTTCCTGGACGGTGATCGCCTCGGGAATGATGACTTCGCGGCTGAGCTTGGGCGCCGCCTGCTGGTTGCGCCCCATCTTCTTGTCGCGACGACGGCGCATGGCCGCGAGCGACGGACCGCGATCGCGATCGGATTCTGTGGTGGCGCTCGATACGGTGAGTCGGCTGCGGCCGAAGGCATCGGTATCACCGACGCGACGAACGGCGGGACGCTCGGGCACGGCACGGGCCGGACCACGACGGGCCGCATCGGCATCGAGCGCGGCTGCGCCGGTGCCGGCGGGACGTGCCGTGGTGATTGTGCGAGTCTTGCGGCCATCGGCCTCGGACGGCGGGGTCGGTGGCAGTTCCGCCACGACCGGCGCATTGGGACGCGCGCCGGTGGACTGCGGGGCACGCTTGGCCGGCGAAACGCGCGGCTCGCGCGACGGCGCGGAGACTTGCGCGACTTCGGCGAGCGCCTTCTCGGCGTCAATGGCCTTCTGGCGCGCCTCCTCAGCCCGCTGCGCTTCCTCGCGGAGCGCACGGCGACGGGCATCTTCCTCGGCCCGACGGGCTTCCTCGGCGCGGGAGCGAGCATCCTCCTCGGCCTGACGGCTGGCCGCCTCGCGCAGAGCACGGGCACGCGCGTCGGATTCAGTGGCGCTCAGGCCCTGCGACGGACGGAAGCCGGGCTGTACACCACCACCATTGCGGAGCGGCGGACGACCGGACGAGTTGAAATTGCGGTTGCCCGAGGGTGAACCGCCCGGTGCCCCCGAGGGACGCGACGAGGACGGCGCGCCAGCCGGACGGGACGACGACGGGGCACTCGTGCTCGCCGGACGCGACGGGGGCGCGGATGGCGGGCCTGCGGGACGCGGCGGCGGTGGCGGAGCGGCACTTGTGCTCGCCGGACGCGCGGCCTGCACCGGCGCGGGACTTGGGCTTGGGCTCGGGCTCGCCGGGGCTGCCGAGGGTGCGGCGCTCGGCGCGCGCGGTGTATGCGGCACCACCGGCGGACCCGGCGGTACGAAGCGGGTGCGCTTCTCCACGACTACCGTGCTGCGCGACGAACGTGCCACATTTGGGCGGCTCCCCACGGTGGGAGCCCCCTTCAGCGACAGCGTCTTCTTGCCGCCGGCACCAGAGTCGTCACGCTTGTCGTCGTTATCAGCCATGTAACTCGCGTCTTCCTTGCGAATGTTCGCATCCGGGATCGTTGCCGACCCCTTGATTCATTGCGTCCGGTTCGGGCTTCCGGGGCGGACAGCGCTTGCCGCGCCGCTCTTTAACCCATCTTGCCGGCAATGTAACGAGCCAGTCTTTCGGCTCGCAGCACCGCCGCCTGGGCTGCGCCCCCATTTGTGAGCGCAGCATGTATCACATTTTCGATGCCGAGTGCCAAACCCATTTGGACGGAATCGAGTAATTCAAAATGCGGTATACGAGGACGGTTCAACCCTGCCTCTTCTGCCGCCATGGTGTAGCCCTTCAAGGACTGCGCCAGCTTGTTTCGCCCATCGGCCGCCGCATCGGTGGCGGTGATGAGCGCCAGAATTCCGCCGGCCTCGATGGCCGACTTCACCTTGCCGGCCCCGGTCAGGATCTGGCCGGCCTTGCGCGCCATGGCCAGCGACTGAAGCAGCCTCTGACCAAGACGCTCGCGGGTCAGTTCCGCCAGGTTCTCGGGCACCTTCACCTCGGCCTTGACGCTCCTGGCAAAGGCCTTCTTCCTGACGGCCTCCTCGACGAGCCCCTGGTTGAGAGTGACCCAGACGCCACGGCCCTCGGCCTTGGCATCGGTATCGGGCACGATTTCTCCATCAGGCGAGACGACGAAGCGGATCATCTCAGCGACAGGCAGATGCGCGCGGGTGACCGCGCACAACCGTTCCGTCTCGTCCTGAGCCTCGTCCGCTGCCTCGTCCAAACCGGTCACGGACGCCGCTTACGCGGGCGCCCCCTCCTCGGCTTCGACGTCGACTGCGCCAAAATCGGCCTCGGTGATCCAGCCAGCCTTGAGACGGGCCTGCAGGATCATTTCCTCGGCTTCCTCGCGGGAGACCGGAAAATCCTTGAATGTGCCTTCGAAACGCTTGGTCTCGCCATCCTTGCGTTCGGTCCAGCCGATCAGGTCATCGGACGCACAGCCGGCGAAATCATCGACGGTTTTGATGCCTTCCTTGCCAAGCGCCACGAGCATTGCGGCATTGAGGCCGGGTACCTCGTAAAGCTCGTCCTCGACGCCGAGCGCGATGCGCTCCTCGTCATTGGCGCGCTCGATGGCCGCAAGAAACTCGGCGGCGCGATTCTGGATTTCCGACGCGGTCTCTTCGTCGAAGCCCTGGATCGACGCAATCTCGTTCAAATCGATATAGGCGAGTTCCTCGACCGAGGAGAAGCCTTCGGACGCCAAGAGCTGCGCGACCATCTCGTCGACGTCGAGCGCTTCCATGAAGAGCGCCGAGCGCTCGGTGAATTCCTTCTGGCGGCGATCCGACTCTTCCTGCTCGGTGAGGATATCGATATCCCAGCCGATCAGCTGGCTTGCGAGGCGGACATTCTGGCCGCGACGGCCGATGGCGAGCGAGAGCTGCTCGTCGGGCACCACGACTTCGATGCGCTCGGCCTGCTCGTCGAGCACGACCTTGGCCACATCGGCCGGCTGCAGCGCGGAAACGACGAGATCGGCGATCGACTCCGTCCACGGAATGATGTCGATCTTTTCGCCCTGCAGTTCGGCGACGACCGCCTGAACGCGGCTGCCACGCATGCCGACGCACGCGCCCACCGGATCGATGGAGCTGTCATTCGACGTCACCGCGATCTTGGCGCGGCTGCCCGGATCGCGGGCAATCGAGCGGATGGTGATGATGCCATCGTAGATTTCCGGCACTTCCTGCATGAACAGCTTGGCCATGAACTGCGGATGGGTGCGGGAGAGGAAGATCTGCGGGCCGCGCTGTTCGCGCCGCACGTCGTAGATATAGGCGCGGACGCGGTCGCCATAGCGATAGACTTCGCGCGGGATGAGTTCGTCGCGGCGGATGATGGCTTCGCCACGCCCCAGATCGACGATGACATTGCCGTATTCGACGCGCTTGACCGTACCGTTGACGATCTCGCCGACGCGGTTGATGTATTCTTCGTGCATGCGGTCACGCTCGGCGTCGCGCACCTTCTGGACGATCACCTGCTTGGCGGACTGCGCATTGATGCGTCCGAATTCCATCGGCGGCAGCGGCTCGGTGAGGAAGTCACCGATCTTGGCGGCGTCGTTCTTCAGCTTGGCGGCCTTGAGCGAGACCTGCCGGGCGGTTTCCTCAACCTCCTCGACGACCTCGAGCAGGCGCCACATGCGCGTCTCGCCAGTGCGCGGGTTGATCTCGACCTTGATCTCGGTCTCGGCGCCATAGCGGCCCTTGGCGGCCTTTTCCATGGCGTCCTGCATGGCCTCGATGACGATCATGCGGTCGATGGATTTCTCGCGTGCAACGGCATCGGCGATCTGGAGCAGTTCCAGACGGTTCGCGCTCACGGCCATTTCAGTGGGTCTCCTCAACAGGGTCGCGGTCGGCAGTGTCGTCGGCGCCGTCAACGGACAGCAGTTCGACGGTTTCGATTTCCTCATCGTCGTCGATGGGGAATTCTTCCTGGTCGGCGCGCGCCATGTTCATCAGCGCGTCGGTCATGACCAGCTTGGCTTCGGCAATCAGCCTGAGCGGCAGGCGGTGATCCGGGTCTGTGCCCTTGGGCACATCGGGCAGGGTGATGGTGACGGCCTCGTCGTCGACGGCCTTGATCAGGCCGCGGAAGCGCTTCCGGCCATCGAGCATGTCGGAGAGCTCGACCTTCAGTTCGTGGCCGATATAGGTCGCGTAATCCCGCGCCCTGACCAGCGGCCGGTCGATGCCGGGCGAGGACACCTCGAGGTGATACTCGCGGTCGATCGGATCCTCGACGTCGAGGATTGGCGAGATTTCCTTCGAGAGCGCCTCGCAATCGGTAATGGTGAAGCGGCCGGTCTCGTCCTCGGCCATGATCTGCAGGGTGCAGCCGTTCTCCTGGGTGATCTTCACCCGGACGATGGCATAGCCGAGATCATTCGCCGCCGGCTCGATCATGCGCGCGATGCGCGCCTCGAGGGCGGATTCCTTCACATAGCGCTTTTCAGTCAGGTCGAATGCCATTCGTCTCTTTGCCCTGAGGGCCTGCGCAACGCGTGATCGCCAGGTCGTCGCAGCCGGCCCCTGGCTGGAAAACAAAAAGAGCGGGGGCCCGGCAGGCACCCCACTCTCGCTTATCAGCCAGAGATGTAGATGACGCTGATATAGGCGCAATCGCGCCGGGACGCAAGCGGCGGTGCGGACGCACCAGGTAACGGCGATGGCACCCCTAGACGTCCGCCACGGGAGGTTCGCGCCTTGAATATCGGCAGGTGCCGATATATGAGCGCTAATCTCCCGAAACCGCAGCCAAACGCAGCAAGGATGAAGAGCAATGGAATATCGCCGTCTCGGCAAGTCTGGCCTCAAGGTCAGCGAATTTTCCTTTGGCGCCTGGGTGACGTTCGCCAAGCAGGTGGGCGAGGACGACGCCGCCTCGCTGATGGGCTATGCCTATGACCAGGGCGTGAATTTCTTCGACAATGCCGAGGGCTACGAGGCCGGCAATGCGGAGATCGTCATGGGCGAGGCGCTGAAGGCGCTCAACTGGAGCCGCGACAGCTATGCGGTGAGCTCGAAAGTGTTCTGGGGCGGCGCCAAGCCGACACAGCGGGGGCTTTCGGCCAAGCATGTGACGGATGCGGCGCATGCGGCGCTCAGACGCCTGCAGGTTGACTATCTCGACCTGTATTTCTGCCACCGCCCGGATATCGACACGCCGATCGAAGAGACGGTGCGCGCGATGCACAACCTGATCACGCAGGGCAAGGTGCTCTACTGGGGCACGTCGGAATGGAGCGCGCAGCAGCTGACGGAGGCCTATGCGATCGCCCGGCAGGAGCATCTGACGCCGCCGACCATGGAGCAGCCGGAATATAACCTGTTCCGCCGCGAGAAGGTGGAAGCCGAGTTCGCCCCGCTCTACAGCCTGTTCGGGCTTGGCACCACGATCTGGTCGCCGCTCGCCTCGGGCATCCTCACCGGCAAGTACAATGACGGCGTTCCCTCCGACAGCCGCATGAACCTGCCCGGCTATGAGTGGCTCAAGGCCCGGCTCGACAGCGACAAGGGCAAGGATGAGCTGGCGAAGGTGAAGAAGCTGGCGCAGCTTTCGGACGAGGTCGGCATGCCGATCCACCATCTGGCGCTGCTGTGGTGCAATGCCAATCCGAACGTGTCGACGGTGATTTTGGGCGCCTCGAAGCTGAGCCAGCTCAAGGACAATCTCGCCGCGCTCGCGCACAAGGCGAAGCTGACGCCGGACGTGCTTGCCGAGGTCGAAAAGATCGTGGGCAACAAGCCGTCCGCGCCGCAGCGGTTCTGAGTTCGCGACTGCGAATGCCTCTTCCTCGTGCTTCGACAAGCTCAGCATGAGGAAGAGGGGCACGGGCGAAGCGCTAGAACAAACTCCCCTGCCCGCCGCCCGAGGCCTGTTTCCTCGGGCGCGGCGGGCGGGAAGAGGCGTTTTCCGCCATTTCCTCGGGCGATAGCGGGCGGATCAGATCGGGGCCGTCGGCTTTCGTCGAGCCCACAGCCTTGCTGACCGGATGGTATTTCAGCAGTTCGGCCGGGAGGGGCAGCATGAGCTGCTCGGCCTGCTTGACCCCAACCTCGGCGGTATCGAGCCAGTCCTCGACAGCGGCAGGGCCGTTGAGGATCGCCGGCATGCGATCGTGGATGGTGGCCATTTCGAGCACGGCGCCGACGGTGACGATCAGCGCCGTGTCCACCTCCTCGCCATTCGGGCCGGCCCATTGCGAATAGAGCCCGGCGAACAACATGGGGGAATCGTCCGCCATGGTGATGTAGTAGGGCTGCTTCTTGCCATCCTCGCCCGTCATCCACTCGAAATATCCTGACGCGGGAACGATGCAGCGGGCATTCTTGACGGCAGTGCGGAAGCTCGGCTTCTCGGCCATGGTTTCCGACCGGGCGTTGATCAGCAACGAAAACTCGCGCGGGTCCTTCACCCAGCCCGGCACGAAGCCCCAGCGCACCAGCTGGATGGTCCGGCGGCCATTCTGCTGCCAGACCACGGCGATGGGTTGCGTCGGCGTGATATTGTAGCGCGGCGGCATCTCGATGGAATTGACCAGCCGGAACAGTTCCACCAGCATCTCGGGCGGCAGAGTCGCCGCGTAGCGTCCGCACATTTGGCGTTCGTCTCCTCTTTTACCCGAAACTAGGAAGATGGAGCCTGCGATGCAACAAAGGGAACGAGCATGGTGCCCAATGCGGCAAGCGTGGCGCTGATCGAGGGTGAGCGCGTGCTGCTGATCCAGCGGGGCCGCGCGCCATGGCGTGGCATGTGGAGCCTGCCCGGTGGGCGGCTTGAGCCGGGCGAGGATGCCGAGACCTGCGCAACGCGCGAACTGAAGGAAGAGCTGGGGCTCGACGTCTATGCGCTGAGGCAGGTAACGCGGCTGCGGCTCGGCGACGATGGCAGGTTCCTGCTGCAGGTCTTCGCCACCGAGGCGTTCGAGGGCGAAGTCGTGCCGCAGGACGGAGAAATCTCGGCCTGGCGCATGGTGACGCGCGACCAGGCGGCGCTGCTGCCGACAACGCCGCATCTCAACGCGGTGCTTGGTGGCGCCTTTCGCCTGTTTGATCGGAGTTGAGGGTCGATGCGGCTTGGGGTAGCAAGGGACATGCGCTTTATCCCCCTCATTGCGGTGCTGATTTTCGTCCTGTCGCTTGGCGCGGTGCGGGCCGTTGACCCGCCCTATCAGGCGCAGATGGAGCGGCTGGCCGAGACACTTGGCAGCCTGTATTTCCTTGAACCGCTATGCCGGGGGAAGGACGCTTCCGACTGGCGGGCGGAAATGAGCCAGCTGATCGAACTGGACCAGCCCGACGACGACCGGAAGCAGCGCCTAGCCGGTGCGTTCAACGATGGATATTCAGCCTATGGCCGGCTTTACCGCAACTGCACGGTGTCAGCATCCGAGGCGCTGGCGCGGCTGATGGCCGAAGCCCAGCAGATCGCCCGGGAAATCCACACCCGTTACGCCGAGTAGCGGCAGGGTTGACCAGACCCGTCCCGATTAACGACGATTGACAGTGCTGCGTTAACCTTTTGATTAGGTCTAGCGCGCGGGGATCACCGTGACGTGATAGGCCGAGTCGCATGAAGCTGATGAAATCCCTGATGGCACGAACCGAAATCTCCGGGCTGGCCGAAGAGGCCAGCGCCGAGCGGCAGCTTGCGCTCGAGTATATCGCGGAGTGCTGGAACGATGCCGAAGATGACGGCATCACCGAGGATGCGCTCGCGCATGCGAGCCTTTTCGCGGCGTTGGCGGCGTTGGTCGAACAGCACGGGGAAACTGCCACGGCAGCACTGATCGAGACCTTGCCGGACCGCATTCGCGCCGGCGACTACAACCTCTATCGCAGCCTGCAGTAGCTTTGCCTGACCTAGAGCGCTTCGAGAAAGCGCATGGGCTGGCCCTGTGCGGGTGTGACCAGCTCGTTTTCCCACATCACCTTGTGTCCGCGCACGATGGTGCCCACCGGCCAGCCGGTGACCGAAACGCCGTGATAGGGTGTCCAGCCGACGCGGCTTTTCACCCAGTCATTGGTGATGGTTTCGGTGCGCTTCATGTCGACAATGGTGAGATCGGCATCGTAGCCCACCGCGATGCGCCCCTTGTTGGCGATGCCGAACAGCCGGTTGGGGCCATGGCTCGTCATGTCGACGAAGCGCTCGAGGCTCAACCGGCCCTTGTTGACATGGTCGAGCATGGTGGGAACGAGCGTCTGCACGCCGGTCATGCCGGAATGCGAGCCGGGATAGGCATGGTTCTTTTCGTCGCGCGTGTGCGGCGCGTGATCGGACCCAAGAATATCGGCGACGCCGTTGGCCACGCCAGCCCATATGCCCTCGCGATGCAGGGCATCGCGCACCGGCGGGTTCATCTGCACATAGGTGCCGAGGCGGGTATAGGCGGTTTCATCGAGGGTAAGATGGTGCGGCGTGACCTCGACGGACGCCACATCCTTGTGGGCGGCCAGATAGACCATTTCGTCGGCGGTTGAAATGTGGAGCACGTGGATGCGCTTGCCGGTCTTCCGCGCAAGGCCGACAAGCCGACGCGTGGAGCGCATGGCGGTTTCCACATCGCGCCAGACCGGATGCGAGGACGGATCGCCCGGTATGCGGAACGACTTCCGCTCCTCGAGCCGGTACTCGTCCTCGGAATGGAAGGCAGCGCGGCGGGCAATGGCGCGGAGAATGGCCTCGACGCCATCGTCATCGGCGACGAGCAGCGAACCGGTGGAGGAGCCCATGAACACCTTGACCCCAGCGCAGCCGGGCAGGCGCTCGAGCGCGGGCAGGTCGGCGACATTGTCGTGCGTGCCGCCAATATAGAAGGCGAAGTCGCAATGCATGCGGCGCGTGCCAAGGCGGATCTTCTCCTCGAAGGTCTCGCGCGTGGTGGTGAGCGGGTTGGTATTGGGCATTTCGAAGACGCCGGTGACGCCGCCCATCACCGCCGAGAGGGAACCCGATTCCAGATCTTCCTTGTGGATGAGGCCGGGCTCGCGGAAATGCACCTGCGTATCGATGACGCCGGGAAGAATGTGGAGCCCGGTGCAATCGACGATCTCGCCGGCATCGGCCTGGCCCAGATCGCCAAGGGCGACGATGCGGCCGTCGCGCACCCCGATATCGGCGCGATGGAGACCATCATGATTGGCGACGGTGCCGTTCTTGAAGATCGTCTCGTACTGCGCCATGTCTCGTGCTCCGGCTCCATCCATTGCCGGGTTTAGCGGAAGAGACTCATGCCCACAATCAGGCTGCAGCGGCGCGCCCTCGCCAAGTTCTCGGGTCCGGAGGCGGAAAAGCTGCTGGACGACACGCTGACCGGACGGATGCAGATGGCGGCTGGCAGCCTCGCGCCCTGGGCGCTGCTCAGTCCGCAGGGCAAGGTACAGGCCGAGGGGCTCGCCTATCGCAATACGGATGGCAGCTATTGGCTCGATTTCGACCGCGAGGTGGCCGACAGCTTTTTGAAGCGCATGAAAATGTATCGCCTGCGCGCCAAGGTGGAGATTGCCGACCTGCGCGCGAGCCATGTGCTGGGTTGGAGCGCGGAGCCCGTCACCGGCGGCGTTGCCGACCCGCGCAGGCCAGATCTCGGGTTCCGCGTCATCGCGCCCGTCGAAGCGGCGACGGCGTGGAGTGAGGACACGAGCGGCAGGGACCGGGCCAGGATCGACGCCGGCATTCTCGAACTCGGGCCGGATTATGGGCCGGACAGCCAGTTTGCCCATGATGTCGGGCTCGACCTGCTCAATGGCATCGACTTCGTCAAGGGCTGCTATATCGGGCAGGAAGTGGTGAGCAGGATGAAGCATCGCGGCACGGCACGACGGCGGCCGGTGGTGGTTTCGGGCATAGTCGGCCAGCCTCCGGCGGGCACGCCGATTCTGGCATCGGGCCGCGATGCCGGGGCAATCGGGCAGGTCGCCGACGGCCGCGCGCTGGCGATCGTGCGGCTGGACCGGGTGACAGACCTGGCTGTTGTGACGGTGGACGGCGCGCCGGTGACACTGAGCCTGCCCGGTTGGGCGACGTATGGTTTCGGCGAGGGGGACGGGGAAGAGGCGTGAATGGTGAAAAGATGCGCGGTTCGCCTGTCACCCGCCAGAGTACCACGGTGAGCCCCACAAAAATGGCGAATCACTTGCCCCATCGCTAGCTTCGCCGCGGGCGGGAGCGCTTCAAGGTAGACTGGCAACGGTTTTCCGGTTCGGAAGCGCGACAAACTAGGGCTTGGGCGGCGGCGATGGCGAAGACCAGTCAACGGGCATGGCAGCGGATGCTGAGCGGACGGCGGCTCGATCTGCTCGACCCCTCGCCGCTCGACGTCGAACTCACCGACATTGCGCATGGCCTCGCCCGCGTGGCCCGGTGGAACGGCCAGACGCAGGGCGACTACCCGTTTTCAGTGGCGCAGCACTCGGTTCTGGTGCTCGAGATCTTCAAGGCGCTCGACCCTGAGACGCCGCCGCGCGATCAGCTCTATGCCGTGCTGCATGACGCGCCTGAATATGTGATGGGCGACATCATCTCGCCCTTCAAGGCGGCGATGGGCGGCAACTACAAGGAGGTAGAGAACCGCCTGCTGGGCGCTGTGCACCTGAGGTTTGCACTGACTGCGACGCCGCCAGCCGCGCTCAACAAGGCCATCAAGAAGGCGGATCGCGAAGCGGCCTATCTCGAGGCGGTGCATCTTGCCGGGTTCGAGGTGGCGGAGGCACGGCGCTATTTCGGCGAGCCGAGCCTGGCGGTCTACGAGTTCGAGGGGTTCGGGCAATTGATCCGGCCATGGCCGACGCGCGAAGCGCATGACCGCTTCGTTGCCGCGGTGGAAAGCCTCAGTGCCGCGATCATCGGGTGAGGCGCGGCCTGACCGAAGCCGTTAAATTAAGCTTAACGCGCGTTCCATTTTGACCCAGGTCGCCCCGTTATGGTTGATGGATGGTTAATCCATCGCCGGCGAGGACGACCCGTGACCCCGAGAACCCGCACCATTTTGCTGACTGCCGCGAGCTTCACGCTGGTTGCTGCCGTGCTGGCATCTCCGGCCTGGCTGCCTGCCTTGGCCGCGACCTCTGAGCCGGTCAGCACGCTCGCCGCGCAGGCGATCGACATCTTCACGCCGCCGCCGCCGGACTACAGTCGGCTGATCAGGCGCAGCTACCAGGTGGCACCGTCGGTTTCGACAGAGCCGATCCGGCAGTCGGTGGTGCGAAAGATCGAGGCCGGCCGAATCACGGATGTCGTGGTGACCGAGACAGCGACCGGCGTCTATTCATCAGACGGGCTTGCCAATGCGCATGTGAACTACCCCGGTATCCGAGTGACGGACGAGCTGATCGCGCCCATCGAGATCGCGCTGATGATCAATGGCGAATGGATCACCCGCCCGGCGTTGACCGCGGGCTCAATCGTCAGTTGGCCGGCAAAGAACTAAAGCGCCCCAGAGCGCTTTGGGGAAGTGTTGCATGACTCTTCCGCTTCGAAGGCGCGACAAGCAGCCACCTGGGTCATTTCAACGTTTCAGCCAAAGCGTGAAATAGCCTAGAATTTCTTAGGCGCGTCCTCGGCAACGCTGGTGCCTCCGACCGAGACCTGTCGGATGGCGAGGGCGAACTCGCTGCGGCCATCGGCAAAGAAGCGGAACACGCCATCGCGGCCACTGAAGCCGGACGCCGAGGTGAGGAGCGCTGCGCCATAAGGCGGCGACGCCTTCGACAGCGGCGCGGCATTGGCGAGGATGGTCGCCGTATAGGCGAGCGTCACGAAGGGATGCGGCACGCTGCCAAACTTCGCCTGATACTCCGCAGACAGCGAGGCCAGCCCCGACTCATCCACCGCGGGGAAGATGGCGCCGGCGAGCGAGGTGGCGTTGGCAATTGTCGCATCGTTGTTCCAGTCGGCGGAGCCGATGATCTGCACAGTGCCGGCCGCAACGCCCCCTTCCGCCAGCAGATTGCCAATCGATGGCGCCGTGGCACGATCGGGAAGGAAGAGCGAGTCGACCTGTCCGGCCGTCAGAAGCGGGACAAGCTGCGCCACGACATTGCGCGCCTCGGCTTCGGAGGTGAAATTGTAGAAGGCGCGGGCCCCGAGCCCGAGATCGGCCAGCGACTGGCGGAAGGCGCCCTCCTGGATGCGGCCGAAATCGGTACTGGGAAAGACGCCGGCAAAGGCCTTCTTGCCGAGCTTCTTGGCATACCCCAGCGTGCGGCGCGTCTCTGTCTCGGGCAGAACGTTGAGCAGGTAAACACCGGGAGAAGCGGCGCCTGAATTGTTCGAGAACCCGATGAGTGGAATGGCGGCGGCCTTCGCCACCTGCCCCGCGGCTGTCACCTGATCGGCGCGGAGCGGCCCGAGGACGAGGCTCACGCCGCGTGACACGGCGGCCGTGGCAGCCTCAGCAGCGCCGGCAGCGGTGGCGCCGGTATCGAAGACATTGAGGGTGATGTTCTCGCTGAGATTGGCGCTCTGGGAGATGAACGCCATGGCAAGATCCGCGGCGTTCAGCATCGAGGTGCCGACGCCGACGATCGCGGCATCGCCCGAAAGCGGCAGCAGCAGCGCCACCTGTACGGGCCCGGTGCCGATGGTGCGACCGGCAACCGGCGCCACGGCCGTGCCCGTGCCCGTGCCCTGCGACAGGTTGGCGCCGGTTCCGCGCGAAAAGCCGGCGAAATCGAAACTTCCCGTCGTGCAGGCGGCGAGCAGCGAACTGACCCCGGCCGAAAGCGCGCCGAGGGCGAAGGTCCTGCGTCGGATATGGTGCGCCAAGTTCCCCTCCCCTGCATCCGTCCGGTCGGCGAGGTTGCGCGAACGGATCAGCCGTCTATACGCTCTTCGCTGCCGGCCATAAAGTGCGGGCGGCTACGATGCGTTAACCCTGGGGCACAAGCAGTGGAAAAAGCGGCGGATTTCGAGATTGCCGGCACGCGCCACCAGGGGCCGCCGCTGTCCGCCGGATTGCATGTCGTCGCGACCCCGATCGGCAATCTGCGTGACATCACCATCCGCGCGCTCGAGACGCTGGCGGCGGCGGACCTGGTGCTGTGCGAGGACACGCGCCACTCGGCCGTGCTGCTCGAGCATTTCGGTATCCGCACGCCGCGCCGGTCGCTGCACGAACACAACGAGCGCGAGCGGATCGGGGAGGTGCTGCGGCTGCTTGCCGAAGGCAAGGCAGTGGCGCTGATTTCCGATGCGGGCACACCACTGCTCTCAGACCCCGGCTTTCCGCTGGTTCGGGCCGTTCGCGATGCAGGACTGCCGCTGTTCGCAGTGCCGGGGCCTTCGGCGCTGCTCGCGGCACTCAGCATTGCCGGGCTTCCGACGGATGCCTTCAGCTTCGAGGGATTCCTGCCGGCGAGGCAGGAGGCGCGGGCCAATGCGATCACCGGGCTCCGCGACCGGCGCGAGACGCTGGTCTTTTATGAATCGCCGCGCCGACTCGATGACATGCTCGCGTCGCTGGCCGAAGTGCTGGGCGAGGAGCGTGAGGCAGCAGTGGCGCTCGAACTCACCAAGCGCTTCGAGCGGGTGGAGCGCGGCACACTCGGCGCCTTGGCGCGGCAATTCGCCGAGACCGACACCAAGGGCGAGGCCGTGGTGCTGGTCGCTGGAGCGGCCGAGCGCGTGGTAGATGAAGATGCGTGGCGCGCACGGCTGGTCGAGGCGCTCGGGAGCGAACCGTTGCGCTCGGCAGTCGATCTGATCACCGCCGAGTTCGGGTTGAAGCGCAAGGAGGTCTATGATGCTGCCCTCGCCCTCCGCAAGGACGCGGAAGCGTCGTAGCGCCGAAGGCTTCGGCCGCCGCGGCGAAACGCTGGCGCTGTGGTATCTGCGCCTCAACGGCTATTGGATGCTGGCGCGCCGCTACAAGACGCCCTCGGGCGAGATCGACCTCGTGATGCGGCGTGGTCGCACCGTGATCTTCATCGAGGTGAAGACCCGGCAGCGCCGCGACGAGTTTGCCATTGCGCTCGAGCAGGTGAATGCCACGCGCATCGGACGGGCGGCGCAGCACTATGTCAGCCGGCACAGGCGCACCCAGGGGCTCGACCTGCGCTTCGACGTGATTTTCCTTGCGCCATGGGCGTGGCCGCGCCATGTGAAGAACGCCTTCTGACGCCGCGTTTGCGGCATTCCGATCCCTCACTTCCGGAGCTGTGCCGTGCTCAAGATCGCCGTGCAGATGGACCCCATCGCCTCGATCAACCCCTCGGGCGATTCGACCTTCGCCCTGATGCTGGAAGGGCAGGCCCGCGGCCACAGGATGGACTACTTCGTGCCCGGCACGCTGTCGCTCAGGGACAGAAATGTGTCGGCTTCGGTGGCTGCGATCACGGTGTTCGACAAACCGAAGGGCGAGCATTTCGCCCTTGGTGAATTCGCCCGCGTCGACCTTGCCGGCTACGATATCGTGATGATGCGGCAGGATCCGCCCTTCGACATGAACTACATCACGGTGTCGCATATCCTCGAGCGGCTGCACCCGAAGACCTTCGTGATGAACCCGCCTTCCGCAGTGCGAAACGCGCCCGAAAAGATCCTCGTCACCGAATTTCCCGAGCTGATGCCGCCGACGCTCGTGACGCGTGACCGTGAAGAGATCCGCGCCTTCCGCCGCGAGCATGGCAACATCATCCTGAAGCCGCTCTACGGCAATGGCGGCGCCGGCGTGTTCCTGATCCAGGAGGGTGACCAGAACCTCAATGCGCTGATCGAGCTGTTCGAGCAGAGCTTCCGCGAGCCCTTCATGGTCCAGCGCTACCTTCCCGAAGTGCGCAAGGGCGACAAGCGCATCATTCTCGTCGATGGCGAGCCCGTCGCGGGGCTCAACCGCATTCCCGCCGATGGCGAGGCGCGCTCCAACATGCATGCGGGCGGGCGGCCGGAACTCTCGCCATTGACCGAGCGCGAGCGCGAGATCTGCGCCGCCATCGGGCCAGCGCTGAAAGAGCGCGACATGGTGTTTGTCGGAATCGACGTGATCGGCGGCTATCTCACCGAGATCAATGTCACATCGCCCACCGGCATCCGCGAAGTGAAGCGTTTTGGCGGCCCCGATATCGCCGTGCTCATCTGGGACGCGCTGGAGAAGCGGCGGGCGTGAGGCCGGGCTTGCCGGCACCTCTCGCCAAACCCGGATTTTTGCGCCAAGCTTGAGCCATGCCGATCGAAACCTTCCTGCTTGCGCTCACGACATTTTTTGCCACCATCGGCCCGGCCGACCTGGTGCTGGTCTATGCCGCGCTGACGCAGAAGAATAGCCGCGCCGAGCGGCGGGTGATGGCGCTGCGCGGCGTGCTGATCGCGTCCGCAATCCTGCTGTTCTTCGCGGTGTTCGGGGACGCGATGCTGAAGCTGTTCGGCATCACGCTGCCGGCGCTGAGGATCGCGGGCGGCGTGCTGCTGCTGCTGATTTCGATCGACATGGTGTTTGCCCGCCATTCGGGCGGCACCGGCACGACGCCCGAGGAGGAAAACGAGGCGAAGACGCGCGTCGATATCTCGGTGTTTCCGGTCGCGACACCCCTGATTGCCGGTCCGGGCGCGATCAGCGCCGTGATCCTGCTGACCACGGGCACGGGGGGGCTGAACCTCGCCTGGGTGTCGGTAGTGGTGGCGCTCGTCTTGATTCTAGCGCTCTGCTACGGCGCAATGCTGCTCGCCATCCCGATCCAGCGGCTATTGGGGATCACCGGGCTTGCGGTGGTCAGCCGGGTCGTCGGCGTGCTGCTTGCTGCGCTTGCCGTGCAGTTCCTCATCGATGGGATCGAGGCGAGCGGGCTGGTGCCGCACCTCAGCACCGTGGCGGCGGAGGCGGGCTCCGCCGCGCATTAGATCATTTCGCGCTTCGGCTGACGTGTTGAAATGATCTAAGTCTTTGTTTTATCGCGTTTTCGAACCGGAAAAGTCGTGCAACTCTTCCTGAAAACGCTCCACGCCGTTCCGAAGACTTCAGGAGGCCTCAGGCGTCCTTCTTCTTCTTGCCGGCGCCCGCCGGAACGGTCGTCGAAATCAGGGGGCTGCCTGCCGGAGCCGCCTTCACCTTTTCCTTCTTGGGCTTCTTGGCTTCCTTGTTGGAGCGAAGCTGACCTTTTGCCATTTGCTGATCCTCCACGGGGCCGGCCGTGTGTCGGCCGGCGCATCACCTGCAAAGCTATGCCTCGGCCCGTCGCCCGACAAGGTCGCGGCGGGCAAAGCCATGGCTATTTCATCGTGCGACAGCGGCCCTGTGCGGCCAATTCCTCAAAACGGCGCGGCTCGCAGCCGGTGAGCAAGAAGGTGACGAAATCGTCGGGCGATCCCATGAAGGCATTGCGGTCGACCTCGGCAAGAATGCCCGACATGGTGCCGGTCTGCGTCCATTGCCAGAACAGGTAGGGCCGGTTGGCGTAGCGCGAATGCGGCTCGGCCGCAGTGGAGCGCAGCCAGAACGGATTGTCGAAGTGCTCCCCCTCGAGCACGTCGTCATGGAAATTCATGTCGGTATAGATGATCGGCACCTTGCCGGTATGGCGCTCCATCGCGTCCAGCATCACACGGATCTTTTCGAGCACGTCGGCACGCGGGTGCTTGTTCTTGCAGCTCGAATGATTGTTCCACTCGATATCGAGGACCGGCGGCAGGGCATCCGGATCGTTCGGCACCATCTTCATGAACCAGGCGGCCTGCTCAGAGGCGAGGCTGCACCAGGTCATGAAGTGGTAAGCGCCCCGCGGCACGCCGGCCTCGGCAGCCTTGCGCCAGTTCTCGTAGAATTTCGGGTCGATATAGTCACGGCCCTCGGTCGCCTTGATGAAGACGAACTGGGTGCCGCCGGCCTTGGCGGCGTGAAAATCGATCTGCCCCTGATAGCGCGCCACGTCGAGCCCCTGCACCGGCATGGCACGGGCGCGGTTGACGCCAGGATGCGGATCATTGTCGCCCGGCACGCCGAGATGGCTTTGCGGGGAGCGACCGCAGGCGGCAAGCGCCACGACCAGCATCAGGATCAGGGCGGACCGCAGCCAATGCGAAAGGGCGCCGAGGCGGAAGGGCATACTGAACGGACTCCGGGGCTTCATCCCTCATCCATTCACCCCGAAGACTTAATGAAAACTTGCCGCAAGTCCTTGATAATTCAGTATGGTTAACAGCGCGTCCGAACCTGGACTGCCTTGGCAGGGCAACGGCGATCTGTCAGCGGCGGGTTGCCTTGAGCTCGAAGACGGGTGGTTCCCCCGCGGCGAGATCAAACTGCTCGCGCGCGGCGCGGACACGGTGCCAGTGCTTGGAGGCAAAGCGCTCGAAGGCCTCGAAAAGATCGAGGATCTCGCGGCCGAGGTCGGTGAGCGCATAATCGACCCGCGGCGGGATGGTGGCGTAGCTGGTGCGGGACACGAAGCCATCGCGCTCAAGGGCGCGGAGCGTCGATGTGAGGGTCTTTTGCGAAATGCTGCCGATCTCGCGCTGCAGCTCGGAGAAGCGCCGGGTTTCGCTGCGCAGGTGGAGGACCACGGTAACAGTCCATTTGCTGGCGCGCACGGTCAGCAGTTCTTCGACGGCTTCGTGATAATGGGGCGCTGTGGCGCTTTTGGGCATATACAGACTCCTTGGCGCGGAACAGGCAAAGCGCGCCGGAATAGACCGCGATATCGGCGCGACCTCCGAGGATTTCCAGAGGGCATACGCAAATTGAAGGCGGGCAGGTACTTACGAGAGATGAATTCGCGGTAATGCGGCGGATCAAACGCGCCGGAAGGTGAAGTAAAAGCTGATGAGCCGGCCTTCACGGCGGGCCTTTTGCTCATATCGCGTCGGCGCCCAGCCGGGATAGGGATTGTGCCAATCGCCTGGCGCCGCGGTTTCGAGCCGGAAAAGTGGCGCGCGCAGCGCCTGCGCCAGGGTCCAGTCGGCGTAATCCTCGATATCGGTGGCGAAGCGGAACCAGCCGCCCGGCTTGATGACGCGCGCGAGTTCGCTGAGCGTGGTGGGGGAGACGAAGCGGCGCTTGTGGTGGCGGGTCTTCGGCCACGGATCGGGATAGAGCAGATAGACGCCGTCGAGCGATGCGTCGGGCAGCTTGACGAGCAGCTTCAGCGCATCGTCGGTGAAGAGGCGGACATTCTCAAGTTCCGCCGCATCGATCTGCTGCACGGCCTTGGCGATGCCGCCCGAATAGACCTCGCAGCCGATAAAGCCGGTCTTGGGCGCGGCCACGGCCTCGCGGACCAGGTGCTCGGCGCCGCCATAGCCGATCTCGACGATGAGTTCTGCGGGAGTGACAGGGAACAGCGCTGCCGGGTCGAGCTTGGCGTCGGACAGGGTGATGGAGAGCTCGGGCAGGCGCTCCTTGAACAGCTTATCCTGCCCGGCATGCAGCTTCTTGCCGACGCGGCGCCCGAAAAAGGCGCGCAACTCGCCATCGGCATTCAACGGGTGGTGGGGCTTGTCAGTCATCGAACTTCGAGCAAGGTTTCTCCAGCTTCAAGCGCCATGATCAGGCGCGGCAGCTGCGGTATGATAGCGGCAACGGTATCTTTCGCCGACATGTTAGGCAGGCGAATGCGGATAAGAGGCGTCTGAAGCACTTTGCGTAGCTTCAGGTCAACGAAATCGGCGTCCTTTGATAGCACTACCGTGCCAAGTTGATTAGCCACGGCGGCGATTTCCGTGTCGGCGGCGTCGGGCGCAACGAGTTTGCGCGCCTCGTCGCACTCGTGGCCAAGATTTCTGAGCGCTACAGCCAAGGCCGGCGGCAGATGGCTGTCGAGCAGGAAGCGCAACCTCAGGCAGCCGCCGTCGCGATTTCATCGACATTGGCGGCAGCAAATTTCAGCGCCGCAAATACGTCATCCCGCGACAAGCCAGGGAGATCCTCGACCAGTTCTTCCATGGTATCGCCCGCCGCCAAAGCGTTGAGCAAATCTGCAACAGTGATGCGGGTGCCGCGAATACGCGGACGTCCACCACACACACCAATGGCGCATACAATGCGTCCGTCGCCATTGGGCAAAACTTGATCAGGTTCGCGCTGTGCCGTTTGTCCCATAGGTGAACTATAGAGAACGTGACTGGATTTTACCAGTCACGCCGCCTTGACGGCTGCCTTCAAGGCCGGGACGAGATCGGTCTTTTCCCAGCTGAACGAGCCGTCGCGGCCGGGCTTGCGGCCGAAATGGCCATAGGCCGAGGTGCGGGCATAGATCGGCTTGTTGAGATCGAGCCTTGTGCGGATGCCGCGCGGGGAAAGGTCGAACACTTCGCCCAGCACCTTTTCGAGCGTCTCTTCGGCGACTTTGCCGGTGCCGTGCAGATCAACATAGATCGAAAGCGGCTTGGCGACGCCGATGGCATAGCTCAGCTGGATGGTGGCGCGCTCGGCGAGCCCGGCGGCCACGACGTTCTTGGCGAGATAGCGGGCGGCGTAGGCGGCCGATCGATCGACCTTGGTCGGGTCCTTGCCGGAGAAGGCGCCGCCACCATGCGGGGCCGCGCCACCATAAGTATCGACGATGATCTTGCGGCCGGTGAGGCCGGCATCGCCATCGGGGCCGCCGACGACGAACTTACCCGTCGGGTTGACGTGCCAGACGGTGTCCTTAGTGACCCAGCCCTCGGGCAGTGCCGCGAGGACATAGGGGGTGATGATGCGTTTCACATCATCAGACGACAGGCTCGCATCGATATGCTGGGTGGAGACGACGATCTGCGTGACGCCGACCGGATGGCCGTTCTCGTATTTCACCGTCACCTGGCTCTTGGCATCGGGGCCGAGCTTGATGGCTTCGCCCTCGCCCGCCTTGCGGGCGATGGTGAGCGCCTCGAGGATCTTGTGGGCGTAGTAGATGGGCGCGGGCAGGAGTTCCGGCGTTTCGCGGGTGGCGTAGCCGAACATGATGCCCTGGTCGCCGGCGCCGACATCCTTGTTGCCGCTCTCATCGACGCCCTGGGCGATATCGGCCGACTGGCCGTGCAGCAGCACGTCGATCCGCGCGGTCTTCCAGTGGAAGCCGGCCTGCTCATAGCCGATGGCCTTGATGGCTTTGCGCGCGGTGGACTTGAACTTCGACGGGTTGACCAGCGGGGCGCCCGAAGCGTCCTTCAGCACGTTGCCGGCCTTGTCTTTCTTCAGCAGCGAATCGGGCACGCGCACTTCGCCCGCGATGACGACGCGGTTGGTGGTGGCGAGGGTCTCGCAGGCGATGCGGACCTTGGATGGGTCCATGCCGGTCTTCTTCGCTTCGCGAAACACCAGGTCGACGATCTCATCGGAGATGCGGTCGCAGACCTTGTCGGGATGACCCTCGGAGACGGATTCCGAGGTGAAGAGATAAGAGGACCGAGGCACGTGAAACCCCCAAAAACAAGGAAAACCAGGCCATTTTCGCCGGGTTGAGCGGTTCTGCCACCCGACTCCCATTGGGTCAAGGATAATATAAAGAAAGCTTTATGTCCGGTTCGCGCCGACTTAAAAAATTCATCTGAGTCCGTGGCGTCGGAAAGAAGCAATGCCGCCAAGGGCCAGAAACCCCAGCGTGAACAGCCAGAACGGCAGGTCGCCAAGGTCATTGAACAGCGTGCCGCCACTCAGCGGCAGCGTCGGCACGACATCGACCGCACCCGCTTCACCCGGGGGGATGGAGGCCGTCACGCGGCCGAGCGGATCGGTGGCAAAGGTGTAGCCGGAATTGGCGACGCGGAGCAGCGGCAGGCCCGTCTCCACGGCGCGGAGGCGGGCATGGTGCGCGTGCTGGGCCGGACCCATCGAGCCATCGAACCAGGCATCATTGGTGACATTGAGGATATATTGCGCGCCGTTCGGGTCGCCGATATCGCCGGGGAACACCGCCTCGTAGCAGACGAGCGCGAGGAAGGGCGGCGAGCCGGGCGGGCTCATCAGCCGGCGGCCATCGCCCGGGGCCCAGCCGGCGCTGCCGGGCACGAATTGCGAAATGCCGAACAGCTTCCAGAAGGACTGGAATGGCAGATATTCGCCGAAGGGCACGAGATGCGACTTGTCGTAGCTCGCGACGACTTCACCGGTAGGGTCTATGGCGAGGATGGAGTTGTAGCCCGGATTGTCGGGGACCGGCAGGCCATCGTCGCCCAGCGCCTGCCGTGGTGCGCCGGTGAGCAGCAGCGCCTTGTCGGGCAACATGCGGCCGATCTGCGCGATACCGACCGGATACTCGGTGAGGAAGAAAGGAAACACCGATTCGGGCCAGACAAGCTGGGTGACCATGTCGAGCCCCTGCCCCGCAGGACCCACCCTGGCAGACGAAAGGCCAATGAGCCGCGAGACGATTTCGGCCGGGTTGACCACGCCGAAACTCTGGTGGTCGAGGATCATCGGCTGCACCATGCGCGCCACCATGTCGGTGCGCGGGGCAATGGGCGTGGTCGAGAGGCGGAACTGGCCATATCCGAATTGCAGCGCGACCGCCGCGATGGCGAGGAAGAAGGGCAGGAGCCGCGCCGGCAGGGGGCGGCGCGCCGCCGGCCAGATGATGGCCGGCGTCACGGCGACCAGGATGCCGAGCACCGTGAGCCCGTAGGTGCCAATGAGCGATGCTGTCTGCATCATCGGCTCGTTGGCGGTAAAGGCGTAGCCGATGAGATCGAACGGGAAGCCCGAAAACAGGTGGCCGCGGGCCCACTCGCCCAGCGCGAGGCTGCCGGCAAAGGCGAAGAGACGGTACACTCCACCCGACCAGAAGCGATGCGCCAGGGCGCTCGCCAAGCCCCAGAAGAGCGAGAGAATGGCAGCGAGGCCGACAATGGCGAACGGCATGAGCAGGAGGAAGATGCCGCCCTGCTGCACAAAGGCAGCGCCGAGCCAATTGAGGGCGACGGTGAAATAGCCGAGCCCGAAGGCGAAGCCGATCTGGAAAGCCGGCCCGAAGACACGGCCGAGGCCGGGCGTGACCTCGGCGCCATCGAGCACCCAGATCCAGATGGGCAAACCGATGAACAGTGCCGGAAGCAGGAAGAGCGGCGGCACGGACAGCGCCGAGACGGCGCCCGCCGCCATGAGGAGGAGGAGCCGCCGCCAGCCTTCGGCGAGGATCAGGGTTTCGGCGAGCCGGTTCATCGAGCGCTCGAATCAGGGTCAAGGCGCAAGGTCGCGGCGCAATGGGGCAAGGTCAAGCCGACGCAGGGGGCAGAGGGTCGCGCCAGGTGGCGCAACCGTCCGCGAGAAGACGCCCCGGCGCATCGGCCAGCGGCTGGCGCTGGGCCGTCCTGCGATGCAGGTAGAGCCAGGCCGTGCCGCCGGAGGCGAGCGGGACGCCCTCCCGATCATAATCGAGGCCGACCCGCTCGAAGCGATCGAGCACCGCGAGCAGGTCTTGGTCAAGAGCGTAGACTTCGCCGCCGATGCGCCAAGTGCCGCCGCGGCTTATGGCCGGCGTGACCCGGCCCGGCGTTGACACGGAGCCATAGACACACAGCGTGAACGCTGCCTCGGCGGTTTCGGCGGGGGCGAGATAGTGCGCCCCGGCAATCAAGTGATGATTGCGCTCGCCCCGTTGCAGCGTGCCATAGACGAGCAGACAGGCGGGCGCCGACGTCCCGGTCACGATGCTGCCGGGGGCGTATCCTCGGGCGCCTTGGGAGGCACGGCGACTGCCGACGGGGCCGGCAGCATCTCGACCGGATTGTCCTTGCCGAGCTTTTCCCCGATCGGCGGCTTCGGGCGCGGGGCGCGCTGCTTGAGGCGCTTGATCTTGACGCGCTTCACCTGCCGGCTGTCGGACTGCAGGATTTCGAACTCGAAACCCTTGATGCCGGTGACAACTTCGCCCTTGGCGGGCACGTGGCCGGCCAGTTCGAAGACGAGGCCACCGAGTGTATCGACCTCGTCGGCATGCGCGCCGGGATCGAATTCGGGGCCCAGCATGTCGCGCAACTCGGTGAGTTCGGCGCGGGCCGAGGCGATATAGAGGTTGGAATTGACCTTGCGGATCAGCGCGACATCATCGTCGTGCTCGTCCTCGATCTCACCCACGACGGCCTCGAGCAGATCCTCGATGGTGACGAGCCCATCGGTGCCGCCATATTCATCGATGACCACCGCCATGTGCACGCGCTTTGCCTGCATCTGCTGCAGCAAATCGCCCACCGGCATGAGCGGTGGCACGAAGAGCACCTGGCGCAGCAGGTCGAACTTTTCGAGCTTTGAGCGCAGCGGCGGTGACACCAGCTTCACCGGCGAGGCAGCCTCGGGGTCGGTTACCACCTCGGTGATACGGCGCAGCGCATCCTTCACGTGGATGAAGCCGATGATGTCGTCGAGGCTTTCCTTGAAGACCGGCATGCGCGAATGGCCGACCTGGCGGAAGCGCGCCACCAGATCGCCCAGCGAATTGGTGACCTCGATGGCTTCGATATCGGCGCGCGGAATCATCACATCCTCGACCCGCTTGTCGGCCAGATCGAGCACATTCTTCAAGATAACGCGTTCGGATTGCGTGAAATCGGCGGTTTCGCTACTGGCGTCGCTTTCGAGGGCGACCTCGAGATCGTCGCGCAGCGATACGGTGCGCAGGGCGAGCAGCCCCTTGATGCGCGACCAGATACCCTGCCCCCGCACTGGCGCGGAGGCGGGACTAGAGGGAGGCTCGGCCGCAGGCTTGCCGTTCGGCTTCTTCGGCGGAGTGGTACTGTCGATGTCGTTCATTGCCCAGGCCGCAAAAGCAGCCTCATGTTGATCGGAATGGCAAGTTTAGCTGTCGGCATAGGGATCGGCAATGCCGAGACCGGCCAGTATCTGGGTTTCGAGGCCTTCCATTTGAAGGGCCTCCTCCTCCTCGATGTGGTCATAGCCCAACAGGTGCAGGAAACCATGAACGACGAGGTGAGTGAAATGCGCCTCGAAGCTGATGCCCATCTCGTCGGCCTCGCGCCGCACCGTCTCCTCGGCGAGGATGATGTCACCCACCAGCCCCTCGAGGGGGGTGAAGGGTTCGAGCTGCGGGAAGCTCAGCACGTTGGTGGACTTGTCCATCCCCCGCCACTGCTTGTTGAGCCCCTGCTGCTCGGCATCGTCGGTGAGCACCACCGAGACTTCCGACACCGAGCGGACCTTCGCCTTCGACGCCTTCAGCGCCGAGGCGATGGCTGTATCGGCGCGTTCCTCAAGCCCATCTGGCCAATTGCCGGCATTGACGGCAAAGGCGACTTCCAGCGGTGCTTTCGCCATCAGGACTTCGGGGCCTCGCGCCCGGCTTCGGCCGCGTCGAGCCGCCGCTGCGTATCCGCCTCGTAGGCGCGGACGATGCGACCGACGAGCGCGTGGCGCACCACGTCCTTGTCGTTGAAGCGCGACACATGTACGCCCTCGATGCCATCAAGCAGCTTCACCGCCTCGACGAGGCCGGATTTTTCGCCGCGCGGCAGGTCGACCTGGGTGGGGTCGCCGGTGACGATCATCTTGGAGTTCTCGCCCAGGCGGGTCAGGAACATCTTCATCTGCATGGACGTGGTGTTCTGCGCCTCGTCGAGGATGACCACGGCATTGGCGAGGGTGCGGCCGCGCATGAAGGCGAGCGGCGCCACTTCGATGATGCCCGAGGTGATGCAGCGCTCGACATGCTCGGGGCGCATCATGTCGTACAGCGCGTCATAGAGCGGGCGGAGATAGGGGTCGACCTTTTCCTTCATGTCGCCAGGCAGGAACCCCAGGCGCTCCCCGGCTTCGACGGCCGGGCGGGAGAGAATGATGCGGTTGATGTCGCCGCGCTCGAGCAGGCTCGCGGCATGGGCCACGGCCAGATAGGTCTTGCCGGTACCGGCCGGGCCGACGCCGAAGATCAGCTCGGCGCGATCCATGGCGCGCATATAGGCATCCTGCGCGGGGGTGCGTGCCACCACAGTCGCCTTGCGCGTGGCGATCTGCGCCATGCGGACCTTGCCCTTCTTCTCGAGCGTGGGCAGCACCAGCTGGCTGTCCTCGGTCTGGACCATGCGGATCATCGCATCGACATTGGCGATATCGATCTGCTGGCCTTCTTCGAGCAGGGCATACAGCGATTCGAGCACGCGCCGGCCCTGGTCCACTGCGCTGGCGGCGCCGCGCAGCATGACGTGATTGCCGCGCGGGGTGGCCTGCACGGACAAACGCTGCTCGATCAGGGCGAGGTTCTGGTCGAAGTCGCCGTAAAGCTGGGCGGCGAGGCGGTTGTCTTCGAAAGCGAGTTCAAGCTGGGAGGAAAAGGCGTTGTCGGTCGTTGGGGACACGTACCTGCTCAAATCTCTGGGGCTCCTTGCGGCGGCCCCTTCAGGCAGGAACCGCATTGGCTACGGATTGACTTAGGCTAGCAGATTTCAATTCCGCGTCTGTGACAATCTTGCCAGCCAGGGAATTATTTCCGACGGCCACGATTTCGACCGGGATGATCTGCCCGATGAGGCGGGTCGGGCCTTCCATATGCACGGCCTGGAGATAGGGCGAGCGGCCGCCGACCTGGCCGGGATTGCGGCCGGGCTTTTCAATCAGCACCGGCAGGATGCGGCCGACGCAGCTTTGCGCGAAGTCGCGGGTCTGGCCCATGATCTGTGCATTGAGGCGGGCAAGACGCTCGACCTTCACCGCTTCGGCCACCTGGTTGTCCATGGTGGCGCCGGGGGTACCGGGGCGGATCGAGTACTTGAAGGTGAAGGCGGAGGCGTAGCCGGTAAGGCGGGCGATTTCGAGAGTTTGCTCGAAATCCGCATCCGTCTCACCGGGGAAGCCGACGATGAAATCGCCCGAGAGCGCCATGTCCGGGCGCGCGGCCTTGATGCGCTCGATGACCGCGAGATACTCGGCGGTGGTGTGGCGGCGGTTCATCGCCTTGAGGATGCGATCGGAGCCCGACTGCACCGGCAAGTGCAGATAGGGCATGAGGGCATCGAGATCGCGATGGGCGGCGATCAGCTCCTCGCTCATGTCGAGCGGATGCGAGGTGGTATAGCGGATGCGGGCGATGCCGGGGATTTCGGCGAGGCGATAGCAAAGTTCGCCGAGGCCCACGGTGCGGCCCGCCTTGTCGAGCCCGTGATAGGCGTTGACGTTCTGGCCGAGCAGGGTGAGTTCGCGCACGCCGCCATCGGCGAGGCTGCGGGCTTCCGACAGCACCTGTTCGAGCGGCCGGCTCGTCTCGGCGCCGCGGGTATAGGGCACGACGCAGAAGGAGCAGAACTTGTCGCAGCCTTCCTGCACGGTGAGGAAGGCGGTGAGCCCGCGCGCGAGGGTGACTTCCCTCTTTGCGGCCGGCAGGTGGGCGAACTTGTCCTCGGTAGGGAATTCGGTCTCGACCACCTGGCTGCCATTATGGGCGCGGGTGAGCAATTCGGGCAGGCGGTGATAGCTCTGCGGGCCGAAGACCAGATTTACCGCGGGCTGGCGGCGGACGATCTCCTCGCCCTCGGCCTGCGCGACGCAGCCGGCGACGCCGATCATCAGGTCGGAGCCCTCGGCGCGGCGGAGATCGCGCATTTCCTTGAGGCGGCCAAGCTCGGAGAACACCTTCTCCGAGGCCTTCTCGCGGATATGGCAGGTATTGAGCACGACGAGATCGGCATCTTCGGCCGATTGCACCGGCTCATAGGCGTGCGGCGCCAGCGCATCCGCCATGCGGTCGCTGTCATAGACGTTCATCTGGCACCCGTAGGTCTTGATGAACAGCTTTTTCGGGCGGGCCTCAGTCTGGGTCTCGTCGCTCATGCCGGCTCCATACACCCTTAACACCCCTGAGAAAAGTGAAACGGACCTCCGCGCGCCATGCCCGGAGGTCCCAAAAGTGCCACACCGATGAACGGCGAATCACACCTGCTGAACGGCCTCGACGCCCGGCACGAAATGCCTGAGCAGATTCTCGATACCGCTCTTGAGGGTGGCCGTCGACGAGGGGCAGCCCGAGCAGGCGCCCTGCATATGGAGGTAGACCGTGCCTTCGCGGAAACCCTTGAAGGTGATGTCGCCGCCATCCATCGCCACGGCGGGACGCACGCGGGTGGCGAGCAGTTCCTTGATCACCTCGACCGTTTCGGTGTCGGTTTCCTCGTAGAACTCGTCACCGGTATCGACCTCGGCGGCGCCCTCGGCGATCACCGGCTTGCCGGAGAGGAAGTGCTCCATGATCACGCCGAGAATGGCCGGCTTGATGTGGCTCCACTCGGCATCGTCCTTGGTGACGGAGATGAAGTCGGAGCCCAGGAACACCCCCTCGACGCCCGGTACGTCGAACAGCGCGCTCGCCAATGGCGAAATCGTTGCCGCGTCCGGGGTGCGGAAGTCGCGTGGCTCGCCCGTGACCACGTCACGGCCGGGCAGGAATTTCAGGGTCGCGGGGTTGGGCGTACCCTCGGTCTGGATAAACATGAGTGTGATGCTCGCCTTAGATTGGTTTTAAGTATGCGCTTCGGCGGCAAGTCGCAAGGGGTGGGGCGGTCAAGTGGCCGCGATGATCTCGGCTTCGCTCATCGAGCCCGGCACGATGGTGACGATGACCGGCAGCGTGCCGGCGCCGGTGCGGGCGACGAAATCGGTAATGAGCGTGCCCGGCGCTTCCTTGGACGTGGAGGCGGCGAGGACGAGGATGCCGATGGCCGCATCTTCGGCGATGACCGCTTCCACCGCCTCGCGCAGGTGCCCTTCGCGAATGGCGGTCTCGAGGCGGATATCGCCGAGATCAGCGAGCCGGGCGCGTGCGGCATCGAGCACTTGCTCGGCGGCTTCGCGGGCTTCGGCGCGCATCACATCCTCGACGCCGAGGAACTGGCCGAAATCCTGTGTCTCGATGACGGTCAGCAGCTTGAGCGTGCCGCCGGTGCGGCGAACGCGATAGCCGGCAAAGATGGCGGCGCGGATGGCGTCCTTGCTGCCATCGAGCACGACGAGGAACTTCCGGCGGTAGTCGGCCAGCGCTTCACCCATTGCCTCAACCCCCAAAGGGACCGACCCGCGCCATTGTCTGCGACAAAGCACGGGGCGTCCAGTATCGCCGATAAGGCGCGACGATCAGCGGACGAAGCCGACGATCCGGCGGATTTCGTCCATATGCGGGGCGGCGATGGCGCGGGCACGCTCGGCGCCATCGCGCAGGATGCGATCCATTTCGCCGCGGTCGCCGACGAGCCGCTTCATCTCCTCGGCGACGGGCGAGAGCACGGCGACGGCGAGATCGGCGAGGGCCGGCTTGAACCGGCCCCAGCCCGAGCCCCCGAATTCGCCGAGGACGTCATCGACCGATTTGTCGCAAAGCGCGGCGTAGATGGCGACGAGGTTCTCGGCTTCCGGGCGGTTCTCCAGCCCCTTGGCTTCCGTCGGCAGCATTTCGGGATCGGTGGTGGCGCGCTTGATCTTCTTCGAAATCGTGTCGGCATCGTCCATCATGTAGATGGTCGACATGTCGGACGCGTCCGACTTCGACATCTTCTTCTTGCCGTCCTTCAAGGACATGACGCGGGTCGCCGGGCCGGTCGAGAGCGTGTCGGTCAGGGGGAAATAGTCTTCCTCGAAGCCCAGGCTTTCGATCTGCTTGCGGAAATCGTGGTTGAATTTCTTCGCGATATCGCGCGTGAGCTCCAGATGCTGGCGCTGGTCGTCGCCCACCGGCACGCCGGTCGACTTGTAGAGCAGGATATCGGCGGCCATCAGCGAGGGATAGGCGAAGAGCCCGAGCGACACCGCCTCGGAGTTTTCGCCGCCTTCGGCACCGGCCTTGTCCTTGAACTGCGTCATGCGGGTCATCCAGCCGACACGGGCAACGCAGTTGAAGATCCAGCCGAGCTCGGCATGCTCGACGACCTGCGACTGGTTGAAAATGATGGATTTTTTCGGATCGAGTCCGGCCGCGATATAGGCGGCGGCGATCTCGTAGGTCCAGCGCCTGAGGTCCTCGGGGTCCTGCCAGACAGTGATGGCGTGCATATCGACGACGCAATAGATCGTCTCATGCGTCTGTTGCAGCGGCACGAAGCGCCGGATGGCGCCGAGATAGTTGCCGAGGTGCAGGTCGCCGGACGGCTTGATGCCGGAAAACACGCGCGGAACGAAGGCCATATCGCAATTCCCTCTTGAGGCAGGGGCTTATCGCGCAAAGCCGGGGCAAAGGGCAAGCCTCTCCCCGCCCCTCCGATCAGGTCTTGCGGCGCCTGAAGCGCCGGACGAGACCGCCGAGCTTCTGCACCCCGGTCAGATGGATGATGGCGAAGTAGAGCCCGGCCCCCAATACGCACAGCCCGAACAGGGCCAGCGCCTGCAGCGCGAAATTGTAACGCGGCGCAAAGACCGGCCCGAGCCAGACGACACCGAGCCAGAGGGTGAGCGCCATCACCAGCGTCGCCAGCGCAATGAGCCCCTGCTGCCGCCACTCGCTCGCGTTGATGGCGAAGTGGCCACGCCGGGCAAGGAACCAGCCCAGCATCAGCACATTCACCCAGGCCGAGATCGAGGTGGCAAGCGCGATGCCGGTATGCCTGAGCGCCTCGAACATCCACAGCGAGCCCAAGACATTCACCACGAGGGAAATGCCGGCTAGGATGGTGGGCGTCCGCGTATCCTGGCGAGAGAAGAAGCCCGGCTGCAGCACGCGGATGAGCACGAAGGCCGGGACGCCGACCGCGAAGGCAATCAGCGCCTCGGAGACATGCACGGAATCCTCAGGCCCGAATGCGCCGCGCTCGAACAGCACGCGGACCACCGGCAGGGCTAGGGCGATGAGCGCACCGGCGGCGGGCATCGAGAGCAGCATGGAGATGAGGAGCGACTGGCTCTGGCTCGTGCGCGCCTCGACATCCCGCCCGGCGCTGAGGTGCCGGCTGAGTTCGGGCAGGAGGACCGTGCCTATGGCGATGCCGATGATGCCGAGCGGCAATTGGTAGAGCCGATCGGCATTGTAGATGATCGACATGACCTCGTCGGCGCCGGAGGCAATGACAGTGCCAACGAAGATATTGATCTGCGTGATGCCGCCGGCGGCAATCGCCGGCACGGCGAGGAGCCAGAAACGGCGCACGGCCGGATCGAATCTGGGCCAGCGAATCCTCGGCAGGACGCCGGCGCGGCGGATGGCGAGATAGACCAGCAGCAGTTGCGCCACGCCGCCCATAAGCGTGGCAATCGCCACCCAGAAGACGGTTTCCCGGGCCTCCAGCGTCAGAATCGCCAGCGGGATCAAGGCGGAAATGTTGACAAGATTGAGCAGGATGGGCGCGAAGGCCGACGCAACGAACCGCCCCAGGGAATTGAGGATCGCCGCATAGGCCGCCATCAGCGACATGCAGGCGAGATAGGGAAACATGATGCGGGTGAGAAAGACCGTGAGCGCGAACTTTTCCGGATCATCGACAAAGCCCGGCACGAACACGGTCATGATCGGCTCGGCGAAGATCTCGACGAGGATGGTGACGACGAGAATAACCGCGACGAGCCAGCTCATGATGCGGGAGGCGAGCTCCCTCGCGCCCTCGATGCCCTCTTTTTCGAGCGCACCCGAGAACATCGGCACGAAGGCGGTGTTGAACGCGCCCTCGGCAAAAAGCCGGCGGAACAGGTTGGGGAAGCGGAAGGCGGCGTTGAAGGCGTCCGAGATGGGCGAGATGCCGAGCACGGCAGCCATGAGGGCGTCGCGCACGAAACCGAAGATGCGGCTGACCAGGGTCAGCGCTCCGACCGACATGAAGTTGCGATAAAGGCTCATGCAGCGAAACCGCCCTCGTGGTTCGACAGGCTCACCATGAGGGCGACCGGATTGCGCCCCGCGTGCAGACGCCGAACCTCATCCTGAGCGTGTCGAACGGCCAGGTTCGGAGGCGAGCCGAGCTCACCCATTGGCGACTTTCTTGTCCTCGGGCTTCTTGTCGTCGACGCCGGGCTTCTGGAACACCTCGAGCAAGGCGTCGTGGATCTTCTTCTGCCGCTGGCGCGACTCGATCTTGTGGCCGGTGAGGTCGGTCACATAGAAGACGTCGACGGCCTTTTCGCCATAGGTGCCGATATGGGCCGAGCCGATGGTGAGGTTGAGGTCCGAGATCGCCCGGGTCAGCTGGTGCAACAGCCCGATGCGATCGAGCCCCATCACCTCGATGACGGTGAATTTTTCCGAGATGCCGTTCGACACCGTGACCTGCGAGGGCAGGGAGAAGGGCCTCAGCCGCTTGTTGTGGCGGCTTTCCTTGCCCAAATCGATCAACACCTGCCGCTTGCCCTGCAAGAGCTGCTTCACGGTATCGATGATGCGGGTGGCGCGGACTTTCTCGTCCTCGTCGGAGGGGAAGGAGCGGCGCAGCCGGAAGGTATCGATGGCGCGGCCATCGCGGGTGCCGAAGATCTGCGCACCGATGATCGAGGCGTCGCACATGGTGCAGGCCCCCGCGATGAGCGACAAGAGGCGCGGGTGGTCGGGGGTGTAGAAGGAGACTTCGGTGATCGACTCGAAGCTCTTCACCCGGATCGAGCCCGAGAACATCTGCCCGGCCTCGTCGGCGGCGCGGATCATGCGGGCGTGCTCGACCTGAAGTTCCGGCTCGGCGCGCAGCCAATAGTGATCGTAATGGCGGCCGATATAGGTTTCGAGCTGATCGCCGGGCCAGGCCGCGAGCGCACCGCGCAAAACGTGCTTGGCCGCTTCGATACGATCGCGCTGGGTGACCTGCGAATGCCCGCCCGAGAGCAGGGGCTCGGTCGCGTAGTAGAGGGCGCGCAGGAGCGAACCCTTCCACCCGGTCCACACGCCGGGACCGACCGCGCGGATATCGCAGGCGGTGAGGATCATGAGCAGCGCCAGCCGCTGCGGCGACTGCACGATATCGGCGAAGGACTTGGCGGTTTCCGGGTCCTGGATATCGCGGCTCTGCGCCACCTCGCTCATCAGGAGGTGATATTCGATGAGCCAGGCGACGGTATCGGTTTCAGCCGCGTCGAGCCCGAGGCGCGGGCAGAACTTCCGCGCGATACGGGCGCCGGCGATGGAGTGATCTTCCGGCCGACCCTTGGCGATATCGTGAAGGAACAGCGCCACATAGAGCAGCCGCGTGTCGTTCAGATGCGGCAGCAGCTCGTGCGTAAGCGGCAGCTCGTTGCGCAGGCCGCCATTGGCGATATCGCCCATGACACCGACCGCGCGGATCAGGTGCTCGTCCACCGTGTAGTGGTGGTACATGTTGAACTGCATGAGCGCGACGATCTTGCCGAACTCGGGCACGAATTTGCCGAGCACGCCGGACTCGTTCATCTGGCGCAGTATGCGCTCGACATAGGTCGGCGCCGTCAGGATTTCGAGGAACCAGCGGTTCGCCTGCTTGTCGTTGCGCAGATCGGCAGTGATCAGCCTGAGCGAGCGGCGGATGGCCTTGATGGCATCGGGATGCAGATGCAGGTCGCGCTGGCCGGCGAGCATGAAGCCCTTGATCAGGTTGCGCGGTTCCTTCTCGAAGGCATCGGGGGCAGCGATGTTGAGGCGGCCGGAATCGACGACGAAATCACTTTCGCCCTTGATGGCCACCTTGCCGCGCCGGAACGGCGCCAGCACCCGGCCGACCATATCGAGCGGCTTGGCATGATCGAACTCGAGCGAGGCGCAGAAGATGCGGGTCAGATCACCGACATCCTTGGCCACGAGGAAATAGCGCTTCATGAAGCGCTCGACAGCGAGCATGCCGGCGCGGCCGGCAAAGCCCAAACGCGCCGCAAGATCGGGCTGTACGTCGAAAGTCAGCCGTTCCTCGGCGCGGCCGGTGAGAAAATGCAGATTGCAGCGGATGGCCCAGAGGAAATCCTCGGCGCGGTGGAACAGCCGGTATTCCTCGGCCGAAAGCACGCCCTTTTCGACGAGCTCGGCGCTGGTGCGCACGCGGTAGAAGTACTTGCCGATCCAGAACAGGGTCTGCAGGTCGCGCAGGCCGCCCTTGCCGTCCTTGATGTTGGGCTCGACGACGTAGCGCGTATTGCCCATCTGCCGATGGCGCTCGTCGCGCTCGGCAAGCTTGGCGGCGATGAATTCGGGACCGGTGCGGGGCATGACCTCCTGCTCGAAGCGGGTCTGCAGCTCGCTGAAGAGCTTCTTGTCGCCGATCAGGTAGCGGGCCTCGAGGGTGGCGGTGCGCACCGTCATGTCGGAGCGGGCCATGCGGATGCAGTCATCCACCGAGCGGACGGCATGGCCGACCTTCTGGCCCAGATCCCACAGCATGTAGAGGATATATTCGGTGACCTGCTCGCCCCAGGGCGTCTGCTTGTAGGGCAGGATGAACAGCAGATCGATATCGGAGCCCGGCGCCAGCGTGCCGCGCCCATAGCCGCCGACGGCTGCCACGGAGATCATCTCGGCGCCCGAAGGATTATCGACCGGATAGACGTGGCGGATGGCGAAGGCGTGGATCGCCTTGATGATTTCGTCCTCGGCGGCGCTAAGGTTCATGGCGCAGCGGAAACCGCGCCCGCCCGAAGCCATGAGATCGGCCTCGGCACCCTTGCGCGCATCGGCCAGAGTCTGACGCAGCAGCGCAAGCACCTGGGCCCGGCTCGATGCGGCCTTGGGATCGGCCGTGCCGATCACGTCGCGCAGCCGCTCGAGGATCTGCTCGGCGGCGACCAGCTGGAAAACCGGTTTTCGGGGACGGGTGTCAGTTTCGACGAGTTGCATCGCGAAGTTTCTTAAGCTCGTAGATCAGGTCTATCGCCTGCCTCGGGGTCAGGTCGTCTGCGCGGACCTGGTCGAGCATGTCATGGAGAGGATTAATTTCCGCCTTCGCCGGGGCGGGCTGGTGCGCAAAGAGCGGGAGATCGTCTAGCATGACAGCCTTGCCGCCGGAAGAGCGCTGTTCGAGCACGCCGAGCACCTGCCGGGCCCGGCCAAGCACTTTTTCGGGGAGCCCGGCGAGCCGCGCCACCTGGATGCCATAGGAGCGGTCAGCCGCCCCTGCCGCGACTTCGTGCAAAAACACCACGTCGCCCTGCCACTCGCGCACCTTCATGGTGTGGTTGGTGACACGGGGCAGGGTTTTCGAGAGCGCCGTCATTTCGTGGAAATGCGTGGCGAAAAGCCCGCGGCAGCGGCTTTCGTCATGCAGCGCCTCGGCAGCGGCCCAGGCGATGGAGAGCCCGTCGAAGGTGGCGGTGCCGCGCCCGATCTCGTCGAGCACGACGAGCGAGCGCGACGTGGCGCGATTGAGAATGGCTGCGGTTTCGACCATCTCGACCATGAAGGTCGAACGGCCACCACCAATATCGTCCGATGCACCGACGCGCGAAAACACCCTGTCCACGACCCCGATATGGGCGCTCCTCGCCGGCACGTAACTGCCCATCTGGGCCAGGATGGCGATGAGCGCGTTCTGCCGGAGGAAGGTGGATTTACCGCCCATATTGGGGCCGGTGATGAGCCAGAGCGCGCCACCCGACAAATCGCAGTCGTTTTCGACGAAGACATGCCCCTCGCGCCGGACATGGCTTTCGACCACCAGGTGCCGGCCACCCTCTATGTGGAAGGCGAGGCTGTCGTCGATGGTGGGACGCGCCAGATCGCGGGTGACGGCAAGTTGGGCGAGGCCCGCTGCGACATCGAGCGCGGCGAGCGCATCGGCGAGGCGGCGGAGCGTTTCGGTTTCGGCGATGACCGCGCCCACCAGCCGATCGAAGATCGCGAGTTCGAGCGCGAGAGACGCATCATGCGCCTTGGCGATGCGGCCCTCGAGTTCGGCGAGCTCCGTCGTGGTGAAGCGCATGGCGTTGGCCATGGTCTGGCGATGGATGAACGTCTCGCGCAAAGGCGGCTCGAGCAGGCGCTGACCATAATTGGCAGGCACTTCGACGAAATAGCCGAGCACGCCATTATGCTTTATCTTCAATGACTTGATGTCGGTTTCCGCGACGAGCCGCGCCTGCAGCGCCGCGACCACATCGCGGGTTTCGCTCGCGAGCGCGCGCTCTGCATCGAGCGCATCGTCGGTACCCCGGGCAACGAAGCCGCCATCGCGGGCGAGGAGCGGCGGCTCTTCGACGATCGCTCCGAGGATTTCGGCAGCGAGGGCCGCAGGCCCCTGCCTGAGATCGGCACCGATTTCGGCCAGCTCGGCGGGCGGATGGGCGAGCGTCGCGAGGTCGGCGGAAAGCGCCAGCGCGGCATCGATCGCGCGGCCCGTGGCGCGCAGATCGCGCGGACCACCGCGCCCGAGCGCCAGCCGCGTGAGCGCGCGCATGATATCGGGCACGGATTTCAAATCGCTGCGCAGCCGGGCAGCAAGCGCCGAATCCGAAACCAGCGCCGTCACCGCATCGAGGCGGCGATTGATGGCGGCAGCGTCCGCAAGCGGCGACGCGAGCCGGCGGGCAAGCAGCCGCGCGCCCGGCGGGGTAACGCAGAGGTCGATTTCGGCCCGGAGCGCGCCCCTTTCCTCGCCGCGCTGCGTGACGAGCAGTTCGAGCGAGGCACGGGTCGCGGCGTCGATCGCCATGAGGCCGGAGAGGCGCTCGGAGGCCGGCGGCCGGAGCGCGACGGGCACGCCCTTCTGGCTATCGCGGATGTAATCGGCGAGCGCGCCGAGTGCGGCACGACCGGCCCGCGAGAAGGCGGTGGGGTCGACCTCGTCGGCACCGAAGGCCGCGAGGATCCGGCCGGCTGCGGCGGAGCTGTCGAACAGCTCGGCGGGCAACATCACCAGCAGATCGGGTCGGATGTTTATGCGCGCCTCGACCAGGGCCTCGCGCACGACATCGGACACCAGCAGTTCCGCCGGGTCGAGCCGCGCCAACTCGTCGGCGATGGCTTCGGTGGGAAGATCGACGACGCCGGTTTCGCCGGTCGACACATCGGCATAGGCGAGGGCGAAATCCGTCTCGCCGTGCCGCACCATGGCGATGGCGGCGAGATAATTGGAGCCGCGGGCGGGCAGCAGCTCGTCTTCCGTCAGCGTACCGGGGGTGACGAGGCGCACGACATCACGCTTCACAGGCGATTTGCTGCCGCGTTTCTTCGCTTCCGCCGGGTCCTCGATCTGCTCGCAGATGGCGACGCGGTGGCCATGGGTGATGAGTTTCTTCAGATAATCCTGCGCGGCATGAATCGGGACGCCGCACATCGGGATATCCTGACCCTGGTGCTTGCCGCGCTTGGTGAGCACGATGCCGAGCGCGCCGCTCGCGATTTCGGCGTCCTCGAAGAACAGCTCGTAGAAGTCGCCCATGCGATAAAACAGCAGATAGCCGGGATTGGCGGCCTTGAGCTCGAGATATTGCCCCATCATGGGGGTGACGGTCTGCGCGTCAGCCTGGGTCGCCTGAGGCAGGTGGTCCATCGAAGCCGTGAAGATGGGTCAAGGGTCGGCGGACGCTAGCCCATTTCCCGTGGTTGTTGAAACGCAGAAATGGGCGAGGGTTCCATTTTGTCGCGCTTTGGAACCGGAAAACCCTTGCCACTTTGCCTCAAGGCGCGGCCGGTCGTTTTGCGGACGGGGAGCACGCGCACCCCACCCGCGAGGCGCCGGTTCGTCGTCAGTTGTCGAACAGGCTCTTGAGCTTGGCGAAGAAACCGTCGGACGTGGGCGAATTGTCCTTGGTGGAGGCCTTCTCGAATTCCTCGAGCAGTTCCCGCTGGCGCCTCGAGAGGTTCTGCGGCGTCTCGACATCGAGCTGCACATAGAGATCGCCGAAATCCTTGGAGCGCAGCACCGGCATGCCCTTACCCTTGAGGCGTACGCGCTGGCCGGGCTGGGTGCCGGGCGCGACCTTGACGCGGGCTCGCGCCGTGTCGAGGGTCGGGACCTCGAACTCCCCGCCAAGCGCGGCGGTGGTCATGGCGATGGGAACGCGCGCATAGAGGTCGGCACCCTCGCGCACGAACAGATCATGCGGCTTCAGCGAGATGAAGATGTAGAGATCGCCCGGCGGCCCGCCGCGCAGGCCAGCTTCGCCTTCGTTGGCGAGCCTGATGCGGGTGCCGTCCTCGATGCCCTTGGGGATATCGACCGAGAGCGTACGGCTCTGCTGGCGGCGGCCCTGGCCACCGCAATCGGTGCAGGGCTGCTCGAGGATCTGCCCGCGACCATTGCAGATCGGGCAGGTGCGCTCGATGGTGAAGAAGCCCTGGGCGGCGCGGACCTTGCCCTGGCCGTTGCAATGACGGCATTGCGACATGCCCGTGCCCGGCTTGGCGCCCGAGCCATCGCAGGTGGAACAGGTGGCGAGGGTGGGCACGTCGATATCGACGGTACGGCCGGCAAAGGCCTCCTCGAGCGTGATCTCGAGATTGTAGCGCAGATCGGAGCCGCGCAGACGCGACTGGTTTCCACGGCCACGGCCACCCATGAAATCGCCGAAGATATCCTCGAAGATATCGGACATGGACGAGCTGAATTCCGGCCCGAAGCCCGCAGGTCCCCTGCCCCCGCCGCCGCCATTTTCGAAGGCGGCATGGCCGAACCGATCATAGGCCGCACGCTTCTGCGGATCCTTGAGGGTATCGTAGGCCTCGCTGATCTCCTTGAACTTCGATTCCGCCTCGGCGTTTCCCGGATTGCGATCCGGATGAAACTGCATGGCGAGCTTGCGGTAGGCGCTCTTCAGCGCTGCTTCATCGGCGCCTTTGGCTACGCCGAGCACTTCGTAGAAATCGCGTTTGGCCAATCGGCGCTTCCCCAGTCGACCACGGCCGGGAGGGGTGGCCGGGCATCCGGACTAGATAGGTATTGCTAGGCGCTCTTACCATAGCGGCAAGCGCGATCAACCCTATTGCGTGCGGCACATGCTGCAGAGCCGCCATGCGGGAGCCGCCGCCCCGCTCTGGCCGAGCCGGCCACAACGCGCTAGCTTTCCCCAGGGACACCAAACGGGAGGCGATGATGCGGGCGTGGCTCATCTCGGTGCTGGGGCTGCTGATCACATCACCGGCGCTGTCGCTCGACCGGCCCGCGCTGCTGGACGCCCTCGCCACGGGAAACACCACGGCCATGACCGAGGCCGTGCGGCAGATCTATGTCGATGCTGGCGTCTCCTGGTACGATCGGCTGCAGTGGCGGTTCGAGCGCTTCGACTACACGTTCAACTATTTCGATCCCTATGAGGACGTGATCGTGCTGGGCGCCATGCCCGGTCCGGCGGACATCGAGGCCTATTGGCGGAACTGGAGCCGGACCCTGACCGGCGGCCGCTGGCAGGGCAGCGCTTTGTTTTCGGGGCCAGAGCAGGCTGCGGATCTGGCGCGCTACAACCAGTTCGTGATCGCGCTGCACGAAGTGGGCCATGCCATGACTTATCGCTACGACTACGAGCATCTCGAGCGGCACAACTACGCCGTCAACTGCCGCGAGTATTATGCCGACCGGCTGACCATGGCGGCGCTGCAGGATCTGGCGGAGGCCGACCCGACCCTCGCCCGGCTGCAGGCGGACTATGTGGCGCTCATGGCCTCGATGAACGCCGCGATCGCCGACAAGGACCGATACCATATCGAAAGCTTTGCCGCGCTCGATGCCGATTGCGCCGTGATCGACGTGGCGCAGCCCACGCCGGATACATTGCAACCCTACGCCTCCGCCTTCTTCGAGCGGCAGCGGCTGCTGGCAGGGGCCGACCTGCCGTCGCTTGCCGAGATGGTCGCCACCCACCTCGAAGCCCGCCGCGCCGAATTCATGAAGGACATGCCCTATCTCGCCAGTGGCGCGGACTTTGCCCTTGTCACGCTTGAGACGCTGGGCGGCACGGTGGCCGCAGACACGTTCGAACGGGGGCCGGATGCCTTCACCATCGGGTTTGACCTTGACGGGCAGCGGCATTTTGCCCGGCTCGACCATGACAAGGCAGCGGGCCGGATGACGCTGGGCTATGGCGCGCGCGACGCGCTGGAAATGGTGGTGGTTGCTGCGGCCTACGACCCGCCCGTCGACGACCTGCGGCTTGTCGACATCGTACCGGGCAGCGGCGGCTTTATCGCGCTGGTCGAGGAATCGCGGGGACCACGACAGGACTTCGCCCTCTACGAGGCGCAGAAACGCGGCGCGGCGTGGTCGCTGGCGCTGCTCGACCGGCTGCCGGACATGAAGCAGGCGCGCCTGCTCCGCGCGCCGGATGGCTGGTACTATGTCCTCGCCTCGTCGGACGCGCAGCGCTTCGGCTTCAATACCGGCTGGACGTCGATCCGCTTCGACCTCAAGGGCAATGTCGAGCCGGGCCGGAGCTATCCGGGCCTCTACGGGGTGCCGCTGGCCCTCGAGGCCGATGGCGACCTCATCACCTATGGGTACGACCTGCTGTTTGCCTTCGACGACCAGGGCCGTTTCGACGTGCTGGCGGGCAACCACCTCGAGGGGCTGAAGGACGGCACGCGGCCGGAGCAGACCGAACTGCTCGATCCGCGTTTCGCGCAGGTCCTTTCGGACGGGCGCCTGCTGTTCATCGATGGTGATACCGACAAGGGCTCGGTGGTGCTGCGGCAGCTGACTTATGGCCGCTAGGCCGTTTCACCTTCAGGTCGAAACGTCGAAATGATCCAAGCCTTTGTCTTGTCGCGCTTCCGAACCGGAAAACAAGTGCCAGTTTTCCTGGAAACGCTCGGGGCCTCCGCCAGCATCGTGCCAATGAAAAAGGCCCGGCGCAGGCCGGGCCTTTCAAACTGCGGATGAAAGCGTTTTAGCGCTTGTCGTCCTTCACTTCCTCGAACTCGGCGTCGACGACGTCGTCATCCTGCTTGTCGCCGCCGGCAGCCTTGGCTTCGGCCTCGGCCTGACTCTGCTTGTACATGGCTTCGCCGAGCTTCATGGACACTTCGGCCAGAGCCTGCGACTTTTCCTTGATGACATCGGCGCTGTCGCCGTCGAGCACGGTCTTGAGGTCGTTGAGCGCGGTCTCGATGGCGAGCTTGTCGTCGGCGGAAACCTTGTCGCCATAATCCTTCAGCGACTTCTCGGTCGAATGGATGAGCGACTCAGCCTGGTTCTTGGCCTCGACGGCCTCGCGCTTGAGCTTGTCGGCCGCGGCGTTCAGCTCGGCTTCCTTCACCATGCGCTCGATATCGGCATCCGACAGGCCACCCGAAGCCTGGATACGGATCTGCTGCTCCTTGCCGGTGCCCTTGTCCTTGGCGCTGACATTGACGATGCCGTTGGCGTCGATATCGAACGTCACCTCGACCTGCGGCACGCCGCGCGGGGCCGGCGGAATGCCGGAGAGATCGAAATTGCCCAGCAGCTTGTTGTTCGCCGCCATTTCGCGCTCGCCCTGGAAGACGCGGATCGTCACGGCCGACTGGTTGTCCTCGGCGGTGGAGAAGACCTGCGACTTCTTTGTCGGGATGGTGGTGTTGCGGTCGATGAGGCGGGAGAACACGCCACCGAGCGTCTCGATGCCGAGCGACAGCGGCGTCACGTCGAGCAGCAGCACGTCCTTGACGTCGCCCTGCAGCACGCCGGCCTGGATGGCGGCACCGATGGCCACCACTTCGTCCGGGTTGACGCCCTTGTGCGGCTCCTTGCCGAAGAACTGCTTCACCACCTCGACGACCCTGGGCATGCGGGTCATGCCGCCCACGAGAACGACTTCGTCGATCTGCGCTGCGGAGACGCCCGCATCCTTCAGCGCCTGACGGCAGGGCTCGATGGTCTTCTGGATGAGATCATCCACAAGGGCTTCGAACTTGGCGCGCGTCAGCTTCAGCGTCAGGTGCTTGGGACCGGACGCGTCGGCGGTGATGAAGGGCAGGTTGATTTCGGTCTGGGTGGCGCTCGACAGCTCGATCTTGGCCTTTTCGGAGGCTTCC
>JAIYDI010000014.1 GCA_027487555.1 Hyphomicrobiales bacterium
GGAAGGAACGCATCCAGAAAACTCACCTGTTCCATTCACCGGCCCTCCATCCAAAGCCAGTGAATCACATCCACAAACAATCGCAAGTTTCGCAGAGGCCTCGCTTGCGGGGGAGGGTGGCGCGGAGCGCCGGGTGGGGGGTGCCGCTTGCGCTAAGTCTATGCAATGGTGACGGAATTCAGCGTAAGGTGCTCCCCTCACCCGCCCTTCGGGCACCCTCTCCCGCAAGCAGGAGAGGGCCCGACTGAGAGGTCAACTCACCCCTTTTTCGGCACGTCTTTCAGCTGCTCGATCAGAAACGCATGCGTCGCTGCGTTCGCGACGATCATCGTGCCCGTGCGCTCGTAGAACTCCGGGCCACGCCCCCACCAGTCGGTGACCACGCCGCCGGCTTCCTCGACACAGAGAATGCCCGCCGCCGTATCGGAGAACCCGGTTTCCTCGAAATAGCCGGTGAGCCGCCCCAGCGCGACATAGGCGCAGGAATTTGCCGCGCTGCCGACAATGCGGACCGCGCCGATCGGCGCGCGGATCGCGTCGAGCCGGGCATAGGCACCGGGGTAGAGCGACAGGTTCGGCGTCGGCAGCCCGGTGCCAATGGCAAAGAGCCGCGTATCCACCTGGCCGCTGACGCGCATCCGCTCACCATTGCAGAAGCTGCCGCCGCCCTTGACCGCCGTGAACATCTCGTCGCGCACCGGGTTGTAGAGCGCGCCCAGCACCGTCTCGTTGCCGCGCCTCAGCGCAATCGAGATGGTGTAATCCATGCCATTGATGAAATTCGTCGTGCCGTCGATCGGGTCCACCAGCCAGCGATAGGTGCGGTCGCTGCCCTCGGTGGGCGCATATTCCTCGCCCTCGAGGCTCCAGTCCGGATAGGCGCCCAGCAGCCGCTCGCGGATCAGCCGCTCCGACGCAAAGTCCGCCTCGGAGACGAAATCCGCCGGGCCTTTGTGGCTGATTTCGAGCTCGCGGAAGCGGGCGAACCACTCGAGCGTCAGCGCACCGGCCTCGCGCGCTGTCGTTACGGCGAGGTCGAGAATTGTGTCATGGTCAGGCATCAGGCGCTCTTTGTCATCGATTGGTGGGCAGGCCAGGAGCCTCTGCCACGCCAATGCGACGAACAGGCGTCAATAGGCGCGGCTGACGGTGAATTCCGCAATCTCCGCCAGCAGCTCGCGCATGTCCGATTTCGGCAGCACTTTGAGCGCGGCAATGGCGCGGCGCGCATGCTCACGCGCCCGCTCCACTGTTTTGCCGAGCGTGTCGGTGCGGTTGAACAGGGCAAGCACGGCGGCGAGCTGCTCAGGGCCGGCTTCGGAATTGCCCAGCGATTGCGCCAGCAGTTCGCGTTCGGCCTCGGTCGCACTCTGCAGCGCTAGGATCACCGGCAGCGTCATCTTGCCTTCGCGCAAGTCGTCGCCGACATTCTTGCCGAGCCGGTTGGCCTCGCCGCGATAGTCGAGCACATCGTCCACCAGCTGGAACGCATAGCCGAGCTCGCGGCCATAGTCGCGCAGGGCGGCGCGGCCCGGCTCGTCCGCGCCACCGGCAATGGCGCCCACTTCGGTCGCCGCTTCGAACAGGGTTGCCGTCTTGGCGCGGATCACCGCGTCATAGTCGGCTTCGGTCGTGTTGAGGTCACGGGCACGGGCGAGCTGGAATACCTCGCCTTCCGCGATGATCGTCGCAGCCTTGGAGATGACCGCGAGTGCATCGAGGTTCCGCGCCTCGACCATCATCATGAAGGCCTGGCCCAACAGAAAATCACCGACCAGCACGCTCGCCTGGTTGCCCCACACCATGCGGGCGGCAAGGCGGCCGCGGCGCATGTCGCTTTCGTCGACCACGTCGTCGTGCAGCAGCGTGGCATTGTGCATGAACTCGACGGATGCCGCATACACCACTTCCTCGCCGTTCGGCGCGCCGCAGAGCAGCGCCGAGGCGATGGTCAGCATGGGCCGAAGCCGCTTGCCGCCTGCCTCGATAAGGTAGCGCGCAATCTCCGGCACAAGCTCGACATGCGAACTTGCCCGGTCGAGAATCATCCGGTTGACCCGCTCCATGCCCGGCTGGGTCACGGCAACGAGTCGATCGAGCGCGCCGATCATGTCCGTTACTTTCGCCGTTGCTGCCGCCGATGAGGCCATGAAATCCCCGGTTTGGTAGTTCGCGCACGAAGCCTATAAGGGCAAAGGCGTTCTGCCGGAAGGGTGCGATGTCGCTAGATCAGTATACCGTGCTTGTAAAACAACAAGAGCTGAGCCGCGATGCCTTTCTGGGGGGGCGTGTCACCATCGCGCAGCCCGAACGCGGCTTTCGCGCCGGATTGGATTCGGTGCTGCTGGGCAGCGCGGTTTCGACGCGAGCGACGAGTATCCTCGATCTTGGTGCGGGGGTCGGAACGGCGTCGCTTGTGGCCCTGGCCGACGACGATCGCCGCACGTCGACCATGGCCGAGCAGGATACCGACATGGCAGCACTCGCGGTGTTGAACCTTGAGGCGAATGGCTTTGCCGATCGCGGGCGCGTGCTGGTCGTTGACGTAACCGCCCCGGGCAGGGTGCGAAGCGAAGCCGGCCTGCCAGCCGAGCACTTTTCGAGTGTCATCGCCAACCCGCCCTACTTCGATCCCTCGGCCGGGTCGGCGCCATCCGCGGCGCGCAAGGGCGCCCGGCACATGCCCGAAGATGCGCTCGACCGCTGGGTGAAGACGGCCGCGACCCATGCCGCACCCGGCGGCGAAGTCATCTTCATCCACGTGGCCGCAAGCCTGCCGACATTGCTCGCCGCCTTTGGGACGCGTTTCGGCGCTTTGACTGTCTTGCCCCTTCTCCCCCGCCCGGGGGACCCTGCGAGCCGCGTGCTGGTGCGCGGCATCAAGGGCTCGCGCGCGCCCTTCACGCTGCTCGCCGGGCGCGCCATGCATCTCGACGCGGGGCGCGGCTTCCGGCCGGAATTCGAGGCAGTATTTCGCGGCACCGGTCGGCTTGTCTGGTAAAGCTGCGGCCGAGCGCCTACATAAGCGCGGAACTTTCGATCCGGGGGAAAGATGGGGGTCATATCCCGCCTCAAGCGGCTTATCGGAAAGGCCGTGCCCATCGTGCCTGTGGTGCGGCTACATGGCATCATCGCGGCCGAAGCCCGGCCGGGCCGGCTGAATATCGAGACGGTCGGCCCGCTGCTCGAACGCGCCTTCAAGCTAAAGGACGCGCCCGCGGTCGCCATCATCATCAACTCGCCCGGTGGCTCGGCGGTGCAGTCGCGCCTGATCGCGAAGCGTATCCGCGACCACGCCGAGGAGTCGGGGAAGCGCGTGCTGGTCTTCGTCGAGGATGCGGCGGCGTCTGGCGGCTATTTCATTGCGACAGCGGGCGACGAGATTATCGCGGACCCGTCATCGATCGTGGGCTCGATCGGGGTGATCATGGCCGGCTTCGGCTTTGTCGGTGCCATCGAGAAGCTTGGCGTCGAAAGGCGAGTCTATACGGCAGGTCGGAACAAGTCGACGCTCGATCCTTTCCTGCCGGAAAAATCGGATGATGTGGAGCGCGTCAAGGCGCTCGAAAAATCCATTCATGCGACGTTCATCGATTGGGTGAAAATGCGGCGCGGCGAGAAGTTGCGCGCCTCTGACGAGCAACTGTTTACCGGCGAGTTCTGGACCGGCACGCAGGGGTTGGAGCTCGGCCTCGTCGATGCACTGGGCGATGTTCGGGGCACGCTCCGTGCCCGCTATGGCGAAAAGGTGGAGCTCCGGCCGATCGACCAGAAGCGGCCTCTTTTCGCGCTGCCTCGGCTCGGGCTACAACTTGCTGCCGATCTCGAGGACAGGGCCTGCTGGGCTCGGCTGGGTCTCTGACAAGGCATTGATATGACAGGGATATTGATAAAAATCACCATTTTCGTGCTCGTCGTGGGCGCGATATTCTTTGGCGTCAGGCGCATCTGGCGCGACTGGAAGGGCGAGTTTCGCAAGGTGGATGAGGCCCGCCACCAGCGTGATCTGAAGGAGCGGGCGCGCCCCGACGTGGTAACGCTGAAGCGCGACAAGGACGGCAAGTTTCGCCCCCCGGGCGCGTGATACTCACGCGTCACGGGGCCGTGCTATAATGCGCTATGTGGGGCGAATTTGCCGCCATGGCAATTGTGGCAAGGCGGCCCGGCAGTGTGTGTTCGAAATCGCCGTTCATCTTGACCCGAACCGCCCCGGCCAATAGGTTCCGCCCGCAATAGACCGTGGATCAGAAGTTAGATATGACCGCCTTGCCCGCCCACATGGACCCCCGGAATTCGTTCCAGGGCCTGATCCTGACGCTCCAGCGCTTCTGGGCCGAGCAGGGCTGCGTCATCCTGCAGCCCTATGACATGCAGATGGGCGCGGGCACGTTCCACACCGCCACCACCTTGCGCGCCCTTGGCCCCAAGCCGTGGAAGGCTGCCTATGTGCAACCCTCGCGTCGCCCAAAGGATGGCCGATATGGCGAAAACCCCACCCGGCTGCAGCACTACTACCAGTTTCAGGTCATCCTGAAGCCCTCGCCCGACAACATCCAGCAGCTCTATCTCGATAGCCTTGCCGAGATCGGGCTCGATTCCGCCCTGCACGACATCCGTTTCGTCGAGGATGATTGGGAGAGCCCGACGCTTGGCGCATGGGGCCTGGGCTGGGAATGCTGGTGCGACGGCATGGAAGTCAGCCAGTTCACCTATTTCCAGCAGGTCGCCGGCTTCGAAACCAAGCCGGTTCCGGGCGAGATCACCTATGGGCTCGAGCGCCTCGCCATGTATGTACAGGGTGTTGAGAACGTCTACGACCTGAACTTCAACGGCCGTTCAGGCGACGAAAAAGTCACCTATGGCGATGTGTTCCTGCAGAACGAGCAGGAGCAGTCGAAGTACAATTTCGAGGCGGCTGACACCGAGATGCTTTTCCGGCATTTCACTGACGCCGAGAAGGAATGCCGCGCCATCCTCGAAAAGAGCGCCGAGGGCAATCGCCACACCATGGCGCTCCCCGCCTACGAGCAGGTCGTCAAGGCCAGCCACAATTTCAACCTGCTCGACGCGCGCGGCGTGATCTCGGTGCAGGAACGCCAGAGCTATATTCTGCGCATCCGCGAACTTGCCAAGGCCTGCGGCGAGGCCTGGCTCAAGACGGATGGTGGCGGGCTCGAATAGGCCCGCCAGCCCTTTCGTCAGCGCGATGGCAGCGCCCGGCCCTCGATGTAGTGCCCATAAAGCGTCGTGAGGATGCTGACGCCGACGAGCATCTTCAGCCAGCCCGTGACGAGCATCCAGACGTTTGCGAGGAAGTATCCGACATAGCCTGCAAGCATCAGGATCATCGCCGGTACGTCGATCGCTACCGCAGCCACTGCCGAGACGACGGCGAGGATGATGATCACGGCATTGGCGCTGGCCGTGGCGCGCCAGGCGGCGCCCATAGTGATTGGTTTGTCGACAGCGATGGCGGGCAGTAGTGGCGCAAGCCGATAGCCGACAATCAGCACAGCGGCGATGCCGATGACGCCGGTGAGTATTGCGCCGACTGCACCGAGCAGAGGCACGAGGATGATCGCGACAATGCCGCTGATCACGAGCATGACCACCATTCCAACAAGCCCAAGCAGAAACGAGTAGCCGCCGTAGGTCAGCAGTCGTTTGCCCTCGAACTGCGGCAACTGGCCATCGGGCTCCTCGTCGAGCAACACGTAACGGTGCCACGCCACCGCGATCCAGACGAAGGCGACTATGGCAAGGATTCCTGTAATGAGCCCGATGGCACCGGCAGTACCGGCTGCGGCTAGTGCCTGCTGTGGGTCGGTCGGAGCAGGAAAAATCAGCATGAGCAGGAGGCTCGGCACCGCGTAGATGAGATAGAGCAAGCCGGTGATCCTTAGCGCGGTGCGCCAGTTGTTCAGCACCAGCCTGACCGAATGCAGGAAGACATCGACGCCCATGGAGATCCCTCTAGGTCCAGAAATGTGAACATGCCCCATGTGGAGGCTAGCCTTTCCGGAAGAGTCGCGAAAGCAGAGCTTTGTGCGCCTCAAAACTGGCCACGCGACGACTCAGCCCTTCCGCTTGAACGGCGCCATGCCTTCATTCGCGAGCTGGTCGGCGCGCTCGTTCATCTCGTCGCCATTGTGGCCCTTCACCCAGTGCCAGTTGATCTTGTGGCGCTGCGTCGCTTCGTCAAGCGCCTGCCAGAGATCGACATTCTTCACCGGCTTCTTGTCGGCAGTCTTCCAGCCGTTCTTCTTCCAGCCGTGAATCCACTTCGTCAGCCCGTCCTTGACGTAATTGCTGTCGGTGTGGAGTTCGATCTCGCAGGGGCGCTTCAGCGCATTGAGCGCCGAGATGGCGGCGGTCAGTTCCATCTGGTTGTTGGTGGTGAGCGGGGCGCCGCCCTTCAACTCCTTGATGGTATCGCCCCAGCGCAGCACAGCCCCCCAGCCGCCCGGACCGGGGTTGCCGGAACAGGCGCCATCGGTATGGATGATGACGGAATTCACGCTGCGGCCGGCCTCTCGTAACGATACCACTCGCAATAATGCCCATGGTCGTTGTTGCCAGTATGGGTATAGACGCCGCCCAGCTTGCGCAGCACCTTCAGGGAATTCTCGTTGCGGACATCGGCGAGTCCGATGAAATACGCTCGGGTGGTTTCGCGCCAGTACCAGTCGCGCAGGGCGCTCGCCGCCTCGTAAATATAGCCGTTCCCCCAGAACTCGGGGTAGAGGGAGTAGCCGATTTCGGGAGTATCCTCTGGACCGTACACGCCAAAGCCGCAGCGCCCCACAAGTACGCCGTCTGATTTCCGCGTGACCCGCAGCTTGCCCATCTTCTGGCGTTCAAACAGGTCGATCCAGTGGGCAAGGGCCGCATCCATCTCGTCCGTAGTCCAGGGGCGGCCATGTTCCGCCAGGTAGCGAGCGACAACCGGATCGCCATGCAAGCGATAGAGATCCTCGACCTGATCGCGGCGCCAGCCCGACAGCACAAGGCGCTCGGTTTCCATTAGATCCAGATCGCTCATGCCGTTGCCGTGCTCCGCAACTCTCGGGGAAGGTTGAAAACGATACGCTCACGTTGCTCGCCGCTTGCCTTGACCGAGATGTCGAAGCGCTCGGCAAAGGCCTCGATCACTTCGTCCACGAGCTTCTCGGGGGCCGAGGCGCCGGCGGTGATCCCAAGCGTGCGGATGGTTTCGAAGCGTGACCAGTCGATCTTGTCGGCGCGCTCCACCAGCATGGCATTGGCGCAGCCGGCGCGTTGTGCGACTTCGACGAGGCGAACGGAGTTGGACGATTCGGGTGCGCCCACCACAATCATCGCCTCCACCTGCGGGGCGACGTGCTTCACCGCTTCCTGCCGGTTGGTGGTGGCGTAGCAGATGTCTTCCTTGTGTGGCAGGCTTATCGCTGGGAAACGGCGGCGCAGCACATCAACGATTGCAGAGGTGTCGTCGACGCTCAGCGTTGTCTGCGTCACATAAGCGAGTTTCGATGGGTTGCGCGGCACGAAGGCCTCGGCATCGGCGACCGTCTGGATCAGCGTGATGGCGCCCTCGGGCAGTTGCCCCATTGTGCCGATCACCTCGACATGCCCGGCATGGCCGATCAGCACGATTTCGCGGCCCTCGGCATGGTGCCGATTAGCTTCGATATGCACTTTCGATACGAGCGGGCAGGTGGCATCCAGGAAGTTCATCTGCCGCGCGGCCGCGTCGGCTGGAACGGATTTCGGCACGCCATGAGCCGAAAACACTACTGGCGCCTCGGTATTGGGGATCTCGTCGAGTTCCTCCACAAATATGGCGCCTTTGGCTTTGAGGCCATCGACCACATATTTGTTATGCACTATGGCGTGGCGCACATAGACGGGCGCGCCATAACGCTCGAGTGCGAGCTCGACGATCTGAATGGCCCGGTCGACGCCCGCGCAAAAACCGCGCGGGGCACAGAGCGTTATGTCAAGGTGCGGCCTTGTTTTCATAAGAGAGCAGATGCTTGTCGGGTCGGCGCAAGTCAAGTGTTGCTCCACTGCACCGGGCTCGGCAATATGTTCAAACGTCGACTTATGGGTGTTCTCTTGCCGCTGGCTCCGGAAATGTTCGCAATCGCCCCTGCGTCGGGCCGGGCGAACCTGACCGATTCTCAGGTTGGCCTGTTGGTCGGCAAGGGTAGGTGGCTGCACCTGGCCCATATGGCCGGCCTGCCGACCATCCCGACCATCGCCCTGACCGAAGCGGCCTGGCGCGGCCTCAGGGCTGAGCGCGAAGCGGGAGGCGCGCGGCTCAGAAGCCTTTGGGTGGCAGCCCTGTTCAAGCTGGTGGGCGCCGATGCCAAGCCACCGGTCCTGGCCGTGCGCACGAGCGCTGGCCTGCACAAGCCAGGCCTTTTGCAGGCCCGCCTCAACATTCCATCGCCAAATTCCGCCCTCGATTCGATTGATGAGACCAAGCCCTTCGGAAGGGCGATCGAAGAGGCCTTTGCCTCGATGGCGACAGGCGCTGACGACCGCAACCTCGTTCTGGTGCAGGTTCTAGCCAAGGGCCAGTTGCGGCAGTTCTCGACGCGAGATCTGCAGACCGGCGCGCTGGAACCTACGCCGCTCAACGGCCTTGCCGTGGGGCCGCTCCCACCTTCGGCGCAGCTGCTGTGCGAAGAACTGGATCGGATCGCCGGCAAGACACTGGCGGTCTTGGCAGAGGTATCGGAGGGCGACCTCAACATACTTTCAGCGCGGCAACTGCAGGCGAGCCCCGCTGCAGAGCTTGAAGCCGCAGTCGATCGTGTTGCGCGCCACACATGGACAACCGAAGAGGCGGTGCGAACTATCGATCCCGCACAGCTCTCGCAATTGCTGCATCCGCGGCTGCGAGCCCCCGACACGGCCAGCATGATTGCCCAGGGACTGGGTGTTTCGCCAGGTGCGGCCAGTGGCATCATCGTGTTTTCGCCAGAGGACGCGATGCGGATGAAGGCGCGCGGGCGCTCCTGCATACTCGTCGTCACGGAGACAGGGCCGACCGATATCGAGGGCATGAAGGCGGCGGCAGGCATTTTGACTGCCCGCGGTGGCATGACAAGCCATGCGGCGGTGATTGCCCGGATCACTGGCCGGCCCTGCGTCGCAGGGGTGCGGACTCTTTCCGTGAACGCGACCGAACTCACCTGCAGGATCGGTGGGCGGGACTTTCGCATGGGCGACCGCATCACCATCGATGGCTCGGATGGCGCGGTCTATCTGGGCGCGCTGCCGCTCGCAGAGCCCCATATCGGGAGCACCATTGCCAGGCTGCTCGCCTGGTCGGATCAGTCGCGCAAGGTGCAGGTGCGCGCAAACGCCGAGACGGTCGAGGCGGTCGCCGTGGCGCAGAGCTTCGGCGCCCAAGGCATCGGGCTCGCGCGATCGGAGCACATGTTCTTCTCGCGCGACCGCATGGTGGCGCTCCGGCGGTTGATTCTCTCGGAGCACGCAGAGGACCGGGCCGAAGCGCTGAGCGGCCTCGTCGACTTCCAGACTGACGACTATTCGCACCTGTTTACCGCCATGCGCGGTGCGCCGGTGACAGTGCGGCTTTTCGATCCGCCGCTGCACGAATTCCTGCCACGCACCGAGGAGGATATCGAGGAGACTGCGCAGTCGCTCGGCCTATCGCTCCGGACTCTGAAGATGAGGCTCGACCGCATTGCCGAAGTAAACCCGATGCTTGGGCATCGTGGTGTGCGGCTTGCAATCACCTATCCTGAAATCCTGAAAATGCAGATTGAGGCGTTGGCGGCAGGTGTAAAGGCGGCAGCGCGCCAGCAGGCCGAGCCGGTTGCGCTCGAGATAATGGTGCCGTTCGTATCCACCGTGTCGGAGGTGGTGGAGGTTAAGCGCCAGACCATGGCGATCCTCGACGAGAGCGGCATGCCGTGGAGCGCGCGCAGCAAGCTGCAGTTTGGTACAATGATCGAGTTGCCGCGGGCGGTGCTGCGCGCCGGTGAGATAGCCGAGCACGTCGATTTCTTCTCCTTCGGCACCAATGACCTGACGCAAACCACCTACGGCATCAGCCGCGACGACGCGCCGGCCTTCCTCGCGGCCTACCAGCGAAAGGGCCTGTATGACTTTGATCCTTTCGTGACCCTCGACCAGAAGGGCGTCGGGGAACTGATCGCGATCGCCATCGAACGCGGGCGTCAGGTGAAGCCGGGCCTGAAGATCGGAATTTGCGGTGAGCATGCCGGTGACCCGGCCTCGCTCAGGTTCCTAGCGACCTTGGGCGTCGACTATGTCAGCTGTTCACCCTTCCGCGTGCCGGTGGCTCGGCTGACGCTGGCGCAGGCCGCCCGCTAGTCGCTGAATCCGCGATCTGCCGGAACGGGACGCCCCGTTTACCTTGGGCTAACCCTAAAAGCGCATTATCACACAAGGCGGCATTTGCATCACAGTTGGATGCTTCTGTCGCGTGTCGTAGTTGCGTTGCGTGGATAGTACAGCGTGTTGATGTCTGATTATCGGACCGGCCCGGTCGCGCGGGTCGAGCGGCAATTGGCTGCCCTGCGGGGCCTTGGTGCCGCAACTTTCGCCGTTCTGGCTGTGCTGGGCTTTTCCGCCACTGCGGAGGCGCCAGGAACCGGCTTCGAAGTGATCGAAGTGGCGAGCCCGGCTGCAACGCTCGTGGGTGAGGGCAATGATCTGACCATCACCGGCTCTGTGAACGGTCTGTTTGCCACTGCAAGCTTCGTCGGTCCCAACCGTGCCGAAAAACAGGACCGCGCGCGCGGCACTGAAGATGTTTATACCCTGACCCAGCGCTTCGCCGATATCCGCTCGCGCATTGCGTCAATGCGTATGCCGAAGCCAATCGCGCCCGTGATCCTAACCGCAACAGTTGCCCCGGACGCTGTTGCATCGCCATTGCCCGTGGCCTCCGATCTCCCAGCCTCGGCACAGGAAGCACTCGCGGCCGCCAATCAGTTGGCGGAAGACGGGGCGGCCGCGCCGCAGCCTTTGACCATGTCCAGCAAGCTCGCATACGCGCGGGCGGACCTGCCACCGACCACGTTCGACAGCACTGCTGTGGCCACCACGACCCCAGGAGCGACCGTCTCGGAAAAGCAGATGTGGTGCATGGCCACCGCGATCTATTTCGAGGCGCGGGGCGAAAGCTATCGCGGCCAGGTCGCGGTGGGTCAGGTTGTGATGAACCGAGTGAAGCACCCGCTCTACCCGGACACAATCTGCACAGTGGTGTTTCAGAACCAAAGCAAGCGCAATGCCTGCCAATTCTCTTTCGCGTGCGACGGCATTCCCGAGCGTGTGAGCGACAAGAGGGCCTGGGCGCAGGCGATGAAGATCGCACAGGATGTGGTGGCTGGTACCGACTATTTGCCGGAAGTGGGCAAGGCGACGCACTACCACGCCACCTACGTATACCCGCATTGGGCCCCGCGCATGAAGAAGGTCACCAAGATCGGCCTGCACGTGTTCTATCAGTTCAAGCGCGGTTGGAACTTCGGCTGACTCACCCGTTAACCCCGCTTTAACTTTCCTTCCAATTTGGAGGGAGTTGTGCCTAGATGTATGCAATTGCATCCGGGGCATGTTTGATGCGCGCGTTCTTGCTGCTGCTAATCCCTTTGCTGGCCCTGTTTTCCGCCCTGACTCCCGCCATCGCAACCAACGGCGAAGCAATGGGTGTGAACCCGGGTGCCGAGGCGAAGCTTGGCGGCAACGTTCGGGTGCTTACGGTGGGAGCTGACCTCGCGATCGGCGAAACCGTGGTGACCGACGCCAACGGGCAGGTGCAAATCCGCTTCGAGGACAAAACAGAACTCGTTGTCGGGCCCAATTCACGGCTCACGCTTGAGGACTATCTGCTGCGAGGCGACGGCACTGCCGGCAAGCTCGCCATCAGTGCGCTCGCGGGCACCTTCCGGTTCGTGACAGGCAATGCGCCAAAGAACCGCTACCAGATTGAGACGCCAACCGGCACGATCGGTGTCCGCGGCACGGCATTCGACTTTAGCGTCACCAAGAAGAAGACCGACGTGCTGCTCTATCACGGCGCTGCTATCCTGTGCAGCACGACTAGGGATTGCGTCACATTAAACAATTCCTGCGAAGTCGGCACCTATGCGAGAAACGACTCTGAAGTATTGGGGCGAACCAAGAAGCTTCAGCGGGAAGTGCAAAGCGCCTTGTTCGAGAGCTTCCGTTATGCCTCGAACCAGCGGCCCTTGCGCGAGGATTTCCGCGTACCGCTGGCGCGAAACTGCTTCAGCAAGACAAAGGCAGAACTGGTGCCGACAACAGTCAAGGCGTTGGAGGCTATCGATCCTTGCGCCGACCCTGTTGTCTGTGCGCCGCCTCCGCCTCCGCCTCCGCCTCCGCCACCTCCTCCGCCTCCGCCACCTCCTCCTCCGCCACCGCCGCCGCCACCGCCCCCGCCACCGCCCCCGTCAGGTCATGACTACGACGATTACGACGACGACGATGATGATGACGAGCATGACGGAGATGACCACGAGAACGACGATCATGGCGACAACGGCCACCACTATGGCAACGACAAGGGCGACCACCACGACAAGAATGGCAACAATGGCAGCCACAAGGGCGAGGGCAAGGGAACAAGTGGGCAGAGCCACTGATGCCGTCGCCAGCAGACCATGTCAGATTGACAGGATCCGCCTTGGTCTGAGACGAAGCGTCCGACCTGCCCACCACCCGGACCGGCGGAATGGGCAAATGCAGTGTTGTGGCGCCGTGCAAACGGTCTGCGCGGAGTCCTCAGAAATTCGAGAAGGTAGTGCGAACCTTGTCGATGAAGGCCGATAGCCGGGCCGGCGACTGGTTGTTCATGTCGTATAGCGCAAGATACTTTGGCGGCGTCTTAGTGCCGAAGGTTACCCAGGCCCAGCGGCGGGCGAGCCGGCGCGGCGGATCACCCATCACCATCGTGCGGAAGCGATCGCCACCATATGTTGTTACGAATGCAACTTTCTTGATGTTCTTCATCGCTGGAACGAGCTTGCCCTTGTCCGGCTTGTCACCGCCCTCGAGCACAAACGATACACCTGGCAGAAATATTCTGTCGAAATAGCCCTTGAGGATCGCGGGATAGCCGTAGTTCCACACCGGGTGCACGAAGACGAGCTTATCGCAAGCACGGAGTCGGTCGACATAGGGCTTGGTGAGCGATGTGAGATTGCCCGGCACCTCGTGATAGGCAAGACGCTCCTCGCGGCTCATGACCGCCTGGAATGCCTCGTCATAGAGGTTCAACGCATCGACCTCGTCTCCTTTTGCACGCACGGCTGAGCACACGGTGTCGAACAATGCCCGGTTGTAGCTCGTCTCAACCGGATGGGCGTGGATGACATGTACCCGCATCAGGCCGCGCCACTCAACTTGGTGAGGCCAGTAAACAGCCAAGCGCGGCCCGAATCGAAGTCGAAATCCGGGTCGTCCCAGGCGATCATCTTGCCAGGGTTGAGTATACCCTTGGGGTCTGCCTCCCTCTTGAAGGCGAGTTGGGCTCGGTCGGTCTGCTTCATTCCCCCTTCCTCAAGTGTATAGCGATGCGGGTTGAATACGAGGCAGTCATTCTCCTCGTGGATCCTTATGATCTCTTCCAGGCGCTCCTCTGAAGTGTATCGCACGATCGGCAAGCCGGCAAAGTTGATACGGCCGTCGAACTTTGTCATTTCAATGTGCATTGGCAGTTCGTCGCCGAATATGTCCATAATCCGCTTAACATGCTGCAGCGACGGATATTGTGTCTGCAGGTAGGTGATAGTCGGGTCGATCTTCAGGCCACGAAGCGTAGTGTGGTTCCAGGCCAACTCATAGACAGGTGGCACCTTTGCCTTTTCCTCGGCCGGCAGCGTGTCTGCGCGGAAGATTAGGTCACCCTTGTGGAATGCAGTGAAGTCGACGATTGCCTCGACATTGGCGGGAGCCACCATCAGCAGCACGACGGATTGGTCGCGGCTCTTTAGATACGGACGGTGGCGGTTGAAGTAATCGTAAGGAACCGGTGCCGCGACAGGCGAGATCTCCTTGCACAGCAGTCCATCCTGCAGGGCGACCTGCTCGGCGAAGGCGATGGCGTCATAGGCGGTATCGAAGCCCACGATGATGTCGACCCAGTCGTAGTGAGTCGTTACCGGCATCTCGACTTCAACGATGATGCCGTTCGTGCCATAGGCGTGAGCTACTTTGAGGATATCCGGCCCACGCAGGTCAAGCACCCGCGGTGCAGCTTCGCACGTGACCACTTTGAGCCCGAGGATATTGCCGAAGTTGCGCAGCCCGCCCCAGCGTATAGAGCCGACGCCGCCCGAGCCGCCTGCGACGAAACCACCCAAGGAGGCCATTCGATAGGTGGAGGGATGGAAACGAATCTCGCCATTCACCTGATGGATGATCGCTTCGTCGAGCTTTTCCATGATGATGCCGGCCTCCGCGCGTACGCGGTCCGCCGTGATCGAGATGACCTTGTCGAGATTCATGAGGTTGAGGATGGCCCCGCCAGACAGCGGCATAGCCTGGCCATAGTTCCCAGTGCCGGCGCCGCGCGGCGTGACCGGCACATTGTGCGCGAAAGCAGCACTCAGAACGGTGACCACTTCGTCAACCGAGCGCGGGGAGACAACGATGTCGGCCTTCACTTGGTCGAGTTCGGCTTTTAGCCGGGGCGAGTACCAGTAATGGTCGCGACTTTTCTGTTGGACGATGCGCGGATTGTCTTCGACGGGGATTTCGCCAATATCGGCGCGGAAGCCGGTGATATCCATCTGTTACTCCATCAGATCGTCGAGTTCGCGGTAGTCGGGTAGCGTCGTGTTGATCGGCTGTCCTTGACGCAGAACAATGCGATCGGACTGAGGGCGTGCATTCAACTCGGTCCATGTGCGGGCGCGGCAAAGCACCATATCTGCGGATTGCCCCACCGAAATCTTGCCCCTATAGGCAAAGCCGCCATGGTCGGCGGGCGTGGAGGTTATGGCGCGGAGCCAGTCCCATGCCATGGCCTGCGGGTGATCAAAGTGTAGGATACGGGCGCTTTCGCGGAATACCTCGATGCCGTCGAGATCGCCGTAAGCATAGAAAGGGTCGCGGGTATTGTCGGACGCAACCATCACGTCGGCTCCGCCGGCCTTGAACTCGTTGAGCAGTGTGGCGCCGCGTCGGATCGGCGTGCGGACATAGGCGTCTTCGTTCACTCGATCCTGCAGGTAGATGTTACACATCGGCAGCGATACGATGGCGATGTCCGCTTCTAGAGCCTTGTCGATGGTGCGCCTGACAGTATCAGCGTCCTGAACTGTGAGCACGCAGCAATGCCCGGCCAGCACCTTGCCCTTGTAGCCCGTTTCGAGGACAGCCTCGGCAAGATGATGCAGGGCCTGTGAGGACGGGTCGCCCGTTTCGTCGATATGGAGGTCCAGATCGAGCCCGAGTTCGCCGGCCTTGTCGACAGCGCGAAGCAGCGCTTCCTTGGAGCGGTCGAACGCGGCTACAGAGCCACCAAGCAGCCCGCCGGAGCGCTTCACCTGTCTTGCGACAGCATCAAGGGCGACCGGGTCGAGCAGTGTGTCGGGCCCGACGATTGCCGCAGCCTGCAATTCGATGCGGCCGGCCCAGGCCTCGCGCGCTTTCTCGAACACCGCCCATGTGATTTCATGCTGGGGCGGCGCGGAATCGAGATGAGTACGGATGGCTGCGGTGCCATGTGCATAGGCGCAGCGCAGTGCAAAATCCATGCGCCGCTCGACATCGTTGCTGGCCCAGTTCTTCTGACGATCCTCGCCGACGGCGGCAAGCGCACCCATCCACGTACCGTCGGGATTCTCCTTGCGCGCCCAGATATGGCCCTTGTCGAGATGAGTGTGTATGTCGACGAAAGCCGGCAGCACGAGGCCCTTGTCGAGATCGTATCGTGCACCCGAAACCGGCGCGGTGTTTGCCGGTTGGATCGCTGCAACCCTGCCCCCGGCAATGACAATGTCGACATCAGAGACGGCGCCATCGCCGACCTGCCCGAGAGCGGCGTTGGGCACCCTAGCGTTGGTGAGGGTGACATCGCCAGAGGATAGGGAGAATGGTGCCGCCATATCAGTTCTCCCGCTTCAATGCACTCTCGTGCCACCGATGCAGCGTCAGCCAAGCGATGAATGAGGTGATGCCGAAAATCGCGATGCCGGTGCCAGTTAGGAGGATCAGCGCTGCGAACAGGCGCGGGATGTTGAGCCGGTACTGCGCTTCGAGCAGGCGGAAGGCGAGGCCTGATCCTTGACCGGCGCTACCGGCGGCGAACTCGGCGACCACCGCAGCAATCAGCGCGAGGCCACCGGCGATACGGAGGCCAGCCATGAAATAGGGCAGGGCGGCCGGCAGCTTCAAATAGATCAGCGTCTGCCAACGCGAAGCGCCATAGAGGTCGTAAAGGTTGAGTAGATTATGATCGACGCTCTTCAAACCCGCCACCATGTTGGAAAGGATGGGGAAGAAGGCGACTAGGAACGCGATGATCAGCAGCACCGCCTGGGTGTCGGGCACATAGATCAGCAGCAGCGGTGCGATGGCGATGACCGGCGTCACCTGGAGGATGACAGCGTAGGGGAACAGCGCCAATTCAATCCATTTGCTTTGGACTAGCAGGATAGCCATGCATACGCCGCCCACAAGCGCGAGGACCAGCGCAGTAAAGGTGATGCGCAATGTGACCAGCAACGCCGGTAGGAGAGTTGGCCAATCTGTGAAGAGCGACAATACAACATCGTACGGCTTAGGCAGGATGTATTTGGGGATGTTGTTCAGAACCACGGTGAAGTGCCAGGCCACTACAGCCAGCACGAGCATACTTACCGGTACGACGATGCGCAGCACCCGCTCGACGTTGGAGGTGCGCGGCGCGACGATGGCTACGGCGCTGTCGGTGCCGGCTTCGTCTGCGCTGCCCGGGCCAGATTGCTGAATGGCGCTCATCAGTGGGTTCCCCCGCCCGCGTGGATGGCGTCGTGGAGGGCTTCGGAGACTTCCTGCGTTGTTGCCCTATACTGCTCCGAAGTACGGTATTCGGCGTTCCGCTCTCCGGTCGTGGCTTGCAGCGAAAGGTCGGCATAGACCTGACCGGGCCGCGCCTTCATCACCACAATGCGGTTGCTGAGGTAGGCGCTCTCGAACACTGAGTGCGTAACGAAAATGACAGTGACGCCGGACTGCTTCCAGAGGCGCAGCACGTCGTCGTTGAGCTTTTGCCGAGTGATTTCGTCGAGCGCAGCAAAGGGCTCGTCCATCAGCAGCAGCTTGGGTTTGGTCACCAGCGCGCGGGCTATGGAAACCCGCATCTTCATGCCGCCTGACAGTTCGCGCGGGTATGCGTCGGCGAAATCGGCGAGGCCGACCGAGGCCAGGATTTCCATAATGCGGGGACGGGCATCGGACTTCGGCACGCCGGTGAGGCGGAGCGGAAGGTAGACATTCCCGAACACCGTCTGCCACGGCATCAGCGTTGGCTCCTGAAACACAAAGCCGATGTCGCCCTCCGGCAGGCCGCGGGCATTGATCTTGGACGAAGGCCAGTCGATCTTGCCCGAACTGGCACCACCAAGGCCCGCTATGATCCGGAGCGCAGTCGATTTGCCACAGCCTGAGGGACCGAGCAGGCTCAGGAACTCGCCGCGTTCGACATCGAGCGACATGTCCTTGAGGGCGAGCGTGCCGTTGGAAAACACCTTGGACACGTTGCGCATTGTAACGACCTGCCGGGACGAGCCGGAACTGCGGATCGCCGGCTGAGCGGCAGCGGATGCTTCGGTCAAATCAAGAGCCCTGGTTGGGGATCAACGGCGCGGGCGACGTGCCCGCGCCGATAGAGGTGGCGTTTGTCTTACTTTACGAGGTCTTTGCCAACTCCCTGGCAAACGAGGTCGGTGGTGTAGGCCTGCGTGATGTCGATGCCGTCGGCGAAGAGGCCGACGGCCTTCATCTGCTCGTAAAAGCCGGTCCAGCGGTCGGCGGTCATGCAGCCGATGCCCTTGTCTACGGCGTCGCCCGAAACGACGATGCCCAGTTCCTTCATCTTGGCGATGCCGAAGGCGATCTGCTCATCGGACATATCCGGATTGTCGGTCTTGATCAGCGCGTTGGCAGCGGCGTTGTCACCGTAGAGGTAGTTGTACCAGCCGATGATCGACGCCTCGACGAAGCGCTTGGCGACGTCCTTGTTGGCCTCGTACCAGGGCTTCATCACTTCGATGGTGGTCGAGTAGGGGGCAAAGCCGTTGTCGGCGAGCAGGAATTCCTTCGGCTTGAAGCCGGCTTGCTTCTCGATCTCCAGCGGCTCGGACGTCACATAGCCCTGCTGGATCGACATCTTGTCGGCGATGAACGGCGCCGGGTTGAAGGTGTAGGGCTCGAACTTCTCGTCGGTGAACGCCGGGTAGGCCGACTTCATCCACGAGAAGTACGAGATGAACCCGTCCTTGGAGAGAATGTACTTGGAGGCCCCGGCAAGGTCCTCGAACTTCTCGAAGCCGGCATCCGGATGGGCCAGCAGCACCTGCGGGTCCTTCTGGAACACCGAGGCGAGGGTGAGGGTCGGGATGCCTTCCTTCACCGCGTCGATCGCGGTGGTCATGCCGCCCATGTAGAAATCGATCTGGCCACCGATCAGCAGCGAGCGGTTGGCGCCCTGCGGGCCACCCTGGCGGATGGTCACCTCGAGGCCGTACTTGGCATAGGTGCCGTCGGCAACGGCCTGGTAGAAGCCACCATGCTCGGCCTGCGCCAGCCAGTTGGTGCCGTAGCTCACCTTGTCGAGCGCGAAGGCGCCGGACGCGCCCATGGCCGCAAGCATCACACCCACGCCCAGCAGCTTGTTGAAGTCGACCATTTCAGTCTCCCTGTTGTGGTCCTTTCCGGATGAACCCCGCACCCGGTTCGGGTCAGACCCATATGCCAAGACGGGCATCGACCCCATTCATTCCGCGCCCGCACGCAAAAGGAAAGCCCAAAAATGCATCACTTTTCTCGTTGCTGACAAATTGTGCAAGGTGCGCAGCAATTGGACTTTCGCCAGTCACGCAAACGGATTAGCTGTAGAGCGAAACCGGATGGTAGCCCATGCACGAACCGTTGTCCCCCAGCTCAATACATCCGCCCTTCGCGCCCTACAGCCACGGAGTGCTTGTTCCGCCCGGCCAGAGGCTCATCTTCTGCTCCGGCCAGCTGGGTATCGCCAAGGACGGTACCGTGCCGAAAGACTGCAGTTTGCAGACCGAACTCATCTTCCAGAACATAGCGGCGGTTCTCGCAGAGGCAGGAATGGACCTTTCGAACATTGTTCGGATCAACGCGTACGTGGCGGGGCGCGAACACCTCGGCGCCTACATGGAAGTTCGAAACCGGCTGTTCGCCGATCCACTGCCTGCCTCGACGCTAATGATCGTTTCAGGCTTTGCCCGCCCGGACTTCGTCGTCGAGATCGAGGTCATCGCGGCTGGTCCTGCCTGACCAATCGACCAAGAGGATACGACGATGAGCGCCCGAAAGATCTGGTGGAATGACTTTTCCGCCATGGAATTCAAGAACCTCGACCCGATGAAGACCATCGCAATCCTGCCGGTGGCGGCGGTTGAACAGCATGGGCCCCACCTGCCTGTCGGGACCGACACGATCATCAATCAGGGGCATCTTGACCTCCTGGTCAAGCGGGCGCCGGCGGATCTCGATATCCGCATCCTGCCGGTACAGGCGATCGGAAAGTCGAACGAACACATTTGGCAGGTGGGCACAATCAGCCACAATGCCAACAACCTGATTGATGCGTGGCTACAAATCGGGCTGGAAGTGGCGCGCTCGGGGATCAAGAAGCTTGTGTTCGTCAACTCGCATGGCGGCAATGTCGCCATCATCGAGATCGTGGCGCGCGAATTGCGGGTTCGCGCCCACATGCTGGCTGTCAAGACCGGCTGGGGCGCCTTCGGCGACAAGTCGCTCTTTTCGGATATCGAGAACCGCTATGGCATCCACGGCGGCGATGCCGAGACCTCGCTTGTCATGCATTTTCGGCCCGAACTGATCAACCACCAGCACCTGCAGAACTACCCCTCGGTCGAGCAGCGCGATGAGCAGATGTACAAGCACCTGCGTCCGATCGGCTCGCCCACGACTTATGCCTGGATCGCGGAAGACATCAATTCGCTGGGAGCGGCGGGCGAAGCGCATCTCGGTACACCTGAAAAGGGCGCGGCTTATGCCGAGAGCGCAGTCGCGGGCTTCATCGAGATGCTGCGGGAAGTCGAGCGTAGCCCGCTGCCTGGCAGGCGGGACTGACAGGAGCCCCCTCAGTCCCGGATTTGGTCGGAGCCCTCAGTTGGATGGGGCGCCAGTCTTTGTGGCCTTGGCTTCGTCGTACCACCAGCTATTGGGGAAGCCGATCGAGTATTCCGGCAGCTTGTCCGGGTGGCTGAAGCGATCCCACCGAGCGATGCGTGCTTTCCTGAGCGTATAGGACGGTACGAGGTAGTGATGCGCCAGAAGCACCCGGTCGAGCGCATGCGTGGCTGCGACCAGAGTGTCACGATCGGGCGCAAAGATGATCTTGTCGATCAGCGCATCGATGCCCTTGTCGGCGATGCCAGCATAGTTGCGGCTGTCTTCCTGGGTAGCCGAAGCAGAGCCCCAGAAATCGCGCTGCTCGTTGCCAGGCGAGAGTGACTGGGCCCAGCCGGTATAGATCATGTCGAACTGCCGCTTTTGAACCCGCTCTATGTACTGCGCCGAATCGACCGTGCGGATCGTGGCCGCGATGCCGATCTTCTTGAGATTGTTGACGAAGCTTGTGGCGATAGGCTCGAGAGTCGGTCCGTTGAGTAGAATCTCGAACTGCACCGGCTGACCCTTGGGATCGAGCAACTGGTTGCCGGACAGCTTGTAGCCAGCCGCGTTCAGCAGATCGACAGACGCCTTAAGGTTGGCGCGCAGCTTCTGCGGATCACCGTTGACCGGATTTGCAAACGGCGTTGTGAAAACCGAACTGGGGACAAGGTCCTTCACCGAGTTCAGGATCTCGAGTTCCTCGCCCTGTGGCAGGCCGGAAGAGGCTAGCAGCGTCCCATAGAAGAAGGAATTGATGCGCTCGTACTGGCCGAAGAACCTGAGCTTGTCGAGCTCTTCGAAATCGAAGGCGGCGTTCATTGCCTGGCGGAGGGCCGGATCCTGGAACATGGGCAGGCGCAGGTTCGGCACGAAACCAACCATGATGCCAGAGCTGCGATAGGGGTTGTCGAAGGTTTCTTTGATGACTCGGCCGTCGGTGATGGCGGGGAAGTCGTAGCCCTGTTGCCAGCGGAGTGCGAGATTTTCGTTCCACCAGTCGAACGTATCGGCCTTGAAGGCCTCGAACTGGGCAGTGGTATCGGCGAAATACTCATAACGGATGGCGTCGAAATTGTTCTGCCCGACAGCAAAGCCTTCGTCCTTGGCCCAATAGTCCGGTACGCGCTCATAAGTGATCGAGCGGCCCGCTTCGAAGCTCTTGATGCGGTAGGGACCGGAGCCAAGTGGCGGCTCGAGCGTACTCTTGCCGATGTCGCGCTTATCGCCGCTGGCATCGGTACCTTCCCACCAGTGTTGCGGCAGGACCAGCAGTTGCCCCATGATCTTGGGAAGTTCACGATTGCCGGTCTGATCGAAGGTGAAAGTGACCTCGCCGGGCGCTGCAACTTCTCCCTTCACCACGTTTGCATAGTAGTTGGCCATGCTCGGAGAGAGCTCCTTGGCCTTCATGAAGGACCAGACCACGTCCTCGGCTGTCACTGGCGTGCCGTCCTGCCACTTGGCGCGCGGGTTCATCCGGAAGGTGACGGAGGAATAGTCAGCCGGGTAGCTTGAGGCCTCGGCCAATGCTCCGTATTCGGTCGAAACCTCATCCTCGGAATTGGTGGTCAGAGTTTCGAAGACAAGGCCGAGGCCCGATGCGGGTTCCCCCTGTGGCAACAGTGGGTTGAAGGTATCAAAGCCGCCCATGTCGCTGAGGCGCACAGTGCCGCCCTTGGGCGCATCCGGGTTGACATAGTCGAAGTGCTTGAAGCCCGGCGGATATTTCGGCTCGCTGGTCAGCGACGTGGCATGATGCCAGGTGCGGTCTTCAGCAAAGCTCGGAACCACGAGCGGGGTTGCTGCGAGAGCGAATGCTAAGGCGAGGGCAGGAAAGCGCATCGTGTGATCCTCCTCAGGGGGATGGGACGGATGGGGCGGAGAAGGCAGCGGACCCGAAGGCCGATATTAGCAGTTCACGCGTGTAAGCGGCGCGCGGTGCGGCGAAGACCTCCGCGGCTGGGCCGGTCTCAACCACTTTGCCGTGCTGCATGACGAGCACTTGGCTGGAGAGCGCTCGGACCACTCGAAGGTCGTGCGAAATGAAGATGTAGCTGAGGCTGCGACGCTGTTGCACTGAGCGCAAAAGGTCAACGATCTGCGCCTGGATGGACATGTCGAGCGCCGAGGTCGGCTCGTCGAGCACCAGCAATTTTGGTTCGAGCACAAGCGCGCGGGCGATGGAAACGCGCTGGCGCTGTCCGCCGGAAAACTCGTGCGGGTAGCGGTGCCCCATTTCGGGTTCGAGCCCGACTTCGCTAAGCACGGCGGCGATCCTCCGCGCCCGCTCCTCGGCGGAGTATTCGCGCCGATGCACGGACAGGCCCTCACCAACGATCTCGGAAACCGACATGCGCGGGCTCAATGAGCCGAACGGATCCTGGAAGACGATCTGCATGTCCCGGCGGATCGGTCGCAGCGCGCTCTTGCTCAGCCGGTCGATGCGTTGGCCGGAAAAGCCGATCTCGCCCGTAGACGAAACGAGGCGGAGGAGCGCACGGCCGAGCGTGGTCTTGCCGGACCCGGATTCGCCAACAATGCCCAGCGTTTCCCCGGCGCGGAGCGTCAGCGAGATGTCGTCCACCGCCTTGATATGGCCAATGGTGCGTCGGACGAGACCGCGCTTGATTGGAAACCAGACCTTGAGGTGGTTCGCCGAGAGCACGATCGGGGCGTCGGGAGCGGGAACCGGCGGATCGCCCTTGGGCTCCGCGGCCAGCAGTTTCTGCGTATAGGGATGCTCCGGTGCGCCGAGGACGCGGTCAGTCGGACCTTGCTCAACGATCAGCCCCTCGTGCATGACGAGAACACGGTCGGCGACCTGCCGGACGATGTGCAGGTCGTGCGTGATGAACAGCAGCGCCATGCCGCGATCGCGCTGCAGCTTCCTTAAAAGCGCGAGGATTTGCGCCTGCACGGTGACATCGAGCGCGGTCGTGGGCTCGTCGGCGATGAGTAACTTGGGTGCGTTTGCGAGCGCCATGGCGATCATGACGCGCTGCCGCTGCCCGCCTGACAATTGGTGCGGGAAATCCTCGAGCCGCGATGCCGGGTCAGTGATGCCGACTTCCTCAAGCAGGCCGATGGCCGTCTGCCGGGCGGCGGCCTGCCCAAGCCCGCGATGGAGGATCAGCGTCTCGGCGATCTGCCGGCCGACACTATGGAGCGGGTTGAGCGAACTCATCGGTTCCTGGAAGATCATGCCGATATCGTTGCCGCGCACGCCACGCAGCGCGCGCTCCGGGAGGCTGAGGAGATCCTTGCCCTCGAACAACACCTGCCCGCCAGCGTGAAAGGCGATCGGATAGGGCAGGAGCTTCAACACGGAAAGCGCCGTGGCGGACTTGCCCGAGCCGCTCTCGCCGACGATGGCGACGGTTTCGCCCCGCCCGACCTCGAAGGAAATCCCGCGCACGGCTTCGACCTGGCGCTGACCAAGGTCGAATCCGACCTGAAGATCGCGGACGGAAAGCAGCGGACCGGTCATTTGAGGATCCGCCGCGGGTCGAAGGCATCGCGCACCGCCTCGCCGATGAACACAAGCAGCGTCAGGATGATGGACAATACCGCAAAGCCGGTAATGCCGAGCCAGGGCGCGTAGATGTTGTCCTTGCCCTGTGACAGCAGTTCGCCCAGCGACGGCGAACCGGCCGGCAGGCCGAAGCCGAGGAAATCGAGCGCGGTCAGCGTTGTCACCGAGCCGGAGATGATGAACGGCATGAACGTCAGCGTCGCGACCATGGCATTGGGCAACATGTGCCGGACCATGATCGTCAGATCGGAAACCCCCAGCGCCCGCGCGGCGGCGACATACTCGAAATTGCGGGCTCGCAGGAATTCTGCCCGCACGATGCCGACAAGCGCGGTCCAAGAGAACAGCAGCAATATGCCAAGCAGCGACCAGAAGCTCGGCGCGATGATGCTGGAAATGATCAGCAGCAGGTAGAGCGCGGGCAGCGCCGTCCATATTTCAATGGCGCGCTGGGCGATCAGATCAAGCCAGCCACCGAAATAGCCCTGCAATCCGCCGGCGACGATGCCAATCACCGAGGAGATCGCCGCCAGGGTAAAGCCGAACAGTACCGAGACCCGGAAACCGTAGATGAGCCGGGCAAGCACATCGCGGCCCTGGTCATCGGTGCCGAGCCAATGCCAGTTGCCGATGGTGCAGGCGGGATCGGAGACGCCTTGCGGATAGGCGCCGCAGCGTTGCTCATTGGTCTGCATCAGTGCAGGGGGGGACGGCGCCGGAACGGCGAGGGATTCGTCGGCGGCGGTATAGCCGTAACGTATGGGCGGCCAGACCATCCAGCCGTGGGCGTTGACCTCGTCGGCGATGACCGGATCGCGCCAGGCTGTTTCGGCGAGGAAGCCGCCGAACTTGGCTTCCGGATAGTTGACCAGCGCCGGAACCAGCAACTCGCCCTTGTACATGGCGAGGATGGGGCGGTCGTTGGCGATGAACTCGGCGCCCAGCGTCAGAACGAACAGTACCGCAAAGATCCAGAAGCTCCAGAGCCCGCGCCGATTGGCCTTGAATACGGCGAGGCGGCGCTGATTGATCGGCGACAGCCGGCTTGTACGGGAAGAAGCGAGGGCTGCGATCAATTGCTGCGCGCCTCGAAATCGATGCGCGGATCGACCCACATGTAGCAAAGGTCGGATATCAACCCGACAACCAGCCCAAGGAGCGAGAAGATGTAGAGAGTGGCAAAGACAACGGGATAGTCGCGGCTGGTGATCGATTCGAGGCCGAGGCGTCCGAGGCCATCGAGCGAGAAGATGTTTTCGATCAGCAGCGAGCCGCCAAAAAACGCCGCGATGAACGCAGCGGGGAAACCTGCGATAACCAGCAGCATGGCGTTGCGGAACACATGCCGGTAGAGCACCTGGTTTTCGTTCAGCCCCTTGGCGCGCGCGGTGACGACATATTGCTTGCGGATTTCCTCGACGAAGGAGTTCTTGGTGAGGAGCGTGATGGTGGCAAATCCACCCGCCGCCATGGCGGTGATGGGAAGCACCATGTGCCAGAGATAATCGAGCACCTGATCATACCACGGCATGTCGATCCATCCCGACGAGGTCAGGCCGCGGAGCGGAAAGAAGTTCCAGTAGCTGCCGCCCGCGAAGAGCACGATCAGCAGCACCGCGAGCAGGAAGCCCGGGATGGCATAGCCGATGATCACCAGCGTCGAGGTCCAGACATCGAAGCGGCTGCCGTCGCGGATGGCCTTGGCGATACCGAGCGGGATCGAGACGCCATAGCCGAGCACCAGCATCCACATGCCGAGCGAAATGGAGACCGGCAGCTTCTCCTTGATGAGGTCGATGACGGAGATGTCGCGGAAATAGGACTGGCCGAAATCGAAGCGCAGGTAGTTGCCCATCATGGTGAGGAAGCGCTCGAACGGCGGCTTGTCGAAGCCGAACTGCACCTTGATGCGCTCGATGATTTCGGGACGGAGACCCTGCGCGCCGCGATAGGCCGAGTTGCCCGCGCCAGCGGTCGATGCGGTGCCGTCGGTGGCAACCAACTGGCCCTGGCCGGCAAAATCACCGCCCTCGTCGCCGCTCACCGAAGCGGAGGCCGAGACGTTCTGCCCACTCAACTGCGCGATCATCTGTTCCACCGGGCCGCCCGGTGCGAACTGCGTGATCACGAACGAGACGACCATGATGCCGATCAGCGTCGGGATCATCAGCAGGATGCGTCTCAGGACATAGGCACCCAAACGGGTCTCCGGGGCTCAGGGAACCAAAAGATGAACGACAGATCAGCAGGTGCTGGTTGGTCGCAATTGTGGCAAATCACAGCGACTTGAACAAAAGGCCTCCTGGGCAGGTGCGCCCACCGGCGCGGAGGCGGATAGCTCCCGCGCCAGTCAGCCATTATGCACCCATCTTGAGGGGGAGGGCACAAGTTTTACCGCCAGCGGCTCGGCAGGCGGTCAGACATATTGCCGCCAGCTGAACTGCGGGTTGAAGTCGAGCATGCGCTTGGCCTTGTCGATGGAGAGCAGCGTGCCGTTCGATGAGAGCGCGTGCTTGTGCGGCACGTCGGGGAACACCTCTGCCATGAGCGACACGTTGGAGCGGCTCATCACCGTATCGGCATTGGCGATGATGAAGGGCTCGAATCCGGTGAACTCCGCTTCGATGCCGCGGCGCACCGCCTGCGCACCATCGCGGGCATCGATATAGCCCCAGAGGTTCCATTTGCGGAGCAGGGGGTTGGCGTCGAAGGTCGGGAACGCCTTGTAGTCCTCGATATCCATGACGTTGGAGAACCTGAGCCCGACGATCTTCAGATCCTTGTCCCATCGGCAGAACTGCGCCGCCATGGTTTCATCGAGCAGCTTGCCGAGCGAATAGGCGGTTTCGGGCCGCGGGAAATACTCTTCGTCGATGGGCACATAGGGCGGCGGCGTGTCGAAGGGCAGGCCGAGCACGGTTTCCGACGAGGCGAAGACGACGTTCCTGATCTTTGCGAGGCGGCAGGCCTCGAAGATATTGTAGGTGCTGGGCACGTTGTTGGCGAAGGTGCGCGCGTTGGCGAACTGTCCGGGTGCCGGGATGGCCGCGAGGTGCACAACGGCGTCGAACGGCCCGCCGCGCTCATCGATGCCACCGAGGATGGCCGCCGCCACCTGGCCGAAATCGGAAAGATCGACCCGTACCGTGGGGCAGGGCGCGTCCTTGGGCAGGGTCTGGTCGAGATTGAGGACGTGGTAGCCATTCGCCACCAGATCCTTCAGCACGGCGCGCCCGAGCTTGCCGCTGCCGCCGGTCACCAGCACTTTCGCCATATCGATACCTCCTCGAATTCGATTGCGTTTCCATAGGTGTAGGCGATCCCCCGCTCCGACAAAAGCGCTTTGACGCCGCGTCCGGGCGCTGAACGAAGACTGAATGCTGCTCTCAGCACCGGTTCAAGGCGGCGGGCGCATCCTCTCCTCATGATCGAGCAGGCCATGAGGACCTGCCCACACCACAAGCGCAGGCCGGCGCGTCCGGCCGGATGAGGGACCGAAAAATGCTTAATCTCAACAAATTCGCCGTTGCCGCCGCCGTCACCGCAGTCGTTGTGCTCGCCGCACTGCCGGCCAGTGCCCAGCAGCGCCCGAATGACAAGCGCTATGACAATTATCCCCGCTCCAGCAATACCGTCTGCGGCGAGAACCTCGTGAGCATGAAGCGGGTGAAGGTTTCCCAGATCGCCAACGTCACAGACAAGAACGATGTGTGGGTGACGGAGGTCTGCTACGGGCAGGATCTCGGCATCGCGCCCAACGAGGGCAACGTCGCCGCAATCCGCACCGCGCTCGCCGACAACGAGGTGATCGTCGAGAAGCTCTGGGACCGCTCCTTCACCGAAGGCGATGTGATCTCGGTGAAGATGATCGACCACGACACCATTCAGCTCTTCGTCGCGCACTGATCCCACCCAAAGGATCGGCTGACGAAGTTAAGTCACCGCCGGGTCGTATTGGCCTCCGTCTCGGCGGCGGGCGGGTCTTCGCGAAGACCCGCCCGGCTTGTTTTTGCCGCACCCGCTCCATCTCGATGAACGAATATTGAACGGCGGCCTCAGCACCAATTCAATTCTCGTGCGTTAAGAGATCATCAACATCAGTTAACGCCCGTCCGAAAGGATGCCCGACATGACAAAGACCCAAGGAAAGTCGCTGGAAAAGCTGCTCGCTGCGGCACTGACCGGCCTCCTGATCGCCGGTACCGCTTTGTTTGCCCTCCAGCCCGCCACGTTCGGGGCGCTGCTGCATGGCGCCCCGGCGGCCCCGATCTACGACTTCAAGCTCTGATCTCGAACGCCTGACCCGCTGGCTGCATCCGGCGGTTGACCTCCTCCTTCTGCGACGTGCCTCGACTCCGAAGGTCCGACCCCGACCCGGAGATGACTTGACCGGCCCGGTTGTGTTTGCCTAGTGCAAGCCACCGGGCCTTTTTCTTGTCCCGGCGATGCGACGGCGAAGGGGCAAAGCATGGACGCCAATCCGATCCTGGTCGAACAGACGCGCGGGGACTGGGTCGAGAACCGCCATCGCGGCGCCTTCGTGGTGGTGGATGCGACGGGCACGATCATTGCCACGGCTGGCGACATCGATCGCGCGATCTTCCCGCGTTCGGCAATCAAGTCGATGCAGGCGCTGGCGATGGTGACTTCGGGCGCCATCGACAAGTTTGCCCTCACCCCCGAGCAGTTGGCGCTGAGCTGCGCCAGCCACCAGGGCGAGGATTTTCACGTTTCTGGCGTGACGGATTTTCTGTCCCATATCGGGCTCGCCCCGACGGACCTCGAATGCGGCGCGCATGCCCCGACCTTCGGTCCGGCGCGGGATGCATTGCGCGCCCGGCACGCGGAGCCCACGGCGCTGCACAACAATTGCTCGGGCAAGCACTCGGGCATGCTGAGCGTCGCGCGGGCGCTGGGCGTCGACACGCATGACTATGTCGAGCGCGACCATCCCGTGCAGAAGGCCGTGCGCACGGCGATCGAGACCGTGACGGGCACGACGCTCTCGGTGGATCGCTGCGGGCGGGACGGCTGCTCGATCCCCACCTGGGCGGCGCCGCTCAGGAATTTCGCGCAAGGGTTTGCGCGCATGGCAACGGGCGAGGGGCTGCCGGCCGACATGGCGGGGGCCGCGCAGCGTATCTTCGATGCCGCGACAGCGCACCCGCAGCTCGTGGCGGGAACAGACCATATCGATACTCTGGTGATGCGTGCCTTCAAGGGCCGCGTCATGCAGAAGGGCGGCGCCGAGGGCGTGCAATGCGGCGCCATCCGCGACAAGGGCTGGGGCTATGCGCTGAAGATCGACGACGGCAACATGCAGGCGAGCCAACTGGCGATCGCCAACCTGCTGCTGCGCTTTGCCGGGCCCGACGCCGAGGCCGCGGAGGTGCTGCATCGCTTCGCCGGGCAGAAGGTGAAGAACGTGCGGAAGTTCGAGGTCGGCGAGATGCGCCCGACATCGGTTCTGGCAGGATGAGTTTCCGCCTGCGCCGCCCCAAGAACCGGGCAGGCACAGGCGTCCAAGACATTGAGGGCATGGGGCCCCCCTCCGCCGTCCGCAACCGGTGGAGGGGGTGGTGCCATGACCGGTGGTTCTCAGGGGATTGTACGATGAAGACTGCAATGAAAATGGCGTTCGCGCTCCTCGCACTTTCGGCCGGGCCGGCCCTGGCCATCGAGCCCTACACGCCAGTGGCGGTGAAGCCCGGCAATGTGGTGACGCCGGACGAAGGCCTGATTGCCGATGCCCGGGCATTTCTCGAGGCCCTGAAGAGCGGCAATGGCGATGCGATCGACGCTGCCATTGCCGACAAGGTGACCGCGGTCGATGGCGGGCTGGACCTGACCTTTCCACGCAACAAGCAGGTGATCGGACCGTTCGCGACCATCGAGGATATGCTTGCGGCGCTTGGCCTCAACAGCGCGGAGGGCCTGCCCGTCGCGATGGAGCCGGCGAGTGCCGACGCGGACAAGAAGATCGCCATCAATGCCGGGCGGCAATACATTGTCGACGCGCTGACGGACGGCAAGAGCTGGGGCACCGACCCGATGGTGAAGGGCGCGGTCTGCTCCTCAGCCTATCGCAGCTTTGATGCAAAGGCGCTGAAGGCGCTGGTGAAGAAGACCGGGGTCTCGGGATCGAGCTGGTCCTATCTCGACCAGGCCTATGACCTGCGGAAGGCGCCGGACAGGAATGCCGAGGTGGCGGGCACGCTCGAGCCGAACGTGCTCTACCCCTTTGACTACGATACCGACGCCCCGCGCGGGTGGCAGGCGGTCTATCTTCCGGATGGCACTTCGGGCTTTGCCGAATTCGACGTCGCGCTTTTCCAGAAACCATTTGGCGGCGGCGTCTGCTTCGCAAAGGGCAAGGACGGGCATTGGCAGATGGTGGCGCAGGTTTCCACCAGCCTGTAAGGGCGCCGTATCAGGGACGATGACAGGGCAGCGGCTTCGGCTGCGCCCTGCCGGCATCGGACCGAGTATCCTGTTACAGGTAGGCCGAGGCGCTGACATGGGCGCGGTTCTGGGTCTAGGGGCCGCCAAACCGGAGAGGCACCGGGCGCATCTGTCGGGCGCACTCAGCCCGCGACATTGCCGATCAATGTGATGTTGGGGAACTTCGCCGCATCGCGGGCGAGGTCGGTACTTGTCACCCTGTCCCAGGCGCGGCCGGCAAGCGGTGTCGCTGCGCCGGAAATCAGATTGTTGGCGACGAGCACCTTGCCGGTCGTCTCGTCGCGCTCGGTGGTGATGGCAATGCCGGTTTCCGCGCCGGTGACGCTGTTGCCGGTGATTGCGATATTGCGCACGAACGGCCCGTTGCCCGCGAGAATGCCGATGCCGGGTACGGTGTCGACGGCATTGCCGCTGACGGCGGTATCGGCCTCGACATAGATGCCGACGGGGCGGGTATCCGGGTTGACCTCGGATCGGGCGCGGATATTGCGCACGATATTGCCCGAGCAGGTGGCGAGACGTCCGCCGGAATCGAGGTTGGTAATCGAGATGCCGGTCGCGGCATCGTCGATGACGTTGTCGGCGATCACCGAGCCCGAGAAACCGAACTCGGAAAAGATCGCCACCTCGCCCGACTCGCGGCAGAGGTTTCCGGTAACGGCGACGTCGGTAGTGGCGTTGAGGCGGATGGCGGTGAAGGCGCATTGCGCAATCTGGTTATCGGCCACCACCACGTCGTTGACCCTGAAGAGGTTGATGCCATTGCCGTTCTGTCCATTGCCGCCCGCCGTGGCGCCGATGCCGGAAATGATATTGCCGCGGATGACCGACCCATCGCGACGCGGTGTCGAGCCCCAGACCAGTATGCCGCCATTGCCGCAATTTGAAATGCGATTGCCGGAGATCGACAGCCCCCGGCTGTCGCGTGAAAAGATCGCGGCACGCGCGTGATCGACAAAGCGGCAGCCGGTGACATCGGCTTCGGCATCGGTGATGGCGATGCCGTTCGACCGGCCGCCCGCGAGGCCGAGATCGGCAAGGCGGATACCCGAACTCGCCGAGATCATCAGCAGCGCCTCGGCGTCGCCATCGGGGCCATCGGTGCCGGCTGAGAAGGTGAGGCCACTCAGCCGCACCCCGGCAGCGCCGGAAATGCTGGCCACTGGAGCTACACCCGAAGCGGCAAGGATGGTGGCGCCTGCGATGCCGGCAAGATCGAGCCCCGACGGGACCTGCAGATTCGAGACGAAATAGGTGCCCGCGCCAAGGAACAATTGCCGCCCTTCGGCCGCGGCCTTCAGCATCGCGTCCTGCAACCTTGCGGATTGATCCTCGGTCTTGCCCGACTCCACGCCATATTTGGTCGCTTCGACGGCGCCCGCGGGCGTGGCCACGGTGGTGGCGGCAAGTCCGGCGATGAACAAGCGACGGTTCAGCATCACCCGAGCATCAGGGATAGGGCGCGCGGGCGGAAGGGGCAGCGCGACGAAATGCACTGAATATGGCGGTGGGGGAAGGAACTCTCAGTCGGGGCCCCTCTCCCTCGTGAGGGACTTCAAGCCGGTTCCGAAGGAAACCGACGCGCCAGTGGCGCGGCGGTAGGCGATGAGGGTGGCGCGTAGCGCCGGGTGAGGGGGGCCGCTTGCGCTAAGTCTATGCAATGGTGAGGAATTCAGCGCAAGGTGCACCCCCCACCCGCCCTTCGGGCCATAGCCCGCAGGCATAGCCTGACGGGCGTTCTTCGCTGCAAAGCTCCACCGGAGCTTTGCAAGGGCGCTCAGAACTCCCCCGTAAACGGTGGAGGGCCGCCGACTGCAGGTCATGGCGGCCCCTGCCAGCTCTGGCCCGCCTTCCTCAGAAATCGAAGATTTCGCCGAGAAACGATTCGCGCTTCTTGTAGGGCTTGCGATTGTGGTAATCGGCCTCGCGGCGATAGTCCCGGTCGCGATCATCATACTCGCGCGGGCGCTCGGCAAAACGCGGCGGCGGCTCCTGCGCGTAGCCCGGCTGTGGCGGCGGTGGCGCGGCCGCAGGGCCGGGCGCACTGCGCTCGATGATCTTGTCCAGTTCGCCGCGATCAAGCCAGACGCCGCGGCATTTGGGGCAATAGTCGATCTCGATCCCCTGACGGTCGCTCATGACCAGATCAGTGTCGTCGATGGGGCATTTCATCGGCTTTTGTCTCCATTCGCTTGTCGTGCTCAGATGGGGATTGATGCGGCTTTCGCAAGAGCTTCGCGCTTTTGGTCGCAGCCGGGCACGGCTATAAGGGGCAAAACCGGAGGTGCTGCCAGAATGCTCGTTCCCGACAAGATCTATCTCGGCCAGAGCACGCGGCCCGAATATCTGGCGCTGAAATTCGGTAATCGCCACGGGCTGATCACCGGCGCGACAGGCACCGGCAAGACAGTAAGCCTGCAGGTGCTGGCAGAGGGCTTTTCGGCCGTGGGCGTGCCGGTGTTCTGCGCCGATATCAAGGGCGACCTCTCTGGTCTCGCGGCGATGGGCGAAATGAAGGCGTGGCAGGTGAAGCGGGCCGAAGAGATCGGCTTTGCCGACTACGCGGCTGGCAAGTCGCCCGCCATCTTCTGGGACCTGTTCGGCAGGCAGGGGCACCCGGTGCGCACGACGATCACCGAGATGGGGCCGCTGCTGCTGGCGCGCATTCTCGACCTTAACGACGTGCAGGAAGGCGTGCTCAACATCGCCTTCAAATATGCCGATGACGAAGGGCTGGTGCTGATCGACCTGAAGGACCTGCGCGCCCTGCTGGTCGAGGTGTCGGAGAATGCCGAGCACATTTCCACCCGCTACGGCAATGTCGCGAGCCAGAGCGTCGGCGCCGTGCAGCGCGCGTTGCTGGTGCTGGAGCAGCAGGGCGGCGAGGCGTTCTTCGGAGAGAAGGCGCTCGAGATTTCCGACCTGATGCGCACGACAACCGATGGCCGCGGTGTCGTTTCGATCCTCGCGGCGGACGAATTGATGCAATCGCCACGGCTCTACGCGACGTTCCTGCTGTGGTTGCTCTCGGAGCTGTTCGAGGACCTGCCGGAAGTGGGAGATGCGGACAAGCCGCGGCTGGTGTTCTTCTTCGACGAGGCGCACCTGTTGTTCGCCGACGCGCCAAAGGCGCTGACCGACAAGGTGGAACAGGTGGTGAAGCTGGTGCGCTCGAAGGGCGTGGGGGTGTATTTCATCACCCAGAACCCCATCGATATCCCCGAGGCGGTGCTGGCGCAGCTGAGTAACCGCGTGCAGCACGCGCTGCGCGCCTATACCCCGCGCGAGCAGAGGGCAGTGAAGGTTGCGGCCGAGACGTTCCGCCCCAACCCGGATTTTTCCACCGAGGAGGTGATCACCCAGCTCGGCATCGGCGAGGCGCTGGTTTCGGTGCTGGAGGAAAAGGGCATCCCCTCGATGGTGGGGCGGACGCTGATCCGCCCGCCCGCGGGCCGTGTCGGGCCGCTGACACCGGAAGAGCGGCAGCAGCTGATCGTCGCCTCGCCGGTATCGGGGCAATATGACACGCCCATCGACCGCGAGAGCGCCTATGAGGTGCTGGGGCGGCGGGTTGCGACCCGTGATGCCGCGGCGGCCGAGGCGCGGGCGCGCACCGAGCAGGAAAAGGACGATATCCGCCGCGAGCGCGAGCAGGTGGCACGCGAACGCGCCGAGCGCGCCGCAGCGCCGCGCCGATCCACGCGCGCCGGCCCGATCGAGGCCGCCTTGACGTCGCTCGCCCGCTCGGCGGCCAACCAGATCGGCCGAGCCCTGGTGCGCGGCATCCTGGGGAGTTTGACCCGTGGTCGGTGACGTGGCGGCAGGCGGGCCGGTTCTGGCGGTGTTCGGCTCGGACAAAGGGCCGGGCGATGCCGAGCGCGCCGCGATCCTGAGCCAGGCAGGCGCGATTCTGGCGCGGCATGGCGCGCGCGTGGTGCTGATCGCCGACGGCGCGCTCGACAATGTGCCCCTGGTGACGGGCGTGCGCAGCGCCGGGGGCGCGGTGCTGGTGCTGGCTGACGACGGCTTCGTCGCGCCGCCTGCGCTCAGTGACGTGCCGGTGGAGCGGATCGACGACCCTGAGGTGCGGCTCAGGCGCATCGGCGAGATGGCGGACGTGTTCGTCGGGCTGCCGGGCTCCCTCGCCTCGGGCGCGGCGCTCTATCGAGCCTGGGCACGGGCCGGCGCCGGGGCATCGAAAAAGCCGGTGGTGCTGCTCAACCACCATCGGGCCTACGAATCGGTGCGCGGCTTCGCGGCGGACATCTTCTCGCACTCGATAGGGCACTCGGACCGCATCGTCACCTTCACCTCCGAGGTGGACGATTTGTGGAACAAGGTGGCCTGGGCGCTGAACCAGAAGGCGGCGTGAGGGGGAGAGAGATTTCGGGGGTCAAGCAGCAGCGGGTGGCCAGACCTGCGACCGGCGAAGATCGGCTCCGCCGGCTGAGGCATGCAGCCCATGCTCCCGAAAGGAGTGACAACGATGTGGCCATGGCCCATCAGCGTCAGCTTGAGCCTGAAACGTAGAAGGCGCACCTGGACCGTGCGCCTTCAAATTACGATAGGGCTCTAGACAAAGGTGTCCGGGCGAAAGCTCGGGCACCACTCCACTAAAATAGTCGCGGTGCACAGCGTGTGCAAGTGCCGAAGCTTGAACCGGCCGCTGCTAAGCCGGCAGCACCGGCTCGGGCCGAGGGAAGAGCGGAATGACGTTTTCGGGCAGGCGCGCGCGATAGGGGCGCTGGGCCGGCTGCCGGTCGAGCCGCGCCAGCACACGCTCGAGCAGGTAGCGCGGCGACATCGGCTTGACGATCACTTCGTCGATGCCGCCGGCGGTGGCGCGGGCGCGGGTTTCGGGCGCCACTTCGCCCGCGAGCGCGATGGCGATGAAGCGCCGGTTCTCGATGCCCGGATCTGCCCTGAGCGCCCGCACGATGAGATCGCCACGCACGGCCTGGCTGTCAAAATCCACCACGACACAGTCGACCGGCGCCATGCGCATATAGACGGAGAGAGCGAGATCGCTGTGGAATGGACGGACGCGCAGCCACGGCGAGGCCGCGAGCACCATGGCGAGCACGGCACTCAGCGCCTCGTTGGAGACCAGCACGGCGACGGTACGGTGGTGCGGCACAGCGGCCCCAGCAGGACAAACGTGGTTAAAATTGTATTAATGAATAAACTGGCAGTCAATCAAATGCAATCGACTATGGTGGACTATTGCATCCAGGCTGTCGGGCGGCAATAGCGATATGTATGGCGTGAGTCATGTGCCTGTGGATGAATATAAATTCATGGCGTGATGGAAATGCCGTGCGGGCAAGCGCAGATAAACGAAAAAGGCCCGCCGCGTGTCGCGGCGAGCCCGTCATTGCAACAAGTGCGAATTGCTTTGGTTACTGTGCAGCCGAATACAGCTTTTCGACATATTCCCAGTTGATCAGGCTGTCGACAAAAGCTTCGAGGTATTTCGGGCGGGCATTGCGGTAGTCGATATAGTAGGAGTGCTCCCACACGTCGACGCCGAGGATCGGGGTGGCGCCATGCACCAGCGGCGACTCGCCGTTCGGGGTCTTGGAAATGGCGAGCTTGCCATCCTTCACCGAGAGCCAGGCCCAGCCGGAACCGAACTGGGTGGTGCCGGCGGCGATGAAATCGGTGCGGAACTTGTCGTAGCCGCCGAGGTCGGACTCGATCGCCTTGAGCAGGGCGCCCGGCACCTTGGCCGCACCACCGCCGCCATTCGGGGCGAGCCAGTTCCAGAAATGCAGATGGTTGTAGTGCTGGCCGGCATTGTTGAACAGGCCGGCATGCTTGCCGAAGGATTCTTTCACGACGTCTTCAAGGCTCTTGCCCTCAAGACCGCTGTCCTTGAGCAGGTTGTTGCCATTGGTGACATAGGCCTGATGATGCTTGTCGTGGTGGTACTCGAGCGTTTCCTTGCTCATGTAGGGCCCGAGGGCATCATAGGCGTAGGGCAGGGCGGGAAGTTCAAAAGCCATTCGGAGTCTCCGATAAAGACGGGGTGATGGGGCCGCTGGGCTGCAGAGGGATATAGGCCACCCGGCGTTCCGCAACAATCGCCTTGGGCAAAAAGGATTTCGCGCGCGAGGGTGATCCGGGGAGAATGGCTATGCAGGTGGGTCCGTGACCACGTACCGTAACTTCGGTCAGCATCACGACATGGAAGAGCGCAGACCATGAACCAAGACGACGTTCGACGTGCATCGCTGGCCGAGATCAGGCAGATGCAAGACGCCGGAAAGTTGACGCCGCCGCGTGCAGATGCCGAGCCCGAGAACCTGCCGGACGACTTCTGGGACGAGGCTGTTGCGGACGTCCCGAGTGTCCGGAATTCAGAGCAAGGGGCACCCCTCACCCGGCGCTCCGCGCCACCTTCATCGCCTGCCGTCGCGCCACTGGCGCGTCGGCTCGCTGCGCGAACGGCTCGAAGTCCCTCACGAGGGAGAGGGCAGCCCTACTGAAGGCGCCATTCCCGCTGGCAGTTACGCCCGCCCCACGCAATCGAGCACGAAGGCATAGCTCAGCGCGGTTTCCTTGAGCGCATCGAAGCGGCCAGAGGCGCCGCCATGCCCGGCATCCATGTTGGTCTTGAGGTAGAGCGGCGCCGCGTTCGTCCGCGTGGCGCGCAGCTTCGCCACCCACTTGGCCGGTTCCCAATAGGTGACGCGCGGATCGGTGAGGCCCGCCAGCGCGAGGATGGGCGGATAGGCCTGCGCCTTCACCTGCTCATAGGGCGCGTAGGAGGCAATCAGCGCGTAATCCGAGGCGTACTCGATCGGGTTGCCCCATTCGGGCCACTCCGGCGGGGTGAGTGGCAGCGTGTCGTCGAGCATGGTGTTGAGCACATCGACGAAGGGCACTTCGGCGACGATGCCGGCGAAGAGATCGGGCCGGAGATTGGCGACGGCGCCCATCAGCAACCCGCCGGCCGAGCCGCCCTCGGCGACGATCCTGCCCTTTGCCGTATAGCCCTCGTCGATGAGGAACTCGGCGGCAGCGATAAAATCGGAAAAGCTGTTGGGCTTTTTCTCGTGCCGGCCTTCGCGATACCAGCGATAGCCCTTTTCCATGCCGCCGCGAATATGGGCGATGGCGGTGATGACGCCGCGATCGACGAGGCTGAGCTTCGACACCGAGAAGCCGGCAGGCATGGCCATGCCATAGGCGCCATAGCCGTAAAGATGCAGCGGCGAGGAACCATCGAGCGCGAGGCCGCGCCTGTAGAGCAGCGTGATCGGCACGAGTTCGCCATCGGGCGCGGGCGCGAAGACGCGCGCGGTATCGTAGAGGGCCGGATCGTGGCCCGAGGGCACTTCCTGCCGCTTCAGGAGCGTGCGGGCGCCCGTCGCCAAATCGAGATCATAGGTCTCCGACGGCGTGGTGGGCGAGGAATAGGTGAAGCGGATGGTGGTTGTGTCGAACTCGTAGCCGGCCGACATGCCGAGCGCATAGGCCTCCTCGTCGAAGGCCACGGCCCATTCATCGCCGCCCGAAAAGCTCTGCACGATGATGCGCGGCAGGCCCTCGAAGCGCTCGAAGCGGATGAGGTAATCCTTGAGCACGATGAAATCGAGGATCAAGACGCCCGGCCGATGGGGGATGAAATCCACCCAGTTCTCGGGTCCCGGGGCAAAGACGGGCGCGGCGACGAGCTTGAAATCCTCGGCATCACCATCATTGGTGAGGATGTAGAAGGTGCCGTCGCGATCCTCGATATCGTATTCGCGATTGGCCTTGCGGGGCGCGACGCAGAATGGCGCGCCGCCCGTGTTGGCGTCGATCAGCCAGACTTCGGAAGTCTGGTGGTCGTGGGCGTTGATGACGATGTAGTTGCGGCTCAGCGTCTCGTCGACGCCGACAAAGAAGCCCGGATCGGCCTCCTCATAGACTATCTCGTCATCGGATTGCGGCGTGCCGAGCACGTGCCGGCGGACGCGATAGGGCCGGTGGTTGTCATCATACTCCGTGTAGTAGAGCGCGGTGGCATCGGGCGACCAGACGCCGCCGCCCGCGATGTTTTCGAGCACCTCGCCAGTGTCCTTGCCGGTTGCCAGGTCGCGGATATGGAGCGTGTATAATTCCGAGCCCTGCCGGTCGGCGCTCCAGGCGAGGAGGCGATGGGTCGGGTCGTGGTCGCCGCCGCCGAAGCCGAAATAGCCGTCTCCGGCTTCGAGATTGCAATCGAGCAGGATCTGTTCCGGGCCGCCATCGCGCGGGGTGCGGACGAGCACGGGGTACTGCTTCCCCTCTTCCATGCGCTCATTGTAGGCGAAGGGGCCATCCTTGGAGGGAATGCCGCTGTCGTCTTCCTTTATCCGGCCGCGGATCTCCTTGTAGATCGTCTCGAGAAGGCCCGAATGCGGATCCTCGAACTCGGATTTGGTCCAGGCGTTCTCGGCCTCGAGATAGGCGCGGATATCGGCGGGCAGCGTCTCCGGCGCCTCGAACACTTCCTGCCAGTTCGCAGCCCTCAGCCAGTGATACGGGTCGTTCCGCGTGATGCCGTGGTGGCTGGTGGCATGCGGCTGCTGCGGGGCGACGGGGGGCGTGGGCATGAGGGGCATCCGATGAGCGATGCTGCGCTAGATAGAGGCTCGGAGGCCGGGCGGGAAGGGGCGGCACACAAAGCTGTGGCCTCCGCGCCCCCAGGGGTACACCCATGCCGGTTTTGCTTGTTGCCCGCGCCTCGATCCCTACAGTGGGCTTGACGCGAATCCCGACCACGGATTGGCAGGGGAGGACTGGTGCAGGCAACGCGCGACATGATCGGCATCTATGCTCTGCTGCTGGCGATCGGGCTGCCGATTGTCATGGCCTGGCCGCTCGCTGCGCTTGAACGCTGGGTCAGGGGCGCGATCGGCTGGATCGCGGCGCTGATGGGGCTAGCCGGTCTCGGAGCGCTGCTGCTCTTGGTGCCGGGGTTGGGCGAGACGCCGTCGCGCGTGCTGGAACTGGACTGGGTGCCAAGCCTCGGCCTGAGGCTGGCGTTCCGGATCGACGGGCTGAGCCTGACCTTCGCCATCACTATCGCGGCAGTCGGATCGCTGGTGCTGCTCTATGCGGGTGACTACCTGAAGGGCCATCCGCATCGCGGGCGGTTCATCGGCTTCTTGAGCCTGTTCCTCGGCGCTATGCAGGGGCTGGTGCTGGTCGACAGCATTGTCGGGCTCTACGCCTTCTGGGAGCTGACGTCGCTCGCTTCGTTCCTCCTGATCGGCTTCGATGCCGATCGGCAGGCGGCGCGGCGCGGCGCGATCCAGGCGCTGGTGGTGACGGGGATCGGCGGGCTGGCGCTGCTGGCGGGCGGGGTGACGCTGGCGCTGGTCACGGGTAGCTGGCAGTTGAGCGGCGCGACCGCAAGCCTCGTTGCAAGCCCGGCTTTCCCGCTGCTCGCCGCGCTGTTCCTTTTGGCCGCGACGACGAAATCGGCGCAGGTGCCATTCCATTTCTGGCTGCCCAACGCCATGGAAGCGCCGACACCGGTGTCGGCGCTGCTGCATTCGGCGACCATGGTGCAGGCAGGCGTCTATCTCGTGCTGCGGCTATCATCGGTGATGTCGGGCGGGATCTGGTGGAACGGCACGCTGATGGTGCTGGGCGCGCTGACGCTCGCCTGGGGCGCGTTCGGCGCGTTCCGCGAGACGGACCTCAAGCAGGTGCTGGCGCAGACGACCATCGCCTCGCTCGGGCTGCTGATGCTGCTGGCCGGCATCGGCAGCGAATTGGCGCTCGCCGCGGCACTGATCTATTTCGTCGCGCATGCGCTCTACAAGGCGGCCCTGTTCCTCGTGGTCGGCGGCATCGACCATGGCACCGGCACGCGTGACATCACCAGCCTGCGGGGCCTGCGCGAACCGATGAGCCTGAGCTTCATCGCGGCGCTGATGGCGGGCGCGGCGATGTTGGGGGTGCCGCCACTGCTCGGCTTCTGGGCCAAGGAGGAAATGTACAAGGCGGCTGCGTTGCCCGACATGGCAATGATCGCGGCGCTGGCGGTGCTGGTTCTGGGCAATGTGCTACTCGGCGCTGTCGGGCTGCTGCTCGCCATCCGGCCGTTCATGGGGGTGCAACTCGCCACTCCGAAGCTGCCGCATGAGGCGCCCTGGGGGATGATTGCCGGGCCGCTGCTGCTCGGCATCGCCGGGCTGGCGCTGGCGCTCCTGCCGGGCGAGGTGGAGCGGCTGCTGGCACCGGCGCTGGCGGCGGTGGCCCCCGCGGCCAAGCCGTTCCACATGCCCAGGGGCATCGACCTGATCGGGGTGCCCTTCCTGCTTTCCATGCTGACCTGGGCGCTGGCGATGGTCGCCTATCGGCTGTTCAACCCGATGCGGATCGGCCTGAACAAGGCATTGCGGCGGGTGCCGAGCCTCGATCGCGGCTTCGACCGAGCCTATTTCGGCTTGGTGCGGCTGGCCGGTGCGGTGACGCGGCTGCTGCACCACGGGCGGCTCGAAATCGCCATGCTGACCATCTTCGTGATGCTGGCCGCCGCGGTGCTGTTGCCCCTGGCGTTGGCCGACGGCTGGCCACTGAGGCCGAACTGGCCGGACCTGCGGCTCGAGGAATGGGGCGTGATGGCGCTGGCGGTCGCGGGCGTCGTCACGGTAGTGTTCGCGCCGGGCCGGCTGATGGCGATCCTGGCGCTCGGCATACAGGGCACAGCGGTGTCGCTGATCTTCCTGCTGTTCGGGGCGCCCGACCTCGGCTTCACGCAGTTCATGGTCGAAATCCTCTCGGTGGTGATCCTCGGGCTGGTGATGACGCGGCTGAAACTCGAAGGGCGCGATCCCCGGCCGATGGAGGATTGGCTGCGGGATGGGTCGGTGGCGCTGGTGGCGGGCGGCGCGGTGACACTGCTGCTGCTGCGCGTGCTCGAAACGCCGCTCGATCCGCGGCTCAGCGATTTCTTCAATGAAAACAGCGCTGCGTTGGCGCATGGCAAGAATATCGTCAACGTCATCCTCGTCGATTTTCGTGGCCTGGATACGCTGGGCGAGATCTCGGTGGTGATGGCCGCCGGCATCGCGGTCCTGGCGCTGATCCGCGTGGCGCGCAGTGCGAAGCCGGTACCGGCGGCTGCGCCAGTGCCTGAACCCGAGGCCGAGGCGGAGGCAGAGCCGGACAAGCCGAAGCGCGCCCGGCGGAGAAGCCCGGCATGAACTCGCTGATCTTCCGCACCGTTGCGCCGTTTCTGACCGCCGTGATGCTGGCCTTCTCGATCTTCGTGTTGCTGCGCGGCCATAACGAGCCGGGCGGCGGCTTCATTGGTGGGCTGATCGCGGCGTCGGCGCTCGCTATCTATGGCATGGCGCTCGGGCCTGACGTGGCGCGCAAGGCGCTGCGCGTGCATCCATTGGTGATCGCGGCGGCGGGGCTGCTCATCGCCATCCTGTCGGGGATGATGTCGCTCGCCTATGACGTGCCGTTCCTCACCGGCCTCTGGGCGGAGTTCAACATGGGGCGCGATGTGCTGACGCTCTCGACCCCGATGCTGTTTGATTTCGGGGTCTATCTGGTGGTGGTGGGCGCGGTGGCGAGCATGGTGCTCGGTCTCGAGGACAACGAGGAGGAGAGCCCATGAATGCGGCTATGGCCGTGCTCGCCGGACTATTCCTGTCGGCCGGGATCTACCTGCTGCTGAGCCGTGCGCTGATCCGCATGCTGCTCGGGCTATTGCTGTTCGGCAATGGCGTGAACCTCGTGATCCTCGTCGCCGGGCGCTTGAGCCGGGGCGTGCCGCCGATCGCGCTCGATGGCAAGCTGCCGCTCGCGGGCGCGGCGAACCCCCTGCCGCAGGCGCTGATCCTGACGGCGATCGTCATCGGCTTCGCGCTGTTCAGCTTTCTGCTGGTGCTGGCCTATCGCGCCTATCAGAGCCTGGATGCCGACGATACCAACGAGATGCGCGTGGCTGAACCAAAGGGTGGCCCCGAGCCACCCCTGAGCTATTGAGGGAGGCAGCATGCAGAGCCTCCCAACGCCTCCCGGCCAATGGCTGGTGCTGCTGCCGGTGCTGATCCCCCTCGCCGGGGCGGCGCTGCTCCTGCTGCTGCGCCAGATGAAGCTGCTGCAATTGCCGCTGGCGGTGCTCATTGCCGCGGTGACGGCGCTGTGTGACTTCGTGCTGGTGATGCGGGTGGCCGAAAGCGGGCCACAGGCCATGACCATGGGCAATTGGCTGCCGCCATTCGGCATCGCGTTTACCGTCGATGCCCTGGGCGCAGGCTTTGCCTTCGCCGCGGCGCTGGTGGTGACAATCGTGCTCTTGCCGCTCGGGGCGGATGCGCCGGACCGGGCGCGGCGCGACGGGCTCTATCCGCAGGTGCTGCTGCTGCTCGCCGGTGTCAGTGGCGCGTTTGTGACGGGCGACCTGTTCAACCTCTATGTCTGGTTCGAGGTGATGCTGATCGCCAGCTTCGGGCTTCTGGCGCTCGGGCGGCAGCCGATGCAGCTCGACGGCACGGTGAAATACGGCTTCCCCAACTTCATGGCCACGAGCATCTTCCTGCTGGCGCTGGGGCTGCTCTATGGGCTGATGGGCACGCTCAACATGGCCGACCTGATCGGCGCGAGCGCGCGAGCGGACAAGGCGGCGCTGGCAGCAATAGCGGCGCTGCTGCTGGTCGGCTTCGGCATGAAGGCAGCCGGGTTCCCGCTCAATACCTGGCTTGCCGCCTCCTACCATACGCCGCCGCCGGCGATCGCCGCGCTGCTTGCGGCGCTGCTGACCAAGGTTGGCGCCTATGCGCTGATCCGAAGCCTGGCGATGGTCCTGCCGGACGCCCGGGTGATGCTCGAGCCGGCGCTGGCCGTGGTGGCGGTCGCGACGCTGACCCTCGGGCCGCTTGCGGCGATCGCCGAGACAGGGCTCAGGCGGCTCATCGGCTTCCTGCTGATCGGCGGCATCGGCGCGATGCTCGCGGGTCTCGCCCTTGGCACGGAACAGGGGCTGGCGGGCGCGGCGAGTTATGGCATCCACGCCATGCTGGCGCTGGGCGCACTCTATGTGATCGCCGGGCTGGTCGAAAAGCTGACGGGCGCAGGCGATACCCGCGCCATGGGCGGTTTGCTTGCCATGTCGCCGCTGATCGCGATGGTGTTCGGCCTGGCCCTGTTCGCGGTGGCGGGCGTTCCGCCGCTCAGCGGCTTCTGGCCGAAATTCCTGCTCGTCACCGCCGGCATCGACCGGTGGCTGGCGACGGGCGATATGACGGCGCTGGCATTGTGGCTCGCGGTGCTGCTGAACGCGCTGCTGTCGCTCATCGCCGTGGCACGGCTCTTCGCTCATGTGGCCTGGCGTGCGGCGCCGCTTCCCGGCTTTGCCCCGCAAGGGCCCCGGCAGGTGATGCTGACGTCGCGCGAGGAGCGGATGGTACTGTGGCCCGCCGCTCTGCTGGTGATGGGGCTGGTCGGGCTCGGGCTCTGGCCGGAACCCATCATGGGCTTCGGCATGGCAACGGCGAAGGCGCTGCTCGACCCTGCCGCCTATATCGCCGCCACGCAATTGGCAGGAGGCTCGCCATGAACCTGCTGCTTGCGACGGTGCTGCTGGCGCTGGGCTTCGCGCTCGCTTCGGGGCAGGTCTCGCTGCCGAATCTGCTGCTCGGAACCCTGGTGGGGGCGCTGAGCCTGCTGATCGTGCGACGCGGTCTGGGGAAGCCGGGTTATCTGGGGCGGGCGCTCCGCATCCTGAGGCTTGCCGGGCTGTTCGCCCGTGAATTGCTGCTCAGTGCGCTGCGGGTGGCGGTGCTGGTCTGCCGGCCGGACATGCAGAAACGGCTCAGGCCCGCCATCGTTCACTATCCGCTCAACACCGACCGCGACATCGAGATAGCCCTGCTTGCCAACCTGATCACCCTGACGCCGGGGACTCTCAGCATCGACGTGACGGCCGACAAGCGGTTCCTCGTGATCCATGCGCTTGAGATGGGCGATGCTGCGGCGTTCCGTCGCGATATTGCCGAAGGCTTCGAGCGGCTGGTGATGGAGGCGTGCCGATGAGCGGTGGCGAGGTGCTCGGCTGGGCGGCACTGGCGGCGATGGGCCTGATCCTTGCGGCCATGGCGCTGACGGTGATTCGCCTGGTGCGCGGCCCAACCCTCGGTGACCGGATCATGGCGCTCGACCTGCTGACGCAGCTGGCCGTGGGCTTCATCGCCGCCTACGTCGCGCGGACCGGGTTCGGGCTCTATCTCGATATCGCCATCGCGGTGGCGCTGGTGGGGCTGCTCGCGACGCTGGCGCTGACCCGCTACCTGCTCGACCGCAGGGGAGGGCACGAATGAGCGAGCCTTTGCAGTATCTTGGCGCCGCCGTGCTGCTTGTCGGGGCAATGTTCTCGCTGCTGGCAGCACTGGGCGTTCTACGTCTTGGAGATCTCTACATGCGGCTGCACGCTGCCTCGAAGGCGGGTGTCGTCGGAGCGGGTTTGATGCTCCTTGCAGCCGGAATTGTTTCCGGAGACGGGGCGATATTTTTGAGAGCATTGCTGGGTGTTGTGTTTTTGTTGCTGGCCACCCCAATTTCGGCGCATTTGCTGGCGCGGGCGGCGCTCCGGGCGGGAATTAGACCTGACCCACGCACCAATACTGACATATCGACAGACACCCCTGCCGAGAAGTGAACGCTGTATCAATCACGGGCCATATTGGTGGTAACAACGGAAAGTCGCGGTTGCCATTTGCACCAAATGGCACTACACAGCGACTGCTAGTGGAGTGACGTCGGGGCCAACCGGCGAACACACAGAAGACAAGGACCCGAAATGACCGAAACGACTGGCGCAAACTCGGCAGCTGATAACGATCTCATCGATCTCAGCGTCGAAATCGTATCTGCCTATGTTAGCCATAACGCGCTGAGCGCGAACGACCTGCCGAAGCTGATCGCCGATGTTCACCACGCACTGCAGGGTCTCAAGTCCCCCGCGCCGGTAGAGCAGACCGAGGAACTGAAGCCGGCAGTGCCGGTGCGCAAGTCCATCGCGCCCGACTACATCATCTGCCTCGAAGACGGCAAGAAGTTCAAATCGCTGAAGCGCCACCTGCGCACGCACTACAACCTCTCGCCGGAAGAGTACCGCGAGAAGTGGGGCCTGCCGACGGATTATCCGATGGTTGCACCGAACTACTCGGCTACCCGTTCGCGCCTCGCCAAGGACAATGGTCTGGGCCGCAAGGCCGACTGAACTGTCGCGACGCCGGAGGGTCGGGCTCCGGCACGCGGTCGGTTTACTGCTGCGCTCAACCGTTTCGAGTGTTGCGGCGTGTTGGATCGAAGTAAAGGGCCGCGATGCGGCCCTTTTGCTTTTGTAGGGCGCGCAGGCGCTTTGGACGTCGCCCCGGAAGGTCCGCAACTCTACGGACCCCCGCAATCTATCCCCGCCCCCTCTCTTGTCGGATATAGGAATATGATCCTATAACGACTGGACGGGAGCAGGTGATGCACAGCCAGCAGCGAAATAACGAAGGCAGAACCACCGACGGTGTCGGCTGGGCACGCCGGTCGCAGCAACCGAGTGGGCCATCGACGAACGCCACGATGCCGGATGCGCGCCGGGCGCCGGTGCGTATCGGCCCTCTGTCGCATGACCTGGCGGCGCGAGTGGTGCTTGGGGAAGTTGGGCGCGATTTCGAGGTGGAGGTGAGCCTGCTGTTGGCCACCGGGCGCTGCACCGCAGCGATCGCACTATCGCGACAGGTGGCCATGTACCTTCTCCACGTCGAACTCGGACGGCAACTGAGCGAAGTGGGGCGGCTGCTCGGTCGCGACCGGACAACGGTGGCGCATGCCTGCGCCCATATCGAGGATATGCGCGAAGACGCGGGCTTCGATGGCCGGATTGATGCGATCGAGTCGGCGATCCGGGTGCGGCTGTCGCCGTGCCCCGAGACGGCGGAGGCGCGTCATGCCGAGCGCGCGTAAGGAGGAACTGCGCTTTGTGAGGCAATTGCTGGCGCTGGGGGCGGCGACAGAGGAGGGGGAGCGCTTTGTGGCGGGCGCGGCCAGCCTGTCGTCGCGGCGGGTGCGCGAGCTCGCCGCCGATGGCGTCGTGTCGCTTTCTGCAGATGCCCTGTCGCCCTCCGCGGCGACCGCCGGGTGGCTGCGTCGCAACCTGATCGAAGGTGATCGCTTCGCCGACCAGCATCGCGAGATTGCACGGGTCCCGGACGGGACGCGCGTTAACCTGGGTGACGACCTGCTGGCGCGGTTGGCGCGGCCCGATGCGAAGAACAGGACAGCGTTCCTATCAGCTGCGCAGTTCGAGGCAGGGTTGCGGCTCAGGCGCATGTGGCGGCGCGCCGGGATCGCGCCGCGGCTGACCATGCACTATGCGCCCGACCATATGCCCGGCAGCGGCGGCGGGCAGGCGGAAATGGGCGATATGGCGGCCGATGCGCGCCGTCGCTTCAACGCGCTGCTCGGTGAATTGCCGCCCGATTGCGCCCGCGTCGTGTTCGATGTCGCAGCCGAACTGCGCGGGCTGCAGCAAATCGAGGCGGATGCCGGCTGGCCGCGCCGCAGCGCCAAGCTGGTGCTGCGCATCGGGCTCGAGCAGGTGGCCCGGCGCATGGGGCTTTCCGACAGCGCCGAGGGTCCGGAGCGCGGACGGGTGCGAGCCGAAATGCACGGCGAGCGCGTGGCGATGTAGGGGAAGATGGACCACGAGGGCAGGCGCACCGGAGCTAGCCCGCGATGGTCCTCGCTTCGGAACGAATGCGCTGGACCATTGAAGCGAGGCCATTGGAGCGCTGCGTGGTGAGATGCTCGCGCAGGCCCAGTTCGTCGAAGATGGCGATCGCGTCTGTCTCGGCGACGTCGCGCGCGCTGCGCCCGGAATAGAGCGCGACAAGCACTGCGACGAGACCCTTGACGATCATGGCATCGGACTCGCCGCGATAGGAGAGAAGGTCGCCGATCCGGTCCGACACGAGCCAGACCTGCGAGACGCAGCCGGACACCTTGCTCTCGGCGGTCTTCTCGCTATCCGCGAGCGGCGGCAGCGCCTGCCCCAGCTCGATGAGGTAGCGATAGCGATCCTCCCAGTCATCGAGAAAGGACAGGTTTTCGGCGATTTCGGTGAAGCGGGCGGGATGGGTCATGGACTTCAGATAGGCCAATCCCGCCGCAAATTGAAGTGTGTCAGATCGGCTTCGAAAACGCGGTGGGCGCGAGCAACTGGCTTGATATCGTGTCGACGATCGGGCCATCGGCCTCCGAGGCGGCTCGGGCCGTCGTCCATTCCGGATCGGACGCGAAGGCGGCCCATTTCTGCTCGCGGTCGGCGAGGGAATCCCAGCGGATGAGATAGGTGAGGTCGTTGTGGGATTCGCCGATCACCGTGGTCCAGAAGCCGGCCTGGCGGATGCCGTGCTTGTCCCAGATGCGGAGCGTGTCGTTTTCAAAGCGCTTGATCAGCGCCGGCAGGCGGCCGGGCAGGCAGCGATAGATGCGCAACTCGTAGATCAATTCGGTCTCCCTCGATTCCTCCCGTTTGGAGCATGGCGAGGTGCAGGAGGCAACCGTCCGAAAGGGGGAGACGGCTGGAGTGGCCTCATCCGCGGTGCAGCCGGGGTTTGGGCACGGGGATGTTGGTGGCTGGCGCGGCGGGGGCGAGGCGCGCGGGCGTGGGCAGGGCAGGAAGCGCGGTCTTCGGCTTTGGTGGTGCGCCGGCTTCGGCACTGGCGATGAGGCCGCGGATAGCGGCCTGTCCGGCGGCGCAGGTGAGATCGGCGCAGGGCATCCGGTCTAGCGTGGAGCCGACGGCGCGCGCACCTTCCGACACGATCCGCTGCGGCAGATCCGCCGGGGTTTCACCGCGTGGCGCGACCACCATGAAGGCGAGCGACAGCCAGAAGATCGAACGCAACAGCCACATCAAGGAACCGTCACCGAATGGGCCCGATTGCCCGTAGTCCACCCTAGCGGCAGGGGTTTAAGCGGCATTTCGAATTTCGCTTAAAATGCCATCGACCGGCGCGGCTCCGGCAATCGCCCCGTACGGACTTGGCAGTGGCGATGGCAAGAATGCGTTTACGCTATAGGTAAAAAGCCACCGATCAGAGGCTGAATAGCGCGGGCGAAATGCTTTGCGAGCCATTGTCTTAAGCGCCTCTTAGGCCTTCGGGGTGTTTCTCCTGACCCAAGCGAGACGACCCCAACCCGGCAGTGAGTATTGAGTATGCGTAGCCTCGGGGCCCGACTGGTGACGTGGATTTCCGCCACGGATGACCGGGCCGATACCAGCCGCTCCGTCGCCCTGCGCCGCCAGGCTATCCTGGTATCGGCGCGCACCGGGATGCTGGCCATCCTGCTCGGTTCGCCCGTCGCGGTGATCAGCGTGCTGCAGGGTCAGTACATCGCGTTGGTGATTGGCGCGCTGTGTATTACGACCACGCTGTTCGCCGACCGTGACGCGCAGGCCGGCCGGCTCGACCGGGCGGGCGGCACCTTGGCGCTGACGACCATCGCCCTTGGAACGCTGTTCTCGATTGCCGACCCGGCGCTGATCGACCTGGGCATTGCCATTACCTTGCTCGGCCCGATCAAGGCGGCGCTCATGCTGCGCGGCCGCGCCGACGCGGTGATCTGGCCCGCCTTCGCCACCGGCCTGCTGCTTTCGGGCGCCAATGGCATCGGCCTCATCGTCTGGCCGGAGCCCTTCACCTTGGGCGACCAGTTCATCGCGGCCATGGCCTTCGCGATCTCGGTACTGCTGACGCTGCAACTGGCGCGCCGGCTCGCCAATGTGCTCGACCAGCACGAGCGCGGCCGCCTCGACGCGCTGGGCTCGGTGATCGACCAGATTCAGGAGGCGGTGTTTCGCATCGGTCCCGACGGCAAGCTGCAATTCGCCACCCGCGCGGCAGAGCCGCTGCTCGGATGCCAGCGCTTCGAACTGACCGGCGACGGCCTGTTCGAGCGTGTGCACGTGCTCGACCGGCCGCTCTATCTCACCTGCCTGTCCACCGCGACCCATGACCATGAGAGCCGCTGGGCGGAAATCCGCCTGCGGCGCGACGTGGCGGGGGGGCTCGGCGCCGCGCCGCAGTTTTTCTGGGCCGGAATGCTGTTTACTCCGGTTGTGCCGACCGACGCTGGCGATCAGCCGGCCGAAGTGATGATCATGCTGCACGATGTGACCGAGCGTCACGAACGCGAGGCCGAGTTGCAGCGTGCCCGCAAGGCCGCTGAAGAGGCGAGCGCCGCCAAGACACGCTTCCTCGCCACAATCGGCCATGAGCTGCGGACGCCGCTCAACGCCATTGTTGGCTTCTCCGAGATGATGACGTCTGGTGTGGTCGGCGATCTGCCGCCGGTGCACCGGGAATATGCGCGCCTGATCCACCAGAGCGGCATGCACCTGCTCGATGTGGTGAAAATGATGCTCGACATGAGCCGCATCGAGGCCGGCAAGTTCGAACTCGTCGCCGAACCCTTCGCGCCCGACCTTCTGGTCGAGCCCTGCCTCAAGATCGTCGATTCGATGGCGCGCGAGAAATCCGTGCGGCTGATGACCGACCTGCCCAAGATGCTGCCGACGCTGGTGGCCGACGAGCGCGCCTGCCGACAGATTCTCATCAACCTGCTGACCAATGCCATAAAGTTCAGCCACCCGCATTCGGTGGTGACGCTCGCCATGCGGCGCCAGGGGCGGCATCTCGCCGTCGTGGTGACCGACAAGGGCATCGGCATGGCCCCCGAAGCGCTTGCCCATGTCGGTGAGCCCTTCTTCCAGGCGCAGGCTTCGCTGGCGCGCCGCTATGAAGGCACTGGACTCGGGCTGTCCATCGTCAAGGGCCTCGTCGAACTGCACCAGGGCAGCCTGCATGCGGCATCGGTGGCGGGAGAGGGGACAGTGATGACTGTTCTGCTTCCCATAAACGGTCCGGAAACCAAGGTGGTGGAAACTGCCGAAGTCACACACCTCCGTCGTGACCCGGTACCTCAGACCATGGCTTCATGGCACGCAGACGAAAGAAGAAAAGCACAATGACGGCACTGAGCCTCGGCCACCTGCCGATGCAGGTGGGCAGCGTCGTGCTGGCCGCCTCGGCCCGCGCGGCGCGCTGGATCATTGCGCGCTATATGCGCCAGCCTCTCGCCAACACCGCGATTCTCGCGCTGATGGTGACGAGCGCAATGGCTGCCTCGAATGCGCTCTACGGACAGGAGCATCGCCACCCCGCGCCGCTGTTCGCACCTGCGGGCTCTGTCAAGCTCGCTGGCGTCGACCCCGATGTCGACCCAGTGGTGCCGGCACAAAAGCCAAAGAAATTCGCCGTGACGCAGCCCATGCCGCAAAAGACGCTGGCACCGAAGGTGACGGGCGAAGCGAAGCCGGCCGCGGTGCCGACCTCGTCCGGCCAGACTGCTGCCATCGGCAACAAGGAAGTCTATGATCTGCAGCGAAAACTCGAGCAGCTGCAGCTCTTTACCGGTACGGTGGATGGCTATTACGGCCCGCAGACCGCTCGGGCAATCAAGAAGTTCGAGCAGATCTCCGGCCTCAAGCAGACCGGGCAGCTGACACCCGCCATCATGGCGAAGATCATCGCCGCGCCGCTTGATCTGGGGCGGACAGGCGACGGCGCCAACCTCGCGCCGGCCCCTGCGAACCGCGTGGCGGCGGAAAAGCCGAAACCGGCTCCCACAATAGCGCAGCCGGCGGACGCCGTAGCCCAGATCGCGCTGCCCAAGGTGACCGACAAGGTTGTGGCGGACCTGGCCCCGGCCGCTGCCGCAACCACGGAGCTGACGGTCGCGCCCGAGCCGTCCGTGCTGCCGCAGCCGACCCCGCTGGCCGAGACGCTGCCCGAGGCCAAGGCCGAGAGCGTCGCCGTGGCGCGCCGGGTGGAAATGGATGCGAGCGTCGAAACCGGCAGTGTCAGCCAACAAGCCGCCGGGCCGACCCTGCTTGGTCGGCCGCTGCCGCAGGATGGCGATCAGGCCTTCCAGATGGCCGCCGATACCGCGGCCGAGGCCTTCGACACCATCGCCTCGGGCGTGCAGCAACTCGCGACGGGAGCGGATGGCGGCCCCGCCCCCGACCCGATCGGGCAATTGGCGAGCGCCGCCGGCCCCTTGCCGGTAACCCCGAGGCCGGGCGTGCCGCTGCCGATCAACGACGCACCGGCCGCTGCCGGCACCGTGGTGGCGGTGCTCGACACCAACGCCACGCCCGACCAGATCAAGAAGTTCTCGCCCAACGACCCCGTGGTGATCGCCAAGGTGCAGCGCGGACTATCGAGCCTCGGCTACCTGCAGGCGGCCCCTGACGGCGTTATGAACGACGCGACGGCCAAGGCGATCCGGCAATTCGAGACCTTCTACAATTACGAGCAGACCGGCCGCATTTCTCCAGACCTGCTCGATCTCCTGGTGGCAAACGGCGCGGCGATCTGAGGCGGGGCCGCCCTGTCCGACCTTATGGCGAGGCCACTGCCGGAAGAGCGAAACATACGGTAGAATTGCCGGATGTTTCGCACCGATCTCTGGGTTTCCGCCTTCCTCCGCCGCCACAACGACATGGGCCAGATCTGCGTCATCAGCCGGCGCGGCGACCCCATTGCCGGGCAGATCTTCATCGAGGTGGATCACCTCAGTGGCGAGATGAGCCTCTACGCGCCCGCTCCGACGGCCGCCCATGACGGCAATCCGGAAGATCGAGTCTTTATCCGCCGCTTCGACCATGTGGCGCCAGCTGAAATCCGGGCGCGGCTTGAGCGCGAGGAGGCGTTCGACCCCGATTATTGGCTGATCAGCCTCGATTCGCGCGGCGGAGAGATCGGGGTGGAGGTGGTGGGGTAGACGCTGAACAAAACCGCCCGGAACTTGGCCGGGCGGATGAACACGTGCGCAAGGTGTGCGCCGGGCTCAGAAGGTGCCGGTGAGACCCAGGGACACTCCGCCGAACGTCACACTGGTGGAACCGGGGCTTTCCTCCGCGATTGCACCCGGGCCATTGTCGGTTCCGAGAGACTGGAAGTGGTCGGCCGATTCATCGATGCCGTTGATCCAGATGAACGAACCGCCCAGCGTTAGGCTGATATTGGGCGAGATGGCCAGCGCCGCCCTGGGGGCGATTTCGATGCTGGTGGCGATGCCGTCGGACGACGAATTGTCCGTCATCAAGTCAGAGACATAAGGCGAATCGATCAGGCCAACTGCCTCGTAGCTGCGGTCGAGCACCTTGTGCGCGGCATAGACGCCCCCGGCGATGCGGCCGCCGACCGTCAGGGCGTCCCCGACAGGCAGCATGGCTTCGAGCCCGACAACACCGCCGAACAGATCATTTGTCGACGAGATATCCACTGCGTCGACATTGTCGGCGTCGCCTTCCGTCTCCACGACGGTGCTGTGCAGCGCATTGGCATAGCGCAGCCAAGCCGGGCCGACAGTGACCTTTGCGCCCGCGCCCAGGTCGATTGTCGCGGAGGCATTGACCCCGGCCAGCGACCATTGCTGGTCGGCATTCATGCTGAACGCACCTTCGGAATTCTGGAAGACCAGGTTATCCGGATTGTAGCTGTCGGAGTACGTGGCGCCGAGTTGCTCCCCGCCGCTGATCATTTCCCCCGCGCCGCTGCCGGATGCGTAGAGGCCCGCGAGCCGCACTCCCCACCCGCCATCCATGGCAAAGTACAGCGATGCCGCGAGGCCGGGCGCATAGTCCTCGGCCAGATCATCGGTGGAAAGTTCCCAATCGGAATCAGCGATGTAGGAAAGCAGAACGTCGTCGGTCCACCGCTTGAACGCCAGCGCCTCGATAGTGATGGTGACGGTGGAGGACGCCTCCACCACTTGTTGCTCGACCGGGCTCATCGGCAAATCTGCCGCGCGCACGACGGCTGTGCCGGCAAGCCCGGCAAGTGCCGCGGACATCATCAGCAGGCAGATAAAGCGCTTCATCCCAAAGCCCTCTTTGCAAATGTGCGTTAACCATAGCAGCCCGCGCAGGGCGCTACTATGACTTGCATACAACAGGTCTACGGGTTTCTGCGTCTGCTCGAAACTCAGCCGGCCCGCGTGCCGAGGCGGGCGAGGGCAGCAATGGCCTCGTCGACCGCCGGGTTGCGTTCGCGCGTCTGCGGAACGGGAATGCGGCGGCGGGTTTCGGCGAAGGGCCGGTATTCGGGCTTGGTGAGATCGAGCAGATTCACTTCGCCGCGCCAGGCGCTCATCAGGAAGGCGGTGGCGTCGATGCTGACCGTCTCGAACAAGTCGTTGAAATGGCTGAGATCGGCCGAGCGCTCCCCATCATGGGACGTGGCATGGATGAGCACCTTGAGCCCGTCGGCCGCGGTGCAGCCAAAGGCGCGCAGGACGACGAATAGCGCCGCGCCGGAGGAATCATGGGCGATCTGCCCGCAGCGGACTTCGTCGAGCCCGGTGATCTGGTGCAGGAGGCGTGTGACCTCGGGCCGGCGATTCTCGGAAAACAGCTTCATCAGGGCGCGGGTGAGTTCGTTCGTCGCAACCGAAAGCTGCTCGAGCGTGCGCTTGATGGGGGCGGGGGGCGCCTCGCGCCTGGCGAGCGCAGTAATGACCTTGAGCCGGTCCTTCTCGCCGAGATCGAAAAAGGTTGGCGAGAGCAGCGCCGCATCGAAATCATCGCGGGCCGCGAGCGACCAGGCGACCTGATGATCCATCTGCGCCGAGCGGGCAAGGGCGCCAAGGAAGGGGCCACGGGGCGCGATGGCCGTATTGGTGGCGAGCGCGCGATACACCTTGCGGCTGTTCATCTGGAACAGACGGCCGAGAATGGCGGGTGTCAGGTCGGCGCGGCGCGCCAGGGCGGCGCCCAGCGTCGCGTCGTTGGTCGAGACGACCTTCATCATGGTCGATTCGGTCAGCTTCGGAGCGGCAACGAGGAACTCGCCGAGATCATCGCCCAGGTGCCGGACGACCAGATCCTCGAGTTCGGGCGTGAGGTTATCGGAGCGACCGAGAGTAGCGGCGGCCTTGGCCCGGGCGGCCGGGGCGGCAGCCGGGAACAGGCGCTGCGCGAGGACACCGAACTGCTCGACTTCGGCCGGTGTCGGCTTGCCGCGCCGCGCATAGGCATCGCAGGCTGCGCAAAGCAGCGTGTTGGTCCGATCTGTGCCGCCCGTCTCGATGAGAAGCTGGAACGTTTCGTAGGGTTGGAAGCCGATCATGCAAATGCCCCGGGAGCCCCTTCGCGCTTGAGACTCACAATGTACAATATCGCGGGCAAATCGTTAGCGAAGTATTAACCTTGACGAAGTCTTAATGCACCGACCGGGCGCACGCGTCTCGCCCGGAGCGCGGCCTGTTCCGGGCCGCGAACCACCCCAGCGGAGGCCAGGTTGGGTAAACTGGTTCGACTGACGACCAAAATGCGGGCAGAAGCCCCAGCGCGGACCGGTGCAGAAGCGCCGGAAGGCAAACTCGTGCTGTTCACCGGAGTGCGCTACGAGCGGACGCCCGACGTGACCCCGGATGCGCCGAAGGCCGGCGCGAGCGGCGGCGGCAAGCGCCGACGTGGCTGAGGGACGGGCAAGGCGGGCGTCGATCATCGCCCTCGCGGCGATGCTCGCGTTGAGCGCGGCGACCCTGAGCGAGGCCACGCAGCTCGGCGATTTCGGCCGACCCGAGGCTGGCGTCGTCAATGACGACCTCCTGCCGGCGCTCGACTATCTGTTCAAGGTGCTGGGCAACCGCCCGCACTCGACGCTCGACCGCACCGAGACCGAGCAGGCCATGCTGGCGCGCGTCTGGCGCTTCATGGTTGCGCCTTATGCCAAGGACTGGGCGTTCAACTATGCGGATGGCGACATTCGGCAGGCGCGACCGGACGGACGAAGGACGCAGGGCGTCGACAGCTATTCCAAATGGATTTCGGGCGATCTCAACTGGATCACCGGCGTGCGCTACCCGGCGCCGAACGTGCGCTATGCGACGATGCACGAACATATGGGCCTCGACCTCGCCATGCTGCCCATGGTGTTCGAGGCGATTTGCCGTGTGGAGGAGCTGGACCGGCAGCGGCGCGTCGCGCTCGAGGGCATCGCCGTGGCGACCGACATGCTGCGCAATGTCCACGGCCGACTCGAGGAGAACCGCGTCTATATCGGGCAATTCGCCGATGCGCTGACATTCCGCTATGCCAATTACGACTACGCGCTGAACCATTTGCTCGTGACGCAGCCCGACCCCGCAGCGCGCAGGGTGGACGCGGATCTGAGCGAACTCGCGATCTTCGTCGATCGGGCGCGGTCAGGGGATTTCTGCGGCGGGCTGGGCGGCTTCTCGGAAGATGGCGGCGCCCCGATCCGCTCGCGCGTGCTGATGGACAAGCCGGGCGAGGGTGAGTTCAGGAAGTAGGGCGGTGGGATCGCAAGGTCCAGCCCTTCGGTCGCAGGGGTCATGGTGACCGCGTCGAACCGCGATCCCGGTTGCGCTATTGCGTGCCAGGTGCCGGAGAGGGCGGGGCGCCAAGGGATGGCGGCCCGGCCGCGGCGGCCAGCGAGAGATTCCCGCATTTGAGCCCGGCCAGCGCTGCTTCGTAGCGGGCACGGTTTTCGGGCATCGGCGGCGCGAGGCGGATGATCACCATCACCTTGTCGGCGTCGGCCTCGACGATGAGCAGCCCATCGTCGATGTCGAGCGTCTGCTCGGCGAGCAGGCGAGTCTGCGCGGCATTGAAGATACCGAGGTCGAGCGCGTTGCCGATCCCGTCGCGATTGGTCGTCGCGAAGGTGACGTTGCCCGCCTCGTTGTAGATGGCGACCGACCAGAAGGACTGCGGCAGGCTGCCGGTCATGGTGCCAGGGCCCTTCGACAGATCGATCTGGCAGGCGGCATAGGCCAGCTCCGGGTCGAGGCGCAGCGGGTTGTCGACGCCCGGCTTCACCTGTGGCAGGACGACGACGCCCTTGTCTGCGCCCAGTGCCATCACCCGATCCCATGCCTGCGTGGCGGCGAGGGCCGGCATGGCGAGGATGACGACAATGTGGATGATGCCGCCCAGGACGAGCCCGGCAAGCACCCAGAGCGCGGCGCGGAGCATCAGCAGCCCTCCCGGATGATGGCGGGGAGCGTGGTGGCCGAGGTGCCGACGCCCGACAGACTGGAGGCATCGTAGAGCGTGAGGACGAGCGCCAGCGGCCCGTCGCCATCGAGTTCCAGCCAGTTGCCTGGGCTGAGCCGCGTGCCGACGCGGATGACGATGGAGCCATCGTCGACCCGCGCGAGACGGGCGCTTTCCATGTTCGGCACTCCATCGGGCCGGGTAACGAGGCGGCCGGTTTCGGGATCGATGGCGGTCAGCGTCCAGAAGCGGGCGGGCGGCGTCGTGCCATCGATGCGATAGGTGCAGACGCGGTCCAGCCGGCGATTGTCGCTGTCGGTGACGGCGATGAACTGCAGGCCCTCTGACGCGCCCAGCTCGAGCGCGCCGGTGCGCACGATATAGGCGCGGGTATAGGGATCGGGCCGCGGCACGCCGACATCGCGCCAGGCCACCCACGGACCGATGGTGATGGTGCCGAACAGCCGCCCATCGGTGAGCGCGTACCAGGATAGGCCGAAGCCGAAGCTCAGCGCCACGCCAATCATCAGGGCGAGATTGAGGATGAAGCGCAAGGCTCAGAGGCTCGCGGGCGGGGCAGGGGGCAGGGCGGGCGCGGCAGGAAGGGCCGCGGTGGCACCCGAACCGAGGGCCCCGAGCGCCTTCTGTAGCCGGTCGGCCACATCGAGCAGTTTCGCGGCTGCCTCGGGCTTGAGGGTAGGCGGGCGCTCGGCCTCCGGAGGGGGCGCGCCGGTTTCGCCGTCGGCGGACGCGATGGTCACCTTGGCGGGCTCGAACTCGACCCCCTCGACCGGCTTGATCTCGATATTGGTATGGGCATAGGCCATGAATTTCTGCCACGCGACGGTGGGCAGCGTGCCGCCCGAGAGCTTGTTTGTGGGGCGATAGTCGTCATTGCCGAACCACACGGCGGCGACATAGTTGCCGGTGAAACCGCAGAACCACGCATCGCGATAGGATGAGGTCGTCCCCGTCTTGCCGACCGTGGGCACGCCCTCGATGAGTGCGCGGCGGCCAGTGCCCGAGGTGACGACGGCGCGCATCATGCGGTTCATGTATTCGACCGTGCGGGTCGAGACGAGCTGCTCGCGCGGGGCATCGGGGTCGGCCTCGTAGATGGTGTCGCCCGCCGTGGTGGTGATGCGGGTGACGCCGAAGGCTGGCGATTTCAGGCCGCGATTTGCAAAGACTGCATAGGACGAGGCCATGTCGATGACCGAGACCGACGCGGCGCCAAGGGCGAGCGAGCGTGTCACCTCGAAATCATTGGTGAGGCCGATCTTGCGGGCGAAATCGGCGATCGGCTGCCGCCCCATCTTGATCGAGAGATTGACTGGCACCGTGTTGATCGACTGCTGGAACGCCGAAATCAGCGAGATGCGGCCCACCGAGTTGCCCGAGTAATTGCGCGGGCACCAGTTGCCGATGCACTGCGTGGCGCCCGAGACGACGGTTTCCGGGGTGAAATCCGGATACATCTCGAAGGCCGTGGCATAGTCGAACAGCTTGAAGGACGAACCCGGCTGCCGGTTCGGCACGATCGAGCGGTTGAACTGGCTCTTGCCGTAATCGACGCCGCCGACCATGGCGCGGATGGCGCCATTGGGCTCGAGCACCACCATGGCGGCCTGCGAGACGGTGTAGGCCTCGCCCTGTTCGCGCACAACGGAAGTCACCGCATCCTCGGCATAGGATTGCAGCACCGGGTCGACCGTGGTGCGGACCACGAAACTATTGGAGAGCGACCCTGTCTCTTCGATGAGCGCCTTGGTCTGCTCGAAGGCATAGTCGAGGAAATAGTTCGGTGATGCCGCCTCGGCGGCGCGGTCGATCGCCCGGGCCGGATTGCGGCGGGCGGCGGTGACCTGGCCCTCGGTCATGAACCCGGCATCGACAAGATTGGACAGCACGAGATTGGCGCGGGCGCGCGCCGCCGCCAGATCGACATGCGGTGCATATTTGGCGGGCGCCTTGAACATGCCCGCCAGCATGGCCGCTTCGGACAGGGTCACGTCGGTGATCTTCTTGCCGAAATAGAACTCGGACGCCGCCGCGACGCCGAAATTGCCGCCGCCCATATAGGCGCGGTCGAAATAGAGCTTGAGGATTTCATCCTTGGTGTAGTGCCACTCGAGCCAGACCGAGAGGAAAGCTTCCTTGATCTTGCGTTCGAGCGTGCGCTCGGAAGAGAGGAACAGGTTCTTGGCCAGTTGCTGCGTGATGGACGAGCCGCCCTGGGTGGAATTTTCGCCCGCCGCATTCGACAGCAGGGCGCGGGTGGTGCCGATGGCATCGATGCCCCAGTGATCGTAGAAGCGGCGGTCTTCGGTGGCGAGCGCCGCCTTGACGAAGTAATCCGGAAGCTTGTCGAGGGCAAAGGAATCGTCGGACCGGATGCCGCGCCGGCCAACTTCCTTGCCATAGCGATCAAGAAAGATGACCGAGATATCCTCGGCCTTGTTGAAGCGACCCGACCGCGTGGCATCGAAGGCGGGAAGCGCGAGCCCGGTGACAAGCACCAGGCCGATGGCGAGAAAGCTCAATCCATCGGACAGGATTTCGACGAAGAACCGCTTGATGCCCGACACACGGAAGCGCGAGAAGAAATCCTCGACGCGCGTGAAGACGCGCCCCATGGACTGGAAGAACTCATAGAGCGCCGAATCCAGCCACGCATCCGCGGCCAGCATGCTGGTCTTCTTGCGGCGCTTCTCTTTGCGGAAAAACGGATCCTGCACTGGCAACCCCATATGCGCGAGCCACTTGAATCTGAGCAATTCGCGGCGCATTGGCAAGGCGACACGCTCGAATAGGCCAGTGTATCACTGGGCACAAGCCGCCACGGCAGGATGGGAACAGCGAACATGCCGTTTTGGGAAGAAAAGACGCTTGAGGAGATGACCACCGAGGAGTGGGAGGCGCTCTGCGACGGCTGCGGCCGCTGCTGCCTGACCAAGCTGGAAGACGAGGATACCGGCGACATCTATGTGTCGGATGTGCGCTGCAAGCTGCTGGATGGCGATACGTGCAAATGCACGGATTACCCGAACCGCGCCGCGCTGGTGCCGGACTGCATCAAGCTCACCCCGCAGAATGTACGGGAAATCGGCTGGATACCGGTGACCTGCGCGTATCGGCGGATCGCCGAGGGCAAGGGCCTTGCCTGGTGGCACCCGCTGGTGTCGGGTGACCCCGAGATGGTGGCGATGGTCGGCGTATCGGTGAGCGGACGCACGGTATCGGAACTGTCGGTCAAGCCGGGCGAGTGGGAAGACCACGTGGTCGACTGGCCGAACTACGAGCCGCCCGACGAGATTTGAACGGCGGTACCTGGCCGTCGAACCTCATCCCGAGCCTGTCGAAGGACGAGGTTCGGGTTGGTCGTTTCCTCGTGGTTCGCCAGGCTCACCATGAGGAAACACGGCTTCGGGTGACACCGTGGATGAGGCGCCGACAGCGCATAACCCGCCCCTCACGGCATCGTGACCAAGGGGAAATCGCGGCCCGGCCGCTGCTTGACCCAACTCCGGCCCTAGAAAAACTGCTTTAATTTCAGTGGCTTGATATTGGTCAGTGCCGGTGACCGGCGTTCCGCCGGGTGCATGAACCGGGAATGAACCGTGCTTTTTGCACATTGTCACCCGGGCATACCCATGTGTGGGGCCAGAACCAACAACCCCGGAGACGAAAATGTCGCTCGCCAAATGGCTGGCCCCGGCGCTGCTTGCGCCAGCCCTGATTGCCCCCATGGCGCCACTTGCCACAGCCGCCGACGTGAATGCCACCCCGATCGGAACCTGGCAGCTTTCCACCGGAGAGAGCCGTTTCGATGTGAACTACTGTGATGGCGGCGCGAAAATCTGCGCTCGGCTGACCTGGCTCAGGGCCGATGCAAGGACGCCGGAAAACCTGGCCTATCTTAACCGATTGGTCGTGACGGCCGCCCCGGAGGCCACCAACGCGTGGCACGGCACGGTGGTGTATGACGGTCACGAATACTCGGGATCAGTACAAATGCTGAGTGCAAACCGCCTACGTTTGTCGGGCTGCCAAGGAATTTTCTGCAAGACCATGACTTTGACCAGATTGGTGTAAGTGTTTACGCATACCCTGCACAACAATTGCCTGCGGTTTGGCGCGCGCCGTCGCTGGCGCGGGCCATTTTCTTGGCAGAAATCCTCTCCAATGCAGGTCTTTGGGTGGCCCGTGACAGAATTCATTTATGTCAAATTGTCTGTCTCAATAACACCGTGACATGAAGTTAACCGGCTGGTGACCGGTCTGGGCGTATTCAAGTCGGTACTGGAGTAAACTCCCCAACCCGAAGAGGGACCGCAATGACCCAGACTGGCACGAGCAGCAACGGCGTTGAACAGTTGCGCGGGCGTCTTGATTTCATGGATCTGGATGCGAAGGCGCTCGATAGCCTGAGGGCAATCAGCAAGCACGTGGACAAGCATCTGCCGATCGCGCTTGGTGAGTTCTACAAGAAGCTGGTGACCGTACCGGCCGTGAAGAAGTTCTTCGACGGCAAGCCGCAGATGGAGCGCGCCGAGAGCCGGCAGAACGGCCACTGGAGCGCCATAGCCCAGGGCCGGTTCGATACAGACTATCTCGAAAGCGCTCGGAAGGTCGGGCTCCGCCACGCGCTGATCGGTCTCGAGCCGCGCTGGTATATCGGTGGCTACGGGCTCATCCTCGACAGGCTGCTGACCGGCGTCATCACCGATGTGATCGCCGAGCAGCAGGCTGCGACCGAAAAGAAAGGCATGTTCGGGGCCAGGGCCGGCATTGTCGACGTTCCGACCCTCTGCGCCGCGCTTAGCGCGCTGGTGCGGGCGGTGATGATCGATATCGACATGGCGGTGACGGTGTACTTCGACAAACTGACCGAAGACGCCGCAGAGCGGGAGCGCAGCGACAAGGCCAAGGTCGAGAGGGCGGTGAGCGCGACCGCGGTGATGCTGAAGAGGCTCGCCGAGGGCAATCTCGGCGCGCGCATCACGGATGGATTCGACCCGGAATTCCAGCGCATCAAGGACGACAGCAACGCCGTCGCCGAGCGCTTCGACGACATCGTCCAGAAGCTGCGCGAAACCTCGCGCTCGCTGCGTACGGCAACCGGCGAGATCCTGTCTGGCGCCAACGACCTGTCGGAACGCACCACGCGACAGGCCGCGACCATCGAGGAAACCTCGGCGGCGATGGAACAACTGATGCATACGGTGACCGACAATGCCGGGCGCGCCGAACAGGCGAGCGAGAAAGCCGGCGCCGCCTCCGCAATCGCAGCCGAGGGCGGCGAGGTGATGAGCCAGGCCAATGAGGCCATGGAGCGCATCACCCAGAGTTCGGGCAAGATCTCCAACATCATCGGCATGATCGACGACATCGCCTTCCAGACCAATCTGCTCGCGCTGAACGCGTCGGTCGAAGCCGCCCGTGCCGGCGAGGCCGGCAAGGGCTTTGCGGTGGTGGCGGTGGAAGTGCGCCGGCTGGCCCAGAATGCAGCGCAGGCGAGCCGCGACGTGAAGGGACTGATCGACCAATCGGAACTGCAGGTAAAGGCCGGCTCGCAACTGGTAGGCGACGCGACACGGAAGCTTGAGCAGATCGTCGCCTCGGTGCGCGAGAACTCGACCCTGATGCGCGAAATCGCCGCCGCCTCGGGCAGCCAGACCTCGGCCATCCAGGAAATCACCGTCGCTGTCCGTCAGATGGACGAAATGACCCAGCATAATGCCGCGCTGGTGGAACAGACCAATGCGGCCATCGAACAGACCGAGGCGCAGGCCCAGGAACTCGACATGATCGTCGATGTGTTCGAGACCTCGTCGGTTGCGAACCCGCGTCAGCTGCGCCGGCGCGCCTGACCCCCTTACTTTACACCTCCTCCCCCCGACAGGCGCCGCGAACCACTTGCGGCGCCTTTTTCTTGGGGTGAGATTTCCCGGCCCAATCTTATCCCCGCGTGACGGGGCTGTGCTATAGATTGGGTATGGTCGAGAAATTGGGTCCCGGCGGCGGTGCCGCGGTTCTCCGAGGGCCATGCAATTCAATCATATTTGACGGAGGGCACATGCCCATCGACGCAGCTGAGCTCCAGCAGCGCGAGATCGCGCGCGACCACTACGAGCGTTCGGACCTGACGCTGGCACAGATTGCCCGGACATCCGGCCTGTCTGGTGGCGCCATCCGCGAGCTGGCGGAAAACAACCGCTGGAGCAACGAAGACCGCGAGGACCCGCAGTTCGATACGCGGCTGCTGCTCACCCGGCTGTTTGAGGCGATGGAGGGAGAGATCATGAGACTGGAGGCGCGCATGCGCGACGACGAGAAGACGAGCGAGATCGCCACGCTGGGGCGTCTCGCGCAGGTGATGGACAAGCTGCTCGCCCTCGACGGCTCGCTGGCAGAGCGCAAGGGGCCGACACGCGAGAGCGTCGAAATGATCGAACTGCGCCAGCGCATCGTGCGCCGCATGAAGGAGCTGGAGGTGAAGTGACAGGGCGTCGCCTCTCCGAACTCACCGTCCAGACACTCGTCGAGCAGATCAAGCCCCACGAAGTCGAAAAACTCGCGTTCGACTGGGAGACCTTCGGCCGCGATGCGCAGAAGCCACCCAAGGGCGATTGGCTCACCTGGCTGCTGATCGGCGGGCGCGGTTCAGGCAAGACACGGGCCGGGGCCGAATGGGTGCGCAGCCTCGCGGCCAACGGCGTGAGCCCGATAGCGCTGGTGGGCGAGACGATCATCGAGGCCAAGGCCGTGATGATCCACGGCCCATCCGGGATATTGAAGGTGACGCCGCGCAAGGACCAACCGCTGGTGAAGGGCCACATGCTGTTCTGGAAGAACGGCGTGGAGGCGCAGGTGCTGGGCGCCGCGGACCCCGAGCGGTTCCGCGGGCCGCAATTCGCCGCCGCGTGGTGCGACGAGCTGGGCAAGTGGACGCGCGCCGAAGAGAGCTGGGACAACCTCATGCTCTCGATGCGGCTGGGGAAGCATCCACGCACGCTGGTGACGACGACGCCGCGCCCGACGCGGCTGATGCGTCGGCTGCTCGCCGACAAGGCGGCGGCCGTAACCCGCATGGCCACCAAGGAGAATGGCGAGCTGGCGCGGAGCTTCCTCGAGGCGATCATCGCGCGCTACGAGGGCACGGTGCTCGGCCGGCAGGAACTCGACGGCGAACTGATCGACGACAAGCCCGACGCGTTGTGGAACCGGCGGAGCTTCATTCCGCATGATGGCACCGAGGCCGAGCGGATCGTGGTGGCGCTCGACCCGCCCGCGACGGCGGGGCGGACATCGGATGCCGCGGGGATCGTGGTGGCGGGCCGGATCGGCGACAGCGCAGTGGTGCTGGCGGACATGACGTTCGCGCCGGCGCCGCCACTCGCCTGGGCAGAGCGCGCGGTGGCGGCCTATCGCGAGTTTTCGGCCGATTGCATCATCGCCGAGGTGAACCAGGGCGGCGACATGGTGTCGACGGTGCTGCGGCAGGTGGACCCGGACGTGCCGGTGCGGGCGGCGCGGGCAAAACGCGGCAAGTGGCTGAGGGCCGAACCGGTGGCGGCGCTCTATGCGCGGCGGCGGGTGAGGCACGCGGAAGGGCTGACCGCGCTCGAGGACGAGATGTGCGCGTTCGGCGCCGATGGGCTCGCGGATGGGCATTCACCGGACCGGGTGGATGCGCTGGTCTGGGCGCTGACGGAGTTGTTGCTCGGGGACGCGGAGCCGCGGATCAGGTGGGCGTAGGGTCCCAGGGGTTGAGGAGGGGGATGCCCATGCCTTCGAAGTCCGCAGTGTTGCGAGTGACAAGCACCAGATCATTCGCGACAGCCGTGGCGCCTATCAGAAGATCGGCACTTGGAAAGGTCCTCTGCCGCTTCAGATAGGCTGCGGACCGCGCGACTGCGATATCGACCGGCAAGATCGCCTGACTGAACCTTTCTTCGACAACCCGGTCGATCCACTCCCGGATCCAGTGAGCATGATCTGCCCCTTGAGCGGCGGCCTTCAGGTAGCCCCACTCCAGCTCCAGGATCGTAATCGCCGAAATGGCCATGGCGACATCCGCGTTGGTGCGGTGCCAGTCGAATAGCGTCTGCCGCTCTGGGCGGAAGCGACGTAGGTCAGAAACGACATTCGTATCGAGAAGATACATCAGGGACGGACGGACACGCCGATATCCGCAGACGGCACTTCGGCCTCATCCACTTGGCGCGGCGGCAGTTCGATGTCGAAATCCAGCTCAGGGCCGCCACTCTGCAGCAGCGCGCCAAAAGGCACGATGCGCGGTGCGGCGCCAAGCGGTGACTGCCGCTGCGTTGGCATATCAGGGCCGGAAGACTTCATCGGCGCAACCATTTTCTGCTCCTAGCTGATTGCGAGACTCTAACACATCGCCCTTTGGGCGCAAAATTCAACGGGAACCGGAGGCCCTAATGGTCAACTGGCTGAACCGCCTTGCCGGCGGGACGCGGAGCCGCGGATCAGGTGGGCGTAGGGTCCCAGGGGTTGAGGAGGGGGATGCCGAGAGGCTCGAAATCGCGCGTGTTGCGCGTGACGAGGGTGAGGCTATGCACGGAGGCGGTGGCGGCGATGAGGGCATCGGCGAGGTCTGTGCCGTGACTTGACATGTAAAGCCCAGCCATTCGCGCCACAGCCAAGTCGACAACAAACGAGCGGCTCCCGAAATTGGGAAGCACACTGTTGGTGAGCCACTCACGCAAGACAAAAGTTTCCGGGCGGCGACGCCGCTCGGCCAGCAGCACGCCCTTCTCAATCTCCAGGATCGAGATGACGGAAACCGAGACGGCAGTCAGGTCAATAGTTTGCGCCCATGTGCGAAAGGCAAGCGGTGCAAGATCCGGCTGCCGGTACTCGGAGATGACGTTGGTGTCAAAGAGCACCGTCACTCTTCCCCAAAGCCCACAGGACGTGGTTGCGAGCGATCCCGCTCAAATTCGTAGCGAAATTTCGCTTCGGGGCGCATGTCCGCCAATGCCGACAACACCGACCCAGGTCGTGGATGGCGTTCCTGCAGCGCCAGGAACTCCTCATGACTCAGAAGCACAAAGGCGGGCTTGCCGCCCTCGGTAATCAGCACCGGGGCCTCGGCCGCAGCGGCGGTGGCACGCGCGGTATCCTTGTGCAGTTCCTCGGCAGTAATGGTGGTTTTGGCTTCGAGCGACATCTGCGCCTCCGCTGAGGTCTTCACCCTAACACATCGCCCATCGGGCGCAAAATTCAACCGGAACCGGAGGCCCTAATGGTCAACTGGCTGAACCGCCTTGCCGGCGGGGCGGGCGAACAGAAATCCACTGGCGCGGTGACGACGCTGGCGCCGCTATCCGGCCCGCACTGGAGCCGCAGGGGCTACCAGAGTCTGGTGCAACTGGGCTTCATGCGCAACCCGGTGGCCTATCGCGCCATCCGCCTTGTGGCGGAAACTGCGGCGAGCGTGCCGCTGGCAGTGGAGGAGCGGGGCGGCGGTCGGTTGAACAGGCATCCGCTGCTCGACAGGCTGGCGCGGCCCAATGTCCGGCAATCGGGCGGGGAATGGCTCGAGACGCTGTTCTGTCACCTGTTGACCTCGGGCAATGCCTATGCTCGCGCCAGCCTCGTCGGCGATGGCGTGGCAGAACTGCAGGTGCTGCGCCCCGACCGCATGCGGGTGCTGCCTGATGCGGTCGGCTACCCGCGGGCCTATGAATATGCGGCGGGCGGCCGCGCGCTGGAACTGCGCCTCGACACCAAGCCGGTGCCAGAACTGCTGCATCTGGGGCTGTTTCACCCGCTCGACGATCATTACGGCTTTGCGCCCTTGGAGGCTGCGGCCGAGGCGCTCGATATCCACAACGCGGCGTCGGGCTGGAACAAGGCGCTGCTCGATAACGCCGCGCGACCTTCCGGTGCGCTGATCGCCGGTGGCGGGCAACCGCTGACCGATACGCAGTTCCGCCGGTTGAAGGGCGAACTCGAAAGCAATTTCCAGGGTGCGCAGAATGCCGGACGGCCGCTGGTTCTCGATGGCGGGCTCGAGTGGAAGCCGATGGCGCTGACTCCGGCGGAGATGGATTTCCTCGGGCTCAAGGAGGCGGCGGCGCGCGATATCGCGCTCGCCTTCGGGGTGCCGCCGCAACTGCTCGGCATTCCCGGCGACAACACCTATGCGTCCCTCGCCGAGGCCAACAAGGCGCTGTGGCGCCACACGATCGTGCCGTTGGTGAAGCGCGTGGTGGACGATCTGAGCTTCTGGCTGTCGCCGGCCTTCGAGGGCGCGCGGCTGGTGCCGGATTTCGAGCATGTGGAGGCGCTGAGCGAAGATCGCGCGGCGCTCTGGGCGCGGGTCAGCGCGGCGGATTTCCTCAGTGACGAAGAGAAGCGGGCGATGCTGGGAGTTTAGGCGGCGCGGCGGCGAGCACCACGACCGGCGAGAAGGCCGAGCACGGAGATATCCTCGTCAACATCCGGCCAGTGGATGCCCTCGCCGAGGCCGATGAGCCGCCAATTGTCGCGTGCGGCGGGCGTTGCGTTGCGGAGGCGCGGAAACCACTCAAGTGGCGCCGACAGTTCGCGACCATCATCGAGCGTAACGGTGAGGCGAATGTCGTCCATTCGCACATCGGTCGCGAGGGGCTCTGTCTCAATCTGCAAAGTGCTCATGCCAGGCCCTCAGAAACGCACCACAATGGGCTTCTACCATGGAGCGGACAAAGCCCAACTCATGGTCGCGAAACCGTTTGGATGATGCCAGTTCCACCGGCTCAAGCCAATACTTCGCAAGCTGATTGCCATGCTCAACATGGATATGCGGTGGCTCGTCGTTCTCGCGGCTGTAAAAGAAGAACCGATAGCCTTGAAGCAAAAGCACCGTTGGCATGGGCACTAACTCCGCTGTCCGACGTCAGCGCCACCACTAAAGACGAGATATCGCTGATGCGCCAGTGCGGATCAGCCAGCAATCCGCCTGTCCGGGGCGTGGATAGCGTCAGAAGACCGGGCAATACCTGAAATAGAGGGAAAACCTCGAATGGACGAGCTGACCAAGACGGTCATTTCGCGCGGCGATCTCGCGCATCTGGCGCTGTTTTTGTGGGCGAGCGCGGCGACGGGGGCTGCCGCTTTCGCGCTCAGGGAACTGGTGGCGGCGAACCGGCGCTTCGACGCCTTCGTCAAGGAGATCGCAAGCCTCAACCAGCTGTTCCACAAGCGGGAGTAGGAGATGAGCAAAGTGATGGGCAAGCCCCGGCCGAAGGGGCGGGGCGGCCGAAAGTCGACGGGCCGGGACACGATGGGCCGCGAGCCGGACCAGGTGTTTCGCGAGTTCGCCTGGAACCTCGCGGGTACGCTGGCGAAACCGGCGGGCCGGATTGGCGCCGGGGCCGGGGAGGGCAAGCCCTGATGGCGCCGCTCCCCATCGACGCCGAAGGGCGGTTCTCGGGCTATGCCAGCGTGTTCGGCATGGCCGATGACGCGGGCGACGTGGTGCAGCCCGGAGCATTTCGCACGTCGCTGAAAAGACGCGGCGCAAGCGCCATCAAGATGCTGTTCCAGCACGATCCGCGCGAACCGATCGGCACCTGGGAAAGGGTGGCGGAGGATGGCTATGGCTTGTTCGTCACCGGGCGGCTGGTGGCGGGCGTGCCGCGCGCCGACGCGCTGAAGCGGCTGATCGAACGGCGGGCGGTGGATGGCCTGTCCATCGGCTTTCGCACCGTGAAGGCGAGCCGCGACGGCCGCAGCGGCCTGAGGCGCATTGCCGAGATCGACCTGTGGGAAATCTCGGTGGTGACTTTCCCGATGCTCGACCCGGCGCGGATCGCCGGAAGCCCGCCCGCACCCGACCTCAACGCGACGCTGAGCGCCGCGATTGCGCTGATTTCTGCCTGACGAAATGAAGGTTAAAAGATGACCGACACGATTGCATTTGAAACCAAGGCCGGCGACGGCGCGGCGCCGCAGGGTATCGAGCCCTTGTTCCGCGAGTTCATGGGGGCATTCGAGAGCTTCAAGGAGGCGAACGACCGCCGGCTTGCCGAGCTCGAACGCCGCGGCGCGGCCGACCCCTTGACCGAGGACAAGCTCGGGCGGCTCAACGCCGTGCTCGACAGCACCAAGGCGACGCTCGAGCGGCTGACGCTCGAACGCAACCGTCCGCCGCTCGAGGGCGGCCGCCCCACGCTGGGCGACGAGTACAAGGATGCGTTTTCGGCCTATGTGAAGCGCGGCGAGGAGAAGGCGCTGTCGATCGGCTCGAATGCCGATGGCGGCTATCTGGTGCCGGCGGAAACCGAAACCGAGATCACCCGGCGCCTGACCGAGATCTCGCCGATCCGCGCCATTGCGACGGTGCGGAACGTGTCATCGAGTGTGTACCGGAAGCCGGTGACGCTGACCGGGCCGGCGGTGGGCTGGGTGGCGGAGACGGCGGCGCGCCCGCAGACCGACAGCCAGACCATCGACCAGCTGGATTTCCCCACGGCGGAACTCTACGCCATGCCGGCCGCGACCTCTGCCTTCCTCGATGATGCGGCGGTGGATGTGGGAGCCTGGATTGCCGAGGAAGTGAATGCCGCCTTCGCCGCGCAGGAAACCACCGCGTTCATTTCGGGCAATGGCACCAACAAGCCCAAGGGCTTCCTTGCCGAAACGCAGGTGGCGGAATCGGCCTGGGCCTGGGACAAGCTCGGCTATGTGGCGACGGGCGTTTCGGGCAACTGGCCGGTGGATGACGCGTCGGACGTGCTCGTCGACCTGGTCTACACGCTGAAGGCGGGCTACCGGCAGAATGCCAGCTTCGTGATGAACCGCAAGACACAAGGCGCGGTGCGGAAGTTGAAGGATGCCGAGGGCAATTACCTGTGGCAGCCGGGCGCCGTGGCGGGCGCAAAGCCGACGCTGATGGGCTTCCCATTGGTGGAGGCCGAGGACATGCCCAATATCGGCGCCAATACCACGCCCGTCGCCTTTGGCGATTTCCGACGCGGTTATCTCGTCGTCGACCGGCAGGGGGTGAACGTGCTGCGCGACCCGTACTCGGCCAAGCCCTATGTGCTGTTCTACACCACCAAGCGCGTCGGCGGCGGGGTGCAGGATTTCGACGCGATCAAGCTGTTGAAGTTCGGCACGGCGTAAGCGCCGCCGGCCGAGTGCGCGGTGAGCAGTGGGGGCCGCATGTCCCCCACCGTTCGCCGGCCAGTTCCCTTTCTTCCATTCAGACCGGAGGCGAAATGATCTCCACTCTCCTCACCGGCCCTGCCGGGGAGCCGCTGGCGCTTGCCGAAATGAAGCTGGCGCTGCGGCTCGATGGCGATGAAGAGGACGCGCTGGTTGCTCGCCTCATCACGGCTGCGCGGCTCAATGTGACGGCGGTGACGGGCCGTGCGCTCGTCACCGAAACCTGGCGACTGGCGCTCGATGGCGTGCCGCGCGACCGCGTGGTGCGGCTGCCGGTTTCGCCGCTGGTCGCGGTGATGGCGCTCCGCACGCTCGACGACGACGGCAATGCGACCGACTGGCCCGTGACCGGGCTGGTGCTGGCAAAGAGCCCGGCGCTGATCGTCTTGCCCGAGGCGCTGGTGGGCGCGGAGCGGCGGGCGCAGCTCGGCATCGAGATCGACTACGAGGCCGGCTACAGCGATGCGGATGCTGTGCCGGCAGACCTGAAGCAGGCCATGGCGCTGCTCGTCGGGCACTGGTTCGAGCATCGCGAAGCCGGTGTCGTCGATGTGACGGCGGCGGCGCTGCCGCTGGGGGTCGCGGCATTGCTCGCGCCCTATCGGGAGCTGCGGCTGTGAGCCGCGACCTGCCGATGATCGGCAGCCTCACCGACCGCGTGGCGCTGGCGCGGAAGGTGGATGTGTCGGAGCCCGAGGGCGGCACGCTGATCACCTATGTGCCCGTCACCAGCCTTTGGGCGCGGGTGCGGGCGCTATCAGCGCGAGCGTCCTCACAGGCCGAAGCGCGCGGCTCGCGCCAGAGCCACGACATAGTGGTGCGGTTTCGCACTGATATCGCGCCGGGTGATCGCTTCACCTGGCGGGGGCGCAGTCTCGCGGTGCTGGGGACCGAGGACCCGGACGGACGGCGCGCCTGGCTTGCCTGCCGCTGCGAGGAGACGGGGGTGACCGGATGAGCCATCCGATCATTGCCCTGCAGAAAGGGCTGGTAGCGGCGCTTCAGGTCACGCCGGAACTGGCGGGTGTTGCTGTGGTCGACGCGCCGACAAAGGGCGCAGCGCCGCCCTGGATCGCCATTGCCCGGCACGATCTGCTGCCGCGCGATGGCGACCTGACGCCGGGCTTCGAGCACCGGCTGGTGCTGCAGTGCTGGGCGGCGGACCCAAGCCGCAAGGCGGTGCTCGGGCTGGTGAGTGCGGCGCTTGGATGTGTGGAGGCGCTGACCCTGTCGGATGGCCTGCGCATCACGCATGTGGCGCATGAACGGACCGACACCGCGATCGATACGGACACCGGCCGGGCGCGCGCCGCGCTGGCGGTGCGGATTTATAGTGAGTGGGTGGGGTAGGGCCGGTGCCCGCCGCCCTCGTGGTTCGTCGTTCGACAGGCTCACGATGAGGAGGCTCACCATGAGGTCGGTTGGGGCCGGTGCATCGCTCGGACCTCATCCTAAGCCTGTCGAAGGACGAGGTCAGATCACAAGACATTTCAAGGAGAAACACCATGGCGGCACAGAGTGGCCGGGACATGCTGCTGAAGCTCGATGAAACGGGCGCGGGCAGCTTCGTGACTGTCGCCGGGCTGCGCACCAAGCGGCTGGCGTTCAACGCGCAGAGCGTCGACGTGACCGATGCCGAGAGCGCCGGACGCTGGCGCGAACTGCTCTCGGGCGGCGGGGTCAGGCGGGCCAGCGTGTCGGGCAGCGGCATTTTCAAGGACCAGGCCTCGGACGCGGCGATTCGCTCGATCTTTTTTTCGGGCGAGGTGCGCAACTGGCAGCTTGTGCTGCCGGATTTTGGCACGGTGGCGGGGCCGTTCCAGATCACGGCGCTCGAGTTTTCTGCCGACCACGCGGGCGAGGTGCGTTTCGAGCTTGGGCTCGAAAGCGCCGGCGCCCTCAGCTTTACGGGGGCCTGACATGGCGAACAGGAGACGGGGCGAAATCGCCGCGATGATCGGCGACGAGGAGCGCGTGCTGTGCCTGACGCTCGGGGCGCTGGCGGAACTCGAAGCACGGCTCGGGGCCGGCGATCTGATGGGCTTGGCCGAGCGCTTCGAGGGCGGACGGCTCTCGGCGCGCGACCTGACGGCGATCATCGGCGCGGGCTTGCGGGGCGGTGGCAATGCGCTGTCCGACGATGACCTGGCGCGAATGAGTATCGAGGGCGGGCTGACCGGCGCGGCGAAAATCGCGGCGGAGCTGTTGGCCGCAAGCTTCGGGGATGGATCGTGAGCGCGCGGGCCTTTCCGTGGGAGGCGGCGATGGGCTTTGGCTTCGGCATTCTGCGGCTGGGGCCCGCGGCCTTCTGGGCGATGACCCCGCGCGAATTGGCGGCGGCGCATCGTGCGCTCGCTGGGCCAGTGACGGCGCCGCCCGACCGCAACCGCCTTGCCGAACTGATGGCGGCATTTCCGGATGGAGGGCGCGATGGCCGATCCGTTTGACAGCGAATTGACGAGCCTGAGCGGGGTTTCGGCGGAGCTTGAGCGCATCTCGAAGCTCTCGGATGGCGTCGGCACCGCGCTGGCGAAGGCGCTGCGCGGCGCCGTGACCGAGGGCGGCTCGCTGAAATCGGTGCTGGCGGAGGTGTCGGCAAGCCTGGCGCAACTGGCGCTGAAGGCCGCCTTCGCGCCGCTGGGCGACCTCTTGAGTTCGGCGCTGAACGGGCTCTATCAGGCGACGAATCCGGCCGTGGGAGGAGTGACGGCCTTCGCGAAGGGCGGCGTGCTCGCAAGCCCGACCTACTTTCCGCTGGGCCAGGGGTTTGGTTTGGCGGGCGAAGCCGGGGCCGAGGCAGTGATGCCGCTGACGCGCGGGGCCGACGGCCGGCTGGGTGTCGCGACGGGCGGCGGCGGCGCGGTGAACGTGACGTTCAATGTGACGGCACAGGACGCACGGAGCTTCGCAAGGAGCGAGGCGGAACTGAGCGCCATGTTGCTGCGCGCCGTGAAGCGCGGCAGACGGGGGAGTTGACCATGGCTTTTCATGCCATCCGCTTTCCGCTCGATATCGCGCTCGGGGCGCGGGGCGGGCCGGAGCGGGCCACCGATATCGTGACGCTCGCCTCGGGCCGCGAGGAGCGCAACAGCCGCTGGGCGCATGCGCGGCGGCGCTACAATGCCGGCTATGGGGTGAAATCGCGCACCGACATGCAGGCGGTGCTGGCGTTTTTCGAGGAGCGGCGCGGACGGTTCCATGCCTTCCTCTGGCGCGATGGGCTGGACTTCTCGTCGAATGGCACGGCCCTGCCGACGCCGTTCGACCAGGCAATCGGCACGGGCGATGGGTTAACGAAAACCTATTATTTGACTAAGCGTTATGGCGTAGTTTTCGACCCCTACCTGAGGCCTATCACCAAGCCGGTGGCCGGCAGCGTGCGGGTGGCGGTGGCGGGCAGCGAAGTGACGGGCTTCAGCGTCGATACGCTGACAGGGCGTGTGACGTTGGCAGTCGCTGCTGCGGTTGGGCAGGCGGTGACGGCCGGCTTTCTGTTCGATGTGCCGGTGCGTTTCGATACCGACCGGCTGGACGTGGAACTGACGAGTTTCGACGCGGCGGAAGCGCCGGCGATCCCCTTGATCGAGGTGCGCGAATGAAGGCGTTCGATGCGGGCTTTGCCGCCCATATCGGCAGTGGCGCGACGACGCTGGCCACCTGCTGGAAGCTGACGCGCACCGATGGCGCGGTGCTGGGCTTCACCGACCATGACGCGGCGATGAGCTTCGACGGCACCGACTATCTGCCCGCCCATGGGCTCGATGGCGCGGAGCGGCCGGCGCGGCTCGGCGCGGCGGTGGATACGAGCGAAGTCGCGGGCGTGCTGCATTCGGATGCCATCGCCGAGGCGGATATTCTGATGGGCCGCTATGATGGCGCGGCGGTGGAAATCTACCGCGTCAACTGGCGAAATGTGGATGAGCGGACGCGGCTCGGGCGCTGGACCATTGGCGAGATCACGCGGGAAGATGGCGCGTTCCGGGCGGAACTGCGCTCGGGCCTTGCGGCGCTGAACGTGCCGAAGGGCCGGATCTATGCGCGGCTTTGCGATGCGGAACTGGGCGATGCGCGCTGCGGCATGGACCTGAGCGGCGCGGCCTGGCGGGCCGAGGCGGTGGTGACGGCGATCGGCGACCGCTACCGGATCGAGGTCGAGGGGATCTCCGGCTTCGCCGCCGGATGGTTCGACCTCGGCATTGCGGCGTGGTCGAGCGGTGTCCGGTTCGGGCTGAAAGATCGCGTGCTTGCGACCGAGCGGCCGGGCACGGAGGACGTGTTGAGTTTCGCGGTGCCGGTGGGCGAGTGGGCGGCAATAGGCGATACGCTGGTGCTGACCGCTGGCTGCGACCGGACCTTCGCCACCTGCCGGGCGCGCTTCGGCAATGGCGTGAACTTCCGCGGTTTTCCGCATATCCCGGGCAGCGACTATGTGCTGCGCTACCCGCGCAGTGGCACCAAGCGCGACGGCGCGCCGGTGGTGCCGTGAGCGCCGAGCCGGGCGCGGTGATCGCCGCGGCGACGGCCTGGCTTGGCACGCCCTATCGGCACCGCGCGGCGCTCAAGGGCGTCGGCTGCGACTGCCTCGGATTGCTGCGTGGCGTGTGGCGCGACGTGACGGGCGAGGAGGCGGGGCCGATCCCGCCCTATCGGGCCGACTGGCGCGACCTCTCGTCTGTCGACGAACTGGAGGCGCTGGCGGCGCGCTACCTGAGCGAGGTGGCGGAAACAGAGCCGGGCGATGTGCTGCTGTTCCGCATCGGGCCGGCAAAGGTGCCGCGCCATTGCGGCATCCTCATCGCGCCCAATCGCTTCATCCACGCGCAGGAAAAGCTCGGCGTGATTGCCGCAGATCTCGCGCCCGGCTGGGCTCGGCGCGTGGCGCGCATCATGCGCTTCAACTGACCCAATACAGGAAGCAAACATGGCAACCTTGGCTCTGTCCGTCGCCGGACAGTTCGTCGGCGGCGCATTGGGCGGACCGATCGGCGCGACCATCGGGCGGGCGCTCGGCGCCCTCGCCGGCAGCGCCATCGACCAGAGCCTGTTCGGCGAGCAGCCGGCCGCCACTGCCCATTCCGATATCCGCCTGCAGGGGGCGAGCGAGGGCGGCACGGTGGCGCGGCTCTATGGCTGGGGGCGGCTCACCGGCAATATCATCTGGGCGACGGAACTCGAGGAAATCTCCTCGGAATCGCGCGGGGCGAAAGCCACATCGTCGAGCAACGAGACCGAGCTGGTGGTGAGTTTCGCGGTGGCGCTGTGCGAGGGCGAGGTGGCGCATCAGGGCCGGATTTGGGCCGATGGGCAATTGCTCGATACCAGCAGCCTGACGCTGCGGTTTTATCGCGGAACCGAAACCCAGACCCCGGACAGCCTGATCGCAGCGAAGCAGGGGGATGGTAATGCGCCGGCCTATCGTGGGCTTTGCTACATTGTGTTCGAGCGGCTGCCGCTCGGTGAATTCGGCAACCGCATCCCGCAGATTTCGGTGGAGCTCTGCCGCGTGGTGGGCGAGCTCGAACCCGACATCCGCTCGGTGGCGCTCATCCCCGGCGCGACGGAGTTCGGCTACGACCCGACCCCGCGCGTCCGCATCGTGCGGAAGGGCACGACCGAGACCGAGAACAGCCATCAGACTGCCGGGCAATCGGATTTTACCGTCTCGATCGACGAGCTCGTGGCGCTTTGCCCCAACCTCGAACATGTCGAGCTGGTGGTGGCGTGGTTTGGTGACGATCTGCGCGCGGGAGAGTGCCGCGTGCGCCCAAAGGTCGAGTCAGCGAGCCGCAAGGTGAAAGGGACCGAGTGGCAGGTGGCGGGGCTCGACCGGGCGGATGCCGAAAGGGTGTCGGAAGTCGATGGCGGCCCGGCCTATGGCGGCACGCCGTCCGACGAGGCCGTGCGCGCGGCAATTGCGGACCTCAAGGCGCGCGGGCTGGCTGTGACGCTCTACCCGATGCTGATGCTGGATATTCCGCCCGGCAACGCGGTGGGCCAGCCGGCCTATCCCTGGCGCGGACGGATTTCCGGCACCGATGGTGCAACAGCGGCTGCCGACGTGGCGAGCTTCATGGGCACGAGCGGCAGCTGGGGCTATCGCCGCTTCATCCGGCACTATGCGCAGATGGCGGCGGACGAGGGCTGCGCCGGGCTGCTCGTCGGCTCGGAGATGGTGGGGCTCAACCGGCTGCGGGATGCGGAGGGCGGCTTCCCGTACGTTGCGGCCATGATCGCCCTGGTGGAGGACGTCGCGGCCCTCGCGCCGGGGGTGGACCTCGTCTATGCCGCCGACTGGTCGGAATATTCCGGTTTCCAGCCGGAGGAGGCGCCGGGCGATATCATCTATCCGCTCGATGCGCTGTTTGCGCATTCCGCCATCGCGGCCGTGGGCATCGACAATTACCTGCCGCTGAGCGACTGGCGCGACGGCGAGGGCCATGCGGATTTTGCGCTGTGGGATGGGCCCGAGGCGCTGGATTACCTCGCCGCCAATGTCGCGGGTGGCGAACTCCATGATTTCTATTATGCGAGCGCTGCCGACCGGCGCGACGGCGTGCGGACGCCGATCACCGATGGTGTGGACGGCGAGCCTTGGGTGTGGCGGGTGAAGGATATCGCCAACTGGTGGGGGCGGCGGCACTACCCACGGGTCGGCGGGGTGCGGAGTGGGACGCCGAGCGCCTGGCAGGCCGGGATGAAGCCCATCTGGTTCACCGAACTCGGCTGTGCCGCGGTGGACAAGGGCGCCAACCAGCCGAACGTGTTTTACGACGCAAAGAGTGCCGAGAGCGGGCGGCCACATTTTTCCTCCGGTGCGCCCGATGCGTTGGGGCAAAGGCAGTTTCTGAGGGCGCATGCCGTGCATTGGGCAGGGGCGGGCAACCCGATCTCGCCGGTCTATGGTGGGCCTATGGTGGACCGGAGCCGCATCTCGCTCTGGGCCTGGGATGCGCGGCCCTATCCTGCCTTCCCGCTGCTGGGCGATGTGTGGTCGGATGCTGAAAACCATGCGACTGGGCACTGGCTGAACGGGCGGCTGGGCGGGCTCGCGAGCGACGAACTCGCTGCTGCTGTTGCGGCGGATTATGGCGTCGCGCTTGCCGAGGCAGCCGCGGCCGGGCCACTGATTTCCGGACTCGTGGTCGAGACGCTTGGCAGCGGTCGCGATGCGCTGGAGCCAATATTGGCAGCGACCGGGCTGGAGATTGCCGACGGTGATGCCGGGCTGCGTATCGCACGGCCTGCGGCGCGACGGGCCGTTGCGATCGACGAGCCGGTGGCGGGCGATGGCCCGTTGACCATCCGCAAGCGCGGCGATGCGCGCGAGAAGCGGGGGCGGCTGAGTTTCACCAGTCTCGACCGGCTCGGCGACTACCAGACGCAGAGCGTCCTGGCGCAATTGCCCGACGGCGCGCGCCTCGATGGGCTGGCACTGCCGCTGGTGCTCGATGCCGATGCGGCGCGGCAGGTGGCCGAGGCGATCCTCGTGGCGAAGGCAGAGGGCGACGACACCATCGCGCTCACCCTGCCGCCGTCATTTCTGGCGTTGGAGCCGGGCGATGTGATCGCACTGCCGGGATTGGCCGAGGGGCCGTTTGTTGTCACCGAAATCCGCGACGGACTCGCGCGCGAAATCGCGGGGCGGGCACTGCCGCCGCCGACGCGGGCCCTGGTGCTGGGTGGCGGCGGCAAGCGCCGGAGCGCAGTTCCCGATGCCGGCGCGGTGCCGGAACTGCTGCTGGTGCCGCTGCCGCCCTTGCCCGAAACGCCCGAGATCGCGCGGCTCGCCATCGGCGCCTATGCATCGCCCTGGCCGGGAACGATCGAGCTGCGTGCGGCCGAAAGTGGCGAGGTGCTGGCGCAATTGAACCGTGCCGCCGCGATGGGCGAGGTGCTGACGCCACTGGGCTCTGGGCCGATCACCCGCTGGGACAGTTCCAGTTTCGAGATCGAGCTTTATGCCGGCCATATCGCCGATGGCGCGGAACTGCCGGTGCTTTCGGGTAGCAACCGGCTGGCAGTAGAAAATGATGCGGGTGGCTGGGAGCTGCTCGGATTCCGCGTAGCGGACCTGGTGGCGACCCGCACCTATCGGCTCACCGGCCTGCTGCGCGGGCTGGCTGGCACCGATATCGCCATGGGCGCGATTTCGGTGGGCAATCGCGTGCTGCTGATCGATAGCGCCGTCGCGATGCGCGATGTGCCCGCCGCGTCCCTCGGCATGGACCGCAACCTGGTCGCCTATGCCGGGCGCGCCGATGCGGAGGGGACGCCGGCCGCGGTGACGGTACCGACTGCGCTCGTCGCGCCGCTGCCGCCCGCGCACATCAAGGCGCGCCGGTTGCCGAGCGGCGATATCGCCATGGCCTGGACGCGGCGATCGCGCGCCGACAATGGCAATTGGGCGCTGAGCGACGTGCCGCTCGAGACGCCCACCGAGAGCTATCGTCTCGCCATCCGCACCGGCTCGATGATCCGCCGCGAGGTGACGGTGACAGCCACCGGTTGGACCTATTCGGCCGCCCAGCAGGTGGCCGATTTCGGCGGGCTGGCGCCGGATTTCACCGTCGATGTCGCGCAGGTGAGCAGCGTTTGGGGGCCGGGCGCACCCGCCACGGAGGATTTCCATGCGTGACCCGATTTCGCGGCGCCTCGGCGCTGCGATGGGCGCGGCGCGGCTGCGCCTCGTCGTCATTGTCGTTCAAACCAAGCTGAGGAGCTTTCTCGTGTCCCTGAATTTTCTCGACGGCTTCAAGACCTATATCGTGGCGGCGGCAATGGTCGTCGCGGCCCTTGCGCAATTGCTGGGCGTGAACCTGCCCAGTTTCGACGGGCACTCTTCGGGGCAGTTGCTGATGGAGGGCCTCGCGATCCTGTTCCTCAGGAAGGGGATCAAGGGGTAGCCCCCGTTCATCCGCCATTCAGGAATCGTCAGGCAGTGCTGTGCGGATGAAAAACTTCGTGCAGACGGCATTGGCGGGACTTTTGGCGCTCGGCCTTGTGGGCGGGTCTGCGCTTGCCCAGTCGGACGAATGTCTGTCGAAACGCGATATCCAGGAAATGACCGACTCAGGCGAACTGGTGCAGCTGTCGCAGGCCCTCGCCGCCTCGGGCGTCGAGGGCAAGATCATTTCCTCCCAGGTCAAGGTCTGCATGGTCGATGGCCAGTGGCAATGGCTCGTCAATGTCATGGATGACACGGGCGAAAGCCGTGCTGTGACCTTGCCCGCCCAGTGACAGCCTTCTAGATTAGCTCAAATCCTCGCGAGGAGGGACCGGGACCATGGCCCGGACCTTGCGGGGCATGACAAGCGGCAACAGGGGACTTGTCGATGCGCATCCTGGTGGTGGAAGACGACGTCAATCTCAACCGGCAGCTCAAGGATGCGCTGACCGAGGGGGGCTATGTCGTCGACGTGGCCTTCGATGGCGAGGAAGGGCATTATCTGGGTGATACCGAGCCCTATGACGCCGTGGTGCTGGACATCGGCCTGCCGCAGATGGACGGGCTGTCGGTGCTGGAAGAATGGCGCCGGGCCGGCCGCAAGATGCCGGTGCTGCTGCTGACCGCCCGCGACCGGTGGAGCGACAAGGTGCAGGGCATCGATGCCGGGGCCGACGATTATGTCGCCAAGCCCTTCCATATGGAAGAAGTATTGGCGCGGGTCCGCGCGCTGGTGCGCCGCGCCGCCGGGCAGGCGAGCAACGAGATCACGGCAGGGTCGGTACGGCTCGACGTCAAGGCCGGCCGCGTGACCGTGGACGGTCAGGCGGTGAAGATGACAAGCCACGAATTGCGGCTGCTGAGCTACCTGATGCACCACAAGGGCAAGGTGATCAGCCGCACCGAACTCACCGAGCATCTGTACGATCAGGACTTCGACCGCGACTCCAACACGATCGAAGTGTTTGTCGGGCGCCTGCGCAAGAAGCTGCCGGACGACTGTATCCAGACCGTGCGCGGCCTCGGCTACCAGATCGCCGAGGACTGAGCGGCTGAACGCCTGAAAGGGCACGCGCGGTGACCGAGATCAAGCCCGAGGCGGCCGAACACAAGAGCGCGAACGCCTGGTTGCGCCGGCCGCGCGACTGGATTGTCGCCGCGCTTTCACGGATCGGCATCAGGCGCAATTCCATCGCGACATCGCTGTTCCTGCTTTCGGCCGGCTGGCTGATCGTGGCGCTGGTGGCGACGGCGTTCCTGTTGACCGAGCTCTACTCGCGCGCGCTCGACGCCAGCCTTTCCGAGACGCTGGAATTCCATATCGAAACGCTGACGGATCTCACCCTGCTCGGCGATGACCCCAAGAGCGAGACCATCAAGGTCGCAGACCCGCGCTTCGACCGTTCCGGCTCCGGCTGGTACTGGGCCATCCGCGATACCAATGGCGAGTTGCTGAATTTCTCTAACTCCTACCTGGGCATGAAGCTCCCACAACTCACCGGCAGTTTCGACGACACCAATACCCGCAGCGCCGTGATGACGGACCCGTTCGGGGTACGCATCCGCATGATCGAGCGCGAGGTGCGGGTGCCCGACTTGCCGCTCAACATCATGGTGACCGGCAGCCTCGACGAGATTTTCCAACTCGTGGACCAGTTCCGCGGGCAGACGCTGATCGTGCTGGGCGCCGTGGCGATCATGCTCGCTGTGATGTCGACCATTGTCGCGCGTATTGCGCTGAGGCCCGTCGGGCAGTTGCGCCGCGAAGTCGAGAAGATGCGCGAGGGCGAGGCCGCGGCGCTCAGCGGCAAGTACCCAACCGAGCTCGCGCCGCTCTCCGACGAAGTGAACGAATTGATGCGCTCGAACCTGCAGATCATCGAGCGGGCGCGCAACCAGGTGGGCAACCTCGCCCACGGGCTGAAGACGCCGCTCGCCGTTCTGCGCAACGAGGCGAGCGCCGCCAAGGACAATCCGCTCGCGAAGGTCGTGGCATCGGAAACCGAAAAGATGACGCAGCTGGTCACCACTTACTTGGACCGGGCACGGCTTGCGGCGCGGTCGGCGGTGGTCGGGAAGCGCGCCGATGCCACCAACCTCATGCTGCGCCTTACCCGCGTGATGCAGAAACTCAATCCGCGCGTCACCATCGCCATGATGCGGCCGGATGCACAACTGCCCTGGTTCCGCGGCGACGAGGGCGACCTTGAGGAAATGGCGGGCAATCTGCTCGACAATGCCTGCAAATGGGCGAAATCGTCGGTGGGCGTTACCATGGTTGCCGAGCGGGCGACCTCAGGCACCAGCCTGCTGATCACGGTCGAGGACGACGGGCCTGGCCTCAGCGAGGAAGACGCCAAGAAAGTGCTGCGGCGTGGTGTGCGGCTCGACGAGAAGACGCCGGGCTCGGGGCTGGGCTTGGATATCGTCAAGGAACTGGTTGACGTCTATGGCGGCTCGCTGCAATTGAAGCGGTCGGTTCTGGGTGGTCTCAGGTGCGAACTGCGGCTGCCGGCGGCAAAGGTTGGCGGCTTCCGTACTTTCGCCCCAAACCGCAAGGAATAAGGTCGGCCCCTCGGTCGCATCGGGATTTGAATTTCATGCAGCGTTTTGCCCGCCTTCTGCCTTTTGCCGCCCTTGTCCTGCTCGCAGGCTGCAGCTTTGGGCCGACGTCGTCCAACGTTGCGACGGGCCCGACCCTGACCCAGCCGGGCGCGACAAGCGGCGCGCTTATCTCCGCGCCGGCGGAGCCTGTCGCACCGACCACGGTTGCGGCCACCGCGGCGACGACGATGAACGACGTCACGGCTTTCGTCGATGCAGGCGTGATTGGCCGGCTGACCTCGAAGGACAAATCCGAGGCCGCGAGCGCACAGTACAACGCCCTGACCTTCGGGCGGCCCGGCGCGCCGCGCGCCTGGTCCGGTGACAAGGGTGTGGTCGGGCAGGTGACAGTTGGGCCCTTCGTGCGGGTGAACAACATCGATTGCCGCGACTTTACCCATGCCGTGACGCTTTCCGGCGGTACTTTCACGAAGAAGGGCACGGCCTGCAAAGATGCCAGCGGCACCTGGACCGTAAGCTGACGCTGTATCGGAACGGTCCAGGTCAAAGACTGGACCGATTCTCATCGGACACTGTGCCGGTGCAGGCCAGCCCGGCACGGGAAGGCTTCGTTAACCGTGGACGATTTACCTTAACGGGACAGAAGGCTTGCAACGCCATTGGTCCCCATGCCCGACGCCTCAACACCGCAGCGCGCCGCTTCGACGCAATCGCGTCGGCCCCGTCCGGTCGAGCGCCCGTTCTATGGCCTCATCGACTCGATCATCGTTGCCGACCCTACCGACTTCGTCTTCGATGGCTCGGTGTCCCATGGCCATGCGCAATGGATCTGGACCTGGCTGGCGCGCGACATCGCCCCGGACCTGATCGACCGCAGCGAGGCGGACGAAGCGCTGGCCCGGGACCTGTTTGCCGGGCACTTGCCTGAGATTCTGGCCCGGGCGCGCGGGGTCTATGCCGATGCCGCCTACGATCCGGAACTCACCCGCCGCGCCATCGTTCAGCTGAATGGCGAAGAGGTCTGGGGGCGCGTCCCCGCTGTGCTCGCGGCGCTCAAGTCGCGGCTGCTGCTCGAAAAGGCGCAGGAATTCGGCCGCGCCATCAATGCCATGGCCGATGACGCGGCGCTGGTCGCCGCGCTGCCTTCGATCCCCAAGACCGATTCGGTAGTCCATGCCATGTTCCTGCATGCCATGGTGGGGCAGGTGATGGCGCCGCACCGACTGATTGTCGCGGCGATCAAGATCACCAATGCCGCAACCGACGCTGCGCTGCAGCGCGCCGGGTTCACCCCGCTGGTCGAGGCCATGCTGGCGCATGCGCAGGCGCAGATTCCCGTCGTGCAGCCGATAGGCCCGTTTGCCGACGTTGATCTGATCTGCCGGGCCATCGACCGCTTTCATAAGCTGATGCGCGCGGTGGGCGGCTATATCGAGCTCACCCGTATGGGCCGCTGGGCGTCGATCAGTGCTTCGCTGACCACGCAGATTTCCGAGCAGATCGAGCCGCGGCTGCAGCATGTCATGCCCGATATCAACCTCTCGATGCGGCGGCGCGAAGGCGCGGACCGGGTCGACAGCGAGCAGTTGCTGGCGGCCCTGAATGGCTGCTTCCTGCTCGCAACTGTGCGTGAATGCCGCGACTCGCTGGCAGTCAACACCACATTCGAGCAGGCCTGGGCGCAGGTCGGACAGGTGCTCGAAGTGCATGTGCAGCGCTATCTCGATCTCTATCGCAGCCACCCGCACGACCGTGGAATCGGCCAGCGGCTCGAGGCGGCCATCAAGATGGCGGAGCTGCGCTACAATTCCGAATATGCCGACGTGCTGCGCAAGGCGCGCGAGAGCGTCGAGCGGCGCGTCAGCTGAAGCGCGCGGCCTCGGACGACACCAGGCGGGCTGTGTAGAGCCCACCCCCCTCGCGCACGAAAAGCAGGGCCTCCGCCGGAGGCGCAGGGTTGGCGAGCACGGCAAATCCGCCTGTCTCGCCCGGCGGCGCGCCGGCGAACACCACCCCGATTGCCCGCCGTGCATCCGCAGCATCGGAGCGCGAGAACAGCAGGGCGCCGGGCTCGAAAACCCGACCGTCGGTTGATGCGAGGCGCGCCATGAGCGGCTTGTCGCCGAAGCGTCCGGCCAACCAGGATGGGGGCGTGGTCGATGACACGGGGCGGTCTGGCGCCATCCAGCCCTCGTCGGCAAGATCGGCGCCCATCGCGACCCTCTCCCGCGCGATGTCTGCGGCGGCGAGCGGCTGGAATGCGGCGAGATCCACTCCGGCTGCGACAGCGCCGAGCGACAAGAGCCCCGGGCTGCGTCCTTTGGCGGCCGCATCGGCCTCGCCGATTGCGCGCGTGAAAAAGCTCTGGCCGCGATCGAGAAAAGCCGGTTGTCGCGCGGATGTGGCGCGCGGCGCAACCGGATTTGGCCCGTCGGGTGTCTCGTAAAGTGCTGGAATCACCGGATCATCGATCGGCGGTGCGGTGCGACCGAGCAGGTTCAGCACTGCGGCCTCGCCGCTGCGGATTGCAGCGATGGTGCTGCGCCAGCCGGCGGCCGCGCCCGCGACGGCGATGCCATCGAGGGTCCCATGCGGTACCAGCATCCGCGATTCCGTCGACCAGCCGGTGCGACCGCCAGCGGCGAGCCAAAGCGCCAGCTGCGGCTGGAAGCTGCCGGCCGCCACCAGCGTATCGGTATCGAAGCGCGCCGATGCAGCCGGGGTCGCGGCAATGCCGGCAAAGCCCACCGAGAGGTGGTAACTGTCCCGTGTGATGACCGGTTGCGCCTCGAGCGGCACGAGCCCGGACGAGAACGTCACACCAGTTGCCTTGCAGAAATCGATGAAGCGGGAATTGGGCGCGAGGCGGCTGTCGACGATCCGCCCGACTGCGACACCCGCATCGTGCAGATACAACGCCAACCGATAGGCATGCGAGTGCGGCGTGGCGACGAGCGCGCGCCGGCCCGGCCATACGCCATGGCGGCGCGCCAGATTGAAACCATCGAGCGAACCATAAATGCCCGGCAGGCGGTTGCCGGCAAAGATCGGCAGGCGCTCCACGGCACCTGTGGCAATGACGATATGCGGCGCGGAGAGCGCCACGACCCGGCCGCGGGCCTTGCCATCGACAATCCGGACCTCGTGCGCAAGCACGCGCCCCGGATAGAGCCGAAACGCCTCGGCACCCGTGCGGATCTCCGCGCTGCCTTTCGGAGCATCCTTTGGTGCCCGGGCGGGGGTGAGTGCCGCAACAAGTGCTGCGATCTGGTCGCGCGGACCGGCTTCGCTTTCCACCGCGCCGAAATAGGGCAAGGCACCGCCCGGGTCTGGCGCCGTCTCGACTATGATCACACGCTTGCCGAGCCCCACCGCGAGGCCGGCTGCCGCCAGGCCCGCGACACCGGCGCCGATGACGATGAAATCGGCCTCGCGGGTTTCTTCGGGCACCAGGTCGAGCCAGGGGGTCACGCTGGCGGCGGGGTCGCCGAGCCGCAGGTTGAATACCTGTCGCGCCCCGAGTACCTGCCGCCTGACCCAGCCGCCAATGCCGGTGAGCGGGAAGCGGTCACGGCGCCCCGCGAGCGTCAGGAGATCGGCACCATCGACAGCGGGCAGCCGCGCCATGGGCAGGGCGGCGGCGGGACTCTCGCCGACGGGTAGGACGGCGGGGCCCGAGGCCGGGTCGAGCCCGATCAGTGCCGTCCCCTGCCTTCCGAGCAGATCGAACCCCGCGGCGAGCGCGGCAGAGAGGACCGTGTCCCCGGCGAAGCCTGCAATCTCGCGGCCGTTGAGCCGGAAGCGCAGCGGCCGAGCGCGATCGAGCCTTGTGCCGGAGAAGCCGTTTGGCGCGCTTGCGGGCAGTCGGAATGGGCCGCTCATCAGACAGCGACCTCGCTCGGTTCGGCCGTCGTGAAGGACAGCGGCTGGTGCTCCGCGGCCGCGGACCGGGGGGCACCCTTGGCGGCCGCCCGCGCTGCGAACCATTCCGCCTCGTCCGCGGGCGAGGTACCCATCAGCATCCGTGCGATCATCGGGGCGAACATCGCGCCGGTAGGACCGAGTCCTGCCATATACCGCGCGCGACCGCCGCGGGCGGTGCCGAAGACCGGCGCGCCGTCGCGGCTCACAAGGCTCTGGAAACGGGCTTCGGCAAGGCGCGGCAGCGCTGGGCCCGGGGGCAGGGACGCACCGATGCGTGCGCCTGCATCGGCCGGGTTGCCGTCGGCGAAGGCGACGAGCCCGCCCTTGCCGAGATCGGCCAGCGTCACGCCGCGATCGGGGAAATAGACGATGCTGCCCTGCAGCGCGACACGTGGGCTTGCGGCGAGGATGGAGGTGCGCGGCACGAGCGTCAGCAGCCGGTCGCGCGCGTCCTCGGGCAAGAGTGTGGCAAGTGCGTCTTCGCCGGCGAGGATCGTATCGGCGGCTTCGGTGGTGAGCCCGCCGAAGGTGAGGCGGCATGAGCCATCGCGCTTCACCGAGACCACGGTCTCGCGCTGGTCGAGCAGGCGGACGCCGGCCTTCGCCAGCCAGTCGGCCAGTGCTGGGCCGAATCGCCCCGCGGAGAGCGCCTGCACATCGCGGATGCGGGTGCCGGCCATGGTGCGCTTGCCCGCCTCGCGCATCGGCTCGGCGGCAAAGCCGGCCAGGCGCGCCAGGTGGCGGAAATGCGAAAGCGCATCGGCGCCCTCGGCTGAATCGGCGAGCGCGACGAGATCGCGCCTTTCGACAAGGCCATTGCCGATGCTGCCCACCAGCTTCACTGTCTCGGTCGTGGCGCGCCCGAGCAGCGCCAGCGTAGCGGGCCGGGTAAGCGGCCAGAGGGAAAGATCGATTGCGCGCGGCAGGCGATAGGTGCTCTGCGTCGGCGCGATCAGCACGATGCGCTTGCCATGCAGCAGGGCCAGCTGTCCGGCAATAAGGCCGGGCAGCGTGCCGGAGCCGATGACGGCCATGTCATAGGGAGCGTCGGCCATTCCCGATCACATTGCCGACAACAAAACGGCAGATGCGGCAATCAGCCGTTGCCTGAATGCGATGACCCGCTGCAATTTGTGCACAAAAGGCTCTATAGATCGGGCCCGTTCGACCCCGCGACCCCCAGGCCGATCCCTGTCCATGGTAATTTTCTGGTCTCTCGCCCTCGCCGTAACGGCCATCGCCTCAGCTGCACTCTATTATGCGGGTGCAGCGCGCGGGGTCAACGCGGGGCAATCCGATCTCGACAGTCCGGAACGCCGGCATCTGAAGGCGCAACTCGCCGAAATCGAAGCAGATCGCGCGATAGGGCGCCTGGGCGACGAAGAAGCCATCGCTGCCCGGGCGGAACTGGCGCGTGAGGCACTCAAGCTCAAAAGTGAGTCGGGCAGCAAGGGTGGGGTCGAAGCCGGCGCGCGGCGCGCGGTGACATTGCTGTCGATCGCCGCGACGGCGATTCTCGCGGGCCTCACCTATTCGGTTCTGGGCAGCCCTGACATGCCGGCCAGGCCGCTGGCGGAGCGCACCGAGGAGATCGCTGCCGAGAAGGCCACCGAGGGTCTGTCGCTCACCGATGCCGTGGCCAAGATCGAGGCGCAACTCGCGCAGACCCCCGACGATATCCGCGGCTGGACGGTGATCGCGCCGGCCTATATGCAACTGGGCCGCTATGCCGATGCCGAAAAGGCGTTGCGCAAGGTGATCGCCGCCGAGGGCCCGACTGCCGATCGCGAGACCGATCTGGGCGAAGCGCTGATGATGGAAAAGGGCGGCGACGCCACGGGCGAGCCGATGGACCTGTTCAGGAGCGCCGCGGTGCGCGACCCGGCGCATGTGCGCTCGCGCTACTACATGGCGGGTGAACTGACGCGGATCGGCAGATTTGTCGAGGCGGAAGCCGCCTGGGCGAGCCTGCTGGCGCTGTCGAAGGGCGGCGAGGCCTGGGTCGCCAATGCCGAAGCCGGACTTGCCTTTGCGCGGAACAAGGGCGTCATGCCGACCGATCCGGCGACCGGCACGCCGGGCGGTAGCCTGCCGGACCAGTCGGCCATCGAGGGCATGGTCGAGGGTCTGTCGAGCCGCCTCGACACATCGGGCGGCACCATCGAGGAATGGACGCGTCTTGTACGCAGCCGTCTTGTCCTCGATCAAAAGGATCTGGCGCAAAAGGCGTATGACGCGGCCCGGGCGGCTTTCCCCGATGCCTCGGTGCGTACCGAACTCGATGTCCTTGCCGCTGACAATGGATTGGTGGCCACCAAATGACCCGCAAGCAGAAGCGTCTCGCAATCATCGGCGGCCTCGGTGCCGTGCTCGCCATCGCCGCAACGCTGATCTTCATAGCGCTGCGTGACCAGATCGTGTTCTTCTACTCGCCGTCCGAGGTGAAGGAGAAGGCGATTGCGGTGGGCACCCCGATCCGCTTGGGTGGCCTCGTGAAGACCGACAGCTGGACCTGTACCGGCGGCACCTTCAACTTCGTCGTCACCGATGGAGCCAGCGAACTCTCCGCCCATTTCAAGGGCCTGCTGCCTGACCTGTTCCGCGAGGGGCAGGGCGTGGTGGTGGAAGGCGCCGTGGCGACCGACGGCACCTTTGCCGCCACCAACGTGCTCGCCAAGCACGACGAGAATTACATGCCGCGCGAAGTGGTGGATGAGCTGAAGAAGCGCGGCGAATGGAACCGGCCGGAATCGACGGGTGCCGTCGGCAAGCCGCGTCCAGTCTGCACGTAACGAGGAAGAGCGTCGATGAGCATCGAACTGGGCCATTTCGCACTGACGCTCGCCTTTGCCATTGCGGCGGTATCGGCCGTGCTCGGAGTGATGTTCTGGAAGCGCGCGGAAATGGTGGCCGGCTGGCTGCAGCAGGGTGCCGTCCTGCAGTTCCTGCTGGTCGCGGCAAGCTTCGGCGCGCTGATCCAGGCCTTCGTCACCTCGGACTACTCGCTGAAACTCGCCTATGATCACGCCAATTCGGCCCAGCCGCTGATCTACAAGATCACCGCCGTCTGGGGGAACCACGAAGGCTCGATGGTATTGTGGGTACTGATCCTCGTGATCATGGGCGCCGCCGTCGCAGCCTTTGGCCGCAACCTGCCCAAGGACCTGCTGTCACTCGTGCTGAGCCTCCAGAGCATGCTGACCGCGTCCTTCATCGGCTTCACCCTGTTCACTTCCAACCCGTTCCTCCGCCTCTCGCCCGCTCCGTTCGAGGGGCAGGATCTGAACCCGGTGCTGCAGGATATCGGCCTCGCGATCCATCCGCCGCTGCTCTATGTCGGCTATGTCGGCTTTTCGATCGCGTTCAGCTTTGCCATAGCCGCGCTGATCTCGGGCCGGATCGATGCGGCCTGGGCGCGCTGGGTCAGGCCGTGGGCGCTGGTCAGCTGGTGCTTCCTCACTCTCGGGATCGCCATGGGCTCCTATTGGGCCTATTACGAGCTCGGCTGGGGCGGCTGGTGGTTCTGGGACCCGGTCGAGAACGCGAGTTTCATGCCCTGGCTGTCGGGTACGGCGCTGCTGCATTCGGCGCTGGTGATGGAAAAGCGCAATGCGCTGAAGATCTGGACCATCTTCCTGTCGATCATCACCTTCTCGCTCAGCCTGCTCGGCACCTTCATGGTGCGCTCGGGCGTCTTGACCTCGGTCCACTCCTTCGCATCCGACCCGACGCGCGGCCTCGTGATCCTCTCGATGCTGGCCGTGTTCATCGGCGGCGCTTTCAGCCTGTTTGCGCTTCGGGTGAATTCGCTGCGCGCCGGCGGTCTCTTCGCGCCGATCAGCCGCGAAGGCGCGCTGATCCTCAACAACCTGTTCCTCGCGACGGCGACCGTCGCGGTGCTGGTGGGGACGCTTTACCCCTTGCTGCTCGAGGCCCTGACGGGCGACACCATCTCGGTGGGTGCGCCCTTCTTCAACATCACCTTCGGGGCGGTTATGGCGCCGCTGCTCGTGGTGCTGCCCTTCGGGCCGTTCCTTGCCTGGAAGCGGGGCGATTTCGTCGCCGTGGCACAGCGCCTCGCCGGTGCCGGCGCGCTGGCGCTATTCCTCACGATTCTCGGCTTCGCGCTGTCGGGGGCGTCGATTTCGCTCGCGCCGCTCGGGCTGCTGCTCGGCTTCTGGGTAGCGTTCGGGGCTCTCGCCGAACTGGTCGACCGGGCGAAGTTCTTCCGTACCGATGTGATGACCTCGCTGCGCCGTCTCGTCGGCCTGCCGCGGACGGCCTGGGCGACGGCATTGGCGCATTTCGGCGTGGGCGTGACGGTGCTCGGCATTGTTGCCGCCTCTGCGTGGCAGGCTGAGGTGATCACCACTGTCGATACGGGCCAGACGCTCACCATCAACAATTATGCCGTCACCTTCGACGGAAAGGATGTGGAGCAGGGGCCCAACTACGTGGCGCAACGCGGGCACTTCACTATTGCAAGCCCCGCCGAGCCGACACGCACCGCGATTGCCGAGCGGCGCACCTATACGCAATCGGGCATGCCGACGACGGAAGCCGATATCGAGACCTACGGCTTCTCGCAGCTCTATATCCAGCTGGGTGAGCCGGGGCCGGACGGCAAGACCGTCGTCCGGCTCTGGTACAAGCCCTATGTGACGCTGATCTGGCTCGGCTGCCTGGTGATGGCCGGCGCGGGCTTCCTGTCGCTAAGCTACCGGCGGCAGCGGGTGGGCGCGCCGCGCCCGGCCCAGGTAAGGGTGGCGGCGGAATGAGGCTGCTGGCGGCACTGCTGCTCGTCGTGCTCAGCGTCCTGCCGGCGCTGGCCGTGCGCCCCGACGAGATGCTGGCCGACAAGGCGCTCGAGGCGCGGGCGCGCGCCATCTCGGCGGGCCTGCGCTGCCTCGTCTGCCAGAACCAGTCGATCGAAGATTCCGACGCCGATCTCGCCCGGGATCTTCGCGTCATCGTGCGCGAGCGGCTGACATCCGGCGATACAGACAAGCAGGCGGTGGACTACATCGTTGCCCGCTACGGTGAGTATGTGCTGCTGAACCCGGTAGTGGCGCCGCATACGCTGCTGCTCTGGTTCGCGACACCCGTTGTGCTGCTGGTGGGCGGTGCCGGCATAGCCTTCGCCGTCCGGCGGAAGAAAAGCGTCGCGGTGGTTGCCCCCATGGCGCTTTCAGCCGAGGAGCAGGCCGCACTCGACGACCTCGAGCGCCCCTCGCGCCGCTGAGCATCCCCAGCTCGTTGGCGCCTGATCGCGGCGCCGTGAAAGGCGCTGGATTTCAGCAATATTGAGCAACATTACCGATATTTAACGCCGGTGCCATGCTGACGAAAGGCGCTGCCCTTCATATCTCCAGCCCATCTAGAGAGCTCATTGAAGGAGAACAATATGCCCTCGAATTTCAGTTCTTCGGCCCGCAAGTGGATTGGGGCATCGGCGCTCGCCATCATCGCGGGTTTCGGTGGCGGCTCTGCCTTTGTCGCGGCCACCGCACCCTCTCATGCACAGTCCGGTGCGGCGACCCTGGTCCCCGCGGCCCAGATTGCCGTACCGGCGGTGACCAATGCCCCGAGCTTCGCTGACCTCGTGGAGGCCGTGAAGCCGGCAGTGGTGTCGATTATTGTCGAAGGCGGCGGCAAGGATACGCATAACCTGCAAAAGGGCGGCAAGCAGTTCGAGTTCAACTTCCCGGATCTGCCCGACGACCATCCCTTCAAGGATTTCATGGACCAGTTCGGGCAGCAGTTCGGTGAGCGCGGCAATGGCCCCCAGTCGCCGCGCAAGTTCATGGCGGCGGGCTCGGGCTTCGTCATCTCGGCCGACGGTTACATCGTCACCAACAACCATGTCGTCGAGAATGCCGACAAGGTGACGGTGGTGTTCGACAATGGCGATGAAGCCTCCGCCAAGGTTATCGGCACCGACGAGAAAACTGACCTTGCGGTGGTCAAGATCGAGGGCAAGTCGGACCTGCCCTTCGTGAAGCTGGCTGACGTGGAACCGCGCGTCGGCGAGTGGGTCGTTGCCGTCGGCAACCCCTTTGGTCTCGGTGGTACGGTGACCGCAGGTATCGTGTCGGCGCGCGGCCGCGACATCCAGGGCTCGTCCTATGGCGATTTCCTGCAGATCGACGCGGCGGTGAACACCGGTAACTCCGGCGGCCCGGCCTTCAACCTTTCGGGTGAAGTGGTCGGCGTCAACGCCGCCATCTTCTCCCCCAATGGCGGCAATGTCGGCATCGCCTTCGCCATTCCGGCGAGCGTGGTCAAGCAGGTCACCGCACAGTTGATCGACTCCGGCACGGTGACCCGCGGGTTCCTCGGCGTCGGCATCCAGGATGTGGGCAAGGATATCGCCGAAAGCGTCGGTCTCGCCTCGGCCAAGGGTGCGCTCGTTACCGAGCCGACCAAGGACAGCCCGGCCGACAAGGCCGGCATCAAGTCCGGTGACGTCATCACCAAGGTGGACGGCAAGGAAATCAATAACGCGCTCGACCTGAGCCGTACGATTGCCGGCAAGAACCCCGGCACCGAAGTCGACGTCATCGTGTGGCGAAACGGCAAGGAAGAGAGCGTCAAGGTCACCCTCGGCAAGCTCGACGAGGCGAAGCTCGCTTCGAACGACAAGCCGGCCAAGGAAGAGCCGAAGTCGGCTGAGCCGGCCCCGACCAGCGTCGGCATCACCCTGGTGCCGAATGCCGATGGCCAGGGACTGCTGATCCAGAACGTTGAGCCGGATTCCGCCGCAGCAGAGCGTGGGCTTGGCGTGGGCGACACCATCCTGCAGGTCAACAACCAGGACGTGGCAAGCGTTGCCGACTTCGAAGCTGCCGTGAAGGCCGTGAAGGATGCCGGCCGCAACACCGCTCTCGTGAAGGCGCAGCGTGATGGCCAGACCCGTTTCATCGGGCTGCCGCTGGACGACGCGTCGAACTAAGTGCACGCCACGGCACCGCGGGTCCTCTCGCGGTGCCGTTTCTTGAATGGTGAATGGTGTCGTGTGACGGGCAGCCGGGCGTGGTTGTTCAAGAGTTGGCTGTCCATTCACCACTCACTATTCACAACTCTCTCGCTCGGGGCAGGCGACATGAAGATCCTCTTGATTGAAGACGACCGCGAGGCGGCGAGCTACCTGATCCAGGCGCTGGACGAGGCTGGGCACGTTACCCACCACGCGAGCGACGGCGAGACCGGTTACGCCATGGCCTCGAGCATGGACTATGATGTCCTGATCGTTGACCGCATGCTGCCGCGCCGAGATGGCCTCTCCATCGTCGAAAGCCTCCGCGCCGAGGACGACCGGACCCCGGTTCTCATCCTTTCCGCGCTGGGCGAGGTCGACGACCGGGTGACGGGCCTCCGCGCGGGTGGCGACGATTATCTCGTGAAGCCCTATGCCTTTACCGAGCTGCTCGCCCGCATCGAGGTTCTGGCGCGGCGCGCCAGCCCCGCCGAAGCGGCGACCAGCTTTGCTGTCGGGGACCTGCTGCTCGACAGGCTGAGCCGCAAGGTCGAGCGCGACGGCGAGGCGATCCTGCTGCAGCCGCGCGAGTTCCGCCTGCTCGAATACCTGATGAAGAATGCCGGCAAGGTGGTCACCCGCACCATGCTGCTCGAGAATGTCTGGGACTATCACTTCGACCCGCAGACCAATGTCATCGACGTGCATATGTCGCGGCTGCGCGCCAAGATCGACAAGGGCTATGCCAACCCGCTGCTGCACACGATCCGTGGCGCCGGCTATATGATCCGGGAGTAGCGGATGCGCCGGCTCGCCGTTCTCTGGCGCACGACGACAGTGCGCCTTACGGCGCTGTTCATGCTGTTTTTCGTCGTATTCGCCGTGCTGCTGCTGGGGGTGATCTTCTGGCAGTCAACAGTTCAGCTGCAACGCCAGCAGACCGAGGCCATCGACAAGGAGAGCGCGCAGCTGCAGCGGCTCGACCGCAATAATGGCTTCCGCGCGACCATTCTCGCCGTGCAGCGCCTCGCCGCCATGCCGGGGCCCGGCATCTATTATCTGGCCGACCCGACCGGGCAGGTCATTGTCGGCAATGTCTCGGATCTGCCCGCCGAAATCCTCTCCGACCCGGGCACCTACAGCTTCAACTACGACCGGCAGCGGCCGTTCAGCGACGACGAGGCTGCCGATGGCCCGCCGCGCGGCATGGCCATGGTGCGCTCCGCCAAGCTCGAGTCCGGCCTTATCCTCGTAGTTGGCCGCGACGTGCTCGAACGGCGCGGTTTCTCGGCGCTGATCTTCCAGTGGTTCCTTTTCGGCGCCATCGGCATCCTGGTGTTCTCGATGGCTGCGGGCCTGTTCACTGCCGTGCGGGTGCTTCGGCGCGTCGATTCCATCACCTCGACCTCGCGCAAGATCATGTCCGGCTCCTTGTCCGAGCGCGTGCCCGTGACCCGGCGCAACGATGAATTCGACGGCCTCGCGACCAACCTCAACCAGATGCTCGACCGCATCGAGCAATTGATGCTGGGGCTGAAGGAGGTCACCGACAATGTCGCGCATGACCTGAAGACGCCGCTGACGCGGCTGCGCAACCGCGCCGAGGCAGCGCTGCGCGAGGGCGGCCACGAGCGCGAGGCTTTGGAACAGACGATCGAGGAGAGCGACCGGCTGATCAAGACCTTCAACGCGCTGCTGCTCATCGCCCGCGCCGAGGCCGGCACGCCGACAGGCGCCATGTCGAGGCTCGATCTGAGCGCCGTGGTTGCCGATGTGGCCGAACTCTATGGGCCGCTGGCGGAGGACGAGGGACTGCAACTGGTGACCGATGTCGCGCCCGATGTGACCGTGGAGGCAAACCGCGAACTGATCGGTCAGGCGCTCGTCAACCTCGTCGAGAATGCGCTGAAATACTACGAGCCGGTTCCCGGTGTGCCAGGACGGATAGCCGTCGGGCTCAGGCGGGATGGCACCCGCGTGCTGGTCGAGGTCGCCGACACGGGCAAGGGGATCCCGGCAGAAGACCGGAAGCGCGTCATGGAGCGGTTCGTAAGGCTTGAGAAGAGCCGCACCGCTCCAGGGTCGGGTCTCGGGCTGTCGCTGGTGGCGGCTGTGGCGCGGCTGCACCGTGGCGAGCTCAGGATCGAGGACAACGCCCCCGGCGTTCGGGCGGTCATCGACCTGCCGGCAGCACAGATCACATCACGTTCCAACTGAACGGCAAAGGTGACTTGTGTCGGTGTTTCGTAGCGCTCCATGAGCCCGGGAAAGTTGCCCCTGGTACCGGAGGAGTTCCAGACGCGCCAGCGCCGACTTTGTTCAAATTGCCGGCTTTTCGGTAGCGCTTCGCCACAGGATGGCGTGCCACGAGGGGGCATGACCACCTTCATCGTGCACCTTCCCGCCAAGGACTTGCCACGTCTCGACATGTTCGAGAGAGGCACGGTAATGCCCGTATCGACCCCCGAGGTCGTGGCGCTGAGGCCCGGCAGAGCGGTACGCGTGGTCAAGACCACCTTCCGCACTGTCAGCCGCATGGCGGTCATGTTTCCCGAGTGGGAGTTCCAGGCCCTGGCGGGGGATGGCAAGCGGCAGCCCGAGGCCGGCGCCTGAGTCCGGCTTGACGCCGCTCACGCGCTGTCGGACATTCCGCCACAGCACCTAGGGGACCAAATGGCAGGCATTCTCGACCATGTCGGCTTCAACGTCGCGGACTTCGACAAAAGCCGCGCGTTCTATGTGGCGGCGCTCGCGCCGCTCGGCATCACCATGCTTTTCGGCGACGAGAAATGGGCCATGTTCGGCCGCGATGGCGCGGGCGCGTTCTGGGTGGGGCAAATGGGCCCAGTGCCTGGCCCTATCCATCTGGCCTTCGCGGCAGCGGACCGGGCTGCGGTGCGGGCGTTCCACGCGGCTGCGCTGGCGGCCGGAGGGAAGGATAACGGAGGGCCCGGCCTCAGGGACTATCACCCCAACTATTACGGGGCCTTCATCATCGATCCGGACGGCCACAATATCGAGGCCGTCTGCCATATGCCGGAATAGGCCTGACCCGTCTTCAGTGCTGAGTGGGCACCGAGGTTTCGCCGACACCGAGGCCCGCGACTTTCCCGCCCTTGAGCACATAGCCGATATACTGCGCAATGTCCGAGTACCCGCCCGGTCGATCCGACCGATAGGCGATCTTGCTGCCCGAGGCTGCGCCGAAGGTTGCCTTAAGGTCGGCGGACTTGGCGCCGAGGCCTGGAATGCCGAAATCCGGGGCGGTGAAGCCAGCCGGGGCAGCATCGCATCCGCCCGCCGGGCGCGTCGATGATTCGGCAGCCACCATCATCACGAACTCGAAGCCCCCGAGTGCGTTCGAGATGAACCAGGTATTGGCACCCTCGCCCGCATAGCAGAGCCAGACGGCCTTGCCGCCGCCTTCTCCATCGGTCTGGATCGTGCCGCCAAAGGCCTTCTGCACCTCGGCGAGGCGCGTGCGCTGCAGCGTGACGCCGAGCTTGCCGACGCGGATTTCCTTCACCGGCGCCGTGTCGATATTGGCCTTGCTGAAATTGAAGCTGTTGCCGAAGATCATCTGCCCCAAGCCGCCAAGCTGCGCGGCTGTGGCGGGGAGGGTGCCAAGAGCGAGGGCGGCAAGCAGGGCGGCGGCTTTGAGGCGCATGGGACAACCACTCGGTAACGGGATGCGGCACCATAGCTTCGCTTTTGCGGAAATCCAGTAGGCTGACGACAAAGTAACCAGAACTCGGCCATGTTCTGTTGCATGGCGGCGACAGGGGCGAGGGGGCCTCGCGACATGAACGTTGCGCTCGACACGCTGCTGACGCAGGCGCCGTACCTTGCGGAGATTGCGGCAAGCGAGGCTGACTGGTTCGCGGGCGCGCGGGCGCGGCTCCCCGATGACGTTCTGTCGCTCGAGCTCGACGCGATCGACGCTGCGGCACGGACCGCGGCGACAGAAGACGAGATCGGCCGACAGCTGCGGCGCGCCAAGGCACGGATCGCGCTCTTGGCCGCGGTCTCGGAGGTGACGGGCGCCTGGAGCACGGCGCAGTCGACGGCGGCGCTCTCCGACCTTGCCGACCACGCGCTCGACGCCGGACTTGAGGTGCTGATGCGCATCGCCCATGGCAAGGGACAGGTTGGGGCAGGGTCGTCGACCGGACGGACATCGGGCCTCGCCATCTTCGCACTCGGCAAGCATGGCGGACGCGAGCTCAACTATTCGAGCGATATCGATATCGTCGCCTTCTTCGATCCGGAGCGGGTGGACATGCGCGATCGGGGCGAGGCGACCCGCATCTATTCGCGCATCGTGCAGCGGCTCGCCGCGATGATGGAAGACAAGGTCGGCGGCCGCTACGTCTTCCGTACCGACCTGCGCTTGAGGCCCGACCCGAGTTCGACGCCGGTGGCGCTCTCCATCGACGCGGCGCTCACCTATTACGAAAGCCGCGGCCAGAACTGGGAGCGGGCCGCCTGGATCAAGGCACGGCCCTGCGCCGGCGACATCGCGGTCGGCGAGGCCTTCGTCAAGGAGCTCGCCCCCTATGTGTGGCGGAAGCATCTCGATTTCGCCACGATCGCCGATATCCAGGCAATGAAGCGACAGATCAACATCACCAAGAATGTCGGCGACATCCGCGTCGCCGGCCACAATGTGAAGCTCGGGCTCGGCGGCATCCGCGAGATCGAGTTCTTCACCCAGACACAACAGTTGATCGCCGGCGGCCGGGACATGAAGCTGCGTGTCAGGCCCACGGCCAATGCGCTTGCGGCACTGTCGGCGGCCAACTGGATTTCGACCAAGACCGCGGCCGACCTGATCTTGACCTATTGGTACCTGCGCGCGGTGGAGAACCGGCTGCAGATGCTGCGGGATGAACAGACGCATGTGATGCCCGAGGATGACGCTGGCATCAACACCATCGCCATTCTGATGGGAGTCGACCGTGCCCGCTTCGAGGCCGAGTACATGGCGGCGCTGCGGCGAGTGCTCGGCTACTATTCCGAGCTCTTCGCCGAGGGCGAAAGCCTCGCTTCGGGCGAGGGCAACCTCGTCTTCACTGGGTCGGACGACGATCCGGGCACGCTCGAAACCCTCTCCAACATGGGGTTCAAGGAGCCGTCCAGGGCCATCGCCATCGTGAAGAAATGGCACTATGGCGGCTATCTCGCGACGCGGGCTGCCGCCGCGCGCGCCCATCTCACCGAACTTCTGCCCAGCCTGTTGCGCACTCTGGCCGAAGCCAAGAACCCCGACGACGCGCTCTTCCGCTTCGACCAGTTCCTGTCGCGCCTGCCGGCGGGGGTGCAGCTCTTTGCACTCTTGCGGGCGCATGCCAACCTGCAGAGCCTGCTGGTCGCGCTGATGGCCTCTGCGCCGCGCATGGCGGAGGCGGTGATCCACCGCGCCCATGTCATGGATGGGCTGATCGACCCGGCCTTTGCCGATGGCGTGCGGCATCGCGCGGTGCTGCTCGGCAAGATCGAGGCGTTCTTTTCCGACGCGCGCGACTACCAGGATGTCATCGACCGCGCCCGCATCATCGGGCAGGAGCAGATGTTCCTGATTGCGGCTGGCCTGCTCGCCGGCACGATGAGCGCCGACCGCGCCGGCCGCCAGTTCACCACACTTGCCGAAGCGCTGCTCACCCGGCTCTTCGATGCGGTGCGCGCCGAGTTCGAGAAGCGCCATGGCAGGGTACCCGGCGGCCGCGTCGCCCTGCTCGCCTTTGGCAAGATGGCGAGCGCCGAAATGACGGCCCGCTCCGATCTCGACTTCATCATGCTCTATGATGCGCCGCCGGAGGTGGACGCCTCGGACGGCGACAAGCCGCTGGCCCCGAGCCACTACTATGCGCGGCTGACGCAGCGGCTGGTTGCGGCCGTGTCCGCGCCAACGGCCGAGGGCGTGCTCTACGAGGCCGATATGCGGCTGAGGCCCTCGGGCAATGCCGGGCCATTGGCCTCGAGTCTCTCCGGCTTTCTCACCTACCACCACGACAGCGCCTGGACGTGGGAGCACCTGGCGCTGAGCCGGGCCCGTGTCGTGCTGGCCGACGGCACCCTCGGCGCGGAGGTGGAAACAGCCATCGAGGAGATCTTCTCGCGCCCCCGGGATGTTGCAAAGACCGTAGACGACGTCACCCAGATGCGGGCCTTGATGGCGCGCGAGCGGCCGCCGCGCCACCCCTTCGACCTGAAACTCGCGACCGGCGGCCTCGTCGATCTCGAGTTTATCGCGCAGTCGGCGCAGCTTGTGGCACGCGACCGGATCGACCTGCCGCAGGCGACGACGGCCATGGTGCTGAAACGCCTTGGCGAGATCGGGCTCGTACCCGAAGGCGACCGCCTGGCCGAAATCCTCGCGCTGTTTTCCACCGTTCTGCAGGTGATGAGCGCCGCGCTGGCCGATCCGTTCAAGGATGAGGGCTGGACCGAGGCGTTCCGGGAGTTGCTCGCGCAGCGCACCAATTCCCCGAGCTTTTCGCGCCTCGCCGCCGATATCGCCGAAATGCAGGGTGAAGTCAGCGCCGCCGCCGGGAAGTGGTACGCCAAGGCGAAGGGGCTCTAGATCTTTTCACATTTTGGTTGAAACGCAGAATTGATCTAAACCCTTGTTTCGTCGCGCTTTCGAACCGTGAAAGTCAGGCAGCTTTCCCTGAAAACCCGCAAGGCCGCCTTCACGTCCTCGAGTGCCGCCAGCGGCAGGGATACGGCGACGGTCGTGCCAAGGCCAGGCCGGCTGTCTATGGCGAGGTGCCCGCCCGATTGCTCGGCGATAGCGCGGGAAATGGCGATGCCGAGCCCCGCGCCTTCGCGGTCGCGGGTCAGCGCAGCATCTCCGAATACGAAGGGCTGCGACAGGGTTTCGAGCCGCTCCTGCGACATGCCGATGCCGGTATCGCTGATCTCGAACACCACGCCGTCCTCGGCGGCATAGGCGGCAAGGGTCACCCGCCCGCCACGCGGGGTGAAGCGGATGGCGTTCTCGGCGAGGTTCGACACCATGCGCTCGAGCGCGAAGCGATCGCCCGAAATCTGCGCCTCGCAGGCCGAACCCAGGCCCAGCAGCAGCCCGGCGCGCTGCGACTGTGCCGAGAAGCGTTTCAACACCGAGCGGAGCAGGTCGTCGGCGGTGAAGCGATCGCGCTTCATTTCGCGGCGCCCGCCCTCGAGTTCCGCGAGTTCGAGGATAGAGGCGAAGAAGCCGAGCAGGCGCTCGCCGGAGCCCTTAACTGCCTCGACATAGTTCAGGTAGCGCGGATCGCCGAGGGGCCCATAGGGCTGCTGCTTGAGCATGTCGGCGAAACCGATGATGTGGTTGAGCGGCGTCCGGATATCGTGGCTCAGATGGGCGAGGAACGAGGTCTTCGACCGGCTGGCGGCCTCGGCGCGCAGCTTCTCTTCGTGGTAGCGGCGGGCCAGCAGGCGCTGCTCCTCGCGGACATTGGTGAGAAGCTGCGTCGTGCGACGGCTCTCGGTGACATCCATCACCAGTGTCACAAAACCTGAGGTGGCGAGCGGACGCTCCTCGATGAGCAGGGTCGAGCCATCCTCTCTATGCAGTTCGAGCAGCCGGTTTTCCCAGTCCTCGCGGACGGATTCCATGTAGCCGCCCTGGGCGAGCGCTTTCACCACCTCGTGATAGGCGGCGCCGGGCACCAAAGTGTCAGACGTGACACGCAGGCGCTCGGCGAAGCGCTGGTTGGCGGCAATCAGCCGGGCATCGGCGCTCCAGCAGGCAACGCCGAAGGGTAGTGTTTCGATGAGTGCGCTATGGCGAGCCCGTTCGCCCGACGCATGGTCGCGCCGGCGGCGCCAGGCAAGTGCGCTGGCGAGCGCGGCGAGTGCGAAGGCAGCCCCGCCGCGCATCCATACCGCATCGAGCGAGAGGCGCTCGGCGCCGACCGGGGTTTCGAGAGCTGCCGTGGCCGCCGCCAGTTCCCGCCACGTATCGGTGACGACATAGAGCGTCGCGCCGGCAAAGGCAGTGATGACGACTGCAAGCGTAACGGGCGCAAGGCCCCTCACCAGCCCGGCAACCGGGTCGATCACCGCCCTCTGCAACCAGGCGCGATCCCCCGCTTCGGGTGCACGGAATCGCTTTGCATCGTCGGCGGATTTCTCCGTCGCACGCATCCCTATCTCCGATCTACATGAACCGGGGGTACCCGAACTTTCAACCCCGCAGCAGCGACATTGAATCTGCTTCGGGGGGCATGTCCAGAGGGGGGAATCGAGGGGTGGAACGACCCGACGGAAATTCGTGAGTCCGTCGAGTCACTTACGCATGGTTAAAAAATTATTCCAGGACCGCGCCGTCCTCAGCCGGCCAAAGTGCGCTCCAGAATGTCGGCCGTATTGCGGCTGAGGTTCACGGATTCCTGCAAGGATTTCATAGCCTTCTGGGCCTCCGCCCGCCGTTTGGGTTCGAAGCTCTGCCAGATGCGGAACGCTGTGAGCACCCGTGCCGCCACCTGCGGATTGCGGGCGTCGACATCGCCGACGAACTCGGCAACGAAGCGGAAACCCGCGCCATCGGCCCGTGCGAACTGCGTCGGGTTGTTCATCCCGAAGGTCGCCATCAGCGCGCGCAGGCGGTTGGGATTGTTGCGGGGGAAATCAGGCTCGTCGAGGATCGCCCCGATGCGCGCGATGATGCCCTCGACCGGGGCGGCGGCGACGGTGCCAAGCCACTTGTCGAGCACCAGCGGGTCGCCGGTGAAGCGGGTGCGGAAATCGGCGAGCACCGTCTCAGCGTCCGTAGTCCACGCCTGCACGATGGTGGTGAGGGCCGATAGGCGATCTGTCATGTTGGACGCGCTGTCATATTGCGCGCGCGCCAGTGCCGCCGCTCCGGCAGCACCGCCAGCCACCATCTGGCCGAGCGCCACGTTGCGCAGCAGCCGTCGCCCCGCCTGCTCGAAATCGGGTGAGTAGTCCGGGCCGACGGCATTGGCATGGTAGGTTTCGCGCAACAGTTCGCCATTGCGGGCTACGACGGCGGCAAGGAAGCGCTGGCGGATCTCTCGGATACGATCAGGGTCGATGTCGCTGCCGAGCGCGCGGGCGATGACGCTTTCCTGCGGCAATTGCAGCGCATTGGCCTTGAAGGCGGCATCGAGGCCCGGCGAGCGAGCCGTCTCGGCCAAGGCAGCGGCCACGTTGTCCAGATTGCCTTCGGTCCAGGTCTCGCCGCGCACCGCCTTGACCAGGATGTCGAGGCTTGCATCCTGCAGCGCCTGCCAGCGGTTGAAGGGATCGGTGTCGTGCCGGGCGAGGAAGAGCTGGTCGGCGGCGCTGGCGTCCGAGCTGATCTTCACCGGCGCCGAGAAGCCGCGGAACAGCGACGGCACCGGGCGGTTGGCAATGCCGGTAAATGTGAGGTCGAGGCTGGGGCTGTCCATGACGATCAGGTCGCCCTCGACTGTACCGCCGGCGACACCCGTCCAGGTCATGTCATGGCCATTGGGGCCGACGAGGCCGAACTTGATCGGCAGCACCATCGGCTGCTTCTCCGTCTGGCCCTGCGTCGGTTTCGTTTCCTGCGTCAGCGAAAGCGTATAGGTCTGCGTCGACGCATCATAGCTATCAGTGGCCGTCACCTCCGGCGTACCCGCCTGCAGGTACCAGTGCTGGAACTGGCTGAGGTCGCGGCCCGACGCGTCCTCGAAAACCTTTATGAAGGCCTCGATAGTGGTCGCGTCCCCGTCATGGCGCGCGAAATAGAGATCCATGCCCTTGCGGAACGTCGCCTCGCCCAGCAGCGTCGCCAGCATGCGGCAGATCTCGGCGCCCTTTTCGTAGACAGTCGCCGTGTAGAAATTGTTGATTTCCTTGTAGTGGTCCGGCCGCGGCGGATGCGCGAGCGGCGAGCCGTCCTCAGGGAACTGCACCTGTCGCAGTGCCCGCACATCCTCGATGCGGGCAACCGGACGGCTCCGCTCATCCATCGAAAATTCCTGGTCGCGATAGACCGTCAGCCCTTCCTTCAAGCAGAGCTGGAACCAGTCGCGGCAGGTGATGCGGTTGCCCGTCCAGTTGTGGAAATACTCGTGCGCGATGACGCTTTCGATGGCGGCATAGTCGCCGTCGGTGGCGGTTTCGGGCTTGGCGAACACCAGCCGGTCGTTGAAGATGTTGAGGCCCTTGTTCTCCATCGCGCCGAAGTTGAAATCCGACACGGCGACGATGTTGAACACATCGAGATCATACTCGCGGCCGAAGCGGCGCTCGTCCCACGCCATCGAGCGCTTCAGCGAGTCCATCGCATAGGCGCACTCGGCTTCCTTGCCATGCGTACAATAGATGCCGAGCGCCACCCGGCGCCCCGAGGCCGTGGTGAAGCTGTCATGGATCGAGCCGAGATCGCCTGCTACCATGGCGAACAGATAGCTCGGCTTCGGGAACGGATCGTCCCACACGGCAAAATGCTGGTTGTCGGCGAGCACACCGCTTTCGACAAGATTGCCGTTCGAGAGCAGCACGGGCGCCAGGGTTTTGTCGGCCTGCATGCGCACATGATAGGGCGCAAGGATATCCGGACGATCGAGGAACCAGGTGATGCGGCGGAAGCCCTCGGGCTCGCATTGCGTGCACCAAGTACCCGACGAGCGGTAGAGCCCCATCAGCTTGGTATTGCCTTCGGGCTGCACCGTGACTTCGGTCTCGAGCACGAAGCGCCGGAGCGGCGGCTCGTGGATCGTGAGGCTCGTCGACGTCTCCTCATAGGCGGTGAGCGCCAGTGGCAGCCCGTCGATGGCGATCGAGGTAAGCTTCAACTCCTCGCCGTCGAGTTCGAGCGCCGTTCCAGGTTCGGTTCCTGCCCGCGGCACCAGCGTGAGCAGGGCACGGACGTGGCTCGTCTCCGGCGCGATGCGGATATCGAGCTCAACCTTCTCTACCTTATAGGGGGTTGGGGCATAATCCTTGAGAAACACGGTCTCGTCGGTTTCGCCGCGCATCCATAACTCCCGGACAATCAAGTGATTAGATAACTGTGGCACTCTAGCTACAGTCGAATCCCGGCGATAGTGTATCCTGTCTAGCTGACTTCGACAGCAGAAGCCGTGACGCAGCGTCGCGCCCGGCAGGTTCAGCTCAAGGGCAGCGCACGAGTTTGGCAGGTATTCAGCCTGTCATGTGCGGCATCCACATAAAGACCGGACTCCGGCCGAAACGGGTGAAGAACCCGCTTGACCTCAACCATGCTTGAGGTCGTAGCGGTTTTGTCCCGATTGCGGCGGGAGTGGGAGCGAGACGATGATTGATTCTGTATTCCGCTGGTTCGAGAACCGGCTCAATCCCTATCCCAAGTCCGACCCGGCGCAGCCGCCCAAGGGGCTGGTGGCGTTCTGCCTGCACTATTCGAAGGGTGCGAAGCGCTGGCTGATCGCCATGGCCGTGCTCGGCGCGGCGATCGCTGTGGGCGAAATCATGCTGTTTGGCTTCATGGGCTCGCTGGTTGACTGGCTGAGTACTGCCGACAAGGCGACGTTCCTTGAAACCGAGGGGTGGAAGCTTTGGGGCATGGCTGCCTTCCTGCTGCTCCTGCTCCCGGCCCTGCAACTCATTGATACCCACATCATCCACCAGACGCTGCTGGGCAATTTTCCGCAGCGCATCCGCTGGATGGCGCATCGCTACCTGCTCCGGCAGTCGATGAGCTATTTCCAGGACGAGTTTGCCGGCCGCATCGGCGCCAAGCTGATGCAGACGGCGCTCGCCGTGCGCGAAGTGGTGATGAAGCTGCTCGACGTGACGATCTTCGTCGTCGTCTATTTCGCCGGCGCGGTGGTGCTCGCTGCCATGAGCGACGTCTGGCTCGCCGTACCCTTCATCGTCTGGCTGGCGTTCTACGTCACGCTGCTGTGGTACTTCATCCCGCGCCTCGGCAAGGTCAGCGAAAAGCAGGCCGACAGCCGCTCGATGATGACCGGCCGCATTGTCGACAGCTACACCAACATCGCCACGGTGAAGCTCTTCTCGCACTCGCAGCGCGAGGAATCCTACGCCCATGAGGCAATGGACGAGTTCATGGGCACGGTGCACCAGCAGATGCGCATGGTGACCATCCTGCAGGTGGCCATCACCACGTCCAACTGCATCCTCCTCGCCGCGGTGTGCTGGATCGGCATCTCGCAATGGCTCAATGGCGTGATGAGCCCCGGCGCCGTCGCCGTCGCCGCTTCGCTGGTGCTGCGCTTCCAGGGCATGAGCCAATGGGTCATGTGGGAAATGTCGGCGCTGTTCGAAAACATCGGCATCGTGCGCGACGGCATCAATTCGATTTCGTTGCCGCGCGTCGTCTCCGATGCGCCGGATGCGAAGCCGCTCGGGCCGGTGAAGGGCGACGTGCGCTTCGACAATGTCGGCTTCCACTATGGCAAGGCGTCGGGCGTCATCGAGGGGCTCGACCTCGCCATCCGGCCCGGCGAGAAGATCGGCCTCGTCGGGCGCTCGGGCGCCGGCAAGTCGACCATCGTCAACCTGCTGCTGCGCTTCTATGATCGCGAAAGCGGGCGCATCAGCATCGACGGCAAGGACATCGCCCATGTGCAGCAGGATTCGCTGCGCGAGCAGATCGGGGTCGTGACGCAGGATACCTCGCTGCTGCACCGTTCGGTGCGCGAGAACATCCTCTACGGCCGCCCGGATGCGTCCGAGGAGGAGATGCGCGAGGCGGCCCGGCTCGCCGAAGCCGACAAGTTCATCGAGACGCTGGTCGACATGAAGGGCCGCACCGGCTTCGACGCCCATGTCGGCGAGCGGGGCGTCAAGCTCTCCGGCGGGCAGCGGCAGCGGATTGCCATCGCGCGGGTGCTGCTCAAGAACGCGCCGATCCTCGTGCTCGATGAGGCGACCTCCGCGCTCGACAGCGAAGTCGAGGCGGCGATCCAGAGCCAGTTGCACCTCCTCATGCGCAACAAGACAGTGATTGCCATCGCGCACCGGCTCTCGACCATCGCGGCGATGGACCGGCTCGTGGTGCTCGACCAGGGCAAGAGCGTCGAGCAGGGCACGCATGCCGAACTGCTCGCGCTCAACGGCCATTATGCCAGGCTGTGGAACCGTCAGTCCGGCGGTTTCCTCGAGCCGGACGTGCAGGAGGAGGTTGCAGCGGAATGAGCAAGCTCGATCTAGGGGCGCTGGGCCTTGGCGCGCTCGGCAAGATACCAGCGCTCGAGCCACTCGGAGAGCATGTCGAGGGGGATATGGTCTGCATCGCCCCCGGCGTGTGCGGTCCCTTGGGCGAGGTCGATGGTCAGGGACAACCCGGCGACATCGCCGGGAAAGCGCCTGAGGGCAACCCGCAGGCGGTCGTCGGCAAGCCAGGTGGCGCTGTCGACATGCCAGTTCCACTCGCCGATCTCGACACGTAGCGCTTGGTCGCGGGCGCGGATCACCGTTCCCGCGACCACCCATTGCGAGTTCATCGCCTCATGGGCCGTGAGCACGAGCACATGGGTGCCATTGGGCGAGGGCTGGCGGCGGGTATCGTCGGTTGTGCTCATAGCAGGGTCCCGATCTTGGCGCAGGCAAGTCTTCAATTCTCAGATTAACGTTGCAGCGCTGCAATAGTCTTGATGCACGAACTGAGCCATAGAGGAGGCCTGCCCAGCCGGGTACTCCGGCCCGGCTTCCCCTTCCCACTTCCGAGTCCCAGGAGGACCCGATGGATAGCTTCAACCTTCGCCTTATTGCCCCTGCTGCCCGCGCTTTGATCAAAAGCAAACCGAAACAATATCTTAGAGCCCTGACCTGATTCTGGTATTCAGCTCAGGCTCGGAAATGAGTGGATCATGCTCAACCGAGTCGTTTCCTGGTTCGACGCCCGCTACAGCCCTGTAGCGCTTGCGAAGGACACCACGCCCCCAACGGGCGTCGACAAGTTCATCTTTTACTTCCTCAAGCAGTTTCGCGGGGCCATCTGGCTGCGGATGATTCTGGTTGCCATCGGTTCTGTCGCCGATGCGATGATGCCGATCTTCGTCGGCATGCTGGTGGGCATGCTGTCCATGACGCCGCCCGGGCAGATGTTCGCACAGCACTGGCAGACCCTGCTCTGGATGGTCGTGGTGCTGGCGGGTATCCGGCCGGTTACCTTCGTGCTTGACCAATTGGTGCGCAACCACGCCATCGTTCCCTCCATCGTCAACCTCGTGCGCTGGCAAAGCCATTGGCACGTGGTGCGGCAGAGCTGGACCTTCTTCCAGAACGATTTCGCCGGCCGGATCGCCAACAAGGTGATGCAGGCGGGCGAGGCGATCGAGACGGCAGTCAACCTGTCGATCGACGCAGCCTGGTATGCATTGATCTTCGTGGTGGTGGCGATCTTTGCGCTTGCCGGCATGAACCACTGGATTCTGCTGCTGCCGGTGGCCGTATGGCTGGTGCTCTATGCCATCCTGTTCGTCATCTGCATGCCGCTTATCGCCAAATATTCGGAGTCCCTGTCGGACGCCCGCTCGGTGATGACCGGCCGCATCGTCGATGCCTACACCAATATCCACACGCTCAAGACCTTCTCGTCCTCCGGGCACGAGGACAAGTATGTGGCGGACTCGGTGCTGGAACACACGGTGGAGTTCCAAAAGCTGATGCGCGTCTTCACCTATATGTGGAGCGTGCTGTTCGTGCTCAACGCCGGGCTGGTGATCTCGATCACCTGGCTGGCGCTCGCTGGCTGGAACGACGGCACGCTCTCTGCGGCTGCCGTTGCGACGGCAATCCCCTTCGCGCTGCAGATCATGAACATGAGCGGCTGGATCCTCGATATCGGCTCCAACATCTTCCGCCAGATCGGCACGGTGAAGGATTCGATGGATACCATCGCCCAGCCGATCAAGATGATCGACCCGCCGACCGCGCCCGCCCTCCGGGTTGCCGAGGGCCTGATCGAGTTCGACAACGTCACTTTCAACTACTGGCGCGGCGAGGAGGGCAAGGTGATGGAAAACTTCCACCTCACCATCCGCCCCGGCGAGAAGGTTGGGCTGGTCGGCCGGTCGGGCTCGGGCAAGTCGACGCTGGTCAACCTGATGCTGCGGCTCTTCGATGTCGAGGGCGGGTCGATCCGCATCGACGGACAGGACGTGCGGACGGTGACGCAGGAGAGCCTGCGCTCGGCCATCGGGCTTGTCAGCCAGGATACGTCGCTGCTGCATCGCTCCGTGCGCGAGAACATCAAGTACGGCCGACAGATGGCCACCGATGACCAGATGGTCCGTGCCGCCGAGCAGGCCAAGGTCGCCGAGGTGATCGCCGGGCTCGTCGATCCGCATGGACGGCGCGGCTTCGACGCCCATGTCGGCGAGCGTGGCGTGAAGCTCTCGGGCGGGCAGCGGCAGCGTGTCGCCATCGCCCGGGTGCTGCTGAAGGATGCGCCGATCCTCGTGCTTGACGAGGCGACGTCCGCGCTCGACAGCGAGGTCGAGGCGGCGATCCAGGAGCAACTCACCTCCCTGATGGAAGGCAAGACGGTGATTGCGATCGCGCACCGGCTCTCGACCATCGCGGCGATGGACCGGCTTGTGGTGCTCGAGAAGGGCCAGATCGTCGAGGAAGGCACTCATGCCGAACTGCTGGCGCGGGGCGGCCACTACGCCAAGCTCTGGGAGCATCAGTCCGGCGGCTTCCTCGATGCCGAGGCCAAGGCGGCGGAGTGATCCGGCGCCCATGGCGAAAGTCAGGGCAGGGCCGCAGCGTCCTGCCCTTTTCTCCTGCCGGAACGGTTGCCATATCCCGGTCTGGGTATCGGTACCTGCGGCATCGGCGAGAGATCTGATTTCTGCGCCGTGCCGCCCCCCAATTCAGCGCTTTCGGGGAAGGTCGCATGACGTTCCCGGTTCGAAAGCGCGACAAAACAAGGGCTTAGATCATTTCAGCGTTTCAACCAAAACGTGAACTGAACTAGGGCCAAGCTGCCTGTGCGCAAAGCGAAGAAGGGACTGCCTGGATGACGCCCTTTCACCACGTTCTGGGCAACAATCTCGTTGCCAATGTCACCAACTTCACGGTTTGGTTCGCCATTACCTTCTGGGTCTATCTGGAGACCCGGTCGGTGTTCGCCACCGGCATGATCGCCGGCATCTACCTGGTGCTCACGGCTGGACTCGGCATCTGGTTCGGCTCGCTCGTCGACCACCACGCCAAACGCCAGGTGATGCTCGGCTCGAGTGCGGTCTCCTTCGTCTTCTATACGCTGTCGTTGGGCCTGCTGGTGGCCTTCCCCGAGGCTGTGTTCCAGAACGAATATGGCTGGCAACTCTGGGCGTTCGTGCTGCTGGTGATGCTGGGTGTGATCGCCGGCAATATCCGCTCCATCGCCCTGCCGACACTCGTCACCATCCTTGTTCCCGCCGACCGGCGCGACAGAGCCAATGGCCTTGTCGGCATGGTCACCGGCATCGGTTTTCTGACGACATCGGTCATCTCGGGGCTGCTTGTCGCCTGGGGCGGCATGGTGGCGACACTCCTGCTCGCGCTGGCATTGACGGCGCTGGCGTTCATCCACCTCTGGTATGTCCGCCTCGAGGAGGGCCGCGTGGCACCGCATCCGGACGCGCCGGCAGAAAAGCGCAGTGTCGACCTCGCCGGCACCATCCGGGTCATCGGCGCGGTGCCGGGCCTGTTCGCCCTCATCTTCTTTGCCGCGCTCAATAATTTCCTCGGCGGCATCTTCATGGCCTTGCTCGATGCCTATGGTCTTTCGCTGGTATCGGTGGAGGTCTGGGGCCTGCTGTTCGGCGTGCTTTCCAGCGCGTTCATCATCTCTGGGCTCATGATCTCGCGCACCGGTCTCGGCAAGAAGCCGCTGCGCACCTTGCTTCTGGTCAACCTGGTCGTTTGGGCGGCCTGCAGCGTGTTCACCATCCAGTCCTCGATCTGGCTGCTGGCCGCGGGAATCTTTCTGTGGATGCTGCTGGGGCCCTATGCCGAGGCCGCCGAGCAGACGACCTTGCAGCGGGTGGTGCCGCTCGACCGGCAGGGGCGGGTGTTCGGGTTCGCGCAGTCGGTCGAACAATCGGCCTCGCCGCTCACGGCCTTCCTCATTGCCCCGGTTGCCGAGTTTGTCTTCATCCCGCTGATGACCGATGGTTGGGGCGCCGCCACGATTGGCTCGTGGTTCGGCACCGGACAGGAGCGCGGCATAGCACTTGTGTTCACCATTGCCGGGCTTGTCGGCGTGGCGATCACCTTGCTGGCGCTCACGTCGAAATACTACCGCCAGCTTTCCGAGGCCTATGCAAACGCGCCGGATCCGGTCGCAGCAGCAGCGGCACCAGCGCCGCCGGCAAGCGCTAGAGCGCGCGCTGCACCGCCGAGCGCGGCGCGGGCTGTATCGAAAGCCCAGCTCTCGGCCCTTCATGCCGGGGGCGGCGGCCTCACGCCTTGCAGTAGAGCCCGTACAGCGTGGTGAGCACCGCCTCCACCTCTGGGCTCGCAAGCCGGTAGTGGATCGATTGCCCGGCGCGACGCGTCTTCACGAGGCCGAGCGCTCGAAGCTTCGACAGGTGCTGCGACAGCGGGCTCTGGTTGAGCCCGACCCGCTCGCCAAGTTCGGTGACTGTCAGCTCCTCCTCGAGCAGGTGGCATAGCACCATCAGCCGGCTGGGATTCGCCATGGCGGCGAGCAGACCGGCGGCCGTCTCGGATTTTTTGGCGAGTTGAGCGGGTTGCATCTTGATCATATTAGAACATCCGAATATATAAATATACGGGTTTGCTTTGCAAGCCTAGCAGCGAAAGAGGAAGCTCGCCATGTTCACCACCAATGTCGGCACGCCGGACCGCATCATCCGTATCGTCATCGGGCTCGTGCTCGTGGCGCTGCCGTTCGCACTCGGGGCCGCGCTGCCCGGATGGCTCGCCATCGGCCTGCCGATCGTCGGCCTCGTGCTGTTTCTGACCGCTTTCATCGCCTTCTGCCCGATCTATCGGGTGCTCGGCGTTTCCACCGCGTCGCGAAAGGACGTCTGATATGAGTCTGTTCTCGTTCAAGCCCAAGGGGCTCACCTTTCAGTCCGTCGATGCCGACTTCGCCGTCAGGGGCCAGATCAGCGTCGCCGACGTGAAGGATGTTGCTGCCGCCGGCTTCAAGTCTATCGTCTGTGCGCGGCCTGACAACGAATCGGGTGACCAGCCGAGCTTTGCGACGATTGCTGCTGAGGCGGAACGCAACGGCTTGCAGATCGTGCATGTTCCGGTGGCGGGCGGGCTCACGCAATCCAACTTCCAGCGCTTTGCCGATGCCATGCAGGACCTGCCGCGGCCGATTCTCGGCTATTGCCGCTCGGGTGCCAGGGCCGGCAGCCTTTATGCCGCTTGGAAGCGCGGATGACGCCTTGCCGGTGCATTGAGGCTGGGTGCAGGGGCGGGGCGCCTTCGCCACCTTGTGCACAAACGCCACGCCGGACGGCCCGAGCAGCCGCCAATACCGACCAGAAACAACGAAGGGCCCGCAAGGGCCCTTCTGACTTCATGCGCTGAAAACACTCACAGAGCGTCTGAAGCATACCCGCCGCGGAACGGCGCAACGCTGGTCGCCAGCGGATTGAGCGAGCCCGCTGCACTCTCATTCCCGAACGGCACAGACAGACCAACCTTCACCGAATGCTCGAAGGCGTCGTCATTGTCCAACTGGGTCATCGAGTAGAAGCCCTCATAGGCAGCCGTCATGTTGAGCGGCGTGTCCGTCGGCAATGCGTAAGCCAGCTTTGCGCCCCACACCGCGTAACCGCCCGGATCATCCGTATTGTCGAAGTTGGCACTGTATCCAAGCCCTGCAGAGAGCATGATGGCGAGCTCATCACTCACAGCATAAAGTGCACCGGCCTCGATGAACGGCCCAACCATGCCCTCGAGCTCATCATCGCCATTATACTCGTCGCTGCCGGCGAGAGCGTAGCCCAGCTTGCCGAACACAGTGGCATCCCCTGCATCGACAGTTCCTTCGATGCCGATCGCATAACCGGCAAGCACGTCTTCGACGTCGTCATCGGGGTAGACCCCGACTGCGCCGAAGGCACCGAAATAGCCATTGTCCAGAGCGGCACCGACGTGAGCGCCGAGCGCCCCGACATAGGCCGGGGTCAGGTCATCATTGGCGCTCGCACCCTCGAGCACAACCGCTTCAAGGTAGCCGTCGACGCCGAACATCAGCGCTTCAGAACCGCCCCATGCCGAGAATGACGCATAGGCACCGCCGACAAGATCGTCGTAATCGAGATCCCCGTCACCGTCATACTCTGCCGCGTAACGACCGAGGCCGCCGACTTCCATCGCGCCGATCCACGAATACTCTTCCGCGGCGACAGGCTCGACGGCAGTCGGAGCATCGGCTGCATGCGCAGCCCCAACGATCAGGCAAGCAGTGCCTGCAACCAACAGACGCGCGAACATCGCCATAAGCAGCCCCCCAGAATCAGCCATTACCTTCAATATGACATGATCCCAGGCAGTTGTATCCTTTTCCGAGATGATTCTCCGGCGTTTGTGGCGTCCGCGCAACAAGCAGTAACACCTAGCCTCGCAGCACCGGTATTCAATCGCCTTTGCCCGGGCGTGTGGTGGTTCATAGCCGCTGCATGGGGCCGGTCCACGATTGTGAGCCGATGCGAAGCGGGCTAGAAGGTCGAGGTTTATGCAATCGATTGCACTGACCCGGACATCTGTCCGCCAACGCCGCACCACAGACGTCCGGACTGACGCCGGGCTGGAGGAGACCATGACCGAAGCCGCCCATTATTCCGAGCTCGACCTGTCGGGCGCTTTCACCCTCAGCTCCCCCCGGCGCAATTCCAGCCTGTCGATCAGCCTGCCCGGCGACGTGCACTCGGCATTGCTCGCGGCAGGCGAAATTCCCGACCCATATTTCGGCACGAATGAGCAGGCGGTGATGTGGGTGCACGCTACGCCATGGACCGTCGAGCGCGCATTCGAAGCGACGCCGGCCGATATCGATGGCCACCTGACACTCACACTTGAGAATGTCGACACCATCGCCACGGTGTTCCTCAATGGCGAGGCGATCGCTGAAACCGACAACCAGTTCGTCCGCTACGATATCGACGTGACGGGCAAGGTGCGTGCGGGGACCAACCACCTGCGCATCGCCTTCGCCGTCACCAAGGATGTGGCGAAGGCCCGCGCCGACGCGCATCCGTTCCCCATTCCCTTCACCTATAACTATCTCAGCAATGGCCTGCCCGGCGTGCACATGAACTTCGTGCGCAAGGCTGCCTGCCATGCCGGCTGGGACTGGGGCATCTGCCTGATGCCGACGGGCGTTTATGGCCGCATGGCACTGCGCCGCTCGCGCCTCGCCCGGCAGGAAAGCATCACCGTAGTGCAGAGCCACGGCAGGAACACTGTCGAACTGTCGATCACGACACGGGCCTTTGCCTTCGCCGCGGGCTCGGTCGAGCTCACCCACGAGATCGGGGGGCAAAAGCTCGTCGACAAGCTGGCGATGCGGCCGGGCGAGAATGTCTTCACCCACACCGTCACCATCGACAACCCGCGCCTCTGGTGGCCCAATGGCCATGGCGAGCAGCACCTCTATGACTTCTGGACAACGCTCGATGGAGAGACGACCAAACGCCGGCTCGGCCTGCGTCAGCTCGACTGGGTCGTCGAAAAGGACGAGATCGACCATTCCTTCAAGTGCCGGGTGAATGGCCGCGACATCTTCATGTTCGGCTCGAACTGGATACCCGCCGACGCGCTGCCGAGCCGTATCACCCCAGCATCGGTGCGCGACCTGCTCGAAAGCGCCCGGGCCGTGAACCAGAACATGATCCGCGTCTGGGGCGGCGGGCAGTACGAGCCGGACTATTTCTACGAAGCCTGCGATGAGCTCGGCCTGCTGGTCTGGCACGACTTCATGTTCTCGTGCATGAGCTACCCGTCGAACCGCGAATTCCTCGCCAATGTGCGCACCGAGGTGACGCAGCAGGTGCGGCGCCTGCAGCACCACGCGTCGATTGCCATCTGGTGCGGCGACAACGAGGTGATCGGCTCCCTGCACTGGTATCCCGAAACCAAGGCAGCGCCCGAGCGCTATGTCGCCAATTACGACCGGCTCAATTCCATGCTGGGCTATATTGTCGAGGACGAGGACCCACAGCGCCGCTTCTGGCCGTCCTCGCCCTCGCTCGGCTACATGGACTATGCCGATGGCTGGCACCTCGATACCCGCGGCGATACGCATTACTGGAGCGTGTGGCACGAGGCGAAGGACTTCTCGGCCTATCGCAATGTGAATCCGCGCTTTGCCTCGGAATTCGGCTTCCAGAGCTTCACCTCGATGAAGGTCATCGAGAGCTTCACGAGGCCGGAAGACCGCAATCCGTCCTCCCCCGTGATGGAGGCGCACCAGCGCAATGTCGGCGGCAATACCCGCATCATCGAAACGATGACGCGCTATTTCCGCTTCCCGTCGGACTTCGAGAAGATGGTGTTTCTCTCCCAGGTGCAGCAGGGGCTCGCCATCAAGACCGCCATCGAATACTGGCGCTCGACCAAGCCGCGCTGCATGGGCACGCTCTACTGGCAGATCAACGACATCTACCCGGTGGCGAGCTGGTCGAGCCTCGACTACGGCGGCGGCTGGAAACTGCTGCACTACATGGCGCGGCGCTTCTTCAATCCCATCAATGTCGTGGCTGTGCCTCAGGGCGATGCGCTGCTGCTCAAGGCGATCAACGACACGCCGGACCGCGCGACGGTCGGCCTCGAGGTGCTGGCCGTGAACGCGCTGGGTGGCACCCGACCCCTCTCCAATGTGACGGTGACCACCGAGCCGGGCGGCGCACTTGTCGCGGCAACAATCGACAAGGCCGACCTGAAGCCCAACGAGTTCCTGTCTTTCACCTGGACCGCGGAGGACGGAAAACTCCTGGGCGAGAACGACTTCTTCCCGGAGGCCTACAAGGCCTATGATCTGGCCGAGGCGAATGTCAGCACCCGGTGGGAAGGCAGCGAGGAGGCGCCCGTGCTGGTGCTTTCCACCGACAAGCCGGCGGTCTTCGTTACTGCCACCACCGATGTGCCCGGCTATTTCTCCGATAATGCGCTTACCCTGCTGCCCGGGCGCGAGGCAAGGCTCAGCTTTACCCCGCGCTTGGGCGCAGTGGCGACGAAATCGGCGCTCGCCGCCAGCCTCAGGGTCAACCACCTGCGCGAGACCTATTGATAGGCAACAACGCGGACGTTCTGGCGCCGCATGCTCAGTCAGGTCACCTCCCCCCTCGTGGTGGAGGGAGCGGTGAGTGAAGGTTTCGCGGCGTTGAACCGCGGGCAGCTACAGGCGCGGTCGGCGCCCCGAAGGACCATCGGCTGATTGACAAGGCCGACCGGCCGCACTCATTTGGAAGGCCGGTCGCGACTCCCTCCTTTGGCGGCCTCTCCGGAATTTTTTGCATGACCACGAAGATCGCGCCCATCGAGGAGCGCCGCAATCTCGGCATCGCCATCCTGCTGGTGGCGCAGCTTTTCTTCACCGCGCTCGATACCTCGGCCAAGTACATGTCGGTGGCCGGTATCCCGGTAACCGAGATCGTCTTCATCCGCTATTTCGTGCATGTGGCGCTGATCCTCGTCTTGATCGCCCCTGTGCAGCGGGGCATCTTCCGCACGCGTGCCTGGAAGCTTGAGGTCCTGCGCGGGCTTTGCCTGCTCGGCATCACGGTCGCCAACTTCCTCGCCATGCGCTACCTGCCGCTGACAGTGACGGGCGCCCTGATGTTCACCATGCCGCTGATGGTGACGGCGCTCTCGGGGCCGCTGCTCGGGGAAAAGATCGGTCCGAACCGCTGGGTTGCCGTGGGAATCGGCTTTGTCGGCATCCTGATCATCATCCGGCCCGGCACGGAGGCCTTCCATCCCGCAGCGTTGATCGCACTTGCCGGGGCGCTCGCCGCCGCCTTTTATTCGATCATCACCCGCAAGCTCGCCGGCGTCGACGGCCCCACGACGCAGCAGCTTTATTCCGGGCTGATTTCGCTCGGCTGCATCACGCCCTTCGCCTTCCAGGATTGGGTCTGGCCGTCGGATGGCGCCACCTGGTTCGCCTTCCTCATCGCCGGCGTGGCGGGCATGCTTGCTCACCAGCTCAACACCATCTCGCTGCGCTTCGCCTCGCCCTCGGTATTGGCGCCCTTCAGCTATACCGAATTGCTGCTGCTCGCGCTCGCAAGCTGGCTGATCTTTCAGCAGCCCCCCGATATCTGGTTCTATCTGGGCGCGCCGATCATCATTGGATCGGGCGTCTATATCTGGTGGCGCGAGCGGGAAACGCACAAGCCCGTCACCATCGGCCCGGTGGAAGACTGATGCGGGGCGCAGTCAAACCGATCGAGGACAGACGTCTGCTCGGCATCGGGCTCTCGCTCTTCGGCTTCTTCTGCTTCTGCGTTACCGACAGTTGCGCCAAGTGGCTCACGCTGCGCGGCATGCCGACCATCGAGGTGGTGTTCATCCGTTATTTCGGGCAGTTCGTCATTATCTGCGCGCTGGCCTTGCCGCATGCCCCCAGAGCGATTTTGACGACGCGGCGGCCCTGGCTCGAAGTGGCGCGGGGCCTGGCGCTGCTCGGTTCGACGCTCGGCAATTTCTTTGCGCTGACCTTCATTCCGCTCACCATCACCGCCTCCATCGGCTTCACCATGCCGCTGATCCTGTGCGCGCTCTCGATCCCGTTCCTGGGCGAGAAAGTCGGCTGGCGGCGCTGGGTGGCAATTGTGGTCGGGTTCATCGGCGTCCTGATCATCGTCCGGCCCGGCACCGATGCCTTTCATCCCGCCATGCTGCTATCGCTTGTCGCTGTCACCTTCAGCGCCTTCTACTTTCTTCTGACGCGCAAGCTGGCCGGGGTGGATTCCACCAATACCCAGCAATTCTATGCTGCCGCCGTGGCGACTGCCTGTCTCGTGCCGTTCGCCTTTGGCGGCTGGGTCTGGCCCGAGGGGCTCGAGCAATGGATCCCCTTCATCCTGATCGGCGCGGCGGCAACGCTGGGGCACCAGGCCATCGTTACAGCGCATCGCTTCGCGCCCGCCTCGACGCTTGCGCCCTTCAACTATTCGCTGATCGTCTACATGACCATTTCGAGCTGGTTTGTTTTCGGCCAGCCACCCGATGGCTGGGTCTTTCTCGGCGCGCCCATCGTCATCGCCTCGGGCGTCTATATCTGGTGGCGTGAGCGTCAGCTCTCGAAGTCGGTGGCTGCCGACGCACTTTCGGGGGATTGAGGGCAGGGCGCGCACATGCTCGAGCTGGGCGAAACCGTCATCCTGCTGCACGGCCTCGCTCGCAGTTCGAGGAGCCTGCTGGGGCTGGAACTCGACCTCCGCGGGTCCGGTTATGCCACCCATGCCATCGACTACCCCTCGACACGCCTGCCCATCGCCGCGCTGGCCGGCGCCATAGCGCGCGATCTGGCCACCGAGGAGATCTGGAACGACAGTTCGCGCGTGCATTTCGTCACCCACTCGATGGGCGGCATCGTGCTGAGGCAGCTGATTGGACGCGTCCTTATGCCTGAGGAGCTTGGCGCCATCGGCCTGGTCGTCATGCTGGCGCCGCCCAACCAGGGGAGCGAAGTGGCGGACCTCACGTCGCGATGGCCGCTGTCACGCATGATCATGGGTCCGGCACTCGAAGAACTGGCGGTTTCGCGCAAGCAAGCCATCCCCGCATGGAAGCCCGACATTCCGCTTGGAATCATCGCCGGGACTGCGGGTTCGGCCTATCCGCTCGGGCAGCTCTGCCTGCCCAAGCCGCATGACGGGCGCGTGAGCGTGGACGCGACCCGTCTCCAGGGAATGCGCGATCACCTGGTTCTGCCGGCATCGCACAGCCTGATGATGCGACGGCCGGATGTGCGCCGCCAGGTGCTGCATTTCCTCGAGACCGGGTGGTTCCTCAGGTCTGCGGCGACACCGGGCGCCGGAAGAGGCCGCCCCTGAGAACCAGCGCGACGACGAAGACCGCCGCCTGTACCAGCACGATCGACGCACCTGCAGCCGCGTTGATGGCATAGGAGATCAGCGTCCCCATCACGGACGAGCCGATCGCGACCGCCGCGGAGATGGCCAGCATGGTGTCGAACCGGCGGGCCAGGAGAAACGCGGTGGCGCCCGGCGCGATCAGCATTGCCACCACGAGGATGATGCCGACGGCCTGCAGCGCCGCCACAATGGTCACTGACAGCATCGCAAGCAGCCCATAATGCAGCAGCGGCACTCTCAGGCCGATGGCGCGCGCATGTTGCGGATCGAAGGCATAGAGCAGGAAGTCGCGCCGCTTTGCGACAACGATCCCCAGCGTGATCAGGGCGATCAGCGCGGTTTCCCCGACATCGGACCAGCTGACCCCAAGCATGTCGCCAAACAGGATATGGTTGAGGTGCTGGTCGGTCTCGATGCGCGAGTAGAGCACGAGCCCGAAAGCGAACATGCCGGTGAAGACAATGCCCATGGCCGTGTCTTCCTTGATGCGGCTGTTGTCCTTCAGGTAGCCGGTGCCCACGGCCGACAGCAGTCCGGCAATGAACGCGCCGACCGCGAGCGGCAAGCCCACCAGGTAGGCGAGAACAATACCCGGCAACACGGCGTGCGAGATCGCGTCGCCCATCAAAGACCAGCCCTTGAGCACCAGAAAGCACGACAGAACCGACGATACGGCCCCCACGAGCACCGCGACCAGCAGCGCGCGCTGCATGAACTCGTAGGTGAACGGTTCGATGAAGAACGCGTGGAGGGCGTCCATCACGATGGCCTCGCCTCAGCAAGCGCACGGCGCCGCGCTGCGAGCCGCCCGTGCTTTGGCGCAAAGAAGAACGCCATCAGGAACAACAGGGTCTGCAAGGAGACGATGACGCCGCCCGTCGCTCCATCGAGGAAGAAGCTGATATAGGCGCCCGTCGCGGCGGTCCCCGCCCCGATCAGCACAGCGGCGATCAGCAGCGTGCGGAAGCGGTCGGTGAGCAGATAGGCTGTGGCGCCGGGCGTCACCACCATCGCGATGACAAGGATGGCCCCGACTGTTTGCAGCGCCGCGACGATGCTGCCGGCGAGCAGCGCGAAGAACAGGATCTGCAAGGGCCGCGGCCTTATACCGACGCTGCGGGCGTGGTTCTCGTCGAAGAACACCAGCAGCAGGTCCTTCCACTTCAGCACGAGGATCGCGAGCGTAATGGCGGCGATCACCACGATTTGCACGACATCCTCGTCGGAGATGCCAAGGATATTGCCCATCACGATGGCCTGCACATCCACCGAAGTGGGGTTGAGCGAGACGATCAGCAGTCCGAGCGCGAAGAAGGATGTGAAGATGATGCCGATGACCGCGTCCTCGCGCAGGCGCGACCTGGCCCGGACGATGACCATTGCGGCCGCGGCGAGTCCGCCCGCAACGAATGCACCCAGGGAATAGGGCAGGCCGAGCAGATAGGCTGTCGCAACCCCCGGCACGACGGCATGCCCCAGCGCGTCGCCGATCAGCGACCAGCCCTTCAGCATCAGGAAGGCCGACAGAAACGCGCAGACACCGCCAACAAGCGCCGAAACCCAGATCGCCTTGGTCATGTAGTCATAGCTGAACGGAACGAGCAGTTCGGCCAACATCACTCGGACCCCCGGCGCTGGCTGGGCAGGGCAGGCTTGCCGCCATCGCCCTCGCCGTAGAACACCACCGGACGCTCGTCATCGGTGAGCACTGTCACCCGCCGCGCGTCTGTATCGTCGTGCAGGTCGTCCCCTGCGAGATGAAAATGCCTGAGCACGCCGCCGAATGCCCGTTCCAGATTGGCCTGGGTGAAGACCTCCGCGGTCGGGCCTGCGGCGAGAACCGTGCGGTTCACCAGCACCACCTGATCGCAGAAATCCGGAACGCTGCCGAGATTGTGGGTGGAGACCAGCATCAGTTGCCCCTGGGCCCGCAACTCGCGCATCAAATCGATGATGGCGTTCTCCGTCTGCACATCGACGCCTGTGAAGGGCTCGTCCAGCAGGATGATGCTGCCCTCCTGTGTCAGCGCGCGGGCAAGGAACACACGCTTTTTCTGCCCTCCCGACAATTCGCCGATCTGCCGCTTGCGAAAATCCGCCATGCCGACCCGCGACAGCGACTGTGTGACGAGTTCGCGGTCCCGTGCCGACGGAATGCGGAAGAACCCCATGCGGCCCTGCCGGCCCATCATCACCACGTCTTCGACGAGTACGGGGAAGTTCCAGTCAACCTCCTCGGCCTGCGGCACATAGGCGATGATGTTGCGCCTGAGCGCCTCCTCGACCCTGAGCCCCGCGACCCGCACGTCCCCCGAAGCCGGGCGGACAAATCCCATGATCGATTTGAACAGCGTCGACTTGCCGCTGCCGTTCACCCCGACGAGACCAGCAATCGTGCCACCCGCGAGGCTGAAGCTCGCATCCCGCAGCGCAACATTGCCATTGGGATAGGCGACGGTGACCCCACGCACATCAAGGCTGAGTGCGGCGCCAGGCGGCAACGCGGCACGCCTCATGTGCCGAACCCCCTGGCGATCGTATCCACCGTGACCTCGAGCAGCTTGAGGAAGGTCGGCGTCGGGCCATCCGGCCCACTGAGGGAATCCACATAGAGCACCCCGCCATAGGCGGCGCCCGTCTCCTTGGCCACCTGTCGCGCCGGCTTGTCGGAAATGGTGCTCTCCGAAAACACGACCGGAATCCTGTTGGCCCGCACCGCCTCGATGACCCGGCGGACCTGCTGCGGCGTGCCCTGCTGGTCGGCATTGATCGGCCAGAGATAGAGTTCCTTGAAGCCGAAATCCCGGCACAGGTAGCTGAAGGCGCCCTCGCTGGTGACGAGCCAGCGCTGTTCCTCGGGGATCTGCGCCAGGCGGGCACGCAACGGCGCATCGAGCGCGCGGATCTGGTCCGAATAGGCGGCGGCATTGGCGGTGTAGGTGTCCGCATTGGCGGGGTCGAGCCCGACCAGGGCCTTGCGGATATTCTCCACATAGATCAGCGCGTTGGAGGGCGACATCCAGGCATGCGGGTTGGGCTTGCCGGCATAGGGCCCGTCGCCGATGCCGATGGGCTCGATCCCATCGGTGACGACGACCTGCGGAACGTCCCTGACATTCTGGAAGAATTTCTCGAACCAGCGCTCGAGATTGAGGCCGTTCCACAGGACAAGGTTGGCGCCCTGCGTTTTCACCACATCCCGGGGGCCGGGCTGGAAATTGTGGATTTCCGCCCCGGGCTCGGTGATGGATTCCACCACCGCGGCATCGCCTGCGACGTTGCGCGCAATGTCGGCAATGATGGTGAAGGTGGTCAGCACCTTGAACGTGCCGGCAGCCCGAACGGGGTAGTATGGCAGGGCGACGGCACCCGCCGCCGAGGCCAGCATGAGGGACGTTAGGCGACGCCGGGTGATCATCGACCATACACCTGCTTTTTGCGAATGGTTCTTATTAGCGGCGCAAATATGTGTCCTGTCAACTCTTCAGGCAAGGCATTGATCAGCCTGACACTTTGCCGCACTCTGAAACTGGGACTGGAGGAACGTGACTCATGGCCGGCTTTCGCCTGATTGATGCTGTTTTGCCGGAATTCGGCATACCCGCGACGCGCCCCGAATTGCCGCGCGAACTCTATCGGCAACGCCTCATCGCGTTGGGCAAGGCGCGGCGAGCGGCCGGATTGGATGCGCTGGTGATCTTCGCCGACCGCGAGCACAGCGCCAACCTCGCTTATGTCACCGGCTTCGATCCGCGCTTCGAAGAAGCGCTGATGGTGATTACGCCGGATTCGACGCCGACGATCCTCGCCGGGCCGGAAAACCTCGGCCGCGCCGTCAATTGCGCCATCGAGGTCGAGGCTCGGCTCTATCCGCCCTTCGGCCTGCTCGGGCAGGATCGCACCAATACACCCGCTCTCGAGGAGGTGCTGCGCAATGCGGGCCTTCGCGCAAACCAGCGCATCGGCGTTTTGGGCTGGAAGTATTTCGGCGCCTTCGAGGCGGCAAAGCCCGAGGCATGGCTGGAGATTCCGTCCTACATCGCCGATACGCTGCGCAAGATCGTCGGGCCCGATGGCCGCGTCATCAATGCCAATGCGCTGATGATGCATGCGGTGACCGGACTGCGCGCCGTCAACGAGATCATCCAGATCGCGCAGTTCGAGTTCGGCGCTGTGGCGGTATCCGAGGCGGTCAAGGCCATAATCAAGGGTGTCGCGCCGGGAAAGAGCGGCTTCGAGGTCGTGGGAGGGGCAGGGCTCGGCGTCTTGCCGCATTCGTGCCATACCATGTTCTCGTCCGGGCCCGATCTGGTTGGACTCAACAGCGCGACGCACCGCCGACTCGAACCGGGCGACCCGATGACCACGGCAGTCGGCTATGTTGGCGGCCTCTCGAGCCGCATGGGCTGGCTCGCCCATGATCCGAGCGATCTGCCCGCCAATGCGCGCGACTATGTCGAGCGGCTCGCCGGGCCGTATTTCCTCTGTGCCGCCGAATGGTACGAGACCATCGGAATAGGCGTTGCCGGCGGCACCATGGATGCCATTGCCCGCCGGCATCTGGGTGCGCCCTTCTTCAATCTCGTCCTCAACCCCGGCCATCTGATTCATCTCGACGAATGGATGAATACTCAGGTGTATCCGGGGTCGTCGGAGCCCTTCCTCTCGGGGCAGGCGGTGCAGATCGATATTATTCCGGCTGCCGGCCCGCCCTACTTTGGTGCCAATATCGAGGACGGCATCGCGCTGCTCGACGACGCGGGACGGGCGGCGCTCAAGGGCGACTTCCCCGAGGTGTGGGGCCGCATAGAGGCGCGCCGTGCCTTCATGGCCGACGTACTCGGCATCACGCTCGAGCCCGAGGTGCTGCCGCTCTCGAACCTCGCCGGCGCCATGCCGCCCTTCTGGCTCGAACCGGGCCGCATCCTCGCCCGCCAATGAGGCCAATCCCCTTGCCAAGCTGGCCTGACGCGATTATTTCTTGCAGCATCGACATTTGGCTGACGTAAGGCCGTATGCCACCGCTCCCGGTCAGGCGCACGTTCAATTGGCTCCAAACATCGACTGACCGGACAGGATGATCTTCTTCATTTTGTCCACGACGCAAAACTCGAAGAAGGTATTCCCATGCAAAAGGGCACCGTCAAGTTCTACAATGATCAGAAGGGCTATGGCTTCATTCAGCCGGACGCTGGTGGCAAGGACGTGTTCGTGCACGCCACTGCCCTGCAGCGCTCGGGCCTGACTGGCCTGACCGAAGGCCAGAAGGTCTCGTTCGAGACCGGCGAAGACCGTCGCACCGGCAAGGTTGCCGTCACGACGATCGAAGCTGCCTGATCGTTTCAGGATTGAATGGGAAAAGGCCGGCTCGTTGAGCCGGCCTTTTCTTTTGGCGCTTGTTCCACGGCTGTCGGGTGCTTCGGGTGCCCATGACCATGCGTGCTCCTCGGCGATCCCGGTAAGGGCCGCGTCCGCGACGTCGCCGCCAGCGCCGAGGTCGGCCCCGGCGGATGCTCCCCCGCTGGAAACGCAACGCAGAATGGCTTATCTCCGGGCCATGAGCCTTTCCCTTGCCGAGGCGCGCCGCTTTGCCGTGGCGCCGATGATCGACTGGACCGATCGCCATTGCCGGTTTTTCCACCGGCAATTGACGAAACACGCGCTGCTGTTCACCGAAATGGTGGTGGATCAGGCGATCATCCATGGCCCGCGCGAACGGTTGTTGGGCTTCTCGGATGCCGAGCACCCCGTGGCGGTGCAACTGGGCGGGTCGGACCCGAAGTTGCTCGCCGAGGCGACGCGGATCGCAACGGGGTTCGGCTATGATGAGATCAACCTCAATGTCGGCTGCCCGTCGGACCGCGTGCAATCGGGTAGGTTCGGCGCTTGCCTCATGGCCGAACCGGCGCTGGTGGCCGAGTGCGTGCGCGCCATGCGGGAGGCGACCGACCTGCCGGTGACGGTGAAGTGCCGCATCGGCATCGACGACCAGGATACCGAGGAAAGCCTCGATCGCTTCGCCGACCATATGGTCGGGGCAGGGGTGGCGGCGCTTTATGTCCATGCCCGCAAGGCCTGGCTCAAGGGCCTGAGCCCCAAGGAAAACCGCACCATACCGCCGCTCGATTATCCGCGGGTCCACCGCCTCGCCCAGCGCCTTGCGCCCCTGCCGATGGTCATCAATGGCGGTATCCTCAGCCTCGACGACGCCGAAACCCATCTCGGGCACATGCATGGGGTGATGCTTGGTCGCGCCGCCTACCAGGAGCCGATGCTCTTGGCCGAGGTGGATCGGCGGCTGTTCGGAGATACCGCCCCGGCCGTGACGTTCAACCGCGTCATCGACGCGATGATCGCCTATGCGGAGGCCGAGTGTGCCAGGGGCACGCGGGTCAACGCCATCACGCGCCACATGCTCGGGCTCGCCAATGGCCGGCCCGGCGCGCGGAGTTTTCGCCAGATTCTGAGCGTCGATGCGGCCAAGCGCGGCGCCGGCCCCGAGGTGATCGAACTGGCGCGGCAGGCGCTGGTGACGGCGGACCGAGGCGCGGCGTAGGCGATACGCCGAGAGTAACCTCATGGTGAGCTTGTCGAACCACGAGGGTACTTGGGCGCGATGTCACGCCTCGTCCTTCGACAGGCTCAGGCTACTGGTAGTCCAAAGGCTTGCCCCTCACCCCTTCGCACTCCAGAAATCCGCCTGCAGCTGCGCGGCTTCCTCGGCCAGCAATGGCCCCACGACTTCCGTCGGGCGCTGGCCGGCTTCGAACACGACATGGCAGGGCAGGTCGAGCGTTGGGTTCTCGTCATGCGCGCCAGTCTGGGCCTTCAGGTCTCTTTCCGTCTGCCCGAACACCACGCGGCCGATGCCGGCCCAATAGATGGCGCCCGAACACATCGCGCAGGGCTCTGCCGAGGTATAGAGGGTGCAGGTCTGCAATTCCTCGAGGCTGAGGTTCCTCGCAGCCCAGGAGGCGAGGAGCTTTTCGGCATGGGCGGTCCGGTCATGGCCTTCGGAGCTGAAGCCATTGCCCTGTTCGCGGATGACATTGCCGTCTTTGTCGGCCAGCAGCGAACCGAAGGGATGGTCGCCCGCCTCGCGGGAACGCCGCGCGACGTCGAAGGATTGGCGCAGCAGTGCCTCGTCATAGGACCGTAGATTGGTTGCAGTCATCGGGCGCCCCGTTAGGTTTCGCCCGATAATGCATGGCGGCTTGCCGCTTGTCAGTTGCTGAGTTCGAGCGCGTTGCCGGTCACCGCATAGCGGGTGAGCGTCGACAGGAAGGTCATGCCGAGCAGGCTGGTATCGAGCGCACCTTTTTCCGCAACGAATGCCCGCACATTGTGCCGCACGATGCCCCCGACATCGATCTCGTCGAGCGTCACCAGCGCGGCGCGGCCTGTGCCGTTTGCCGTCGAGACCTTCACCGAATAGGAGAGCACTTCAGGCGAGAGACCAATCAGCTTGGCGTCCGCCTGGGTCAGCACCACCGCGCTCGCTCCGGTGTCGAAGATCGTATGGACCTCGGCGCCATTGATGCGCGCATTGATCTTGAAGTGCCCATCAAAGCCCGACCGAAAGCTGACGGTGCCCGCCTCGCCCAGGATCTGCGGGGTACCGGGCACGAGCTCGCCATACACCCGGCTCGCCACATCGGACAGGTCGTCGCGATAGGCATAGCCGACAAGGGCGATGACGAACACGGCGGCCCAGGCGAACAGATTGCCCACCAGCTCCTTCGCCTTGTAGCTGCGCGAAAACAGGCCGCCCGCGACAATGACAAGGATGATGACCAGCGGCACCAGTTGCCCGAACTGTTGCTCGGTCAGCCCGACCATGCTGCCCGCATCCGAGCTGATCAGCAGCGCGAGGCCAATGGCGATGACGATGGCAAAACCGATGAACAGCATGACTTACCCTCAGCGCTCTGCTGCAGAGAATGGGAACAAGGTGGCCAAATTCAAGCGCCCATCGGGTCTCATGCGAAGATCGACAGCATGACGAGTACGCCCACCTCGATCAACGCCTGCACCGCGCCGATCAGATCACCCGTCTGTCCGCCAACCAGACGCTGGCAAAGCCGGCTCCAGCCCCATGCGATCAGCGCCGCGACAACAAGCGCGACGATGATCGCCACGAGGGACGTGAAAGGCCCCGCGACGACGAGTGCCAGCAGCGCCGACAGCCCCGCGCCAAAGACCAGTGGCCGCGCCTGCACGCGGCCCGCGCCGGCCGACGCGCCGTCGCGCCGCGCCGGGGGCAGGGCGTGGCTCAGCCATAGCGCGGCTGGCCGCGCGATCAGGGTCGCGGCGAGCCATATCGCGCCCGCAGCGATGACATTGCCTGCGGCAATTTCGGCAAAGGCCCCGACCCGGACGATGATGTAGAGCGCCAGCGCCGCGACACCATAGGTGCCGTGCCGGCTGTCCTTCATGATCTCGAGGCGGCGCTCCGGCGTGGTGCCGCCGGCCAGGCCATCGGCCGCATCCGCAATCGCGTCGTCCGCCATGCCGCCTGTGACCGCGATCATCGCCGCGACACCGACCGCTGCCGCGACGATGCCGGGCACATGCAGCAGGTGGAGGGCTATGGCGAGCAGCACGGGCCCGATGCCGATCACGAGGCCCGCGAGCGGCAGTGCATATGCGATGCGGTTGAGGTCGGGGGGCTCGAACGGCCTTCCGCCGGTCGGCAGCCGCGAATAGAATCGCAACGCCAATATCAGGTCGTCCGCGAAACTCGCACGCTTCTCCGGCATCAGCCCATCCTGTCGCCGCCGATCCGGCCCGGCCTCGGTCGCGTTCAATTGCAAAAGCCGGCCAGTTGCTCCACAAGCCCGCTTACCATCCCTAGCCCCGGAGTCGCTACGCGAAATGGCGTCGCCCTTTGCCGATATCGTCGACCTGCTCAACATCACCCCGCCTGGCGATGAATTCGCCGTGGAACGGGTGAAGGAGCGGGACCGGAAGCTGACCAAGCCGCCGGGGTCGCTGGGCGAACTCGAGCGTCTCGTCGAATTCCTTGCCCGTTGGCAGGGCAAGGCCAAGCCGACCATGGATAGCCCGATGGTCGCGATCTTTGCCGGCAACCACGGCGTGACCGAACAGGGAGTCTCCGCCTTCCCGCGCGCAGTGACGGCGCAGATGGTGGCGAATTTCACCGCCGGTGGCGCGGCGATCAGCCAGATCTGCCAGCTGCACGAACTGAACCTCCGCGTCTTTGAACTCGCGCTCGAAGTGCCCACTGGCGACATAACGCGCGCTGCCGCCATGGACGACCGCATGTGTGCCGCGACGGTCGCCTATGGCATGGAGGCGATCGCGGGCAAGCCCGACGTGATTGCAATCGGTGAGATGGGCATCGGCAATACAACTGTGGCAGCGGCGATCTATGCGGCGCTGTTCGGCGGCACCGGAGCTGATTGGGTCGGGCGCGGCACCGGCGTCGATGACGCTGGGCTCAAGCGCAAGGCCGATGCGGTCGACCGCGCGCTGGCCCGCCATGCCGGCGAACTCGGCGATCCGCTCGCCGTGCTGGCGCGACTCGGCGGCCGCGAAATCGCGGCCATGCTTGGTGCCATCATCGCGGCGCGTGCGCAGAAGACTCCGGTGATTGTCGATGGCTTCGTCGCGACGGCCGCCGCCGCGGTGGCGCATGCCGCCAATCCGGCTTCCATCGACCATTGCGTTTTCGCCCACACCTCGGCCGAGCATGGCCACGCCCGGGCGCTTGCCGCGATGGGCAAGACGCCGCTGCTCGATCTGGGCATGCGGCTCGGGGAGGGGACCGGCGCGGCGCTCGCCATGGTGCTGGCAAAGACGGCCCTGCACTTGCATCGCAACATGGCCACCTTCGAAAGCGCCGGCGTCAGCGACAAGAGCTGAGCCTCCGGAGCGCCTTTTTGGGAGAGTCGCATGACTTTGCCGGTTCGAAAGCGCGACAGAACCAGGGTTTGGATCATTTCGGCGTCTCAATCACAACGTGAAATGATCTCGCGCTGCGTGGACAAAAGGTGAGGGGCCGCCGGGTCGCGAGGCGCGATCGGGCAGGGACGACAAGGCGCCTCAGCTTGCCTCGTAGATCTGCAGCCGCGACTTCTTTTCGATCACCGGCGCCAGCGCGTCCATGACGCGGGCGCGTGGAAAGGTTGCGATCACCTCGGTGCCGAAGCGCAGCTTCGAGAACAGATCGAACCGGCCCTGATGCAGCTCCATGATGCGTTGCACGATCGGCAGCCCGAGCCCGGCGCCCTGTTCGGCGGTCTTTTGCGCCAGTGAGCCCTGCCCGAAGGACGACAGCACGGTTTCGATCTCGTTTTCCGGGATTCCCGGACCATTGTCGCGCACCGAGATCAGCTGTCCGCCATCGGCGGAGCGGCCGACCGTCATGATCACCTTGCCCGATTGCGGCGTGAACTTCACCGCATTCGACAGCAGGTTCAGCACCACCTGCCGGATGGCGCGCGCATCGCCCCAGATGGTGGGCAGGTTGTTGCCATAGCTGACAGTCAGCTCGATGCCCTTGGCCTTGGCGCGAATTTCCATCATCCGCCGGCAATCCTCGGCGATATCGATCAGCGACACACCTTCCTCATTGAGGTCGTACTTGCCCGCCTCGATGCGGCTCAGGTCCAGGAGCTCGTTGATGAGGTTCAAGAGGTGCTGCCCGGAGCTGTGGATGTCGCCGGCATATTCCTTGTACTGCTTCACATGGTGGGGCCCGAGCAGCTCCGATTGCAGCACTTCCGAAAATCCGATGATGGCATTGAGCGGTGTGCGCAGCTCGTGGCTCATCGTGGCAAGAAACTGCGACTTGGCGATGTTCGCCTGCTCGGCATGACGCCTGGCCTCGTCGCTCATCTCACGCGCTTCCTCCAGTTCGACGATCAGCTGGTCCTTCTCGGCCTGATGCTCGATGGCTTCGAGCGACGACGCATAGAGTTGCTTGGCGAGGAAGAAGAAGAAGATTTCGGCGCCTGCCGTGATGGCAGCGAGCGCCCAGTTGAGCGGCCCGCCGCCCAGCGCCAGCATCAGCGTCACGCTCGCGGCAGCCGGCAGCGTGCTCATCAGCGTGCCTGCGGGCAGCGAGCGCGTCGAGACCGAGTTGGAAGCGACGCCAACCAGCACCATGGCGAACATCGCGACATTGAGGGCAACGCTCTGGTTGCCCACCACCGGGGCCAGCGCCACGAGAGCCCAGGCCATTCCGTGGATCGCCTCGGCGATCATGAAGGCGCGGCTCCAGCGCTGGGCGTTGAAACTGGCGGGATCCGACTTGAGGAAGCGCCGGCAGAGAATCACGACGGCCGCATTCGACGCGATGGTCGCCAGGCCCCAGATCGCGGCATAGAGCGGGGAGATCCACAGGCCGGCAAACAGCGCGACGATCAGCACGAGTGCGGACAGTGCCACCAGCCCGGCTATGCGGCTCGATGCGTAGTCTTCAAGCAGCTCATAGTCGAAGGAGGCGCGTGTACCGGTGACGGAGGTCAGCTTCTGGCGGGCGTCATCGACCGTGCGCTGCGACCCGCGCTTGACATCGCGACCCATCTGGGCGCGCACATCAGCTGGCTGTGCTGCGGTCTTCCAGGACATCACACGTACTCAACTCGACTGACCCGCGCGATCTGATACGCATTCGCAGACGCGGTAAACGAACCCTATGCGTGGGATGGTTAAGGCACGGTGAAACAGCCCTGGGGAAAGCAGAGCCTTCGGCCGACGATCCGCGCCATGCCGGTGTGGGCCGGCGGTCGGCGCCGCCCGATGCCATCATTGCGGCCCGCGCTCGGCGCCCTGCTGCTGGTCGCGGCTGCGGTGCTGGCATTTTATCTGAAGGATCCCGAGGCAAGTCCGTCGCCGGGCACGGCGATAGCGGGTCCCGTCGAGCGGGTCGTCGACGGCGATACCGTGCTGATTGCCGGCAATCGCGTGCGACTTGCGGGGCTCGACGCACCCGAACTCGGGCAGGCGTGCGCCCGCGCCGACGGCACCCCATGGGATTGCGGCGCTGCTGCGCGCGACCGCTTGAGGGCGCTGCTGGGCAGGAGTGCCGTCTCTTGCGGCTTTCGCCGCACCGACCGCTATGGGCGGCCACTTGTCACGTGCGACTTGCCCGATGGCAGCGATCCCGGGGCGGTGCTGGTGGCGGAGGGCATGGCGGTCGCCTATGGCGCCTATGTTGCCGAAGAGGCCGCGGCCCGCCGCGAACGCCTCGGCATGTGGCAAGGACAATTCGTGCGCCCGGCAGACTGGCGTCGCGACAGAGCCGGGGAGGACCCAACGGGAAATCCCAGCCGTTTCGAGCGACTTCTCGGCTGGCTGGGACAACTGCTCGGGAGTTGACATACGCAAGAAATTTGCGTCATATCGGCGTCAAATGTAGGGCGCGTTGCGCCAAAGGCTGTTTTTGGGCCTTGAGTGGCAATCATTTTCTGAGTGGGCGGAGCCCTGATGGACAAGATCGACCGCAAGATACTGGCTTTGCTGCAGAAGGACGCGACCACTCCGGTCGCCGAAATCGGCCGCAAGGTCGGCCTGTCCACCACGCCGTGCTGGCGCCGCATCCAGAAGATGGAAGAAGACGGCGTCATCAAGGGCCGCGTCGCGGTGCTCGATCCGGCCAAGGTCAATGCCGGCGTCACCGTGTTCGTTTCGGTCAAGACCAACGAGCACAACGAGGCGTGGATGCGGAAATTCGCCTCCGTCATCGACGATTTCAGCGAAGTGGTCGAGTTCTACCGCATGAGCGGCGATGTCGATTACCTGCTGCGCGTGGTTGTGCCGGATATCGGTGCCTATGATGCCTTCTACAAGAAGATGATCGCCCGCATCGCGCTGACCGATGTCAGTTCGTCCTTCGCCATGGCGCAGATCAAGTATACCACCGCCTTGCCGCTCGAATTCGCCATCGTTTCCGACGAAGAAAAGTAAGCCAGGGCGGCCGGAACAGCCCGGGGAGGGGCGGCCATGGCCATCACGCGCGAGCGCTTGAGGGCGCTGATCCAGTTTGCCGAGCCACAGGTGGCGTTGCGAAGCCGCAGCGTCGAGCAGTGCGACGGCTATGTGCTCGAAACGCTGATGCTCGAACACGACGGCGAGCCGGTGCGTGGCTTCGTCACCCGGCCGCTCGACCGCAAGGGTCGTCTGCCGGCAATCCTCTATGGGCACTCGCATGGCGGCCGCTACGATCTGGGCGCCGCCGAGCTGCTCGAAGGCCGCGAGTATCTGTTCGATGCGCCGGGGCCGGCGCTGGCGCGCGCCGGCTATGTCGTGCTGTCGATCGACATGCCGGTCTTCGGGCGCCGCGCCGCGGTTTCCGAGGGCTTCGCGTCAAAGGCGCTGCTCTGGTACGGCAAGTCGCTATTCGCTCAGATGGTCGGAGATCACGCTGCGGCCCTCACCTATCTCGCGGGCCGTGACGATGTCGACGACACCCGGATCGGCGCCTTTGGCATTTCGATGGGCTGTGCGCTGAGCTATTGGCTCGCGGCTCTCGACGAACGGATTGCGGCCACCGCCCATCTGTGCTGCCTCGCCGATTTGGGTACGATGGTCGAACTTGGCGCTCATGACGGCCACGGCATCTACCTCACAGTGCCGGGACTGCTCACCGAAACCGATAATGGCGAGATCGCCGGGCTCGTTGCCCCCCGCCCACAATTGGTGTGTATCGGCGAGGCCGATCATTTGACCCCCGCGCCCGCCTTCGCCAAGGCTTGGAGCGACGTGAAGGCCGGCTATCGGCAGGCGCCGGACAAGCTGGAATTGTTGAGCGAGCCGGGCGTCGGCCATCGTGAAACCGCATCGATGCGGGCAGCCGTGCTGGAGTTCTTCGCCCGCACGCTGTGATCATTTCGCGGCAGCCTCGCCCTTCGACAAGCTCAGGGTGAGGTCGAGTTCAGGTCATGGCACGCGTTCTCAATGTCCTCATGGTGAGCTTCCTCATCGTGAGCACGTCGAACGACGAACCACGAACACGCTTGAACACCGTCACCCGCCAGTCACGCTCATATGGCGGGCCAGCGCTGGTTCGGGCCGCCCGCGGTCAATGACGAAATCGTGTCCCTTGGGCTTGATGCGCATCGCTTGGTCGAGCGCCGCATCGAGTGCGCCGGGTCCGCCATCGCGCAAAGCCGCGCGCAGATCGACCATCGAATCCTGCCCAAGGCACAGATAGAGCTGCCCCGTCGCCGTCAGCCGCACACGGTTGCAGCTCTCGCAGAAATTGTGGCTCATCGGCGTGATGAAGCCGACGATGCCGCCGGTTTCCGCCACGCGGTCATAGCGGGCAGGGCCCCCGGTGCGGTGATCGGTGGCCTCGAGCGTGTAGCGGGCCTTGAGCCGCTCGCGCATTTCCTTGAGCGGCAGATAGGTGTCGACGCGGTCGATGCCCACCTCGCCCAGCGGCATGCCCTCGATCAGCGTCAACCCGAAGCCGCGACCATGGGCAAATTCGAGCATCGGCTCGATCTCGTCGTCATTGACGCCGCGCATCGCCACCATGTTGAGCTTGATCCTGAGCCCGACGGCTGCGGCGCGATCGATGCCCTCGAGCACCTGCTCGAGCCGTCCGCGGCGCGTGATCTCGGCAAAACGCTTGGGGTCGAGCGTATCGAGCGATATGTTGAGCCGCCGCATCCCTGCCGCATGGAGCGCCTCGGCATGCTGCGCCAGCTGGCTGCCATTCGTCGTCATGGTCAGTTCGCCGAGGCCCTCCGGCCCAATCCGGCTGCCGATCTGCTTGACCAGCGCCAGGATGTCACGCCGCACCAGCGGTTCGCCACCGGTGAGCCGCACTCGCTTCACCCCGCGCGCGACGAAGGCCGAAACGATCGTGTCGATTTCCTCGAAGCTCAGCACGTCCTTCCGCGGCAGGAAGGTCATGTGTTCGCTCATGCAATAGACGCAGCGAAAATCGCAGCGATCCGTCACAGAGATGCGCAGATAGGTGATTGCCCGACCGAAACTGTCGATAAGTGGCGCGGAGCGTCCGCGCGGGCTCAGGTCGGGCTGGGCGAACAGCAAGGTCATGTCTCTTACATAGTCCGTTGCGGCGGCGGCGAAAAGCTCACGCCAAAACAAAATGGCCGCCCCTCGGGACGGCCATTCGCAGGTGTTCCGCCCGTTCGATTACTGGCGCACGACCACCAGCGCGCCGACGCGCACGCGGGTATAGAGGTCGCTGATGTCGTCATTGGTCAGCCGGATGCAGCCCGAGGACACGGCCGAACCAATCGTCCAGGGCTCGGAGGTGCCGTGAATGCGGTAGAGCGTCGAGCCGATATACAGGGCACGGGCGCCGAGCGGGTTTTCCGGACCGCCGGGCATATAGGCCGGCAGGTCGGGCACGCGCTTGCGCATCTGCGGCGGCGGCGTCCAGCCTGGCCACTCGGCCATGCGGGTGATCTTGTGCTGGCCCGACCAGCGGAAGCCGTCGCGGCCAACGCCGATGCCGTACTTCAGCGCCTTGCCGTCCTCAAGCACAAGATACAGCCGGCGCTCGCTCGTCTCGACGACGATGGTGCCGGGCTTGTGCTGCGTCTCGTAGGCGACGATTTCCTTCTGTATCGGCGAATAGCGCTTGCCTTTGGTGACCTGGGGCGCGGAAGTTCCATACTCCCAGCGGTTCGTATCCAGATTGAAAACAGCTGCGCTGGCTTGGCCCGCGGCAGACATTGTGAGCAACGCCGCCATGAACCCGGCGATAGCGATCGTAGATTTTCTCATCTGTTTCAAATTGCCTCTTGACGTTTAGAGCCGCGACCGTCGCCGGCCAAGCGCTTTCCTCTGATAAACAGGTTGCACGCCGTGAGCAAAGAGCCCACGCGCGATTCGACGATTATCCCGACCCCAGATTTCCATTGTGTTGCCACGAAGCGACATTTGCCATTCACCAACGCGTGAGATAGGCGCTTGCGCGCCGTCGGAAGTGGCGGCAATAGGGCGCAAATGAGGGGATCATGTCTGACGACCTGAAATTGAAGGCCGCCGAGGCCGCAATTGGCGAAGTAAAGTCCGGTATGCGAATCGGTCTTGGCACTGGCTCGACGGCGCGCCACTTCGTTGCGCTGGTCGGCGCCCGTGTCGCGGCGGGCCTCGACGTCATCTGCGTCCCCACTTCCGAAGCCACGGCGCGGCAGGCCGAAAGCCTGAACATTCCGCTGACCACACTCGAGGACTGCCCGCAGCTCGACCTGACCGTCGACGGCGCCGACGAAATCGGCCCTGGCCTCGCGCTCATCAAGGGTGCTGGCGGTGCTCTGCTGCGCGAAAAGATCGTCGCTGCGGCCTCCCTCCGGATGATCGTCATCGCCGACCACAGCAAACATGTGCCTGAACTGGGCAAGTTCCCGCTCTCGGTCGAGGTCAACCATTTCGGCTTCGGTGCCACCGAGCGCGCCATCGCGGCAATCATGCGTCAATTCGGCGGGGAAGGTGGGCTGCGCCGTCGGCTGCTGGCCGATGGCTCCCCCTATGTCACCGATGGCGGGCACGGTATCGTCGATGCTTTTTTTGGCCGTATTCCTCAGCCACAAGCCTTGGCCGAAGCTTTGAACCGGGTTCCGGGCGTCGTCGAGCACGGGCTGTTCATCGGGCTCTGCCAGCGGGCCTATGTGGCTGGGCCGGCGGGCGTATCGGTGCTGGACGCCTGACCGGGGCTCGGGTAGAGGCACTAGGGGACAAACATTCCATGATGACGGGCAACATGCCGATGCTGAAGCAAAAGATGCGCCTAACGACCCTTCTGGCCGTGGCTCTTTCCATCCTGATGTCCGCGTTCGTCGCGATGCCGGCGATGAGCCAGGAGATCACCCCTGAACAGCTCGATCTCGCGCGCGAGTTTGTGGCGCTCAATGACGAGTCCGGTATCTTCGAGCGTGAGGTCATCAAGGCGGGCATCCGCGCCTACCAGGAGATCATCCCGCAGAACCCCTCGCTCGGGGTGCCGCTCAACAAGGCCGTCGCCGCCGTGGCTGAAAGCTACAAGCCCCGCAAGCCGGAGTTGATGGACCAGATCGCCCGCTTCTATGCGCTGACCTTCTCGAAGGACGAGCTGCAGCAGATGGTGGATTTCTATTCATCGCCCACTGGCCGCAAGCTGTCGAAGGCGAGTGCCGTCATCAACGAGAGCGTCACGCAGATCGTTCAGATTTTCCGCTCCAACCTGAACAACGAGTTCTTCGCCAAGGTGCGTGCGGAGCTCAAGGCGGCAGGGTTCGATACCTGATCGGCAGGCAAGCAGGTGCAAGGCCCCGCTCGGCGGGGCCTTTTTCTATTGAGGGCCCAGACATGTCTCATGACTACGATCTCCTTGTCATCGGCGCCGGCTCTGGCGGCGTGCGTGCCGCGCGCGTCGCTGCCACCCATGGGGCCAAGGTGGCCATCGTCGAGGAGTATCGCGTCGGTGGGACCTGCGTGATCCGCGGCTGCGTGCCCAAGAAGCTTTTTGTTTATGCCGCGCGCATGGCCGATACCTTTGACCTCGCGCCGAGCTTCGGCTGGCAGGTGGATGCGAGGTTCGACTGGCCGACCCTGGTCGCCAACAAGGACAAGGAAATCGCCCGGCTCGAGGCCGCCTATGTCGCGGCGCTGGCAAAGCCCGGTGTCGAGATCATTCGCGACCGCGCCGAGCTCGAAGGCCCCGACGCGGTGCGGCTCGTGAAGTCTGGCCGCACCCTTCGCGCAAAGACCATCCTTGTCGCCACCGGCGCCCATCCGTTCAGCCCGGATATTCCCGGCAAGGAACTGGCGATCAGCTCGAACGAGGCCTTCCACCTCGAAGCGCTCCCGCATTCGATCCTGATCGAGGGCGGCGGATATATAGCACTTGAATTCGCCACCATTTTCGCCGGGCTCGGTGTGTCGACCACCATCGTCCATCGCGGCGAGCGCATCCTGCGCGGATTCGACGACGACATGCGCGAAGGACTCGAGGCGGCGCTGATCGGGCGCGGCATCCGCATCATCTACCAGACGACCATCAAGGCGCTGCGCCGCGCCGGCAAGGACATTGTCGCGAGCTTCTCCGACGGTGTCGATGCGCCCTTTGGCGCCGTGATGTTCGCGACGGGCCGCGTGCCGAACACGGCAGGTCTCGGGCTCGAAAAGGCCGGCGTGACGCTGGGCGAACGCGGCGAAGTGCTGGTCGACGCCTACTCTCGCTCCAGCGTGTCCAGCATCTATGCGGTCGGCGACGTCACAAATCGTGTCGCTCTCACGCCGGTTGCCATCCGTGAGGGCCAGGCCTTCGCCGAGACTGTGTTCAACAACAACCCCATCGCCGTCGATCATTCGGAGATCGGCACGGCGGTCTTCGCGGAACCCGAAGTCGCGGCCATCGGCCTTACCGAGGCGGCGGCGCGGACCCATGACAATATCGATGTCTATGTCGCGCGCTTCCGCCCGATGGCGAACACGCTGTCGCTCCGCTCCGAGCGCATGATCATGAAGCTGATCACCGAGGCCGATGGTGGCAAGGTGCTCGGGCTGCACATCCTCGGGCATGGCGCTGCCGAAATCGTGCAGATGGCGGCCGTCGCCATCGGCATGGGGGCGAAAAAGGCGGATTTCGACCGCGCCATCGCCATGCACCCGACCGCAGCCGAGGAACTCGTGACCTTCAAGTCGCCCAGCTACATCTATCGCAACGGTGTGCGGCAGGGCTGACCGACGGCCGTAAAGGTATGGCCCAGCCTGTTGCAGCAAGCCTTGTCGATAGCGGAGCGGCCTGATAGATCGCCGCGCACGTGAGGAGTAATCAAATGGCCAACACCACCTGGACCCCGCAAAGCTGGCGCGACAAGCCCATCACCCAGGTGCCGGCCTATCCGGATGCGGACAAGCTCGCCAATACCGAAGCACAGCTCAAGAAGTTCCCGCCGCTGGTCTTCGCCGGCGAGGCGCGCGACCTGAAGCACCAGTTGGCCGATGTTGCCGCTGGCAAGGCCTTCCTGCTGCAGGGCGGCGACTGCGCCGAGAGCTTCGCCGAGCATGGCGCCGACCATATCCGCGATTTCTTCCGCGTTTTCCTGCAGATGGCCATTGTGCTGACCCACGGTGCCAGCAAGCCGGTGGTGAAGGTTGGCCGTATCGCCGGTCAGTTCGCCAAGCCCCGCTCCGCCGATACCGAAACCATTGATGGCGTGACGCTGCCCTCCTATCGCGGCGACATCATCAACGATATCGGCTTCACCCCGGAAGCACGCATACCCGATCCGGAGCGGCTGCTGCTCGCCTACCGCCAGTCGGCGGCGACGCTGAACCTGCTGCGCGCCTTCGCCTCGGGCGGCTATGCCGACCTGACCCGCGTCCATGAATGGACGATGGGCTTCATGAAGGATTCCAACACCTACCCGCGGTTCGAGGATGTCGCCCGCAAGATCGATGACGCCATCGATTTCATGCGCGCGCTCGGGCTCAATTCCGACAACACTCCGTCGCTGCGCGAGACCAAGTTCTACACCTCGCACGAGGCACTGCTGCTCGGCTACGAGGAGGCGCTCACTCGCCGCGACTCCATCACCAACGAGTTCTATGCCACCTCCGGCCACATGCTGTGGATCGGCGACCGCACCCGCCAGCCCGATGGCGCGCATGTCGAGTATTTCGCCGGCATCCGCAACCCGATCGGCATCAAGTGCGGGCCGAGCCTCTCGTCCGATGACCTGATCCGGCTGATCGACAAGCTCAATCCGGGCGAGGAGGCCGGCCGCATCACGCTGATCGGACGCTTCGGATCCGACAAGGTTGCCGAGCACCTGCCGCGCCTGGTCGACCGCGTGAAGAAGGAAGGGCGCACTGTGCTGTGGTGTTCCGACCCGATGCACGGCAATACCATCAAGGCCTCGAACGGCTACAAGACGCGGCCCTTTGATCGCGTGCTGTCGGAAGTGAAGACTTTCTTCGACGTGCACCGCAGCCTCGGCACCTATGCCGGCGGCATCCACATCGAAATGACCGGCGACGATGTCACCGAATGCACCGGCGGCAGCGTTGCTGCCATCACCGAGACCGGGCTCAAGGATCGCTACCACACCTATTGCGACCCGCGCCTCAACGCCAGCCAGTCGCTGGAACTCGCCTTCCTCGTGGCCGAGGAACTGAGTGCGTTGCGCCCCGAAAGAAGACTGCGCGCCGCCGGCTGAACCGTCTCGGTCGGGGCTCCTGCGTATGGCGCCGGGCCTGCATGAAGTGCTGGCGACAGCACAACGCGCGGGTTGACTCCTGATCTGCGGCAGATGTCCGCGCTGCCGCAACAGTGTTGGGGCAGGGCGGCGAGTGTTGAGAGCAGGTCAAGCGCTCCGCAAGCAGCGGACAGTTCAATCCGTGCCCCTGCAGGCGCCTCTACATGTTTAGCACTACATTAACCCTAACCGGGGATAAATGGCCGCTGGCAGAGTAGTGCGGAGTAGCGCCATGTCCCGGTTGGTTTCGAGCCTTGTTCTCGTTCTCGCGGCGAGCAGCCTGCCCGCGGTCGCCGCCGACTGGTCAGACGAAAGCGACTTCCGCGGCTCCTATCTCAACGAGCCCAAGGACTGGTCCGGCATGGGCGACCCCGATGACGAGGTCGGCTTCGAGTTCGGCATGCGCTATTGGTACTCAATGGGCACGCAGACCTTCGGCGACAGCCGTGGCGACGTTGTGGCCAATAGCCAGACCCATAGCGGCGAGGTCCACCTGCGTGTCGACGACTATGCGTCGCGGTCCTACGTGAAGGGTGTCGCTGGCTATTCCGCGGTCATCACCGGCGATTATGCCAACCCCTATGGCAAGGACGGCGATATCGTCGATGGCAACATCACCTATGCCGGCGGCGATTTCGGCTGGAACACGTTCGGGGACGGCGAGGGCAGTGGTATCGGGCTGTTCGCAGGCTACCAGTACTGGAACGACTCCCCGCGCACCATGCGCAGCAATTTCGTCACCGCACAGTCCGCCGGCGACCTGACGGTCAATTCGGATGGCACAATCAACTTCCCCGGCGACAGCTCCGAAACCTGGCTTGAGACGCAGTCGCTCCGCCTCGGCATTTCAGGCCGGGCCAGGCTTGGCGGCATGTTCGACATTTCCGGCGAACTGGCCGCCGTGCCGATCTCCAAGGTCCAGGGCGCGATCGCCTCTTGGGGAAATCTGGATACCACGCCGCTGGGCAACCCGCTCTATGTGAAGACATCGACCACCACCGTCGACGGCTGGGGCTATGGCGCCATGGGTGAGATGATGCTGGGCGTGACTCCTCTGGAGAACCTCACCTTCCGTGTCGGCGGCCGCGCCTGGTACCTCACCGGCACCTATGATGCGCGCTATTCGGCGGCCTATATCACCGACCCGGTCGATACCGATTCCGACGGAATCTACAATGGCGATGCCGACGAGCCGCCCGGCTTCTCCAACCAGAGCTATATCGAGACGCAGAACCCGTTCTCGCTGTTCCGCTATGGGCTGCTCGCGGAACTGACCTACGCGTTCTGACCGGTTGGCCGTCCGATAGGCCGCAGCGGGGGAACAGTCTCGCGCCTTGCCCATTGCGGCAGGGCCGGATAAGTCTGGCCGCGTTTTCCGAGCCGATGGATTCCGACCGTGACCGACTGTCTCCGCATTGCCCTTGCGCAGCTCAACCCGACCGTCGGCGCCATCGCGAAAAATCTCGAGCTGGCGAAGACGACCCTGGACGAAGCGGCGGGGCAGGGTGCCGATATCCTGTTGTTCTCCGAGCTGTTCCTCACCGGCTATTTCCCCGATGACCTGCTGTTCAAGCCGCGCTTCATCGCCGACGCCATAGGCGCCGCCGAGGATTTCGCCAGGGCCACCGCCGGCACCGAAGTCACTGTCATTCTCCCCTCCGTCTGGGTGGAGGATGGTGTGCTCTTCAATGCCGTGCTCGTCTGCGAGAAGGGCGAGATCGTCGCCAGGCGCTTCAAGCGCGAACTGCCCAACGACGACATCTTCTACGAAAAGCGCTACTTCGCCCGCGCCGATCTGCAGGAGCCGGTCACCATCAAGGGCGTCTCGATCGGCATCCCCATCTGCGAGGATGTCTGGCACCCCGACGTCAGCGCCCACCTCGTCGACAATGGCGCCCGCATCCTCCTTTGTCCCAATGGCTCGCCCTATTGGCGCAACAAGCAGGCGACCCGCTACAGGATGGTCGGAGACCGTGTCGCCGAGAACAATGTGCCGGTGATCTACCTCAACCAGGTCGGCGGCCAGGATGAGCTGGTCTATGATGGCGCCACCTTTGCGATGGAGCCCGGGGGCCGGTTGGTCGTGCAGGCGAAGAGTTTCGAGCCCGAGCTGCTGGTCTCAAACTGGGCGCGCACCGATGACGGCTGGCGCTGCACCGATCCGCATGTGGCCCCGCTCTCGTCCATCGACGAGGCGCCGTGGCGCGCCTGCGTGCTGGGCCTGCGCGACTATGTGAACAAGAACGGCTTCCGGTCGGTCCTGCTTGGATTGTCGGGCGGCATCGACTCTGCCGTCGTTGCGGCCATGGCCGTTGATGCGCTGGGTGCGGACCGCGTCCATTGCCTGATGCTGCCCTATCGCTACACATCGGAGGAAAGCCTGCGCGACGCGCGCGACTGCGCGCAGCTGCTCGGGGTCCGTTACGATGTCGTCTCGATCGGCGATCCGGTCGAGGCGGCGCTCGCCGAGCTTCAGCCGGTTTTCGGCAACCGCCCGCTCGATCTCACCGAGGAGAACATCCAGTCGCGCATGCGCGGTGTCTACCTGATGGCCGTCTCCAACAAGCTGGGCGGGCTCCTGCTGACCACCGGCAACAAGTCCGAGATGGCGGTTGGCTACGCCACAATCTATGGCGACATGAATGGCGGCTTCAACCCGATCAAGGACATGCTGAAGATGCGGGTCTACGAGCTCGCCCATTGGCGCAACCAGCACCGCCCCTCCGATTGCCTCGGGCCCAAGGGCGAGGTCATCCCGCAGAACATCATCGACAAGGCGCCCACCGCCGAGCTCCGTCCCAACCAGAAGGATCAGGATTCGCTGCCGCCCTATCCCATCCTCGATGAAATCCTGCATGGCCTCGTCGAGAAGGAGCTCTCGGTTGCCGAAGTCGTCGCCAGGGGCGAAGGCCGCTTCGACCGCGATCTGGTGAAGCGCATCGAGAAGCTGCTCAATATCGCCGAATACAAGCGCCGCCAATCCGCCCCTGGCGTGAAGATCACCCGCAAGGCTTTCGGCCTCGGCCGCCGCTACCCGATCACCAACGGCTATCGTGACGAGAACCTCGCTCTCGACACGCTGCCCCGCCTGCCAGGGCAGGGCCTCGAGTGAATACGGACCCGAACCTCGTGACCCAGCAGAACGCCATCGTCCGCTACGCTCCGTCGCCTACTGGCCGCCTTCACCTCGGCAATGCCCGTCCGGCGCTGCTCAACTGGCTGTTCGCCAGGGCGAACAACGGCACCTATGTGCTGCGCCTCGACGACACCGATACCGCCCGCTCCACCGAGGAGTTCGCCCGTGGCATCGAGATCGACCTCAGCTGGCTCGGCATCGCGCCCGATATCAAGGTCCGCCAGTCGGATCGCACCGCACTCTATGATGCCGCACGCGACGCGCTGATCGCCACGGGCCGGCTCTACCCCGCCTACGAAACCGAGGAGGAACTCGAGATCAAGCGCGGACGCGCCCGGCTGCTCGGGCGTCCCCCGGTCTATGATCGCGCTGCCCTTGCGCTCACCGACGCGCAAAAGGCCCGCTACGAGGCCGAGGGTCGCAAGCCGCATTGGCGCTTCAGGCTCGATGGCAGGCCGGTGCACTTCACTGACCTGATCAAGGGCCTGCAGACCGTCAACACCGCCTCGATGTCCGACCCGGTGCTGATCCGCGCCGATGGCTCCTATCTCTACACGCTGCCCTCGGTGGTCGACGATATTGACCTCGCGATCACCCACGTCATCCGCGGCGAGGATCACGTGTCGAATACCGGCACGCAGATCGAGATATTCGAGGCGCTGGGCGGCAAGGTGCCCGCCTTCGCGCACCACAATCTCCTCACTGGCGCTGAGGGCGAGGGGCTCTCGAAGCGCATCGGGTCGCTGTCGCTCGCCGAGTTGCGCGAGGCAGGCTATGAGCCCATGGCCGTCGCGATCATGGCGACTGCAACCGGGTCGAGCCTGTCGCTCGAACCCTTCGCGGACCTGGCGCTGCTGGGCCAGGCGCTCTCGCTCGACATGATCTCGCATGGCGCGGCGCGCTTCGATCCGGCCGAGCTCGACAGCCTCAACGCCCGCATCCTGCACGACATGGATTTCGCCCGCGCCCGTCCGCGGCTTGAGTCGCTGGGCCTCGCATCCGAGCCGCTCTGGCTCGCGCTGCGCGGCAATCTCGCGCGCTTCTCCGAAATCGCCGATCTCGCCACCCTCGTTACAGGGCCGGTAACGCCGGTCATCGCCGAGGACGATCGCGACTTCATCGCCGTGGCCGTGGAGACCCTGCCCCCCGAACCATGGGATGCGACCACCTGGGACAGCTGGATCGCCGCGATCAAGGCGGCGACGGGCCGCAAGGGCAGGGCCCTGTTCCACCCGCTGCGCCTGGCGCTGACTGGCCGCGAGGCCGGTCCAGACCTCAGGTCCCTGCTGCCGCTAATCTCGCGTAAGGCGTGTCTGGCCCGACTATCCTGACGCGCTTGCCGTCGAACATGACGACCCGCCCGGCATCGGGCGTGGCCGATGGCGTTCTCACGGGAACCGGCGCCGCGGTTGTCGCCTCACCCGTGGCCGACGGTCGGCGGCGCGGCAGGGGCACATCCACATAGGTGGCAGTGTCGATCTCGGCGGTGAGCGGCGCCTCGATGATCTTCTGCCGCGAGCCGCGCGGGTCGCGCACCGGCAGCGGGAAGGTCGCGCCGCGGAACGTCACCAGCGCGCGCGTCAGGCCCCCGCCCAGATCGCTGACGCTGATCTGCCCCATGTCCTGCAGCGGGTTGCACTTGGCGGCGGTGTCGAATTCCGTCCGGAAGCGAAAAGCGTTGGGCAGCGCCGTATAGGGTTCGCCGAACGTGTTGATCATCTGCTCCGGTTCCTGTCCCGGATTGTCGTAGTAGTACAGGTCGACATCGAGCCCCGGGCATTGCGTCCGGCATTGGTCGGCGTCATTGCCCACATAGTCTACCAGCGTCGAGTAGCTGATCGGCCAGAAGAAGCCGTCGGTCTTGCGCACACAGAGCGTGCGCACGGTATGGTAGTTGCCAAAGGGGTTGAATTCTTCCTCGCGGACCCCGCCTTCGCCATCGTCCGAGCCCGAAAGGCGCCCGAACAGCTGCTCGAAGAAATTGCCCCTGTCCTTCCGCACCACCTCTGCGTTCGACATGCCGTTGCAGTCGAAGCGGGCCATTTCCTGCAGGATCGCCTCGCGCTGCTGGCCCACCGCCTCGCCGGTATCCACCTGCTGGTTCAGCTGCTTCAGCTGCTCTCGCCCATCGAGGATCTGCCTGGCGAGGCCCCGGCATTGCGCATTGAGCTTCCGGCCGGCTTTGGCGTCGTCATTGCAGCCCTCGCGCACATAGGAGCTTTCGAGCCGCTGCAGGTCGCGCTGCAGGCGCCGCGAATCCGACTTGTTGTCGTTCGCGCTGCGGAAATTCGAGTTCCGCTCCAGCGTCTGCAGCGTCGTCGCAAGCCGCGCACAGGTGTCCGATTGCGCATAGGCCGTCGCGACATCCATCACGAGGCTGGCCGCGAGCGCCACGAACAGGGCCAGCAACTGGCCGAAAAGCAAAAAAACGCGAGGCATGTATCTGGTCCGCACCACTTTTGCCTCTTAGCCCGCCATTGCGGTGAAAGCGAGATGCCATCTCCCCTTTGTGCAGCCCCGCCTGCGACAGGATCACGCAGCTGTGACCAATTGGACGTGCCCAGGTGACCCATCTTCGGTGGTTCTTTTTGTCGCACTTGCATAACAATGCGTACGCCAAGTCGCCGGGTGGATTGGCACCAACTGAAACCACATGGAATGGAATTGAACATGCAGTTGAAGAAATGGGGGCTTTCCGCCCTGGCGGGCGTTGCGCTGGTGGCGGTAGCCGCAGTCGCCATCGCCCAGGATGTGGTCGTCGATCCGGCGATCGCCACCATGACGGCCGAGCAGAAGGTCGAGGCCCGCGAGGCCGCGATGAAGGATAATGGTGCCATTCTGAAGTCGGCCGGTGGCCTGACCGGCGCCGATGCCGAGGCAGCTGCCGACAAGCTGATCCAGCACTTCACCGATTATCCTGCCCTCTTCACGCCCGACACCAACGGCGTGGGCGGCACCGAAGCCAAGCCGGAAATCTGGGCGAATTTCGATGCCTTCACCGCGATCTTCGCCAAGGGCCTTGAAGGCGCCAAGGCGATGAAGGCGGCTGCCGCCGCGGGCGATGCGGCAGCTTATGGCGCGGCGATGAAGACCATCGGCGGCACCTGTGGCGAGTGCCACCAGCAGTTCCGCAGCTGATCCGGCGCGCCCGCTGCGGCGGGCGCAATCGGGCGATTTCAAGGAAGAGGCGGCTTCATCAGGCCGCCTTTTTCGTATCTTTGCGTTTGGCGTTTCTGCCGCCACGTGGTCTTCTCCGCCCTTCCTTGCGCCTCAGGCGTGCAATTGGAGACGACCCCATGCTCATCCGCATTCTGCCCGCCGCGGCGCTTGTCCTCACCGGGCTTATGGCGCAGCCGGCCTTCGCTCAGGCGACCGCCGACCTCGCGCCTTTCGCCGAAGCCTGCTCGGGCGCTGCGATGTTCCTGTTGCCCGACGCGCCCGAGGGCACCGACACCGCACCCGTCATGGCGCCGCTGTGCGATTGCGTCGTCAACGGCTTCTCCGGGTTCCCGCAGAACGAGGTCGATGTGCTGGCAGCTGACCTGCGCGGCGAATCCACCGAGGAAAGCCACCAGGCGTTCGGCGACTACGCCGCCCTGTCGGACAAGGCGCGCACCGTGCTGCAATCCTGCACCGCCGACCCTGCCGTCGTCGCCGCAAAGGCCGCTGCCGGTATCCCCGAAGCGCCGGCCCAGTAAACCGCGCGCGCAGGGGCAGGAATCACCCGATTTCCGCCCCTGCGGCCGCCCCTTGATTTCCAGCCTGATTGCGGCCATGGTGCGCCACCATGAAAACCGCATCCGCAATCTGCATTACCGGCTGCATCATTATCCGCTAGGTACTCCTGGCGGCGCGGTTTTCTTCTCACCCACTTATTCCCGAAGAACCCCGCCCGCGAGGCTCCACGCGCGCGAGGACAGGCGACTTTGGGCGAACAGACGATTGTGCGGCTCTACAACACGCTCACCCGGACGAAGGAGGTCTTCACCCCCATCGATCCATTGAATGTGCGCATGTATGTGTGCGGCCCCACGGTGTATGACTATGCCCATATCGGCAATGCCCGCCCGGTGATCGTCTTCGATCTGCTCTTCCGGCTGCTGCGCCATGTCTATGGTGCCGATCACGTCACCTATGTGCGCAACATCACCGATGTCGACGACAAGATCAACGCGCGCGCGTTGCGCGATTTCCCCGATCTGCCGCTCAACGAAGCGATCCGCAAGGTCACCGAAACCACCGCCCGGCAATATTTCAAGGATGTGAAGGCGCTCGGCACGCTCGAGCCGACGCATAACCCGCGCGCCACCGAGTTCGTCCTGCCGCGCCCCGATGGCAAGCAGGATATGGCCTCGCTGATCCAGAAGCTTCTGGATGAAAACCACGCCTATGTCGCGAAGGGCAACGAAGGCAGGGAGGTGCTGTTCCGCGTCGGCTCCATGCAGGATTATGGCCAGCTCTCGGGCCGCAACCTCGCCGATAATCTCGCCGGCGCCCGCATCGCCGTCGACGCGCACAAGGAGAACCCGGCCGATTTCGTCCTCTGGAAGGAATCCGCCCCCAATGAGCCCGGCTGGGCCGCCAGCTTCTCCGAGGCTGGCGCCCGCACCGAAATCCGTGGCCGGCCGGGCTGGCATATCGAGTGCTCGGCCATGAGCGAGGCCTATCTCGGCCAGGTCTTCGATATCCATGGCGGCGGGCTCGATCTCATCTTCCCGCACCACGAGAACGAGATCGCGCAATCCCGCTGCGCCCATGGCACGCACGCCATGGCCAATGTCTGGATGCACAACGGCTTCCTGCAGGTCGAAGGCCAGAAGATGTCGAAAAGCCTCGGCAACTTCATCACCATCAATGAACTGTTGGAGACCGACAAGTTTGGCGGGCGCCCATGGCACGGGGCCGCGCTGCGACTAGTAATGCTTCGCACACACTATCGCAGTCCCATAGACTGGTCCGTCGCCAAGCTGCGAGAGGCAGAGCGAGACCTTGCGTCATGGGGGCTCTATTCATGGGACCTAAATCACATCGTGCGCTACTATGTCGAGCGCGAGACCGTGGCTGGTCACCCCATTGAGGCGGTTGTAGAAGCTCTGTCCGATGATCTCAATACTCCGCTTGCGCTTTCCAGGATTGTTGAGAGGCGAAAGCACAATCCGCAGTCATACGATACTGCGCGTGATGTTCTCGATTCACTTCATTTTATGGGATTGTTGAGCAGATCGCTGATTGGCACGTTCACGGAAGGCTTCGTGAGCGATACGTCGATTGCGAACATTGAGGAGCAGCATGAGCTGGTCACCAAGTATCGTGTCGCTGTTTCCAATCTTGATGAAGCTGGAGCCGTTCGTGCGGAGAATTCACTCAACCTATTGGGCATCGGGCTTGAGAAGAGGGAATATCCGGGTGATGTCTCACTTCTAGACATTCGGGTAGAGGCCAGCGATCCAGTGGGCGAGGCCATTGCCGCCCGCCTCGCCGCCCTCAATGCGCGCGATTTCGCCACCGCCGACCAGATCCGCAATGATCTTCTCGCGCAGGGCATCCAGCTGATGGACTACAAGGACGAGGCTGGCCAGCGCCAGACGAAATGGGAGGTCAAGCGATGAGCATTTTCGATCATGTCGGGCTGAAGGTCACGGATTTCGATCGCGCCCTCGCGCTTTACGAGGCCGCTCTGGGTGCCCTCGGCATCAAGATGCTCGCCAGCTTCACCATCGGCAAGGAACGCCACGCCGGTTTTGGCGAAACGCGCCCGACCTTCTGGCTCTCCGATGGCCTGACCGCGCGCGGGACGACCCATGTCGCCTTTCGCGCCCGCAGCCGCGCCGAAGTGGAGTCCTTTCACGCCATCGCGCTCTCGATGGGCGGCCGCGACAATGGTGCGCCCGGGCTCAGGGCGCAGTACCACCCCGATTATTTCGGGGCCTTCGTGCTGGATTTCGACGGGCACAATATCGAGGCGGTGTGTCATGATCCGGTCTGAAGGCGCACACTCCGGCGGCTGTCAGTGCGGCGCGGTACGCTTCCGTGTCACCCGGCTCGGCCGCCCCACCATTTGCCATTGCCGCATGTGCCAGAAGGCCTTCGGCTCGTTTTTCGGGCCCTTCGTCACCGCGCTCGAAATGCAGTGGATGCGCGGCGCGCCGAAATACTTCGCAAGCTCCGACCATATGCAGCGCGGCTTCTGCGGCACCTGCGGCACGCCGCTCAGCTACGAGAAGACCACGCCCGGACCGGAGGACCACACCGAACTCGCCATCGGCGCTTTCGATGATCCGACGGTTGCCGCCCCGGTCATGCAGGTAAACCTCAACGACCGGCTGCCGTTTTTCGCCGGCCTGCCGGGCCTGCCCGAACGGACCGAATACCCGGCCGAATGGCTCGAATTCATGGCGCAGCTCACCTCGCACCAGCATCCCGATCACGATACCGAAACCTGGCCACCGGCAAAGGGGCACGCCACATGACCGAACTGCGCGGCTTCTACCCCGAAATCGAGCCCTATGCGACCGGCCATCTCGATGTCGGCGATGCCCACTCCATCCGCTGGGAACGCGTCGGCACGCCGGGCGCCAAGCCCGCTGTGTTCCTGCATGGCGGGCCGGGCGGCGGCATCAACCCCAGCCAGCGTCGCGTCTTCGATCCGGCGCTCTATGACGTGCTGCTGTTCGATCAGCGCGGCTGCGGAAAATCCACGCCCTTTGCCGGCCTCGAGCACAACACCACCTGGGATCTCGTCGCCGATATCGAAAAGCTCCGTGAGATGACGGGCGTCGACAAGTGGCAGGTCTTCGGCGGCTCCTGGGGCTCGACGCTGGCGCTCGCCTATGCCCAGACCCACCCCGATCGCGTCAGCGAACTGGTGCTGCGCGGCATCTTCACGCTCCGCCGCTGGGAACTGCTCTGGTATTACCAGCACGGTGCCTCGCTGCTCTTCCCCGACAAGTGGCAGCGTTTCGTCGCGCCCATCCCGCCCGAGGAGCGCGGCGACCTGATGGCCGCCTATCGGCAACGCCTCACCGCGTCTGACGCTGAAATCCGCCTCGGCGCGGCGCGCGAGTGGTCGCGCTGGGAGGGTGAAACCATCACACTGCTCCCCGATGCGCAGATGTCGGACTCGTTTTCCGAGGCCGAGTTCGCGCTCGCCTTCGCCCGCATCGAAAACCACTATTTCGTCCATGGCGGCTGGCTGGACGAGGGTCAACTGATCCGCGATGCGCACAAGATCCGGCACATTCCCGGAGTTATCGTGCAGGGTCGCTACGACGCCGCCTGTCCGCCGCAAACGGCCTGGGATTTGCACGAGGCCTGGCCGGAAGCCGAGTTCATCCTCGTCGAGGGCGCCGGCCACGCCATGAGCCAGCCCGGCATCCTGCATCACCTCATCGAGGCAACCGACCGCTTTGCGGGAAAGGGCAAGTGATGAGCGAGGTGACTGACGAAGCCTGGCGGTTCGGCGAATATTCGGGCGGTTGCCAGTGTGGCGCCGTGCGCTTCCATGCGACGCAACTGGTCGACAATCCGCACCTCTGCTATTGCCGCATGTGCCAGAAGGCCACCGGCAATCTCTTCGCGGCGCTCGTTGGCATCCGCTACGAGCACCTGACCTGGACGCGTGGCGAACCGGCACGCTTCCGCTCGTCCGGCGAGGTCGAGCGCGGCTATTGCCGCGATTGTGGCACCTCGCTCTTTTACCACAATACCAAGGGCCAGCACGTCTCGATGTCGATCGGCGCCTTCGACGCGCCGCAGCGCATTCCCGTGCTCTACCAGATGGGCATGGAGGGCAAGCACCCCTCGTTGGTCCATCTCGACGCGGTCGAAACCGTCGGCACCACCGAAGACTCGAACGACCCCGCCTGGTGGGGTGCCATCAAGCAGACCACCCACCAGCATCCCGATCACGACACGGCCGAATGGCCGCCCCGTCACTGAGTAACGTTTTATGAGCAAAGACCGCCTCTACATCTTCGACACCACGCTCAGGGATGGCGCGCAGACTGCCGGCATCGAGTTCTCGCTCGAGGACAAGATCTCGGTCACCGCGCTGCTCGAACAGCTGGGTGTCGATTACATCGAGGGCGGCTATCCGGGCGCCAATGTCGTCGACGACGCGTTCTTTGCCGAAAGCCGCACCCGCGACGCCGTCTTCACCGCCTTCGGCATGACCAAGCGGGCGGGGCGCTCTGTGGGGAACGATCCGGGCGTGCAGGCCATCCTCAACTCGGCGGCGGACGCCGCCTGCTTTGTCGGCAAGTCCTGGGATCGGCAGGTCAAGGTGGCGCTCGAAATCAGCCTCGAGCAGAACCTGCAGAACCTCACCGAAACCATCGAAGCCGGCGTCGGGGTGGGCAAGGAAGTGCTGGTCGATTGCGAGCACTTCTTCGATGGCTACAAGTCGAACCCCGCCTATGCGCTGAAATTTGTCGAAGCCGCGCTTGCGGCCGGCGCCCGCTGGGTCGTGCTCTGCGACACCAATGGCGGCACCATGCCCGACGAGGTGGCCGAAATCGTCACCACAGTGACCCGCACCGTGCCAGGCGACCGGCTCGGCATCCATGCGCATGACGATACCGGGCAGGCCGTCGCCAACACGCTCGCTGCCGTGCGCGCCGGCGTGCGGCAGATCCAGGGCACGCTCAACGGCATCGGCGAGCGCTGCGGCAATGCCAACCTCGTCACCATCATCCCCACACTGCTGCTGAAGCCCGGCTTTGCCGAACGTTTCGAGCTTGGCATTTCCGAGGAGCAGTTGGGGCGCATCACCTCGATCGCCCGCGCTTTCGACGAGTTGCTGAATCGCGCGCCCGCACGGCAATCGCCCTATGTCGGCACCGCCGCCTTCGCCACCAAGGCCGGCATCCATGCCTCTGCCCTCGCCAAGGATTTTTCGAGCTATGAACACGTGCCACCCGAAACGGTCGGCAACGAGCGCTCGATCATGGTCAGCCAGCAGGCCGGCAAGTCCAACCTGCTTGCCGCGCTGCGCCGCCACGGCATCGAAGTCGCCAAGGACGATCCGCGGCTCGACCGGCTGCTGCGCAGCGTCAAGGAGCGCGAGTCGCGCGGCTATTCCTACGATGGCGCCGATGCGTCCTTCGTGCTGCTCGCCCGTTCGGTACTCGGCACGCTGCCCGAATTCTTCAATGTCGAGAGCTACCGCGCCAGCGTCGAGCGCCGCCACAATGCCCGTGGCGAGCAGATCACCGTCACCGAGGCCGTGGTGAAGATCGACATAGACGGCGCACGCACCATGTCCGTCGCCGAAGGCAATGGTCCGGTCAACGCCCTCGACCTCGCCCTCCGCAAGGATCTCGGCGTCTATTCCGACCGGATTTCCGATCTCGAACTGGTCGATTTCAAGGTGCGTATCCTCGACGGCGGCACGGGCGCGGTCACCCGTGTACTGGTTGAAAGCCGAGACAGCACCGGCGAGCGCTGGTACACCATAGGTGTCAGCCCCAATATCATCGATGCCTCATTTGAGGCGCTTTACGAGTCGATTACCTATAAGCTGATGAAGTCGGAAACCGCCTGAGCCGCCGCACGCCGCGAGGCCGCCGGTCAGGCCATCGGCGGTTTGTTGCATCCTGGAGGCGGGGCTGATCCGCAGGTACGATCAACGGGCGCTGGTCCTTGCCGTCGCGGGCGCGGCGGTGACATTGGGCGTCATGATGCTGGTGCTCGCCGCCCCGGCCCTTGTTGCGTGCGCGCCATCCGGTACGCCGGCACTCGCGTGCCTGTCGCAGAGCCTGCGCGAGCGGCTGCCCTTTATCGACCATGGCCAGACCCGCGCGGCGCTCGTCAATCCACCCTTGCCGCCGCGTGACCCACGAAAGGCGCGTGCATCCGTACCTGCCGATCAGCCGGTGGATATGCCGGTCACGCCGACCCCGCCACCGGCCCTGCTGAAGGTCGACCTGCCGGTGCTCTCGCCCATCGGCGAGGCGCGTGCCGCCGCGCCGAGGCCAGAGCCGACGCCAGAGCCGACGCCCGGAACCGGGGCAGCCGTCACAGCCGAGGCGACGCTCGTCACCCACATGCCGATAGTGCCGGCCGCTGCACTTGCCGTCGCGCCCCCGAGCACGCCCGCCATCGATCCGGTCACGGCCAGTACCGTGCCGGAGGAACCGGCCGCGGGCGTCGACACTGTTCCGCCCGAGCTGCCCGTAACTCTGCCACCAAACCCGAAGCCGCCCATGCCTGACCCGCTGGCAGCCGCGAGCCCGCTGCCCGATGCGCCGTCCCAGCCGATACAGCCGCCCGCGACGGAGGCACCGGTCTTGCCGCCTACCATCGACACCATCCAGATCGGCGGCACCGATAACTTCGTGGCCGGGGACGCACCCGAAGGCTCGACCGTCAGGCTCTATCTCGACGATCAGCCTGTCGGCGAGAGCGACGTCCACGAGGGGCGCTGGCTGGTGGAGGGGGTCGAGCTCGGCGGCGCGCCGCTGCAGATGCTCACGGTCGATGCGATCGACATCGACACGGGCGAACGGCTCGGCAGCGGCGCCATAAGTGTCGAGATCGAACTGCCCGACGATAAGCTTGTGCCGCCGCCGGAAGATGCCGCTGTGCCGGGCTGGGTGGACACGACCGGAACTGCTCCTCTCGCCGACGCGCCGGCCCCCATGCCGGAGCAACCGGCGACCGTCTCACCGGCGGAGCCGTCAGCGCCGATATCTCAGCTGGTGCCCCCGGCGGCGCAGGCTAGAGAGCCCGTTGCCGTTCCGAAGGCGCTGCCGCCACTTGCGCCGGTCACGCTGCTGCGGGGCTCGGCCTCGGTGGAATTGCTCTCCGGCACCGGCTCGGGATCGTTCGTCACGCTCGGCAGGTGATCCGTCCGCTTGGGCAGTTGCGCCGAATCTGCCTTGAATTGCGGCGACGCTTCTTCTATCGGTCCAAGACGATGAATACCTTGCCCGACGACGACATCGCCAATGTCATGCGCGCACTCGGGCACCCGGTGCGCCTGTCGATCCTGCGCATCCTCGCGGCCCAGGGCGCGAGCGATTGTTGCTGCACCGACGTCATCCAGTGCCTGCCTCTGGCGCAATCCACCGTCAGCCAGCACATCAAGGTGCTGCTCGATGCCGGGCTCGTCGAACGCCACCCCAAGGGTACCCGCAATTGCTATGCACTGCGCGGTGACCGCCTTGCCGAAATCGGCGCTGCATGGTCGGGCCTCATCACCGGCCTGACCAATCCCCAACCGGCACAATATGCCGCGCAAAAAGAACTGAGCTGAAAATGGCCGCACCGTCGGAGAAGACCAAGCGCCCCACGGTCAGCGGCGGGGAGAACGATTTGCTTCGCGCCGCGGCGAGCCTGTGGCGCTACATGTGGCCGGCGGGCCGCCCCGATCTCAAGGCGCGTGTTTTGCTCGCCATCGGAGCGTTGCTGATCTCCAAGGTGGCGACCAGCATCGTTCCGTTCATCTACAAGGGCATTATCGACGGGCTCGACGGTCAGGGAGCCGATGCAGGCCTGGTGCTGGGCATCGCCGTGCCGGTCATGCTCGTCGTCGCCTATGGCGTCGGCAACATCATCGACGCCGGTTTCCAGCAATTGCGCGACACGCTGTTTGCCGCCGTCGGCCAGCACGCAGTGCGCACATTGGCGCACGAAACCTTCGACCACCTGCACAAGCTGTCGCTGCGCTTCCACCTGCAGCGTCGCACCGGCGGCCTCAGCCGGGTCATCGAGCGCGGCACCAAGGGCATCGAAACCATCGTGCGCTTCACGATGCTCAATACTGCCCCGACACTGGTCGAGTTCGTCATCACCGGCACCATCTTCGTGGTGATGTTCGGGGTGAGCTATCTGGGTGTGCTGATCGCCACCATCTGGCTTTATCTCTGGTTCACGGTAAAGGCATCGAACTGGCGCATCGCCATCCGCCGCGACATGAACGAGAGCGACACCGACGCCAATGGCAAGGCCATCGACAGCCTCCTCAACTTCGAGACGGTGAAGTATTTCGCCAACGAGAAGATGGAGGCCGACCGTTTCGACAAATCGATGGCGCGCTATGAAAAAAGCGCCATCCGCATCTGGACCTCGCTCGGCTACCTGAATTTCGGCCAGGCCGTCATCTTCTATACCGGCATGGTCATCATCGCCGTCATGGCCGCCTATGGCGTCATGAACAAGACGCTGACGTTGGGCGATTTCGTTCTGCTCAACACCTTCCTCATGCAGATCTACCGGCCGCTCAACTTCATCGGTTTCGTCTACCGCGAAATCCGGCAGGGTCTGACCGATATCGAGGAGATGTTCAAGCTGCTCGACAAGGAACCCGAGATCGAGGACAAGCCCGGCGCCAGGCCGCTCGCCATCACCGGCCCGGTCATCCGCTTCGAGGATGTGCGCTTCCACTACGATGCGGATCGCCCCATCCTCAAGGGCGTCAGCTTCGAGGTGCCCGCCGGCAAGACCATCGCCGTCGTCGGCCCATCCGGCGCAGGCAAGTCCACCATCTCGCGGCTGCTCTACCGCTTCTACGATGTCGTCGAGGGCCGCATCACCATCGACGGGCAGGATCTGCGCGACATCACCCAGGCCAGCCTGCGCGCCGCCATCGGCATGGTCCCGCAGGATACGGTGCTGTTCAACGACACCATCGCCTACAATATCCGCTACGGTCGGCCTGACGCGACCGAGGAGGAGGTGCGCCGCGCCGCCGAACTCGCGCAGATTCACACCTTCGTCGAGAGCCTGCCCAAGGGCTACGATACTCCCGTGGGCGAGCGCGGCCTGAAGCTCTCGGGCGGCGAGAAGCAGCGCGTCGCCATCGCCCGCACCATCCTCAAGGGACCGGCAATCCTCATCCTCGACGAGGCAACCTCGGCGCTCGATACCAAGACCGAGCAGGATATCAAGTCCGCGCTCGATCTCGTCTCCGCCAACCGCACGACACTGGTCATCGCCCACCGGCTCTCCACCGTCATCAATGCCGACGAGATCATCGTTCTGCGCGATGGCGAAATCGCCGAGCGGGGCACGCATTACCGCCTGCTCTCACAGCAGGGCCTCTATGCCCAGATGTGGAGCCGCCAGCGCGAAGCCTCCGAGGCAGAGGAGCGCATCCGCAAGGTCGCGAACGATCCATTCGTCAAGCGGCCGGTCGTCCCGGAGGAGTGACCCCTGTGCCTGTCCGGCCCGCTACCGCCGCTGACCGCCCGGTCATCGAGCGCCTGCTCGAGCTCTACCTCTATGACATGGCCGATATCTACAAGTTCCCGATTGGCCGGGACGGGCTCTATGCCTACGACCGGCTCGACGCCTTCTGGCAATACCCCTATCTGATCACCTCCGGCGACGACCTTGCCGGCCTGGCCCTGGTCATCGACCATTGCCCGATCACCGGGCAGTCGCCCTGCTGGTTCATGGCCGAATTCTTCGTCATGCGGCCATACCGCCGTGCCGGGCTCGGCCAGCAGGTGGCCGGGGAGCTCATTGCCGCCCATCCGGGGCCGTGGCACATCGGCGTCATCGCGCACAATGCCGCGGCCATGGACTTCTGGGGGCGTACGCTTGCTGGCCATGCGCCCGCTGTCTCGCGGCTGCAGCACGACGAGGAAGCCTGGCGCCTCCACGCGTTTCGGTCCTAGGCGCGCGCGCAGCCTAGCCGGTGATCCAATGGCGTGAGAGCTTCGGCGGCACCCATACCGAGCACGAAAAAGGCCCGCATCGCAGCGGGCCTCTCGCGTTCTTGGTCGGGGGCAGGGGGCTTATTCTGCCGCCTGCACTTAGGCTATGGGACAGATGCTTCCGTGTGCCCGTGCAACCA
>JAIYDI010000026.1 GCA_027487555.1 Hyphomicrobiales bacterium
CGCACGGGTTCCTGGCGCTTGAGGACGATACCGAGTTTCTCTACAAGACCACGGACTTCTGGCACGGGGCGTCGGAACGTGCGATCCGGTGGGACGATCCAGCCGTCGGCATCACCTGGCCGCTGACCATGGCGCCGATCGTTTCCCAAAAGGACCAGGTGGCACCGGACCTCAAGCGCGCCGATACCTTCAGCTGACGAGACGGATTTGAGCCTCCTGCAATTCCTCAAGCAACAGATATTCCTGCCGCTGATGCAACTGGCCATTCGCTGCCTGCTGCTGCCCGGCCTGATGCTCGACGACTGGCTGGCGGGGCGTCGGCTGAAGCGGCTTGGAGACGTGGTTTCGATCGACCGGATCAATACGGCCGATGACGGCGCTTTCTGTGTCTTCCACCTCTATCAGCCCTATGGGGTGCCAAAGAATGTGCTGGGGGCGATCGCCGCGCTCAAGCGGCTGGGCGTACAGGTGGTAGCGGTCACGAACACGCCGTTGCCCGCTGACGACCTCGAGCGGTTGCGGCCGCACCTGCACACCTTCATCCAGCGGCGCAATTTCGGCCGCGATTTCGGCGGCTACCGGCGCGGCGTGCTGCATGTGCTCGACCACCACAAGCCGACGCGGCTGTTGATCCTCAATGACAGCCTGTTCTTCGCGGAGCGCGGGCTCGAGGCGTTCTTCAAGGGCCTTTGCAACAACTCGCCATTCGTCGGTGCGAGCGAGAACCACGAACTCAGCCACCATGTCGGCAGCTATGCGCTGAGCTTCGGGCCCGAGGTGTTCGCCGACCCCCGGTTCCGCAAGTATTGGGATGAGTATCGCTCGACGGAACTGCGTCCAGAGGTGATCTGGAAAGGCGAGGCGGCGCTGAGCAAGCTCGTCATCCGCACGATGAAGATCAAGCCGAAGATCATATTCTCGCTGCAGCGGCTGGGCGTGGCGCTGGAGCAGGCGAGCTGGCGGGAGCTGGCGATATCGGCCGCACGCATGCCGCTCGGCTATGGCGGGCAGAACCCGCTCAGGCAGTTGGTGAAGGATGCGCGGAAACCGGCCCGCGACGTGCTGCCGATGAGCAAGGCAAAGCTGCTCGACAATGCCGGACTGACGCTGCCGATCGGCGCGGACGAGCTGATTGCCGAGATGACCGCGCAGTATCGCAGCGAGGTCGAGCGTGACCTGCTCGCCTATGTGTATCGTGGCAGCCAGATCCACTGGGGATCGCTGCTTCTGACGCAATATCTCGAGATGCCGATCATCAAGCTCGACCTGGTGCTGCGCTCGATCTACTCGATTGGTGAACTGAAGAATTTCGCGCCGTTCATGACGTCGGACGAGTTCGCGGAGTTCCATCACCTCGTGACGGTGCGCGGCGAGCCGTTGAAGCACGGGACGCTGAAGCAGAAGCTGATGATGATGACAGGGCTGATGTAAGGCCCCGCGGGGCGCCATTATCCCGTCAGATACTCGGCGATGGAGCAGAAGCGGCGGACCCGGCCGTGTTCGAGCTCCAGCACCTTGTTGCAGGTGCGGGCAATCAGATCGTTCTGGTGCGACGCGAGGACGACGATGCCGGCATGATCGGCGAGACGCTGCATCCGCTGCTGCGCCTTTTCCTGAAACGACGCGTCCCCTGCCCCGATCCACTCGTCCATGAGCAGAATTTCCGGTTCGAGCGAGGTGGCGATGGCGAAGGCGAGGCGTGCCGCCATGCCCTGGCTATAGGACTTGAACGGCAGATCGATGAACTCGCCGAGTTCGGAAAATCCGACGATCTCGTCCATGCGGGCATCGATTTCTGCCATGGTCCAGCCATTGATCAGGCCGCGCAGCACGATGTTGCGGCGGCCGGTCGCCTCCTGCCGGAAGCCGAGATCGATGTTGAAGAGTGCATCGACGCGGCCGGTGATGCCAACCCGACCGGCGGTGGGCTCGTAGATGCCATAGAGCACTTTCAAGAGCGTGGTCTTGCCAGCGCCGTTCGAGCCGACAAGGCCAAGCCGGTCGCCAGCGACGAGTTCGAAGGACACGTCGTCGAGTGCTGTGACATAGCGGCGGCGGCGGTTGCCCGAAATGATGCCGCCCGCCTGCGGCAGGCGTTTGTCGCGCGCTGCGAGGCTGAGCTTTTCGCGAAGCTCATAAGTCAGGCCGAGATTGTGGACGGAGATCGCAACCATCAGAGGATCAACGCCACCTGTCGCCGGAACCGCCCAAGGAGATAGAGCGCCAGCACCCAGCAGAGCGCGGTGATGAAGGCACAAAGGCCGAGCGCCGACCAGGGGATGGTGCCATCGACGATGGGCTGCCGCGCGATCTCAAGAAAATAGGTGAAAGGGTTGAAATAATAGAGGAAACCGCGCAACCCGCCCTCGCCCGCGCCGGACCAGAAGACCGGGGTTATGAACATGCCGACCCGCATGAAATTGCCGACAAGGAACTGGCTATCGGGGAACCAGACGCCAGCAAAGGCGAAGATGGCGATGAAGGCGGGCGTGACGAGGATGACGAGCGCAAGGCCCGGCAGCGCGCCGAGCCAGCTCCAGGTGGGCACGACGCCGGAGATGACAAGGATGATGACGCAGCCGACAAAGCCGTAGCCCGCGCGGATGAGGCATTGCAGCGCCGTGCGCATGACATAGGTGGAGATGGGCAGGGTCGTGCCGCGAATGAAGCTCTCCTCGCGCTGGAACAGCCCGGCGGCGAGGGACAGCGCCTCCATGAGATAGTACCAGACGAGGAGGCCTGTCGCGACATAGACCGGATAGGTGTGGTCTGCCGGGTTGGGGTTGAAGAGGAAGATGAAAGTAGCGGCGAACAGCAGGTAGTTGATGAGCAGCCAGAGCGGGCCGAGCGTGGTGCGGCGATGCTGATCGCCGATATCCTCGGCAGCAAGCGCGATCCAGACGCGGCGGAAGGCGATGGCCGCGCGAATATCCGTGATGGCGCTTTTCAGGATCTGCTGCATGGGGCCTCGCCCGGTACGGGCGAGGTCTGGCTAGCACAGGCCGGGGCGCGGCGGAAGCTCAACTGACCAAGGCCCGGTCGGTGACGCGGCGCCAATTGGTGCCATCGGAAAAGGCGATGATCGCGCCACCTGTCTCGTCGGAGACGAAGGCCAGTTGGCCGGTCGCAGTGGCAGCCGGCAGCGTGGCGATTGTGTAGGACTTCAGGCGCAATGTGCCATCGACATCGAGCCTGGCGGCCGGCGTTGCCGTGCCGATGCCGAGGCGCGCGGTGGCAGGGTCGGCAACGAGGATTTCGGACCAGGCCGAACCATCCGCCGAGAGCTTCAGGTGAAAGCTGTCGTCGCCGGTGAGGCCGAATTCGGCGCGGGCCGACCAGTTGCTTTCGAAGAGAAACGACGCGGTTTTGCTGGGCGCCAGTTTATTGAGGCTGACGCGCAGATCGCCCGTGCCCGGCGTCGCGTCATCATGCGAGAGCAACACCGCATCGGATTTGACCGCGAGGCGGTTTGTAGCATCGGCCGTGGTGTTGATGCCGAAACGCGGCGCGGAGGCGATAACGGGGAGCCAGGTGGTGCCCGACCAATAGACGAGCAGCGCTTCGTCAGCGACGAAGGACAGCCAGCCGGGTGCGGGCGGGTAGAAGAGCCAGGCCGCTCCATCCCAGACGGCGACGGCATTGGCATGGCCGGCCCAATCGCCGGTGGGCGCGAGCGGCAGCAGGTAGCGGTCGCCTTCGGCGGGGCTCGCGGGTGGCGCCGCAAGGTCGCGGTCGAGCACGGCAAGCTGCACCAGCATATCGAGCGCGAAGATCGCCTCGTTATGGGTGATGTGCTTCATGGCCTGGGCAGGCTCGATATAGGGCAAGGCAAGGTGCGGTGTGGCAGTCATCTGATCCTCGGCGTTTCGTGCCGCAGATCATAAGGCCGTCGGGAGCCACGGGGATAAGTTCGGCCTCAGGCCGGCTGCAACTCGGGCTTCACTTCCTCGAGTTCGATCAGCGTACCGTCGAAATCCTTGGGGTGGAGGAAGAGTACCGGCAGGCCATGCGCGCCGATTTTCGGCTTGCCGTCGCCGAGGATGCGGGCGCCACCAGCGACCAGCGTCTCGGCGGCGGCAGCGAGATCGGCAACCTCGAAACAGACATGGTGCATGCCGCCAGAGGGGTTTGCCTCAAGGAACTTCGCGATGGGCGAGTTCTCGCCCAAGGGATGCAGCAGCTCGATCTTGCTGTTTTCGAGAAGCACGAAGACGACGGTGACGCCATGCTCGGGCAGCGCCTGCGGGTGATGCACCTCCGCGCCGAGCAGGTCGCGATAATTGGCGGCGGCCTTCTCGAGGTCGGGCACGGCGATGGCGACGTGATTGAGACGACCGATCATCTGTTGGACAGCCTTCCCTCGATCTGGTTGAGCACGGAGAAGGCGGCTTCAAGGACATTGGTGCCTGGGCCGAAGATTTCGGCGACGCCGGCTTCGCGCAGGAACGGATAATCCTGCTCGGGAATGACGCCGCCGACAATGACGGTCACGTCGCCGAGGCCCCTGCCCCGCAGTTCGTCGATCAGTTCGGGCACCAAAGTCTTGTGGCCCGCCGCGAGGGATGAGACGCCGACGGCGTCGACCTTGAGATCGCGGACATGATCGGCGACTTCGCCTGCCGTTTCGAACAAATCGCCCATATGCACGACAAAGCCCAAATCGGCGAAGGCGGTGGCTATGATCTTCGCGCCACGATCGTGTCCGTCCTGCCCCATCTTGGCGATGAAGATCGCGGGCGGACGCCCTTCCTTGTCGCGGAAAGCGGCAATCCGTCCGGTGAACTGGGCGAATTGCGGATCATCCGCATAGCTTTCGGCATAGACGCCCGAGATGACCCGCGTCGTGGCGTGATGGCGGCCGAACACATCCTCAAGCGCGGCGGAGATTTCGCCGAGGGTGGCGCGGGCGCGGGCGGCCACGATGCTGGCGGCGAGCAGATTGCCATCTGTGCGGGCGGCGGATTGCAGCGCGGCAAGCGCTGCGGTGACGGCTTCGGGATCGCGCTGGCGGCGGATATCGACGAGCTTCGCCGCCTGCTCGTCACGCACCTTTCGATTGTCGATTTCGCGGATATCGACCGGAGTTTCGTTTTCGAGCCGGTAGCGGTTGACGCCGACAATGACATCCTCGCCGCGATCGACGCGGGCCTGGCGGAGGGCGGCGGCCTTCTCGATTTCGAGCTTGGGGAGGCCCGACTGAACGGCCTCCGTCATGCCGCCCGCAGCTTCAACTTCGGCGATGAGCGCTTCGGCCTTCGTGACGAGATCGGCGGTGAGGCTTTCGATGAAATAGGAGCCGCCGAGCGGATCGACCACATCGGTGACGCGCGCCTCGTGCTGCAAGACGAGCTGGGTGTTGCGGGCGATGCGGGCGGAAAATTCCGTCGGGAGCGCAATGGCTTCGTCGAAGGAGTTGGTGTGAAGGCTTTGCGTGCCGCCGAGCACGGCGGCGAGCGCCTCGATGGTGGTGCGGATGATGTTGTTGTGCGGGTCCTGCTCGGTAAGCGACACGCCCGACGTCTGGCAATGAGTGCGCAGCATTTTAGAGCGCGGGTCCTTGGCGCCCAAATCGGTCATGATCTTCGACCAGAGCGTGCGGGCAGCGCGGAGCTTCGCGACCTCCAGGAAGAAGTTCATGCCGATGCCGAAAAAGAAGCTCAGCCGGCCGGCGAAAGCATCGATATCGAGGCCACGCGCCTGCGCGGCGCGCACATATTCGCGGCCATCGGCCAGGGTATAGGCCAGCTCCTGCACCGCCGTCGCCCCGGCCTCGTGCATGTGGTAGCCGGAAATCGAGATGGAATTGAACTTGGGCATCTCGGCCGCGGTGAAGGCAATGATATCGCCCACGATGCGCATGGAGGGCGCCGGCGGGTAGATATAGGTGTTGCGGACCATGAACTCCTTGAGGATGTCGTTCTGGATGGTGCCATCCAGTTGCGCCGGCTTCACCCCCTGCTCTTCCGCCGCGACAATGAACATCGCCAGCACCGGCAGCACGGCGCCGTTCATGGTCATCGACACCGACATCTCGTTGAGCGGGATGCCGTCGAAGAGCAGCTTCATATCCTCGACGCTGTCGATGGCGACGCCGGCCTTGCCGACATCGCCGGTGACGCGCGGGTGGTCGCTGTCATAGCCGCGATGGGTGGCAAGATCGAAAGCGACGGAGAGGCCCTTCTGCCCCGCCGCCAGCGCCTTGCGGTAGAAATCGTTGGATTCCCGGGCCGTTGAAAAGCCCGCATATTGGCGAATGGTCCAGGGGCGGTTGGCGTACATGGTGGCCCGCACGCCGCGGGTGAAAGGCTCGATGCCGGGGATGTTGGCGTCACTGGCGCCGAAATAAACTGGGTCGACGGGGATGCCGCCATAGTCGCGACTGAGGGAGGAAAGCGGGGTGTCGCGCAGTTCGCGCTGGGCGAGCTTGGCCCAGGTTTCGAAGGTGGGGCCGGTGCTCATATCGCCTCGAACTCCAGGATCACTTCATCGACGGCGAGGACGGCGCCGGGCTTGACCCGCACCTTGGAAACGCGAGCGCGCTTTTCGGCCTTCAAGACATTTTCCATCTTCATCGCCTCGACGATGGCGAGGGTCTGGCCATCCTCGACGACCTGGCCCTCGGTGACGTCGATGCGGACAACCTGGCCGGGCATGGGGCAGAGCAGGAATTTGCTGAGGTCGGGCGGCACCTTGACCGGCATCAGCGGCATGAGATCGGCGACACGCGGCAGGAGCACGCGGGCGACGAGATCGGCGCCGCGCCAGCGCAGGCGGAAGCCACCAGTGACCCGCGAGATCTTGACGTGGTGCAGCGTGCCATCGACGCGCGCGATGCAGAGGCTCATGCCGGGCTTCCAGCCGCTTTCGACAAGGAGCTTCCTGCCATCGGGGGCGGTGAGCCAATACTCGATGCCATCGGCGCGCACCGAGAAATCCCAGCGCTCAGTGCCGATCAGCACGGCGCGGGGCTCGGGGGTTGCTGGATAAAGCCGGTGATCGAGCGCGAAGGCCGAGCAGCAGGCGAGCGCCGCGAGATGACGCAGTGAGTCCGCGTCGAGCGCTACGCCATTGAAGCCGTTGGGGAATTCCTCGGCGATATAGCCGGTGGTGAGGCGCCCGGAGCGGAAGCGTTCCTGCCCCATGACGGCGGACAGGAACGGCACGTTATTGCCGACGCCTTCGAGCTCGAACTCATCGAGCGCATCCTGCATGACATCGATCGCTTCGAGGCGGGTGGGCGCCCAGGTGCAGAGCTTGGCGATCATCGGATCGTAGAAGGTGGAGATTTCGCCCCCCTCCTCGACGCCGGTATCGTTGCGAATGAAGGGCGCGGTCACAAGGTTTTCCGCCGGGGGGCGGTAGCGCGTCAGCCGCCCGACCGAGGGCAGGAAATTGCGATACGGATCCTCGGCATAGATGCGGCTTTCGAGCGCCCAGCCATTGATGCCGATATCGGCCTGGGTGAGCGGCAGGGGCTCGCCATCGGCGACGCGCAGCATGAGCTCGACGAGATCGAGCCCGGTGATGAGCTCGGTGACCGGATGCTCGACCTGCAGGCGCGTGTTCATTTCGAGGAAGTAGAAATTGCGGTCGCCATCGACGATGAACTCGACCGTGCCGGCGGAGAAATAGCCGACGGCTTTCGCGAGCGCGACGGCCTGCTCGCCCATGGCCTTGCGGGTCGCCGCATCGAGGAAGGGCGACGGGGCCTCCTCGATGACCTTCTGGTTGCGGCGCTGCACCGAGCACTCGCGCTCGTTCAAATAGAGCACGTTGCCGTGCTGGTCGCCGATCAGCTGGATTTCGATATGGCGCGGCTGGGTAACGAATTTTTCGATGAAAATGCGGTCGTCACCGAAGGAGGAGGCCGCCTCGGATTTCGAGCGTTCGAAGCCCTCGCGGGCCTCGTCGTCGGTCCAGGCGATGCGCATGCCTTTGCCGCCACCGCCGGCCGAGGCCTTGATCATCACCGGGTAGCCGATTTGCGCGGAGATGCGCGCGGCTTCATCGGGGCTTTCGATCAGGTCCATGTGGCCGGGCACGGTGGAGACACCGGCAGCGGCCGCGATTTTCTTCGAGGTGATCTTGTCGCCAAGCTGTTCCATGGCGTGCGGCGGCGGGCCGACAAAGATGATGCCGGCTTCGGCCAAGGCCTTGGGGAAGCGCGAGTTTTCGGAGAGGAAGCCGTAGCCGGGATGCACCGCCTCGGCGCCCGTCGCCTTGCAGGCGGCGACGATCCTATCAATCGATAGATACGAGTCTCTCGCCGCCGAACCGCCGACATGCACGGCCGCGTCGGCCATGCGCACATGCACGGCATCGCGATCGGCATCGGAATAGACGGCGATGGTGCGGATGCCGAGCTTTTTCGCGGTGCGGATGACCCGACAGGCGATTTCGCCGCGATTGGCGATGAGGAGGGATTTGAGCATCAGGTCACCTCACAGCGGGATGTTGTCGTGCTTCTTGACCGGCATCGCGACCTTCTTGCGCCGGAGCGTGGAGAAGGCGCGGGTGATGCGGCGGCGGGTTTCGCGCGGCAGGATGACATCGTCGATGAAGCCGCGTTCGGCGGCGACGAAGGGGTTGGCGAAGCGATCCTCGTATTCCTTCGTGCGCGCCGCGATCTTCTCCTTGTCGCTCAGCTCCGAGCGATAGAGGATTTCCGTCGCGCCCTTGGCGCCCATCACGGCGATTTCGGCGGTGGGCCAGGCATAGTTGACGTCGGCGCGGATATGCTTCGAGGCCATCACGTCATAGGCGCCGCCATAGGCCTTGCGAGTGATGACGGTGACCTTGGGCACGGTCGCTTCGGCATAGGCGAAGAGCAGCTTGGCGCCATGCTTGATGATGCCACCATATTCCTGCGCGACGCCGGGAAGGAAGCCGGGCACATCGACCAGCGTCAGGATGGGGATGGAGAAGCTGTCGCAGAAGCGGATGAAGCGCGCGGCCTTTTTCGAGGAATTGATATCGAGGCAGCCGGCGAGCACCAGCGGCTGGTTGGCGACGACGCCGACCGTGCCGCCATCGAGCCGGATGAAGCCGGTGAGGATATTGCCGGCAAAATCGCGCTGGAGTTCGAGGAAATCGCCCTCGTCGGCGAGCTTCACGATCACCTCGCGCATGTCATAGGGCTTGCTGGCGCTGTCGGGGATGATCGTATCGAGGCTCGGCTCCGCGCGGTCGGCCGTGTCGTTGACCGCCAGCACAGGCACCTTGTCGGTGGCGCTCAAGGGCAGAAAATCGAACAGGCGGCGCACTTCGAGCAGGGTTTCGATATCGTTTTCGAAGGCGGCATCGGCGACGGAGGAGATTTTGGTGTGGGTGGAGGCGCCGCCGAGCTCTTCCTGCGTGACGATCTCGTTGGTGACGGTTTTCACCACATCGGGGCCGGTGACGAACATATAGCTCGTGTCCTTCACCATGTAGATGAAGTCGGTCATGGCCGGAGAGTAGACCGCGCCACCGGCACAGGGGCCCATGATGACGGAGATCTGCGGGATGGCGCCCGAGGCCTGCACATTGCGCCAGAACACTTCGGCATAGCCGCCCAGCGCCGCGACACCTTCCTGGATACGGGCGCCGCCGGAATCGTTGAGGCCGATTACCGGGGCGCCGTTCTGCACGGAGAGGTCCATGATCTTGCAGATCTTCTGGGCGTGGGTTTCGCTCAGCGAGCCACCGAAGACGGTGAAGTCCTGGCTGAAGACATAGGTCAGCCGGCCGTTGATGGTGCCGCAGCCGGTGACGACGCCATCGCCCGGGATGATGGTATCGGCCATGCCGAAATCCGTCGCCCGGTGGCGGACGAACATATCGTATTCCTCGAAGCTGCCGGGATCGAGCAGCACATCGAGCCGCTCGCGGGCGGTGAGCTTGCCCTTCGAATGCTGGGTGGCGATGCGCTTTTCGCCACCGCCGAGCCGCGCTGCGTCGCGGCGCTTGTCCAGCGCCTCGATGATTTCATGCATGGTGGACAAATCCTGCTCCGCCCCTGTTGGTTTTCTTCTAGCTTTGACAGCACGGTAACAGGAGACAAGAAGGTGCCACGGTGCTAATTTTGCAAAGTTGCAAACTGTGAAATTGCGGATTTGCGAATGGCGCAGAAGAAGGTGTTTGCCGGCGGCAAGGTGCGCGCGGCGCGGCAAAAGGCCGAGCTGACGCAACGCGAGCTGGCCGGGCGGCTCGATATCTCGGTGAGCTATCTCAACCAGATCGAAAACAACCAGCGGCCGCTGACGGCGTCGCTGATGCTGAGCCTCAGCGAGATGTTCCGGCTCGACCTGGCGGAACTGGGCTCCGACCGGGCCGACCGGGTGCTGGCGGATCTGCGCGAGGTGATCGCCGATCCGCTGTTTGGCAATGAGGGTCCGGGGCTGATCGAGCTGAAGACCCTCGCAGCGAGTGCGCCCGACACGGCGCAAGCGATGCTGCGGCTCTACGATGCCTATCGGCGGGCGAACGAACGGCTCGCGAGCGCGGATGCGGCCATGGCGGGCGGATCGGGCGGTGGCGCGCAGACGAGCTACGAGGAAGTGCGCGACTTCTTCCACTATGCCGGCAATTATATCGACCGGCTGGATGTGGCGGCTGAAGCGCTGGCGATGCGGCTCGGGCCGGACCTGCAGGGCCGGCTCGAGCGGCTGGTGGGCCATATCGAGGCGCGGCACGGCCTGAAGGTGAGCTTTGCCCTGCCCGAGCATGGCGAGGAAATGCGCCGCTACGACCGGGCCAAGGGCACAATCCATGTCAATGCGCGGCTGCCGACTTCGACGCTGTACTTCCAGCTGGCGGTGCAGCTAGCGCTGGTGGCCGAGGGCGCGGCGATCGATGAAATCGTCGCGGGCGCCGGATTCAAGACGGCGGAGGCAGCGGCGATCTGCCGGCTGGGGCTGGCGAATTACTACGCGGGCGCGCTGCAGTTGCCCTATGGCGCGTTTCTCGAAACGGCAACACGCTGCGGCTACGATATCGAGCAACTGGGCTTCGCCTTCGGCGCTTCGCTCGAACAGGTCGGGCACCGGCTTTCCACAATGCAGCGGCCAAAGGCCCGCGGTGTACCGTTCTTCTTCGCGCGGGTGGATGCGGCGGGCACGATCACCAAGCGGCACTCGGCGACGGCGCTGCAGTTTCCACGTTTCGGGGGCGCCTGCCCGCTGTGGAACGTGCATCGCGCCTTCGAGGCACATGGGCAGATCATCAGGCAATTGGCCGAGACGCCCGATGGCAACCGCTATTTGTGCCTTGCGTGGAGCGAGGAGAAACGCAGCGGCTCGTATCGCGGGCCGGTCAGGCGCTACGCCTATGCGCTCGGCTGCGAAATCACCCATGCGAGCCAGCTGACCTACGCGGCGGACCTCGACCTGGAGCGGGCGGCGCTTTACGAGCCCATCGGGATTTCGTGTCGCATCTGCCCGCGCGGCAATTGCGTGCAACGCTCGGTGCCGCCGCTCGACGGTCGGCTCGAGATCGATATCGACCAGCGCAGCGTGGTGCCCTATCGGCTGAAATGAGCATCAGGACGCGAAACGCCCCGACCTTGCCGGCCGGGGCGTCATGGCCATTCGCTCAATTGGTGGCGACGTAATCCTTGAGAATCTTCTCGTTCTTGGCCTGCTCGATCTGGCGGACGATATCCTGCTGGATGCGCTGGTCCATGCGGTACTTCACGAGGTTCACGAGGCTCGCCATCAAGAGCACGATGCCCATGCCCCAATAGCCCTTGGTGGAGAGATCGACCGGTGCGAGCCAGAGCGAGAGCGAGAGCAGAAACAGGGCGGCGACGACGCCTGCGCCGTTGAAGAGGATATAGAGCTGGTTGTTGTCGGTGTTCATGGGCGGTCTCCTAAAGGTTTGAGCTGGCTTCGGTTTCAGGCGTTGGACGTGGCGCGGAGCCGGGCGAGCACGGCATCGGCATCAAAGGTGAGGCGATCGCCGAAGCCAGCCTTGGCGAGCCGGCCCGCGACATCGCTGCGATCGAGGCCGGCGTCGATCTCGTCGAGCACCTCGGTTTCGGCGAGCGGATCGGCGCCGTTCATGACGCGGGCGATGAGGGCTTCGGCCTCGCGGGCCGGGGCGCTGGAGCCCAACGCGCGATCGAGACGGCCCTGGGCGCGGCGTTCGAGATCGACTGCGCGGGCGGTGGCAAGACCCTGCTTCAGGTCGATGAGGCGACGATGCGCCTTGTCGACCGAAGCGCGCATGCGGGCGATGCGGCCGGTGAGCTGTGCGAGTGTCTCGCGGCGCACAGTGCGCTCGTTTTCCAACTGCGCGATGGCTTCGGCGGCCTCGAGTGCCAGCGCATCGGACCCGGCGGTGAGCGCCGCCCTGGCGCGGATTTCGAGATCGGCGATGCGACGGTCGACGCCGTCGGCGGCAAGGCGTTCCTGACGCTCACGCAGGATGACGCTGGCGAGCGCCTGCTTGGCCGCATTGAGACCGGCCTCGGCCTCGCGGATCTTCTGCTCGATGAGATCGATGGCGAACATATCGGTGACGCGGTCCTCGGCACGGGCGGAGGCGCCGGAAATCAGGGTCTTCAGTACAGCGAACATGGGCTTCTTCCCTCAGCAGCGGCGTTAATTGAACGCCGTTCATAAGTGTGAACATATCGATTTTTGAACGGCGTTCAAGAACTATTTTGAACGATGTTTTAAATGATGAAAGAGGGGCAATCGGGAATAGGCAATCGGCAGTCGGGAATAGGCAATCGGCAATCGGCAGTCGGCAATCGTAGGGGGTAAGGGCGCGTTCACGCGCCCGGCGGCGGTGATGCCCCAGGGTGCTCGGCAGAGAAAGCGGGCCGGCGAGGCGATTGCCCCGACGCGGGTAGTCCGCAAATGTGTATGAGGCTCGCGCCTCGCCGGCCGATCGAGGTTTTAGGCCTGGCCATCATCGTGCACCCGACGCATC
>JAIYDI010000031.1 GCA_027487555.1 Hyphomicrobiales bacterium
AGGCCTGTGCAGCCTACCCGATACCACCTCGCCGACCGGCGCGGCGCCGACAAACCTGCCCAACACCGCTCCGATACCCCCAAACCGCGCCCCCGACACCGCTTTCGCAGAGGCCTCGCTTGCGTGGGAGGGTGGCGCGTAGCGCCGGGTGGGGGGAGCCGCTTGCGCTAGACCTCTCACACCGTTGCATAATTCAGCGCAAGGTGCACCCCTCACCCGCCCTTCGGGCACCTTCATCGCCTTCGGTCGCTCCACCGGAGCGACCGATCGCTGCGCGACCGGCTCGAAGTCCCTCACGAGGGAGAGGGGCGCCGACTGCCAGATCGTCGCGAGAGAGGACATGCAGCCGACTGAGGGATTTGCCCCCTTACTCATCATCCTCGGGGTTCAGCAGGCGGTGCAGGTGCACGACGAAATAGCGCATTTCGGCGTTGTCGACCGTCAGTTGCGCCTTCTGCTTCCACGCGACATGCGCCGCGGCGTAGTTCGGATAGACGCCGACCATGTCGATGGCGCTGAGATCCTTGAAGACGATTTCCTCGCCCGGCTTCACTTCGCCGCCGATGACGAGGTGCAACAGCTGCTTCTGTTCCTTGACCTTGGGGGACTTGCTCATTGTCCGTGACGCTCCAGCTCGATGTCGGTGGATTGCGGGCAGCCATAGATGCGGATCAGCGCCCGATGCAGAACGGGTCTTAGCGAAGCATCGGCCACGGCGGCAAGGGCGCCGTGCCGGATTTCCGGGCGATTGAAACGCAAGGGACCCATGCACACGTCCTCGAAACCGATGCCGGCCTCAGTGAGGATGCAGGCGGCGCCCGCAACATCCCAATCGAGCGCGCCACGCCGGGCGACCGCAGCGTCGAGCTTGCCGGTCGCCACTTGCACCAGCCGGTAGGCCAGCGACGGATAGGCGGGCCCGCGCGCATAGTGCAGTCCCTCGGCCTGCAATTCCTGATGCACGGCGCCGGGCGCGGGGATCAGCGGCTCCTGCCGGTCGGCCGGGCGCTTGCGCACCAGAGGCTGGCCGTTCTTCCGCGCGCCCGCACCAAGCGCGGCATCGTAAAGCTCGTCACGCGCCGGCGCATAAACCACCCCCGCCACCGCGATGCCATCCTCGATGACCGCGAGCGAAATGCTCCAGCTGTCCTCGCCGCGGATGAAGCCGCGCGTGCCATCGATCGGGTCCACGACGAAGGAGCGCCGATGCGACAGGCGCGAATTGTCGTCGGCACTCTCCTCGCTGAGCCAGCCGTAGTCGGGTCGGGCAGCGCACAGCGCCTGCCTCAGGTAGTTGTCGAGGACGATATCGGCCTCGGAGACCGGGGAAGCGTTGTCCTTTGTCCAGTTCTTCACGTCGCGCCGGAAATAGCCGGCGGCGATGATGCCGGCGGTTACCGCGACGCTGCGCAGCAACTCGCGATCGATGATGGCGTCGTGAAGCTCGGGTGCGGTCATCGGGCTCAAGGCACTTCGGTTGGGCGCCTGATAGGCGCAAAGGGCAGAAGGAGCAAGCGCCGCGCCGGGACGCAAGGCCGGTGCGCGCCGCTCCGCCGCAACGTACTTAATCAGTTCCTATAGCTGGTGATTTCCCGCTAACCCTTTTCAAAACAACCTAAACTTAACCCAGTTTCTTAAGCGGGGCGGCAATGTGGCGGGGTAGATTGGCCTCACCAAAGAGGGCGGCAAATAAACAGCTCTCGAAAGTTGACAGTGAGGCATAGATGTTTTCAAGCGTTGGTATCGAAGGCGGCAATGTCGTCATGTTGTTCGGCGGTGAGCACGCCGCGACCTCGCGCACGGCGATGCGGGCCTTCGGCCCTGCCAATGACAACGGCCCTCGTGACCCGGTACAGACGGTGACGGTTCGCCGCACGCTGGAAAAGAGCGGCGTCCCGATCAAGATCAAGGTACCCGTGACCGAGTTCTACGGCGTCGCCGTGTCGACCTCGATTTCCGAGAATGGCGTGCTGATGAGCGCGCTGGAACTGGTGCACGACGACCCCGAGCTCAATTATCGCGTCTTTGAAGAGACCGGCAACGCCAACATCGTCGCCGAATGGCAGAACTGGGGCAAGAAACTCCGCCTGCCGCTCTACATCAAGGCCGGCGATGGCGCGCTGCTCCCCTATTCGCAGCAGGTGGATGGCGTGCTTGTCGGCAACCAGACCCAACGGCGGAAGCTCACTGCCGAAGCCAATCGTCGCCCGGCCTTCCTCAACCGCCGGAAGCCCGGCGACGGCTCCACACTCTAGGCCTGGACGGCGCCGCGACCTTGCGGCAGGCCTTCCCGTTTCCGCGACCGAATTCCCGGGGCGCTTTCCTCCCCTCGCGCCCCGGCCCTCCGACAGAACCGCATACCCCGCCACCGATCCCATGCAAGTTTCCCCGGCGGGACCTTCTTCCTCCTCCAAAGCAACTGCCCGGGCTGGTCGCAAGACCGGCCCGTTTCCTTTCGAGCGTTGCAAACGGCACGAAGTCAGGCGCTGCCAGGCAGCGCGACGCACTTGTCGATGAACATGCCCACCGAATCGGCAACCTGGTTGGTATCGAAGGTGAAGACCACGCCGCCATAAGTGATGGTGATGGACGTGGTCGCCTTGCCGAGCACGGGGAACAGGTCGGCAATGGACGTGTCTGCCGCGACACTGGCCACGATCGCCGCCTCGTTGCCCGCCTGCACGAAAGCGGCGGTGTAGGGGTAGGCCACGCCGTCGACTTCAAGCTTGAGGGATTCGGTGCTGAGCGTCTCGAGGGCGGCAGTCCAGGGCGCACCGGTATAGAGGTAGATCTCGGCGCTGCCCGGATCGGCATCGTTGCAGGTGAGCGCCAGTTGGAAGCCGCGGGAATCGGTATCGTCGTCCCACGCGGTCACCCGGTAGCCATTGTCCTCGGGGTCCTCGGCCACGTCCCAGGCTAGGGCCGGGCTGGCGAGGGCAAGGACAAGCAGTGGCAGAACGAAAACACGGGTGCGCATGTCAAAAGCCTATCACAGCCAGTGGTCGACCAGAAGCGCGAGCGACAGCAGGAGTCCGACCCAGTGGTTCGAACGGAATCGGACGAGCGCCGATTGCGGCTCCTTCGGGTGCAGGGTCCACACCTGCCATGCCAGCAGCAGCCCGACGGGGATGAGTCCGATGTAGAAATAGGGGCCAGCGGCGACTTCCCAGCCGGCCACGGCCCAGAGCAGAAGCGTCGCCGTATAGATGCCGGCAACGATGACGCGCGTCCGGCGACCGAAGAGCCGAGCGGTGGATTTCACCCCGATCAGGGCGTCGTCCTCGACATCCTGCAGGGCATAGATGGTGTCGTAGCCGATGGTCCAGAGGATACCCGCCAGATAGAGCGTCAGCGCCGGCGCGCCGATATCGCCTGTTGCGCTCGACCAGCCGATCAGCGCCCCCCAGTTGAAGGCGAGCCCCAGGAAGAATTGCGGCCACCAGGTTACGCGTTTCATGAACGGGTAGATGACCACCAGCACCAGCGAAGCAATCGCCAGCCAGATGGTGAAGGCGTTGAAATAGGTCAGCACCGCGAGGCCGGCGAGGCATTGCAGGCCCAAAAAGATGAAAGCCCCGCGCTTGGTGACCTGGCCTGAAGGCAGCGGACGAGAGCGGGTGCGCGCAACCTTCGCATCGATATCGGCATCCGCAATGTCGTTGAGAGTGCAGCCTGCGCCGCGCATGGCTACCGAGCCGACGAGAAACAGCAGCACCGCGACAAAATCGTAGCCAAGTTCGGGGCGCCCGACAGCAGCCAGCCCCACCCCCATGGCGCAGGGCCAGAAGAGCAGCAGCAGCGGCACGGGCCGGTCCCAGCGGGCGAGGCGGGCATAGGGCCTGAGCCAAAGGGGCGCGAAGGAATCGACCCAGTTGCCCTTCTGGGCATCGGCAACCTGCTGTGGCGTTCCGCCGGACCTTTGCATCCTGGCCATCCTATGGGTTAATGCCGGTGGATCAACGAGAAGCTGACGCGTAGCACGATGCCGAGATCGCACAAAACCCTGCCACGCCTCTATGTCCACGCCGATCTGGGCAGTGGATACGAGGTCGGGCTCGAACGCGAGCAGACAAATTACCTCATCAACGTCATGCGGCTCGGGGCAGGGGATGCCGTGATCCTGTTCAACGGCCGCGACGGCGCCTGGATGGCGAAGGTGACGGACCCGCATCGCAAGGGCGTGACGCTTCAATGCGTGGAGCAGACCGCGCATCAGACGCCGGCCCCCGACCTGTGGTTCGGCTTTGCGCCCTTGAAGGTCGGTCGGCTCGATTACCTGGTTCAGAAGGCGACCGAGATGGGCGCTGGCACCATCCAGCCGGTCATCACCCGCTACACCCAGGTGCATCGGCTGAAGGCCGACAAGCTCGAGGCCAACATCATCGAGGCCGCGGAACAATGCGAGGTGCTGGCCGTGCCAACGCTCGGCGACGAGATCGCGCTCGCTGACCTCATTGCCCACTGGCAGCGCGATCACGGCTTGCGGCGCCTGATATTCTGCGACGAGAGCGCTCCCTCCGGCAGCCCAGTCTCGCAGCTGCGCCGGGTCGAGGGGCTGCCGGTCGGTATCCTGATCGGACCCGAAGGCGGATTTTCCGACGAGGAGCGGACGCTGCTGCTTCAGCAGAGTTTCGTCATCCCCGTGAGCCTCGGGCCGCGTATCCTCAGGGCGGATACTGCCGCCGTAGCGGCTCTGGCTGTGGTACAGTCAATCATCGGTGATTGGCGATAAAGCTTGCTTTGGTATTCGGGCTGGCTATTGTCCGCCGCCGTGCCGGAGCTATCCGGTTGCCACTGGAGCAAGAGGCCCGATGTCCGGCGAAGAATCCTCACCCCTGATCGAATCGCGGCGCGATCTGATCGAGGCGATGTCGCGCGGGGCGAAGCCGCGGTCCGAGTGGCGCGTGGGTACCGAGCACGAAAAGCACGTGTTCCACAAAGCCCCGATCCGCCCGGTCACCTATGATGGCGCGGGCGGCATCCACGCGCTGCTCAAGGGTATCGAGGCGCGCACCGGCTGGACGCCGTTCTTCGACAAGGGCAACCCGATCGGACTGATCAACAAGCAAGGTATCGGCGGAATCTCGCTCGAGCCCGGCGGGCAGTTCGAACTCTCGGGCGCGCCGCAGGCGAATATCCACGCCGCGGCCGAAGAACTCGACGCGCATCTCGCCGATTGCCATGCCGTGGGCGGCGAGCTGGGCATCCATTTCCTCGGACTCGGCGTCACCCCGCTCTGGGCCGTGCGCGATATCCCGGCCATGCCGAAATCGCGCTACGGCATCATGACGCCCTATATGGATAAGGTCGGCACGCTCGGCACGTCGATGATGTATCGGTCGGCCACCGTGCAGGCCAATCTCGATTTTTCCGACGAAGCCGACATGGTGAAGAAGCTGCGGGTTTCGCTCGCCCTGCAGCCGGTGGCGACGGCGCTGTGCGCCAATTCGCCCTTCCTCGATGGCAAGCCGTCGGGGTTCCTCAGCTTCCGCTCGCAGATCTGGCTCGATACCGACCGGGCGCGCACCGGCATGCTGCCCTTCGTGTTTGCGCCGGGCATGGGCTTTGAGCGCTATGCCGACCATGCACTCGACGTGCCGATGTATTTCGTCATCCGCGATGGCGAATATATCAACACGGCGGGCGAGAATTTCCGTGCCTTCCTCGATGGCAAGCTGCCGCAACTGCCCGGCGAAAAGCCGCGCATCAAGGATTGGGAGAACCATCTCTCGACGCTGTTCCCCGAGGTGCGACTGAAGCAGTTCCTCGAAATGCGCGGCTCCGACATGGGCGATCGCGGCCAGATCCTCGGGCTCGCGGCCTTCTGGGTCGGATTGCTCTATGACGATCAGGCGCTCTCGGCGGCAGCCGACATCATCGCCGACTGGACCGATGCCGAGCGCGAAGCGCTGCGCAACGAAGTGCCGGTGAAGGCCATCCATACGCCGTTCCGTGGGCGGACGCTGGCGGATGTGTCGCGGCAGGTGGTGGATCTGGCGAAGGCTGGCCTGCAACGCCGGGGCCTCGGCGAAGACATCTACCTTGCGCCCTTCGAGGAAACCCTCGATCTCGGCAAGACGCCGGCCGAGCGTTGGCTCGACAAGTACCATGGCGAATGGGAAGGCGACCTGACGCGCATCTTCGCCGACGCCGAGATCTGATATCGGCGGTTACTCCGCCGCGATGGGGAGGTTGTCCTTGCCATCGAGATTGCCCATCGCCGCGACGATGTGGTTGGCGAGCGCATCATAGATGCCGCCATAGGCGTGGCTCGCCCGCATGATGGCGATTTCCGCGTCGCGCAGGCGCGGCAGGTTGGCGTCTTCGGCAATGACCTTCATGCCGGGCTGGATGGCGCTTTCGGGCAAGAAGCCGACGGCGAGATCGGTGAGCACGGCGCTGGCGATAGCGAGCGCATTCGAAGAGGTATAGGCGATGCGATAGTCGCGGCCGATGCGGCCGAGCGCTTCCACCGCGTTCTGCTTCCAGCAGCAATGCTGACCCCCTGCGATGGGCAGTGGATCGGCGGCGAGCGCCTGCCCGCCATGCGCCGCAACCCAGAACATCCGCTCTGTTCGGAACAGCTCACCATATTCCTGGTTGGTGCCTTGCGTGAACACGACGAGGTCATACTTGCCGTGCTTCATACCCTCGAGCAGCTCTTCCGAGGGCTGGCAGCGTACATCGACGACGATGCGCGGATGCGTCTTCTGGAAGCTCGACAGGATCACCGGCAGCAGGCGAACGGCATAGTCGTCCGGCACGCCGAAGCGGATGGAGCCCTTGAGGTCGCCGTCGGCAAACAGGTCCATGATCTCGGCATTGAGGCGCAGCATGCGGCGCGCGCGCGCGTAGACTGCCTCGCCATGCTCGGTGAGGGTAACGCTGCGGCCCTCGCGCGAGAGCAGTGATTGGCCCAACCGTTCCTCGAGCCGCTTGATCTGCATCGAAACCGCCGACTGGGTCTTGTTCACGCGCCGCGCCGCCTCGGTGAAGCTGCCGCAATCGGCGATGGCGCAGAAGCTCTGCAACTGGTCGAGATCGAGGGGAACCATGCAGAACATCTCCATCACGATCATTGATGATCTGGATGAGATCTATTTGTTGGACGAATGGATGTCCAGCTTCTAGATCGTGAGTGTCGGTGATTGGCACCGGCCCGCTTCCCTCCCCAAGGCAAGCACCCCGCATATTGGAGACTGACCATGGCCCACTTGCTGTCCAGCGAGCGGCCGCTGCACGCGGCTGCGCCCTTTCGCCCGCTTCTTGCGCTCGCGACCTTCTTCGCCAATGCCAGGAAGCGTCGGGCCGAGCGCGTGGCTCTCCGCGATCTGCTCGAGTACGACGTCCATCGCCTGGATGACCTCGGGATCAACCGCCTCGACCTGTTCGAGGCCATCGACTCGCCGACCACCCGGCCTGGGCTGAAACTCGCCCGAGCCCGAGCTGAATCGGCCCGCCACTGGCTCGACCGCTGACCCGCCGCTACCAGACTGTCGCGGTTCTGCACCATGCCGGACCGCCAGCGGATACCTCCGGCGCCCTGGTGCTGGCGAGCCTAAGTCTTGGCACACTTTCGGGCTGTGCCATCTCCGGGGCCGAGTTCTCGGCCCTTGTTTCCTGATGAACTGCCGGGTGCAGGTCCTCCCTCGGGATGGCCGACCCGGCTTTTTTCAATTCAGCCCCCGGGCAGCTTCACCCGTTCGGCTACCATCTGCTGCAGCCGCCACAGGTGGCTGTCATGGATGCCCATGGCCTCGAGATGCCGCACCGTATTGAACAGATACTCGACCATCGACCCGCGATGCCCGACGGCCCGGGCGAGGACGGTCGCCACCTGCTCCTCGCTGAGGCCGGCCACATAGCGGCCGCTGCGCCGGTCGATGCAGAAGGTGAGGGCGCGGACGGGCCCGCGTTCGGTACCCACCTGCACCCAGCGCGGCGGAAAGGCTGAGGGCTTCATGCCCATCTCGCGCTTCACGAGGCGGAGCAGGCTGTCTTCCACGCCATCGGGTGGCAGGCGGTAGAGCACGCCCTTGCAGGAGCCGCCCGCATCGAGCGCCAGCATCAGGCCCGGCGCTCCATCCGATCCGCGATGGCGGGTGTTCCAGCCCAGGCAGAAGGCGCGATGCCAGCCGCGCAGCAGCCCGGTGCGGATTTCGACAAAGTCGGTGGCCGGCTTCCAGATCAGCGAGCCATAGGCAAAGATCCAGACCTGCCCGGAGCCGTCGCTACCCGCGAGGATATCGGCGACATATTGCGCGAAATCCGCGTCGGATGACGGCGTGAATCCGTCGGGCGGACCGGGATCGGGAATGTCCCGCACCATGGCGGCCACATGGGCCTGCGTCAGGTGCATCTTTTTTGGCGCTCGCGCCATTCGCCGGCCCTGGCCTTATGGAAGGTTCTTGAACCCGTCGGCAAAGCCCTTGAGCGACACCGGGATGCCGATGCCTTCCTCGGGCGTCTTGAAAACGACGAAGATCGCCGTCTCGCCGGCGCCGAGCTTGGCGATCAGGTCATCGTCGACCACCACCTCCGCCACGCAGCCATTGGGCAGGCAGCGCACGAAGGCGACACGCCCGATATCTGCGCCGTCGATCTTCAGGCCGAGCCCATTGGGCAGCAGCACGCCGAGCGGGGCCAGTACACGCAGCAGGCGAGCCTGCTGGTCGGCGGTCTTCAGCACGATGACCGACAGCCCGACATTGGGCTGGTCCTCGGCGGTGACATTCTGGATCAGCGCGCATTGCTCATAGGTCGCGCCGGCCGGCGTATCGCAGCTCATCTGCCAATCGCCATACTGCGCCTTGACCACGCCCTGAGCCGCAGCGCCGCCGATCAAGCCCGACAGGACAAGCACTGCGCCGAGCGCCACGCGGAAAAAGGATTTCATGCTCACCTGACCGCCCAATATATCTGGCCCCGAATTTCTGCGGCCTTCGAGCGTTTCATCGGCCCGGCCGGCATTTGTCAACAAGTGACCGCCTTTGGGCCCGACAAAAGCGGCAGGCATGAGGCGGCAGAAGGACTTCGGCCGCCTCGTGAGGCAAGCTGCCGCAGCCTTCTTGCAGAACGATTTGACGCAGCGCAAGGCGAGAGCCGTGAATTGCCTTGCAGCGCCCGATGTGGTTTAGAGGCTTTCCAAGTTTCAGCGCTCCGGGAATGAGTCGGAGCGGCGTATCTTTATGCCGCTAGAACGGGTTTCGGCCCTCTGCGCGAAACCGGCAGGAACGCGTATCCAAGGGGGTTATAGTGACCGGCAAAAACTTGCGTTCGATGGCTGTCCTTACAGGCGCCGCGATGGCCTCGTTGCCGGCCGTTGCATTCGGCCAACAAGAAGTGCTCGGGCACGCCCTGCCGGGCGAGATCGGGTTGCAGCCCTCCGTGACGCCAATCATGGATTCCATCCGTGCCTTCCACGACGGTCCGCTTATGTGGGTCGCTGTCGGCATCGCGGTGCTGGTGCTGATCCTGCTTGTCGCGGTGATGGTCCGCTTCAATGCCAAGTCGAACCCCGTGCCGTCGAAGACGACTCACAACACCGCCGTCGAGGTGGTGTGGACCGTCGTGCCGATCCTGATCCTCGTGATCATCGCCATCCCGTCCTTCTCGGTGCTGACCGACCAGCTGACGACACCCGACGGTGAGCGCAAGTATCTGGGCTCGAACATCTTCTCGTTCGGCGAAGTCGAGGTTCCGGCGCCGGAGTTGACCGTCAAGGCCATCGGGCAGCAGTGGTACTGGGACTATGAGTATGTCGACAGTGCCAAGACGTTCTCGTCGAGCATGCTGCCCTCCGGGCCCGACAACAAGCCGGTCGGCAAGCCGAGCCAGCCCCGCCTCCTCGCTGTCGACAACGAACTCGTTGTTCCGGTCGACACCACAGTGCGCCTGCAGGTCACGGCCGATCCGGCCGGTGTGATCCACGCCTTTGCCATGCCGACCTTCGGCATCAAGATCGACGCGGTGCCGGGCAAGCTCAACGAGACCTGGTTCAACGCCCGCAAGACCGGCATCTATTACGGTCAGTGCTCGGAGCTGTGTGGCAAGGACCATGCTTTCATGCCCATCGCGATCCGCGTGGTGACCAAGGACGAGTTCGTCAAATGGATGGACGCGTTCAAGGCCGGCACATACGACGACGCCACCAAGACGCTGCCCGCAATCAGCTGATCGACCCACGCGCCCGGGCCTATGTCGGTCCGAGCGAGCGCGACACGAGAATAACAAGGGAAGTTCACCATGGCCGATACCTACGCCCTGGAAGCCAAAGACGGCCTTCACCATGGCCACGCGGAATCGCATGACCACGGCCATCCCACCGGCTGGCGGCGATATATGTTTTCCACCAACCACAAGGATATCGGCACCCTCTACCTGATCTTCGCGATCGTTGCCGGTATCATTGGTGGTCTGCTTTCGGGTGCCATGCGCCTCGAGCTGCAGGAGCCGGGCATCCAGATCTTCCATGGCCTCGCCTCGATGGTCTATGGCGTCAACGGCGACGCGGCGCTCGATGCCGGCAAGCACATGTATAATGTGTTCACCACCGCGCACGCGCTCATCATGATCTTCTTCATGGTGATGCCCGCCATGATCGGTGGCTTCGCCAACTGGTTCGTGCCGATCATGATCGGTGCGCCGGACATGGCCTTCCCGCGCCTCAACAATATCTCGTTCTGGCTGCTGGTGCCGGCCTTCCTGCTGCTCCTCATGTCGATGTTCTTCGAGGGGCCGTCGGGGATGATGGGCGCCGGTGGCGGCTGGACGATCTATCCGCCGTTCTCCTCCAAGGCCGGCCAGCCTGGCCCGGCGATGGATTTCGCCATTCTCTCGCTGCATATCGCAGGCGCGAGCTCGATCCTCGGCGCGATCAACTTCATCACCACCATCTTCAACATGCGCGCCCCGGGCATGACGCTGCACAGGATGCCGCTGTTTCCGTGGTCCGTGCTGGTGACGGCCTTCCTGCTGCTGCTCTCGCTGCCGGTGCTCGCCGGCGCGCTGACCATGCTGCTGACCGACCGCAACTTCGGCACCACCTTCTTCAACCCGGCCGGCGGCGGCGATCCGGTGCTCTACCAGCACCTGTTCTGGTTCTTCGGTCACCCAGAAGTCTACATCATGATCCTGCCGGGCTTCGGCATGATCTCGCAGATC
>JAIYDI010000019.1 GCA_027487555.1 Hyphomicrobiales bacterium
GTACTAAGTCTCAAGACTTGGGAGAGTAGGTCGCCGCCAGGTCTGCAAAGCTCACTCACCAAAAACATCTGTTCTCAAACATCCAATACCAAAACGCCCCGCCCTCAAAGCGGGGCGTTCTGCTGTCATACGCACAGTCCATAGACCAAGCGGCCCCAAAGGCGGGTTGTGTGCTGTGCAGGTGGCACCTGGCAGGGCCGCACTGACCGGAGCGAGCCAGCATCCGCCTGCTGCAGCGCGTTCCTCCCATGTATGCAGCGCCCTTGCGAAGTGCCTTGTGATTGCGCACAAATGGCACCTGTTCGTTTCGTGAGTGCCCGATGCCTGCTGTTTCCGCTCCTTCGCCCGTCGCCGCAATCGAAGCCGCTTTCGCACGGCTCGCCGAGTGGGACGATCCCGCCTGCTTCATCTCGCTGCGCAGCAGGGAGGACGCGCTCGCCCGCGCCCGCGCGCTCGAAGCCGAGGGATCGCTCGGCCGCCCGCTCTATGGCCTGGTCTTTGCAGTGAAGGACAATATCGACGTGGCGGGGCTATCGACCACGGCGGCGTGTCCGGAGTTTTCCTATCGCCCGCATCGTTCGGCGTTCGTGGTCGAACGGCTCGAGGCCGCAGGCGCCATCGCGCTCGGCAAGACCAATCTCGATCAGTTCGCCACCGGACTCGTCGGCGTCCGCTCGCCCTACGGCATCCCGCGCAATGCGCTGCGGGCCGACCTCATTCCAGGTGGGTCGAGTTCCGGCTCTGCAACTTCGGTGGGCGCGGGTATCGTCGATTTCTCGCTTGGAACCGATACCGCTGGATCCGGGCGCATCCCCGCCGCGCTGAACGGCATTGTCGGGCTGAAGCCGAGCCTCGGGCTGTTCTCCGCGACCGGCATGGTCCCGGCCTGCCGCACGCTCGATACCATCTCGGTCTTTGCCCGTTCGGTGGAGCTTGCCAGCCGAGTTGCGACGGTTGCGGCAGGCTATGACGCTGCTGATGCCTATTCGTGCGAGTTAGCGTCCCCGGCGCTGTCGGTATCCTCCAGCCGCCTTCGCATCGGCGTACCGGCAGTTCGGTACTTCTTCGGCGACGCAGCCGCCGAGGCCGCCTTTGCCGCCGACCTCAAGACGCTCGAAGCGCGCGGGGCTGACCTGGTCGAGCTCGATTTCGAGCCGCTGCACGCCGTGGCGCGGCTGCTCTATGAAGGCCCCTGGGTGGCTGAGCGCTATGCCGCAACCAAGCCGCTGATCGAGGAGAGGCCCGAGGCCTTCCACCCCACCACACTAAAGATTATCGCTGGGGCCAAGGGGCTGACTGCCGTCGCGGCCTTCGAGGCAATGTACAAACTGGCCGACCTGAAGCGCCGGACCTGCGCCATGATCGAGAGTGTCGATGCACTCGCTGTACCAACACTGCCGCGCGCCTACACGCTGGCTGACCTTGCGGCAGAGCCGGTGGTCTATAACTCGAACCTTGGCACCTATACCAATTTCGTCAACCTGCTGGATCTCGCAGCCATCACCACGCCGGTGGGCCAGCGGTCGGACGGCTTGCCGTCAAGCGTCACTTTCATCGCGCCGGCAGGCTCGGATGGTCGGCTCGCGGGCTATGCGGCGCGCTTCGGCGCCTAGATCATTTCACGTTTTGGTTGAAACGCTGAACTGATCCAAGCCCCTGGTTTGTCCCGCTCTCGAACAGGGGAAGCCATACAGCTTTCCCTGAAGACACCGTAGTGTCGCGCACCGGTCGCCCGGGCGCGGCCCATCCGGCGGACCTCAGCCCGTCGGCTGGCCCATTTGGTGCACCGCGTCACCAACGATGACGATATGCGCGCGCATTGCCACCTCGGCCTCCACGCGGTCGCCCCGCAGTATCGCCTCGACGATGGCGCCATGCTCGACATGTGACTTTGACAGGCGCCCGAGCGCCGAAAACTGGGCACGGCGAAAAGGAGCCAGCCGGTGGCGCGTCCCGGTAATGATGTCGTGAAGATAGGCATTGTGGGCGCCCTCATAGATGGCGCCGTGGAAGCGATCGTTGGATTCGGCATAGGCGGCGTGATCGCCCGAATGCACGATGACCGCCATCTCCTGGTGCAGTGCATCGAGCGCGTCGCGTTCACTACTGGTCATCGCCATGGCGGAAAGGCCAGCCGCCAGTCCCTCGAGGTAACTCAGCACCTCGAACATGCCATCAAGTACCTTGTCGTCGGGCTTGGCGACAAGTGCCTTGGCATGCGGTTTCTGGTCGACGAGCCCGCTTGCAGCCAGTTGGCGCAGAGCCTCGCGCACCGGCGTGCGGCTGACGGCAAAATCCAGCGCGACCAGCGTCTCGTCGAGCGCCGTTCCCGGCGCCAGTTCGCCTGATATGATCCGTTCCGCCAACTTCCGGCGGATTTCCTCCGCCGAGGTGCGTTTGCGCATAAGGGGCTCCCGGTGGCACCCCTCTCACGGGGCCTCGTCGATCACACTCACATGCGCGGCCGCGACACGCCAGCCATCCGGCGTACGTATCCATGTCTGCATTTGCCGCCCGACCTTGCCGGGCGCCGAATCACGACGAAACAGAGTTGCCGCTACCGCCACGTCCCGTCCATAAGTCGTGATCCGGGTGTGTTCAAGGCTGCGTGACAGCCCGTTTGCCGGTCGTCCCCTGCGAAAAGCACGGATCGCTTCGATTCCATGAAGATTTTCGGCCGCCCCGTAGCGAATGGTCGTGGGAAGCGCAAGAAACAACTCGTCGAGCACCGCAACATCATTGCTCACCAGAGCCGTTTCATAACGGGCAAAAACCGCCTCGACTTCCGCCTTGACTTCGGGGAGATCGATCTCGAGCATGCTCAGGTCTCCGAAAATCCGCGGGGCAGGGGAGCCTTGGCGACTCCCGAGGTCTCGAGCTGATGCGCGATGCGCAGGCAGATATCCTCGCGCCATGGCGCGGCGATCACCTGTACGCCAAGCGGCAGCTCGGCGCCGTCCAGCCAGATCGGCACGGCCGCCACCGGTAGCCCGATGAACGAGATCGGCTGGCTGAAGATGCCCATATTGGGCCGGATCGGCAGCTCGATGCCACCGAACATCGCGGTCTTTTGCCCGAGCAGCGGCGCCTGCATCGGGGTGGCGGGTGCGATGATTGCGTCGACATCCTCGAAGAGCTTCAGCACTTCGGCGCGGAAATGCCGGCGCAGCTTCTGGGCCTTCTCGATCCAGGCGGCGGGCAACATCGCGCCTGCCAGCAGCCGGTCGCGCACTTCTGGGTCAAAATCGTCGGGACGCGTCCGAAGCCGGTCGAGATGCAGTGCCGCGCCTTCCGCCATGGTGATGAGGAAGGCGGCCGCACGGGCCGCCTGCGCGTCGGGCAGGTTCACCACACGGGTGGCTTCGAGCGCGTCGGTGACCTTGCGGACATGCTGCTGTGCCAGCCCCTCGCCGGCGAAATAGCCACCGGCAATGCCGACACGCGCGCCGGGCAGCGGGTTGCGCAGTCGCGTGGCCGTCGGCTCGATGGCGCGCTTCGCCATGGCCGGGTCACCATCGTCATGGCCCTGCATCGCGTCATAGGCCAGCGCCAGATCTCGGACCGAGCGGGCGAAGGGGCCGAGATGGTCGAGGCTCGCAACAAAGGGGAAGGTCCGCGCGCGGCTGAGGCGACCATAGGTCGGCTTCAGCCCGAACAGCCCGCAAAGCGAGGAGGGCACCCGGATCGAGCCATTGGTATCCGACCCGAGGCTGAGCGGAACGAGCCCGCCCGCCACCGCCGCCGCAGAGCCACCCGAAGAGCCGCCCGACATCCGGTCGAGCGCATGCGGGTTGCGGGAGGCCCCATCGTGCACGTTCTCGCCGGTGAAGTCATAGGCATATTCGCCCATGTTGAGCGCACCAAGCAACACGGCGCCGGATTGCTCGAGCCGCTCGATCAAGGTCGCATCGCGTTCGGCGGGCGGGCGCTCGCGGTTGATCTTGCTGCCGGCCCGGGTGGGAATGCCGCGCACATCGAAGAGATTCTTGACGCCAAAGGGCACGCCGGCGAGTGGACCGGGCTCGATGCCGTTCGCCACTTTTGCATCGACAATCTCGGCCTGCGCCAGGGCACGGTCGCTGAGCACATCGGTGAAGGCGCCAAGCACGCCATTATGCGTGGCGACGCGCTTCAGCGCTGCCTGCACCACGTCGCGCGCCTTGAACCGGCCGCTGCGAACCCCCTGGGCGATTTCCGAAGCGCCCATCTCGGCGGATGGGCCAGACGATCCCACGCTCATGGTCGATACACCGGCAGCGGCTCCGCCTCATCGGGCAGTTTCACCTGCTCGATCAGCGCCGCCATCTTCGAGGCGGTCTTCAGGTTCAGCCGCACGCCTGGCCGCTGTTTGTCGGAAATCGTCAATTGCAACAAAGGTGCGAGCGCGTCGATCACCGCGTCCGCGTCAAAAGGTTTATATGCCATATCGTCCAGCGCCCCCATGCCAGTGGCACTCATCGGGCCGGTTCAGTGGCCGCGCTGAGCGCCGCAAGCGGGGTTATCCATCCCACGATACCCCCCTGCGCTGCAATCATCTTCAATGTCGCGGCCTTGAACTCCGCGAAATAGCTTTCGGTCGCATCCTCGATCAACAGGCACTCATAGCCGCGATCATTGGCCTCGCGCATCGAGGTCTGCACGCAGACTTCGGTGGTGACCCCCGCGAACACCAGATGCGTGATACCGCGTGCCGCAAGCATCTCATGCGCGCCCGTCGCCCAGAACATGCCCTTTCCAGGCTTGTCGATGACGATCTCGCCCGCGATCGGTGCGAGTTCTGGTACGATCTGGTTGCCCGGCTCGCCGCGGACGAGCAGGCGGCCCATGGCGCCCTCTTCGCCGATCTTGAGGCTCGGGTTGCCGCGCGTGACTTTCGAGGGCGGGCAGTCGGAAAGATCGGGGAGATGCGCCTCGCGCGTATGGACCACCGTCCAGCCCTTCTTGCGGAACAGGCCGATCAGCGCGGCCGTGGTGGGCACGATGGCTTCGAGCCGGCGCACATCATTGCCGAGGCTGTCGCCGAAGCCGCCCTTCTCGATGAAGTCGCGCTGCATGTCGATCACCACCAGCGCCACGTGGTCGGGGTCGAGCGGATAGGGATAGGGCTGCGCCGGAACGGGGATCATGTCGTGGTCTCGAAGGGCTTGGGACAGGGCAATCAGTGCCCTGCCATGTGCTGGCCGATGGTATTGCGGTCGGTATCCTCGATCGGGCTGACATAGGTGATCGTGCCGCCCGACATCACTGCCACACGGTCGGCCAGTTCGAGGATTTCGTCGAGATCCTCGCTCACCAGCAATACCGCCGCGCCGCGATTGCGCTGATCCATGATCTGCGAACGGATCTCCGCCACCGAGGCGAAATCGAGCCCGAAACAGGGGTTTGCGACAATCAGCACGTCGACATCGCCCGAGAGTTCCCGCGCGAGGATGGCCCGCTGCACATTGCCACCCGACAGCGTCTCGATCGGGGCATCGGGGCCTTGCGTCTTCACCCGGTACTTGGCGATGAGCTCGCGGGCCTTTTCGCGCATGGGCCCGGGCGACATCCACCAGCCGAGCTTGGCGACGGGCGGCTTGTCGAACGAGCGAAACGCGATGTTTTCGGCAACGCTCATTTTCGGCACGGCGGCATTCTTCAAGGGTTCCTCGGGCAGGCCGAACACCTTGTACTGGTCGAAACCCTTGCGGGTGGGCGAGAACTCCTTGCCCTTGATGAAGATGGCGCCATCCGCCATTGGCCGCTGGCCCGAAAGCACTTCGACCAGCGCCGATTGTCCATTGCCGGAGACGCCGGCGATGCCGACGATTTCGCCGGCCTTGACCTTCAGATTCAGTGCCTTCACCACGGGAAGGCCTTCATTGTCCTCGGCGAAGATGCCGGCGAGTTCGAGCACATCGGGCTTTGCCGGCTGCGTCACGCGCTGCGCCCGCTCGCGCACGGCCGTATCGCCGATCATCATGGCGCTCATGTCGCCGATGGTCGCGGACTTGGCGTCGCCCGAACCGGTATACTTGCCGCGGCGCAGCACGGTGAAATGATCGCAGAACGCCTTCACCTCGCGGAACTTGTGGCTGATCATCAGCACGGTAATGTCGCCCTTCTTGGCCATCTGGCCCAGAAGTCCGAGCATTTCGTCGGCCTCGCCCGGCGTCAGTACCGAGGTTGGCTCATCGAGGATCATGAAGCGCTGATCGAGATAGAGCAGCTTCAGGATTTCGAGCTTCTGCTTCTCGCCCGCCGACAGCGACGACACCTGCGCGTTGAGCGGCACGCGGAACGGCATCTGTTCCATGAAGGCCTCGAGCGCCTTGCGCTCCTTGGCCCAGTCGATGACCGCCGGCGCATCGGCGCGGCTGATGACGAGGTTTTCGGCGGCCGTCAGCGACGGCACGAGGGTGAAGTGCTGGTAGACCATGCCGATGCCGAGCGCGCGCGCGTCGCGCGGGCTCTTGATCGACACTTCCTCGCCATTGAGCAGCACCGCGCCGTCATCGGCCGAGTAGAAGCCCATGATGCACTTGACCAGCGTCGACTTGCCCGCACCGTTTTCCCCGAGCAGCGCATGGAACGAGCCTGCCTCGACCTTCAGCGGCACGTGGTCGAGCGCCACCAGCGGCCCGAAGACCTTGGTCATGCCCACCGCTTCGAGCGACGGGGCGCGTTTACCCTCAATCATCACAGCACCTCGAGCAGTTGCGTGGATGTGGCCACGGCACCGAACACCCCGCCTTGCATCTTGATCATGTCGATGGCCGCGAGGTGGTTCTCGTGCTTGGTCGCGCCGCAGCAGTCTTCGAGCAGAAGGCATTCGAAGCCGCGGTCATTGGCCTCGCGCATGGTTGTGTGCACGCACACATCGGTGGTGATGCCGGTGAGGACGAGGTTGCGGATGCCCTTGAGCCGCAGGATCAGTTCAAGGTCGGTCGAGGCGAACGAACCCTTGCCCGGCTTGTCGATGATGGCTTCGCCCGCAAGCGGCGCCAGCTCCGGGATGATCTCCCAGCCCGGCTCGCCGCGCACGAGGATACGGCCCTGCGGGCCCTGGTCGCCGATGCCCGCGCCGATCCGCTGGCTGCGCCAGCGCTTGTTGGCGGGCAGGTCGGACAGGTCCGGCTTGTGGCCCTCGCGGGTGTGGATGATCGGATAGCCCTTGGCGCGGAAGGCCGCCATCAGCACCTTCAGGGGGGCGATCGGCGCGCGCGTGAGGGAAATGTCGTAGCCCATGGTGTCGACATAGCCGCCCGGTCCGCAGAAATCCGTCTGCATGTCGATGACGACAAGCGCGGTATTGTGGGGGCCGATATCGCCGTCGAACGGCCAGGGATAAGGGTCGGCGGCGAGCGTCCGCCCGCCAGTGACCAATGCGGCAGCGATCCGCTCGTCGGAAAGGCTCATTCCGCCGCCTCCCGGCGCTTTTCGCCATAGAGCCGATCGGGCGGGGCGAAGCCCGAGGGCGTGCCGTCGGTGACCTTGACGCTGTCTTCCCAGGGCAGGCGGTACTGGCCCGCCACAAGATCGTGCATGAACGTGTAGGGGCAATCCTGCGCGCCGCCCTTGACGGCGGTAAAGCCGCGATGCCCGAGCTGGTAGATATTGTTCTCCACCCCCCAGTGTGCGCGCGCCTCGCGCACGAGATCGGGCCGCACCTCGGCGGTGATGATCTCGTCGACGCGACCGGTGGTGCCCTCGGCGATGATCGAGCCATCGAAATTGACGATCATGCCCTCGCCCATCGAGTCGAACGTGCCATCCGATCCGCACATGCAGACATTGGCGGTGACCATCAGGTTATGGAAGCTGTTGGCCTGGTTGGTGAAGCGCCAGGACTGCCGGATCGGCGCGGTATAGCCGGCCGTGCGCAGCATGATTTCGGCGCCCTTGTAGGCCGCCTCGCGCGCCATTTCGGGGAACATGCCATCGTGGCAGATGATGAGGCTGAGTTTGCAGCCCTTCGGCCCTTCGATCACCGGAATGCCGAGATCGCCTGGCTCCCAGGGCTCGACCGGCACCCACGGATGCAGCTTGCGGTAGTAGAGCCGCAATTCACCGAGGTCATCGATGATGATGCCGGAATTGTAGGGGTTGCCGCCCGGGTTGTACTCCATGATGGAGAAGCAGCCCCAGATGCGGTTCTGCTTGCAGGCCGCCTTGAAGGCCGCGACTTCCGGCCCGTCGAGCGAGCACATGATCTCGGGATTTGTATCCATCGAGAGCCCGTGCAGCGCATATTCGGGGAAGACCACGAGGTCCATGGTCGACAGGTTCCGCCGGGCCTTGCCGATGAGTTCGACGATCCGCGCCGTCTGCCTGGCGAGGTCCGCCTTGGTCACCGTGACCGGCAGTTGCAGCTGCACGAGGCCGATCACCACGCCGTTTTCGGATTTGTTGAGGCCGCCAAGTCCACTCATCGCCCGCTCCTATTTCATCGTGAGTTCGCCGGGCACGTCGCGCGCGGCGGATTTAGAGCCTGCCGAGATGATCATGATGATCAGCGTCAGGATGTAGGGGGCGGCGTTGAAGAAGTAGTAGCCCTGCGTGATGCCCACCGCCTGCAGCGACGGTCCGATAGCGCCCGCCGCCCCGAAGAACAGGGCCGCCATAATGGCTCGCACCGGATCCCAGCGCGCGAAGATGACGAGCGCCACCGCCATCAGCCCCTGGCCCGAACTGAGGCCCTGGTTCCAGATGCCGGGATAGGAAAGCGACAGGAACGCCCCGCCGATGCCGGCGAGGAAGCCGCCCGCCGCCGTGGCGAGGAAGCGCACGAGATCGACGGAGACGCCCATGGCCTTGGCCGAGGCGGCGCTGTCGCCCGTCATGCGGATGATCAGGCCCCAGCGGGTATTCTTGAAGGCCCAGCCCAGGAAAATGGCGAGGATGATGCCCACGAAGAACAGCGGGTTGACTTCGAGTGCCTGCGCCAGCGCCGGGTTATCGCTCCAGGCGCCGAGCGGGATCGCCTCGAGGTGCGGCGCCTGCGGCTGGATGAAGGGCTTGCCGAAAAAGAACGCGAGGCCGGTGCCGAAGCTCATCATGGCGATGCCGACCGCGACGTCATTCACCCGCGGCAGCTTGCAGATATAGCCGTGCAGCGCGCCCAGAACCGTGCCGGCGCCGCCGGCTGCCAGCACCCCAAGCCAGGCATTGCCGGTGAGGTAGGACACGGCATAGGCGACCATGGCGCCGAGCACGAGCGTGCCTTCCAGCCCGAGATTGATGCGGCCGGATTTCTCAGTGAGCGTTTCCCCGAGCGCCACGAACATGAAGGGGGTCGAGACACGGATGGCGCCACCCAGCATCGCGATCAGGACAGTGAGAACGGGATTGTCCATTTACGTGCGGTCTCCGCTCGCCTTGGGCTGGAAGATCTTGAACCGGCCATAGAAGGTCTCGCTGACGAGCAGCACGACGAAGAGGATGCCCTGCAGCACGAGCACGGTCGCATCCGGCATGCCCATGCGGCGCTGGATGACGCCGCCGGCGGCGGCAAGGGCGCCGAACAGGATGGCGACCGGCACGATGGCGATCGGGTTGTGCCGGGCGAGGAAGCTGACAAGGATGCCGGTAAAGCCATAGCCCGCCACCAGTGACGCGTTGGCTTGCCCATGGATGGCGGCGACTTCAAAGAACCCGGCAAGGCCGGCGCAGGCGCCCGCGATCATGCACGAGACCACCATCAGCGTACCAACGGGCAGCCCCTGCGCCTTTGCGGCGCGGGCATTGCCGCCGGTCATCCGAGCAGCGAAGCCGAAGGTCGTCCGGCTCATCAGCACCCAAAGCGCGATGGCGAGCACGATGCCGGCGGCCAGCCCCCAGTGCACGTCCGTGCCTGGCATCGAGCCGATGCGATAGGCGTCGCCGATCGGCATGGTCGAAGGCTTGTTGGCCGAAGACGGATCGCGCAGCAGCCCTTCGACAAAGAAATTCATGATGGCTATGGCGATATAGCTCAACAGCAGCGAGGCGATGGTTTCATTCACCCCGCGGCTGTGCTTCAGCCACCCGGTGAACCCCAGCCAGAGCGCTCCCGTCAGCATGCCGGTTGCCGCCATGACGGGCAGTGTGATCCAAGGCGTCACGCCGCTCGAGACAAGCGGGATCGCCATGGCGGCGGCCGTGAAGCCGCCCAGTACCAGCGCACCTTCGCCGCCGATCATGGTGAGGCCGATCCGCGCCGGAATGGCGAAGGCGAGGCCGGTGAGGATCAGCGGCGCGGCACGCTGCAGCGAATTCTGGAACGAGAAGCTCGAGCCGAAGCCGCCGGTCCAGATCAACTGGTAGAACTGCACGGGATCCTTGCCGATCAGGATCAGGAATACCGAAAAAGCGAGTGCCGATGCAATCAGCGCCAGCGCCGGGATCGTCACCGCCTCGGCGAGTTTCAGCAGCCGGATATCGGGCTCGGCGGACTTCGCGGGTGCTGGTGGCGTGGCGGTTTCTGCGGTCATGCGTTCAGACGCTCCAGTACGGAGGACCTCATCCTGAGGGTATCGAAGGGCGAGGTCCGGGCACGATGCCCTCGTGGATCGACCGGCTCACCATCTGGCCCCCGGCAGCGTTCGGAGGAAAGGCACCGGGGTAGACACCGGTGCGGGGGGCGTTGCACCCACCCCCCGCACCGGATTGGCTTGGACGCCATTCGAGCTTGGCTCTCATGGCCTTCCTGGCTTGCGCGGCTCCACCGGAGCCGCGCATCGGCTGCGCCGACCGCCTGCGAAGTCAGGTGATCGAGCCCTGCACGCCCTCGAGCAGCCAGTTCATGCCATCGAGATAGGGGTCGTAGTTGTCGTAGTCCTTGTCGACGACGACATTGCCCTTGTTGTCCTTGAGCGTGCCCTTGTAGATCGGGGCGCCGCCCTTGAGGGCTTCGATCGCCGCATCGGCAGCCGTGATGGCCTCAGGCGTCGCGCCCGCGCCATAGGGCGTGTTGCGCAGCATGTCATTGTTGTAGCCGCCGATGAGGAAATTCGGAGGCGTCTTGCCGGCGGCGATATCGTCGGCATAGGCCTTGTAGATGGTTTCCCACTTGTACTCGGCACCGGTGATGAAGCCCTTGGGCGCAAGCGGCGCCTGGCTGGCATTGTGGCCCATCGTCTTGATGCCGCGGCCTTCGGCTGTCTCGATGACCACCTTGGGGCTGTCGACGTGGCAGGTGATCGCCTCGACGCCGGAATCGATCAGCGCATTGGTGGCCTCGGCTTCACGCACCGGCAGGCTCCACTCGCCGGTGAAGATCACCTGCACCGTGGCATTGGGATTGACGGAACGCGCGCCGAGCAGCACCGAGTTGATGTTGGAGAGCACCGACGGGATCGGCTTGGCGGCGACGAATCCGATCTTGCCCGAAGCGGTCGAGAGGCCGGCGGCGACGCCGTCCACATAATGCGCCTGGTTGAGGTAGGGGAAGTACGAGCCGGCATTGGCCGGGTCGGTCTCCTTGTTCCACAGCGGCGCCGCATGGCGGAACTGCACATCCGGATACTTCTTCGCGAGATCGACGACGAACGGCTTGTAATAGCCGAACGAGGTGGCGAGGATCAGGTTCGCGCCGTCGATATTGATCATCGATTCCATGGACTTGGCCACGGCGTCGGTCTCGGGCACGTTTTCTTCTTCCACCACGGTGATGCCGGGCAGGGCCTTGAGCGCGGCCACCGAGACGGCATGGGCCTGGTTCCAGCCATAGTCGTCCTTGGGGCCGACATAGACGATGCCGAGGATCACGTTGGTCTGAGCGCGGGCGATGCCGAACGGCAGCGCCGTGGCGGCGAGGCCGGCAGCGCCGACCTTGAGCAGCGAACGCCGCGAAAGCGAATGGAGGGTCATGACGGTTCTTCCCTGTTTGCACCGAGGGCGCCGGACCTTGATCCGGTACGGCGACTTCGCATCTGATGCTGCAAAGCGCGTGCCAATTGCGCCTGGCGCCTGGGACCGCCGATAAGCTGCTGGAATTCCGTCATTTTGCCAGTACCATCCCCCCCGAGCGCACGCCAAACCGCTCAACAACCGCTTAACGTGTATGCACCATTTTCGAACTTGCACACATTATGTGCATATGTGGAAATGCTGCATACAATCCTAGGCTTGCCGGCTAAGACTACGTGCAAGTGCTGAGTGTTCGGCCATCAGTCGCTCAATGTCGAGCCCCGGCGGCACGCCATCCACCACCCGCCATGCACCGCCCACCATCACACGGTCCGCGCGGTGTCCGCCCGACAGCACCAGCCCGGCGATCGGGTCCTGTACGCCGGAGAACCGCAGTTCATCGAGCTTGTAGAGGCTCAGATCCGCCTGCTTGCCCAAGGCGATCAGCCCGATATCGCTTCGCCCGAGGCAGGCCGCCGAACCCTCGGTTGCCCAGCGCAGCGCATCGAGATGCGTCGTGCCCGCCGCATCGCCATAATGCAGCCGGTTCACCATCACGGCGTGACGGATTTCCTCCATGATGTTTGCGGCGCCCGCCGACGCCCCGCCATCCGACCCGAGCCCGACGACCGCACCCGCGGCCTCGAGTTCACGCGTCTTGCACAAGCCCGAGGCAAGGATGGCGTTGGATGTGGGGCAATGGCAGATGCCCACGCCATGGCGCCCGAGTTTGCGGCATTCCGCGTCGGAAAAATGAATGCCATGCGCCACCCAGGTGCGATTGGAGAGCCAGCCGACCTCTTCGAGCCAATCCACCGTGCCATAGCCGCGATTGGCGTGGCACCAGTCCACTTCGTCCGCACTTTCGGCCAGATGCGTGTGGAGTCGGCAATCGTGCCGATCGGCGAGGATCGCGCTTTCCATCATCAGCCGGTCCGACACGGCGAGCAGCGCTGTGGGCGCCAGCGCCACCTGCCGCATCGCGCCTTCGCCGCGATGGTGATACCGCGCGAGGATGCGCTCGAAATCTGCGAGCACATCGTCCTCGGCTTCCACCATGCGCGCCGGCGCAGCGCGGCCCTGGGCTTGGCCCATCACTGTCGCACCCCGGGCCACGACGAGCCGTATCCCGAGCTTCTCCGCCTCTTCGAACTCGATATCCACCGCGTGCTGCATGCCGGGTGGAAACATGTACTGATGGTCGACGGCGGTGGTTGCGCCGGACATCATCAGTTCAGCAATGGCGACCCGCGCCGCAAGCCTGAGCATCTCGGGCTCGAGATTTTGCCACACCGGATAGAGCGCCCCGAGCCAGGGTGCCAACTGCTTGTTGATGCCCAAAGGATGGGCACGGGTCAGGTTCTGGAAGAAGTGCTGGTGGGTGTTGATGAGGCCGGGCAAGACGACATGGCGGCTGGCGTCGAACACCTCGTCAACGGGCTTCGACGGCACCTGTCCGGGCTTGAGGATTTCGGCAATCCGGCCCTTTTCGACCACCAGGCCTCCGCCCGCATCCTCCGCCAGAATGGCGAGCGGGGTCTTGATCCAGCTGCGCATGGCCTCTCCTTGTGTATGTCCGGTAACCGCAATTGTCAGGCATGGTGCAAATTCGGTGCCAGAGTGGGGGTGCGGGGTGGGGAGGTGATCGGTGCGTCCGCAGTCTCGGTCCCTTTCCCTCGTGAGGGGTGGAGGGAAGTGGGGGGTTGCAACCGCCTTCCCCCCAACTCCGAAACCGCCTAACCCTGTGTGTCAAAAGGGAGAGAGAAATGATCCGTCACTGCGTCTTCGTGAAGCTCAAGGCCAATACCAGCGCGGAGGAGCGCGAGGGCCTCACCGCCGATCTTGCTGCCCTGAAGGATGTGATCCCCGGCATAACCGCCGCGCATTTTTCTTCGAATGTCAGCCCCGAGGGGCTGGGACGCGGCTACAATTTCGGCTTCGTGATGGATTTCATTGATGCCGCCGCGCGCGACGGCTACCTGCCGCATCCGGCGCACGAGAAGGCCGCCGGGCGCCTCGTCGCGGCCTGCGAAGGCGGCGCCGAGGGCGTGTTCGTCTACGATCTTGAGATCTGAACACCGCTTGAGCCAGGTGACCTCATGCTGAGCTTGTCGCAGCACGAGGTCATTTGGCGTCGCCCCGCCACTTTGCCGAGGGCCTCGTGGCCTTCTCACCTGAAGTCATGCCACTGGCTGGACTTCACCCTTTCGGGTCGGGTCGAAGTTCGACAGGCTCACCATGAGGCTAATGATGACGCGGGGCGGAGGTCTCTACCGCCTGAAGATCGCGTCGAGCAATTGCCGCTCGATCTCGGCGAGGTCCGTGGCGCCATGCTGGCGCGGCCGAGCCTGGGGCACCGCGACATCGAGCGCGATGCGCCCCTCGTCGAGCACGATCACCCGGTCGGCCAGCACCACCGCCTCGTTGACATCATGCGTCACGAACAAAGCCGTGAAGCCCTGCTCCTGCCAGACCTGTTCGACGAGCCCCTGCATGGTGATGCGGGTGAGTGCATCGAGCGCGCCGAGCGGTTCGTCGAGCGCGAGGAAATCTGGCCGGCTCACCAGCGCACGGGCGAGTGCCACGCGCTGACGCTGCCCACCCGATAGTCGCGCCGGCCATTCGCCTGTTTTTTCGGCAAGCTGCACGGCGTCGAGTGCTTGTTCCGCCCTGGCGCGGCCTTCTGACCCGCCGGCTCCCTCGCCGAGGCCGACAGCGACATTGTCCGCCACCCGCGCCCAGGGCAACAGCCGCGGCTCCTGGAAGACGATGCGGGCGTTGGCCTTGCGGCTTGTGTCGTCGTGGGCGGTAAAGCTGATCCGGCCCGAAGTCGGCTGGTCGAGACCGGCGAGGAGCCGCAGAAGCGTGCTCTTGCCGCAGCCGGATTTGCCGACAATGGCGAGGAACTGCCCGGCCGGCACCTCGAGATCGAGGCCCTTCAGTACCGGCACGTCGCCGAAGCTCTTCGACAGCCCCTCGATGCGGATCGCCGCACCGGCCCTTCGGCCCGCGACAGGTGTCACAGGACGGGCGACGAAATCTGGCTCGATCTCCTTGCCCCACACATTGTAGCGGCGGCGTCGGGTCTCGTTGCTGGCCATGGATCCTACGCCCTTTCCTGCGGCTGGAACGCCGGGTGCCATTGCAAGGTCTTGCGCTCAAGGAAGCGGGCGATGGAATCCGCCAGCTTGCCGAGCAGCGCGTAGATGACGAGGGCGAGCACCACCACGTCGGTCATCATGAATTCGCGCGCCGAATTGGCCATGTGGCCGATGCCGGCCGAGGCGGCCATGGTTTCGGCGACGATCAGGGTCAGCCACATGATGCCGAGCGAAAACCTGAGGCCGACGAAGATCGAGGGCAGGGCACCCGGAAGGATCACCTTGCGGAACAGCGCCCAGCGGCTCATGCCGTAGACGCGGCCCATCTCGATCAATTGCGGGTCGACATTTCGCACCCCGTGCAGCGTGCTGAGATAAATGGGGAAGAACACCCCCAGCGAGGTTAGGAACAGCTTCGCCTCCTCGCCGATGCCGAACCAGAGGATCACCAGCGGGATCAGCGCCAGGTTCGGTACGGTGCGGATCATCTGCAGCGTCGTATCGGTGAGTGTGAAGCTGGTCTTGGAGACGCCATTGGCGAGCCCGAGCAGGAAGCCGACCGACCCGCCGACGATGAGGCCCGACACGGCGCGCGCGCCGCTCACCCCGATATTGAGCGCCAGCTCGCCGGTGATGAGCTTGGCCCAGAAGGCCTTGAGCACATCAAGCGGCGCCGGCATCAACCGGTTGGAGATCCAACCGGCGCTGGCTGCGAGCTGCCAGACCAGCACCACCGTTACCGGCAGGAGGAAGGGCAGCAGCTTCCGACCGTCGAAATGCAGGCGGGCGAAGGGCAGCGCCGCTCGTCGGATCGGCTTGGGCAAGTCCGCTACGAGGCTCATGAGGGTTCTCCGCAAGAGGGAAGTCCAAAACGGTCGGGCGCTTTCAGTCGGGTCCCCGCCCCGCAAGGGGGAGGCAACCTGACTGAAAACTGGTCGCTCCCGTCACGCCGCCGGCGGCGTCCAGACGATGTCCTTGATCACGAGCTGCCTGGGGATGATGCCGAGCCCGAAGAACTCGTCGGCGAGGCTCTGCTGGTAGGCGATCACCTCATCGGAGATCGGCTTGACCTGCCCGAGGTCGGCGCCGTCGCGGGTGAGCACGATGCGCTGGATCGGCTCCGGCACGCCGGTGATCTCGGAAATCTCCTTGATGGTCTCGTCGAGCTTGCCCTGCGCCGCGTCACCCACTTCCTTCAGTGTTGCGATCACCTCGGCGAGGATTTCCGGGTTGTTGCGGGCAAAGGCGCCATTGGCCTCGTAGAAGCTCCACGCGTCGACGATGCCTGCGGTTGTGGTGAGCACGCGGGAATTGGGGTCTTGCTCGGCAATGGCAAAATACGGGTCCCAGATGACCCAGGCATCGAACTGGCCATTGGCGAAGGCCGGCGCGGCATCCTGCGGGCCAAGATCGAGCGCTTCCACGTCATTGAGCGTCAGCCCTGCCGTCCGCAGCGCCTTCACGGTAAAATTATGGGCGCTGGAGCCCCGCTTGAACGCGACCTTCTTGCCCTTGAGGTCGGCGATCGACTGGATGGGCGAATCCTTCTTCACGAGGATTGCCGAGCCGTTCTTGCTGCCCTTGGCGGCTGCGGCATAGACGAGGTCGCCACCGGCGGCCTGTGCGAAGAGCGGCGGTACGTCGCCGGTTGTACCGCAATCGCGCGCATTGGCGCCGATCGCCTCGAGCAGCGGCGGGCCGGAGGTGAACTCGCTCCAGCTGACCTTGATGCCGCGGGGCGCCAGCTTGGCTTCGAGCGCGCCGGCCGCCTTGGTGAGGGCGAGGAGGCCGCCCTTCTGCCAGCCGATGCGCAGCTCTTTCGCATCATTGGCGGCAAAGGCGCGGCCACCGAAGGCCGAAAGGGTAAGCCCGGCGCCAAACAGGGCGAGGGTGTGACGGCGATTGAGTGTCATTGTCGTGTCCATCAGGTAGGGAGGAGGGAGAAGTCAGGCGATGGCCCGCCATCCGCCATTGCCGGCAATGGCTGCGCTGCGGCCCGAAAGCTCTGTCGCGCTGCGGGCGATGCGCTCGATGATCTGGGGCGAACTGGGCACCGCATCGGTGAAGTCGCTCTCGGTGCCGTACACCGCCGTGGGGACGATATCGGCCGAAAAGAACGCCAGCAGCGGTCGCAGCCCGTGATCCAGCACCAGCGCATGCCGCTCGCTGCCGCCCGTGGCGGCCAGGGCAACTGGCTTGTCCCTCAATGCCTTGGGTTCGATCAGGTCGAAGACATGCTTGAACAGGCCGCCATAGGTGCCCTTGTAGACAGGAGATCCTATCACCAGAAGGTCTGCTTCGGAGATGGCGGCGATCAGCCGGGCGACGCCCGGCGGGGCGGTCCTGGCATCGAGCGTTGCGCCGAGTTCGCCGGTGAGGCCGGCAAGATCGAACACTTCCGCCACCCCGCCGGTGTGCCGCGCTGCAGCCGCGGCGATGGCCCCGACGAGCGCGCGGGTGCGCGAGGGGTTTGAGAATGAGCCGGCAAACCCGACAATGCGATGGCGGGCCATCAGGCGCTCCTTTCCAGTACTGGGATGTCACGGGCGGCGAGGCGGTTGGCGGGCCTGTCGAGCCCGAGATTTTCGCGCAGGGTCCGGCCCTCATATTCGGTGCGGAAGAGCCCGCGCTTCTGGAGGATGGGCACGACCTCTGCGACGAAATCGGTCAGCGCCTTGGGCAGCACCGGCGGCATGATGTTGAAGCCGTCGGCGGCGCCTTGGGTGAACCATTCCTCGATCGCGTCGGCGATCTGCTCGGGCGTGCCGACCGCGGTGCGGTGGCCGCGCGCCGTGGCGAGCGACAAATACAGCTGGCGCAGCGTCAGGCCCTGGGCGGCAAGGTCGGACACGAGCTTCAGCCGGCTCTGGTTGAGCTCGGTATGGGTGGGAAGCGGCGGCGCCTTGTCATCGAGCGAATAACCCGAAAGATCAACGCCGACATAATATTGCTTGAGGATCGACCAGGCGATGGATGGGTGTACCAGCGACTGGATGAACTCGTAGTTCTCCTGCGCTTCTTTCTCGGTGCCGCCCAGCACCGGGAAGATGCCGGGCATGATCACCAGCTCTTCGGCACGGCGGCCATATTTGCCGAGCCGGCGCTTCAGGTCGGCATAGAAGGCCTGCCCGTCGGCGAGACTCTGGCTGGCGGTGAAGATGGCTTCGGCGGTGCGGGCGGCAAGGTCGCGGCCGGGCTCCGAGGCGCCGGCCTGCACCACCACCGGGCGACCCTGCGGCGAGCGCTTCACATTGAGCGGGCCCGTCACCGAAAAGTTCGGACCCTGGTGGTTGACGAGGTGGATCTTCCTGGGGTCGACGAACACGCCAGAGGCCTTGTCGGCGATGATGGCGTCATCCTCGTAGGTGTCCCACAGGTCGAGCACGAGATCGACGAATTCCTCGGCGCGCTGGTAGCGGTTGGAATGCGCCGGATGGCCGGGCAGCGAGAAGTTCTTCGCCACATCCGCGGCGGTGGTGACGACGTTCCAGGCGGCGCGGCCTTCCGAGACATGGTCGAGCGACAGGAACTTGCGGGCGAGGAGATAGGGGTCCTCATAGGTGGTCGAGGCGGTGGCGACAAAGCCGATATGCTCGGTGACCTGGCTCAGCGCCGACCACAGGGTCACCGGCTCGAAATGCGCCGCATGACTGATACGGGAGGAAACCTCGGGGTCTCTGCCCTGGTCCCAGCCTGCCGGGCTGTCGGCCACGAACACCAGGTCGAACAGCCCGCGCTCGGCCGTCTGCGCCAGTTCGCGGTAATGCCTGATCGAATGGCCGGCATTGGCGTCGGCATCGGGGTGGCGCCACGCCGCGATATGGTGGCCGGTCGCCATGATGAAGGCGCCGAGTTTGATCTTGCGGTCGGTTTGGCTCAATTCTGGCACCTCGTCACTGGCGCTGCCTGTCAGCGCGTCGATGCCATTATTCTAATTAGTACATCGAAATAGTCGAGTAAGTGGTATTTTGATTTCGCCAGGCTTTGCGCATTCGCATGCCCCGTGGCACCTTTTGAGAGAAATTTGCTACCAGAGCAGAGAAAATCCGGGCTATGCGCAAAAAAATGCCCAACGCGGGGTCTGCTTTCCGAGGCGCCGTTCCGGAGGCTCCATCGGAAGCCGCATTCGCCTTCGCCGCGAATATCGCTATAGCATCACGCTGCTTGAGGACTTTGAGGAGGGTCCCGCCTGATGAAAATCACCGACATAAAATGCGCCGTCATCGCCTCGGCACCGGTCATCCGCATCACCACGGACGAGGGGATCACCGGCTGGGGGCAGATCGAGACGCCCAAGCCCTATCTGCAGCCCATCGTGCTGCAATTGAAGAGCTGGATCGTCGGGCAGGACCCGGTCAATGTCGAGCGCGTCATGCGCCGCATCCGTGTCCGCGGCGGTTTCAAGCCCTGGGGCGCGGCGGTGAGCGCCATCGAGATGGCGCTGTGGGATATTGCCGGGAAGGCGGCTGGCGTGCCGGTCTATCGGCTCTTGGGCGGCAAGGTGCGCGACCAGGTCCGCACCTATCGCACGCTCTACCACCACGAGGTTGATGGCGGCGTCGGCCACACCCCGGAGGACTATGTGAAATGGGCCGAATGGGGCAAGGCGCTGGATGGCGGCTTCGGCATGTTCAAGCTGCCCACCGCCTTCCACTCGGCCATGGTGCGCGATGTACCGGACTTCTTCTATGGCGCCGTCGAACCTGAATCGCCCTTCCCCTATCCGCACAAGGGCACGCTCACCGAATATGGCTTCAGGCATCTGGTCGAATGCGTCACGGCGGCCAAGGAAACGCTGGGTCCGGCCTATGGCCTCGCCCTCGATGCCGGCCCCGGCTACATGCCCAATGACGCGCTGCGCTTTGCCAAGGCGCTCGAGCACCTGCACCTGCTCTGGATCGAGGACATGATCACGGGCGACTATGTGCCCTTCGTCAATTCCGACCTCTATCGCCAGGTGACGCCCTATACGACGACGCCGATCCATACCGGCGAGCAAATCTACCTCCGCCAGAACTACAAGCAGCTGATCGAGACGCAGGCGGTGAACGTCATCGGACCCGACCCGTGCGACGTGGGCGGCATCGCCGAGCTCAAGTGGATCGCCGAACATGCCGACCTGCACGGCATCGCCATGGCCCCGCATGGCACCGCCAATGGCATTTTCGGCCTTGCAGCGCTGATCCAGGTCTGCGCCACGCTGCCCGACAACCTCATCGCCTTCGAGTACCCGGCCCGCTTCGAGCCCTTCTGGTACGACATCACCGAAGGCTTCGAGGGCTTCCCGGTAAAGAACGGCCTGATCGACGTACCGGACCGGCCGGGCATGGGCATCGAACTGATCCCCGAACGCGCAAAGCCCTATCTCACCGAAGGTGACGCCGACTTCTTCGATTGACCCGTCCCGCACTGTAACGCCGCGAGTTCTCATTTTGTACTCGCGGCGAAACTGTCTATACTCACTTCAAACATCCCGGTTTGGATTCTGCTGACCATGAGTGATTTCGTCATCGCCCCGCCGCTCCAGCCTGCCGTGCCGGTGCTTGGTGGCGGCCTGTTCCCGGTACGCCGCATCTATTGTGTCGGCCGCAACTATGCCGAACACGCCCGCGAGATGGGGCATGATCCGCAGGCCGAGCCGCCGTTCTTCTTTTCGAAGCCCGCCGATGCGCTGGTGATCGATGGCGGCGATACCCCGTACCCGGCCGAAACGCAGAATTTCCACCACGAGATCGAACTCGTTGCCGCCATCGGGCAGGGCGGCCAAAACATCGCGGTCGAGGACGCGCTCGCCCATGTCTGGGGCTATGCAGTTGGTCTCGACATGACGCGCCGCGACTTGCAGGCCTGGGCCAAGAAGGCGCAGAAACCCTGGGAGGTGGCCAAGGGCTTCGACCACTCGGCGCCCATCGGCATCATGGTGCCGGCCGCGATGGTGGCGCTGCCGCTCACCCAGCGAATTGCGCTGAGGGTGAATGGTGCCCTCCGGCAGGAAGCGAAGCTCTCCGACATGACCTGGGACCTGGCCCACGTGATTGCCGAGCTCTCGCGCTTTTTCGCGCTGTTTCCGGGCGACCTGATCTTCACAGGCACGCCCGCGGGCGTCGCGGCTGTCGTCGCGGGCGATCACCTCGTGGGCGAGATCGATGGCATCGGTACGGTCGAGACCCGCATCGTCTGATGGAGTGGTCGCCGCAACAAGATGAGGCGCTGCAGGCGGTCTCGCGCTGGCTGAAGGACAAATCCGGCCCGCAGGTATTCCGGCTGTTCGGCTGGGCCGGCACCGGCAAATCGACGCTCGCCCGTCACCTCGCCCAAGGGGTGAAGTCGGTGAAATACGCCGCCTTCACCGGCAAGGCGGCGATGGTGATGCGCAAATATGGCGCGCGCGGCGCCACAACGATTCATTCGCTCATCTACGCGCTCGTGTCGGAAAAGGACGGCGAACCGAAATTCGCCATCGATCCGGAAAGCGATGCCGCCTCGGCCGATCTCATCGTCATCGACGAAGTGTCGATGGTGGACGAGGCGCTGGGGCGCGATCTGTTGAGCTTCGGCACCAAGGTGCTGGTGCTGGGTGATCCGTTCCAGCTGCCGCCGGTGCAGGGCGCCGGCTTTTTCACCGCCGAGGAGCCGGATTTCATGCTCACCGAAATCCACCGGCAGGCGGCCGACAACCCGATCATCCGCATGTCGATGGAAATCCGCGAGGGTGGGTATCTCGAGCCCGGCCGCTATGGCGAAAGCCTCGTGATTGCGCGCTCGGATGTCGACCGCGCCGCCGTGCTCGAAGCCGATCAGGTGCTGTGTGGCCGCAACAAGACGCGCATCGCCTACAATGACCGCCTGCGCGAGTTGAAGGACCTGCCCGCCCACGAGCCAGTGGTGGGCGATCGTCTCGTCTGCCTCAGGAACAATCCGGTGAAGAAGCTGCTCAACGGCCAGATCTGGACGGCAACCGACGTGCGCAAGCGCAGCGCAGCGCGCTTTTCCATGACGCTTGCCTCCGACGAGCCGACGGGCAACAAGCCTACCGAGGCCAAGGTCGTCACCCATGCCGCTTTCTTTTCGGGCGAGGAGGACACGCTGTCCTGGCCGGAGCGGCGGCAGTTCGACGAGTTTACGTTCGGCTATTGCCTGACCGTCCACAAGGCGCAGGGCAGCCAGTGGGACAATGTCTATCTGTTCGACGAGAGCTATGTGTTCCGAGAAGATCGGCAGCGCTGGCTCTATACCGCCGTGACCCGCGCCTCCGACCGCATCACCGTGGTGATGTGAGCACCCGTCAGGCCGTGTCGCCCTGCGCGGGCGCATCCTCCGCCGCGCGCCGGGCCTCGAGACGCGCCTGTGCCTCGCGCATCCGCTGTTCGGTTACGTGCTGCAGCAGTCGCAGGTCCCGCTGCGTTTCAAGATGACGGCCCAGCGCCTCGTAGCGCACCTGAATCCGGCGGATGGCCCGCGGATCGGCGAGTTTGCACAGCTGCTGCAGAGCGACAGGAGCCGCCTTGCCCACCGCAAGCACGCCAAGCCCATGGCTGTGCAGGAATTCGAAGCCGGGGAACTCCGCACGGAGCTCGGCCCAATAGCGCCAGACGCCAAAATCCGCCACCCGCTCGTTGGTATCGTGGAACAGAACCACCCCGCGCGGGCTCAGTTTGCTTCGCCAGGTTTCGAAGTCGTGCCGAACGGCCTCGTAGGTGTGGTACCCGTCGATATGCAGCAGATCGACGCTGCCGTCGGCGAAGTCGTCGCGTGCCGCGTCGAAACTCATGCGTTTGAGGACTGCCATGTCGCCGAACTGCGCCACGACATGCCTGCTGAGTGCGTGGTAGACCTCGTCGCTATAGAACCCAGCTTGCGCGTCCCCGGTCCAGGTATCCACCGCAAAGCAGCGCGTTTCCGACATCTTGAAGCGCTTCACCGCATCGCAGAAGGCTGCGAACGATGCGCCCGAATGCGTGCCCAGTTCCACCACCACGCGGGGTTGCGCAGCGGCAATGACCCATGCGGCAAAGGGGATATGTCCGATCCAGGCGCTTTCGAGCGGCAGGAGGCTTGGCTCGAAAAACATCCAGTTGAGATCGTCCGCCGCGAAGGCAAAAGGATTGAAGATCGTTGTCATCAGAAGATTCCGGGCTTCGTCCGGGTGCCCATAGCGCACCCGGATGCGCCTTCACAGCAGGAAATCTGAACCATTCGTCAACCGCGCCCGCTCAGCGCCCCCCGGCGCTGGCCACCTCGATGGCCGCGATCTCCTCGTCCGAGAGCGTGAGGTTGTCGAGGGTTCCGAGGCAGTCCTTGAGCTGTTCAAGCGTCCTGACCCCGATCAGCGCCGAGGTCATCTCCTTGCGGCGCAGCACCCAGGCAAGCGCCAGCTGCACCAGCGTCTGCCCGCGCGCGTCGGCGATAGCCCCAAGCTTTTCCACCGCTTCGAGCACGCGCGGCTCGAGCCGGCTGGCGTTGAGCGAATAGTTCTCCGAGGCGCGGGTGCCGCTCAGGTCGCCCTGCCGACGATTATACTTGCCCGACAGAATGCCCTGCTGCAGCGGCGAAAACGCGATGACGCCCATCCCGAGTTCGCCGCAGGCATCGATGGTCTTGTCGTCCTCGATCCAGCGGTTGAGAATGGAGTAGCTCGGCTGGTGGATGATGCAGTTGATCCCCATCTCCTTGAGGATGCGGTGGGCTTCGCGCGTCTGCTTTTCAGGATAGCTGGAGATACCCGCGTATAGCGCCTTGCCCTGCCGCACGAGTTGCGCCAGCGCCTCCATCGTCTCCTCGAGCGGCGTCTCGGGGTCGTAGCGGTGCGAGTAGAAGATATCGACATAGTCGAGCCCGAGCCGCTTCAGGCTCTGCTCTGCCGACGCGATCACATATTTCTTGCTGCCCCATTCGCCATAGGGCCCCGGCCACATCAGATAGCCGGCCTTCGATGAAATGATCATCTCGTCGCGATAGGGCCGGAAATCCCGCGCCATCACGTCGCCGAACAATTCCTCTGCCGAACCCGGCGGTGGGCCGTAATTGTTGGCAAGGTCGAAATGCGTCACGCCCTTGTCGAAGGCGTAGGAGAGGATTTCGAAGGCGCTGGGATAGTCGCGGTTGCCGCCGAAATTCTGCCACAGCCCGAGGCTGATCGCCGGCAGCTTCAGGCCCCACTTGCCGCTCTTGCGATACTGCATATGCCCATAGCGCGAGTCGCTGGCCCGATAGGTCATTTCGATCCTCCTTCAATTGTCCGATTTGCCCGCCGCGCGCGCTGGGTGTAAGCCGCTGTCGCGCCCGTTCCGGAGTGCTGGATATGTCTGTCACAGTGCCGCAAAGCCAGAAGTCCTTCAAGGTTGCAGAGCCCTGCAAGGTGCTTGCCTATTACAAGTTCGCCCAACTGCCCGATTGCGCGGCGCTGAAGCCAGTGCTGGCGAAGTTCTGCTGCGCCCGCCGCATTCGCGGCACCTTCATCCTGGCGCCCGAGGGCATCAACGGCACCGTCGCCGGCACGTCCGATGCCATTGCCGAGCTGATGGACTGGTTCGCAACCGGGAAGGTCTGGGCCGGGCGGCTCGCGGGCGCCGAAGCGAAATTCTCCGAAGCCACCGAAATGCCGTTCTACCGCATGAAGGTGCGGCTGAAGCCCGAGATCGTGACGCTGCGCGCGCCCGAGGCCGACCCGAGCCGCCGCGTCGGCACCTATGTCGCCCCGCGCGACTGGAACGCGCTCATCGCCCGCAATGACGTGACCGTCATCGATACCCGCAACGACTACGAAGTGGCGCTGGGCACCTTCGAGAAGGCGCGCGATCCGCACACCCGGAACTTCACCGAGTTCAAGGACTATGTCGCGACCCTCGACCCGGCCCAGCACCCCAAGGTCGCGATGTTCTGCACCGGCGGCATCCGCTGCGAGAAGGCCTCGGCCTACATGCTCGAAAAGGGCTTCAAGGAGGTCTTCCACTTGAAGGGCGGCATCCTGCGCTATCTCAAAGACGTGCCCGAAAGCGACAGCCGCTTCAATGGCGAGTGCTTCGTGTTCGACGAGCGCGTGTCGCTCAAGCATGGGCTCGAACAGGGTGCGGCGCGGCTCTGCCGCTCCTGCCGCCAGCCATTTCCGGCTGAAGCGCTCCACGACGATCTGTGCACGGCTTGCGCAGCGGCGCCCAAGCCGGGGCATTTCGAACGCGAGAAGCAGCTCGCCATCGCCGATGCGCGGGGCCAGGCGCATCTGGGCGATGATGCCGCCGAGATCGCGCGCCGCAACAAGGCCCTGAAGCAGGCCCGTCGCGAGGCGTCGCGACAAAATCAGGCCCCGAGGCCTCTCGCCACGCCGGGCGGTGGCGGTTAACCTCCTCGGCAACAGGAGGACTCAGTAATGGACTACCGCACCCTTGGCCGTTCCGGCCTCAAGGTCTCCTCGCTGTCTGTCGGCACTGCCACCTTTGGCGGCGACGGACTCTGGGGCGATGCCGACTTGCAGGAGGCCCAGCGCCAGATCGACCTCTGCCTCGATCATGGCGTCAACCTCATCGACACCGCGAATGTCTATTCGAAGACTGTATCCGAGACGATCATCGGCGAGGCGCTGACCCATGGCCGCCGCGACCGCGTGCTGCTCGCCACCAAGGTGCGCTTTCCGGTGGGCGACGGGCCGAACGATCGCGGCCTCAGCCGCTATCACATCATCCGCGCCTGCGAGGATTCGCTCCGCCGCCTCAAGACCGATGTCATCGACCTCTACCAGGTGCATGAATGGGACGGGCAGACCCCGCTCGAGGAGACGCTCGAGGCCCTCGACACGCTCGTGAAGCAGGGCAAGGTCCGCTATATCGGCTGCTCGAACTATTCCGCCTGGCATATGATGAAGGCGCTCGGCATTTCGGAGCACCGCAACTACCAGCGGTTCGTTTCCCAGCAGATCCACTATACGCTCCAGGCCCGCGAGGCCGAGTATGAACTGATCCCGCTCGGTCTCGACCAGGGCGTATCGGTGCTGGTCTGGTCGCCGCTCGGCGGTGGCTGGCTCTCGGGCAAGTATACCCGAAACTCGAAGCCCGATGACGGCCGGCAGGTCCGCGGCTTCCGCGAGCCGCCGATAAACGACTGGGACGCGCTGTGGGATATCGTCGATGTCATCAACGATGTGGCCAAGGCGCATGGCGTCTCGGGCGCGCAGGTGTCTCTCGCCTGGCTCCTGTCGAAGCCCATTGTCGCCTCGGTGATCATCGGCGGCCGCACCACCGGGCAGTTCGAGGACAATCTCAGGGCAGCCGCGCTCAAGCTCACCGCCGACGATCTGGCGCGGCTCGACGCGGTGAGCCAGCCGCGGCTGATCTACCCCTATTGGCATCAGGGCTTCACGGCCTCCGATCGCCTCGGCCCGGCAGACCTCTCGCTGCATGCGCCCTACCTGAAGGCGTAGTGCGCAGCGACATCATGGGTCGATAGGATCACCATGAGGTCGTCCGCTGCGCTGTCAACGGACCTTGCCGCGAGCCCGGCGAGAGGCGAGGTCCATGGCACGGAACCCCTGCGACGTTAATTCCTGAACCAATTGCTCAGGTTATCTTGCAAAACTCTGGAACCATTATAAACTGCGAGCATCGGCCGAGAGCCGAGCGCGTCGGTGCGGCCGCCGGCGCGAACCGGAGAATTCCATGCGCCTGACGCGGCAATCCAACTATGCCATCCGCACGCTGATCTATTGCGCGGTCAACGATCCTGGCCTGAGCCGGGTCGCAGATATCGCCAAGGCGCACGGCATATCAGAGCTCTTCCTGTTCAAGCTGATCAAGCCGCTCGTCGAGGCCGGCCTTATCGAAACGGTGCGGGGCCGCAAGGGCGGCATTAAGCTCGGCCGACCGGCAGAGGACATCACTCTGCTCGATACCATCAAGCTCACCGAGGAAAGCTTCGCCATGGCGGAGTGCTTCGAGGATGGCGACATCACCTGCCCGCTGGTTGATATGTGCGACGTCAACGCGGCCCTGCGCGAGGCGCTGGGCGCCTTTTTCGAAGTGCTGGACAGCCACACCATCGCCGATCTCGCGGCCAAGAAGCGCTCCATCCGCCAGCGGCTGGGCTTGTCCTACATCGAGATCGAGGACGTGTTGCTCGCCCAAGCGACGAACTGAAGCATCTGCCGGCAAAGGCGGGGCTTTCCGCGATCACATGTCTGGCATGATCGCAGCCGGGCTTGCCCACTCGGCGGCAAAGCCGCAGGCTGCCTTTGTGTGAAACCGGACGCCATCATGTCGACGACCCCCTCTGCCGCCGTTCTGAACCTGTGGTACCCGATCTCGGCGGGCGAGGACGCGAAGCCCGGCCAGCGCCGCTCGACCGTGCTGCTCGATCAGGGGCTCAACTACGAGCGCGGCGCCGATGGCGGCCTGACAGTGTGGCGCGCGACCGATGGCGCCACCGCGCTGCCGGTCATCGAGCGCTACGGCTTCATCTGGACGAGCCTCGGGACTCCCCCGGCCGAACTCTTCCCCATTCCCGAATATGCCGAGTCCGACCGCTTCAACATTTGCGCGGGCTCCATCGGCGTGAATGTTTCGGCGCCGCGCGCCATCGAGAACTTCCTTGATATGGGGCACTTCCCTTACGTCCATACCGGCATCCTCGGCGAGGAGCCGCATACCGAGGTCAAGGAATACGATGTGGAGATCTCCGGGGAGCGCGACGAGGTTCTCGCCACCCGCTGTCGCTTCTTCCAGCCGCAGGCGGCGCTGAGCGCGTCGGAGGGGATCGAGGTCGAATATGTCTATCGCGTGCCGCACCCCTATGTGGCTGTTCTGTACAAATCGTGCCCGGCGCAGCCAAGCCGCATGGATGTGATCGCCATCTTCTGCCAGCCGATGGGCGAGGAGATGGTCCGTGCGCATCTGATGCTCTCAATGCTCGATGACGTGAACACGCTCACCTCGATGCGCCGCTTCCAGCAGACCATTTTCGGGCAGGACCGGCCCATTCTCGAAAACCAGTACCCAAAGAAACTGCCACTCGATCCGCGCGCCGAAACCCCCATCCGCGCCGACAAATCCGCCATCGCCTATCGCCGCTGGCTGAGCCAGAAGGGCATCAATTACGGCGTTATCCCGGAGGCGGCATGATGGTAGCCGAAACCGCACCGAGGGCGGGTCACAACGCTGCCTGGTATCCTATCGCCACATCGGACGATCTGCCGTTCCGGCACGTCTATCACGGGCAGTTGCTGGGCCAGGAAATGGCGGTCTGGCGTGCCGATGACGGCCATGTCAACGCCTGGGAAAACCGCTGCCTGCATCGCGGTGTCCGGCTCTCAATCGGCATCAACGAAGGCGCTGAGCTGAAGTGCCAGTATCATGGCTGGCGCTATGCCAACCGCACGGCCGGCTGCACCTATATTCCCGCCCATCCGGCCGATGCGCCAGCGCGCCGCATCAGCAACCGCACCTATCGGGTGATGGAAGCCGACGGCCTCGTCTGGAGTACGCTCTCCCCCGACACGCCGTTTGCGCTGCCACCGGTCGACGGCGAAAAGTTGGCACTGCGGCCCATTCCCGTCAACGCCTCCCCCGAAATGGTGCTAACGGCCCTGGTGCATGCCCGCCGATCGGGCAGTGACGTCGAGGCCCTGCCGCCGCTGGGCGCCGGGCTCGAACTCGCCGACCTGCCCGGCCATCCGGCGCGGTTCTTTGTCCAGCCGGTTGATGCCGCGCGTGCCGTCATCCGTGGCATTGTCGCGCGGCCCGCGGGCGATCCGCTGCCGCTGCTGCGCCAGTTCGACGATGTGCTCGAGGCGCTGCGTGAAGTGATCGAGGCCGACGCCGCGCGGGTCGAGCTGCCTGAACCCATCGTGCCTGTCTACCAGCCGGTCTCGGTCGAACTCTCAAGCATGCCGCCCATCACCATTGGCGCGCAGAACACGCTGCGTGTCGTGGTCCGGCGCAAGTTCCCCGCAGGCGCGGACATTGTCGGGCTCGAGCTCGGCGCGCTCGAGGGTCATCTCCCCACGTTCCAGCCCGGCGCCCATATCGACCTGCACCTGCCCAACGGCCTCGTGCGGCAATACTCGCTCACAAACGGTCCGGGCGAACAGTTGAGCTATGTCATCGGGGTGAAGCGCGAGCCAACGCCCGGCTCCGGCTCGCAAGCCGTGCACGAAGTGGTGCGCGAGGGCGACGTGGTCGCCATTTCCGAGCCGCGCAACAACTTCCCGCTGCGTCGCGATGCCAGGAAGACATTGTTCATCGCCGGCGGCATCGGCATCACGCCACTGCTGGCCATGGCCAAGGCGCTCGAGGCGCAGGGCCTCGCCTACGGCTTCGAGCTCTTCGCCCGCTCTGACGCCCATATCCCGTTCCCCGACGATGTCGGTCGGCTCGGCGCGCGGGTCAACCGCCATCTCGGCCTTGACCCCGGGGCGACTTCCGCCGCCATCGGGCGCATCGTCGCGAACCCCGGCTTTGCCGAGCAGATCTATGTCTGCGGGCCCGGCCCATTCCTCGAACTCGTCCGAGAGGAGGCCGCCGCCGCCGGGTGGCCGGAAAGCGCCGTGCACTTCGAGTACTTCAAGAACCTCAAGCCACGCGATAGCTCGAAGAGCTTCAAGGTCGAGCTCGCCCGCTCCGCGCTCAGCCTCGACGTGCCGGCCGGCAAGTCGATCCTCGCCGTGCTGCGCGACAACGGCGTCAATGGCCCCGCGTCCTGCGAGCAGGGCGCCTGCGGCACTTGCCTTACCCGGGTTCTCGATGGCGAGATCGACCATCAGGACGTCTATCTCAACGAGGCCGAAAAGCGCGAGGGCAAGGTGATGATGACCTGCGTGTCCCGCGCCCGCTCCACTCGCCTGGTGCTCGATATCTGATGATCATCCTCTACGATTTCGAGCTGAGCGCCGAATGCTACGCCGTCCGCCTGCTGCTCGGCTTCACCGGCCTCGCCCACGAGATCCGACCTGTGGACATGTTCCCCGGCCGCGAGCAGGACGAGGCCTGGTTCCGGGCGCTCTCGCCGGACGGTACACTGCCGGTGCTCGACGACGACGGGCTGGTGCTGACGGCGCTCCCGGCCATTCTCGCCCATATCGCAGCCCGATCGGGCGGGCTCGGTCGCTGGTGGCCCGCCGCCGCCCGTGACGAGATCGCGCGCTGGTTCGCCCATGCCGAAAGCCTTGCGGATTCGGCCCTCAGGGCCCGCTGGATCATCACCACCGGCGACGGCCACTCCCTGCCGGTGTTGCAGGCCCGCGCCCATGCCCTGCTGCGCACACTCGACAGGCATGTGTGGTTCGCCGAGAAATCCGGTGCAGACTGGCTTGCGGCGGGCGCTCATCCGAGCCTTGCCGATGTGGCCGTGTTTCCCGCCGTCGCGCTCTGCGAAGAAGGGGGCATCTCCCGGCAGGATTATCCCGCCATCCGCCGCTGGCTCGATCGGGTGCGGCGCATTCCGGGCTTCCACGTCATGTCGGGCGTGTTTCCGGCTGGTCCGGCGCGCGCGGACGTCCCCTTCGGGAGTCAGTAGGGGGCAAACCGCAACCTTGTCGCGGGTTTCGCCAATCGGGGTCAGCGAGCTTGGGATAAGTCGCAAATTGAATGCGAGTCTGGTTGCGGGGTTTTCGGTTCTGAACTACGGTTTTTGTTGTATACAGGTAGGTATACTCGAACTGCAGTGCATGTAGGTGCCGCGCATGACGCGGAGGCGCACGCAGATATTGCTCACCAAGGCGTGCCGGCCCGTTTCGCGTGGTCGCCCACGCGTGAATGAACCCGACGACGGAGCGGACCGTTGCCATGAGTGACCTAATGACTGCCGACCTGATCCCCATCGCCGTCGTCGGCGCCCACCTTACCGGCCTGCCGCTCAATCACGAGCTGAGCACCGCCGGCGGGCGGCTCGTGCGCTGCGCCAGGACATCGGGCGACTACCGACTTTTCGCCCTCCCGGGAACGGTGCCGCCCAAACCGGGAATGGTGCGTTTCCCCGGCGCCGAGGGCCCCGGTCTCGAGGTCGAGGTCTGGGAATTGCCGGCGGATGCCTTCGGCCGCTTCGTTGCCAGGGTTCCAGCGCCGCTCGGCATCGGAAAGGTAACGCTGTCAGATGGCGCGCAGGTTTCGTGCTTTCTCTGCGAGGCCTATGCCGTGGCCGGCGCCGAGGACATCACTGACTATGGTGGATGGCGCAATTACCTGGCGCAAAGGGCCGCCTGACGCCGGCACTGCGAGGCGCGGAGCCGCCGGAAATTCATTGGCAAATGCCCGGATTCACGGCGGTTTCGGGATAAGACCAAAGCGCGAGCGGAAGGGGCTTGCCTTCGCCGCGCGCTTTGATCACGGTCGCGCCCGATAAACCGGTGGGCGCCGGCCGGCGCCCCCGCGCAGCAGAGGAGAAACAGCATGGCCGACATCTCGGGAAAGGTCGCCCTCATCACCGCGGCCGCCCAGGGCATCGGACGCGCTTCGGCCCTGGCCTTCGCCAAGGCCGGCGCCAAAGTGATCGCCACCGACATCAATGCCGACAAGCTCAAGGAGCTTGAAGGCCAGCCTGGCATCACCACCCGCGTGCTGAATGTGCTGAAGGCCGAGGATGTCGAGAAAGCCGTGGCCGAGATCGGCCGCATCGATATCCTGTTCAACTGCGCCGGCGTGGTGCATTCGGGCACGGTGCTCGACATGCCCGACAAGGACCTTGAGTTCGCGTTCGATCTCAATGTCTGGGCGCAGGTGCGCACCATCAAGGCCATCCTGCCGCAGATGCTCGAGCGCGGCGACGGCGCCATCGTCAACATGGCGACTGTCGCCTCCTCGGTGAAGGGCGTACCGAACCGCGCAGCCTATTCCATCTCCAAGGCTGCCGTCATCGGGCTCACCAAGTCCATTGCCGCCGACTATACGGCCAAGGGCATCCGGGTGAACGCCATCTGCCCCGGCACCGTCGACAGCCCCTCGCTGCACGAACGCTGGCATGCCACCGGCGATTTCGAGGCGGCGAAGAAGGCCTTCATCGCGCGCCAGCCGATCGGCCGCATCGCCAAGCCCGAGGAAATCGCCGATCTCGCCGTCTACCTGGCCGGCGCAACCTATACGACCGGCCAGATCCACGTCATCGACGGCGGCTGGACGGCGTAACCTCACGGGCGGTGCCCACATCCCTTGTCTGTCCGGGGAGAGACGGGCCGCGCGCTGTCTTCTGCGTCGCTTTGCGACCACTGACCGCAATACAGCAAAGGGGCCGCATGGCCCCTTTCTCGTTGTCTGTGGTCATTTGGCGGGCGCCGGTTCCACGTTCGTCCCCCGGTGCCTGCCACCCATTGTCACCCCATTGACTCAACAGCTCCACCCGCGCTAAGACACCGATGTCATGACATCGGTGTCACAAATACCGAATATCGAGTTGTGGCGCTCTGGGAGGAGTTCATGGCAACCATTTACGACGTGGCGAAAGCCGCGGGCGTATCGCCGAAGACGGTGAGCCGGGTGCTGAACGGCGACGCGCCGGTCGGTGCCGGCACCCGCGAGGCGGTGGAAAAGGCCATGCGCGAACTCGGCTACGTGCCCTCGAGCGCCGCCCGCATGATGCGCTCCAACCGCTCCGGAATTGTCGGGTTGATCACCGGCGCCATCTCGATGTCGCCTGAGCCGGCCCAGCCCGCGGGTCTGCCCGAACTCTTCATCGTCCAGGGCATCCAGCGCGCCATCGCCGGCTCCGGCCGGACGCTGATGATCGCCGATTCCGGCGGCAGCCCGGACAAGGTCCCCGGCCTTGTGCAGACCTTCCTCGAGCATCGGGTCGAGGGGCTGATCTACGTCGCCGAGTATCACCAGCGCGTTGCATTGCCGCCGATTCCGGCCGACACACCCGTCGTCCTCGCCAATTGCTATGACGATGCCGGCACGCCGGCCATCCTGCCGGACGACCGGCGCGGCCAGCACGACCTCGTGACGCGGCTGCTCAAGGCTGGCCATCGCCGCATAGCCTATCTGTCGCTCCGCCCCGATATCGACGCGACCCGGCTCCGCACTCTCGGCTATCGCGATGCGCTCGCCGCCTTCGGTCTGCCCTACGATCCTGCGCTGGTGCAGGCGGTGGAGCTGCTTGGCGCCGAGGACGATACCCAACTGCTCTGGACTGTCATCGACCGCATGCTGTCGCTGCCCGAGCCGCCCACGGTATTCTGCTGCGGCAACGACAAGCAGGCGCTGCGCGTCTACGGCATCCTGCGCTCACGGGGGCTGCGCATCCCCGACCAGATCGGCGTTGCCGGCTACGACAATTACCGCGTCATCGCCGAAACCCTTTACCCGCCGCTGACCACGGTCGAGCTGCCCTATATCGCCATGGGCGTTCGTGCCGCGCAGCTGCTTTTGTCCCGCATTTCCGGCGAAAGCCGGAACATTCCCGAGCCGGTGCTTGTGCCCGGACCGGTCTACTGGCGCAGCTCGGCCACCGAGTCGGCGCCCCATAAACTACCCCAGCTCAAAATCGTGAGGGAGGACCTCCAATGAAACGCCGCAGCCTGCTCCTCGGGGCCACGCTTGCCTCTATGCTTCTCAGCACCTCTGCCTTCGCCGCGACCACGCTCTCCATGTGGTACCACGGCGCCGGCAGTGACGTGGAAGGGAAGCTCATCAATCAGGTCATCGACGACTTCAACGCCAGCCAGTCCGACTGGAAGGTCGAACTGCAGAGCTTCCCGCAGGCCGTCTACAACGACAGCGTCACCGCGGCAGCGCTCGCCGGCAACCTGCCGGACATCCTCGACGTCGACGGCCCCAACATGCCGAACTGGGCGTGGGCCGGCTACATGCAGCCGCTCAAGATCGACGAGAGCAAGATTGCCAACTTCCTGCCCGGCACCAAGGGCGTCTGGAACGGCCAGCTCTACTCGATCGGCCTGTGGGACGCGGCGATCTCGCTCGTCACGCGCAAGTCCTATCTCGATGAGCTCGGGCTGCGTGTTCCGACCCTCGACCAGCCCTGGACGGCCGCCGAGTTCGCCGATGCGCTTGCCAAGGCCAAGGCCTCGGGCAAGTTCAAGTATGCGCTCGACCTCGGCACGGCCTGGACCGGCGAATGGTATCCCTATGCGTTCTCGCCCTTCCTGCAGAGCTTCGGTGGCGACATCGTCGACCGCTCGACCTACAAGACCGCTGAAGGCGCCCTGAACGGCGAAGCAGGCATCGCGTGGGGCAAGTGGTGGCAGAGCCTGTTCACCGACGGGTATGCGCAGGCCACACAGGATCCGGCGGACCGTGACAACGGCTTCAACACCGGTGCTTACGCCTTCTCGTGGAACGGCAACTGGGCGGCGCTCGGCACGCTCAAGGCCTTCGAGGATACGCTCTTCCTGCCCGCGCCGGATTTCGGCAACGGTCCGAAGATCGGCGCCGCCTCCTGGCAGTTCGGCGTCTCGGCCAAGTCGGCTCATCCGGAAGGCGCTGCCGCCTTCATCGAGTTCGCGCTGCAGGACAAGTACCTCGCCGCCTTCTCGAACGGCATCGGCCTCATCCCGGCGACGCCGTCGGCGGCCGATCTGGTCGATAACTACAAGCCGGGCGGCCCGCTGCACGTCTTCTTCGACTACTCCAACAAGACCGGCCTCGTCCGTCCGGTGACCCCGGGCTACGTCGTCCAGGCCAAGGTGTTCGAGAAGGCCGCTGCTGATATCGCCCAGGGCGCCGATGTCGAGGAAACCCTCGATGCCGCCGTCGACGAAATCAACGCCGATATCGAAAAGAACAGCGGCTACGGCCACTGATCGATTGCTGACTGGGGATCCGGCGCAAGCCGGGTCCCACTTTTCGCAAACCTGATTGGAGACCCAATTGGCTTCGAAGTTCACCCGCTCAAATCGGGCAGGCTGGACGATGGCAGGGCCGGCGATCTTCCTGATCGGCCTGTTCGTCGTCGTGCCCTTCCTGTTCGCCATCGGGCTCAGCTTCACCGATCAGCGTCTGGTGACGCCCAACCCGACGCAGTTCGTCGGCGCGTCCAATTACAACCAATTGCTGGGTCTCAACCTTCTGCCGCTCGAGCCCGAGCGCGATGCCGCAGGTCAGATTGTCCGCGACGAGGCGGGCGCCGCCAAATACCCGGCAGTGCGCAGCTTTACCCGCAAGAACCCCGACTACCCGCAATATGACGGCATGCGCGAGTGGTTCAGCGTCGGGGTGGGCGATACCCAGTGGGTCGTGCTCGCCCGTGACGTCGTGTTCATGACCGCGCTCGTCAATACCTTCATCTTCGTTCTCGTCGTCGCCCCCCTCCAGGGCGGACTGGCGCTTGGCCTCGCGCTGCTCATCAACCAGAAGCTGCGCGGCATAAACGTGTTCCGGGCCATCTACTTCATGCCCGTGGTCGTCTCCATCGTCGTGGTGTCCCTGCTCTGGCGCTTCATCTATGACGGGAACTCCGGCCTGCTCAACAACCTGCTGAAATCGCTTACCTTCGGCGCCTTCCCCTCGGTCGAGTGGCTCGGCCAGCCCGAGACTGCGCTTGGCGCCATCATCGTCATGTCCGTTTGGCAGGCCGTCGGCTTTCATATGGTCATCTGGCTCTCGGGCCTGCAGACCATCAGCCCCACGCTCTACGAGGCGGCCTCCATCGAGGGCGCCAGCAAGTGGCAGGTGTTCCGCTACGTCACCTGGCCGGGCCTCCGCAACACCGCCGTCCTCGTGCTCGTCGTCATCACCATGCAGGCCTTCGGGCTCTTCAGCCAGATCGACGTCATGACCAAGGGCGGCCCCCTCGATTCCACCCAGACCATCGTGTTCCAGGCTGTGCAGCGCGGCTATGGCAAGCAGGACATTTCGGGCGGGTCCACCATCTCGGTGATCCTGTTCGTGCTCGTGCTCTCCATCTCGCTGATCCAGCGCTGGCTGACCCGGGAGAAGCGCTGATGTCCGCTCAAGTCTCGAGCAACGCCTCCACCTCGCGCGCGCCCGACAATCACGGGTTGCGCCTTGCGGTCCGCTATCTCGTCCTCGTGCTGATTGCGATCATCTTCATTTTCCCCCTGATCTTCATGATCATGTCGAGCCTGAAGCCTGATGGGCAGCTGCTCTCGGACACGAGGAGCCTCGCAGCCTTCCTGCCGGTGGGGGATATCTCGTTCGACAATTATGTCGATGCGTTCAAGCGTGCCCCGGTACTGCTCTTTGTCACCAACTCGGTGATCGTCACCGGTGTGACGGTGGTCCTCTCGCTTGTCGTCTGCTCGATCGCGGGCTTTGCCTTCGTGTTCATCGATTGGCGCGGCCGCGAACTGATGCTCACCCTGCTGCTCGCCACCCTCATCGTGCCGTTCGAAACCATCGCCATCCCGCTGCTGCTCATCGCCTCGAAGCTGCCCTGGATCGGCGCTGAAGGCCTGACCTTCGGGTGGCTGAATTCCTACCAGGTGCAGATCGTCCCCTTCGTGGTCGATGGGCTCACGGTCTATCTGTTCATCCAGTATTTCAAGGATCTGCCGGGCGAACTGATCGAGGCGGCGCGGGTCGAGGGCGCCACCTGGTGGCAGGTCTATCGCCGGATCGTCATGCCGCTCGCCGGCCCGGTCGTTGCCACCGCCGCCATCCTCAAGTTCCTTGCCATGTACAACCAGTATCTCTGGCCACTGATGGTGGTGCAGGAGGAGACCTATCGGCCGGTGATGGTGGGCCTGCAGTATTTCTTCCAGCTCAACCGCGCCTGGGGCGAGATCATGGCCTACCTGAGCCTCATCACCGTACCGGTGCTCGCCTTCTACCTTGTCCTGCAACGCGCATTCATCGCCTCGATCGCCTCGACCGGCGTCAAGGGCTGACGGAGTATCCCATGACGATTTCCATTCCCGGCAAATGGCTGTGGGACAGCTGGTACCTGCGCGACGGCGACCACTACCACGGCTTCTTCCTGCAGGCCGACGATACGCTCGGGGACCCGGACCTGCGCCATTTCAACGTGAGCCAGGGCCATGCCGTCTCGACCGACCTGGTGGAGTGGACCTATACCGGCACCTGCTTCAAGCCCCAGACCCACCCGGCATGGGACGACTACACCACATGGACGGGCTCGGTGGTGAAGGGCGACGATGGGCTGTTCCACCTGTTCTACACCGGCACCACCCGCGCCGAGGCCGGCATGTACCAGCGCATCGGCCACGCCACGTCGACCGATATGGTAAGCTTCACCCGGCTTGGCACCGGTTTCTGTCTCGATCTCGAGGGCCCGAACGCCAGGTATTACGAAGTGCCGCATATGGTCGGCCACTGGCACGATCGCGCCATGCGCGACCCCTGGGTCCTGCGCGATCCGAAGGGCTCGGGCTGGCTGATGTTCTTTACCGCCCGTGTACCCGGCGTGGCCGAGGCGAATGCCGGCGGCGCCATCGGCCTTGCCACCTCGCCCGACATGCTGACCTGGACGCTTGAGCCCCCGGTGTTTACCGGCGGTTTCGGCCAGCTCGAAGTGCCGCAGGTCTTCGCCTATCGCGGCAAGTGGTATTGCCTGTTCTGCACCGCCTCGATTCACTGGTCGGAAGCCTATCGCAAGGCCAATCCGCAGAGCCCGGTTACCGGCACCCATTACCTCATGGCCGACGATCCCCGCGGGCCCTGGACCATCGCGCCCGGCCCCTTCCTCGATGGCGACGACCCGTGCCGCCGCTATGCGGCGCGCATCGTCGAAACCGACCAGGGCCTCATGCTGCTCGGCTTCGCCGATGGCGGCAAGGCTCGCTTCGGCGGCTACATCATGGATCCCGAACCGGTCGAAGTCCTTCCGGACGGCCGTCTCCACGTCAACTCCATCCGTCAGGCAGCGGAGTAAGCCATGGCCAGCGTTACCCTCAAGGGCATCAAGAAGTCCTACGGCGTCACCGAGGTGATCAAGGGCGTCGATCTCACCATCGCCGACGGCGAGTTCACTGTCTTCGTCGGCCCCTCCGGCTGCGGCAAGTCCACGCTGCTCCGCATGATCGCCGGGCTCGAAGATATCTCGGCGGGCACGCTGTCCATCGGCGAGCAGGTGGTCAATGACCTGCCCCCCAAGGATCGCCGCATCGCAATGGTGTTCCAGTCCTACGCCATCTTCCCGCATATGACCGTGCGCGAGAACGTCGCCTTCGGCCTCACCATTGCCGGGGCCCCCAAGGAGGAGAAGGATGCCAAGGTCGCCGAGGCGGCCCGCATCCTGCAGATGGAGCACCTGCTCGACCGCCGGCCGAGCCAGCTCTCCGGCGGCCAGCGCCAGCGGGTTGCCATCGGCCGCGCCATCGTTCGGAAGCCCGCCGTGTTCCTGTTTGACGAACCGCTCTCCAACCTCGATGCGGCTTTGCGCGTCGACATGCGCATGGAGCTCTCCAAACTTCACGCCGATCTCAAGGCAACGATGATCTACGTGACGCACGATCAGGTCGAAGCCATGACGCTCGCCGACAAGATCGTCGTGCTCAATGCCGGCATCGTGCAGCAGGTCGGCAGCCCGCTGGAACTCTACCACCAGCCCGCCAACCTCTTTGTCGCCGGCTTCATCGGCTCACCCAAGATGAATTTCATCGAGGTGACTGCCGCCCGCTCCGAAGATGGCCGCGCCATCGTCTCCGCCACTGATACCGGCCCCATTTCAGCACCGGTCCGCACCAGCGTGTCGGCCGGGCAGAAGCTTACGCTCGGCATCCGTCCTCATCACCTCGCGCTCACCGCCGACGGTCCGATCGCCGGCAATGTGCGGCTCATCGAGCGGCTCGGGCACGAAACCATCATCAGCGCGGCGCTGCCTTCGGGCTACGAGATTGTCGCGGCGCTCGCGGGTGATGTCGGGCTGACGCTCGGCCAGCCGGTACGGCTTGCCCCCGAAACCTCGGAACTGCATCTCTTCGACGCCAGCGGCGTCGCGGTCTGATCACCACTTGGCAGGCTTCCCTCAGCCTGCCCAGTTCGCCTCCCCGTGGTCATCCCCCTCTCGCACCATGGGGAGGCGCATCCTCTAGCTATCGAGGATCAGGATCTGCATCGCATCATGGCGTTCGCAGCGTCACAGAATGCGGGAGCGATACGCGGGCGAAGGTACCCAGCAGGTCTGGCGCCTGCCGAACAATCGGTAGCGATTCTTCGCCACCCAGCGATACACCGGGTCGCGAAACAGCGCGGGAATGACACGGAACAGCCCCACCAGCCGCCATGGAAAGCCCAGCGCTTCATAGATGCCGAGCACGGCGTCGCTATCCTTGCGAACGCGCTCGCCCTCGATCAGCAAAATCGACGTCGGGTCCGCAGGGTTCAATCCGTGCCTCCTGCACAAATCAGCCCCGGCCGCGGTCTGTATCGAGGCAAGTCGGAAGGTCTCCCGCCGATCCTGCGTCAAGATGAACTGGGCATTGGTGGAGCAGAGCACGCACTCCGCATCAAACAGAACAATCCGAATTTCAAGCATCCACCAGAGAGCGGCAACATCGCCGCGAACTGAATAGACCACCACAAGCCTGCAGCGTCGAGCCGTATTGCTGCGGCGTATCTGCGCATGGCGGAGCGCAGAGCAAGCCGCTCCGTCTTGCCGCCACACCACGCGCGCCGTGCGGATTTCGCTTGCGCCTGACCCAGGGGCAAAGCTGCTGTGTGATGCGGTCAGCAACCCGCACCATGAGTCGCGCGAAATGTCAGAGCCTCACCTCAGCCCATCCGAAGCTGCCGCACGCCTCGGCGTTTCGTCCAAGGCCCTGCGCCTTTATGAGCAGCGCGGATTCGTTACCCCCCTCCGCTCCGCCGCCGGTTGGCGGACCTACGGCCCGATGGAAATGGCGCGGGCCCGCCAGGTGGTCGCCCTGCGCGCGCTGGGCCTGAGCCTCGGCCAGATCGGCCGGGTGCTGGACGGCAATCCTGAAGAACTCGATGCCGCGTTCGCCGCTCACCAGGCCGACCTGGACGCGCGGCTGGGCACACTCTGCGGCGCCATTGCGGAGATCCGTCGCCTCAGGGCGGTGCTTGCAGAGGGAATCCTGCCCGATCTCGTCGGGCTGTCCGACCTCGCGCCGGCCTCAGCGGAACCGCTGCTGAGCTTCGACCTGCCTTGGCCATGGGGAGGTGAGCGGTTCGAACTCCACGCACTCGCCCCCATCACCTTCCTCGTTGGCCCGCTGGGCAGCGGCAAGACCAGGCTCGCCATGCGGCTGGCCGCCGAACTGCCCGGCGCGCTGTTTCTCGGGCTTGAGCGCGCCGAGGCGCCGCAACTCACCATGGAGTGCCGGGCCCGCATCGCGCCCCAGCTCGCCTGGCTGGAGGAGGACGGCGCCACTGTCACCGAAGCTCTGCTCCGGCTTGTTGCGACCCTCGATACAGCGTCTGGCTGTCTCGTGGTCGACATGGTGGAAGAGGGGCTCGACGAGGCCACCCAGCATGCACTTGTCGCGCATCTGCGCCGGCGGGGTGCCTCGGCCCGGCCTCTCGTCCTCATGACCCGCTCGAGCGCCATTCTCGATCTTGAGAGCCTGCGGCCCGACGAGGCGATCATCTTCTGCCCGGCCAATCATGCGCCGCCATCCATGGTGCTGCCGGTGCCGGGCGCAAAGGGGTTCGAGGCGGTGGGCTCCTGTCTCGGTACGCCGGACGTGCGGGCCCGCACCGCGGGTATCGTCGCCATGCGCCCCGCGGCGACCTGATGCTCCCCAAGCATGCGACATCTCCAGCCTCGATGCCGACAAGGCCCCCCCTTGCCGGGACGCTCGCCCATCCGGCTCGGGTTCGGGACATGCCCATTTCGACATGTGCAAGGTGCATCTTGCATCACTTCGGGTTGGGCGCCGCAGAACGTGCAGATCCGCGATCCTTGCAGGGGCGTAGACTCAACCAACAGCACCTGGAGTTTGCCATGCGTTTGCTTGCCCACATCGTTCTCGCCGCCACGCTGGCGTTTTCTGCCCCCGCCCTCGCCTTCGAGATCAAGCCGTATGATGCCGCGCAGGTTCAGACCGCCATCGCGTCGGGCAAGCCGGTCGTGGTGCATGTCTTTGCGCCCTGGTGCCTGCAGTGCCGCGCGCAGGAGAATATCCTCAAGCGCCTGTCGGCGGCGGGCACCTACGACAACATGGCTTTCTTCCGGGTCAACTACGACCAGCAGAAGGATGCGGTGAAGGCGCTGGATGTACCGCGTTCGACCCTCATCGCCTTCAAGGGCGGCAAGGAAACCGGCCGTATGTCCTGGGGCGTGAGCGAAGATTCAGTGGTCAAGGTGCTGGCGACGGCCGAATAGTCATGGGTTTCGTCGCGCTGAGCTTCCTTGCGGGGCTTCTGACCATCCTCAATCCCTGCGTCCTGCCGCTGGTGCCGCTCGTTGTCGTCGGCGCAAATGCCGATGATTGGGTGCGGCCGGTTGCCATGGCGCTGGGGCTCGCCTTCACCTTCGCGGTGGTGGGGGTGACGATTTCCGCAACCGGCGCGGAAATTGGCTCGATCGATGCCATTCGCTGGCCCGCTGGCCTCATGCTGATGCTGCTTGGCGCACTGGTGGCACTCGGTACGGCGACCGGCTGGATGAGCACGGTGATGACGCCGCTCACCACTTTCGGCGATCAACTGGCGCGGCGGCTTCCCGCCTCCGGGCCGATCGGCGCCGCCGGGCTAGGCGCATTGCTCGCGCTGATCTGGGCGCCCTGCATCGGCCCCACCATGGGTGCTGCCATTGTCATGGCATCGTCGAGCGGTACCGCCTCGACGGCCGCCATTGCCATGTGCGCATTCGCCATCGGTGCGGCCGTGTCGCTGCTGCTCGCCGGCCGCATTCTGCGCGGCGCCGCGAAGGCGACGCGCGCCAAGGTGCAGTTCTCCGCGCGCTGGATGCGCACTGCGCTGGGTGTGACGTTCGTTCTGGTCGGCGTCGGGGCGATCACCGGCTTCGATCATGTCCTTGCCGGCTGGATCGTCGAGCGTATGCCGGATTGGTTCGTCACCGCCGCCACTGTGGTGTGAGGACAAGCGGGCGCGCGCGCATTATGCGGCCTGCGGCTGGTCAGGCCTCGGCCTTGGTGGCCAGATCGTGCGCCAACCGCCATTCGCGGTAGCGGCGACGACCGTCCTCGAGATGGCGCCGCATGGCGAGGCGGGCTTCATCGGGCCGCCGCTCCGTGATGGCCTCGAGAATGCGCAGGTGCTCACCTTCGATGGACGCAAGGAAACCCGCCTTGCTTGCCTCATCGACAAAGCGGGCACCGAGTGCGCGTCGTGGGATCAGCTTGCTGCCCATTTCGTCAATGAACAGCCGGAACCGCGCATTCATCGTGGCATCCGCGATGGCGCGGTGGAAAGCCCGGTCGGCATCGGTGGCGAGGGTATTGTCATGCATGTGCCGGCGGAACTGCGCCAGTGCCTCGCCCATGCGCAACAGATTGGTTTCGGTGCGGCGCTCGGCGGCGAGCCCGGCGGCCTCCACCTCTACCGCCACGCGAAACTCCATGAAATCCAGCACGTCGCCGATTTCCTCGGGCGCAGCCATGAACATTGGGGCAGCGGCGAACTTTGGCGGCTCGCTCACATAAACGCCGCTTCCACGCAGCGAGCGCAGCCGGCCCTCGGCCTTGAGACTCGCGATTGCCTCACGCACCACGGTGCGGCTGACCTGGAACTGCGCGCAGAGCTGGTCGGCCGGCGGCAGCTTGGCGCCCGTCTGCAGGTTGCCCGCCTCGATGAGGCGCAGCAGGTCGAGCTTGACCCTGTCGGTAAGGTGAAAACTGCTGTCGGCGGACATGAAGACAAGGACTCCGGATATGCACTTACCAGCATATCACCAGCCTCGCCTTGCTCACACCAAAAATCTATCATACTACTTGCAAGAAGTCATAGTTGTGAGGGGAAGCGCAATGTATGTCGGCACGCAGCTGGGGGGTGATCAACTCACGAAGGTGGGCGATCGTTACCTGAGGCAACTGGCGCAACTGGGGGTGAAGCATGTCTGCATCGACCCCGAGGGCGACCCTTGGGCATGGGATCGCGACGTGCTGATGCGACATTCAGAACGCGTTCATCAACATGGACTGATCCTGGACATGGTGCAGCTGCCGCTGCCCTCTTCTGGCATCGAGCGCCGGCATCAGTCGCCTGGCATCGTGCTCGGCAAACCTGGCGAGCGTGACCGCGAGATCGACGGCATCTGCCGCATCATCGAGGCGCTTGCCGAAGCAGACATTGGCGCCGCGAAGTACAATTTCAACGTGCTCGGCATTCCGCGCAGCCCCTCCGAAACCGGCCGCGGCGGCGCGCTGCTCTCCACCTATCGTGCCGACCGCATGGACAATGCCGACACACTGACCGTGGCGGGTAAGGTCGACGCCGAAACGTTCTGGGAGCGTATCACCTATTTCCTCGAGCGCGTCGTGCCGGTCGCCACCGCCAATCGCGTGCGGCTCGCCTGCCACCCGCATGACCCGTTGACCCCGCCGGGCTTTCGCGGCTTCGAAAAGCGCGTGCTTGGCGATGCCGAGGGGCTTATGCGGTTCGTACAGATCGCCGAAAGCCCCTATCACGGACTGAATTTCTGTCAGGGTACCGTGGCGGAAAGCCTCGAGAACCCGCGTGAGGAGATTGGCGAGATCATCCGCTGGTTCGGCGCGAAAAAGAAGATCTTCAACGTGCACTTCCGCAACATCAAGGGTGGTCGCTACTCCTTCACCGAGGTGTTCCCGGATGAAGGCGACATGGATATGGCGGCGACCTTCAAGCTCTACCACGAGGCGGGCTATGACGGCATGATCATGCCCGACCATGTGCCGCATATCGATGCCGCCGATTCCAACGAAACCGCCTTCGCTTTCTGCTTCGGCTACATCATCGGCCTGTTCCAGGCCAATGGTTGGGATCCGTATGGGGCAAATGTGAGTGGTGGCGTGAGGTAGCTCTGCTCGTACCCAGCATCAGCACTGGGTAATATCATCCGCCAGCGGTTTCATGGAGTGCTGAGCCATGACAAGCAGCATTTTCTTCCCGATGACGCTGGCCGTTGGAATAGCCGCGTGTATTTGTGGGCTATTGCTTCTTCCTGCGCGCGTGACTGCTCTGCTAGAGCGCATAATACTGCTCGGAAATGCGGCGGGAGTAATTGTTCTGCCATTTGTTACGTTCGACGTCGCCTACCCTGGCGAGAAATGTCAGTTTGGGGCATGCGCGGGCGATGTATTCCTGCTGGCGCTCACCCTGCCCGTTGTTCTCGCCCCAGCGGGACATTTGCTATTCTTGGCAAGGCGCATGGAGCAGCGGCGCACGGTCAAGATGCCCCCTTGCTCCGTTTTCAAGTTCTCCGGCACTACGCGCTTGCCGCCCGAACAAGAGCCTTGAGGCCCCGTCAGGTAGGCGCTAGCGTCTGGCTCCAAACTAACATGTTTCCCCATTTCGAGCGGCAGGACGACCGATGACTTTCGAGAACTTGCAGGTGCTCACCCCCGAGCAGGCGCAGCACTTCATCGAGAAGGGCTATGTCAGGATTTCCGGCTGCCTCGACCGGGAGCTGGCGCAGCGCTGGACCGACGAGGCCTATCAGCGCCTCGGTTACAATCCGGCCGATCGATCCACCTGGACCAAAGACATCGTCTGGATGGATCGCAACCATACGGCGCCGATCAGCGAGCTGTCGCCCAAGGCCTGGGGGGCGCTCTGCGACGTGTGCGGCGGCGCCGACCGCATCGAGACCAAGGTGATGGAGATCGAGTCGCAGCATTTCACCACCATCAACGCCACCGAGTGGTCGGACGCGTTCATCGTCAATTTCCGCCGCGGTGCCGACAAGCCGTGGATGCCGCCGTCACCGGAGGCCGGTGGCTGGCACAAGGACGGCAGCTTCTTCCGCCATTTCCTCGATAGCCGCGAGCAGGCACTGCTGACCATCGTCTACTGGTCCGACGTCGGCCACAAGGGCGGTGGCACCTTCATTGCCCCCGATTCCATCGGTGTGGTGGCGCGCTACCTCGCCGCCCATCCCGAGGGCGTTCCCCCCGAAACCGATTTCGGCGCGCTCATCGGTGAGTGCAGCGAGTTCATCGAAGTGACGGGCGAGGTGGGCGATTTCATCATCCTCCACCCCTTCATGCTGCACGCGTCCTCGAACAACCACTCGCCGGTGGTGCGCTTCATGACCAACCCGCCGGTGGTGCTGAAAGAGCCGATGAACCTTAACCGCGAGGACCCAGCCGAGTTTTCGCTGATCGAGCTCGCGACGCTGCGCGGCCTCGGCAAGGATCGCTACGATTTCCGTCCCACCGCGCCGCGCGATGAGCGCTGGCAGGTGATCGGCTGACAGCCGAGTAGGTCTGCGCGGCCACTCGCGGCCGATATGGCGGCGCAGGGTGGACGGGGCCGGCTACGCCACTTTGGCGAGCCCGGCCTGCCGCTCGATCAGCCCGCGCAGCACTTCCCGCTCCGCACCGTCGAGCTCTGTCAGCGGCGCGCGTACCGGACCAGCGGAATGGCCGACGAGATCCGCACCGGCCTTGATCATCGACACGGCATAGCCGCGCTTCCTGTCGCGGAGCTCGATCAGCGGCAGGTAAAAGCTTTGCATCAGGCTGTCGATGGTCGCGGCGTCGCGGGCGCGCACGGCGCGATAGAACTTCAGCGCCAGCTCGGGCACGAAGTTGAAGACGGCCGAGGAATAGGTGGTGACGCCCATCTCGAGATAGGGCTGCGCAAAGACTTCGGCCGTCGGCAGCCCGCCAATATGCACGAGCCGGTCGCCGAGCCGGTAATGGATGCGCTGCATCAGCTGCAGATCGCCCAGCCCATCCTTGTAGCCGATGAAGTTGCGGCAGGTTTCGGCGAGCTTTTCCAACCCCTGCGGCGAGAGCTTTGTGTTGTCGCGCGCGTAGTAGATGACGCCGATGCCGACCGCGCCGCAGATGGCCTGCATGTGGGCGATCACGCCCGCTTCTTCTGCGACCATCAGATAGTGCGGCAGGACGAGAATGCCGGCGGCACCAGCCCTTTCCGCGCGCTTCGCCAGATCGACGGCGATACGCGTGCCATAGCCCACTCCAGCCAGAACGGGCACGCTGGGTGCGGCGTTTTCTACGGCCGTGCGAATGACGTTGTCATACTCGTCCATGCCGATGGAGAAGAACTCGCCGGTACCACCCGCCGCGAACAACCCAGCAGCATCGTAGGACGACAGCCACTGGAGGCGCCTCGCGTAGCCAGCCTGATCGAAGCTGCCATCGGCGCCAAAATCCGTCACCGGGAAAGACAGCAGGCCCGCCCCAATGGTGCTCTTGAGCTGGTCCAGGTCCATCCGTGCCTCCTAAAGCAGTACGATAACTTGATTGGATGCACACCCTGAGTGGAGGAGTCAACCACGCGCAGAGGAGGGTCAGCGAGGCTGACCTTGATAAGTAGTATGATCGGTTGTTGACAGGCCGTCATTTGCCCGACAGACTGACTGACGTACCGCAGCGACAGGCAGACCTGAACAAGATTGCGGACAGCAAGTGGCCGGACGGCCCGAGGGAGCGCAGTGTGAGGCAGATGAACTTCGCTCCCCTTCGGCACTGTCCCCTGCATGGCGGCGTCAGCGTCGTGCATGCACGGAATCTTCCCCACGAGAGCAGGGCTTCGCGCTCGCGTGATGGGAGGAGCCTGACGTCCACGTTTTGCTGACGGACGGGGTGCGGCCGTGGAGGGACGCACGCCAGAGCAGCCGACACATTGAGGAGGAGGACCATTATGGACGACAAGAACTCAGTCAGCCGCCGCGCGCTTCTGCGTGGCACAGCTGCAACAAGTGCGGGCTTGATGCTGGCCGCCTATGGCGTGCCGGGATTTGCCCAGGACAAACCGAAGCCGGATGCACCGTTGCCGCAGGGCGCGTCGGGCAAGCTGACCGTCATCCACCGTACGGAATATTTCGAGGCGGCCCAGACCGCCTTCCGCGAAACGGTGCAGTCATTTGCCGACTCCAAGGGCATTCAGCTCGACATATCGACCACCAACCCGGAGTCCTTTGGCGATTTCCTGGGCAAGATGACAGCGGCGGTCAAGGCGGGCAATCCGCCCGATTTCGCCTACACGTCGAACGTGTCGATCTCGCAACTGCACCTGCTCGACCTGGTCGAGGACGTGTCCGACGTTGTCGAAGAGGCTATTGCCAAGTACGGCGCCATCATGCCGGGCCTCAATGCCGCCAAGACGGCGCAGATCGACGGCAAATGGTGGGCCATCCCGCTGATCGGCACGACCACCGGCTACTATGCGCGTGGTGACAAGCTCAAGGAAAAAGGCATCGACCCCGCCTCGCTCAAGACCATCGTCGATCGGCGCGAGGCCGCGCTGGCGATTTCGGGTCCCGACTTCTACGGCTGGGGCTTCACGCCAAACCAGTCCGGCGACGGCTTCGGCTTCCTGATCAGTGTCGTGCAGGCCTATGGCGGCTCGTTCACCGACGAGACCGGCATGGTGGTGAAGTTCAACTCTCCGGAGACCGTGGCGGCCTTCGAGTTCCTCCGCGAAACCTATGACCGCAATGGCAAATATGCCGCCATGCTGCCGCCGGGTGTCGAAAGCTGGAACGATACCGGCAACAACGAAGCCTATCTTGCCGGGCAGATCGGCTTCACCCAGAACGCGTTCTCGATCTATGCCCAGTCCAAGCGTGACGGGAACCCGGTCTACGCCAACACCCTGCTGCTTGAGGCTCCAGCAGCCATCAACGGCGACAGCCGCAACGGCGGCAATGTCGGCGGCTGGATGACGATCTTCAAGAACGCCAAGAATGCCGCGCTTGCCAAGGAGTTGGCGCTCAACCTGCTCGATCCGGCGAATTTCGGCAAGATCGCCGCCCTGGGCAGCGTGCTGTTCACTCCGGCCTATCAGAACCTGTGGACTCCAGAACTGCTGGCGGCCGAGCCGAACCTCGCCACCATCAAGCGGGCCGTGGATGTCACCGACCCGTTCCTCGGGCAATCCTGGCCGGCCAACCCGAATGCGGGTGTCGATGCCATCCGCGCGCAGGGGGTTCTCGAGCAGTCCGTCGGCAACGTCATATCGGGCCGCATGTCGCCCGCCGATGCCGTCAAGGACGCGCACCAGAAGATGGTGGATCTGTTCGAAGAAGGCGGAATCGCGCAGCCCTAGGGTTGCCTCCCGTTGCTGGCTGGGGGCGGCGGCGCTGCCCCCAGGCCGTTTCGTGTCGGATGACTGCGTCAGATTGCGACGGATGTCCGCGCGCCACTCCTGCACCCGCACCATCGGCTGCTTCAGCTGGAAGGAGGCTTGACCATGGACAAGCGCATGACTGTCGATGTGCCAATCGGCGGCACCAATACCGCCCCGCGTCCGCGGTTCAAGCTCAAAAATGTCCTCGGTCGCGACTGGCGCATCGCGTATCTGTTCGTACTGCCCATGGTCTTGCTGATGGCGGGGCTGATCTTCTGGCCGTTCATCAGCGCAATCCTGATGTCGACGACCACATTCAACTTCCTGACGGGCGCCACAAACAATGTCGGATTGCGCAACTACGAGCGCCTCTACACCAATTCCGACTATTTGCTGTCGCTGTCGAACACCATAAATTTCACCTTCTGGTCGCTGTCGCTCAAGTTCGTCACCGGCATGACCATTGCGATGATCCTGCATTCCAAGTTGCCATGGCGCAACCTGATGTCAGCCATCATGCTGCTGCCCTGGATCGTCCCGGAAATCGTCACAGCGCTCGCCTGGAGATCGATCTATGATCCGCTTTTCGGCGGCCTGAATCCTATCCTGCAGGGCATGGGCCTCATCGAACGGCCGCTCGGCTGGCTGTCTGACTCCAACCTGGCGCTGGGCAGCGTGATTGCCGTCAACGTCTGGAAGGGCATACCCTTCTTTACGCTGTTGTTGCTGGCGGGCCTCAAGGCCATCGACACCGAGCTGTACGAATCCGCCGAAGTCGATGGCGCCAATGCCGTGCAGCGCTTCCGCTACATCACACTGCCCGGCATGCGCTACGTCATCCTTGTGGTACTGCTGCTGAGCTTCATTTCGACCTTCAACCAGTTTGGCCTGATCTTTTTGATGACCGGCGGTGGGCCGAGCGGCGCCACGCGCCTGTACTCGATCCTCGCCTATGAAAAGGCGATCGGCTCGTTGCAGTATGGACCGGGCAGCGCCATTGCCCTTTCGGTCGCGCCATTGATGGCGTTCCTGATCTACCTGCTGTCGAAATACATGCGGCACGACGAACGGTCCGCCGGTGTCGAAAAGAAGCGCTTCAATCTCGGTATAGGCAAGTTCTTCGGCAGGCTGTTCAGCCTCGTCCTCGACATTGTCTTCTGGCCATTCGACATGCTGAACCGCTTGTTCGAACGGCTTGGCCTGATGTTGCGCCGGCGCATGACAGGGTCGTCGCAGAAGCCGGTATTCAGGCCAGAGGCCCGGGAACGCATGGGGATCGGAGTCCGCCTTCTGATCCTGATCCCCATCATGGTCTTCGTGCTATTCCCGTTCTACTGGGTGATCATCACCTCGTTCAAAACCACGACACAGATCAGCCAGCGCGAGTCGATTTTCTGGCCCAGCCCGGCGACACTCAGCCAGTATGAGCAGCTGGTCTTCAACTCGCCGTTCCTGATGTGGCTGGGCAATTCCCTTCTGGTGGCGGCGCTGAGCACGGTTATTTCGGTGGTGATCGCTGCGCTCGCAGCCTACGCTCTGACACGCCTCAAGTTCCTTGGGGCCGGACTGCTGACCACCGCGATCCTCATTACCTACCTGCTTCCCGGCACGCTCATCTTCATTCCGCTCTACCAGACGTTGAGCGATCTGGGGCTTATCAACTCCTATGGGGCGCTGCTCACGACGTATCCGACTTTCCTCGTTCCTTTCGCCACCTGGGTGCTGATCGGGTATTTCCGGTCAATTCCGGTGGAACTGGAGGAGGCCGCTATGATCGACGGGGCAAGCCGACTCTATGCCTTTGTGCGCATCACGCTGCCGCTTGCCGCGCCGGCATTGCTGTCGGTCGCGCTGTTTGCCTTCACCAACGCCTGGAACGAATTCTTGTTTGCCTTCGTGTTCATCACGTCGGAAAGCATGAGGACGCTTCCGATCGGGCTCCAGTCCATGGTGGTGGGCGATATCCTGCCCTGGGGTGAACTGATGGCGGCATCGCTGCTCACCGCCATCCCGGTCGCCATTCTTTATATGTACGCCCAGCGCTTCCTCGTCGGCGGGCTGACAGTTGGCGCCGTGAAGGGCTGAATGATGGGCGCGACACCCGTTGTCACCGGCATCCGCGTGGTGCCGGTGGCGGGCGAGGACAGCATGCTGCTCAACCTGAGTGGTGCACATGCCCCGTTCTTTACCCGCAATATCGTCATCCTCACCGACAGCGCTGGGCGCACCGGGCTCGGTGAAGTGCCGGGCGGTGAAGCCATTGCCCGCACGCTCGAAGATGCCGCCGAACTGGTGGTGGGGCATGAGATCGGCGGCTATCGTTCGATCCTGCGGCGGGTGGGTGAGGCCTTCGCGGCGCGCGATGCCGGCGGGCGCGGGGCGCAGACCTTCGATCTGCGCGTTGCCATCCACGCGGTTGCGGCGCTCGAATGCGCGCTGCTCGATCTGATGGGGCAGTTCCTTAGCGTGCCCATGGCGGAATTGCTCGGTGACGGGCAGGTGCGCGACGCCGTGCCGATGCTTGGCTATCTCTTCTTTGTAGGCGACAAGTCCAGAGCGCCGCTCGGCTACCGCTCGACAGTAACTGGTGATGACTGGGAGATCGTGCGCGACCTTGGCGCGCTCGATGCGGGCACGATCATGCGGCAGGCCGAGGCTGCGCAGACGCGCTATGGCTTCAAGGATTTCAAACTCAAGGGCGGCGTTTTGCCGGGGATGAAGGAAGGCGAGATCATCGCCGCTCTCGCCAAGCGTTTCCCCGATGCCCGTATCACGCTCGACCCGAACGGCGCCTGGTCACTGGCCGAAGCGATTGAAGTGTGCACGGCGATCAAGCCGCATCTCGCCTATGCCGAGGATCCATGCGGCGCCGAGCAGGGCTTGTCCGGCCGCGAGGTTCTGGCTGAGTTCCGCCGCGCGACCGGCATCCGCACGGCCACAAACATGATCGCCACCGACTGGCGACAGATGGGGCATGCGCTGGTGCTGGGCAGCGTCGATATTCCGCTCGCCGACCCGCATTTCTGGACGCCGAGCGGCTCGATCGAGGTGGCAAAGCTCTGCGCGCGCTGTGGGCTGACCTGGGGCAGCCATTCCAACAACCATTTCGATATTTCGCTCGCCATGTTCACCCAAGTTGGCGCTGCGGCGCCGGGCGTGATCACCGCGCTCGATACGCACTGGATCTGGCAGGACGGGCAGCATCTGACCCACGAGCCGCCAGTGCTGCGGGACGGCGCGGTGAGAGTGCCGCAACGGCCGGGGTTGGGCGTGGAGCTCGACGAGGGGGCGCTGGAGAAGGCGCACGCGCTTTATCGCGCGTTGCCGGCCGGGGCTCGCAACGACGCGATAGCGATGCAATACCTGATCCCCGACTGGACCTTCGATCCGAAGCGGCCGGCGCTGGTCCGTTAAGGGAGCCGCGAGACCACGGCTCCCTGTGCTCGCTTACTCGAACCAGGTCGTGTTGGGATACTGGTGCTTCCGCGCTACCTCTTCGTTCAGTTCCAGCCCGATGCCGGGGCGGTTGCCCACTCTGATGCGGCCGTTCTCGATGATGTTGCCGCCATCGGTGACGCTGTTCCAGTAGTCCATGCGGTTGAACCAGTGGAACTCGAGAATGAGGAAGTTGGGCACTGTGGCGCAAACATGCGCCGAGGCCATGGTGCCAAGCGGCGAACTGACATTGTGCGGCGCAAAGGGGATTGAGTAGAGGTCCGCCATCTCGGCGATCTTTCGGCACTCCGAGAGCCCGCCGCACTTGGGGATATCCGGCATGATGATATCCACCGCCTGCGTCTCGAGCAGTTTGCGGAAACCGTGGCGGAGATAGAGGTTTTCGCCTGCGCAGATGGGCGTGGAGGTTTGCCGGGTGATTTCGGCCATCACGTCGATGTTCTCGGGTGGCACAGGCTCCTCAAGCCAGAGCAGCTTGAGGTGCTCGAGATCGCGGGCAAGCCGGATAGCCGAGTGCTTGTCGAGCCGGGTATGGAGATCCGTGGCCACATCAACCGAAGGCCCGGCGGCCTTCACCACCATCTCGGCCAATTGCACCATGCGCTCATGCTCCCACTTGTTGGGAGTCATGTTGAACGTATCCTTCTCGTACCAACCTGTTTCGGTGCCGGTGTGCCCATAGGCGCGGATATCGAGATCGACTTTCAGCGCGGTAAACCCGGCTTCAAGCACCTCGTCCACGACCGCCTGCACTTCGGCCATGTTCATGCCGGGCGACACCTCGCAATCGCAATAGACCCGGATATCATCGCGGAACTTGCCGCCCATCAGCTCATAGACGGGCACCTTGAGCGCTTTGCCCTTCAGGTCCCACAGCGCGATCTCGATGCCGGTGAGTGCCGTGATGAGCGCGCCGGCGAAGCCGCCTTCGAACACGAGGCTACGCCGCGTTTCCTCGAAGATGGCATCGATGGCGAAGGGATCGCGCCCGATGAGGCGTTCCTCGAGCTCCTTGATGATCGCAATGGACTGGTAGCCTCCATGCACGCATTCGCCCATGCCGGTAATGCCGGCATCGGTCGTGATCTTGACCCACAAATGCATGCAATGGCCGGTACTGGCCGCAGTCTTCACGGACGTGATCTTCATTATGCTTTTCCTCCACCTCGCGCGATCTCCCGGCGCGCCGGAATCTTGTACCGGTGCGCCTGAGTTGCGTCGAGCAGGAGAACAGTCCACTCGAGCCGAGGCTGCGGAAAAACGCGGCTTCGGTCGAAAGCGCACATGGCATCGATGGGGTTACTTCGCTTCAGGATACGCGCGCTTGAGCAAGCACAAACACTTCTGCCTGCCGCCAGAGCATCATGGAGCGGCATATTCGCGCCGGGCCGACTGCCAATGTAATGGGCATCGATGATCCCCACTCATCGCATCGGTTTGTCGCGGCGCGGATAGCGTGCGGACAGGGTTGCGGCCGCCAGGCGCCCGGCGAGAGGTGGTGCTGACGCCTAGATCGCTTCAAACTGCCTCCATTTCCCGTTGTCAACAGCAAGGGCGCGAACTCTGGTGCTTGCAGAAGTGGAGCGAATATTGGGCGTCCAGGAAGTACCGCGCAGGTCATGCGACATCCTCTTTGTCGTGTCGGGCGACTACGAGCCAAGTTCTGAGATTGAGCGCCGGTTCGCACCGCTTCGGCTCGGCTCTGGAATGGTGGAAGCATCCATCAGGCTTGTACGGACCCTGGCGAAGATGGAGGCAACAACGCGCTCGCCGGACCTGGTGCTCAGCTTGGGACTTGCCACCGCGGCGCATTGCAGTGCTCCCGCGATATTTCAGGTCGACGCCATCATTGAGGCGCAACCGTACCGAGACGTCGAGCACCCGTCCACAATGACGAGTGTCCGAAAGGCTCTGCCTGAAACGAGGCGCGGCTTGGGCGATTTTGTCGGGCTGGAGCATGCAAACCTGACGGCCTTCCTGCAGACCAACTGGTCCGACACGGGCGGCGGTCCAGTCGCCGATATGGTTGATCCAGAAGGCTTTGCTATCGCCAAGATCAGCGAAGCGCATGGCATCCCGGCGATCCTTATCCGCGGAACCGTTGCGCCCGTTGCGCAGCCGGGGCAGGGGTCCGACTCTGCCGAACTCCAAACGACATTCCTCCAGGTCTGCGAGCGCGTCCTGGCGGCCTATTCGACATGACTTCCAAAGCGCCATCAGACCTCTGGTGGCGGGCTACAGACTAAAAGGGGTGCGTTATGGGTGGCAGCCGGTCGGCGCTCCAGGACATCGTACGGGAACTGCTCGTCGAGCAAGAATCGTCCGACAAGATCATCGATGTGGTCGGCGTGGAGATCAGTTATAGATTTCCTGGCCTATCGATCGTCGACCACGATAACCTCGTGCTTGCCATTCTCGATGATTGCGGCGTGCGTGTGCCAAAGCCTGGCCCGAGATCGCCCAGACTGAGCCTCGTGTCGCGCTAAGCGGTGGTCATTGCCAATCAACCTGACCAGGCTGTGCCAATTGCGGCGCAACAAGTGTTCGCCGCGGGTGCGCGCGACCGTCTCAACACACCAGCATACTGGTTCAGTTTGAACACAGTAGCCGTTCGCCAAAAGCCCATAGGCTGCAATCCTTAGCAAATAGTTTAGAGTGCGGGGATTCGCGGCTACCATGGCAATGAGCACAGAAAACATCGGTGGCGCGCGATCCGGACGCGCCTCTGAACGTGTCGGCGACAAGGTTATTCCTGCGCCGCGGGGCGGACAGATCGAGGTGAGCACTCCGAGGCGTTTGCCTGGCTTGGCTGTGCTGATCTGGCCACCGCTCGTTTTTGCCGCGCACCTGGCCGGCAACCCGGCGGAACTGGCGCTTCCGTCGTTCTGGCTATCGGTGCAGATGGCCGAAGTCCTGTTTCTGGCGGTGCTTCCTGCGGTCGTTTACCGGACGGTAACATGGCTTATTGCTGCCATCACGAGCCTCAAGGCCAATAGCGAAAGGCTCGAGCGCAACGTCGCGCGCTTTCTCGAGCCCGCCTCCATGGCTGCGAGCAACGTCGTGTCCATACGGCACGCGGTAAATGCGGAGCTCTCGACACTGAACGACCAACTGACCCGGGCGCTTGAAAAGGCCTCGGACATAGAGACCCGCATCCACAACGAAATCGATTCTCTCGACCGAACTTTCGGCGAGAATGAAAGGCGCCTGCTGTCGCTGGTGCAGGAGATGGCGCGGCAGCGCGAAACGGTGGTTGTGGCAACCGATCAGGTCCGGGACACCGTGCGCGCCAGCCGCGAGGAACTGAGCGGCGAACTCGTGCAGATGAGCGCGCAGATCCTTGAGGCGGGCAACTATACGCGCGGCCTGCTCGAGGAAGTGCAGGGTGACCTGCAGACCGTCTTGACAGGCGTGGCCCACTCCGTCGCGGAAAAGGTGCGCGACGTAGTGACAAGCCGCATCGATCCGACCGTCGGGCAGATCGATCGGCAAATCGAGAAGTTCGGCACCATGTTCGCCGCGAGCGCGAATGGGGTCAACGACGCCATGGAGTCGCACCGGCGCCTTCTTGGAGCGGAGATGGGGGCGGCAATTGATCGGCTAGGGAGCGATCTGGACCAAAAGTCGAACGCGGCGCTCGAGTGCCTGCGCAGCGCGGAAGACGTCGTATCCCAGAGCCTCGAAAGCGCCGTCAATCGCCTTGAAACCCGCATCAAGAGCAGCTCACTCGAGTTTCTTGAAATCCTGGACTCCGGTGGCCTTGCGGCCGCAGCGAAGGTCGAGGACAGCTGGCAGCGAGCCGCGCGCTCCATGTCGGCCGGTATCGACGAGCTGAAGGCCGGTCTGGACACCCGCGTGGTTGAGTTGCGCGGCGTGACAGAGCGCGCCCAGCAGACGCTGCTCCCGAGCCTCGAGCAGGTTTCGGGGCGGATGGCGTCTGCGACGGAACTTTCCGATATGCTCGACAAGAGCGCGTCCAGGCTGCAGCAGACGATGTCCGTTGACGCTGGCCAGTTTGCGGATGAGTTGACGAACCGGCTCGAAGCCTTTCAGCAGCAACTGGGACAGGCGGGGCAGCAGCTGAGCATAAAGCTGACCGAACGGCTCGAGGAGGCCCTCGAAACCGTCGACGCCCATGCCGGGCAGCTGTCGAGCGCGCTGCAGTCGGTGCGCGACACGGTAAGTGTTTCAAGCGACAAGTTCGCCATTGCAGCGTCCGAGCATAACCTTGTCGCCACGCGCTTCGCGAGCGATCTCGGCAATATGCTTGATCAGGGCGCCAAGGAGCTGTCGGCGCGCCTCAATCGCGAGCTTGATGCTCTCGAGGCAGCCATGTCGGAAGGGGTGCAGCACTATGGCGCCTTCCTCTCGGAGCGTTCGGGCCTACTGGCCGGCTTGCTCAAATCCAGCACGGAAGCGGAGCGCGAGCAGTTCCGTATCCGCACATCGGAGATTGAAGCGCTCGCTGCCGGAACGACATCCGAAATCCAGAAGGTATTCGCGACGGTCATCGCCGATCTGATCGGCGCTATCGAGCGGGATCGCACCGCACTGGAAACCGGGATGCGGGCAGCGGCGGCCAGCATGGCGCAGGGTTCCGAGACGGCTGCGAGTGACCTCGAGAAGGCGGCCACGTCAGTCGTATTGGGCATCCAGCAGCACCTGGAGGCCGCCCGCCGCGACTTTACAATGGCCGCTGTTGAAGCAGCGCATCCTCTTGAGCAGGCCATGGGTGAGCTTTCGACCGAATTCGTAAAGCGCACCTCTGCGTTCCAGATCGCCATGGATGGTCGAGCCCGCAGTATTGAGGAGGCCGTCACCGATGCGAGCAACCGCATGGAAGAACAGGCCGGGCGCCTGCAGCGTGGCGTCGCGCAGCGCGCGTCGGCCCTCGAACGTTTCCTGAATGAGGGCAGTGAGCAGCTACAGCTCATGCTCGATCAGCACACCGAGCGTCTCGCCGTGGTGGCGGCGCAATCCGAAACCCGCCGTGAGCAGGCGTTTGGAGAGGACGTTGCCGCCATGTCTGCCGCGCTCGACTCGCGGTCCGAGGCCTTGTCGTCGATGCTGGACGCCAGGCGTGTGGCGTTCGACAGCCAGGTGCAGACTGTTGCACGGCAGATCGAACAGAACCTGACGGAGATAGGGTCGCGTATCAGTGAGGGAATTGGCAGCAATGGCGGAGCTCTGCTGTCGCGCGCCGGCGCGCAGATGAACGACTTCACCCGCGATATGGATGGGCTGACCAGTGACCTGAGGGCACAGTTGCTGCAGGAGGCGACTGAACTTCGCGGCGCGTTGGGCGGATTCCTCGGCGATCTCTCGGGTGTGCTCGATGGTGAAAAGACCGGGTTGCTGGCGGCATTCGACGCGCGCATCGCCATCCTCGAAAAGGTGATCGGCAGCGGCATCGAATCGGTCGGTCGTGTGTCGCAGAGCGAGACGGAGCATCTTGTCCGGCGCCTCGAAGGCGGCACGCAGTCGCTTCGCTCGGTGCTGAACACCGAAACCGAGAAACTGTCGCAGGGTCTCTCCGGCCATCTGCAGCAGGTACGCGACGCGATTACCGATGCGTCGCTGTCAGTCGCCAATATGGTGCGGCAGGCCAACCGCGACTTTGAGGCGACAGTCACACGGTCCACTGAAACGACGACGGAATCGCTTGGGCATCTGTCGAGCAAACTGGTCAAGCAGGTTTCCTCTTCTGCCGATCAGGTGCAGCAGAGCCTGTCTTCGGGCAGCGAGGCCGTCATGGCCCGCCTGGCCACGCACGAGAAATCGGCGGTACGGCGCATCGAGCAGGCCACTCAGGCCGTCGAAGAGAGCACGCGGCGTGCAGCTGAAGTCGCCGTCGACCGCTTGGTCGCCCTGAACGGTGTCGTAGCGCAGGTGATCGGCAACAGCTCCAGTCGTCGGCCGAAGGGGCCAAAGGAGTTGCTGGATGCCGCCGAATAGCCGCCGCCCTGTCGTTGCAAGCGAGACAGCCTCGCTGCTGCAGCGGTTCGATGTCTTGCTGGAGGCTTTGCGTCCGGTGCTGGACGAGGACCGCTTGATCGGGCCGGACGGGGACAAAGATGGGGCGGCTGCGCATCGGCCAGCGCGTCCGGTCCGTGACGGCAGAACACCTGGTCGGCGGTAACATGTGCCGGCCAGGCCGCACTGTGGTGTCTCCAATCTGGAGCAGTCTGGTGCTGGATTGGAGGGGAATCCGAGGTTCTCACGAGGCAGGCTTCTCCTAACGTCGGAATTGATGGCCGAGGCATTTGCCAGGCGTCGCGTAACGTGTGGTGGGGCCGAGATGTCGGGAATGCAGTCAAGCTTGCGAGCGGAGGACCGGGAGGCCCTCCTGAATGCTGTGGCCGAGGGACTTGCGGAAGTCTCTCTTGGGTCGCGGGCTGCGCCCGAACCGCGGGCGGAGGAGGATGCTCAGAGCAGCCAGGTTGAGTCCGAGGCCCCCGCGCGTCGGCTAGCCGAGCCCGAGAATGTCGCCAACGACAGGGACGGTCCGGCGCTTCCGCCGCGCCGCGCTCCCAAGCGTCGTGACGCATTTGTTCCGCTTGCCGGGGCGGGGACGCTTGCCCTACTGCTTGGGGGCATATGGGCAATATCCGGTACCGTCCCGGTGTTCGGGAACCCCGCGCACTGGGTTATCCCAGGTCTCACCTGCGCGATTGTCGGCCTGTGTGGTGTGGCTTGGTCGCGGCTTCGCCGCCCTGAGGAGCAGGTGGCGTCCGTACCGATCGCTAACATGAAGGCGGAGGTGAAGAGTACGCGTGACGATCTCGGCCAGCTCGGGTCGGAGGTTGACGCCATGCATCGGCGCCTCTCCGAGCTGGGGGAACTTATGGAGCGTGCGATGGCTGGTGCGTCTGCTGCTGGGTCGGTAGGCGCGGCGCGTCTTCGCGATGCCGTAGGAGAGCTGGCGACCGAGCGGCATGCCGTTGCAAGCGCTGCCGAAGCCATGCGCGACAGTCTGCGGTCGGGCGGTACGGCGGCGTTGTGGGAGATGGAGGCGGGCGCTGAGAAGATTCTCGCACAGATACGTGCCGCCGGCACGGCGCTCAACAGCGAACTGGATAACCGCGCGGCGTCGCTCTCTGCAGCGATCGACTACCGGACACAGTCGCTTCAGAAGCTCCTGAGCCAGGGCGGTCTGTCCCTGCTCGATCAACTGCGTGATGCCGGAACACAGGCGGCGACCAGCATTGAGGCGGTGGGGGCGCGTATCGGACAAAGCCTCACGGCACAGACCGAGGCTGCTGAGGCCGTGATCGGCGGCACGAGCCGTGAACTCGATGAACAGATGCATGTGCACCTGAACACCATGCAGTCGCGCCTGCAGTCCGCGTTGCTGGAACTGTCCGCTGGTATAGACGATGCGGCAGACCGCACCGGCCGCAAAATCTCAGGGTTTACAACCGGATCGATTGCCGATTTCGAAGCACGCCTGGACTCGGCCGCACTGTCCATCGAGGCGATGCTGCGGAACTCCGAGCGGGTGCTTGGCGCGCAGAATAGCGAGTTGATGGCGCGGCTCGAGCGCAATCGGGAGGATATCTCTGCTGCCGCGGCGCTGCTGAGCGAGGCGTATAACGGCAACTCTGGCACGATCGCCGAAATTGTCGACCGCGGCATAGTGGATGTACGCGCTGGACTGGAAGAGGTGCGGCAGGCAGCGGCCGAGATTGTTGCAGGCAGTGCCGATACTGTCGCTGTGGCGATAGAAACGCAGGCGGTCCGTGCCGCGGAGTTGCTGGCGGTGGAGGCCGACAAGGTCGACGCGGCCTTCGGCATCAACCTTGGAAGGCTCGACCGTATGGTCGGGGGGCGCACCCAGGAGCTTTCCGGCGCCCTTGAAGCACGTGTCGAAGCCTTTGCTCACCTCCTGTCCACCAAGGCGGTAGAGATCGGCCAGACCTTCGATAGCCGTGTCGGGGATCTGTCCGACGTCATCGTCAGCCGTACGACGCAGCTTGCCACGATCGCCGATCGGGCAGCGGAACTTGATGAGACCGTCCTGAGCCGCGGTCAGGCGATCGAACAGTCTCTCAGTGAACTCACCGCGCGGTTTGATGCCAGCATCGAGGCTGGTACCATCGCACTGACTGCCGGACTCGATGGGCGCAATGCCGCCATAGGCGCGATACTGGCGAGGCGGGCGGGGGAACTCGAGGGCCATCTCGATGCGGTGTCACTGCGCATCGACGCTCTGATTGTCCAAAGAGGCGGCAGCCTTGTCGACGCATTGGCTGAGCGGTCTGCTGCCCTCGTCGATGCGGTGGAAAAGCTTCAGGCTGGGTTTGCAGCCCGTGCTGATCTTGTCGAGGTAGCGATCGATGAGAAACTCACGGCGTTCGACGATGTCGTCGGCCACCGGTCGCGCGAACTTACGGAGTCGCTCGCCCACAGGGCGCGGAAGCTCAGTGAAGCGCTCACTGAGTCGTCCGATTTGCTGGTCAATGCGCTGGACAGCCACGGCGACCGGCTCGTCTCGTCGATTTCCGAGCGCGGCGATGCTGTTCGTGACGGGTTGCGGCAGGGCGTCTTCCGCCTCGTCGAAGATATGAAGGAACAGACAGAGCGGCTGGAAGAGGGGCTCAGCAACGGCGTTGCCGCTGTCACCGGTCGTCTCGATCAGGTGGCGGCGGAGATCGAGGGCGGTGTCACTGAGCGTGTTGCGGCGCTGATCGATTTGGTTGGAGACAGGGCTGGCCAGCTCGATGCCACCCTCGCCGACACGGCCATGTCTGTCACAGAGGCGCTTGAGGCGCGAACCACAGCCATCGAGTCCAGCGTGGCGGCCGGCATGGCTGAACTCGAAGCCGGCGCGGAGCTGCTCGAGGCCCGGCTCAGTGCCCTCGTTGCTTCTGTTGCGGCGCAGATCGCGGAACAGGGGGCCAAGGCAAGTTCCGAGTTGCAGCTTGGCACGTCCAGTCTCTCGGCTACGCTCGACTCCCGGCGCGATGAAATGTCCTCGATGCTGTCCGAAGCGCGCACTGCGCTGACCGGACTGCTGGACGCCAACGCGTCGCGCGCTGCCGAAATCATCGCTTCCGGCCGTGATGCCATTGACCATAGCCTCATGGGGGGGGTCGGTGCCATCGAGCTTTCCCTGACGGGGTCGGTTGAGCTTGCCGCGGCAGTCGCTGCAAGGGCGGCCCAGAAGCTCGAAGCGTCTGGCGAGGATCTATCGCGGTTGCTCGGATCGCGGCTCGAAGCACTTGAAGCCGTAGTGTCGCGTCATGTGACCACACTTGACACCGTTCTTGCCGGCCACACGTCCGGACTCGATACCCGCCTCTCGGCTGGTGCGGGTGTGTTCGACGGTCTCGCACGCGATGTGGGCGTTACCATCGAAGCGGCTGCGCGCGCCACTACCGAGCGGGCAGCCGGACTGTTGCTCGACTTGCGCGTGCAATCGGCCGCGCTCGAAGAGTCGCTTTCGAGTCACCGTACGCATTTGGCTGAGACGCTTGACGGCGGTCGCAGCGGCATAGTCGACATGCTCGACGAGCGGCTGCCGCGCCTGGTCGAGTCCGTGAGCGAGAGGGTCGGTGCCGTCGACAAGGCGGTCGAAGTGCACGTTGCTCGTCTCGACACGGCAAGCCGGAGCTTTGTTGAAACTGTCGGCCGGACCAGCGGGGAACTCGTGGCGACGCTGGGCGCGCAAGGCGAGGCGCTCGCAGCCAATATGGCGAGCAGCTCGGAGAAAGCCGTCGCGGTGCTGGTCGGGCAGGTCGAATCGTCGCTGGGACAAATCTCGAGCGAGGTGGCGGGCCTCGGAGACACGGTCAACTCTGCGGCAGCCAAGGCCAGTTCCGATCTTGGACGGCTCGTGGAACTCGCTGTCCTGGATATCGGCGCGGCGGAATCGCGGGTGGGAGAGCGGATCGAACGGCTGTCCGAGGGTATAAGGCGGTCAGCCGAGGATCTGGTGGATGGCATGGGTGGGGCCGCTGATCTGGCGCGCACGGACCTGATGCGCATCATCGACGACCGGCTTGGCGTACTGCCGGAGGCGATTGTTACCCGCACGCAGATTGCGGCAGAAACCCTGGCCGAAATCAGCGGCTCGACCAATGCTGCATTGGTCAACGCCATGGGAGAGCTTGGCCAACTGGCCGATCGCCTCGATGTGGTTATCGCCGACCGTCTGGCTGGCGTTGCGCAGTCGATACTGTCCGATGTCGGAACCATAGCGTCCGGTCTCGATCTCAGTCTTGGTGGCGCTATGTCGAAACTCCAGGGGGCCGCTGCGACCATCGACGAACTCGTCTCGATGAAGGCGGTTGCTGCCGCCGAAGCGATGGAGCGGCGTCTCAGCGACACCTCGGCCGCCATTGCGCGCTCGAGCGAAGAGCTTACCCAATTGGTAGTTGACCGGGCTGCTGGCCTTGAATCGACCATGAGAGCGCAAAGCGGCACCTTCGTCAGCGCGCTCGAGGCGAGTACCCGCCACGCCGAGGAGAACCTGGCTCGCACAAGCAGTACATTGACCGAGGAAATCGCGTCGCTGTCGGGGCAGTGGAAGGAGGAGGGAGGCAATCTCGCCGATCTGTTGCAGAAGGCGCAGGAGGCGTTCAAGGCGCTGCGTACCGATTTGGGCGCTGAGACGAATGCTTACGCCACGGCTTTGGGTGAGGCCGTCGCAACCATGAAGGTGAACGGCACGGAGGTCGAGGTCCAGGTCGCCGGCCTGAAGCGCGCGATGGTGGATACGAATGCCCAGCTTGAAACGCTGAGCGGCGATCTTGCCAATCGCACTTTGGCGCTCGACCTGATGTCGCACCGCCTGCAGGGGCAGAGCAACACGGCCGCCCATCGTGCGGATGCCCAACTCCAGGAACTCGAGCGGCTGATCGGCGAAGTGCCGCGGCGGCTCGGCGAGATCGCTGGTCCTGTTCGGGCCATGGTCGAAACGCTGCGCGCCGATCTCGATGCGACCCAGCGCGCCGTCGCCGAGGCGGAGACCAGCACGCTGTCTGCAATCGAAGCAAACCGCACGCGGGTCGTCGACAAGGTGACCGAGACCCGCGAATTCGTCGGCGCCGTGCTGGCGACTGGCACGAAGGAGATCGAGGGCAGCCTCGTTGCCGTTGCTGCTCAGGTTGAGTCAGCCATGACGCGGGCTCTTGCGGGCGTCGAGCATCGGGTTGCGGGCAGCACGACTGCCATCAAGGCGGCGCTGGGCGGCAATGCCGAGAAAATCGATGCCGCTGTGGGCGCATTGTCCAAGCGGATCCAGAAGAGTCTGGCAGTCGGGACCGAGACGCTCACCATGGCACTCGACAAGAGCGCCACGAGCGTTGAGGAGGCGCTGCATACGACATCACGCCGCACCGTCAAGCAGATCGGCGCACTGGCCGATACCACCATCTTCGAAGGCAGAAAGGCCGGCGAGAGCGTCAAGGCCTCGCACCTCACGCTGATTGGAGAGATTCAGACGAGTGTGGCCGAAACACAGAAGGAATTGCGGCAGGCCGGCTCATCGGTGAAGAAGGCGGCGCTCGAGGTGCAGGAGGAGATCGGGCTTGCCCGGACGTCGATCGGTGCCGCTCTGGTCGACATGCCGCGCGAGCCCAAGGGGAGCCCGCCGCCATTTCGGCACGCCTCAGGCGGCAGCGCCCGCGATACCAATACGGTGCGGGTTCCCCAGACGGTGTTGCCGCTGCCGGCGCGCAACCCGCGCGCGGTGACCGGGGCAGTTGTTGCGTTTGCCACGCCCACCCCCGAGGTGACCTATCTCAACCAGCTGATTGCCCAGACGGAGCAGTTCTTCGTGTCGGGAGCGCTGCGCCAGGCTTGGGATGCCCACAGGGCGGGGCAGGTTTCGTGTTTCGGGCCGGAGCTCTACACCGACAAGGGGCGTGAGGCCACGGCTGGCGTTGCTCAGAAGCTCGGGGCCGAGCCTGCCTTCGCAGAGGTGGCGGATAAATTCCTGTCGGAGTTCGAAGCGCAGATGCGCGAGGAAGCCAAGGCGCCGGATGCCACTGAGGCTGTGCAGGCCTTGATGGCAAGCGTACGCGGTACCGCTTATGCGTTTTTGGCGCTTGCAGCGGGACGAATAAAGTAATCAGTCAATTTTCGATACATTTTGGCGGCAGTACCGTTGGGTGTGGGGCGGCGTGAACCTAATAAATCTGGTTCACGCCGCTGCTTTAGGTATCACTGATTTGCATGGGTGTGGCGGATATGCGCCAGGAAATCTGGAAATACAGGCTAACTTGCTTGTTTGAGTATTTTGTAGTGGGGGTGCGGTGTGATTGGGTTGGTATGCGCTGACATCCGTGAGGCTGAAGACTGGCAAGACGAACTTGCGCGGCATGGCTTTGGTTGCGTTGTCGTGGCGGGCCTTGCTCCCGGCAATGACTCGTTGTTGGCGGCGTGCCGCCTCGTGGTGGTGGATGAGGCCTGCGTTCCGGCCTTCCTTGATCACCAGGCCCGTCTGAGCACCGCTGCAGGCGATGTACTGGTCCTCGTGGCCGTGACGGATCACGACAAGGTTTCCGCGCTGACGGCGCGGGTGATCGGCTACATCGGCGGTATTGTTGCCGTCGTGGAGCGGCAGTCCCTCTCCCGGGCACTTCTGGCCGTGCTTGAAGGGCTGCGTGGCCCAGCGGTTGTGTCCGTGCCCGTCGTTTCAGAGGCGGCAGGCCCTGCGGGTGCGTGAGCGCTGCGATCAGCCTGCCCTCATATCGTCGCTGGGCGTTTGTGAGCCCATCCAAGCAGAGTCCATCATGCCGTTCAGATCTACTTCGAAGAAGCCGCAGATGACACGTGTAGCCTTCGGCACGCGCCAGCCGCGCATGACAAACCCTGAGATGCACACCTCGGGATCGCCCTTGAAGACCATTGCGCTGTTTGTTCTGGTGCCGTCTTTGCTGCTCTGGACGGTTTTGTGCCTCATTGTCATCGGCGACGTCAGTACCGCAGTGCTGGTCGGCTGTTGTGCGATTGCAGCTGGAATTGTGGGTTGGTTCGTCAGCCTCGGCAGGCGCTAGGGACCGTCCGTCGCGTCTGTCCTGTCGCAACGAACGGTCAGTCCTGATCGTCGGCATATACCAAGCTGTGGAACCACTGGTTGAAGGCGTGCATCTGCTCCGCGCCGAAACGGGTCTGCCGTATGAATACACGCCGGCCGTCGGTGCTGTCAGGGACGCGCTCGGCCAACCCGAGGCTGACGAGGCTGTTGAGGCGGCGCAGGGCGGTTGTGGAGGATGTCCCAGCGCCGGTACACAGGTCGGTTACCGACAGGTTGAGTCCGCGCAGCGTCGACTCGTGCAGGTCGAGGAGGATGTTCCAGGCCGGGTCCTCGAACAATTCTGCACCAAACAGAGAGTCGCGCTTCTTTCGCACCTCCATCAGCAGTTTTGCCGTGCTGAGTTCCCGCCGCCGGCGCGTGGCCTGCCCGGAGCTCCGCACGAGGGCGCGGTTGATGGCATTGAGCAGCTCTTCCCCGTCTACTGGCTTGGGCAGGTAGTCGACAGCGCCCAGGCGCAGGGCGATCAGCAGGGTGTCGACGCTGGTATTGCCCGAGAACACGATCGTCTGAATGCCGGAGTAGCGCTTCGACTGGCTGATCTTGCGCAGCAATTCGAGCCCGCTTACCGGGCCGAGGCCGATATCGGTCGCGACCACCTTGATCGCGGTGTCGGTTTCAATGGCTTCCATCGCGGCCGATGCGGTCGCGCAGGTGCTCACCAGCAGATCGTTCAGTCTCAGATAGTCGACCAGTTCCTCGCTGAGGGCCAGATCGTCCTCCACGACGAGAATGTGTGGGCGGGTGCCCGGCGCGGTGTAGGTTTCTGTCTTCATTTGGGTCCTGCAAGATATTGAGTGAACCGCGCCTCGAGCGCGGCAGGGTCGAACGGTTTGCTGATTTGGAGCGCATCTCCGGCCAGAGTGTCTTCGCTCTCCCCATTGGGCACGCCGGTCATGATGGCGATGACCCGTGGTCGTCGTTCCAGCGGCAGGGCAAAGGCGAAGGCCGCGAGATATTCGCCACCAATGCTGGGCATCGCGCGGTCGGTCAGAAGACACTGCACGGGGTCGCCGGCCAGCAACAGCGCGACAGCCTCGTCATAGGAACACGCGATCGCCGTGTCCCAGCCAACTAGCGCGAAGAATTCGGTCAGCTCTTCCGCGAGTGGTCGTTCGTCGTCGCAGATCAGGATGCGGTGGGCCATGGATCGGATCAACTCACGGCCAGAGGGAGGCGGATCGTGAACTTCGCGCCATCTGCGCCATTGGCTGCGGAGATCTGACCACCCATCTGCTCGATGCAGCGCCGGCTGATCGCAAGGCCCAGACCCATTCCGCCACTCTTGGCTTTGGACGTGACGAAGCTATCGAAGATCGTCGGCAGGAGTGCGGGGTCGATGCCTCCAGCGTTGTCCGAGATATCGATCGTCACTTCGCCATTGCCGCGCACGATGTGCATGTCGACAGCGCGATCGATGCCCGGCTTTTCACCGCGCGAGACGAAGGCATCGCGCGCGTTGAGCAGGATGTTGAGCAGCGTCAATTCAAGCAATGTCGCATCACCACTGATCATGTTGGGAAAAACCGAGAAGCCGGTGACTGACAGTTGGATCGACGCCAGCATGTATTGGTGCCCGACGACGTCGATGCTGGCATTGACGGTGCCATCGAGGTCGAACACGGTGGCCGGAGTCGCCGGGGCGGCAAGCGCGCGAATGTTCGACACGATCCGGCTCATGCGGTCGACCTGGTCGGTGATCCGTACCAGCTTGCCAGCGACCCGCTCCGATGGCTCCGCCCTGTGCAGTAGTATCTGCGCATTGCCGGCAGCCGCCTTGATGGTGGCAAGCGGCTGGTTGAGTTCATGGGCGATGGCCGACGACAGTTCGCCAAGGATCGCCATTTTGCCCACCGCAAGCGTCAGCAACTGGGCGTTGCCGTCCACTGGTGCATCATTCAATACCCAGACCACCGCCATCTCGTCGCTCCAGCCGATCTGAAGCAGGTGGCACTTGAACGAATGCGGCCGCCCGTCAGCCGTATAGAGCGACAGTCTGCGCGTCGTGATTTCCCCGGCCTGCGCATGTCCACTCTCGGCGGCGAGGGTGGCAATATTGCCCCCGATGCGCTCCCCCAGCATGTTGACAGCGGCCGCATTCTCGTAGGTGAGCCCACCGTTGCGATCGATCACGAAAACAGGTGCGGGCAGGGTGTCGAGCAGCCGAACCACGTTTTCGCGCTGCCGCTGCTCATTGCCGCGCATCGATTCGAGTTCGCGCAGCAGGCGCCCGCGATGCCGGATCTCGACCATCATCATTGTAACGATTGCCAGCCCGGAGACGGTAAGGAGCAGGAAGGGCAGTGTCGGACTCGTGTCCTTGAGGCTCTTTTCGCGCCGCTCAATGGCGCCGTTGTAGAGAGTTGTGTCCTGTAGCAGTCCGCGCAGGACTGTGCCGGCTTCGTCGAGCGGCCTGCTGATCCGCTCCGCCAGCACACGGTTGGTCGATTGGTCACCGGGGACGAAGTCGTCGGGATAATCGCCGAATATCTCTGTCAGTTGGCTATAGAGCCCCTGCAGTTGCGGCTTGTAGGCCGTCAGATACGCGAGCCCATCGTACTCGCGTGACGTGGCCAGCACATCAAGCCGCGATGCAAAGACCTGTGCCTGCAAAAGCAGAGATCCGCTGGCGCACCCATGATCCATAAGGCATTCGGTGGCCTGCTGTACGAGCTCGAGATACTCGATCTGCGCCTGATAGGCGCCCCAGCTGCCGATCCGCACGGACTGATACATCTCTGTGCGTTGGGCATCGTTGTTCATGTAGATCCAGGCTGTCGATACCGACAGCCCGATCATGCTGTTAACCAGGATAATATAAGGGGCGAGACCGACGAGCCGAAATCTACTCGAGATAGAACGTGACTGCATCAACCTGCCAGATCATTCTCGAGACGAACTTCTGCTCCAGAGGCTGGCCCAGACTATCCACCGGGTAAATCAGCCAGTACGGGCCCTTCTCGTAGACGCGCGGCACCTTGCCATCGATCCGTGTCGCAAGGACGATCCCGTGGTCGGTCCAATCCTCGCTGGGCACCTCGGCGGTGAAGTCGTTCAGCGCGCGCAGGACGGCACGGTTGGGTGTCCCCCCCTCGAGATTGGCAAGCACGGCAAGTGGCGGCCCGGAAAACGTGCTGCGCCCACTGGTCCATGGGGTCGAGGTGACGATCTCGCCCTGTTCCAGTCCGTCCAGGGCCTCAAGGTCCATCGAGCGTGTCGCGACCACCGTGCCGTCGGCAGCGACCCAACTGACATTCACATCTGCTGCCTGCGCCGGCACAACCAGGCTCAGCGCCGCAAGAAGCAGCGCGGCCGGCAAACCCTTGTGGAGAGAACGAAAACGCACATTCATACTTTCAGACTCCAAACCAAATCGCACTCAGCCTAGCTTTCCGCCAGACCGACTGTGCAGACCGTATTGCCTTCAGATTGAACCTAAGGACGCTGCCCCGATGGCCACCGACACAAGTCAGGCAGACGGGATGCCCGCGACGGACGTTCATGACTGGCCCACCCAACGCGTCGTATGCGCTGTTCGGAGCCTCGAATTCCCTGTGTCTCCGGCCCGGCGATGTTCCGCGGGCTTTGCAACAGCATTGGTTGATAACCCCCGCGCGTGTCGGCGAACCGGACGTCAACGGAACCAAACCGCGCTGCGCATTGCCGCCGCAAAGTTAAATTCTGTATCAGGAGTTTTAACCGCACGCCCGTCATCTCACGCCAGAACGCGCAACGCAACCGCGTAGGATGGCGTATTTGTAAGACAACTAGACTTAAACTGCTCACCGGCGCGCACCGCCACCGCCCGTGGTGGATAAGGGGTGCTGTGGTTGGGTCAGCACCCCTTATCGCGCAGATGAAAATAGCGGGGGGCCACTTTCATCTACTTCGGCGATCTGGTGCGGGGCGAGTCGCCGAAGACCCACCCAAGCTGCCACACCCTTCCGCTATTGCCATTTGGAATCTGATCTTGTTCAGAACTGAAGATATCAATTTGAACCTTGCATATTCAGTTTGACTGCGATTTTTTCATATAACTACTTAGTTGGCCGAAGAGATAATTGCAAAAACGACAGTAAAACCGCATGCTGCCAATGCACACTGAGAATGCGTCACACGCGCCGACCCCTCAGACCACAGGGTCGGCCGAAACTGCGGCGGGCAAATGAGTACGGCGTATTGCCCGCCGTCTTCTGCTTTTGGGCCCTATCTCGAACTGCCGGCGAGCACTCCAGTGGCTGCTGCGGAAATTCCCTTTCATTTCGAAGCCACTTTACACGAGATCACAAAGTCGAGGTGCAGCAGGAGAGCGCCGCGCTTTGGCGCATCGGTGCGCGGCAAAATCCACCAACCGACGGGTTGGGACCGGGCACAGGCACGGCTGCATTACCGATCCCCTTCGAATTGAAGCCGGTTCGGGCAGAAAGACATCAGACGTTCTGCGTAGGTGGTCTCAACTGCCGGGAGAGCGCCATGTCAAACAATCAACAGAATCGTGCACGCCGCACTGGCGCGCGGGTCGTTTAGGCGTTCATTGCTTGCGTGCTTTTCGGTGTCCCGGCGGGAGCCCAATCCCTGACGGTGCCGGTCTCGACAGTCGAAACCGTTTCCGCAAGCACGGATATTTCTGCCGTCCCGGCCAGCGGCCTGGCTGGGCTGACGGGCAGCGATGGACGGTACAATTGTTCCGACATGACCTGGGGTGAGGCCTGTGCCAAGGTTGGCTATGGGTTCCCCAGCGCCAATGTCGTGGCCCCCGGCGCGGGCGGCGATGCACCTGACGCAGGCACCGCCACGCGACTGAACTCTGATGATTCCGGCGTGTTTGTCATCGAGAGCTACGATACGAGTTCAACGTCCTATTCGGCGCTGACCTCGCCGTCGACAATCGTGGTCACCGAGGAAAGTACAAACCTCGAGACGTCGATCCTCACCTCAGGCACCGGGCTTTCCGCCTCGGCCTGGGTCAATGACGGCGCTGCTTTCGAAATCGCCGGTTCGATCGATAACGGCCCAGATCCGGATACATCATTCTCGGTGAGTTTTGCGGAGACCCTCAATCTCGCCAATGAGCCGACCAGCGGTTTCACGCTTGCGCAGGTTGCGGCGGCGTTCAATGCCCAGTCGGTAAGCGATGCCTGGGGCCTTGAAGCGAGCGTCGTCAGCGAGGGCGGGGAGTACTTCCTCAGCATCATCGCCGCGACCGAAGGCGACAGCCGGCCCATTTCCGTCGAGGTAACAGGAACGACAACGGCCTCAGCGGTCGGCAGTGGCGCCGGAAACCCGGTCGGTGACCTCGACTTCGGCGGTACTTCGGCGACTGGTTACGTGGCCACGAGCGGCACGATAATCAGCAACACGCCATGGAAGTACACCGTTGACGGTGGGTCCGTGCTGGAATCCGAAACAAGCCAGATTACCGTTGATGGCATCGGCGTGACCCTTGTCGGTACGGGAACGGCCGTCCTCAGCGGTACCTTGGTGGATGCGACGATCGCGGCGGGCGACAACGGGAATGGCGGCTCTGTCGGCACCGCGATCGCAATCGCCGATGACTGGGTAGCAATCAATCTCGGCGGCACGGCCTACGCCCTTTCAACCACGGGCGGCGATGCCGGGATGGCAGGGGTCGGTGGCACAGGAGGTGCGGGTGGCGCCGGCGCGGCGGGCTATACGGACACCGTGCCGCTCATCATGATGACGCCATTTCCGCCGCTTGCCGTTCCCAAGACCCAGGCGATTTCAGGCGGGGGAGCCATGGGTGGGGAGGGCGCCTCTGGCGGCGTCGCAGGCGATGGTGCCACCGGAGGAGCAGGGGGAACGATCGATTTCGACCTGTCGGCGCTTGACGTCACTGTCGGACAGCTTCTCGACGCACGATCGATCGGCGGTCGTGGCGGCGAAGGCGGGACCGGCGGCACCGGTGGTGCGGGCGGTGCCGGTGGGGATGGTGTCGCGGCTATCCAGTCGGACAATTTCTTGCCGGTGATATCGACGGCGTCGGGCAATATCGGCGGCCTAGGTGGCACAGGGGGGACCGGCGGGCTTGCAGGCACGGGCGGCCTCGGCGGCGGCGTGAGTATCGATCTTGAACTCGGCACAGTGAGTTTCACCGATGCGGCAAGTGCGCTGAGTCGCGGCGGCGCTGGTGGCGCCGGCGGCATTGGCGGGATCGGCGGGACAGGCGGGCAGGGCGGAGATGCCGCCTCCATCGACCCCGAAGTGATGGGCACCGGCGGGGTAGACGGCAGAACCGGGGGCCTTGGCGGCACGGGTGGTCTGGGTGCCACGGGTGGTACCGGTGGCAAAGGAGGCCTTGTCTCGCTCACGAACGACTCAGCGTCCATCACGTCTGCCACCGTCGCCCTGATCGCCAGGAGCGAGGGAGGCAACGGCGGCACGGGCGGTACCGGCGGCACCGGCGGCACCGGAGGCACGGGAGGCAATGGATCCGCCGCGCGTGAAAACACCTTCCTGTCCGACACGGCCAACAGTGCGGGAATGGGTGGCCTGGCTGGCGTCGGCGGAAATGCCGGCACGGGCGGCAAGGGCGGTGCCGGCGGCCTCGTGCAGGTCTCCAATCTCGGCGCGTCCAACACCATCGAGGCCAGCAGCATCGGGATTGTGGCAGAGAGCCTGGGCGGTATCGGCGGTACTGGTGGTACTGGCGGCACCGGAGGCGTAGGCGGCGACGCCGGCGCGGTGGGCTATGTCAGTCCGTTTTTCGTCACGCTTTATGGCGGCACGAATGGTGCCACCGGCATGGGGGGTGACGGCAATGGCGGTGGCGATGGCGGCGACGGTGGCAATGGCGGCGACGGCGGCAGGGTAGAGGCTATCAACGAGGGGACGATCAGTGTCGGGGGCACCCCCTACGGCTCCGCCATTCGGGCACAGAGCCTCGGTGCTATTGGCGGCCTCGGTGGGGCCGGTGGTGTGGCGGGCGAGGGCGGCAACGGCAGTGCCGCAGGGTCGAGTTTTGACGCCTGCACGCTCGATGCCGTCGCGTGCCTCGGCTACGCAATCGCTGGCAGAGAGCCGGGGCTTCTGCTTGAGTGGGGCGCAGGCAGCATTGGCAACGCAGGGACATTTACCGGCCTTGATGGTGATGAGTCGCTGATCGGCGGCGCCGGTGGTGACGTTGTGGTGGACAATTCCGGCTGGCTCGAGACAGCCGGCGTTCATGCCGACGGTATTCTCGCGATAAGCGCCGGCGGGGTGAACGGCCTCGATGACCGCCACGGTTTGGGTACATACAATGGCAACCTGCTCTATTGGTCGGGGCTTCCAGCCTTGGCGCAACTGGGCGCGTCTGGCGACGTCGCGGTTGTGAATACCGGTGAAATCGTCACGACGGGCGAAATGTCCGCGGCGATCGCCGCCCTCTCCTACGCACTCGGCGCCGGGGCAGGCGATGTCAGCGTCGACAACGATACCGGGCTGCTTGCGACGAGCGGCGCGCAGTCGCATGGCATCATCGCGCGCTCCGATGTTGCGGAGCTCGGCGCAGGAGACACCGGTGACTCAGCCTCCGTCACGGTTACAAATCGCAGCGGCGAAGTCAGCGTGACCGGCAGCCTCAGTTCCGCGCTCATTGCCGCGAGCTACTCCGCCATCGGAAATGCCGACGGCGTAGACGTCAACAATGCGGGAGGCCGTTTGCTTTCACTGCATGTCGATGGTGGCCTTGCCCTGTTTGCCCAAAGCTCATCGCTTGCGGCCGACGCTGGCCAGGTCCATCTCGCCAATCTGGACGGCACAATCATTGGGCTCGGTGGCGCAGGTGCGGCATCACTCGAGAGCATAGCCGCCAATGGCTACGTTTCGGGTGGCATCGCTGTGGAAAGCAGCGGCGTGATCGCGGCGGCGGCTGATGGCGCTGTGGGGCTAAGGCTCGAGAGCAGCACCGGCAACATCGTCATCGCCAATGCAGGTGCCATCCAGGGTGGTGCTGGTGCTCATGCGGTGGTCATTCAAGGTGGTACGGCCAACACCCTGTCCAATGCCGCTGGTGGCGAGATTTTCACCCTGGGTGGTGTTGACGATGTCGCCATCACAGCTGGTGCGGCGGCGGAGGCGGTCACCAATCTGTCGGGTGGCTGGATGCTGGGCTCGATCGATCTCGACTATTCCAGTACCGGTGGCACGGACAACAGCATTACCAATGCCGCTGGTGCGACCTACCTGATGGGTGCCGATGTGGATCTCGGTGATGGCACCGATCCGAGCAACCTCTTCTCGAACGCCGGCGTGGTTTCGGTAGGTCTTGCAGGCAATGCGAATGGCAACCTTCAGCTTGCGCCAACCATGAGTGTTGTGGGCGCGCCAGCGGCAGCGGCTATCCGCGCCGCCGGTTCGCCCCCCGCTGCGCCGACGATCGCGGGGCTCGCCCAGACCGATATAACCGGCAATTTCGTCCAGTCGGCGGGTGGCACCATTGTCGCTGATCTGGCGTTCGGGCGAAACGACCAGGGCAGCCCGGTTGCCGAGGAGATGGATCAGGTGACCGTCACCGGCACTGCCTCCCTCGATGGCGCACTGCAACTCAGCCCGATCACCGGCGCCGGGGCCCCTGGAATCTACGTCATCCCGTTCCTCTATGCTGCTGGCGGCGTCACCGATGCGGGCATGGAGATTGACCCGTACTTCCTCAACGGCACGGCCTCTCGGACTGCGACCTTCAGTGCACAGATGGATTGGTCCGATCCGTTGCTGGCACAGGTGCGCTTCACCATCGACTATTGTCCGGGCGTCATGACTGCCAATCAGACCAGCTATTGTGGCGCTGTCGGCGGAATCCAGGACTACGGCTGGGCGGGATACGAGGAAGTGGCGGCCAATATCCTGCGCGTCGTCGATCGCGACGATCTGCTTACGGTCTATGATTCTCTGAGTGGTGAAGGTCTCGTTGCTGCCGCCGAGGCACAGGGCGCCTCGGCGCGCCAGATCGGCACGGCCCTCGGCGACGCAGCTGGCAGCGCTGTGGATTGTGCCAGCTCCCGCAAGCGAAAGGGCGATGGGCAAGGACCTGGCGCCCGCGACACCTGCGCAGATGAGGTTCTGTACTGGTCCTCCGGTCAGTTTGGCCGCGCCCCCGTCGGTGGCAACGACAACAGCGCCGCGTATGTTACCACCGGCGGGCAGACCAGCTTCGGCGCAAACCTGCTTGCAGGAGGCGGCTTCCTTGGTGTCGGTTTCGGAGCCAATGGCGCTGAATACGATATCGATGATCGCTGGATGCACGGCACCAGCGGTGGTGGCTGGGCCGGTGTGTCGGCTGGCTGGGGTGCTGACAATGGCGTGTACGCCTTCGGCACACTCGGGGTCGGTGCGACCATGTCAAGCTATGGGCGCACCGCCTGGGGCTACTCTCTCGATGGCGATTTCGTACCACATGGGCTCGGTGGTGAATTCGCCACGGGGTTGATGCAGTTTGCGCTGCAGAGCGGCGTGAAGGTGGATTTGGGTGATTCCGCACGAATAGATCTGTTCGGCGGCTATCAGGCGGTCTCGACCTTGCGCGCGGACTTCTCCGAAGACGACCCGACATGGGGCAACCACTATCTCGAGGACCGCGTCAGCGATCAGTTCGCGACACTTGGCTTCACTCTGTCCGGTCTTGTGCCGATAGGACGCGGCGATTTGCTGGTGCCGAGTGTCACCATTGCGCATTCTGGCGCGATCATCAGTGACGACCGCTCGATAGATGTGCGTTCGAATGGGGCGGACGCGGAGGGCTTCGGATGGGTCTCGGAAGGCGCCGCTCCGGACTTCTCGCAAACCAGACTGGGTGTCGGGCTCAAGCTCGAAGCCGCGTCGGGTTTCTCCTGGGAGGCGCGCGCTTCAGGGGTGAACGACAGTGCCGGTCCCACGGGCGACGTCAATGTGCAGATGAACTGGCTTTTCTAGCTCCCCCGCGCTCGGCGGAGCGAGGCGCGCGTGGCGGTGGACCGAGGGGCCCCGCCACGCAGCTGCGCACACGTCGCAGAATGATCTTCACCACCGGACATGCAGCGGTGGTGCAGAGTGGTGTGGGTGCCGTCGCACAGGTCGGCACCCCACCGCTACGCGCCGAGGAACAGCATCGCGCCACGCCCACGACGGACCGCATAGGCGGCGGAAACGGCATTCAGCCATCGCGCGCACGCCAAGAGCATTGCCGACTGGCACTTCGGTGCGAGCGGATTGAAGCGCGTATTGCCAGGCAGCTTGGCAAGTCACAAATCCTGCCTCGCGGTTCGCGGTTCGCGGTTCGCGGTTCGCGGTCGGCGCGTGGCATCGGCCGTGGTCGACGTTCCGTCAGCCACCATGACCGGACCCTGTTCTCACATTGTTGGAAATAGTCTCGCACCGGGTGTGACCCAAGGCCGAACATGACTATGGTCCAGCAAACCGAACGAGAAGCAGGTTCATGTCCGAACTCGACACCCGCATAGCCGCCCAGATCGCCAAGGAAGTCGCAGCCCGCCCGGACCAGGTGCGGGCCGCCGTGGCGCTGCTCGATGGCGGCGCGACAGTGCCATTCATTGCGCGTTACCGCAAGGAGGTCACCGGCGGTCTCGATGACACACAGCTCCGTCTCCTGGCCGAACGGCTGATATATCTGCGCGAACTCGAATCCCGCCGCGCCGCGATCCACAGGTCCATCGACGAGCAGGGCAAGCTCACGGACGGACTAACGGCCGCAATCATGGGCGCTGCCACCAAGGCCGAGCTTGAGGATATCTATCTGCCGTTCAAGCCCAAGCGGCGCACAAAGGCCGAAATCGCCCGCGAGCGCGGACTTGGTCCACTGGTCGAAGCTATCCTTGCCAATCGCAACGCCGCGCCAGAACGGATCGCCGAAGGCTACATCACGGCCGATGTCCCCGGGACCAAGGAGGCGCTCGAGGGCGCGCGCGATATCATCGCCGAGCGGTTGTCGGAAAGTGCCCCCCTGCTTGGCCAGCTCCGCGCCCATATGCGCGACAAGGCCATGCTCAGAGCCCGCGTCGTCAAGGGCAAGGAGGAGGCGGGGGCCAAGTTCTCGGACTATTTCGACCATTCAGAGCGCTGGGCGAAAGTGGCTGGCCACCGCGCTCTTGCCATGATGCGCGGCCGGGATGAGGGCTTTCTGAGTCTCGACATTGAAGTGGATGGCGATGCCCCTGACCCGATCAAGCCGGCCGAACGTCTGGTCGCCGCTGCGCTTGAGGCGCCAGGCAGTGGGGCGGGGGACAAGTGGCTGCGCGAAATGGCCGGCTGGGCCTGGCGGACGCGCCTGCGCGTCACGCTCTCGGTCGACCTGATGGTCGAGTTGCGCGAGCGCGCCGAAACCGAGGCCATCAACGTCTTCGCCCGCAACCTGAAGGACCTGCTGCTCGCTGCGCCCGCGGGCGCCCGCGCGACCATGGGCATCGACCCCGGCATCCGCACGGGTTGCAAGCTCGCGGTGATCGATGCAACCGGCAAGGTGCTTGCAACCGAAACCATCTACCCCTTCCCGCCCCGCAACGACGTGATGGGTGCGCAGGCCGCCATAGCCGTGCTGGTGCAAAAGCATGGCGTGCAACTCATTGCCATCGGCAATGGGACGGGCAGCCGCGAGACAGAGAAGCTGGTCACCGACCTCATCGATCGACTGCCCGCACCGAAACCCACGAAGGTCATCGTGTCGGAAGCCGGCGCGTCGGTCTACTCGGCCTCAGAGCTTGCCGCGACTGAGTTCCCCGATCTCGACGTGTCGTTGCGCGGCGCCGTTTCCATCGCCCGCCGCCTGCAGGACCCATTGGCCGAACTGGTCAAGATCGAACCCAGGGCCATCGGCGTCGGCCAGTATCAACACGATGTCGACCAAGGCCGCCTCGGGCGCTCGCTCGATGCCGTTGTCGAAGACGCGGTGAACGCGGTCGGCGTCGACCTCAACACCGCATCTGCGCCGCTGCTTGCCCGCATTTCGGGCCTCGGCCCGGCGATCGCCGAAGCGATCGTCAGCCACCGCAACGCCAATGGGCCGTTTCGCTCCCGCAAGGCGCTGCTCGATGTCCCGCGCCTTGGCCAGCGCACCTTCGAGCAGAGTGCCGGATTTCTGCGCATCACCAGCGGCACCGAGCCGCTGGACGCGTCCTCGGTCCACCCCGAAGCCTATGGCGTGGCCCGCCGGATCGTCGCCGCCTGCGGCCGCGATCTGCGCAGCATCATGGGCGACAAGTCGGCCCTCTCGGGCCTCGATCCGCGCCGTTTCGTCGATGATCGCTTCGGTCTGCCGACGGTGCGCGACATCCTCGCCGAGCTGGAAAAACCCGGCCGCGACCCCCGGCCCGCCTTCAAGACCGCGACCTTTGCCGAGGGCGTGGATGACATCAAGCACCTGGTGCCCGGCATGATGCTCGAAGGCACCGTCACCAATGTCGCCGCCTTTGGCGCCTTCGTCGATATCGGCGTGCATCAGGATGGGCTGGTGCACGTCTCCCAACTCGCCGACAAATTCGTCAAGGACCCGCACGAGGTGGTCAAGGCCGGCGATGTGGTGAAGGTGCGCGTCGTCGAGGTCGATGTGGCGCGCAAACGCATCGCGCTCTCGATGCGCAAGGACATCGATACCAGTGCGCCGCGTGAGCGCCCCCGCGATCCGCCCGTCCGCGCCAACCAGCGTCCGCCGCAGGAGGCGCCCCGCAGCACCGGCTCGCTGGGCGACCGGCTCAGCGAAGCCATGCGCAAGAAAACCTAGATGCCTGTCCGACCCTTGCCATATGGAGCAAAGGACAAGCGAAGCTGAGGCGCTTTCCGTGCCCTTGGGCGGAAGGTCGCAACGTCCTTGACGCTTCGGACCAGGCCTGTTCGCAGGTGCGTTTCAGGACGGGCAGCGCCGGGCGGAAATGGCGTCGCCCACAATTGGCAAAGTGCCGGCGCGATCTCGCGCGCTTTCTTCGGCGGCATTGATGTCGCGATGCAAATCCGCTGGGCGACGCTCACGCCGCATCTCACGGGCGGCCTTCTAGAAGAGCGGATCGCCGTGGCCATATCCGAACTTGAAGGCCCGGCCACTCGACCTGGCCAGAAGCAGGCACCCGCTAACTCAGCTCCTTGGCAAAACCGAGCAGGTGCGCTGCCACGTCGCCGGGAGTGGACAATTGCGGCGCATGGTCGGTGTCGATGCAAGCAATCCGAGCGCCGGGCACAAGTCGTTGCATGGTCCGCTGCACCGCGATGGGCACTGATCGGTCCTGCAGGGCCTCGATGTACAGGCGCGGCACAGTCCCGGCACCCGCGGCGGTCCAGAGCGGCACGATCATCCAGCTGCTGTCGAGTTGCGGATTGAGACGTCGTGCCGCCGCTATGGCGTCATCCGGTGCCGCGCAATGAAAGAAGATCGCGACGGCTGCCTCCGGCGGGACGAGGGTCGACAGGCCGTCGGGAGCAGGCTTGAGGTATGGCTCGATGCCTTGCGGAGGAATGGAGCCCGCAATGGTGCAGGCCTGCTGGAAACCCATGCCGCTGGGTAGCATCATGCCGGCGAGATAGACGAGGCCGACGATGCTGTCCGGGCGCGTCGCCACCATGCGCTCGGCGACCATGGTGCCCACGACGCCACCGCCCGAATGACCAACCACTATCCAGGGGCCGCCTGCGTCGGGGAGGGCGGCGAGGGACTGGTCCACCATGTCCTCGACCGAAACGGTTTCCTTTGCTGTAGTCGATACGCCACCGGGCAGGTCGGGGGCGACGACCAGATGCCCCGCTGCCCGCAAATGCGGCACCACCCGATCCCACACCCAACTGCCAGCCCACGCACCATGCAAGAGCAGAAAGGCGGGGAGGCTCACGCCGGCCGTCCGGCCGAGGCCAGCACGCGCTCGGCCTCCCGCACCGCATCGAGGTTCTTGCGACCCTGCCGTGAACCGGCAAGCTTGGCGGCGACGTGGTCTCGAACGGTAATGGGCTCGTAGGCCAGGCCATCACCTAGGTCGCGGAAGCTTTCGAGGGTGTGCACAACGGCATCGGCATTGCCATCGTGGAAGAACGCCACGGAGCGGCGTCGGCGGATCGTGCCATTGACCACCGGCGGCTTGACCCGGTGCAGTGTCGACATCCAGCGGTCATTGGTGATACGGGCGGTCAAGTCGCCGAGATTGACGAGGAGAGCCCCGTCTGCCGGCATCACGTCATGCCAGAGGCCGTCCCGCCCCAAGACCTGCAACCCTGCCACATTGTCGGCCCACAGCACCGTGACGATGCCGAAATCGGTGTGCTCGCCCATGCCGGTGAGATCACCGTCGAGGCTGATATCGGTGCCCGGCGGCAGAGCATAGTTGTTCATCCGCAGGACATCGATGGAATGATCGGTGATGGCCTCGAAATAGTCCCTTTCCGTTCCCAAGGCGTCGGCGAATATCCTGGTCAAGGTGCGTGCCACTCGCTGGGCCTCGTCGAAGTAGCCGGTGACACGGTCTTGGAAGTTGACGACCTCTGGCCAGAGATTGATGCCATAGTCACGCTCATCGAGCTGCAGATGCGGGAAGGACCGCGCCTCCGCCCCGACATTATAGGCTTCGAAGAAGTCGTTCATCCGGTTTGCCGCTTCCACTCCCACGCTCAGCGACAGGGATTCGCTCTTGGGCGGGCTGTAGCCCCGGTTGGAATTGGGCACCCGATAGTGCTTCTTCTCCTCGAGCGGCAGACCAAAGAAATCGTCCACTGCCGATGCGAGTCCGGCTTGCACGGCTGGCGAGATACCGTGGCCAACGACTTGCATGAACCCGACCTCAGTGCACGCCTGATCAACCGATGCCGCGACTGCAGCCTGGTCACGCCCGCGTCGGTCTTCAACATAAGCAGTGATATCGATGGTGGGGACGCTGAACGACATGCGTGACTCCGGCTCGGTTATCCCGGAGGTGTCAGGCCCGACTGGCCGTCGTTGAACTCGGCAGAGATGACGATACCAGATCGACTTTGCCCGTCAAGCGGACGTGAAGACCTGGACATGCTGACCGAAGGCATGGACTTTTCGCCTTTCGGGTCGACGCCGGAGTACTCGAGCCGTTGGCCGCCAAAGGCCGAGTCAGCAGGCACCGGGTAGCCCGCTCCGGGTGCGCCCCGAACAGTCGAGATCGGTTTGCCGCCCGCCCGCTGGTTTATATTGTCGGTCCTGCGAACCGAAAAAATCGAGTGTGATGTCGATTGGTCGCCAGCCCGACTGTCATGGTGTCGAAGCGATTGGACGCTTCATCGCCAAAAGGAGTTCATCGTGGCTATCACAACTATCGCTATCGTCGTGGCGTTTGCCCTCGCCTTTATCGCAGTGACCCCGTTCGCGCTGCCGGCCAAAGCCCATGTCGCCCGCAGCGCCGTCATTGCCGCCCCGGCTCAGGACGTTTACGCGATCCTCTCGACCGCCTCGGGCTTTGATCGGATAAATCCCTTCCGTGACGCCGATCCGAGCCTCGCCGTCACCTTCTCAGGTCCCGATGCCGGGGTCGGGGCGTCCTTTGCCTGGTCTGGCAAGAGCGGCTCAGGTCGCCAGACGATCGTTGCGGCCGAACCAGGGTCCCGGTTGGCGATGCAACTCGACCTCGGCCCCATGGGACGCCCGATGCAGAGCTTCACCCTCGAACCCGTCGCCGAAGGCACCCGGGTCACCTGGGCAATTGATGCCGAACTCGGGCCGAACCCGGTCAAGCGCGTGTTTGGGATTTTCATGGATCGCATGTTGGGCCAGACCTATGAGGCCGGACTCAAGAACCTCGCGCGCGTCGCGGTCGGCACCTGATCGTTCAGCCGCATACCAATCGCAATGAGAAGGAACAGGACCAATGAAGTACACTTTGTTTTTGCATTCCGATGAAAGCGCCATGGTTGGTGTCCCACCCGAGGCGATGGCGCAGATCCAGGGCGCCTTCGAGGCCTACACCAAGCAGTTGATCGAGGCGGGCGTGTTCGTCGCCACCGACTGGTTGCAGCCCTCGCTGACGGCCACGACAATCACGCTCAAGGATGGTGGGCGGCGCGTTCAGGACGGCCCGTTCAGTGCGACCAAGGAACAGATCGGCGGCTATTACGTGATCGAGGTGGCTGATCTCGACGCTGCGCTTGACTGGGCCGAGAAGTGCCCTGCAGCACACGGTGGTGTGATCGAGGTGCGCCCCTCCGCCATGGGCTAGGCGGATGGAGGCAGCATCGACGCGCGCGGCGCAGGTCGCGCGCGACAGCTACGGCAGATTGCTGGCGCTGCTCTCGGCCCGCCTCGGCGACATCGCACGTGCCGAGGAAGCCCTTGCCGAGGCCTTTGCCGTCGCGCTGGAGACCTGGCCCGCCAACGGCATTCCCGACCGACCCGAGGCCTGGCTGCTGACGGTGGCACGCCGAAGGGGCATCAACGCCGCGACCAGGATTGGTGTGCGACGCGCCGTGCCGATCGAGGCGGCTGATATCCTGGAAAAGGCGATGGCCGAGATCGATCCCGATACTATCCCGGACGAGAGGCTGCGGCTGCTGTTCGTCTGCGCGCATCCAGCAATCGATGAGAACATCCACGCCGCCTTGATGCTGCAAACCGTGCTCGGGCTGGAGGCATCGGATGTGGCGCGGCTGTTTCTGGTGCCAGTCGACGCGATGGCGCAGCGTCTGGTGCGCGCCAAGCGCAAGATACGCGACGCCCGCATCGCCTTCGTGTTGCCCAGCCGCGCAGACATGCCATCGCGGGCGCTGGCTGTCTGCGAGGCGGTCTACGGCGCTATCGCGGCAGGATTCGATGGCCTCGGCGCGCAGCTTGCAGAGCCCATCGGGCTCGAGGCCCTCTATCTCGCTCGGCTGCTGGCCGACCTTCTGCCCGACGATCCTGAAGTGCAGGGCCTTGCGGTGATCGCGCTGCACCTGGCAGCGCGCAGCCAAGCGGGACGCGATGGGGCCGGGCGCTACGTACCGCTTGACCGCCAGGACGTCACTCTCTGGGATGCGGATTTGCAGGATGAGGCGGAAGACCGCCTGAACAGGGCATCTCTTCAGGGTCGCCCCGGCCGCTTTCAGATCGAGGCGGCGATCCAGTCGGCGCATGTCGCGGGGTGTCGCAGCGGGTCGACCAACTGGTCTGCCATTGCGCTGCTCTACGAGGGATTGATGCGCATTGCGCCATCGGTGGGGGCCGCCGTTGGCCGTGCTGTGGCTGTCGGCAATCTGCGCGGGGGAGCAGACGGACTAGCCTGCCTTGAACTCGTCTCGTCCGAGATTCGCGAGACCTACCAGCCTGCCTGGGCAGCGCGCGCGCACCTGTTGGCCCTGGCGGGACGGCACGCCGAGGCTCAGCTTGCCTTCCGGCGTGCCGCCGAACTGGCGACCAATGTCCCGGTCCGCGACTTTCTTGCAGCGATGGCCCTGCGAAACTGAAGGCAGGCGTTTCGGTTCACCCCTCCATCAACGCCACCACAAGCGCCGCCGCGGACCCTGCACGGACTTGCCTCATCTTCCCCAGCGCAGCCCCGCCGAGTGGACCGGCGCATCCCAGAAGCCGAGCATGGTCGTGTCCAGCAGACTGACTGTGAGGGAGCAGCCGGCCATATCGAGCGAGGTCACATAGGGTCCGACCAGCGAGCGGACAATTTCGATGCCGCGGGCCTCAAGCAGGCGGCGGGCGCTGTTGTAGACGAGATAGAGCTCCAGCGAGGGGGTGCCGCCAAAGCCGTTGACAAAGAGGAGTGCCTGCCGCCCAGCCACATCGCCAAAGTCTGCAACGATGGCATCGACCATTTCTGCGACGATCTCGTCGGCACTCTTCAGGGTCTCGCGGCGACGACCGGGCTCGCCATGGATGCCAACACCAAACTCCATCTCGTTGTCAGCTATGTCGAACATCGGTTTGCCCGCCGCCGGAACGGTACACGAGCTGAGCGCAACGCCCATCGAGCGGGTGGCGCGATTGACGCTGTCGCCCAACGCCTTGAGCGACTGCAGGTCGTGGCCTGCTTCTGCCGCCGCACCAACGATCTTTTCGACAACAAGCGTTCCGGCCACGCCACGGCGGCCGGTGGTATAGAGCGAATCCTCGACGGCAACGTCGTCGTTGACGAGGACACGCGCGATCTGGCCCTCAGCCATCTCTGCGGCCATCTCGAAATTCATGACGTCGCCTTCGTAGTTCTTGACGATCAGCAACACGCCAGCGCCTGTGTCGATCTCGGAAATCGCCTCGAGCATCTGGTCGGGTGTGGGCGAGGTGAAGACCTGGCCCGGGCAGGCGGCATCGAGCATGCCTTCGCCGACAAAGCCACCATGCAGCGGCTCGTGGCCCGCCCCACCACCGGAAAGCAGGCCGACCTTGCCCGGCCTGAGCGTCTTGCGCCGGACAAACTTGTGCCCAGGGTCGAGCACAAGGATATCCGAGTGCGCTGCAGCCAGGCCGTCGAGGCTTTCGACCAGCATGGAATCCACGCTGTTGAGGAACTTCTTCATGCGACGCTCTCCCTAGACATCGTCATTCTTTTTCATCAATCCGGCGATGCGCGATACGAATTCGCTGACCGCCTTGTCGAACGCTGCATTGTCGGCGCCAAGATCGGGCACCAGCAGCGTGAGGTGGCGCGTTCGTCTCGTTGCATCCCCAATCCTCCGGCGCCCCGGATGCGCCAACTGATAAGCGGCCATGAATCCGTCCCGCTCTGCCGGTGAGAAGTGGCAGACCGAAAAGATCGTCGCGAGGTGCTTTTGCGGGATCGGTGTGGAATAGCCGGGGCTGGTGATCTGGGTAACGAAACTGCGATGCTTGCCGAGGGCATCGGCGAGGCGCTGTCGGGCGCCCGATGGTCGGGTTTCGAGCACGCGGGACAGCACCGCCTTGTAGGCGCGAATATGGGCTTCAGGGCCCTCGGCGGTTGGCTCAGGCGGCGCCATCGATGGGGTCCATGGCACGTGACGCCGCGATGGTGGCCTTGGCAAGCGGCAGCTGCGCCGGAGTGACCGACAAAGACCGCAGGCCCGCTTTCAGCAGGGCCGGGATTGCCGCCGGATCCCCACCGGCATCGCCACACAGGCTGACGGGAATGGCTTTGGCCGCACCGAAGCGTGCAACCTGGCCGATCAGGGCGATCACTGCCGGGTTGCGAACGTCGTTGAGCATGGAAACGGCGTTGTTGTCGCGACCAGCCGCCATGACATATTGCGTGAGATCGTTGGAGCCGATTGAGAAGAAAGCGGCCGCTGCAAGCCCCTCGGGACTTATCGCCACGGCGGGCACCTCTACCATGATTCCGAGTGGCGGCATGCGATGCGGAATCCCGGCGGCAGCGAGACCTTTAGCCTCCAGCTCAAACAACTGCGCGGCCTCGGCAAGCTCCCGCGCAATGGTGACCATTGGAAACATCACCTTGAGATTTCCGTGCACGGCAGCGCGCAAGAGCGCCCGAGCCTGAACGCGAAACACATCCGGGCGCGAGAGCGACAGCCGGATGCCGCGCAAGCCGAGGAACGGGTTCGTTTCGTCCAGTGTGTAGCCAGGAACGGGCTTGTCGCCGCCGGCATCGACGGTACGAATGGTCACCGGCTTGTCGCCCGCCCATTCGAGCACCGTGCGATAGGCCGCATATTGCGTGGCTTCGTCGGGCAGGCCGTGTCCGAACAGAAACTCCGTTCGCATCAGCCCCACGCCGTCGCAACTGGCTAAGTCGAGACTGCGAACGTCTGCCGGTTCAGCGATGTTGACCAGCACGTCGATGGCCACGCCATCGACCGTGACCGCCCGATCACGCACCCGCAGCTGCGCGTGCTGCACCCGATCGCGATGGGCGGCAGATGCGCTCATGAATGCGCGCTGAGCCTCCGCATCGGGACCCACGACGACACTGCCATGCTCGGCATCAAGCAGCACGAGATCGCCATTGGCCGCCTCTAGAGAGTCGACGCCGACCAGCATGGGCACTGCACGCGAGCGGGCAAGCATGGCGACATGGCTGGCAGGGCTGCCCGCCTTGAGCACAATGCCTCCGCCACGTGTCCAGTCCATGGCCAGGAACTGCGTAGGTGTAAGGTCTTTTCCCGCGATGATTGCGCCCTGCGGCGGAGCCAGCTCGGCGACGCCCGATAACTTGCGCAGGACGCGCGCGGCAATGTCGCGCAGATCGCTGCTGCGCGCGCGAAAATAGGCGTCTTCTGCCGCTTCGTAGCCCTGGATTTCATCCGCCATGGCGTCCGACCATGCATCCGCCGCGTTCGCACCCGCGGCGATGGCGGCAAAGGCCGGCTCGGAAAGTGACTCGTCGTCCAGCATGGCGATCTGGAATTCGAGGATGCCGGCTGCCTCTTCGTCGGCGGACTGCATCAGGGTGGCCACGCTCTCGGCAGCGCTTGTAAGTGCGGCCCGCAAGCGAACAGCTTCCTCATCCGCTACGCCGCTGGGCATGTAGGCCACGGCGTCGACGCTCAGGAAGAATAGCGGACCCGACGCATAGCCGATCGATGCAACACTGCCACTAGCCCTTGACTTCGACATGAGCTCCAACCTCGTCAAAGTCACGCCGGACCAGATCTACAAGCGCCGCAATTGCCCCGGCGGCATCTTCACCCTCGGCCCGCAGGTAGAGCGTCGAGCCCTTCGGTGCCTTGGTCGCCATGACCTTGACGATCGACTTGGCGTCGACCCAAGGCCCGTCGGCATGCAGGGCCAGCGCGGTGCGCGCGGCAAAGCCCTTGGCGAGCTTGGTCAGCTTTACCGACGGGCGTGCGTGTAGTCCCACTTCGTGGGTAATCAGCACCTGTGCTTCGGCCAAGTCCCTGGTGTCCTTCATGCTGGTGACAGCTCTTCGGCGGTCGCGCGCACTTCTGCGAGCGATGCACCGCCGGATGCTTCAGTGGCGGCCATTACAGCGCCCTCTACCACGGGTGCATTGCAGACCACCACTTTGTGCGCGCGGTCGCCGTCTAGCATTTCAACCGCCATTTCCGAATTGGTTTCGGCGCCGCCAAGGTCCACCAGGATGGCAACGCCGCGGTCGGACCATGCCCGGTCGATAGCCGCAAGGATCGCCTCGACGCTGGTACCGAGGCCGCCTTCGGGATTACCTCCGCACCATGCCAGCGGGACGTCGTCTCCGACCATCTGGCGCACCATGCTGGCGGCCCCTTCGGCGACGAGGGGGGAGTGGGAAACAATCACGATGCCAACATTCTTCATGGCAAAACTCCGGCAACAGCTTCGATTAGCAACAGGCTCGACCTCGCGCCTGGGTCGACATGGCCAATGGAACGGTCCCCGAGAAACGAAGCCCGGCCGCGAATGGCCTTGCGATCCTTGGTTCCAGCCACCGCCGCGCCGGCTACCGCCAGGACGTCGGCTTTCGACGCTCCTGCCTCAAGGGCATCGGCGACCGGGTAGAGCACATCGAGCAAAGTCTTCTGGTTGATTTCGGATTTGCCGCGCGCGGCCACCGCATCGACTGCCTTTCGGTAGGCCGCAACATAGGCCTCCGGATTGGCGGCGAGTTCCTTGCCCAGGGTAAGGAACAATGTGCCGTAAAGCGGGCCCGAGGCGCCGCCGACAGTCATGACCAGCTTGGTTCCGACCGCCTTGAGCGCTTCGGCCAGCGGCTTTGCACTGATCGCATCCAGATCAGCCGCCACGGCGTCAAAGCCCCGTTTCATGTTGGCGCCGTGATCGCCGTCACCGATCGCTGAATCGAGCGCAGTGAGTTCTTCGGCATGCGCGGACACACTGGCAGCGATCGCGACAATGGCTGCCCGCAGGTGATGGGAGTCAATCATGGTGCTTCCCCAAGTCGATCGCCATTGGCATCAAAATAGAGCGGGTCCTTGTAGCGAATTGCCACCTTGTCGCCTGACGCGAGCGGGGAGTCCGGCGGAGCGAGCGTTATGATCTTGCGCTCCCCAACCCGTACATGCAGGTGATTCTGGTCGCCAAGATGTTCGATCCAGTCAACAACGCCGTCTGCGTGGCCATTGCTTGCCTTTGCGATGACGAGATGCTCGGTGCGCGCGCCGATGGTCTTTGCAGCCGCGGCAGCGTCCGCATCGGGGATCAGGCCGCTTGGCAGCAGATTGATCGCTGGTTGCCCCAGCCGTGTCGCTACATGGGTGTTGCGCGGCGCAGTATAGATTTCGCGCGGCGTTCCGATCTGGATCAACTCGCCCTCCTTGAGGATCCCGATCCGATCGGCCATGGTCATAGCCTCGATCTGGTCGTGGGTCACATAAAGCAGCGTTGCCCCCAGATCCTGCTGGATGCGCTTGAGTTCAAGCCGCATTTCGCTGCGCAGCTTGGCATCGAGCGATGAGAGCGGCTCGTCCATCAGATAAATCGCTGGCTGACGCACCATGGCGCGGCCGATGGCGACGCGTTGCATCTCCCCGCCCGAAAGTCTTGTGGCGCGGCTGTCGAGCTTGTGGTCGATGCGGACCGTGCGTGCCGTGTCGCGGACGCGCCTGTCGATCTCGAGCTTGTCCATGCGTCGGGCCGGCGAGCGCAGCGGGAATGCCAGATTCTCGTAGACGCTCAGATGTGGGTAGAGCGAGTATTGCTGGAAGACGAACGCCACGTCGCGGGCCGAGGGCGGCAGGCCCCCTACGTCTTCGCCGCCGATGCTGACGCTGCCCTGCTCCGGCCGCTCAAGGCCCGCGACAAGGCGAAGCGTCGTCGTCTTGCCGGCGCCGGTCGGGCCGAGCAGCACGACAAACTCGCCATCGGCAATGGTAAGGTCGAGCCCCTTGATCGCCACATTATCCTTGAAGCGCTTGACGATGCCGCGCAGCGTGACTTCAGCCATGGGGTGCCCCCTCGTAAAGGGCTGTATCGATGGCGCGACCAGAAGCCGTGTCAAAGAGCGACAAATGAGCACCGCTCAGCGTCAGGCCGACGGTCTCGCCGGTTCGCACCAGATCGCTGGCGGGCACACGCGCTCTGACCAGTCCGTCGCCGGTCCGAACGACCACGATCTGTGTGGTGCCCAGATACTCGGCGCCAAGCACCTCTCCGCGCAGCCCGCTGGCGTCGTCCAGCCGGATATGCTCCGGGCGGGCGCCGAGCGCCAGTGCGGACGGAGCAATATCTTCGCGGATCTCGGGGACTGCGATCTCGGCGCCATGCACCGAAACCAGGCGCGCGCCCCGAACCAGGCCGCTATGGAACCTGAGGAAGTTCATAGGCGGCGAGCCCATGAAATCGGCGACATACATGGATCGCGGCCGGTCATAGATTTCCCGCGGGGAGCCAAACTGCTCGATAATCCCGTGGTTCATCACGGCGATCTTGTCGGCCATCGACATGGCCTCCAACTGGTCATGCGTCACGTAGACTGTCGTGGCACCGATGCGGTTATGCAGTTCGCGAAGCTCATGCACCATCAGATCGCGGAATTCGGCATCAAGTGTGCCGAGTGGCTCGTCCATCAGGAAGCAAAGCGGCCGGCGCACGATGGCGCGGCCGAGCGCCACGCGCTGGCGATCCCCCCCCGCAAGACCAGATACCGGCCGGTCCAGAATGTGGTCGATGCGAAGCAAGCGAGCCACGTCCTCAACCTGCTTCCTGATTTCGGCCCTGGGCACTCCCTGTGCGAGCAGCGGAAAGCCGATATTCTTGCGCACATTCATGTGCGGATAGAGCGCAAAGAGCTGGAAAACGAAGGCGATGTCGCGTTCGCGGGCACGCTTCATGGTGACATCTTCACCGCCCAGCAGGATGCGGCCCGAGGTCGGCAGCTCAAGCCCCGCAATCATGCGCAGGGTTGTGGTCTTGCCGCAGCCCGATGGTCCGAGCATGACGAAAAAATCGCCATCGTCGACCGTGAAGGATGAATTCTGTACGGCGGTGAAGCCTGAGAATTCCTTGCGCAGGTTTTCGACCCGGATCTCAGCCATGTCTCACTCCGGGAACTTCGAGACGACAATGAACATCACGGTGCCGATCAGCATGGTGATGAACGAGTACGAGTAGAGCTCCAGCACGAATGGCTGGAAGAGCATGAGGAAGCCCAGTCCGATGAGCGCAATCGCTGTCCACTCCATCGGTCCACGCCGGAGGATTTTTGGCCAGGCCTTCATTTGCGAACCGCTCCGAAGGTTATGCCCCGCAGCAGCTGCTTTCTGAGCAGGATCGTGAACACGAGGATCGGCACGAGGAATATCGTCGTCCCGGCCGCGACGGCCGGCCAGTCCTGCCCGCCCTCGCCGATAATGGTTGGGATGAAGGGAGGTGCCGTCTGTGCGGTGCCCGAGGTCAGCAGGGCGGCGAAGGCATACTCGTTCCAGGCGAAGATCAGGCAGAAGATGGCGGTAGCCGCAATGCCGGTCGTGGCCTGGGGGAGCACGACCTTCCAGAAGGCCTGCAGCCGCGTGTAGCCGTCGATCATGGCGGCCTCTTCGTACTCGCGCGGGATCTCGTCGATGAAGCCCTTGAGCAGCCAGACCGCCAGCGACACGTTCACCGCCGTATAGAGCAGGATCATGCCCAGCGCCGAGTCCGACAATCCAAGCTCGCGGTACATCAGATAGATCGGGATGGCCACCGCGATCGGCGGCATCATCCGCGTCGAGAGGATGAAGAACAGCAGGTCGTCTGCCAGCGGTACCTTGAAGCGCGAGAAGCCATATGCCGCCAGCGTTCCAAGGAACACCGCGCAGAATGTCGACCCAAACGCGATAATCAGCGAATTGACGAAGCGCGGCAGGAAGTTGGACGGCCCGGCGATGACCATGTTGCGCTTGCGCGTGACCTCGTCGCAGAACGACGTCGCGGGCGGCAGGCTGGCAATGTATTCCGCGGTCTGTCGCGTCCGCGTGGTGAACAGGTTGCAATAGCCCTCTGTCGAGGGTTGAAACAGGATCTTGGGCGGATAGGCGATCGAGTCGGGCGGCGTCTTGAAGCTGGTCGCGAAGATCCAGAGCAGCGGCACGATGGAAATGAGCGCGTACGCCACGATCAGCACGGCAGCGATGCGTTTGGACGTCGTCGACGGCACGACGACCGAATGCGCGGTGGTCAGGCTCATCTCTGCTTCACCCGGTTGAGTGCCTTGACGTAGATGTTGGCGAGGCCGAACACAGCCACGAACAGAATGATGGCAAAGGCCGAGCTATAGCCGGTACGCCACTTTTCGAATGCCTCGCGCTTGAGGGTGATCGAGGCCACCTCGGTCGTCGAGCCTGGGCCGCCGCCGGTCAGCAGGTTGACCATATCGAACATCTTGAAGTTCTCGATGCCGCGGAACAGGATCGCCAGCATGATGAAGGGCAGGGCCATAGGCAGCGTGATGGACAGGAACTGCCGAATGGGCGACGCGCGATCAACCTCTGCGGCCTCGTAGATGTAGTCCGGTATCGATCGCAGCCCGGCGAGGCAGATCAGCATGACATAGGGCGACCACATCCAGGTATCGACGATGATGATCGACCACGGCGCCAGCGAGACATTGGAGAGCATCTCGATCTCGGTTGGCGGAATGCCAGAAACGAAGCTCACCGCATACGCGAACAGTCCGATCTGCGGCTCGTAGAGAAAACGCCAGAAATTGCCGACCACCGCGGGCGAAAGCATCATCGGCACGAGGATGATGGTGGTCCAGAAGGCGTGGCCGCGGAACTTTCGGTCGATCAGATAGGCGAGGCCAAACCCGATCACGGTCTGCAGCAGAATGGTCCAGAAGACAAAATTGGCCGTGGTCTGCATGGCGATCCAGATGTCCGGATCAGTCAGAATGCGCTCGTAGTTGCGCAGGCCCACGCTCTCCACCGGTTCATTGGGCCGGTTGGCGCGATAATTCGTGAAGCTCAGACCGATCGCCCAGAACAGCGGGAAGATATTGATGGCGAGCAAGAGCACCATTGTGGGGCCGATGAACAGCCATGCCACCATGCGGTCCGAAAGGCCGGTGACGCGCTTGACCAGCCTCGATGGCGTCGAGCGGGCCACAGCCTCGGCGGCGCGATTGAGCGGAGATGTCTTGGTGTCAATCACGGCGGTGAAAACCCTGAAGGAAGGCCGAGGAGGAACCGCGCTTCGTGCTCAAGTGCACGAAGCGCGGTCAGGCTGGGAGGAGCCTAGAGCTTGCCTTCGTCCTCGAACGTCTCGGTCCAATCGGCAACGAGAGCGTCGAGGGCTTCCTTGGCAGTGCCGTTGCCTGCAACGACATAGTCATGCAGGCGCTTCTGCGACGCCTGGAGGAGCGACGCATAGGCCGGTTCCGCCCAGAAGTCCTTCACGATGGCCATCGAGTCGAGGAAGGTCTGCGCGTAGGGCTGGGTCGCGGCAAAGCCGGGGTCTTCGACCACTGCCTTGAGGCAGGAGAAGCCACCCAGCGACCACCACTTGGCCTGCACGGCAGGGTTGGCGAACCACTTGATATACTTGAGGGCAGCTTCCTGCTTGCTCGAATAGGCCACCACGGAGATACCCTGCCCGCCGAGCTGGGCGAACCTGTCGCCACCAGGGCCGGCCGGATTGGCAAAGTAGCCGATCTTGTCGCCGCCGACGGCCTCGTCCTTCTGCAGACCGGGCCAGGTGAAGGCAAAGTTCATGTGCATTGCCACCTGTCCGGATTTGAAGGCATCGACGCCTTCACCCATGTAGGAGTTGGCAGCCCCCGGCGGGGTGCAGCAGTCATAGAGTGCCTTGTAGAACTCGAGCCCGGCCACTGCGCCGTCCGAGTTGACAAAGCCGTTCATGTCATAGGGCTTTTCCGGATTGTCGTACTTGAAGCCGAAGCTGTAGAGCACGTCCATCGCGCCCATGGTGATGCCTTCCGAGCCGCGCTCGGTGTAGATCGAAGCACCATAGACGGTCTTGCCGTCCACTTCGCGGCCCTGGAAGAACTCGGCGATCTGCTTGAGCTGTTCAAAGGTGGTCGGCGCGGCGAGGTCCCAGCCGTACTTTTCCTTGAACTCGGCTTGCAGCTCTGGCCGCTCGAACCAGTCCTTTCGATAAGTCCAGCCAACGACGTCGCCCATGGCAGGCAGGGCCCAGTAGTTCGGGGTACCCTTGGGCCACTCGGAGTATCCCGTGACCGTAGCCGGCACGAAATCGTCCATGGTGATGCCTTCGGCGGCGAAGAAATCATTGAGCTTGATATAGTGGCCGTTTTCGGCCGAGCCACCGATCCACTGGCTGTCGCCAATGATCAGATCGCACAGCTTGCCCTTCGAGTTGAGCTCGTTGAGGAAGCGGTCGGCGTAGTTCGTCCACGGCACGAACTCGAACTTCATGTCGATACCGCTTTCGGCGGTGAAGTCCTTGCTCAACTCAACAAGAGCATTTGCCGGGTCCCATGCGGCCCAGCATAGCGTCAGCTCTTCCGCCTGCGCCGCGGTGACCGACACCAGCGGCGCAACGGTCAGCGCAGACAATAAGGATACGCCCGCTAAAGCGGCTCTCAACGTCCTGGTCATTGCATTCCTCCCTCTGGCGGAACCCTCCTCGGCCCGCCTCCAATCGGGACACCTCGGCGCCCCTGTCTTCCGAACAAGCCCTTCTGGTGGTCAGCTTGTTTAGTAAGAGTGTTGAGTAATGCTCACTTCACTCAACATTGCAAGGGGCAATGTGCGTCGATCGTGCCGACAGCTTCGGGAACCCCCGGGGCTTGGCGAAACTCGCCTTCCACGGCTTCCCAATTGCGCGGCGCGCCTGCGCCTGTCCGGACGGACCAATGCCAGTCGGGCAGAGCTTCCTTTTTCCTAGCGGGTGGCGCGTTGTGCACTCAGTGCGCTTTGCGCCGGGAGGGCTGTGTCCCCGTCGAAGCGTCAGGCGGGCCATGTTGCCCGCGCTCAGACCTGAATGCGATGCCACCTCAACTACTTAGCAGGGCTGCTTGAGACCCCCCGGGTGGGTACACGCCGGCCAGCGCGCCCAGGTCCAACTCCGTTGTCGACGCCCCGCCGGGTGGTAGTTGCCTCGTGACGATGCGCGACCAGCTTGACAGATGGTGCTCAACCTGACAAACCTAAAGCGCTTTAGATTGCTGACTGATGGACTGAGCAGCCGCTGAGAGGCATTCGTGCCGCGGTCAACCGACCCGGCGGGCGGGGTAACAATGGGGTATTTCGTATGATGAGCACGATGCAGGCTGCGGTGCTTCATGGCGCCAATGATCTTCGCCTTCAGGAGGTCAAGCGGCCGGAGCCTGGTCCTGGGGAAGTGCTTCTGCGCGTGCATCGCTGTGGTATCTGCGGGACCGACTCCCATATCGTCAAAGGGCGATTTCCGGCGCCGAACCTTCCACTCATCATTGGCCATGAGTTCGCCGGAGAAGTTGCGGCAGTTGGAGCGGGTGTAACGCACATCAAGGAAGGTGACCGGGCGACAGCAGATATCAACATCTCCTGCGGGCACTGTTGGTATTGTCGCAACAACCAGAAGCTCTTCTGCCCCGATGTGCGCCAGCTCGGGGTCCATGCTCACGGTGGCATGGCCGATTACATCGTTGTTCCTGCCCGCAATATCTACATCATCCCAAACAATATGACTTTCGATCATGCCGCTTTCATTGAGCCATTGGCATGCGCGATCCATGGTCAGAAGCGTATTGGCATTGAGGTCGGCGAGTCGGTTCTGATTCTGGGTGCGGGGCCGATGGGCCTTGCGCATGCCGCTCTGTCAAAACAGCGCGGGGCGGGCTTGGTCATGGTGTCGGAGCCCAATCCGGAGCGCCGAGCCAAGGCGCACGATATTGGCAGCGATATTGAGTTTGATCCGAGTTCGCCCGATGGCCTCGAGGCGATCATGCAGGCAACACAGGGGCGCGGTGCCGATGTGGTCATCGAGGCGGTCGGGTCTGTCGTAACCTATGGGCAGGCCTTCCAGCTGGTGCGCCGCGGCGGACGCATTCTCGCCTACGGCGCCGCGGCAACCGACGCTGTCGTGCCGATGCGGCCGTTCGAAATATACGCCAAAGAACTCAGCATCGTCGGCTCTTACGCTGGAACATACGAGACCTGGCCTGCTGCTATTGCCCTGATATCCGGCGGTCGCTTCGATCCGGGCAAGATCATAGACTCCGTCCGCTCGCTTGCGGACGTGAATGCAGCGCTGCAAAGCCTTGATCGCGACAAGTCGGTGGTCAAGGTCCAGATTCAGATCGCCTGAACCGGCGTACCCTGACTTCGAGCGCCGCCTAGCCGGCGTTCAAAGGAACACCCAAACGTGGAAACCGAAACGAGGAGAATGTTGAAAAATGCGCCGAAATCTAAAGCGCTTTAGAACTTCCAGACGAACCGCTGCTGCAATGCTTGTGGGGGCTGCAGCCGCCTTGGCGCTGCCCGGCATCAGCATGGCCCAAGACCAGGTTACCTTGCAGGCGATCTTTCTGCCGGCAACATGGGGCGTGGTGGTGCGCGATGTATTTGCGCCGCAGTATGAGAAGGAAACCGGCGTCAAGGTCGAGGTGCAGCTGGTCGGGCGCGACGCCATCCATGAGAAGATGGCCACATTGTTCGCCGCCCAGGACCCGAGCTTCGATATCTTCAATCTCGACTATTCCTGGATCCCAGAATTCGGTGCCGGTGGGCATCTGCTGCCGCTCGACGACCTTCTGTCCGAGGACGACAAGGCCGACTTCTTCAAGACAGCCCTCGACGTCGGGAGCTGGAATGGCACGCTCTACGGCCTACCCCAGACCATTCATCCTCACGTACTGTGGTATCGCGCTGATCTCTATGCCGATCCGGATGTGATGGCTGCCTACAAGGCCAAGACCGGCAGCGAACTTGCCCCTCCCACGACCATGGCGGAATGGCTGCAGCAGGTCGAGTTCTTCAACGGCACGCAGTTCGAAGGCCAGACGATCTATGGCTGGGCCGCACAGGCGGCCAAGGGCTTTGGCAATGTCCATACCTGGCTGACGTTCCTGTACGGGTACGGCGGCTCCGCCTTCAATGCCGACTTTTCCGCTTCGACGCTCAGCACCCCGGAAGCCATTGCAGCAACCAAGCAATGGGCCGAGATGATGAAGTACATGCCGCCGGGCTCTTCGGCGTTCACCTACGACGATGTGACGACCTCTGCGCAGCAGGGCACCGTTGCTACCGCGCTCCAGTGGTCGTGGGGTGCCTTCGCGGTCGACGATCCGGCCAGTTCAAAGACTGTCGGAGACTGGCAGTTCGTCGAGGTGCCGGCCGTCGAAGCTGGTGGTCAAAGTCACCCGCACCTGGCGTCCTGGGTCATCTCGGTCTCCAAATACTCCAAGCATGGGGATGAGGCCAAGAAGTTCACGGCCTGGCTCGAGACCAAAGCAAATGACGTGGTGCAGGCCTCGCTCGGCGGTGGCGACCCAGTCCGCAGTTCGAGCTACGCGAACCCAACGCTGACCGAGGCCAAGCTCGAGGGCAGCGACGCCCTCCGCTTCCGCCGTTACGACGTCGTCCTGAAGGCGATGCAGAACACCAAACCGCGCCCGTTCTTCCCCGGAGAGGAAGCCTGGGAGACCGTAGTCTCGGGCCCGCTTCAGGCCATCCAGCTCGGCGAGAAGAGCGTCGAGGACGGACTCGCTGAATCGGACGCCGCTGTCAATCGCCTGCTCGCTCGCTGATCGAAACCCTGTCTGTCGCCCTCCCACGGGCGGCAGACACCCTGCCGGCGCACCATTGCGAGCGGCCTTCAGAACATAGCCCATGCTCGCCGCAAGGATCGGACTGCCCCATGTCTGACAGCATATCGACAATCACCAGAGGCTCACACCACCGGTCGAGGCGGGACGGGTGGACCTGGTTCGCCAGGCGCTACGGCGCTCTGCTTCCGATGGCACCAGGCATGTTGTTCCTCGTCCTGATGTCCATCTATCCGACGGTGTACTCATTGGTGATTTCGCTGTTCCGCTGGAACCTGTCGGATCCCACGCGGATGCGGTTTGGCGGCTGGCACAACTATGGCCTGCTGCTGACCGATGCCACATTCTGGAATGCCGTCATCGTTACCTTCAAGTTCGTGACGATCGCCGTGTCTCTCGAGCTTGTCTTGGGCCTGGCCATTGCGCTGCTGTTCTTCCAGCGCTTCCCCGGCGACCGGTTTCTGCGTGCCATCCTGATCCTCCCGATGGTCGTGGCACCGGTCGTTGTGGGCCTTCTTTCGCGCTACATGCTCAACGTGCAGTTCGGCATCGTCACATTTGTGACCGAAGCCCTAGGTTTTGGCCGCGTCGACTTCTTCGGCGAACCCGACCTCGCCCTGGGAACCCTCATTGTCATCGACATATGGCAATGGACGCCGTTCATGTTCCTGATCATGCTAGCTGCGCTGCAGGGGGTTCCCGAGGATATCATCGAGGCAGCCAAAGTCGACGGCGCGCGCCCGGTGCGCATCTTGTTCGACCACATCCTGCATCTCATCCGGTATCCCGTAGCGGTAGCTGTAGCGCTCAGGCTGATCGACGCTTTTCGGGTCTACGACATCATCTTCATGACCACGCGCGGCGGTCCGATCGACGTCACACAGACGTTGTCCTGGCAAATCTACGACGCCGGCTTCAAGTCCCTCGATATCGGGTACGCCGCTGCCTACTCGTGGCTGATGCTGATCATTGTCGTGGTGACGGTCACCCTTGTCCTCCGCCTCTTGCTCAATGAACAGGCCAGCAGATGACCAGCGCCACCCTCCCCCCGCCACGCCCCACTCGGCGTCTGCTCCGGGCCCGCATTCTCACCCTGATCCGCGCCGGCGCTGCGCTGATCGTCTCGCTCATGTTCTTCGCACCGATCTATTGGATGGTCTTGACCGCCTTCAAGAGCGGCAATGAAGCCTTCAACGCCACGCCGAGCCTCATCGTTTGGCCAGACTTCGGCAATTTCTCTTTGGTGCTCACGCAGAGCAATTTCGGCTTGGCTCTCTCGACCAGCCTGTTTGTCGCCACGACCTCCACCGTGTTCTGTCTCATCCTGGGAGCTTCCATCGCTTACCCCCTCGCTCGGATAAAGATGCGTGGCCAGAAACACATCGCCTTCTGGATTCTGTCGCTGCGGATCATTCCGCCGATCGCCGTGATCATCCCGTTGTTTCTTCTGCTGCGCAGCGTAGGGCTGACTGGCTCGATCTGGTCCTTGGTGATCGTGTACACCTACATGAACCTGCCGCTGACGGTCTGGCTGCTGCGTGGCTTCTTTGCCGACCTGCCTGCCGAGATTGAGGAGGCGTCGTTCGTCGACGGCGCTGGCCGCTTCCGTACATTCATCGGCGTCACGCTGCCACTCACGGCACCAGGCTTCATCGCCACAGCACTGCTCTGCTTCATCTTCGCGTGGAACGAGTTCCTGTTTGCCAACATCCTGACAGGCGCTGCTACCCGCACGGCACCAGTCGGGCTGACCGAGTACGTGACGCCGGTCAGCGTCGAATGGAACAAAATCATGGCCGCCGGCACCCTGGTTGTGTTGCCGGTCTGGATCGGCGCGCTGGCGGCGCAACGCTATCTGGTGCGTGGCCTTACCCTCGGAGCAGTGAAATGACAGCACATTCGTCAATCAAGGAAGGTACGCCGAGGGTGAGCAAGACCAAAGCCGCAGGTATCGAGTTCTCGGCCGTAAACATGACTTTCGCCGACGGCACGACGGCTCTGAAGTCGCTCGACCTCGTCATAGAGGAGGGGGAGTTCGTGGTCTTTGTCGGCCCCTCGGGATGCGGCAAGTCCACGGCCCTGCGCATCCTTGCCGGCCTCGAACAGGCAACAGGTGGGACCATTGCCATCAAGGGGCGCGACGTCACCGACTTGGGGCCGCAGCACCGCGACATTGCCATGGTCTTCCAGTCCTACGCGTTGTATCCCCACAAAACGGTCTACGAAAACCTCGCCTATCCGCTGAAGATCAGGGGCCTCGGCAAGGCCGCCATCGAAACGGCCGTTGCCGGCGTTGCCGACCTGCTTGGTCTAGCGGCTTTGCTGCAACGCAAACCCGGCGCCTTGTCTGGAGGCCAGCGACAGCGCGTCGCCATGGGCCGTGCGCTGGTTCGCAATCCCAAGGCCTTCCTGATGGACGAGCCGCTGTCCAACCTTGACGCGGCGCTGCGCGTCGAGATGCGCGGAGAAATCAGGAGACTGCATCGCCGCCTTGGCGTGACGACCGTCTACGTCACTCACGATCAGGTCGAGGCCATGACCATGGGCGACCGTGTGGCGGTGCTGCGCGGCGGAGAACTGCAGCAGTTCGATGCCCCGCAGCGGCTATACGAGCAGCCGGCAAACATGTTCGTTGCAAGCTTTATCGGCTCTCCGGCCATCAATCTTGCCATGGCTGAACTCGGCGCAGGTTCGGCGGCAGTCACCCTGGCCGGCAATGCAATTCCACTGCCGCCGAGCCGGCGGGTGGAAGGCCAATCGGCCGGTCCCGTCATGATTGGTATCCGGCCGGAAGCATTCAGCTATCGGCGGGACCTCGAGCATGACGTGTCGCTGACAATTACCCCCGACTTGATTGAATCGCTCGGGGCAGAGCTGCTGGTGCACTTCGCGATCCCTGCAGCGTCCGTCCCCGTCGCGTTGACCTCATCCGCAAAGAGCGCCGTGAGCCAAATCTCCCTTCCGGGCAATGCGAGGGAAGTGAGCACACGCTTTGTCGCAAAGCTTGACGCCCGATGTGCCTACGCGGTCGGTCAGGAAGCGACCGTTTGGTTCTCAACCGACCATCTCATGCTGTTCGAGGCGGCGACTGGCAGGACCATCCTTGCCTCCGCGCCGATGCTCAAGCTGCCCGTCTGAAGCTGCCCGGTATCCCCAGGGGGGCGTTTCCACCCCCAGTCCGTCCCGGCCGCCGCGAAGCGCCAAAAGTCAGGAGATTGCCATGTTCAAATACAGCTACGATGCTCTCGTCTACGCGGGCGAACCCATCGAGACGTCCATTCGCCGCGTGGCACGATTTGGCTATGACGGCATTGAGCTCGTCGGTGAGCCGGACAAACACGACGTCGCAGAAGTCCGCCGCCTCTGCGCAGCCGAAGGCATCGCGGTCTCCTCCATATGCTCCATCTTCGTCGGCGCCGAGCGCGACCTGGTGGCCCTTGATCCCGGGATGCGCCGAAAGGGCATCGCATACGCCAAGTCGGTCGTCGATTTCGCCGCCGAAGTGGGGGCGCCGACCATCAACCTCGCGCCGAGTCCGGTGGGTAAGCTCGCTCCTGTTGGCAGCCGGCAGCAGGAATGGGATCTGGCACTGGAAAGCCTTTCCGAGATCGCTGCCTACGGCGCCAATGCAGGTGTCCGCACGTGTCTGGAGCCCTGGAACCGCTATGAGACCTACTTCATCAACCGATTGGATCAGGCACTCGACCTTGCTGCTGCGGTCGGCCATGAAAATCTCGGCGTCATGGGCGACAGCTTCCACATGAACATCGAAGACGCCGATGTCGCGGGCAATTATCGGGTGGCCGCTGACAGGCTTTTCCATGTGCATTTCGCCGACAGCCAGCGTGCCGCACCCGGCCAGGGCCATATCGACTTCCGCCCATTGCTCGCGGCGCTGATCGAAATCGACTACCAGGGCTACATTGCGTTCGAATTGCTGCCTGCCGCAGCCGATCCGTTTGCCTCGCTGCGAAGTGGCGGCGGCGGTGAATTCCTCGACGCGTATACTGAACTCGCCATCCAGACGATCAAGGCGGCAGAGGCCGAGGTACGCAAGTGATGCGACCGCGCTTCGGCGCCAGCACCTTCATCTGGGTTTCTCCCTTCTCCAACGCGACGCTGTCGCTCATCGACAGCGTCGCGGCCATGGGTTTCGATCTGATCGAGCTATGCATCGAAGATCCGGCAACGATCGATCGGGTCGCGATTCGAGCGCGGCTTGAGGCTGCCGGAATCGGAGCGCTGGTCTGCGGCGCATTCGGGCCCGACCGCGACGTCAGTTCTGACGATCCGGCGATCCGTGAAAGCGGCCTGCGATACATCGCTCAATGTGTCGAGATCGCGGCGGAGCTTGGCGCGCCATTTGTCGGGGGCCCAATGTATTCGGCAACGGGCAAGACGGCGCTGGTGTCGCAGGACAAGCGCTCCCAGCAGTTGGAATGGGCGGCGGAAAACCTTGCACGGGCCGCCGATGCCGCGGCTACCCGTGGTGTCGGTCTTGCCATAGAGCCGTTGAACCGTTTCGAAACCGACCTCATCAATACCGTCGATCAGGCCGTCGCCTTCGTCCGGCGTATCGGGCAGGACAATGTCGGACTGTTGCTCGACACCTTTCACATGAACATCGAGGAGCGGTCCATTCCCGATGCGTTGCGCCGGGCCAAGGGGCACCTCTTCCACTTTCATGCCTGCGCCAACGACCGCGGCGTGCCGGGAAGGGACCATTTGCCTTGGACGGAAATCGATGCAGCGCTTGCGCAAATCGGCTATCGGGGGCCGTGGGTCATCGAGGCCTTCAATCCCGCCATCAAGGAGATAGCGCGCGCTGTTTCACTCTGGCGACCTCTTGCTTCAAGCCAGGACGAGATCGCAGCCGACGGTCTGAACTTCCTGCGATCGATTGTGGGGAAGCCGGCCGCGGGATGACTTGCGCCCGCTCTGCCGGCTTGGTTGACTAAATCCTTGCCGCAATGCGCCCAAGCTGCCGGAGATGATCTTGTCGACCCTAAAGGACGTTGCAGAATTGGCAGGAGTATCTACGGCGACGGTGTCGCTGGCGCTCAATAATGGTCCAGTCGCAGCAGAGACCAGGTTGCGGGTTCAGGAGGCAGCACGGGCGCTCAAGTATGTTCCCAACGCCATAGGCAGGTCCCTCACAACCGGTCGCACGCGCACCATACTTCTCGTCACCATGATATCCGAGAGTCATGCGGATACCGTGCGCAAGACCTCGCTGTTCCACTATATCCTGGAAGGATTGTTGTCGGCGGCCACCGCGCGCGGTTACGGCGTTCGGTTTGACGTGAAGAGTCACGACGACCCCTCGACGGCGTCGTATTTCGAGGAGTTGGTCGGCGGCGGCACAGTAGACGGCGTGGCGATCATCCCGCAGTTCAACCGAAACGGCGATCTGCTTGCGCCGCTGAAGCGCGAGAAATTTCCCTATGTCGTGCTGCGTCCAGGTCGCTTCGGCACGGACGACAATTTTGTCGATATGGGAAACTATGCCGGCGCCGAACTGGTGGCCAGGCTGTTCGTCGCCAGCGGCGCCAAGCGCATCGCCTTCATTAATGGTCCGTCAACCCATTTCGACGCTCTCGAGCGCGAGCGCGGCTTTCGCGATGGCTTGGCAGCCGCCAAACCCGAGATCATCAAGGTCTGGTATGGCGATTACACCATCGAGGGCGGCTATGTCGGCATGTCGGAGATCCTGCGGGAAATGCGGCCCGACTCGGTGTTCTGCGGCAACGACTACATGGCCGCGGGCGCAATCCGGAGGCTTCTCGAGGCCGGCATCAGGGTGCCCAGTGACGTTTCGGTGGTCGGCTACGACGACAACGACGTCTGCACCGGCCTGTTTCCACCCCTTACGTCAGTGAACAATCACTTCTTCGACCTTGGAAATGCGCTTGCGGCGAGCCTGCTGGCGCAGATCGAGGGTCACCCCGTGGCGCAGCAGCAGACTCTTCTGCCGCATCTGGTCGAACGTCAGTCACATCGGCCGCCGCTCGCAACGCGGCGGCAAAATCGCAACAGAGGAACACCATGACTTCGGAAGCCATCGCCATAATTGCCCGTATCGCTCCGAAAATGGGCCGGACTGAACTCCTGAGGGGGATGCTGATGGCCATGGTCGAGCCGACCAATCGTGAGGCCGGGTGCGTGGTCTACAATTTGCATGAACACGCCGGCGAAAACGGCACCAGCTTTTCGTTCTACGAGGTATGGAAGTCCCAGGCGGCACTCGACGAGCACATGACGACCGCGCACGTTCGGGCTCTCATCGATCGGCTCGAGGACCTGGTCGAGGGCGATATCGAGATAGAACGCTTGCACCTGCTGGCCACCCACTAGCAGCCCAGCTCGGCGCCCGCCTGATGGGCTGACCAGGCGCGCCCTCGGTGGCGTTGGTCGCAGAGGTGCCGTCTGCTGCATGGCCCGCTGGTCGTCGACATCAATGGCGTGTCTTCATGGGTCCGGTCGCGGCAAGCGGGCAGTGCCATTCTTCATCGCCGCCCGCCCTAGCAAACTAAAGGCGCGAAAGTTGGCATGGCTGGTAGGGTCATCCCTCGTCCGGCCCGCTGATTGCGACGAACCCCATTGCATCATCGCGGGACGAGATAGTGCGCATCCGCGCGCCCAGAGACCAGGGGCGCCGCACCGGCAGACGCGGGACTCCGCTGCTTCGACGCGTTATCCGTTGCGTCAGCGCTACGTGCCAGGCTTGGGTCGCTTGCAGGCGACAAGAAATGTTATATAGCAAAAAAATAATAAAAGTTCGGACTTTCTGCAATATTTTTGGTTCCAGATGAATTGAAAATCTACAAATCTAAATATAGTAGATGCAATTAGCAGATGTAGAGCGCAATAAATAAAAATTATATCACTAGTTTAGGATATTGTGGAATTGTAATTTGCCAGATCTATTTCCATAGATTTGATGCGCGACAAATTTCTCCGACTTCTGCCGCTGAGGTGGGGCCGGCTTTCCGCTATAGACGTGGCTCGTTGGTCGCTGTGGCGGGTGGCATTGTGACAATCGAGCGGCTGAGTGTCGGCGATGGTGTATTGGCGATTGAATCGCAAAAAGACGCTGGATGTGCGCAAATGGATGAGCGGACAACACCAGACGCGGCGATGGCCGAGCCCAAGCTGCGCAACACTGAAAGCGACCGTGCTGGTCACGCGTGTCAAGCCGCGCTCCAACGTTTGGCCTGTCGTGGAGGCCTGAACAAAACGGACGAAGGCGATCGAATGGGTGGATTTAGGGACGTGCGCGCAGTAGCTTGGCCGGGGTGAGGATGAGGGGAGCTGCCATGCCGGGGACTGAGGATGCGGGTTTGCCAGAAGCGCCTGGGGCTGTGCCGCTCAGTCTGTGCGTGAACGGCAAACCATGGGTACTGCAGATTGACCCGCGCACCTCTCTGCTCGATGCGCTGCGCGAGCACCTTCACCTTACAGGTACCAAAAAGGGCTGCGATCACGGGCAGTGCGGAGCCTGCACGGTGCTTGTGAATGGTCGCCGAATAAACTCCTGCCTCAGCCTTGCCGTGATGCACGAGGGGGATGAGATTTCCACCATCGAGGGATTGGGGTCGCCCGAAGCGCTGCACCCGATGCAGCAGGCATTCATAGATCACGATGGCTTTCAGTGCGGCTACTGCACGCCGGGGCAGATACTCTCCGCGCTCGCCGTGATCGAAGAGATCAAGGCCGGTATTCCCAGCCATGTCACCGCCGATCTCAACGCACCGCCGCCGCTGTCAGCAAGTGAAATCCGCGAGCGGATGAGTGGCAATCTGTGCCGATGCGCTGCCTATCCAAACATCATTGCCGCGATTCAGGACGTTTCGGGGATCCCGTCGTGAAGTCTTTCACCTATGAGCGCGCCAACACGGCCGCGGAGGCCGTGGCTGCCGTTGCTGCAATGCCCGGCGCCAAGTTCATCGCCGGTGGCACCAATCTGCTCGACCTGATGAAGCTCGGCATCGAGGCGCCGGTGCATCTGGTGGACATCAACCGTCTCGGCCTCGACGCCATCGAACCAACCGAGGCTGGTGGCCTCCGCATTGGTGCGATGGTGCGCAACACCGATCTGGCCGCGGACGCGCGCGTGCGACGTGATTATGCGGTGCTCTCCCGTGCCTTGCTTGCTGGCGCGTCGGGCCAGCTCCGCAACAAGGCCACGACGGGGGGGAACCTGCTGCAGCGGACACGCTGCGCATATTTCTACAATACCGACATGCCCTGCAACAAGCGCAGCCCCGGCTCGGGTTGCGCCGCCGTCGGCGGCTTGAGTCACAACCATGCGGTGATGGGTGTGAGCGACGCCTGCATCGCCACCCATCCTTCAGATATGGCAGTGGCCTTGCGTGCGCTCGACGCGACGGTCGAGGTCATCTCTGCCAAGGGCAGCATGCGGATGATCCCGATCGCCGATTTCCATCGCCTTCCCGGCGATACCCCGCACCTCGAAACAAATCTCCAGGCGAACGAAATGGTCACCGCCGTCATCCTGCCAAGGCCGGTTGGCGGCACACACATCTACCGAAAGGTCCGCGAGCGTGCCTCCTACGCCTTTGCCAATATTGCCGTGGCGATGATCGTGAGGGAAGGGAAAGCGGCTCGCCTGGCGCTCGGCGGTGTGGCGCACAAGCCATGGCGCGTCGAGGCCGCCGAAGATGCGCCGGCGGAGGGCATTGCCGACATTGTCCTTGCCGGTGCCAGACCTACCGCCGACAACGCCTACAAGCTCGATCTCACCCGCCGCACCATCGCGGCATGCCTGGGTGACGCGTCATGATCGGGGAGGGGCTTTCGCGCACCGACGGGCCACTCAAGGTATCCGGCCGCGCCCGCTATTCCGCCGAGCGGCGCGAGATGGGCGAACCGCTGCATGGCTTTATCCTGGGCGCGGCTATCGGCAAAGGCCGGGTCGTGTCCATCGACACAAGCCGCGCCGAGGCGATGCCCGGCGTGCAGCTTGTCCTGACCCACCTCAACGCTCCGCCACAGGCCGAGGTGATTCCCAAGTCCGACATACTCGATGTACAGCCGCAACTGACGACCGACGTGATCGCGCACTATGGAGCGCCAGTCGCGTTCGTAGTGGCCGATACGTTCGAGCAGGCGCGCGCCGCCGCAGCATTGATCGATATTGGCTATGAAGTCGTCGCCGGCGAGTTCGTGCTCGACGAGAACTCGGCCGCTCCCGAATGGCATGACGAGTCCCGGCTCGGCGACCTCGACGCTGCCATGGCCGCCGGGGCAGCCACCATCGACGCGGTTTACGCCACGCCCTATCACTTTTCCCAGCCCATGGAGCTGCACGCCTGCATCGCAGACTGGCGCAACGGGCATCTGACGCTCCACATCGCTGCGCAGATGGTCGCGCAACTCGCCGACGCGGTTGCCGACACCATTCTCATCGACCGGAGCTGCATCACCGTGGACAGCAGCTTTGTCGGTGGCGGCTTCGGCGCCAAGATCGCGCTGCATGCCGAGGCTATACTGAGTGCCCTCGCAACGCGACAACTCAACCGACCGGTTCAGCTCGTGCTGACCCGGCGGCAGGGCTTCACCATTGCCGGCCACCGCCCCGCTTCTATCAGCCGTGTCCGCCTTGCTGCGACGCGCGAAGGCCAGCTGACGGGTATCGGCCATGACGCAAATATTCAGGTCTCGCCCGAGGGCAACTGGAAGGAAGGCGTCGCCACGGTAGCGCGCGCGCTATACGCCGCCCCCAACCGCCTGACTCGCACCCGTCACTCCGAACTCGATACCGGCGTGTGCGAACCGGTACGGGGCCCCGGCGAAGTGCCGGGGCTGATGGTTTTCGAATCCGCCCTGGACGAGCTGGCGGAAAAACTCGGCATCGATCCGCTGGAACTCCGCATTCGCAATGACACGGCCATCGATCCGGAAAAGCACCGCCCGCTGAGTGGCCGCCGCCTCGTTGAATGCCTGCGCGAAGGCGCGGCACGTTTCGGCTGGGACCAGCGGCCCAAAACACCGGCCAGCCGCCGCGACGGCCGCTGGCTGATCGGCTACGGCGTCGGCTCGTCCATCCGTGGCCACTACCAGACGACCGCCGAAGCGCGTGTCCGCCTCGATCCGGACGGTCAGGTGATTGTCCAGACGGATATGACCGATATCGGCACCGGTACCTATACCATCGCCGCGCAGGTCGCCGCCGCGGCACTCGGCGTACCGGTCGGACAGGTGCGGGTCGAGCTTGCGCGCTCCAACCTGCCGCGCGGCAATGGCGCCGGCGGTTCGTGGGGCTCGGGCAACACCTCTGTCGCCATCGACCGGGCCTGCCAGGCACTCAGGGAGAAGCTCGGGCGCGTCGCCGGCACGGGCTACAACGATCTGTTTGCCGAAGTCCGCCGGCACTTCCCCACCGGCATCGAAGCCGTCGGCTCAACGCGCGGCATGGACGACGAGCCCAGTTACGAGAACTTCTCGATCTTCACCTATGGCGCCACCTTCACCGAGGTTGGCGTCGACATCATGACCGGGGAAACCCGCATCCGACGGATGCTCGGCGTGTTCTCCGCTGGCCGCATTCTCAATGCCAAGACCGCCCGCTCCCAGCTGCTTGGCGGAATGATCTGGGGGATCTCCGCCGCCCTGCACGAGGCAGCCCATGTCGATCCGCGCAATGGCGCCTGGGTCAATGGTGATTTCGCCGAGTACCTCGTCCCTACCCATGCCGACGTCCCCCAGATCGAGGCTATCGCGCTCGACGATTTCGACGGCGCAGCCAACCATCTTGGGTCCAAGGGCATTGGCGAGCTCGGCTCCGGCGGTACGGCCGGGTCGGTCGCCAACGCCGTCTACAACGCTACCGGTGTGCGCGTTCGGGACTTTCCGATCACAATCTCAAAGCTGCTCCCCGGCTTGCCGAAAATCTGACGGCAGGTCGAAGTCGCGCACCATTTCTGGCGTCGCGCGGATCACCACCGCGTCCCGCAGCAGATGGCGCGCGCCGCCATCGCCCGTCAGTTGGGTCAGTGCCGAAAGGATACTGTGCGAGAAGACCGCTGGTGGGCTCCTGACCCCTTCGGCCTCAGTCGCCACCAGGTTGCCTCCGGCAGCCATCAGCAGGCGAAGATGCGCCGCCGTAACGAAGGGCATGTCGGCGAGGCACACCAGCATTCGCGCCGCTCCCAGGTCCAGGGCCCGTCGGGCGCCGAGCGCCAGCGACGATGCCATCCCCCGTCCGGGCTCGCCATTCTCGACAATCTCGAACCCCTGCGCGGTAAAGAGCGTTTCCCGGTCTGCGCTGGCTGAACAGATGGCAACGCGATGGGCAACATCCAGCGCAGCCAAGGTCGCGGCGATATGGGCTGCCAATGGCTTGCCCTGAAGCGGAGAGAGCAGCTTGTCGCCACCAAACCGCCGTGAAAGTCCAGCGGCCAATACAACGGCGATGGTGACGTCAGACCCGTTCACGTCGGGCCCGTTCCGCGGTGATTTCGGCCAGTACCGACAAGGCCAGCATGCCCGGCTCGTGCGCCCGGTCGATGAGCCCGATCGGTCCATGAATCCGGTCGATCTGCGCCGCCGGCACCCCAATCGCTGCCAACCGCTCGCGCCGTTTGGCGTGCGTCTTCACGCTCCCCAGCGCGCCTACATAAAACCCCGAGCCGGCCACCGCCTGCGTTAGCAAGGCGTCCTCCCACTCATGCTCGTGGAACAGCAGCACCGTCGCCGTCCACGGGTCGATCGGCAGCGTAGGCGTCCGTGTTGGATCGTGCAGCCGCGTGATCGTTCCCAGCTCGGCGGCCTGGTCCGGGCTGGCGAGCCAGAGGTCGAACTCCGCCGCCGCCGCGACGCGCGCCAGCACCTCGAAATCCGGACCGCGTCCGCAGAGCACCAGTTTGGTCCTCGGCAGGAAGCCACGAACAAAGGCGCCATTCACCCAACCTGTCTTCGCGAACTCTTGTACCGCCGCTTGCGATGCACCCGCTTGGAACGCAATCGCAAACGCCTCGCGTCGCTCGAACAGCGCCAGGGCCTCGGCGAGCATCTGCGTGCTCGGGGACACATGCACCAGCAGGTCCACGCCACCCCCGCAGGGAAAACGGATATCGATGAACCGCGATCCCCTGCCGAAGCGCAGGATCTCGTCGCGGCCCCGGGCAATCATCGGTACGACTTCGGCGGCAATTGCGGCCTCGACGCAGCCCCCGGACACGTGGCCGACATGCCGTCCGTCCTCCAGCACTGCCATATGGGTGCCGAGCGGCTTCGGGGCACCGCCCTCGATGTGCGAAATGGTCACAAGCGCACCGCGGAGGCCTGCGTCTCGTGCCCGCGCTAGAAACAGAAATGGCGCCGCTTCCCGATCTGCGACACTGTGAAGTTCACAGATCGGCACGCTGCCATCAGGTCTACCAGTTGGCACCTGCTTCTCCCCAGCCCGGTTTCACCAACTCTAGACCCGAAGCCGCAATGGTCAAGTCGATGCGCTGACGGAGGGAACGTGTCGGCCGCGCCGGAGCGTTGTCTCGTGGTCGCGAAGATGGAAGCGAACTGTCCGGTTCCATACAGGTCTGCGCCCAAGATGATGTGCGGATTGTCGAGGCTGCGGCAAGGCGCGAACTGACCTGAGGCCCAACTGCCGTCCGGCTTTGGGAGTTAGGTCGGCTCCAGCTTGTCTATTGCGCTTGAGACCCGTCCCGCGCGCTTGTATGGACGGCGCGCAAATCGCGTATACTACATGTCGCTTCTGGAGCCAGAGTGATGACCGCAGTCGTGGACCGGGTTGAGATCGCCTACCGTGCGCTTCGCCAGGCGATCATCGAGCAGGCGCTGCTGCCCGGCACCAGGTTGCCCGAGGACGAATTGGGGCGTCACTTCGGTATGAGCCGCACACTGGCGCGGACCGTGCTGACCCGTCTCCAGTCACTCGGCCTCGTCGACACGGTCCACAAGCGTACCGCCACCGTTGCCCAGCCGAGCCTTCAGGACGCCAGGGAAGTCTTCGCCGTGCGGCGGGCGCTCGAGCGAGAAGTCGTGCGCCTCGTTGCCCGGCGCTGGAATGCCACGATAGAGGCTGCGCTCGAGGCCCACGTGCGAGAAGAGGCGGAGGCGGTCGCCCAGAGAAACACTCGGGTTTCGATGCGTCTCGCCGGCGAGTTTCATCTGCGCCTTGCAGAGCACGCGGGTAACGCTGTGCTGGAGCGATACCTCAGCGAGCTCGTGTCGCGCTGCTCGCTGATCCTTGCCGTCTACAGCCGCCCCCATTCCGCCGAATGCGCCGTCAACGAGCATTCCGCCATCATCGATGCCTTGCGGCAGGGGGATGCGGCGAGGGTCGAGGCCTTGATGGAGAGCCATCTCGGTCTCGTCGAAACTCGCGCGCTGATCGCCGATGGCTCCGGCGAGCCGCCGGCCTTGGCCGCCGTGCTGGGCCGCTACAGTCCTCCTGCAGCGACCAACCTGCCGGCCTCCCGCCTGAAACGCATCGGCTGAGTTGCGCGTTTTTTCATCGAGTGAGCTTTTCTGCATAATTTGTCGCCAGTCACGAGTGGGCGCTGGGTGTTCGCTCGCGTGCAGCGGGCCATCGTCTCTCGGGAAATAAGCTCGACACGCCATGGGGATGGCCGCTCCGAACAGCTGTGTATGCATGTTCGGATACCAAATGGCACGCATCATGCATACCAGATGCTGAAGAGCCATCCGGGGTGTCGCGCCGAATGCCGTTGCCTGAAACCGATCCTGGTCGCCAGTTCCGCCTCGAGCTGAGAGGGATTTCCAAGTCCTATCCGGCGGTGCGCGCCAATGACCGCATCGACCTGACCGTGGCTCCTGGTGAGATCCATGCCGTGGTCGGTGAGAACGGCGCCGGCAAGTCCACGCTGATGAAGATCATCTACGGCATGGTCCGGCCCGATGCAGGCGACGTGCTCTGGAATGGTCGCGAAACGCAGATCAGCTCACCTGCCGAGGCGCAGCGGCTCGGCATAGGCATGGTGTTTCAGCACTTTGCCTTGTTCGACACCCTGACGGTTGCCGAGAACATCGCCCTCGCGCTGCCAGAAAAGCTGCCGCTCAAGGCCGTCGCTGCGCGCATCGTGGAGGTTGCGTCGCGTTATGGCCTGCCGGTCGATCCGGGCCGCCACATCTACACCATGTCGGTGGGCGAACGGCAGCGGGTGGAGATCATCCGCTCCCTGCTGCAAAAGCCGGGTCTCCTGATCATGGATGAACCGACTTCAGTCCTGACGCCGCAGGCAGTGGACACCCTGTTCGTCACGCTGCGCGAACTGGCAGCCGATGGCTGCTCGATCCTCTATATCAGCCACAAGCTCGACGAGATTCGCGCCCTCTGCGAGCGCGCCACCATCCTGCGCGGCGGCAAGGTCACTGGCGTCTGCGACCCGCGCCGCGAGTCATCGAACGCGATGGCACGGATGATGATCGGCGCCGACATTCAGGCGATCAGCTCTGCCCGGACGGTCAGCGCAGGGAGCGAACGCCTCGCCATCCACAATCTCAGCCTGCCGGCTTCCGACCCATTCGGCACGACGCTCAGCGACATCTCCCTGTCGATCCGTGGTGGCGAGGTGCTCGGCATTGCCGGCGTCTCCGGCAACGGTCAGCAGGAACTGCTGGCGGCACTATCGGGCGAGACAATGTTCGCCGACCCGCAAGTCATCACCATCGATGGCAAACCGGCTGCCAATCTCGATCCGCGCCAGCGTCGCGCCATCGGGCTGAGTTCAGTTCCCGAAGACCGGCTGGGGCGGGGCGCAATTCCCTCCCTGCCGCTGAGCGAGAATGCGCTCCTTACCAATGGTGGCCCGGACTCGGTGCGTGGCGGGTTCATCCGTCTCGACAAGGTGAAGGCCTTTGCCGAACGGTGCATCGCCGAGTTCGGGGTGCGCGGCGGCACTGCAGATTCGCCGGCGGGCAGCCTGTCCGGCGGCAACCTGCAGAAGTTCATTGTCGGACGCGAGATCCTGCAGGCGCCCGGCGTGCTGGTTGTGGCGCAGCCGACCTGGGGCGTCGATATCGGCGCGGCGATCGCCATCCGGCAGGCTATCCTCGACCTCAGGGCCAAGGGTGCGGCCGTCCTCGTCATCTCCGAAGAACTCGACGAACTGTTCGAGATCGCCGACCGCATCGCGGTGATCGCCTCTGGCCGACTGTCGCCCTCGGTGCCGCGCGGCCGGTTCGACCGCGACGCCATCGGCCTTGCCATGTCCGGCCAGTTTGCCGCTGCGTCCAACCGGTCGGAGGCCTCTCGTGTCCATTCGGTTTGAGCTGCGGGCGCAGCCCTCCAGAACGATGGTCTGGCTGTCGCCGATCATTGCCATCACGCTGACCTGTTGCGTCGCCATGGTAATCTTTGCGTTGGCCGGGTTGGAGCCGGTTTCTGCTCTTGCCACTTTCATCTTCTCGCCGCTGGCGGACCTCTATTCCGTTGGCGAACTGCTCATCAAGGCCGCGCCCCTTGTCCTGATCGCCGTGGGTCTGGCCGTCGGCTTCCGCGCGGGCGTCTGGAATGTCGGCGGCGAAGGCCAGCTCATTCTCGGCGTCATCTTTGGCGGTTTCATTGCCTTGACCTTTGGCCCCACGGGCGGCGTCTGGGTGCTGCCGGTCATGGTGGTGGGCGGAGCGATCGGCGGCGCCATCTGGGCAGGCATTCCGGCGTTCCTGCGCACCCATTTCAATGCCAGCGAAATCCTCACCAGCCTGATGCTCAACTACGTGGCGCAGCTCTGGCTGAGCTACCTGATCTTCGGGCCGTGGCGCGATCCGGCGGGGTTCAACTTCCCGCAGTCCGCGCCGCTGGCGCCGTCGGCACTGTTTCCCACCCTGATCGACGGGACGCGGGCCAATGCCAGCATTCTGATCGCGCTGGTGGCCGTCGGCCTCGGCTGGGCGCTGATGAGCAAGAGCTTTGTCGGCTTCCAGCTCAAGGTCACCGGCCTTTCCGAGGGGGCCGCCAAGTACGCCGGATTCAGTGCCAAGCGAGCGGTATGGATCGGTATGCTGGCGGGTGGCGTCGCAGCAGGCATTGCCGGGGTCGGTGAAATCGCAGGTCCGCTCGGCCAGATTTTTCCCACGGCCTCGCCGGGTTACGGCTACGCCGCCATAATCGTGGCCTTCCTCGGTCGCCTCAACCCAATTGGCATCCTCTTCTCGGGCCTTTTGATGTCGCTGCTCTATCTGAGCGGTGACGTTGCCCAAATGTCGCTGGGGCTGCCGTCCTCGATCACCGGTCTCTTCCAGGGCACGCTGCTGTTCTTCCTGCTCACCGCGGACGTGCTGATCCACTACCGCCTGCGCGCGACCAGCGCAGCAGGTGCACCCAAGGGAGCAGCCAATGGGCTTTGATCTTCTCCCGATCCTCCTCTCTACCCTGATCGCCGGCACGCCGCTGGTTTACGCCGGATTGGGTGAACTGATCACCGAGCGGGCGGGCGTCCTCAACATGGGTGTCGAAGGCACCATGGTGACTGGCGCGGTGGTGGCCTTCGCCGTGGCGCTGACCACCGGCAACCTTTGGCTCGGCGTTCTGGCAGCCATGGCAGCCGGCGCGCTGCTGTCGCTGCTTTTTGCCGTTCTCGCCATCAGCTTTCGCGCCAACCAGCTCGCCGTTGGCCTTGCCATGACGATCTTTGGCACCGGACTCGGCTCCTATCTCGGTAGGCCATATGTCGGCATGGCGTTGGTCCAGGATGCGACCCAGGCCGGCGGCGGGCTCGCGCAACTGCCGGTCATCGGCCCGTTGTTCAGCGCCGTCCATCCGCTGATCTGGCTATCCTGGATCCTGTTTGCAGCGGTCTGGTATTTCCTCGCACGCAGTCGGGCAGGGCTGGCCCTGCGGGCCGTCGGCGAGGCGCCGACCTCAGCCCACGCCATCGGCTATCCGGTGGTGCGTATCCGCTATTGGGCCACACTCTTTGGCGGCGCCATGTCGGGGATTGCTGGGGCTTACATGTCCACGGTCTATGCCTCGCTCTGGACCGAAGGACTCATCGCCGGACGCGGCTGGATCGCCGTGGCGCTCGTTGTCTTCGCCACCTGGCGGCCCGAGCGCTGCATTGCCGGCGCCTACCTCTTTGGCGGCGCCACCATGGCGCAGCTCTTTGCGCAGAGCGCCGGTATCGGCCTGCCGTCCGAACTGATGTCGGCTCTGCCCTACCTCGCCACCATCGTCGTGCTCGTTCTCATCTCCCGGGACGCATCCCTTATGCGCCTCAGCGTCCCGGCCTCTCTGGGCAAGCCCTTCAATCCGCAAGGGTAACCCGCCTCGTCCCCCGAAACGTTTCAACAGGAAGGAAGACCATGTTCAACATCTCGCGTCGCAATTTCATCAAGGGGGCAGCCGCCACTGCCATGCTTGGGAGCACCGGGCTGCCGGTCCTCGCGGCTGGCGAAAAGCTCAAGGTCGGCGTCATCCACATGGGCGCCATCTCCGACACCGGCTGGGAGTACTTCCAGGCCCAGGCGTGGCGCGCCCTGCAGGCCCAGTATCCCGATCAGGTGGAAGTCACCGTGCTCGAGAACATCGCGCAAATCCAGGACTGCGAGCGGCTGTTCCGTCAGCTCTCCACCCAGGGCCACAAGCTGCTGTTTGGCACCACGTTCTCGCAGTATGCGTCGCTGAAGAAGCTTGCGCCCACGCTGCCGAACTCGCATTTCGAAAGCTGCGCCGGTATCGATTCCAGCGAAAACCTCGGAGTATTCGAGGGCAAACATCACGAAGGCACCTACCTCACCGGTATCGCTGCCGGCCGCATGACAAAGTCGAACGTCCTGGGCTGGGTAGGCGCCTTCCCTGTCCCACAGGTGATCTATAGCCTCAATGCCTTCCTGCTCGGCGCCCGCAGCGTCAATCCTGAGGTCGTTCTCAAGGTGGTATGGGCCAATGCCTGGGTCGATCCGGCCAAGGAAAAGGACGCCGTCGCAGCGCTTGTTTCGCAGGGTGCCGACGTCATCTCGGGCAGCCCCAACACGCCGGTGCAGGGCCTCGCCGCCGAAGAAAAGGGCATCTGGTCGATCGGCAGCACCGGCGACTTCTCGGCTTACGTCAAGAAAGGCCAGTTGGTGTCGTTCGAACTCGATTGGAGCGCAGCGCATATCGAGGCGGCCAAGGCGGTGCTCGAGGGCACCTGGGCACCGACCAACCGCTGGCGCGGGCTGGGCGAGGGCGGCTTTGTGAAGATGACCAGCTCGAGCCCGGATCTGCCGGCCTCCGTCGCCGCCGAAATGGCCACCGCGGAAGCGGCGATCATCGCGGGTACCCTCAATCCGTTTGCTGGTCCGATCAAGGACCAGGCGGGCGTCGAGCGCGTCGCTGCCGGAGCCGTGCTGCCGGACAACGACATCAAGGGCATGACCTGGCTGGTCGAAGGCGTGCAGGGCACTCTCCCCAGCGCCTGATCTGGCTCACCTGGGTGGCGGCCGATGTCGCCACCTGCCTTTCTTCCCGAGTTCCGGAGACGTCGACGTGACGGTTGCTGACAGCCTCTTCACCAACGCCAAGCTCGCCGACGGCCGCAGGGCGAGCGTCGCCGTGACCGGCGGTCGGATTGCCGCGATCATCTCCCCGGGCGAGGCTCTCCCCGAGGCAGGAGAAACAATCGACCTTGCGGGTGCCATGCTGGTGCCAGGTTTTGTCGAAGGTCATATTCACCTCGACACCAGTTTCTATGGCGAGGCCTGGAAACCCCATATTCCGTGCAGCAACGGCTTTGATGTGCATGAGCGGGTCGCCTTCCAGGCGCACAATCTCGCCAATGCCGGGCCGATCGAGACGCGGGCCCGCGACCAGCTCGAGCTCTGCGTCGCCAGCGGCACCACCAGCATGCGCAGCCACGTTATGGTCAACGGCTCGGTCGGTCTGCGCCATCTGGAGGCGGTGCTTGCGGTACGGGAGAAGTACAAGAGTATCATCGATATCCAGCTCGTCGCCTTTCCGCAGAACGGTATCCTGTCGAGCCCCGGCACCGCCGATCTCCTGGACCAGGCGATTGCCATGGGCTGCGATCTGGTCGGCGGCCTTGATCCGGCAACCTATGATCGCGATATCGAGCGGCATCTTGAGATCGTCTTCGATATTGCCCAGAGACGCGCCGTCGATGTCGACATCCACCTGCATGATGGGGGCACGCTTGGCGTTTTCGAGATCGAACAGATTTGCGCCTGGACCCGCAAGCTCGGCATGTCCGGTCACGTCGCGGTGAGCCACGCCTATGGTCTCGGCGACATCCCGCCCGACCGTCAGCAGAAGATCGCCGCCACGCTCGCCGAGTCTGGCGTCGCCATCATGACCAATGCCCCCGGCGCTCACGCCTTTCCGCCCGTCGCCACGCTGCGCCAGGCCGGCGTGACCGTGTTCAGCGGTTCGGACAATATCCGAGACAGCTGGTGGCCCTATGGCGACGGCGACATGCTCGGACGCGCCAATATCATCGGCTATCGGTCCGGGTTCTACGAAGATCGCGAGCTCGAGGCTGCCTTCGATATCGTGACCTCGGCCGGCGCCCGCGCCCTGCGCCTTGAGGACTATGGCATTGTTCCCGGCGGCAAAGCCGACTTCGTCACCTTCACCGCGGCACACATCCCCGAGGCTGTGGTCGCACTCCCCAAGCATCGCTCGGTCTACAAGGCCGGCCGTCTCGTAGCACGCGACGCTAAGCCCCTGTGGCGGCCCTAGAGCGCTTCGAGGAAAAGCTGCAGCACTTTTCTGGTTCGCAAGTACGACCTGGCAAAGACCTGAATCAGTTCAGCGTTTCCCTGGAAACGTGAACTGATCTGTCCCTTGGCAGCGGGTCCTGACCGATGTGCAGGACAAACCGGAACCTGCGCTGCGCAGGACGCGGCCGCCACCGGCGCCACTCTCCAACGGCCAGGGCTCACGGTGCGCGCTAGCTACAATTCAGCCGCGGCCCCCTGTCTTTGCCATGCCCGCCTGCCGGCCGCCGGCCGCGGCAGGCGGAACGCTCAGGACGAGAGCGCTGCCGTCGCTGCAGGTCATCAGGATCTATGGCGCTCACAATCGAGGACGCTTTCTGGCCCGGTGATTTCACCAGTGCCCGTCTCCGGTTCACTCGGCATGTGTTCGTCGTTGAGGGAGCTCTTGGATACACACCGTGACTTCCCCTGTCTGTCTACAATGGCGTCGACTTCCTCGAGGAAAGCCCGTCTCGGGTCATAGGCTTTCGCATAGGCCGCGAACTTTGCCGTGCCTTGCATGGGTACGCTCAGCAGCCTGCGCAGCTTCGTCGCGGTGTCGGGGTGTCCGATGTGGTTCGCCCGGAAGCCGAGCTGGTGGTGTTCGATCCGCGCGGCGTAATCGAACTGATCATAGTCATGGGGGACCGCCAGCATGGGTTTTCCCGCGGCGATGCAGGCGCTGGCTATACCCGCCCCGCAATGATGGATCACGGCGTCGAACTCGGTCAGGTACTGGCCGTAGGGGACAAAGGCATAGGCCTCGACATTGCCTTGAGAGAAGACGGGGGTGCGCGATCGCTCCGCTGGCCTGCCGAGCGACACCACGAATTGCATATCGGGGAAAGAGGCCGACAGCGCCCGGGCTTCGTCGATCAGGGTGCGCTTGGCCCATGGCAGATGTGTGCCGAGCGTGAGAAGAATCTTCGGGCCGGGCCTGAACTCGAGCTGCAGAGCGGGTTCCGGGTTGTCATGCAGCGGCCCGATAAACCGGACGGCGGCCGGCCAGTCCCGCTCGAATTCCAGCTCCTTGAGACCGAGGGCAAGGATCCGATCGCGTGAGTATATGGCTTCGCTGCCATCGGGGCGGAGCCGCCTGAGCCCCATCGCCGCCATCTGGTGCCCGAACAAACCGGCGAGTAGCCCTTTGCCGGCTTTGACAGCCGCCCATCCGGCCCGGTCACGAAGCCGACCCAGCGCGCCCGGCATCGGCTGGAGCCCGCCGAGATAGCTGGGCGGACCAGTGCTCGCTTCGAGGGCGAACGGGGTGGGAAGTGTCGTTATCCAGGGCAATCCCAGAGCGTCCGCGGCAAGACCCGGCGCAACGGTGATGAAGTCGGCGATGACCAGGTCGGGCGGGTCAAGCGTCCATGCTTCCACAAGCTCATCGCGAACGGCCCGAATCGCCGCGAAGGAGGCGCGCAACTGCCGGGCGATCCGCATGGGATGAATGCCAACCCTGTGGGGCGCGTCGGCGATGGCTTCGAGCGCATCACTGCCGAGCGATGGCGGGGCGACGGCAGGCAATCCGGCCTCGGCCAGCACATCGAGCTTGGCGTGTCCCGTCACCATTTCCACAGTGTGGCCTGCGGCCTGTGCTGCGAGCGCCAGCGCAGCGAGTGGGTTCAGGTGTCCGGCGAAAGGTGGCGCCACGAACGCAAGCTTCGCCATCGCCTACACCGCGCTCCGGAGCCGCAGTCTCAAGGGTTTGTCCTCACTCATAGGTGATCCGGTCGTCGGTCATGCGGATGCGCCTACGTCGCCAGTTGAAGCGGTTGGGGCCAGCAAAGGCGAAAATGATGTGAACTGGCGTCAGGAGGTCGGCCGCCATTTCGTAAGCCACATCTGTGAGGCTGCCGGCGGGGCCACCCAGACGCTGACGAAGCAATCGGTTGGCGGCCGCCTTCGCCATGAGCAACGCCAAGGCGCCCAGCAGCCAGGGCCAGCCTGCCGCAAGGCCGATCACGATCAGCACCGGCGGCATCACGGTCGGCAGGAGGATCAGCACCATGCTGACGAAGGAATAGTTCTCCCGCACATAGCGGCTGCCGAAGATCATCCAGCGCCGCATGATGCCGAAATAGTGCCCGGGGCCGGTGACAGTCGTGGAGATCGGGTGGAGCACGTCCGTCTGTGTGATGGGCGCTTTCATCCGGCGGAAAAGTGACGCGATGGCGTAGTCGTCGGTCAGGCTGGTGCGGATCGCCTCGAAGCCGCCGGCCCTTTCCAGCGCCGCCGTCTCGGCAACATAGAACATGCCGTTGATGGTGCGCGCGGCACCCAGGAGGCTGGCGGCCGGGTAGGTGAGGAGGGCGGAGCCGTTCACGAAGCCCGTCACGAGCCGCGACCCGCCATTGCTGTGGTTGACATAGAGCGGCAGTCCGGTCGCAAGGCCCCCGGGTTCGAGGCTGGAAATGGCCCGAGCGAGGCCGCCGGGTGGCAGCACGGTGTCGTCGTCGAGCACGGCCACATAGCGCGTCTCGACAAGAGGGAAGGCGCGGGCGAGCTTGGCGACCTTGGGATTTTCTCCATCCCGTGGGGGCGGCCCCATCACCAATGTGACCCGCTGATGCAGAGGCAGGGTCTCCGCGATCGTCCGGGCCTCGAGGTCATCCTCGTCGATCAGCCAAAGGAACCGCGCCCCTGGCGTCTGGCTGAGATTGCCCGAGAGGCAGGCGGCCAAGGTTGGATCGCCGCTCAGGATGGGCTGCAGGACAGTCACTTCTCCAAGGTCGAGGGGCGTTGTCTGGTGTGCGGCGCGACGCCTGAGATACAGCCAGCCCAGGCTCGCGCGAACCGCCGTCACCAGGCCGTAGAGGACGAACAGCACTCCCGCCGCAATACTCATGCCAGCCTCATCTGCGCGGACTGCCATTGGAGAAAAGCGTTGAGGCCGTCTTCGAGGCGAACGGGTGGGACGCCTAGAAGTTGTTCAGCCTTCCGCATATCGATCGTCTTCGAATAGGCGAGGCTGGCCACCCCAAACTTCGTGACGGGTGGCTCCCGCCAGTTCTGCAGCCAGCGCGAGCGCAACTCGAACGCCCCAGCCAGGGCCATGGCGGCTCCCACTCCGAGTTCCAGCTGCGGCTCGCGCAGGCCAAGGCGGCTAAGCACCGTGGTCAGCAAAGCGGGCGTCTCCACGGATTGTGCGTCGGCGAGGTTGAAGACACCGCTTTGGCCACTGTCCAGTATTCGCTCCAGGAACCAGCACAGGTTGTCGATATAGAGGAGGCTGATGCGCGGAACCTTGCCGTCCCGCCGCCTCAACCTGGGCAGCACGCCCTTCCGCGCCGCCTGCAGGATCCGTGGAAAGACGACAGTATCGCCCGGCCCATAGACGGCGCGGGGACGCACGATCGTAAAGTTGAGGGGCGACGCTGCCACCATCGCCTCGCCACGACGCTTGCTGGCGGCGTAGAGGTTGATCGGATCTGCGGGCCAGGGCGTGTCTTCGGCGAGCTCCAGCTGGTCGGCAAAGGCGTACTGGACTGCGCTCGACGAGATGAAAACGAAGTGCGGAACGGCCTTTGCCTCGGCCCATGCGAGGATGTTGCGCAGGGCGAGAATGTTCGCCGCTTCATAGTCCTGCGGTGCCGCCCATGGCGAGGCGAGGGCCGCACAGTGAACGAGCACGTCGCAGGGTTCGACGGAATCCGGCAGCGGGTTGGTCAGGTCGTGCCGAATATGAATGTCGCAGGCCTCCGGTCTCGGCGGCGAGCGGCTCAGTCCGACCACTGTCGCCCTGGTGCGGTGGCGCAACCAGGCTCCCAGTGCGCCGCCCACGAAGCCGCTCGATCCGGTGATGAAGACGCGCTTGTTCATGGCTGCCACCGCCTTTCCACCCGCCGCAGCTTTCGCGCACTGACCTCGAGCACCGGCAGGATGGTCACGTCGATCGTCGCATTTGCGCCCATCGCCCTGAGCACGGGCTCGAGCGCCGCCTTCGCTGCCTCCGCAGCAGGCGCCGAAGTCAGGCAAAGTTCCAGCCGGTTCGCCGCGGTCTGCACCAATCGGAAATCGTCGATGCCGTTGTCCGCCCCCACGATCGCGTTGCGCATCACATCGGGCGTCACTGTAATCACGCCACTCGGCCCCGGCAGATGCAAGAGGTCGTCCATGCGCCCCTCGACCTGCGCAATCGCCTGAAGCGGCGACCCGCAGGGGCAAGGATCTGGCCGCAACCGCAGCAGGTCATTCATCCGGTAGCGCACCATGGCCTGTGTCTGTCTGCTGAAATCCGTGATGATCGGCGTCACCAGTTCGCTACCAGGCACCGGCTGTTCGTACTCGAACTTCACGCAATCCTCGCACAGATGCAGCGTGCCGTGCTCGCAGGCGACGCCGAGCAGGCCCTCCGTCGCCATGTAGATCTCCCGTACCGTGACGCCGAAACGCCCCTCGATGATCTCGCGGTCGCGCGGGTCGAGAACCTCGGCGGCCGAGAAGACATGCCGAACCCTAAGCAGCGGCCCGCCATGGTCCGAGAGCCAGCGCAATACCTTGGGCGGTGCAATCAGCGTGTCCGGGTCCAGTGCCCTGACGCCCTCGGCACAGGCCGGAAGCCCCTGGTGCAGGTCAAAGAACCGAAGCTTGAGCAGGCCGCCTCGTGCAGCGGCGTAGAGACTGCTGTCGCGCGGCAGGATCAGCGCAATTCGCGCCCGCCGCAGCTGCGGCATGGTCTTGGCAACCATCGTGCCCAGCCACCGCCACCGCTCCGCTTCGGAAATGACGTAGAGCCCGCGATTGCCGCTCGTTCCGGTACTGGCGCCAACATGGAACCGACCTACCCGCCCGCCCGTCTGCAGCGCCGCCCATCCCGCGTCAGCCGTGATGCGGGGCAGGTTGAAATCCGCAAAGCGCGACATCAGCAGGTGCTTATCGATGACCGGCAGGCCCTCCAATCCGGTCGCCCGGACATCTCGATAGAACTGCATTCGCGGCAGCGCGTCATGCAGCAACTGCGCCAGTTGCCGATCCTGCCAGGCCGCGATGTCGGCCCGCGTTTTCAGCATGCGCGACAGCCGCCGTGTTCGCAACCACGCCGCCAACGCCTCCCATTTCGGCCAGAAGCTCATGCCGCCGCCCGGTCGTGGCAGAGGACTACGCGCCCGCCGGCCCCCCGAAATGCGGCGACCAGCGCCGCAGACTTCCGCATTGCGGCCTCGTCGGCATAGATCATCCGCGCGGGACCACGCGGCAGCCGGTCATCAACTGCGTCCGACAACCACGTCGTGTCGGCCGCGTAAAGCAGAGGCGGATCGAGCTCGGGCCAGACGAGACCGAAATGCCCGGTCGCATGCCCCGGCAGGTCGATGGCGAGGCAGCGCCCATCGCCCCAGATATCTCGGCCCGCTCCAAGCCCGAATGGCGCCGGCCGCTCCGACAAGGTCTCGATCGGCAGCAGCCGGCTGGCGAAATCCTTGGGCAGGAGCTCTTTGAAGATGCCGTTGTGGATGCGCTGCGTGTCCCGCATCCGCCTGATGGCCTCCCATGCCACCCCCGATGCGATGAAGCTCGCATTCGGAAAGTCGCGCAGCGCCGCCACATGGTCGGCATGGAAGTGCGTGATGATGATCCGGCGCACATCGCTGGCGGAATAGCCCTCCCGGGCGAGCGCCGACAGCGGCAAGTCCGCTTCGACGAGCCGCGGCCGCAGCACGCCGCCATAGAGTTTCAACGCCAGGCTCCGTTGAGCCCCTTGGGTGGCACGCGGACCGTAGCCGGTATCGATCAGCACCGGCCCGAACTCAGGTTGTGTCACAAGACCATACCGCACTCCGACCTCGATCCACCGCCATGAGCCGCCCCGCAACACCAGACGTTCCGGTACCCTTACGGTGGCGCTGTTGATGAACCGAGGCATGTCCATGGCCTTTCACATGACCACTGCGAGGCCGCCAAACGAAATGCCGGCAGAGGTTCCAAGCAGCAGGGCGCGCTGCCCTTTGCCAAGCCGACCCTCCATGCGCGCGACATGCAACGCCGTCGGCAGCGAAGCTGCGACCTGATTGCCGAAGTCCCGGACGATACTCACCACCGCCGCGGGCGCAAAGCCTGACCGCCGCGCCAGATGCGCCAGTGCTCCGGGGCTCGCCTGATGCGGCACTACGATATCGACGTCGCCGCGCTCCCAACCGGCCTCCGACAGCACCCGGTCGAGGAAGGCCGGAAAGTGCTTCACCGTCAGTTTGTAGAGTGTCTCGCCGCGCATCTCGAACATGGAGTGGCGCGCATAGTCCTCCGGCTGGTTGTGATAGTCATACCGCGTTCCGCCCGAGCCGATCCGACAAGCGTCAAAGGCCGACGGATAGGTCTCCATCGCCGCTGCCGCGAGATGCGCGGTGCCGTCGCCGGCAGAGAACACAGCGGCGGCCGCGCCGTCCCCGAAAAGGGCTGCCGTAAGTGGGTCGTCGTTCCAGGGCAGGGCGCGCGAGGCCACTTCTGAGGCAACGATCAAGCCTCGCCGATATCGTCCGCTCGCCAGCAGAGACGCCAGCATGTCGAGTGCCGTCAGAAAGCTGAGGCAGGTCGAGTTGATGTCGAAGGCCGCGCAAGCGCCATCGGCGATCCCCAGCCTATGCTGGATCAGTGGCGCTGTCGCCGGGATCGACTGATAGGGTACGGCCGCTGCGAACAGGATCACATCGATCTCGTCGGGCGACGCGTCCGCCGCCTCCAGCGCCTGCCGGCCCGCATCGACGGCCAGATCAATCTGGTCCTCGCTGCCGCAATAATACCGGCTCAGCACCCCGGTCCGCCGATAGAGCCAGCCTTCCGGCCTGCCGATCCGGCCATCGAGTTGAGACGAGTGCACCATTCCCGCTGGTGTCGCCGCGCCTGTTCCATCAAGGCGTAAGGGAAGCTTCATCGCGCCGACACATCGCCTGACAACCAACATAAACCATAAGGGTACAGCCCAGACACAGCAATGGCGGAGACCGGATTTCAGCGGAACGATCAAGCGGACTGACCAATGTCAGCCCTAAAGTGACGTTCGACCGCCACCCGGATGATGGCGACACGGATCAGGCGCGCGTCGCAAAGGGACCCGATGTTCGTGCTTGGGATGAGGTTGCAACGGGAGCCGAAGCCGTGCCGCCCGACGAGATCAAGGACGTCGAGGATCAGCAGGGTCATCGTCGAGAAGTCGGTGTTTGCTCCGCCCTCGCGAGGCTTTTGGAGCTAGGACATCTTGGATCGCGATATCGACGGCACGCGGCCAGTTTTGCTGTGTTCTGCAAAACCCGACCAGCTTTTCACGTCTGCTTTCGCCGGAGCATTGGCAAGAGCTGCCAGTCCCCCTTCCCACCTCATCGCGGACGCCGACATCGAGGAAGCAGACTATCTGCTTTTGCCTGCCCTCGCATGACGACCAAGGTCTGAAACTCGCGCTTGGGCGCCCCTAAACGGGTGGTGCCATTGTCCGCCTTCGGGCAAGTGGTCTTCCAGGGCAAAGGACTGGGCTCGGGGCGTAAAGCGGCTGTTCAAGCTTACCAGTTGGTGAGCGAGCCATCGACCCTATGGAACAGCGGCAGGGCCTCGTGCTCGAACGGGTAACGCTTCAGCCCCTCCCAATCGACCTCAAGGCCGAGTCCCGGCGCATCCGAGGGGATCAGCCAGCCATCCTCCCAGCGGTGACCGCTGACGATGATATCGGAGAGGCTCTCTCCCGGTCGCCGCGGAAGCTCCTGTACCAGCATGTTCGGCGTCGCCATGTTCAGATGCAGGCAGGCCGCGGTGGAAACCGGGCCGATCGGATTATGTACAGCAATGTCGATGAAGTGCGTTTCACACCAGCCTGCGATCTTTCTCGCCTCGGTGAAGCCGGCCGCAATGCACATGTCGATCCGGGCATAGTCGATCAGTTCCTCTTCGATGAGAGACCGAAACTGCCACTTGGTGCCGAGTTGTTCACCGGCGGCGATCGGTACCGCGGTCTGCTCCCGCAGGCGGCGGTACGATTCCGGGTTCTCGATACGGATGGGGTCCTCGATGAACATCGGGCGGTAGGCCTCGACGCCTCGGCACAGTCGCACCGCGTCTGGCACGCTGGTGCGCGTGTGCGCATCGAAGGCCAGCTCGATGTCCGGGCCAAGCTCGCCGCGCAACAGGCGGAACGTCTCGATCGCATAGTCGACGGCCTTGTGTGGCTCGTAGATGCCGTCACCGACGGGGCCACTCGACCAGCGCAGGCAGTTCCAGCCCTCTGCCACTCTGACGCGAGCATCAGCGAGCAGTGCCTCGGGCGTGGCGCCGCCAATGTGGCAGTAGCAGTCGACCTTGTCGCGAACCTTGCCACCAAGCAACTGGTACACCGGCACGCCCAGAGCCTTGCCCTTTATGTCCCAAAGGGCAATGTCGATTGCCGCCATCGCAGAGGTGAGGACCTGGTTGGAGGGGTGAAAGCCGCTGCGCCACATCAACTGCCACAGATGCTCCGACCGCATCGGGTCCGCGCCGACCAGCAGCGGCGCCAGCGCACTGATTATGCCAGCGACGCCTTCCTCACGCGACGTGAGTCCGCCTTCGCCAATCCCGATGAGGCCGTCGTCGGTTTCGACCTTTACAAACAGCATGGTGCGCCACTCCTTTACCAGGTGCGCAGTCACCGACGTGATCTTCATCTTTCTTTCCCTTGCTGGGGCGTGGTCAGTTCGCGGCCGGCAGCCGTCTCACAGGATGGCTCGACTGGTGGTTGGCACGTCGCCGGGTTGTCGATCGCTTTGGGCACGCTGCAGACTTGCCGTCGAACAGGGTCAATAGGGCCCAGCATGCCAACTTTTTTGGGCATTCACCAGATTCAACAATGCGCTCTGCTCTTAGGATGGCATGCGACGGCAAGGTAGACCCGACCGCTTTCGCAAAGCCTCATCGCGGCGGTTGCTTCGGCAAATGCGGATCCCGCTGTCGACGGGGTTCCTGATCGACGAGAATGAACTCCGCGTGCGCCAAAAGCTGCACTTGTTCCAAAAATATGTGCCGGACGCTCTGGAGCTGTGGACGCGGCCCCCGAGCGTCCGGCCCCTCAATCGCTTGAGGGATGCCTTGGGCCTAGGGGTGTTGGTGGACTACCTCGCAGCACCTCCGCACCCGACATGCCGTCGGTGCTGACCATTCGGATTCGGCAGCCCACACACCTGGCGCCTGCCGCGCTGAACAGTTCAGATCCACGCGCCACCATGCTCCAGCACCACATAGACGTTCTTCAACGTCGAGTATTCGTCGAATCCGCCTCTTCCCAACTCTCGACCCATGCCGCTTTGTCGAAAGCCCGAGATGCCCATCTCCGGCCCACCGGTGCCCGCGCCATTGATCCACGTCCGTCCGGCCCGCACCGCGCGTATGGTCTGGACTGCCTTGCCCAGATCATTGGTCCAGACATTCGCAGATAGTCCGTAGTTGGTGTCATTGGCCAGCCTTGTCGCCTCTTCCGGCGTATCGAAGGTTTGCACTGCAAGAACCGGCCCGAAGATTTCATCCCGGGTCACCGACATATGGGCTGCTGCCTCGGAAAATATGGTCGGGGCGAAGTAGTTACCAGAATTGCTCAGTCGCCGCCCCCCCACGACCAGCCCGGCGCCGTCGCGGATGCCTTCGGTGACATAGCGCTCGACCTTCTCCATATGCGGCCGGTGGATCATCGCACCGATCTTGGTACGGGGATCCAGAGGGTCCCCCACCGTCACGTTGCTGGCGATATGCACCAGCCGCTCCAGCATGGCGTCTTTGACCTCACGCTGCACGATCATCCGGCTATTCGAGATACAGGCCTGTCCTTGACCGCCAAAAATCGACCGGGCAATGGTGTCGGCTGCGGCTTCAAGGTTTGCATCTGCAAAGACAATGGCAGGGCCCTTGCCGCCGAGTTCCAGCCCCACGCGCTTGATGCGGGCTGCCGCCAGTCCGCCAACAATCTGCCCCACGCGGAAGGACCCGGTGAAGTTGATCATGTCACACGCCGGATGCTCGGCAAAGAGTTGACCGACCGGGTTGCCATACCCGGTCACAACGTTGATCACTCCGTCTGGGATTCCAGCTTCACGCGCCAGTTCTGCCATGCGGATAGTCGAGCCTGACGTGAACTCGCTCGGCTTGACCACAACACAGCATCCCGCACCGAGCGCCCATGGCACACGCTCGGACCCAATCAGGAGCGGGAAATTCCAAGGGGTGACGATGCCAACCACGCCGATGGGCTGGCGCAGCATCAGGCCCAGGGCACCGGGGCCGAAATCGTTGTGGCTTTCGCCCTCCAGCCCGCGGGCATGGCCCGCTGCATATGACCAAAGCTCGGCCGAGTAGTTCATCTCTCCCCGCGCCTGCTCAAGCGTCTTGCCGACCTCGAGACACTCGATCAATGCCAACTCCTCGCGGTGGGCGTGGATCAGTTCGCCCAGCCGCGCAATACGTCCAGCGCGGTCAGCCCCACTCATTCGGGGCCAGTGCCCCTCGTCAAAGGCGCGGCGGGCCGCAAGTATGGCCCGTTCGCTATCCTTCGCGCTGCCGTTCGGGATCTCGGACACGATCACGCCCTCATAGGCCGGGCTTTCGCGCCTCAGAGTTTCACCGCTGGCGGCATCGACGCTTTGCCCATTGATCAGCATCTGGAACCGCATTGGAGCGGCAAAACGCGGATCGGCTTTACGTGGCTCAATGAAAGGCGCAAGTTTGTTCATGTCAGTGGTCCTGTGCACTGTCCCGTGCAGCCCAGTTCAGGCCACGGCGAAGCATCAGCCGCGCCTGGGGGTGGGAGAGTTCCTCGGGCGCGTGGCCCAATGCGGTGTAGAAGATGCGCCCCCCGCCGAAATGGCGCTTGACCACGACGGGCATCGTAACGCCTCGCACGGCTGGGTCGTGTTCGCCCGAAAAGCTGGTGGTGGCCAGGACTTCGACCGAGGGGTCATAGAGCAGGTAGTATTGTTCGGACTGGTAGTCGAAATCCTCGATTCCCTGCATCAGGGGGTCATGAGGTCGCGTCACTGTCACCCTATACTTGGCGCCCATATCGCCGGGATGGGCAACCCAGTGCAAACCGCACAGGTAGTGGAATCGCACCGCTCCGTGAAAAGACGCCGCAAGACCACCATGGTAGCCTGCCAGGCCAGTCCCGGCGCGTACGGCGAGGGTGAGGCTGTCGACTAGCGCGGGGTCGATGTGGTCATTGGTGATGACCGGTACCACAAGGTCATAGGTGGCAGCCTCGGCCAATGCTGCATAATCAGGAGTTAGGGTGATGGCGAAGCTGTCTTCCGCCAGCATCGCAGCCACGATATTGGCACCTTCCTCGGGCCTGTGTCCGGCCCAACCACCCCACAGGATTAACGCGCGGCGTGTCATCTCATGCCTGCAAATGCAAAGTGGCGGCGGTGACCTGATGTGCAAGTGGGACGCCCTTCAGAAACCGTTCGACCTCGGCTACAGCCATCTCGCCCAAACGTTCGCGCTCTCGCCCGATCGCCCCCGCGATATGGGGGGTCAACAGCACATTGGGTAAATCGTAAAGCGGCGAGGTGGCCGGCAGCACCTCGGGTTCTGTCACATCAATGACCGCCGAGATCCGGCCTGATACCAGTTCGCGCGTCAGGGCCGCTTGATCGACGAGACTGCCACGCGCGGTGTTTATCAGCGTGCTGCCATCACGCAACATCGTCAGCCGCCGCTCATCAATCATGTGGCGGGTCGAGTCGAGTGCGGGCGCATGCAGCGACAGCACGTCGACGCGGCCAAGCAGGTCATCCAGCGGCAGGTTGAGCAGGCCCAACGCTTCGGCATCTGCTTCGGATAGATAGGGGTCATGCACCAGAACCGACAGATCGAAAGGCCGCAGCAACTCGATCACCCGCCGACCGATACGCGAGAGGCCGACGATCCCCACGGTCTTGCGCCAGTTGCCCACTGGCCTGTCGGTCAGCTGTTCGGCATGCGTCTGGTCGCGGTTGCTCCGGTACATTTCGCGAAAACCAAACACGTGCTTGTTGGCAAAAAGCATGGCTGCAAGGGTGAATTCAGCGACGGGAATGGCATTGGCGGCGGCGGCATTGGTCACGACGATGCCTGCGTCGAACACCTCCGGCGCGATGAAGGATTTCACAGTTCCTGCGGCATGGGCGATGAGCCGCAGGTTCGGCGCGCGGGCGAGAACGGCCTTGTCAATGCGCGGACAGCCCCACCCCGTAACCAGCACCGTGATTTCCGACAGGATCGCCCCGGCCGGGTCACCCTCGAACCCTTGCAGTGGCTCGGTGACCGGCACGTCGCAGATGCTCTCGAGGCGGCGTAGATGTTCTGCCACAAACACGTCGCGCGCCAGCGCTGGGCGATAGGCAAACGCCAATTTCGGGCGCGGCGCGGGCGTGACTGCAGCCATGAGCCTGTCTCCGTTTCACAATGCAATCCTTGGTTTCGGTATTGCACGCACATCGCAAAACGGCAAGGCCAAAGAGAAAATTTGCTATATCAATGCAAATTGCGCAATTGTTCCGCCAGCCACAGCTGTGACACCGCATTCCGCCTGAACTGTCCCGGTGTCGGGGTCGGCGAGGCGGCGCAGCATCATTGCAATGGCCTGCGCACCAATGGCCTGACAATCTACCCGAACCGTCGTGAGGCGTGGCGACATCATCGAAGCCGCTGGCAGATCGTCAAAACCGACGACGGAAATATCTTGCGGCACCCGAAACCCTTCGGCCTCCAAAGCGTGGATCAAACGGATCGCCGCCAAGTCATGAACGCAATAAACACCAGTCCAATCAGTAAGTTGGGCCTTTCTCTGCCGCACTATGTCCAGCATGTATGTCTCACCGGCATCGGGCGCGTCCACGACGATGCCCTGGGTGCCCACCGTGGCTGCGATTGCGGACTGAAAGCCAAGATGACGCTGGAACGTGGTCGGACGAAGATGGTCGCGAACATGCAGAAGCGACCGATGGCCCGCCTCGATCAACATTTTGGTCGCCAAGGCGCCGCCATAGAAATTGTTCGGCCCAACACAGTCAAACCGCATCTCGGGATCAAACGTGTTGACCAGCACCACGGTTTTCTGCGCGACCAACCACGATGCGATATCGGGTGAAGGGTCGATCCCCACCAACATCGTGCCAGAAGCTGCCGCCTCCTCGGCATCCCGGTCAAAACGACTAGGGTCAAGGATCCGGTCCTGTATCAGCCGAATCTCCAGTATCAGGCCGGCCCTTGCTGCAGCGGTGTTTAGCCCCTCCACTATGGCGCTATAGAAGGGGACCAACCCGCCTGTCACTGCGTTGCCGGTGACATAGGCCCGAATGACCTTTGCCGCCTGCCCGGCATCACCCCGTCCGCGGTAGCCAAGCTCTTGCGCTATCTTGGAAATCTTTACTCTGACATCCTCACTGATGCCAGGCTGGTTCGATAGGGCGCGCGAGACCGTGCTGACAGAAACTCCTGCGGCGCGGGCCACATCCGTTTGATTTGCGCTGCGATCCATCAGGCAACCTTCTTTCGATCCAAAGCGCTGTCCAAGGCCGTTAGCGCCCAATGAGCGACACTCTCATTTTTCAGCAACGTGCGCAAATGTTACGCAAATTGCGTAATCCGCAAATTGCGCGTTGACTCGGAAAATTGCGTGTGCTGAATGGTGACTGTCCGGCTGCGGACATGTCTCGGCCCCGGCAGGAAGCGTCTGGGCTGGAGCGTGAACGAGTGCACCGGCCATGCGGCACTGCGCTGAGCAACGGATACGTGCCGGCTGCGAATGCCGGGATCGCTTAAGGGAGGACCACCAGAATGGCAGAGAACAAGAGTACGTCGGCGGTGACGTTCGGCTTCGGCCGGCGTGATTTCCTGCGTGGGGCAGCCGCGACGGCGACTTTGCCCATCATCGCAGGTCTACCGAAGATGGCCATGGCAGATGAAGCGGTGGAACTGCTGGTCTGGGCCTGGACCCCGGATACAGCGGCGCAGGCCGAGATGTTCATGAGGAAGTTCCCGAACATCAAGGTCAAGATCGAGAACCAGGGCGGCGGCAAGCCGCACTACGACAAGCTGCGCAACGCCATTCAGGCGGGTTCGGGCCTGCCGGACGTGGCGCAAATGGAGTTCAACTCGATTCCAAGCTTCCGTGCCTTGCAGTCGCTGGCTGATATGGGGCCTTACGGTGCCAACGAGGTGAAGGACAAGTTCATCGACTGGACCTGGGCCGCAGGCAGTGACGGTGATGCGGTCTATTCGATTCCGTGGGATTCCGGCCCGATGGCGTCGATCTACCGCGACGACATCTATTCGGCCAACGGCCTGGTCCCGGCCAAGACATGGGACGAGTTCGCGGATAGTGCGATGAAACTGGCCAAGGACAAGCCCGGGACCTACCTGACCAACTTCGTCGGGGCCTCGGATGCTGGTTGGCTGGGAAGCCAGCTGTGGCAGATCGGTGCAAGGCCATTCCACGTGAACGGCGCAGAGATCCACATCGAGATCAACAGCCAGAAAGCCAAGGATCTGCTCAACTACTGGCAAAAGCTGATCGACGCAAAGGCGGTGGACACCACCCCGGGCTGGACCACGGAGTGGTTCGCCGGAATGGACGAAGGCAGGTATGCGACCTGGATCGCTGCGGCCTGGAGCCCAATTGTCATGCAGCAGTCCATGAAGAAGAGCTTCGGTCTGTGGCGCGCTGCCCCGATGCCGGTCTGGGAAGCGGGCAAGAAAGTTACCTCGAACTGGGGCGGATCGACCTTCTCTGCCTTTACCACCTCGCAGCATCTGGCCGAGGCGACGCAGTTTGCCGTGTTCATGGGATCAGACCTGGAGGCTGCGAAGCTGTGGAACACCAAGCAGTTCCTCTTCCCGGTTCTTAAGGAACTCGCGACGGATACCGAACTCATGGGGCATCCCTTTGAGTTCTACGGCAACCAGCCGGTGAATCAGGTCTTTGCGGAATCTCTTGGCCAGGTGGACCCGACTTTCGAGTTCGCGCCCTTCCAGGACTATGCCGACCAGATCCTGACCGACGCCTTGGCCAAAGCCATTGGTGGCGAGGGAACCATGGCTGGCGCGCTGGATGGCGTGCAGGACGCGGTGGTCGCCTATGCCAAGGATCAGGGCTTCACGGTGATCTGATCTAGAACGGGCGCCCTTCGTCAAGGGCGCCCGAAATCCTCGCATCATCAAGGAACGCAGAGATGACGGAAAGGCAACTCAAGACGAGACCGCGCAATCGCGTCATCGTAAACAAGAAGATTGCCCCTTACCTGTTCCTTGCGCCTTTCGCACTGCTGTTCGTGGCCTTCCTCATAGTCCCGCTGATCTACGCCGCGGACATCAGTCTATACAAAAAGGCGATGGTCGGCGGCGTGAAATTCGTCGGTGCCGACAACTACATCAAGGCCTTTGCTGACCCGAAGTTCTGGGAAGGTATTGGGGTGCTGTTCAAATTCGCTTTCCTGCAGATCCCAATCATGATCGGCACGGCGCTGCTCTTCGCGCTCATCCTGGACAGTGGCGTCCTCTGGGCTAAAGCTTTCTTCCGCATTAGCTTTTTCATTCCCTATGCAGTGCCCGCCGTCATCGCAACCCTGATCTGGAGCTACCTCTACGGCCCCGCCTATGGCCCGATAGGTCAGACTGCCCGGCTGCTGGGCTTCGAAGCTCCAGACTTCGTCAGTCAGGAATGGATCCTCGGGTCAATCGTCAACATCGCCCAATGGCAGTTCATGGGGTACAACATGATCATCTACTTTGCGGCGCTTCAGGCCATCCCTGGTGATCTCGAGGAAGCCTCGGTTGTAGACGGTGCCAGCGCCTTTACCTTCGCCACGCGCATCAAGCTCCCAATGATCGTGCCGACCATTATCGTGACAGTTGTGTTTTCGATAATTGGTTCGTTGCAGCTCTTCACTGAGCCATTTCTTATCCAGAACATGGCCAGATCTGTCATCAACAGCAACTTTACGCCGAATATATACGCCTACAATCTGACATTTGTTGCTCAACAACCGAACTATGCGGCCGCGATTTCTTTCCTGCTCGGCGGAGTGATCGCCGTTGTGTCGTATGTATTCATGTTGGCGACAAACCAGAGGATCGACCGATGAGCATCGTCGGCAAAAATGCCTCATCGGCAAAGTTCCGACGCAATCGCTGGCTCTTGACGGGTCTGTTGAGCCTGTACTTCATCTATACCTTTATGCCGCTGTTCTATGTGATTACGGCGGCGACGAAGTCGAACCAGGATCTGTTCTCGACGTTCGGGCTCTGGTTCGCCGAGGATTTCAGTCTGTGGGAGAATCTGGCGACCCTGTTCACCATCCAGGACGGCATCTTCCTGAAGTGGATGGCCAACACCGCCTATTATTCAAGCGTCTCGGCCGTTGGCGCCGCGCTATTCTCCACCTTGGCGGGATATGCCTTTGCCAAATACAGGTTCTTCGGCAAGAAACTGATGTTTGCGCTGGTCCTGGGCGCGGTGATGATCCCCCAGACCGCGCTCGTCATACCGATGTTTCTTATGCTGTCTAGCATGGGGCTGACCAATACGTCACTGGCCGTCATTCTGCCCTCACTGGTGTTCCCGCCCGGTGTTTTCCTCATGTGGGCCTATATCGACGACGCCATTTCAAATGAGTTGATCGAAGCAGGCCGCATGGACGGTGCAGGTGAGGTCCACATCTTCTCCTCCATCGCCTTCCGCATGCTGATGCCTGGCTTCGCCACCGTGCTGATCCTCGCCTTCGTCGCCAGCTGGAACAACTATTTCCTGCCGCTGGTGATGCTGAACAAGCCCGACATGTTCCCGATTACGGTTGGCCTGGCGCAGCTTTACTCAACGGCAATTTCCGGCACAGGCGGGGTCCTCTTGTTCACCGTAGTGATGACCGGGGCTTTGGTGTCGATTGTGCCGGTGATCGCGGCCTTCCTCATCATGCAAAGGTTCTGGCAAGGCGGCCTCGGAGCCGGCGGGGTGAAGGCATGATGCGAGCGAACCGCAATGAAGTGCAGGGGGTGATGTGAAATGGCGGCGATAGAACTGAGGAACGTCAGGAAGGCCTTCGGTACGGTCGAGGTGATTGGCAACGTCAATCTTTCCATCGAAGACGGAGCTTTTGTTATCTTCGTTGGCCCCTCGGGCAGCGGCAAGTCGACTTTGCTCAGACTTGTGGCCGGACTGGAGGATGCAACGGCGGGGCAAATCCTGATCGATGGGACGGATGTCACCCAATTGGGCCCTGCCGAACGGCAGCTGTCCATGGTGTTCCAGTCCTATGCGCTGTACCCCACCAAGACCGTCCGGCAGAACATGAGCTTCGGTCTGGAGGTGGCCCGCCTTCCCAAGGCCGACATCAGGACGAGGGTCGACGCGGTCGCCGACATCCTCAAGATAGGCGAGTACTTGGACCGCAAGCCACGCGCGCTGTCGGGCGGGCAGCGCCAGCGGGTTGCCATTGGCCGCGCCATCGTCCGCGAACCCGTGGCATTCCTGTTCGACGAACCTCTTTCGAACCTCGACGCCGCCCTAAGGGTAGAGATGCGGATAGAGATTGCCAAGCTGCATCAACGGCTTGGAGCCACGATGATCTATGTTACCCATGATCAGGTCGAAGCGATGACGCTGGCCGATCGGATCGTGGTGCTGGACAGGGGCTCCATCCAGCAGGTCGGCACTCCGATGGAACTGTATCAACGCCCCGCCAATCTCTTCGTGGCGCAATTCATCGGCTCGCCGAAAATGAACGTGCTGGCAGTGCGTCCTGACGGGTCGGCTCTGGTCTTTGCCGATGGCCGCCGCGCCGACCTAGGCGTTTCGTTTCCGCCGAGACTCGCACATGTCGGCTTTCGTCCAGAGGAGGTCCAGCTTCTATCGATTGGGCAGGGTCATTTGCAGGGCAAGGTGGAAGTGGTTGAGCGACTTGGCTCTGACACATTTGCCCATGTTGGTTTGGGGGAACTTGGCATCATCACTGCGCGCATGCCCGGCAATGTCCTGAGCATATCTCCAGGCCAACCGGTCGGTCTCGGTCTGTCGGGGAACCAGCTTCACCAGTTCTCCAGGGACGGCAGCCGGCTGTCCTAGCCCTCAATCCGCTCCGACCGCTCTGCACGCGATGGATCAATAAAGGAACAGACGATGGCAACCAGGACACTCGGAATAATCATGCATGGCATCACCGGCCGCATGGGGTACAACCAGCACCTTGTGCGATCGATCTGCGCGATCCGGGATCAAGGCGGAGTTGCTCTGCCCAACGGCGACCGGTTCATTCCCGACCCGATCCTGGTGGGCCGAAATGCCGATAAAGTCGAGGCGGTGGCGCGAAAGCACGGCATCGCGCGCACCACGACCGACATGGCCGCAGCTTTGGCCAATCCTGCCGATACGATATTCTTCGATGGTGGCTCCACGCAGATGCGTGCAGGATTCCTGGCGGATGCGATACGGGCTGGCAAACATGTGTATTGCGAAAAGCCGATTGCGGAAACGGTCGACGATGCGCTGGCCGTGGTGCGTTTGGCGGCCCGCCAAGGGGTGAAAACCGGGGTAGTGCAGGACAAGCTCCACCTGCCCGGCTTGCGGAAGATCCGAATGCTGCGTGACGCGGGGTTCTTCGGCAAGATCCTCTCGGTGCGTGGCGAGTTCGGCTATTGGGTGTTCGAGGGCGACTGGCAGCCAGCGCAGCGCCCGTCATGGAACTACCGAAAGGCCGACGGCGGCGGCATCATCCTCGATATGCTGTGCCACTGGCGATATGTGCTGGACGACCTTTTCGGCAAGGTGCAGGCGGTCAGTTGCCTTGGGGCGACCCATATCCCACGACGGCTGGACGAAATGGGTCGTCCCTACACCGCCGATGCGGACGACGCCGCGTATGCCACATTTGAGCTTGAGGGCGGCGTCATCGCCCAGATCAACTCCAGTTGGGATGTGCGGGTGCGCCGCGACGATCTGGTGACCTTCCAGGTCGACGGCACCCATGGCTCGGCGGTCGCTGGCCTGACGAAATGCTGGACCCAGCATCGCGTCAATACCCCGCGGCCGGTGTGGAATCCCGATCAGCCGCAGACCATCGACTTCTTCAAGACCTGGGACGAGGTGCCCGACAACCAGGTCTATGACAACGGCTTCAAGGCGCAGTGGGAGGATTTCATCCGCCATGTAGTGGCAGATACGCCTTGGCGTTTTGGTCTGATGGAGGGGGTCAAGGGCGTGCAACTGGCCGAACTTGGTCTGCAGAGCTGGGCCGAGCGGCGCTGGTTGAATGTGCCGGATCTTGTGGCCTGAGATGCAGATCACCCTTCCGAACACGGATCGCTCGTTGAGCACCTATGTTTTGACCGGCACGCCAATTGCCGCCAGCATCAGGAAAGCCGCAGACTTCAACCGTGTTGCCTTTGCCGCCGCGCATGTTGTTGTCGATCCCCTGGCCAACGCAGATCCTTGGAGCGACACGCCCATCGATTGGGACGCGACGCTCGCCTATCGCCGCTATCTTTGGGACCTCGGCTTTGGTGTCGCAGAGGCGATGGATACCGCTCAGCGTGGAAGCGGGCTGGATTGGCCCGCTGCCCAGGACCTTATCCGCCGCGCCTTGGCAGAGGCGCGCGACCATGACGGAGCGCTGGTTGCTTGCGGGGTCGGCACCGACCACCTGTCCCGTGCGGCGGATGTTGCCATCGACGACATCATCCGCGCTTACGAAACGCAACTGGAGTTTGTGGAGGGGCAAGGCGGCCGAGTCATCCTGATGGCGAGCCGGGCTCTTGCCGCTGCAGCAAAGGGCCCGGACGACTACGTTCGTGTTTATGACCGCATCCTGCGGCAGGCCAAGGCTCCGGTGATACTTCATTGGCTGGGCGAGATGTTCGATCCGGCTCTTGTGGGTTACTGGGGCAATACCGACCACGTGCAAGCGATGGCGACATGCCTGGACGTAATCAACGCCAATTCAAGCAAGGTCGATGGCATCAAGATTTCCCTGCTGTCTGCTGACAAAGAAATAGCCATGCGTCGTCGTCTCCTTCCCGGCTTACGCATGTACACCGGCGATGATTTCAACTATGCCGAACTCATCGCCGGTGACTCTTTCGGGCACTCCGATGCACTGCTGGGAATATTCGACGCAATTGCCCCGGCGGCTTCAGAGGGGCTTGCGCGGCTGGCCAAGGGGGACGAGCCCGGGTTCCACCAGATCCTTGAACCAACTGTTGCACTTTCACGGCATATCTTCAAAGCACCGACCAGGTTCTACAAGACCGGTGTGGTGTTTCTGGCTTGGCTGAACGGGTTCCAAAGTCATTTCACAATGCTTGGTGGGCAGCAAAGCGCGCGCTCACTGGTCCATTTCGCAACGCTGTTTCGATTGGCCGATCAGGCACGCTGTCTGCGGGATCCCGAACTTGCAACACGTCGCATGTCTCAGCTTCTGTCGGTCGGGGGGCTGGAATGACCTCACCGAACCTTTCCCTCAACCTTGCTACCGTGCGCAGGCAATACGGCTTTGCCGATGCGGTGGAGGAATGCCTACGCCAGGGCATCTCGGCCATCTCCCCGTGGCGGGATCAAGTGCAGGCGGTGGGTCTTGCCGAGGCGGCACGTATCGTCCATTCCAACGGCCTGCGCGTCACAGGCCTTTGCCGGGGCGGTATGTTTACCGCGGGCGATGCTGCGGAGCGGCAGGCCGCCATTGACGATAATCGACGCGCCCTTGACGAAGCCGCCGAACTGGGGGCCGATTGCCTCGTCTATGTCGTGGGCGGCTTGCCTACAGGCTCGCGCGATCTCGCGGCGGCGCGCAGCATCGTGGCCGAAGGGCTGGCGGCGATCCTGCCGCATGCCCGCGCCAATGGCGTTCCGATGGCGCTGGAGCCCCTGCACCCGATGTACGCCGCAGACCGGTCCTGCCTGACAACCCTCTCGTCGGCGCTTGACCTGTGCGCGGAGCTTGGCGCGGGAGCGGGCGTCGCCATCGACGCATACCATGTGTGGTGGGACCCAGATCTGGAGGCGCAGATTGCCCGTGCCGGGCGCGAGGGGCGGATACTGGCACACCACATCTGCGATTGGCTGGTGCCCACGACCGACCTGCTGCTGGATCGGGGCATGATGGGCGACGGAGTGATCGACCTGCCCAAGATAAGGCGCTGGATCGAAGCGGCAGGATTCTCCGGCCCGCAAGAGGTCGAGATATTCTCCGCCAATACCTGGTGGCAGCGCCCCGGCCCTGAGGTCATAGCCACTTGTATAGATCGGTTCCACTCGGTCTGCTGACCCTTTCGAAAGGACTTGTGATGCTGCGCAGCAAGCTACTTCACCCCGAAATCCTTGAAGCGCTGGCGCGCGCCGGGCACAGCTCGAAAATCCTGATAGCCGACGGAAACTATCCATTTTCGACTCAGCTTGGCCCGAACGCCCGCCATGTTGCCTTGAACCTTATGCCAGGGCTGGTAAGCGCCACGCAGGCGCTGGAGGCTGTTGTCAGCGCTGTGCCTGTCGAGGATGCAATCATCATGCAGCCAGTCTCCAGCGGTCCTTACGCGCTGAAGGACGATCCTCCGATCTGGGGCGACTTCCGCTCAATTCTGGGTGCAGCAGGCTATGAGCGGCCGCTCAACAAACTGGAACGCTTTGCCTTCTTCGACGCGGCAAGGGACAACAATGTGGCCTTGACGATCGCCACCGGGGAACAGCGGCTCTACGCCAATATTCTACTACAAATCGGCGTCGTCTTTCCCAACGAGTTCGCCTCGCACCAAAAGGCCAATTGAATGACGATACCCACTCTCATCTGCTGTGACATCGGAGCGCCAAGTCTGTCGGGTACCGCCGCCCAAACCGGTCAATCTGTCTCCATGGAAGCTGCCGGTGTCGATATCTGGGGCAATCGGGACGAATTCCACTTCGCCCATCTGCCCGTGTCTGGCGATTTCGACCTATCCGTGCGCGTCGAGGCTTTGGAGATGGCAGACATCTACACCAAAGCCGGTCTGATGCTCCGCGCTTCGCTGGAGCCTGGCGCGCCACATGCCATGCTTCTGACCTTCGGCGACAACCGGCCACGCAACAAGAACAACGGCGCACTTGAGTTCCAGTCGCGGCTTGTCGCGCAAGGCGAATGTGCCGGCATCTATCCGCCACAACCCTTGGCTTCAGAGCCGGCTTTTCCCGCCTCCTTTCCAAACCACTGGCTCAGGCTGACCCGTCACGGCGACACGCTGACAGGGTCTTTCGGTACTGATGGGCTGGTTTGGCGCACCTTCTGCACCCATACCCAAGCCTTTCCGGGCACCGCGCTGCTCGGCCTCGCGTCAACCTCGCATAACGAAGCCCGCACTATCCGCGCCAGCTTCCAGAACCTGACCTTTAGCTCGGGAGCCAGCGCATGACATCGCTTCATGGAAAATGGTCCTTCGTCACGGGCGCCAGCCGCGGTGTCGGCGCGCATCTGGCGGCTGGGCTGGCGGAATTGGGCAGCAACCTTGTACTGCACAGCCGCGATCTAGCCCATACGGCCGAACTTGCAAGTCAACTGCGTTCCCTGGGCGTTGAGGTCGTGACCGTTGCGGCAGAACTATCAGACGCTGCGCAGATCGAGCCGCTTCTGGACAGGGTACAGGCGGCCGCCCATATCGATATCCTCTACAACAACGCCGCCATTCAGGTGCCAAAGCAAACTGCAAACTGGCAAACGTCAGTGGAGGATCTGCGCCGCAGCCTCGAGGTCAACCTCATCAGCCTGATCCGCATTTGTGACCGTCTGGCACCACCGATGCTCGCGCGCGGCTGGGGCCGGATCATCAACCTGACCTCGGGCATAGTAGATCAGCCTGAACAGACCGCCTACGCGGTATCAAAGGCGGGAGTGGACAAGTTTGTCCGCGACTTTGCCCCGAAACTTCGCGGCACGGGTGTGCAGATGAACCTTCTGGACCCTGGTTGGCTGCGTACTGACCTTGGCGGACCGAACGCGCCCGGCGATCCGGCCTCCGTTCTGCCTGGTGCTCTGGTGCCTGCGCTTGTGGAACAAGGTGAAAGTGGCCTGTTCTTTCGCGCCCAGGACTATGCCGGCCTTTCACTTGCCGCCGCCCTGCAAAAGGCCGCCACCCCATGATTCCCGTCTCCTCGCCGAAGACCCGCCCCCTGATGCCGCGCCCACAGATCGCCCGGAATGGTCCGGTACTTTCCCGCATGGCCTATGGCACTTGGCGGATGTTGGACGATGCGCCCTCTGCACAAGACATCAATCGCCGCTTGCATCTTTGCCTTGACCTAGGGGTAACGACCATCGACGGCGCGGAAATCTATGGTGGGTATGCTCAGGAGGCGGCGCTGGGGGCCGCAATGGCGCTCACTCCGGGCCTTCGCGACAAGCTGGAACTTGTCACGAAGTCCGGCATCTACATTCCGCACACGACTGCTCCAGGCCGACGTGTGGCACATTATGATGCAACCGCTAAGCGCTTGACCGAATGCGTCGACGCCGCCCTCAAGCGCCTTGGCACCGACCGGATTGAGGTGTTCTTGGTCCACCGACCGGACTGGTTGACCTCCATCGACGACACTGCCAATGGCCTGAACGCGCTGGTTAAATCAGGCAAGATCAGGTCGGCGGGCGTATCGAACTATTCGCCCAGCCAGTATGCCGCACTGAACAGTTGCATGGAGAGCCCTCTGGTCACGAACCAGGTTGAATTCAGTCTCCTGCATATGGACCCCATCTTCGATGGTACCTTCGATCAGCTGCAAACCGAGCGCGTTCGGCCGATGGCCTGGAGCCCGCTGGCCGGTGGCAGCCTTTTTGATAGGAACAATCCCGCGGCGCTAAGACTGGCCAAGGAGGCCGCCCTGATTTCCCCCAAATACGGGGACGCCAGCTTCGAACAACTGGCCTATGCCTGGGTCATGGCACATCCGTGCCAGCCAATGCCCGTGATCGGTACGAACCGGCAGGAACGAATTCAAGGCGCTGTTGAAGCGATGGCGATCACCTTGGACCGCGAGGACTGGTTTGGGCTTTGGGTGGCAGCCAAAGGCCACGGCGTTCCTTGAGTGCCGGTCTGCAGGAGCCTGTTCTGAAAACCTTTCCCGCCGGAGACAAGATGCGTCAATCCTTGCCGTTCGCCTTCTTGATGTTGGCCTGCGCAACGGCCCAGGCCTCGACTGTGCAATTGGTCCAGAACGGCGGGTTCGAGTCTGATCAGATCCTCTGGTGGGCGACGTCCAATCTGCAGATCGTGATTGACCGCGGAAAGCTCTGTGCGGCGGTCCCCGCTGGAACGGCAAACCCTTGGGACGCCATGATTGGCATCAATGATTTGCCGCTCTTGAAGGACCAAAGCTATACTTTCGGGTTTGGCTATCAGGGCGATCCGGAAGGGCCAGTGCGCGCTTTGGTCCAGAAACAATCGGCGCCATTCTCGCTCTATGTCGAGACGAAGCACATTGCCGGCAAAGGGCAGAAGATCGTCGCGACTACATTTGTTGCGGATGTTGATCAGCCCAATGCGCAAATCGCCTTCCAGCTTGGCGGGTCAAGCACGCCTTGGCGGGTCTGCTTCGACAACGTCTCGCTACGCGGTCCCGGTACACAAAGTGCCAGCCTCGAGCGTCAAGAGACCTCACCCCGCATCAGGGTCAATCAGTTGGGCTATCTGCCAGATGGGCCGAAGCGGTCAACCCTGGTGACGAGCGCCAAGGCACCGCTGGAGTTCACGGTCTTGGACAGTTTGGGAACGCCGGTGCATTCGGGAAAAAGTGAGCCAAGGGGGGTCGACCCCTCGGCCGGTACGGCGGTACATGTGATCGACTTTTCCGCCTTCGAGGGATCGGGCGACGGCTTCACCGTCAAGGTGGATGGCGAAACGAGCTGGCCGTTCGCGATAGACAGCAGGCTCTATGCCCCTTTGCGCGGTGACGCATTGTCATTCTTCTATCCAATGCGCTCCGGCATCGCGATTGATGAGAGCGTGGCGGGACAGGGCTACGGACGGCTCGCCGGGCACATCAGCAGGCCGGGGGGTGGAGACACAAACCAGGGCGATTTGGACGTGCCGTGCCAACCCGCCGTGGTCAGCACGGCCATCTATGGCGTACCATGGACCTGCTCCTACACTCTGGACGTGACTGGTGGGTGGTATGACGCTGGCGACCACGGCAAGTATGTCGTGAATGGTGGTATAGCGGTCGCGCAGATCATGGCTGCCTTTGAGCGTCAGGTGAAACTGAAACGAGACGGCCTCGGCGACGGGAGTCTCTCCATTCCAGAGTCAGGAAACAACGTCCCTGACGTTCTTGACGAAGCACGTTGGGAACTTGAGTGGATGTTGAAAATGATAGTTCCGGCCGGCGATCCATACGCTGGAATGGTGCATCACAAGGTGCACGACAACAAGTGGACTGGCATTCCGCTTCTGCCCCATGACGACGGCATGATCCGCGAACTGCATAGGCCCTCAACTGCGGCAACGCTCAACTTGGCGGCTGCGTCAGCTCAAGGGGCGCGGCTTTTTCGGCCTTACGATCGGGACTTCGCTGACCAACTGCTCAGCTCGGCGAAGTCGGCCTATCAGGCGGCGAAAGCCAATCCAGCGCTCTACTCCCCTGCCTCTGACGGCAACTCGGGTGGTGGCGCCTATGATGATATTGACGTCAGCGATGAGTTCTTCTGGGCTGCAGCGGAGCTTTTCATCACCACACAAGAACCGTTGTACCTGGAGGACCTCAAGGCATCCCACCATTGGTCAGCGGCAGCTATTGGGCGAGGGGGATTCGGCTGGCGTGACGTTGGCGGCTTTGCTTGGCTCGAACTCGCGGTCAATTCCGACAAACTCTCCACGCAGTACGCCCAAAAAATTGTGGGTACCGTTCTGGCAGGGGCGGACATGCTGTTGGCTCTGCAGGCGGCAGAGCCATTCGGACACAGCTATTCGCCCCTGAATGGCAAGTACGAGTGGGGTTCAAATTCTTCTGTGCTCAACAATGCAATTGTCCTTGCTACGGCATTCGACCTTTCAGGAGATCTCAAGTATCGGTCGGGGGCACTGGAAGCGATGGACTACATTCTGGGCCGCAATGCGCTGAACCTGTCCTACATTACCGGATATGGCACTCGCTTCTCGCATAGACAGCATTCCCGCTGGTTTGCCAAAGCCGCAGATCCTGATTTTCCAGAGCCTCCCAAGGGTGCTCTGGCAGGTGGCGCCAACTCGTCGATCCAGGATCCAGTGGCGCAGGGGCTGTTCGGCGCCGCCGGCTGTGCCGCCCAATTGTGCTATGTCGACGACATCGGTGCCTGGTCCCTCAATGAGATCGCGATAAACTGGAACGCCGCACTTGGTCAGATGTCGTCGTGGCTGGCCGATCAGTGATGCTGTCGTGACCAGCTAAGCGTAAGTGAGGTCAATGCCATCCGATACGTGCACCGGCTTTTCGCCCGGATGCACGCGCTCGGCGCCCTGCGGAACGAAATCGATCATGATGGTGCCGCCGAGACCGGCACCCAGAACGACGACGTGAGCCATTTGCTGCTCCATGTCACACCTCATCGGACAGCCGGCGGTGTGTTCTTGATCTCGGTCACTTCACGCAGAGGCCGACCGGCATCGGTGGGAGCGGCCAGGCGACGTTCAGCAATGGCGAGCATGGCCTGATGCTGGCTGAGGTGGATCTGACCGCTCAGATGGGCCAGGAACTCGGTGCCTGTCAGTCGATCCATGACCGGCCCCTTGACCTCCGAAAGGTGTAGGCGAATGTTGAGATCGCTCAGGCGCTCATGGATGGCCTCGAGACTTTCGAGCGCAGACATGTCGATGGCGTTGACCGCCGAGCACATCAGAACGACGTCGGTCAGGCCCGGATTGGCGGCGACCTGATTGATCACGAGGTCTTCGAGATAGCGCGCATTGGCAAAGTACAGGCTCTCGTCGATGCGGATGGAGTGGACACAGGGGACGGTATCGACCTTGTGGCGCTTGACGTTGCGATAGTGCTCGGTCCCGGGGACCAGGCCGACCACGGCGGCGTGCGGACGCGAGGAGCGGTAAAGGAACACGAGGATTGAAGCGCCTACACCAAGCGAGATGCCGATCTCGACTCCGAGCAGCAGAGTGCCGACCAGAGTGATCGCGACGGCCGCGAAATCGGCTTTTGAATAGGCCCATGCGCGCTTGAGCATGGAAAAATCAACCAGCGTGAGCACGGCGATGACGATGGTGGCCGCCAGGGTCGCCTTGGGCAGGATGGCGAGGAACGGGGTCAGCAGCAGCGTGGCGCCGGCAATGCCGATGGCGGTAAAGGCGCCTGCTGCGGGGGTCGCCGCGCCGGCATCGAAATTGACCACCGAGCGGGCAAAGCCGCCGGTCACCGGATAGCCACCCCCGATCGCGGCGGCGATGTTGGAAGCGCCCAGTCCGATGAGTTCCTGGTTGGGCGTGATGCGCTCGCGCCGCTTGGCGGCCAGGGTCTGCGCCACCGAGATCGATTCGACAAAACCCACGATCGAGATGATCAGCGCGGGCAGGGCCAACTGCTGGATGATCGCGACATCGAAACTGGGGAGCGACAGCATGGGCAGGCCCTGCGGCACCTGTCCCACCAGCGCCACACCCTTGGACCCCAGGTCCATCAGCGCCGACCAGGCCATGGTGAGGAACACCACCAGCACCGGTCCGGCGCGCACGATGACGGTGGCGAGGCCCTTGGGGACGTTGAAGCGCTTGAGCCAGTTCTTGAGATCAAGCCGGATCCAGAGCAGCAAGGCCAGCGCCACGCCACCGACGGCAGCGGTATCAAGATTGATCTCGCCGATATGCTCGATGATCGACCCGATCAGCTGCGGCAGCGCATGGCCTTCGGTCTTGATGCCGAGCAGGCCACCCACCTGGCTGGTGGCAATGATCAGGCCCGAGGCGGTGATGAACCCCGAGATCACCGGGTGGGACAGGAAGTTGGCGATAAAGCCGAGGCGCAGCATGCCCATCAGCACGAGCATGACACCCGACAGCAGCGCGAGCATGATGGCGGCGCTGGCGTAATCGATCGTGCCCTGCGTGGCGACGCGGCCCACTGCGGTGGCGGTCATCAGCGAGACCACCGCCACCGGGCCGACGGCCAAAGCCGAGGAGGTGCCAAAGACCGCATAGGCAACCAGCGGCAGCACCGAGGCATATAGACCCACCTCCGGTGGCAACCCCGCCAGCAGCGCATAGGCGAGCGATTGCGGGATCAGCATGATGGTCACGATGACCGCTGCGACAAGGTCGCTGGTAAACGTCTGCCGGTTATAGCGCCGGCCCCAGTCGAGGATCGGGAAGTAGGTCTTGATGCTCATTGGTGCGGGCTACCTTCAGTGGCTCAGCGTGGCATAGAGGCTGCCGGCGCGGGCGCCGGAGCGGCAGTAGCCGAGCATGGGCTTGGGCATGGTCTCCCAGGCGTCGTGGAAGCGGATTACCTGGCTTTCGCCGAGCATGCCCGAGACCGGGATATGGGTGATCGCGAGGCCGAGTTTTTCGGCGGCCCGCGCCACCTCGGCGAAGCTGGGCTGGCCCGGCTCCTCGTTATCGGGGCGAGCGCAGACGATCGACTTGTAGCCGGCATCGGCGACCGCCTGCATCTGCTCGGGGGTGATCTGGCCGGTGACGGCGAAGCTGTCGGCGACTTTGCGGAGGTTCATGATGTGGGCCTTTTCTGCACTGCGCTTGGAAACCTGGAAACTGCACCTCCCCGCCATGGGGGACGGGGAGGCACGGGCACCGACCGGAGGGTGGTCTAGAGCCCGTTGACGGGAACCTTGAGGAAGGTCTTGCCGCTCTCGTCCTTGGGCGGCAGCTGGCCGGCTCGCATGTTGACCTGCAGCGATGGAATGATCAGCCGAGGCATGGCGAGCGTGGCATCGCGCGCCTCGCGCATGTTGACGAAGGTGTCCTCGTCAGTACCGCGACCGACGTGGATGTTGTGGTCGATCTCGTCGCCCACTGTTGTCTCCCACTGGATGTCGCGGCCGTTCGGGCCGTAATCGTGGCACATGAACAGCCGGGTTTCGCGCGGCAGGGACAGCACGCGCTGGATCGATTGATAGAGCGTGCGCGCATCGCCGCCGGGGAAGTCGGCGCGCGCCGAGCCGCCATCGGGCATGAACAGCGTGTCGCCCACGAAGGCGGCATCGCCCATCACATGGGTCATGCAGGCCGGGGTATGGCCAGGAGTATGCATCACATAGGCAGTCAGCCCGCCGATCTGGTAGCTGTCCCCGTCCTTGAACAGCCGGTCGAACTGGCTGCCGTCGCGCTGGAACTCGGTCCCCTCGTTGAAGATCTTGCCGAACGTGTCCTGCACGATGGTGATGTTCTCGCCGATCCCCAGCTTGCCCCCCAGCTTGGACTGGATATAGGGCGCCGCCGACAGGTGGTCGGCATGCACATGGGTCTCGATCAGCCATTCGAGCTTGAGCTGGTGCTCTTCGATATGGCGGATGATGGCGTCGGCGCCGTCATAGGTGATGCGGCCGGCGGCATAGTCGATGTCCATGACCGAGTCGATCACCGCGCAGGCATTGGAGTCGGGATCCTTGACGACATAGCTGATGGTGTTGGTCGGCGCGTCGAAAAAGGCGGTGACTTCCGGCGTGATACTGAGGTCGGTGGTGAAGGGAACGGGGATCACAGCGATGCTCCTTTTGTGGGGTTCAGGCTGATTGCGTGGTGCGCTGTACGAGCGCGAAACGAACGGTGCGGGCAGCGAATATGCCGGCCAGCATGGCGCCGACGAAAACCCAGGCTGAGACTTCCCCCAGTCCGAGGGCCGGAATGGCGCCGCCCGGGCAGAAGCCGGAAATCCCCCAGCCAATGCCGAAGACGGCCGAGCCGGCGATCAGCGGCAGGTCGAGCTTTCGGTTGGTCGGCACGTGGAAACTGGCTTCGCAGATCGGCTTTGGCCGTTTGAGGACGACGCGATAGCCGATGGCCGTGACCAGGAGGGCAGCGCCCATTACCAGGGCGAGGGACGCATCCCAGGTGCCGGCGACGTCGAAGAAGTTGAGCACCTTGGCCGGATTGGCCATGCCCGAAATGGCGATGCCTGTGCCGAAGACGAGCCCGATCAGGGCGGCAAGGATGGTGCGCTGCATCAAATGCCCCCCAGCATGTGACGGACGACGAACACCGTGGCGATGGCCGTGCTCATGAAGGTCACGGTGGCTGCGATCGAGCGCGGCGACAGGCGCGCGATGCCGCAGACGCCGTGGCCCGAGGTGCAGCCCGAACCGAAATAGACGCCGACGCCGACGATCAGTCCGCCGACCACGATCCAGGGCAACGGGACCGGGCTCGAATAGGCAATCACATGGTCGGAAAAGCCCAGGATGAGCATCGGGGCGAGGATGGCGCCCGCGAGGAAGGCGGCGCGCCAGGCCCAATCCGCCGAGACGGGCGGCAAGAGGCTGGTGAGGATGCCTGTCATGCCGGCAATCCGGCCATGAAACGCCATCAGCAGAACGGCTGAAAGGCCGATCAATGCGCCGCCAGCAAGAGACAGAAGAGGGGTGAATTCAGTCATGAACTAGAAACCTTACGGGTAGAGAGGCCGACGATGGCGTAAAGCGGGCAGAAGCGGACCGGCACGGTGACGATCAGCACGGCGCCGAGGACGATCGAGGCCCAGAGCCACAGGGCTTGGTGAACAGGGGGCAGGCACGATGGCAATGGCAGCAGAACCAGCACAGCCCCGATGACGAAGCGGGCAACTCGGTCAGGTGTGCCGACATTGATTCTCATGGCGGTTTGCAGCTTCAGGGAAATCAGAGGATGAGTATGTTACGCATGACCGTATATAAGAATATTCTAATATGATCAAGATGGAAGTCGACAAGATGGAGGCCAACGCCGAACAGGCCACGCGTCTGCTCACGGCTATAGCCAATCCCAAGCGGTTGCTGATCCTGTGCAATCTGCTGGAGCGCGAGATGAATGTGACCGAACTGGGCGAGAGAGTGGCGCTGGGGCAGTCGCCGCTGTCGCAACACCTCTCCAAGCTGCGGGCCTGGGACTTAGTGAAAACGCGGCGCGATGGGCAGCAGGTCCGCTACAGCATCGCTTCGGACGCCGTGAAGCAGGTGCTGACAACCCTTTACGGAATCTATTGTGCCGACTGATGGACATGGGCGTGACGATCACAGCAGGCTGTTGCTCCCTCCACCGGTCTATCCGGACTGGCCGTCAGGCTGGCGTTCGTGGGCATCGTGCCTTGCCGCTGTACTGGCAAGACGGCGCGCCGCTGCGGGCGAGACCTAGGCGCCTTCACGTTGATCAAAGGAATGGGCATCAAAAAGAGCAGTAGTGATCACCGGTCCTATTGGGACAGCGTCCTTTGCCGCCAAGAACGAAGCCGAGGTCAGCTGGCTTGAGCCAAGCCCGGATCTGTCACTCCCGCATTTGCGCGAGGCGGTCTTGCAAACAGATATGACGGTTGTCGACGTCGGCGGCAGCGCGCTGGCTGGTGGACGCACTGGTGGGCCCCCAGGTCGCCGAAATAGCCGTGCTGGACCTGTCAGAAGCTGCGCTCCGCACCGCGCAAGCCCAACTGACTGCTGCCAGCGCTGTCAGTTGGATCGCAGCGGACGTGATGACTTGGGTTCCCGACCGGCGCCATGACCCGCGATCACTGACCTAGTCTGTGTTTCGGCGTGCAAGTTTGACCCCGTGAGGCTGGGGATCGGCGTGCAAAATTGACCCCCTGACCGTCGCGGTCAGACTGCCCGTTCTGGAAGCGGACGGGCGGGTGGGGGATGAAGGGCGTGGATACGATTGCGCGGATACGGCGCGAGTTCTTCGTGCGGGGCAGAACGATCAAGGAGATCGTGCGGGACCTGCATGTGTCGCGGAACACGGTGCGCAAGGTGCTGCGTTCGGGGGCGACCGAGTTCAGCCATGAACGCGAGGTGCAGCCCCGGCCCAAGCTTGGAGCCTGGACCGGCGAGCTCGAGCGGATACTGACCGCTAACGAGACCAAGGCCGCGCGTGAGCGTCTGACTCTGATCCAGGTGTTCGAGGAGCTTCGGGGGCTCGGCTACGAGGGTGGCTACGACGCGGTCCGGCGCAATGCACGGAGCTGGCGGCGGGATCGGTCGGCCTCGGTGTCAGCAGCGTTCGTGCCGCTGAGCTTTGCGCCGGGGGAGGCTTACCAGTTCGACTGGAGCCACGAGGTGGTGCTGGTCAACGGGGTGACGGTGACCATCAAGGTCGCTCACATGCGACTCTGCCACAGCCGCATGCTGTTCGTGCGGGCCAATCCGCGCGAGACCCAGGAGATGGTGTTCGACGCCCACGACCGGGCCTTCGCCTTCTTCAAGGGCACCTGCACGCGCGGCTTCTACGACAGTGAGGCAGGAGAGCAATCGATCCAGTGAATCGATTGCATGCCGAACAAGACCGCGGTCTAGACCATCTTCGTGGGCAAGGAGCGGGCCTACAACCGGCGGTTCCTGCAGATGTGCGGGCACTATCTGGTCGACCCTGTCGCCTGCACGCCGGCATCGGGCTGGGAGAAGGGGCAGGTCGAGAACCAGGTCGGGCTGGTGCGGGAGCGCTTCTTCACGCCCCGCCTGCGTGTGACCAGCTATGAGGAGCTCAATGCCCTGCTGCTGGACAAGGCGGTGGCCTATGCCCGAGCGCATCGCCATCCTGAGTTCCGCGACCAGACCATCTGGGAGGCCTTCGAGGCCGAGCGCGGCAGTCTGGTGCCCTATGCCGGCCGGTTCGACGGCTTCCATGCGGTGACGGCCTCGGTCTCCAAGACGTGCCTCGTCCGCTTCGACAACAACAAGTACTCGGTGATGGCCAGTGCCGTGGGACGCCCGGTCGAGATCCGCGCCTATGCCGATCGCATCGAACTCCGCCAGGATGGCAGGATGGTCGGAGAGCATCCACGCAACTTCGGCCGCGACCAGACCGTGTACGACCCTTGGCATTATGTGCCGGTGCTGGCTCGCAAGCCGGGTGCGCTGCGCAATGGCGCGCCCTTCAAGGACTGGGTGCTGCCCGCCGGCATCGCCCGCGTCAGGCGCAAGCTTGCCGGAGTCGATGACGGCGACCGGCAGATGGTGAGCATCCTGGGCGCCGTGCTGCATGACGGACTGTCCGCCGTGGAGGCGGCCTGCAGCCAGGCGATGCACGAGGGGGTCTGCTCGGCCGACGTGATCCTCAACATCCTGTCCCGGCAGCGCGAACCCACGGCGCCGCTGACCATCATGACCACACCGCCGAGCTTGCGGCTGCGCCGGGAGCCGCTGGTCGATTGTGCCCGCTATGACAGCCTGAGGAGGGCAATGTAATGGAACGCTCCGAGATCCTGACCACCATGGGCGAACTCAAGCTCTACGGCATGAAGAGCGCCTATGACGAGATCATCGCCAAGGCGGTCAAACGCCAGCACGATCCCCAACGCGTCGTCGCCGACCTGCTGACATCCGAGATCGCCGAGAAGCAGGCCCGTTCGATCAAGTACCAGATGACCATCGCCAAGCTGCCGCTGGCCAAGGACATCGACGACTTCACCTTCGCCGAGACCGGCATCAATGAGACGCTGGTGCACGATCTGGCCGATGGCAACTTCCTGGCGCACGAGCGCAACGTCGTGCTGATCGGCGGCACCGGAACCGGCAAGACCCACCTGGCCATCGCCATTGCCCGAGCCGCCATCCGCAATGGCGCTCGCGGACGGTTCTTCAACGTCGTCGATCTGGTCAACAAGCTCGAGGCCGAGACCCGCAACGGCAAGCAGGGACGCATGGCTGATTATATGAGCCGGCTCGACTTCGTCGTGCTCGATGAACTGGGCTATCTGCCCTTCGCGCAATCGGGAGGCCAGTTGCTGTTCCACCTGATCAGCCGCCTCTACGAGCAGACCTCGGTGATCGTCACCACCAACCTGGCGTTCGGAGAATGGCCATCGGTCTTCGGCGACGCCAAGATGACCACCGCGCTGCTGGACCGGTTCACCCCCCACTGCGACATCGTCGAGACCGGCGACGAGAGCTGGCGCTTCAAGAACCGCATCTGACCGCCACCCGCCGATCCGGCGCGGCGCCGCAACCCGGACCAGCTTCGCCGCGCCCGATCAGCTCATCATCGCTGTGAGGGGGTCAATATTGGACGCCGAAAAGGGGTCAATGTTCCGGACCGATTGACACGGCGATGTTCCGGCGCGACGGCATGGCCGCACCCAGTTGGAATGAAGATGGTTCAGTTCCGTTGGACCAATAGAGAACACCCGCACCGACTACTCCCGCTCAATCTGGCGGTGATTTTGGCGGTTACAAAAATCAATTTCTAAATTTACATATAAAAATCAAACGCTTCAGAAGAAGCATGGCGGAGAGAAAGGGATTCGAACCCTTGAGACGGTTCCCCGCCTACACACTTTCCAGGCGTGCGCCTTCGACCACTCGGCCATCTCTCCGCACTGGTGCCGGGCACCATGGCCATTCCAACCCAACGGGCTGTTTCGCGGCTCCTGGAAGCCGCATCGCAGGCGGGCGCAATATACTCAGCAATCGCGCCGGAGCAAGCCCGAAGCACGCCAGCTGCGAGATTTCTCGCTTGCCTCAGCCACGGGAGAATCCGTGCCGGCTTTGCAGCTCTCACGGCCAGTGTCTTGCCATGTCGCGGGCGACCGTGGCAGAAGAGCCGCGCGGCCAGGCGGGCCGCATTCCGGATACCTCAGGCAATGCGGCTGATCCTCAGGGTAGCGGGTACCTGGCTTCTAGGCCTCGCCTTCGTCTTGCTGATCATAGACGGCACCAAATCGCTTGGCGCCAACGCGCTGGTGATCAGTTCCTTGCGAGATGCCTGGTCCTGGCTCAACGCCGAGAGCCTTGCCGCGACGCAGGAATTCCTGACATCGCGATTCTTTGGCGCTCTGCTTGAGACTGCACTTTCGACGCTCCTGACCTTTCCGAGTTGGGCAGTCCTTGCCGTCCCTGGTCTCTTGCTCGCCTGGGCAGGGCGCAGCCGCCGCGTTCGCCTCTTTGTGAGGCACGACCAGATCTAGCTGCGGCTCAGATCGATGCGATAGGCCTTGAGGTCCGTGTTGGCCATCGGAAGGGGAACCAGCCATGGCGGCAGGGTATCGCCGGCATAAAGCCTGACGAAGGCATCAGCGGCCGCGTCCGGCTGACCGGTAAGCTCCGGCATGCCCGGACAGACAACCAGCAGGCCCAGCCCACGCCGCGCCGCGATGTCCCTGGCGTCAGCGATGGGCGCGTTGAAGAACCTGAACGTGTCGAGGACGCCATCGCCGTTGCGGTGGTATGGCGCGCCCACCACGGCGTGCGCAGTGAACGCGAGAATATGCGACCCCAGATCAACCGGCGCCATGACGTTCTGCGCCTCGAGTTGCGCCAGCGGCGCGTAGCTTGAGGGCAGTCGGCAGCCCGAAAGACCGGCCTGAAGTTCCCCTGCGCTGGCCTTGTCCCCGCCCGGGAGCGCCAGCGCCACGAGGGCGCCTGCGAGGCCGACCAGGAGCCCGGCGGATCCGAACCAGGCGCCGGTGACGAGCGCAAGATTTCCGGCCGACTTGCGGGCGATGAACCGGGCACGGAGTTCGGCAATCAGGAGTGCAGCGCCTGGGATGGCGAGGCTTGTCGCCAGCCGCGCCCCGCGGACCTGAAGCGCCATCACCGCGATGGCTGTCACGAGGAACAGCCCATAAACCAGGAGCCGGGTCTGCTGGTCGCGGTTGGCAGTCCGCAAACCGAGAGCGAGAGCGACCCCTGCGAGCAGCGGCGCGGACACGACGCCCACAACATAGGGCATGTCGGTGCTCAACGACGTCCAGATCGGCTTGGCTTCGTCGATACGGTCGATCCAGCGGGCAATGAGCCAAGGATCGAGACTCGCATAGGGGGCCCGGAAGCAGGCCGGCGCTATGGCATGGAGTACTGCCAGAGTCAGGGCACCGGCAACGCCGCCAGCGATCAGTCGCGCCCACGCCGATGAAAGCCGCAGCGTGGAAAGCGCCAGCAGCAAGCCGCCCGCGACCAGCGCCCCGAGGGCAAATGGCAGTGCGATCTCGTCGCAATAGGCAATGAACCACTTCTGAGGCGGCTGGTGTTGGAAGAACAGCACGAGAGACGTCATACCGAAGGAGAGCCCGAAGCGGCGAAGGGCAGGGGCCGTTTCCGGGCGCAACACCCATGCGAGGCCAAACGCCAGGGTCGTGGCCGCAATGGCCGGCACGGCCTCGACACCGATGGCGAGGGCCAGCCCCGCCGCGATGCCGGCTGCGATCGCCCAGCGCGGTCTTTGCATGGCCAGGGACGCCGAGAGCAGCATGACCAGCCCAAGCAGGATTTGCACCGAGTGGTGGTCGATACGACCGGGGGCGAACTCGGTCATTGAAATGAGCGAGAGGGCCGGCAGCGCAAGGCCGGGCAACTCGCCCTCCGGGCCAGCCAGCAAGATACTGACTCGCGCGGTAAGCCAGAGCAACAGCCCGAGCAGCAGCAACGGCCAAGCGTAGAGCATGACCAGCTCTGCCTGTGCACCGAATATCGGCCGCAGCACAACAAGCAGCGCCGACAGCGGAGCATCGACCAGCCGCGACCAGTGGAGTTCAGCGCCGAAAGGCACGTTCAGCCGGTGCTGCACGTGGTCGTACCAGGCTTGCCCTGCAAGCAGGTCGCGCACCCCGACGAGCCGCATGGCATCGTCCGTGTCGTTGATCAGCGGGGCGCTCGTGTTGCTGAGTGCCCGGAACAGATAGGCCCCGGCCGCCAAGGCATAGAACAGCACGAAATGCTGCCAGGCTACAGTCGGGGTCTTGGCCATCTGAATGCTGCTCCAGTCGGCAATGTGACTAGCGCAGCGAGCTTAAGGGCGGATAAAGGCGCGTCGCGCCCGCCAGGGTTCAGGGCGGCCCGTGGGCCGCCCTGAACCCTGGCGGGCGCAGGCGATCAGGCGCGTGGCTGCGGCACGAGGCGCAGGTAGGGCTTCAGCGTCTTCCAGCCCTCGGGATACTTCGCTTTGGCCTGCTCGTCGGACACCGCAGTGACGATGATGACATCTTCGCCATTCTTCCAGTTCACCGGGGTCGCCACCTGGTGCTTGGCGGTCAACTGCAGGCTGTCGATGACGCGCAGGATTTCGTCGAAGTTGCGCCCCGTCGAGGCGGGATACTCGATCTTGAGCTTGACCTTCTTGTCCGGCCCGATGACGAACACCGAGCGCACCGTGAGCGAATTGTCCGCGTTGGGGTGGATCATGTCATACTTGCGCGCCACCTCGCCGGTTTCGTCGGCGATCAGCGGGAAGTTGAGCGCGGTACCCTGCGTTTCGGCGATGTCCTTGGCCCAGCCGGCATGATCCTTGAGCTTGTCGACGGACAGGCCGAGAACCGTCACGCCGCGCTTGTCGAACTCGGGCTTCAGCTTGGCGGTGTAACCGAGCTCGGTGGTGCAGACCGGGGTGAAATTCTTCGGATGGGAAAACAGGACCGCCCATTTGCCGTCGATGTAGTCGTGGAAATGGATGTGGCCTTCAGTGGTCTCGGCCTCGAAATCCGGGGCGATGTCGCCGATCAGGATAGCCATGCTGCACTCCTCAAGTTGTCCTGGCCCGGTGCCCGCATGGGCCCAGGCCATCCGACTGCAATATCGACCCTCCCACCGCCCTTTGCGACGGCAGCAGGCGAAAATTCTTTGTCTTTTCGGCAGTTGCCCTGCGAGCCGGTTTTCCGCCACGCCCAAGTGACGGAAAACCTGTGTTACCCGTGCAGCAGCGTGACGTTGAGCGCCAGGACCAGCGCCATCGGACTCAGCGCGACGACGAGGGCGCGGGCCTGGTTGAGGCGCGCGACACGGGCTATGAGGAAGAACGCGACGATGAGGATCACCGAGGCAAGGCGCATGGAGGCTTCGGCATTCAACGTCTGAAAGATCATCTCGGTCACGGCACCCTCCATACTGAGCACCGTGGCATGCACCTCGAATGCTTGCCCCGGGCTTCAGGCCCGGAGCAGGATTTTACTCAAAAGCACATGCTTCACATGCTGCCGGCCGTGGCCGGGGCACCCTTGGTCCAGGTCACGGTGGTACCGTTCAGCGGCACGACCGACAGTGACATCTTGCCCGAGCCCAGCTGCAGTTCACGTGCATGGGCAAGGTAGACAAGGGCATTGCTGTCCGCGTCATAGATGCGGCTCACCCGAAGGCTCTTCCAGATCAGCGAGCGTGACTGCTTGAAGATCTCTTCGCCACCCTTGTTCATGTTGATGTCGCCGACGGTGATCGGACCGTTGGCCGTACAGTCCACGGCGGAATAGGACGGATCCTCGAACCAGTTGCCCTGCTGCAGGCGGTCGATGAGCGAACGGTTGAAATAGGCCACGTGGCAGACCACGCCCTTCACGTCCGGGTCCGCGACGGCCTCGACCGAAATGTCGTTACCGGTCCAGTCGACGCCGACGCTGCCGACATTCTTGCTCTGGTTGTTATTGCCGCAGGCGGCGAGCGTGCCGGCAAGGACGATGGCGAGACCGGCATAGGCGAGGCGCTTCAGCATGGGACGAACCTTTGCGAACCACGAGTGAAAGACGGGCAGTGATGTGGGCCTAAACACAAGGCCGGCAAGTCGGGCAGAGCGCTATTTCGCGCTATGGAGGCCTTGAATCGGCGCGGTCGCTGCCGTTTTTGGTCCGTTCCGGCAACCTGTGCGAGACCAGACCCTTCGAAAGACGGAGGCTGAACGCTGAGGCCGCTCAATCAGGTCAATCCTCGAACGACGAAGGCGCTTTTTCGTTCCTGGAATTGTGTTGGTCGATATGGCCGAGATCTCTGTCCGGGTCTATGCGGTCGCGCACGATCTGCTTGAGCGTCTTTACATCGGGGAAGCCGCCGTCACGCTTGCGCTCCCAGATCAGCTCCCCATCGATGCGGATTTCGAAGATCCCGCCGGAGCCGGGCAAGAGGGCGACGGAGCCGAGCTCGAGGCTGAAGGTCGAGAGCAGTTCCTGAGCCATCCACGCCGAACGCAGCAGCCAGTTGCATTGCGTGCAATAGGCGATACTGACGCCGGGCTTGGGCACGATCATACCTGAGGGTCCGTCCAGGAGCGGAAAAGATTGCCGGGAAGCACCATGACTTCGTCTTCGCCGGCCACCTGCTCGCGGAGCTTGACCAGTTGCGCGGTGGTGGAATTGATCCGTTGGGCGAGCAGCCGCGCGATCTGCATGAGCCAGTTGGGATGCGCCTCGAGCACGGCAAGCGCATCGGTGATGACGAAGACCTGTACGTCGGTGACTGTGGTCACCGTCGCGGAATGCGGCTGGCCCAGCAGCACGGACATTTCGCCGAAAATGGCCCCTGACTGGCGAATGGACGCCACAAAGCGGCCATCGCGCTTGACCTCGACTTCGCCCGACTTGAGAACGAACAAGGTGCCACCCGTTCCGCCCTGCTCGATGAGGTCCGTGCCGGCAGGGTAAAAGTCGAAGGTCAACCAGCTTTCGTCTTCGGCCATTTCATCCTCCTCGGGGGGCGGACTGCTCTATAGCACGCTTTGGGTGGCCCGGGGATGCCCCTAGGCGTCTTGGCGCTGTGTCGACGAAGCGGTACGACCGCCCGGCGCCGCCAGCCACCCGCTGGTGGGCGCTGTGAGCAACCCCCACGTCCCTGGTCACATGCCGGGACCGACAGGAGCCAGGATTGAATACGCCCGTACTCGGCCGCGAGGCCACGATTCCCCCGTCTCCGGATCAGGCGATCCTCGATCGCGTGCCCAATCCGCATCCCGATACGAACTACCTGATCCGCTTCACGGTGCCGGAATTCACCGCGCTTTGCCCGATGACCGGCCAGCCGGATTTCGCCCATCTCGTCATCGACTATGTCGCCGACCGGTGGATGGTGGAGAGCAAGGCGCTGAAGCTCTACATGTTCAGCTTCCGCAACCACGGCGCCTTCCACGAGGCGACGACCGTCGGGATCGGCAAGAAGCTCGTGGAGGTGCTGGCGCCGCGCTGGCTCAGGATCGGCGGCTATTGGTACCCGCGCGGCGGCATCCCCATCGATTGCTTCTGGCAGACGGGCGCTCCGCCCGCCGACTTGTGGCTGCCCGACCAGGGGGTGCCGAGCTATCGCGGTCGTGGCTGAAGCCCCTCCGTGCGGCGTGGGGTTTGCTTTGGCGTCGGGGTCTGGTCGCTTGGCTGGCCGCTGCGCGGCCGCGCTTGAACCGGGCGAAGGTTCCACTATGGTCCGCGCCGAACAAGGACGCCCGATGTGACCGAAATGACCAGGACGCCACGGTTCCAGGCGCTCGATATCGCCCGCGGCGTCGCGCTGCTGGCCATGGCGGTCTTCCACATCGGCTGGGACCTCTACTATTTCGGCGTCAGCCAGATCGATGTCACGACGCATCCGGGCTGGGTGGTCTTCCAGAGGGTGATTCTCTCGAGCTTTCTGCTGCTCGTGGGCATGGGCCTCGTGATCGCCACTGAAAATGGCGTGCGCTGGGCGCGCTTTTGGCGGCGCGAAGCGATGTTGGTGGCGGCCGCGCTGGCGGTGACGGCCGGCACCTGGTGGCTGTTCCCGGACTATTTCGTGTTCTTCGGTGTGCTCCATGCCATCGCGCTCTTCTCGCTCATGGCGCTGGTCGTGCGGAACCTGCCCGGGCCAGCGCTGATGGCCCTGGGTGGCGCCTGGGTGGGTGTGTCCTTGCTGTGGTCGGATCCGGCCTTCACCGAGCGTTCCCTCGCCTGGATCGGCTTCTGGCCGGTATCGCCGCCGACTGCCGACGTGGTGCCGATCTTCCCCTGGTTCGGCGTGGTGGTGCTTGGCATGGGCACGCTGAAGCTGCTGCGTGGCCTTGAGCCGGCAAAGCGCCTGCTCGCAGCCGAGAGCCCGGAACCCGCGTTGCGCGGCCTCGCCTTTATCGGTCGGCACAGTCTCGCGTTCTATCTCATCCACCAGCCGGTGATCCTCGCCGTGCTCTATGGGCTGGTGCAGATCGAGGCGATGGGCGTGGCGACCACCCCCGAGGATATCGCGTTCCGCTTCACGCAGAGTTGTGAGGCGACCTGCCTCGCCGCGGGCTCTGCGGCGGAGCAATGCACCAGCTTCTGCGGTTGTGCATTGGACCAGATCCGCCAGGGCGGCAACTGGGGGCTCGCTGAGGCAAACAATCCGGACGAGGCCCAGCGCGCGCAGCTCGGCCAGATTGCCGGCCTGTGCCGGGCCATGACGAACTGAGTGCGGGGCTCTGCCGCCTTGCCCTTCAGCGGCACCCACCAATGCCGACCGGGGATGCCGGTCTCCGACTTTCTCTCCATTGTCTCGATGTGGCCGGCCAGTGCTATACGCATGGTCGAGGCGATGGGTGATGCTCATCGAAGGAGGACTTGAACCATGCAGGTAGTGATTACCGGCGCCGCGGGCAATCTCGGCACCAAGCTCAGGCAGCATCTCGAAACGGCCGACTGGGTTGAAAAGATCGTGGGCATCGATGTCGTGCCCTTCACCCCCGGTCCGAAGACCGAGGCGGTGGTGGCCGACCTGACCAAGGCCGATGACGAGCGCTGGGTGCGCCATGTGCGGGCCGCGGATGGAATCGTGAATTATGCCTCGGCCAACCCGGCGCCCACCTCGAGCTGGGCGGAATCGGCGCTCTCCTTCGACATGACGGCCAACCTTCTGGAACAGGCGGGTGGCGCCAGGCCCTGCCGCTTCGTGTTTGCCTCGTCCAACCATGCCATGGGCGGATATCGGGACGAAGACGTATCGCCCGGCACGATCGGCATGACGACCCCGCAGAAAAGCGGCACCCGCTATTTCGACGGCCAGATCTATCGCTGGGGCGCCGCCTATGGCGCGACCAAGATGCTCGGCGAACGCGTCTCGATCGCGCGGGCCAAGGCAACCGGTGGCCGGATTACCGCGGTAGCCACCCGCATCGGCTGGTGCCAGGGCGGCGATAACCTGCCGGCGACGCTGAGCCCCGGTGGTGGCGGCAGCCGCGGCGAGACCAACCCCGACGAGATTGCCCGCAACCTCAAATGGTATCGCAGCATGTGGCTCTCGAACCGCGACCACGCACACCTGATGGAAAGGGCGCTCCGTGCCGATGCCGCGACCTGGCCAGGCCCCGCCATCGTCATTTCCGGCATGTCGAACAACAAGGAGATGCCGTGGAACATTGCCGAAGCGGCCGAGTGGATCGGCTACCACCCGCTCGACAATGTCTGGGACCATCTGAGCCCCTGAGGCCGGCGGGGGCTGCGGCGGCCGCTGCCGCCCCCTATTCGTGGTCGGCCCAGCTACCCTTGCCCCTTTTTGGCGTCATGGAAATGGCACCGAGGATTCGCGTCATCAGCGCCTGCTGCTTGTCGGCGCCTTGCGACGCCGTGCGCAATTCGACAAGCAGCGCCGATGTGGCATCGAGCCGGGCGCAGGCGAGGGTGGCGATATGGAGCGCCAGCGCCGGATAGGAGGCGAGGGCCGTGCGCGCGTCGGACACGACCCGGACCGCCACCGGTGTCCGGGCGACGACATTGGCCGAATGCGGAATATCGAGCAGGGCCGCCATTTCGCCGATGATGGCGCCGCGTTCCTCCAGTGTGGCGAGTTCGACCCCGTCGCGCGTGACGGTGAGCGTGCCGGACTCAAGCAGGTAGAGCTGACCCGACCGGGTACCCGCCGTGGTGAGATAGGTTCCGGGAAGCAGTTTTTCCTGCGGCAGGCCAGAAAGCAGATCATCGAGCGCGGACATGGGCGATATCACAGGGGTTGCGGAAGTGGCAGGTGCAGACAGGCGGCAAGCGATGAGCATGGAGCGCATCCGCACCCGACGCAAGCGGCGACCCATGCGCTGTATACATCGCCAAATGTCGGAATTTGCATGCGCCACCTGCCTGTGCAAAGTCTCTGCGTGGGGTCACGCCGGGCTATCCCAAATCGTCCCGCCAGTGGCCCCATCCGCACAATACGCCCATTCAAAGCCGCGAGGATAAGATGATCTCCGCCAAGGCCTACGCCGCCGCCACCGCCCGTGCCCCGCTTGCTCCCGTGTCGATTGCCCGGCGCGACCCGGCAGCGGACGAGGTGCTGATCGACATCCACTATTGCGGCATCTGCCACACCGACCTGCATTGTGCCCGCGACGAGTGGGGTGGTCAGCCCTTCCCCTGCATTCCCGGCCACGAGGTGGCGGGCGTGGTGCGCGCCGTGGGCAGCGCGGTGACGAAATACCAGGTCGGCGACCGGGTGGGCGTCGGCTGCATGGTCGATAGCTGCGGTACCTGCCCGGCCTGCTTGGCGGGGATCGAGCAGCATTGCGAGACCGGCACGGTGTGGACCTATGGCGCGCAAAGCGCCTATCGCCCGGGCGACCCGGGCACTGGCCACACACTGGGTGGCTATTCCTCGGCGATGACGGTGAAGGAGAACTTCGTCGTCAGGATCCCAGACAGCCTGCCGCTCGACCGCGCCGCGCCGATGCTGTGCGCCGGCATCACCACCTATTCGCCGCTCAGGCGCTATGGCGCCGGCCCCGGCAAGCGCGTCGGCGTCATCGGGCTCGGTGGCCTTGGGCATATGGCGGTGAAGATCGCCCATGCCATGGGCGCCGAAGTCACCGTGATCACCACGTCGCCCGGCAAGGCCGCCGACGCCAGGGCGCTCGGCGCCGACAAGGTGCTCGTCTCCACCGACAAGGCGCACATGCGCGAGGGCGCCGCGAGCCTCGATGTCATCATCGATACCGTCTCGGCAGAGCACGATATCGATATGTATATGCAACTCCTCCGCCTCGAAGGTGCGCTGGTGCTGGTCGGCCTGCCGCCCGAAAAGCTGAAGGTCACGGCCTTCACCCTTACCGGCGCCCGGCGCGTCTTCACCGGCTCCAATATCGGCGGCATTGGCGAAACCCAGGAGATGCTGGATTTCTGCGCCGCCCATGGCGTCATGGCGGATATCGAGATGATCCCCGCCACCGGGATCAACGCCGCCTATGACCGGTTGTCGGCGGGCGATGTGAAGTACCGCTTCGTGATTGATTCGAAGACCCTGGGTTGAGGGTGCGCGGGCAATCGGCAGTCGGCAATCGGCAGTCGGCAATCGGAAGGAAGAATGCCCGATTGGTGCGAGTTGGTGGGCGTGCCGAAACGCCCGCCGGCTGAGCGCCTCGGGATGCTGCGGTGCCTTCCTGTCGAGGGAGGCGGTGAAAGCGGGCCGGCGAGGCGATTGCCCCGACGCGGTTAGTCCGCAAGTGTAAAGAGGCTTTCGCCTCGCCGGCCGACCGGGGTTTTTGGCCTGACTAACGCCCAAACATCCGACGCATCGGACTGCCGCGCCCCAGAGGAGACTGCTCTCCCATGAGGACGCATTGGCAGCGGGGCCCTTTTCGGGCGCCATGCTGGTCGATAGCGGCCCGAAAGGGGACGACTCCCCCTCCGCCCGATCTCCCCCCGCCGAACCGTTCGTCGCGACCCCGCTTTCCGCACGAGGAGATGAGGGGGACTATACGGCAGGTTTTGCAGGCGGGGATAAGTTTGGGGTACTTAGTCCTGCGGCTCGCCCAAGGCCTGCGTCTCTTGCCGATAGCGTTCTGCGACGTCTAGAGGCGAGCAAACACGTCACCGCGGGACCCGCACGTCCGCTTCTGACCCGAAGGGGACGTTGCGACTGCATTGTCTCGCTGGAAATGTCCAGGTCGTTGTTGTTATCCTTGCCCACTGAAGAGGGGCGGTAGATGGCATTTGCACCGACAGAAGAAAAGATTTGGGAGAAGCTTCCCAAGGAGAAGGCTCCAGCGGTCACTGATAAGGAGATCAACGAACGCTACGCGAAAGGCGAAGGCAGGATCGTCATCGAGACTAACCGGGAAAAACTTCCCGGTTTCGTCGCTTCGCTCAAGACCGCAAACTACATGGATCTCAGACCCTTCTACCAGCGTCGCCCGCGCTGGTCGGCCGCGAAACAAAGCCTGCTGATCGAGTCCTTCATCATGAATATCCCGGTCCCGCCGGTGTTCCTCTACGAGCGAGAATACAACTCGTACGAGGTAATGGACGGACAGCAGCGCATCACGGCTCTCCGTGACTTCTACGATGGCAAGTTCGAGTTGGAGGGACTGAAGCAGTGGCCGGAAATCAACGGCCGCACCTATCAGACCCTCCCGGAAAATATCCATGCTGGGTTAGATCGCCGCTCGCTCACCTCCATCGTCCTCCTGAAGGAATCCACGTCTGACGAAGATGCTGCATCCAGCCTTCGGGAAACGGTATTTGAGCGACTGAACACGGGCGGCGTTGAGCTCACTAGGCAAGAGCTCCGCAATGCCCTCTATCGCGGCAAAATGAACAACCTAGTTGATCGCCTTTCTCGAAATGCAGCCTTCCGCAAGGCGTGGGGCATACCGTTGTACGTCGAGAATGAAATCGAGGTGACGAAAGGGCTGCTCGACATCCCGATGTTCGCCAAGATGGAAGACGTAGAGTTGGTTCTGCGCTTCTTCGCCTTGCGTCACGCCGACAACTTCCGCGGAGGCATGCAGGGCTTCCTCGACCTCTACATGCGGAAGGCACTAGCCTTCGATGACGCTGACCTCGCAGTTCTGGAGAAGGAGTTCAATGACACGCTTGCCTTGGTTGTCGCCGTCTACGGCGACCTGACTTTCAAGCCATATGACAAGGAGATCGATCAGTGGGCGGCCGGCGCCCAGAAGGCGTTCTACGATGCCGTGATGGTGGGCATGTCAGCGTTTCTTGGCCAGCAACAGCAGGTGGTCGACAAGAAGCAGTCGGTCGTCACGGCAACCATCCAGATGTTCAAGGACCAGGACGATGGTACCTTCACCGGACGCGGCAATACGAAGGAAGACGTTCTGACCAGGATACGACTGTTCAAGGAGATGATCGCCGGAGCTATCGCCTGATGCACACCGCTCTCCTTGACCGAAGCCTCGAGGCGTTTGCCGCCGTTCGCAAGCATGTATCGTTTTCGGCGAACCTTCGAGATCAGGTCGCGCAGCCATCCTTTGGATGCAAAGCCGAGGGTGAGAAATGTTTCGACATCAGCGCCATCTTGGGTGAAGCAGCAGATGCGACCAGTTGGCGAGTTATTGATCACTGCGCCGCGATCACCCGAACGTATGCGCTCTTCGAGTCTTTCGTCCTCCAACTACTACGCGAATATCTCCTCTTCCTGTCGGGCGCGTACACGCTGACGGCTCTGGGTCCAGAATTCAAGGCTAAGTACACGCGCGGTCTTGGGCAGATCATGCTCGACCAAGACAAGCAGCGCTACAGCTACATCGATATCACTAAGCTAATTGCCGGTGCAAACGAGGCATTAACGGATGGCGCCGGCTACCAGATCCAGCCAGAGGCCCTGTTGCGCAATGAGCAGAACCTGCGGATGACCGAATTGCACCGCCTCTTCAGTCAATGCGGGCTAACCAACGTCGAGGCCTGGGTGACGTCGCACTCCGTCGTGGCAGATTTTTTCAAGGATCAATCGCGACTTTCGGAAACGGCAGAAAGCGAGCTGCGCCAGATCGTTGATTACAGGAATGCGGCCGCCCACGGCGACGTCGACGAAGTGCTTGGGGTTGAGGTGTTGGTTGAGTTTACCGAATTCATGGAGGCTCTGTGTCTGAGCATCGTTGATTTCATTCAGTACGACACATTACGGCGAGCGAAGGAACTAGGAAGAGCTACCGTGGTCGGCCACATCTCGGAGAGGTACCACGATGACATCATCGTCGCAAAAATCACTAATGCCACCCTCGCCGTCGGAGACTCGCTCTACGTCTTCGGTAAAGGGCTCACGATGACGGCCGAGGTGAGGAGCATTCAGCTCGACGACGTAGACGTCGCGGCGGCGACGGTTGTTGACGAAACCGAAGTCGGTCTTCGCATTGGGGTCCGTGCGAAAGTCGGATGCGAACTCCTCAGGCTCAACTGAGAAATCACTCCGATGGTGCCTTTTCGAACCTGTGGCCTTCGATTGGCGCAAAGAATACCGATGTCCGTCTCTAGCGCAAAGCGGACCTCGATTGAATATTTTGAGACAGCCGCAGCCTTTCCGACCACCATCATTCAGAGCTACCATCCGCCCCATACAAGGGGGCGCCGATGGGCCATGCCGTTTTCATCCATCGTGCGGATTCGATCTATGACGATAGCCCGGCGGTGCAGTACCAGTTCCCGCGGCAATATCTCGGCCGCGCGCAGCAGGCGGTTGGCGACTGGATCGTCTACTACGAGCCAACCAAGGTGGCCCTCTCACGCGGGTATTTCGCCACGGCGAAGGTGCGGCAGATCATACCCGACCCCAAGGCCAGCGGCATGTATCTGGCGCTGATCGAGCCGGACTCGTTCCTCGAATTTGCCAATGCCGTGCCCTTCAAGGCCGAGGATGGGCTGATCGAGCGGGGCCTCGTCAATGCCGATGGCAAGGTTTCGGGCTGGGCGCAGGCCGCGGTGCGGCAGCTTGCGGGCAGCGACTTCAAGCGCATCATCGAGCGCGGGCTGGCCGATGATCAGCCGATCCTGCCGCGGGTCGACGAGATTGCGGCGCCGCAGCTGCCCTATCTCGAGGCCGACGATGAACAGGTGCCGTTCGAATATGAAGTCGAGCGGGTGCGAACTGAAATGCTCACCTCCCGGATCGTGCGGGACCGGGTGTTCCGAAAACTCGTGCTCCGGGCCTATGACGCGCGCTGCGCGGTGACGGGCATCAAGCTGATCAATGGCGGCGGCCGGGCGGAGGTGGATGCGGCCCATATCCGCCCCGTCGAGTTTGGCGGGCCCGATATCGTCAACAACGGCATGGCCCTGTCGGGCACGGCGCACTGGATGTTCGATCGCGGCCTGATCGGCATCGCCGATGACCTGAGCATTGTCGTATCGCGCCACGTGAACGACCGCGACAGTGTCGACGCGCTGATCAACCGCACGGGCAAGCTGATCGGCCCTGGCGATCCGCGCGGCCGCCCGCACCCTGTGTTCCTCGCCTGGCACAGAGAGAACTGCTTCAAGCAGTGAAGGGGTCTCGATGGACGATGCAGGCAGCGCGCCCATTTCCCACCCCATCCCCCCGATCCGTGCTAGCCTCCACCACTTGCGCGCATTTCGCGTGCTCGTCTGACAAAGATCGGACATTTTCATGCAATTCCCCACTTGGTTGAAGCCGGGCCTCACGGGCGCGGCGGTCGGGGCTATCGTGCTTGCGGTATTGGGCTTCGGCTGGGGCGGCTGGGTCACTGGCGGCACAGCCAAGGATATCGCGGCCAAGGCCTCGACGGCCGCCGTCGCCGTGGCGCTGACGCCCTATTGCGTGCAACTCGCTGCCGCCGACCCGGCCACCGCCAAGATGACCGAGTTCAAGACCGTGTCGACCTACCTGCGCAAGGGCCTCGTCGAGAAGGCCGGCTGGGCAACGCCACTCGGGGCCGAAAAGCCGAATTCCGACCTGGCACAGGCCTGCCAGCTGAAGCTCGGCGAGACGATGTAACCTCTGCTGCACCCCAGCAGTCGGCCTCCCTCCGCGCATGGCGCTCCCGGTTCCTGACCGGGAGATCGCACCCGGGTGCCCGGTGCTGCGCACCGACGCGGGCGAGGTCGCGTGAACGCCCTTCGCGCATAGCGCTCCGGGTTCCCTCGTTCAAATCGCGCCACCGGCGCGATTCGACGGCACGTAAACACGTGCCGTCACTCGGTCATTCGTCACCCATCTTCAGTGCCGCGATGAACGCTTCCTGCGGGATTTCGACCGAGCCGAACTGCCGCATCCGCTTCTTGCCGCGCTTCTGCGCCTCGAGCAGCTTGCGCTTGCGCGTCGCGTCGCCGCCATAGCACTTCGCTGTCACGTCCTTGCGCAGCGCGCGGATCGTCTCGCGGGCGATGATCTTGCCGCCGATGGCCGCCTGGATCGGGATGACGAACAGGTGCGGCGGGATCAGTTCCTTCAGCTTTTCGCACATCTGGCGCCCGCGCGATTCCGCCGCGTGGCGGTGCACCAGCATCGAGAGCGCATCGACCGGCTCGGCATTGACGAGGATCGAGAGCTTCACCAGGTCGCCCGGGCGGTATTCACCCAGCGTATAGTCGAAGCTGGCATAGCCCGCCGAAATCGACTTCAGCCGATCATAGAAATCGAACACCACCTCGTTGAGCGGCAGCTCGTATTCCAGCATGGCGCGGTTGCCGACATAGGTCATGTTCTTCTGGATGCCGCGCCGATCCTGGCAGAGCTTCAGGATACCGCCCAGATATTCGTCGGGGGTGAGGATGGTGGCCTTGATCCACGGCTCGCGGATCTCATCGATCTTCACCACATCGGGCATGTCGGCCGGGTTGTGCAGATGGATCGATTCCCCGTTGGTGAGCGCAATCTCGTAAACCACCGACGGTGCCGTCGCGATCAGATCGAGATCGAACTCGCGGGAGAGGCGTTCCTGGATGATTTCGAGGTGCAGGAGCCCGAGGAAACCGCAGCGGAAGCCGAAGCCGAGCGCGGCCGAGGTTTCCATCTCGAAGCTGAACGACGCATCGTTGAGCCTGAGCTTGCCCATCGCCTCGCGCAGCACGTCGAATTCCGACGCATCGACGGGGAAGAGCCCGCAGAACACCACCGGCTGCGCCGGGCGGAAGCCCGCGAGCGCGCTTTCGGTGGGGCGACGATCGTCAGTGATGGTATCGCCAACGTTGGTATCGGCCACCTGCTTGATCGAGGCGGTGAAAAAGCCGATCTCGCCCGGCCCGAGTTCACCCACATCCACCAGCTTCGGGGTGAACACGCCCACCCGGTCGAGCTCGTAGGTTGCGCCCGAATTCATCATCCGGATCTTCTGGTTCTTCTTGATGGTGCCGTCGATGACGCGGATCAGCACCACGACGCCGAGATAGGTATCGTACCAGCTGTCGACGAGCAGCGCCTTCAAGGGCGCGGTGATGTCGCCCTTCGGCGCCGGCAGGCGGTGCACGATGGCCTCGAGTACGGTGTCGACGCCGAGCCCGGTCTTGGCGGAAATCTCGAGCGCATCCGACGCATCGAGCCCGATCACGTCCTCGATCTGCTGCTTGACGCGCGCCACATCGGCGGCGGGCAGATCGACCTTGTTGAGCACGGGGACGATCTCGTGGTCGACCTCCATGGCGTGGTAGACATTCGCCAGCGTCTGCGCCTCGACGCCCTGGCTCGCATCCACCACCAAGAGCGAGCCCTCGACGGCGGCGAGCGAGCGGTTCACCTCATAAGCGAAGTCGACATGGCCGGGCGTGTCGATGAGGTTGAGGATGTATTTCTCGCCGTTCTGTGCCTTGTAATTGAGGCGCACGGTCTGCGCCTTGATGGTGATGCCGCGCTCGCGCTCGATATCCATCGAATCGAGCACCTGCTCCTTCATCTCGCGGGCCTCGAGCCCTCCGGTCATCTGGATCAGCCGGTCGGCAAGCGTCGACTTGCCATGGTCGATATGGGCGACGATGGAGAAATTGCGGATATGGTCGAGGGGCACGGACATACGAATACTCTTCGCGCGCGACGCGCAGGGGTTATGCCGCTGATAGCAGAGGTGACCGACCCCGCAAAGGTGGTTTACCGCAGGTAAACAGCCGCATGTGCCCCAGAACTGCGCGCTTCCCCCCGGAGCGAGGGCAAATCCCGCCCGCACCGCGGCGCCGGGGCCGGATGGACCGCCCCCGGCTCTTTCCGTGCGCAACTGCTCAGGGCGTAAGGCAGTAGAAGCCCCGGCCGGCGCCGCCGCCATTGTCGGTGACCGTGCAGCGCGGATAGGCATCGGAGGGATACTTGTAGATCCAGTATTCAGTGCCGAACATCCTGTAGACGCAGACCAGCGCCTGCCGGCTGCCGATCTGGCTGATGCGCAGATCGCGCGGGCGGGACGACTGGTTGGTGGCGATCCAGTCCGATCCGCCATTATGCGCCACGGTGCCGGTGGCCTCGCTGGGGCAGGTATGCCACTCGTGCGGCGCGGCCAGCGCCGTGACCGTGGTGGCGGGAACAAGGCTCACCGACAGCGCGGCGAGAGCAAGAAGGCGACGCATGGGAACTCTCCTGTCCTGGGACGCCTCTGGTGGGCGGCCTGTTGGGACGCACAATGCCAAGGCGCCGCTGAACAGCGACTGAACAGCGCCTGCAGAATCTGCAAGCGATATCAGATGGTTAACGCTTCATTTCCTCGCGTGCCGGGTGCCAGGTCGGCATGTCCCACCACTCGCGCATCGAGAGGTGGTCGAACGGATCGCGGCGCAGGTTTTCGGTGCGGGGACGGGGCGCCCGCTTGGGGCGGGAGGGGAACATCGGGATCATTGTCTGTCTCGCAATTGGGGTGGAGGTCATGGCGCGGCAATAGCGCCGTTGCCGTGAACCCATGATGAACCCCACACCCACCTGACCTATGGTCAACGGGTGCGGCATGGCGGGCATTTGACAGGACGCCGCCCATGGGCAAGCTTTGCTGAAACACCAGAGAGGTTGTGCGTGACACCGCCCAAGAGGAAACCCTTCTTCGACGATTCCACCGGAAACGGCGCCGAATTGACGCATCCCCACACGGGGGCCGAGATGCGCTGGCTGCTGCGCCGGCTAGCCGCGGCCGTCGAGATGGATCCGCGCTGGCACACCGACAACGAGGGTCAGGTGGCGGAACGGGTCACGCTGTCAATTCTGGAGAATGCGCCGGAACTGCTGCGCATTGCCTTCGCCTCGGGCACCCTGGCGGGCGTGCTCACAGCGCGCCCGCACCCTGAAAGCGGCTATGTCGAACTCGTCGCCGAGCGCGACGGCGAGGTGCTGTTTCACGCTTTCATCGACCACCCTTGGGAAGAATACGGACTCTATCCGCCCGGCGATGCGACGCCGGAGCACGAGGAGGGACCGGGCCGCATGGGCAAGCGCCTGACATGGGTATCGCTCTCGACCCAGGCTTGGCCGCAACTCGACCCGCTCTCTTATGGCGGCAGGTTCAACCTGATCGTCGACGACCGCTAGAGCGCCTCGCCCGCTCAGCACCCCCCGTCGCAACCCGGGTGGCTGACGGGCAGGTCGGCATAGTCACGCGCAGAAAAGTGCGCGAGGGGGTCGGGCGGGCACTCGCTGGCTGCAAGGGCACGGAGCCAGCGCTTCAGTATGGCGATCAACATGGACATTTTCTCTGCTCCACTCAGGTCTGTCTTGCCTGGATGCGCCAGACAGCGGCGGGCTGCAATCGACAAGAGCGCGGCCAAGGTATAGAAAAACTATATGGCTTCACTCTTTCCCATTCCGCTCAACGCTATCCGCGCTATCGAGATCGTGGCGCGGCGGGGCGCGCTGGCTCCGGCCGCCGAGGAGCTGGGTGTGACGCCGGGCGCGGTGAGTCAGCACCTGCGGCGGGCGGAAGAGCGGCTGGGTATCGAGCTGTTCGAGCGTTCGCCACAAGGGCTCAAGCCCACCGAGGCGCTGCGGGCGGCACTGCCGCACCTGACGCAAGGCTTCGAAACCTTGCGCGAGGCGGTGGCCGGGCTCGCCCCGCGCGAGGACAATGTGCTCAACCTGACCGTGGGCGCGGTGTTTGCCTCGCGCTGGCTGGTGTGGCGGCTCGGGCGTTTCACTGCGCGCCACCCCGAAATCGAGATCCGCCTCGTGGTGACGGCGCGTATGCTGGACTTTCGGTCGGGCGATATCGATTGCGGCATCCGCTTCGGGGCCGGGCCCTGGGCCGGGCTCACAGCGGAGCGGATCGGCGGCCAGCACTATCGACCCGTGGCGTCACCCGCGCTGGCGGCGCGGCTCGCGAGCCCTCGGGATTTTGCGTCGGTGCCCGTCATCCACGACACGACCACCATGCTCTCCTGGGCCGAGTGGTTCGCGGCCATGGGACAGGCTATGCCCGATCTCTCGGGCCCGAGCCTCAACGATCCGGCGCTTGCCTTCGATGCCGCGATATCGGGGCAGGGCGCGCTGCTGACCGTGGACATGATGGCGGCCGATGCCGTGCGCGACGGCAGGCTCGTCTGGCCCTTCGCCGAGCGGGTGGAGACGGGCCTCGGCTATTGGCTGGTGCGGCCCGAAGGTCGGCGCATGCCGACCACGCTCCGGGCATTCCGCGATTGGCTGCTCGACGAGGCGAGCCACGCCAGCAACGGGCGCGACAAGGTCGATTGACGTCTGGCCAGGGCTTGTCGGTCGTGTGTCCATTGGATAATCGAATGGCAGGGCCCCGGCACTGGGCCTTTCTGCCCTCAGCATCAACCGGACCAATCGATGGACCTGGACCAGATCCGCACTTTCGACCGCATCGCGCAGGACCTGAGCTTCACCAAGGCGGCGGCGAAGCTCAACGTCACGCAGGCGACGGTCTCGATGCGGATGCGGGCCCTGGAAGAGCTGCTGGGCGTGCCATTGTTCCAGCGTGGCCGCAATATCCAGCTGACCGACCAGGGCATGACCTTCCTGCCCTATGCGCGGCGTATTCTTGCCGCGGCGCAGGAAGCAAAGGAAGCGCTGCGGCGGGTCGAGCGCGGGCGGGTGTCGATCGGCTCGCTCCGCAGCCTTGTGACGCCGCTGATCACCGAGGCGCTGGTGCGGTTTCAGGAAAAGCACCCGGCCGTCGATGTGGTGATCAAGGAGGGCCGGCAGGGCCAGATCGCCACCATGCTGCATGAACGCGACATCGAACTGGGCATCATCTGCTGGCCCAATCTCGACCCGCTCGTGAGTGACCTCGAGCCGCTGCTGGTGATGCGCGAGCGTGTGCCATTCATCGTCTCGCCGGCGGTGGCCAGGGAACTGGGGCCAACCCCGAAGATCGAGGATGTGCTGAGGCGCGTGCCGCGGCTGATTTCGATCAACTGGTGGCAGGTCTATCCCGATGCGGCGATCGCGCTGTTCCGGCGGGCGCCGGTATCGGTGGAGCTGCCGACCGGACCGGCGCGGCGGCTGGCGATCAAGGGCGAGGGCGTCGGCTTCTTCGTCGCCTCGGCGGTCAAGGCCGATATCGCCGAAGGGCGCCTCGCGGAGATCACGCCTGTCGATGTCGAGCCCGTGCATCGCGACATCGCCATGGTGGTGCGCAATCCGCTGGCGCTCGAGCGGGATATGCTGCGCGATTTCGCCCTCGAGATCGCTGCCGAGTGCCGGCTCAATGGGCGGATCTCGGATTCGAGATTGTAGGGCGGCTGAGGTCGCAGTCGGGCCCACTCCCATAAACGGGAGAGGGAAGAACTGACTGCGACACCCCCTATGCCAGCCCCGCGCTCCGGGCCGCTTCGAGGTATGTGCGGCTGATCGGTAGCCGGCGGCCATCGGGCAGCTCGACCATCGGCTTGCCGTCGGCCTTGAGCGTGCGCTTGACCGCGCCGAGGGCCACCCAGTGCGAACGGTGGATCTGGAGGCCGTTCTCGCCCGCGGTTTCCCGGATGGCGTCGGAGAGGCGCATCAGCACCAGATGGGTACCGCGCTCGGTCCAGACCTCGACATAGTGATCGGACACGACCAGCGCCCAAAGCTGGCCGCGCAGCGGCAGCGGCAGGCGCTCGAGAATGGCGGGGGGCGCGGGCGACGAGCCGACCACAGTCCCGGGCGACGGGGCATTCTGCACCGGGCGGAGGCTCGCGCTGATGATTTCGGCGACGGCCGCGATGCCGATCGAGGCAAGCGTGACATCGATATACAGGGTCAAGGGCGCGATCGCATCCTGCCAGTTCGCGCCGAACGCGATGAGATTGAGCGCGAGCACGACGAGGGTGATGGGTACGCCGGTAATGGTGCCAAAGACCAGCACCCTCAGCCAGATGCGCCGGATGGACAGCCCGAACAGGTGCAGCACCACGCGGCTCGTCGCGAAGCCGACGAAATAGGTGAGCCCGGCGACGGCCAACCAATAGGCGAGCCGCTGCGCGAGCGGCAGGATGCTGGATGTGTCGAACGGCCCGGCTATGCCAAGCAGCAGCCCGACAATGGTGACGCTGGCGAGGAGGCGCGGATTGGTAAAATGCGCGCGTATTTCACGCAGCGCGAGTTGCAGGCGGCTCCAGTCCACGAAGTTCATCGGCAAGAGGCGTATCCGGCGTTGCGGGGGCGCGGCGGCCCGACCAAGAGCGATGGCAATGTTCTACCTCAGTGAAGGAAAACTGCCATGCCGTTCTCGCTGTCGCCATCCCTGCATCCGCTGCTTGAGGCGTCCTTCGCCATCCAGATCCATGCCGTCTCCGCCATCCTCGCCATGGTCCTGGGCGCCGTGGTGCTGTTTCGGCAAAAGGGCACCCACCTCCATAAGCTCATGGGGCGCGTCTGGGTCGTGCTCATGCTCATCGTCGCGACCTCGTCGATCTTCATCAACGAGATCCGTCTGATCGGGCCCTTCAGCCCCATCCATATCTTCACCGTCATCACCTATGTGTCGCTGGCGCAGGCGATCGTGGCCATCAGGCGTGGCAATGTGGTGGCGCATCGCGCGGGCATGCAGACGCTGTATTTCCTCGCGCTGATGATCACCGGCGCCTTCACGCTGCTGCCCGGCCGGCGCATGCACGCCGTCCTGTTCGGGGCGGAAAGCGGCTGGGGCCCCGCCATTGTCGCGATCAGCCTATCTCTGGGCATCTCGCTCGCGATATACATCCGTCTGATGCGGAAGGCGCCAGCCAAAAGGGTGCCGAGCGCGCAAGGATGATAGGGCCCGGGATGACGCCGAACGAGCTGCTCGAACGCTTCTATGAAATGTGTATGGCGTCGCAGTTCTGGTCGGTGGACCAACTGCGGGCCTATCAGGCGACGCAGCTCGAGCAATTGCTGCGCCATGCGCGCGCCACAACGCCCTACTACGAGAAGCGGCTGAGGCCGGTCTTCCGGCCTGACGGCAAGGTCGACCTGCGGAACTTCCACCTCATACCCATCGTGCCGCGCGCCGACATGGTCGCCCACCGCGATGCCATGCAGGCGCGCGAACTGCCGCCCGGCCACGGGCCGACGGGGACGATCTCCACCTCAGGATCGACCGGGCTCGCCATCACGGTGACGACCAACGGGCTGTGCCGAATTGCCAATGATGCGACGCGGTTTCGGATGCAGGGGTGGCAGAAAGTCGACTGGGCGCGCGTCGTGCTCGACCGCATGGGACCCGGTGGCGCCGAGGCGATCGCGGCCCCACCGCAGGAACTCGGCACCTGGGGTGCGCCATGGCTGCAGCGGAGTGCAACCGGGCGCATGTATCAGGTGAGCCGCTACCTCGACACTGGGCCACTCTTGGATTGGTTCGAGAGGCTCGGCGCCTCCTATCTCGTATCGGGGCCGAACATGGCGCATGTCATTGCCCTCGATGCTGCCCGCATTGGCCGAAAGACTCCCATCGACACCGTTCTGGCACAGGGCAATGTCGTGCACGACGCTGATCGCCACGCGGTCGCCGACCAGTTCGGCGCCCGCATCGTCGAGGTCTACAGTTCCAAGGAGGGCGGACACATGGCGCATCTGTGCCCCGAGGGACGCCTCCACGTGAACATGGAGACAGTGCTGGTCGAAGTGCTCGATGCGGATAATCGCCCATGCGAGCCGGGCAAGACCGGCCGGGTCGTCATCACACCCTTCTACCAGACTGGGCAGCCGCTGATCCGCTACGAACAGGGCGATTGGGCGTCATGGGGCGGCCCTTGTCCCTGTGGGCGGCACTCAATGGTGCTGGAGAAAGTCAGCGGTCGATCGGTGCCCATTTTCACCCACCCCGTGGAACGGGCCAACGCGCACCTGATGCCGGAGCAGACCACCGAATTGCTTGGCGCGAGCTACTGGCAATTGGCTCAGGTCGGCGCTCTCGACTATGAAATGCGCTATGTGCGTAAGGACGGCGCGGTTGCGCCCGACACTGCCCTGATCACGGCCATGTTCAACACGACCTATTTTGCCGATGCGCGGCTCGCTTTCCGGGAGATGGACCGCATACCGCTGACGGCGGGTGGCAAGCTGGTGGAGTATGTCAACGAATACAAAAAGGGCTGAGCACAAGGCCCAGCCCCTTCTGTATTGTCGTATCGAGAACGCTTAGGAGCGCGGATCGTAACCGCAGGCGCTTTCCGGGTCGTACTTGCGCAGGATTTCCCCAACCTGGCAGTTGCCCGCGCCGTCGAACAGATTGAACACTTTCGGCTGCGGATCGTCTTGGCGGTGACGGTCGATGAGGCTCTTGTCCGGATCGCCGAAATAGCCCTTGAGGCCTACCATTATGCTCTGGCTGTCGTTGTCGAACGCCTTGAACTCGGCGGTAATCGACAGCGGCAGGCCAAGCCCGGTGAACTGGTATTCGGTCGACAGGTCAAACGCATTGTCGCCGAGGATCGACTGCACACCCAAGCTCACGCGCCAGTCGTCGGTCACGTAATAGGCCACGTTGACGAAGCCGAAGAACCCGGTCTCGTCCAGCGGGTCGAAGTCATTGTCGTAGCTCGCCCAGCCAAGCCAGGTCTCGAGGCTGACGCGGTCGAGATAAAGCTCGGCTTCCGGGCCGACCGCTGCAAGCGAGGCGCCGTCGGTTGCGACATAGCCCGCTGCAGCGCCAAACAGATAGCTCGCCGGGTCACGGGTGAAAAGGTGCAACATACCGCCGCCAAACGTCTGGTCGCCGATCTTGCCGAAGCCCACGTCGCCCTGGATGCCGAACGCGTCGCCGATTGGCGCCGAGAGCGATCCGCCGATGCGGTAGCTCGCCACACTGTCCTCACCCGAGAACAGCGCGCCGGTATAGTCGTCACCAAAGTTAACGGCCCCGCCCCAGAGTTCGATCTTGCCGTTGAGCCCCGAAACAGCCGGCAGCGTCAGACCGGCATCAACTTCTGCCATCGGCTCGGGCGTAAGGATGAGGTCGGCTGCCTGTACGGCCGTGGAGAGGCTGAGCGCTGCTGCCAGTACGGCGAGGCGGCTCAAATGGATTCGGTTCATGGTCGCATTCCCGCAGAAGTTCGACCACGAATAATGCAAACCGTTTCCCGAGCCGCAAGGGATGTTGCTGGAATTGTGGCCGTCTCCCACATGTTGCGTCAGAACAGTGACCAGAATGACGCAGTTTTTGGCCGGCGCCATCGCGACAGTCCGCCTGCGGCGGAGCGCCTTGCACTTGGGGAAAGCGAACTGCGTGGCAGCTCTGGGGCGCCACCCCGAATCTTGCAGGCCCGCCGCTACCTTATGCTCGAGAGTTTCGCTAAAGCTCTTCGGCGACGGAGGACGGCATGGCGACGACAGATTTCGATTTCATCATCGTGGGCGGCGGCTCGGCCGCCTCGGTGGCCGCGATGCGGCTCGTGAAGGAATTCGGCTTCACCGTGCTGATGATCGAGCGCGGGCCCAGGCGCACGAGCCCGATCATGTCCATGCCGGCGGGCTACATGAAATTCCTCGCCCGCGACACCTATCTCGAAATGCACGCGACCGTGGCGCAGCCGCAGCTCGATGGGCGCGGGCCCATCGTGCCGGTGGCGAAGGCGCTGGGCGGCGGCAGCGCGGTGAACGCCATGGTCTATATGCGCGGCCAGCGCGAGGATTACGACGGCTGGGCGGCAGAGCTCGGCAACGAGGGCGACTGGAGCTACGAGGATATGCTCGGGCACTTCAAGGGGCTCGAGGCCAACCAGCGCTTCAACAACCACTATCACGGCATTTCGGGCGGGCTGAAAGTCTCCGAGCCTGGGCAGATCTGCGACACGACCGAGGATTTCCTCCGCGCGGCACAGGGGCTGGGGCACGCCTATAACCCCGATTTCAATGGCGAGCGGCAGAACGGCGTGGGCATCATGCAGCACACCTATGCCCGCTGGGGCCGCTTTACCCGGCGCTCGGATGCGAAGCGCGCCTTTCTCGATCCGCTCCGGCACGAGCACAGGCTCACCATCGTGACCGATGCGCGGGTCGACCGCATATTGATCGAGAGCGGCCGCGCCGTCGGCGTGCGCTATATGAGCTTCGATGAGCCGCACGAGGTGCGCGCCACGCGCGAAGTGCTGGTGGGCGCGGGCACCTACAACACCGCCAAGCTGCTGATGCTCTCGGGGCTTGGGCCCGCCGACCACCTGCGTGATTTCCAGATTCCGGTGGTGGCCGACCTGCCGGTGGGCTCCGAACTGCAGGACCATCACGAAGTGCCGGTGATCGCGACCAGCAAGGGCCGCTCAGGCTATTTCGGCCAGGATCGCGGCTGGCGCATGGTGGCGAACGGGTTGCAATATATGCTGTTCAACTCGGGGCCGGTGACGACGACGGGCATCGAATCCTGCCTGTTCTACGACCCGGATGGCGGCAGCCGCCCGACCATCCAGCTCTATTGCGCCCCGATCGTATACCAGGACCGCGACGTGCAGAAGGCCGAGCCGACCTGGGGCGTGACCTTCACCTCGTGCCTGTTGCGCCCCAGGGCGCGCGGCACGGTCCGGCTGCGCTCGTCGGACCCGGCTGCGCAACCGCTGGTCAACTGCAACTTCTTCGGCCATCCGGACGATCTGCGCCTGACGCTCAAATCCATGCGGCATGCGCGCGAATTGCTGCGCACCGAGCCGTTCCTGTCGAAGATTCGCGAGGAGATCCTGCCGGGTCCGGGGGTGGACGACGACGAGGGCCTCGCAAAGTTCGCGCGCGAAACGGTGAAGACCAATTATCACCCGGTGGGCACCGCCAAGATGGGCCGCGCCAATGATGCGACCGCAGTGGTGGATGCGCGGCTCAAGGTGCGCGGTGTCGAGGGGCTGCGGGTGATCGACTGCGCGATCATGCCCGCGATCCCTTCGGGCAATACCAATGCGCCGGCCATGGCAGTGGGGTCGAAGGCTGCGAGCCTGATCGCCGCGGATTACGAGCGGGCTTGAGAGTGTGCAGTCGGGCTTCCCTCTCCCGCAAGCAGGAGAGGGACGCCGACTGAGAGAAGTGCGCCCAAATGATCGTTGGGCAAGTCACGCGCTGCCGATCAAGATACCCGCGGCAAACACCAATGCGCCGCCCAGCACCACCTGAAGCACGGCGCGCCAGAACGGCGTCGACATGTAGCGCTGCTGGATGAAGGCGATGGCCCAGAGTTCGACGACAACGACGATTCCGGCGACAATGGTTGCGGTCCAGAAGTCGGCGATCAGGTAAGGCATCGCATGCCCCAGCCCACCCACCGTCGTCATGATGCCGGCGGCGAAGCCGCGCTTCACCGGGGAGCCGCGACCGGTGAGCTTGCCATCGTCGGAGGCGGCTTCGGTAAAGCCCATCGAGATGCCGGCGCCCACCGCAGCCGCGAGGCCGACAAGGAAGGTCTGCCAGGTATCGCCGGTGGCAAAGGCCGCCGCGAACACCGGCGCCAGCGTCGACACCGAGCCATCCATCAGCCCGGCAAGGCCCGGCTGCACATAGGTGAGGACGAACTGGCGATGTTCCTCGCTCTTTTCGGCCGAGCGCTCGTCGGGCCCGAGGGACTCGGTTTCGAGCCGGTCTGCGGTGGAGGCGTGGCGGCGCTCGTCATTGGCGAGGTCGCCGAGCAGCTTGCGGATGACGACATCGGACGTCTGCGCAATGGCGGCCTGGTAGAAGGCGCGGGCGCTTTCCTCCATCTCCCAGGCGAGCTGCCGCACCTGCTCGAGCGACATCGTCTCCATCAGCCAGATTGGCTTGCGGCTCAGAAATCCGCGCACATCCTCGCGCTTGATCGGTACGAGACGAGGCCCGAAGCGCTCGATATACAGGTCGAGCAGCTTGCGGCGGTGGCCGTCCTCCTCCGCCGCCATGCCCTCGAAGACCTTGGCGGAGGCCGGATATTTGTCGGCGAGCCGCGCTGCGATCTCGAAATAGATGCCGCCATCCTCCTCCTCGGCCGCAATGGCGAGAGAGAGGATTTCGCGTTCGTTCAGCGAGACGAACTCGCGTCGGTGCGGATTGAGGAGACGCTGCAGCATGAAACGCTCACGGTCTAGTTTAGAAGCTTTCTAAAGAACGACGGGCAGCGATGCAAGGATCAGCGTGTGGTGGGGGTGTCGGAAGTGGGGGTGGGAAGGGGCGGAAAGGTCGCAGTCGGGACTCCCTCTCCCGCCTGCGAGGGAGGGTCCGGCGTAGCCGGGGGTGGGGGGTGCCGCTTGAGCTAAGCTCCTGAACCGGCTGAGCGATTCAGCGCAAGGTGCCCCCTCACCCGCCCTGCGGGCACCTTCATCGCCTTCGATCGCTCCACCGGAGCGCCCGATCGCTGCGCGACCGGCTCGAAGTCCCGCACGAGGGAGTGGGAATCCTGACTGCACGGCCTACGACCTACGCGGCGGGCGCCACTTGCTCCGGGTCTCGGCAATAGTTCAGCAGCATCGCCGTCATCACCACATAGAGCGTGTTGTGCAGCGGGAAGCTGAGCATCGTGTCGGGCAGGCCCAGCACGAAATAGCTGATGGCGAGCAGCGCACCGCCATAGACCCGGGTGCGGTACTGGCTGTCGCGCGGGCTCGTGAGGCAGGAGACCACCGGCAGGGCGAGCAGCAGCACATAGACAGCAAGCCCGAAGCCACCCGACGCGACGCCGAAATTCAGTGCGTCGTTGTGGAGGTGCGGCAATTGCGCATGCACGAGGTCACTGGGCGCCAGATAGGGCGTGATGGAACTCATCAGCCGCCCCCAGCCATGCCCGAACAGCGGCGCATCGAGGAAGGCCGCGAACCCGGCGTGATAGAGAATGAAGCGGATGGCGGTACCGAGATCGGCCGGGTCGTCGCCCGAGGCGAGGCGGCCGAGGATTTCGAACAGGGTGGAGGAGCGCAGACCCGCCACATCCGTCACATAGCCCATGAGCGCGAAGCCAGCCAGAAGGCCGATGCTCACCAGCGCCGCGAAGCGCTTGCGTTTGACCAGCAGCAGTGCCGCGACGAAGAGCAGCACGCCGAAGGCGATGAGCGCCGCGCGCGAGCCCGAGGCGAAGATGACCGCGAGCGCCAGCACCGGCCCGATGAAATACACGAAGCGCTGGTAGCCGTCCGCAGCCACGGCGCCGATCATGGCGAAGAACCCGATGATGAGCGCCGTGTTGGAAAGCCGGATCGGGTCGGTGAAGAAGCTGCCGAGTCCGGCGCGGGGCAACTGCTCGACATAGGTGAACCAGAGCGAGAGCAACAGCGCGCCAGCCGCGCCCGCCAGCGCGAAATCGGCGATCTTGCGGCTGTTGCGCTTGTGGGCGGCCCGCCCGAACATCAGCGCGAGCGGCGCGTAGAGCAGCATCGACGCGAAGTTGAGCGTCTGTAGCAGGTCGGACGGTTGCCGCGCCGTGACCAGCGCCGGCACGAAGAGCAGGCAGAAGCTGGTGAAGAATAGCTTCGCCGGCAGGTCGAAGGGTATGGCGGTACGATCACGCCGGACGAGGAACAGCGCCGCGACAGCCAGCATCAGCAGCTGCAGCACATAGGTGGTGAAATAGCCCAGCATGGCGCTGAGCCCAATCGCCACCACAAGGATGGCGCGCCGCAGGAGCGTTTCCTGCGGCAGGGCGATCTGCGGATTGCCCGCGCGGCGTGGCACCTGCTCGTCGTTCGGAGCCTCTGTCTCGCGGGAGAAATTCATTCCGTGTGCTTCCAGGAAAAGTGGCCACGGTCTTCCGGTTCGGAAGCGCGACACCATTGGATTGTGGATCATTCCATCGGTTCGAATGAGCCGTGGAGTGATCCAGCCCTCAGGCGCGCAATACGCCCCCCGTCGCCTTTGTAACAGCCGCGATGACGGAAGCCGAGATCTTCTCGATCTCCTCGTCGGTGAGCGTCTTGTCGGTCGGCTGCAGCGTCACCGCGAGGCCGAGCGATTTCTTACCCTCGGGCACGCCCTTGCCTTCGAACACGTCGAACACCGACACATCGCTGATCAGTCCCTTGTCGGCATTCTTCGCGGCCTTCAGCAAATTGGCGGCGGGCACGGCGCGGTCGACAAGGAAGGCGAAATCGCGCGAGACCGGCATCAGGTCCGCAAGCTTCAGCAGCGGCTTGGTGCGCGTGGTTTTCTTGCGCGGCTCGGGGATGGCGTCGAGATCGAGCTCGAAGGCCGCGACCGGACCCGTGAGATTATACTGCGCGGCCAAGCTCGGGTGCACCTCGCCGAACCAGCCGATGATCAGTTTCGGTCCGAGCTGGATGCGCCCGCCCCGGCCCGGATGGCTCCACGAAGCAGGCTCGGCAACGAGTTGCAGCTTGTCGATATCGTGCCCCATCGCGTCGAGCAGCGCGGCGATATCGGCCTTTGCGTCGAACACCGAGACCTTTCCCGCACCCTGCTGCCAGTGCCGCGCCGTGCCGAAGCGCAGGCCCGACGCATAGGTGTGCTGCCCATCGGGCGCAATCGACAGGAACACCTGGCCGACTTCGAAGATCTTGAGGTCTGAAAAGCCGCGATTGGCGTTGCGCTCCGCGGCGGCGAGCAGGCCGGGCAGCAGCGAGGGCCGCATGTCGGTCAGTTCCGACGCGATCGGGTTGGCAAGCTTCAGTTCCGGCTTGCCGCCGCCGAAGCGCTCGGCCTCCGGCGCAGAAATGAAGCTCCACGTCACCGCCTCGTCGAGGCCACGGGCCGCGAGCGTACGACGTGAGATGCGACGGCGGTTCTGCAGCACCGTCAGCATGCGGGGGGCGACATGGGCCAGCCGAACGAGTGGCTCCTTCGGCACATTGTCGACACCCACCATGCGCATCACTTCCTCGGCGAGGTCGGCCTTCATGGTGACGTCCGGCCGCCAGGAGGGCACCTTCACCTGCCGCACCTCGCCCGTGCCTTCGACCACGAAGCCGAGGCGGGTGAGGATCGCGACGATTTCGTCGGGCGCCGGGTCAAGTCCGGTGAGGCGGCGCACTTCGCCGAGCGGGAACTCGACCACCGTGTTGGGGAACACGTCTTCGCCCGAAATCACCGGCTCAAGCGCTTCGCCGCCGCAGAGTTCGAGCACCAGCCGCGTCGCGAGTTCGAGGCCCGGCTCGGTCAGCGCCGGGTCCACCGAGCGCTCCAGCCGATAGCGCGCGTCGGATACGATGCCGGTCTTGCGGCCGGTCTGCGCGATGAGATCCGGGTCCCAGCTGGCGCATTCCATCAGCACATTCGTGGTGTCGTCGGTGCAGCCGGACCGAATTCCGCCCATCACGCCACCGAGGCAGAGCGGTCCGAGATCGTCGGCGATCACGGTCATCGACGCATCGAGCGCATAGATCTTGTTGTCGAGCGCGTCGAAGCTCTCCCCCGGCTTCGCGTTGCGCAACACCGGCTGCCCGACGATCTTGTCCGCGTCATAGGCGTGCAGCGGCCGGCCCCAGCCGAGCGACACGAGGTTGGTGATATCCACCACGGTGTTGATGGGCCTGAGGCCCACGGCCTTCAGCCGTTGCTGCAGCCATTCGGGCGACGGGCCGTTCTTGATGCCGCGGAACACCCGGCCGGCAAACTTGCGGATGGCCTTGGGCTCACCTTCGGCAAACTGATGCGGCAGCGCCGCAATCGGGCTTGGCCCCTGCGACGGCACCTTCGACATGTCGGTCGGCTTCAGCGTGCCCACGCCATAGGCGGCAAGGTCGCGCGCCACGCCATAGACACCTGTGGCGTCGCCGCGATTGGGGGTGATCGAGATATCGATCACCGAGCCGCCGAGCCTGGCGTAATCGACATAGGAGGCGCCGATTGGCGCGTCCGCCGGCAACTCGATGATGCCGTCATGGTCATTGCTCAGTTCGAGTTCGGCCGCCGAGCACAGCATGCCGTTCGACGGCGCGCCGCGAATGACGACCCCGGCCTTGAGCGTGAAATCCTTGCCCGGGATATAGGTGTCGGGGAACGCGAACACCGATTTGAGGCCCGTGCGGGCGTTCGGCGCGCCGCAGACCACGTCGATCAGGCTGCCGGTGCCGGCATCGACCTTGCAGATATGCAAATGGTCGGAATTCGGGTGGTCCGACGCCTCGACGATCTGCGCGACGACGAAGGGCCTGAGCTTTTCGGCCGGGTCGACAATCTCCTCGACCTCGAGGCCGATGGCCGTCAGCGCAACCCCGATCTCGTCGGCAGTGGCATTGGTCTCGAGATGTTCCTTGAGCCAGTCGAGGGTGAATTTCATCGGGAAACTCGCTGTTCGAATTCGAAAGTGCCGCAAAGGGCGGACAGGGTTTGGGTGCTCATCTGGGCAGCGCCTCGATCAGCCGGAAGCGCTCGCAGACGAGTTCGAGGTCTTCCGACCAGCCGCCATTGCGCTCGAAATAGTCGATATGGCCGGCGCGCCAGTCGCGGAAATCGCCCTCGCCTTCGGCAAGCGCGAAAGCCTCGGGAACATCGCGGAAAAGGTGCCGGGTCACTTCGACGGTCTCGATCACCGCCGCAGGGCGACCCGCGCCATCGAGCACGACGTCTCGACGCCCAACCACCGGCATGGCTTCCTTGCCCGCCCCGTAGTCGCGCGCCGCCCCACAGGTGGCCGTCTTGGTCCCCGCAAGCACCAGCGCCAGCAAGCGATCGGCCAGCTCCGGGCTGTCACCAAATGCGAAGGTCGTCGCGTTCGCGTATGGCGCGGAGAGCTGCGCCATCAGCTCGAAAGCCCCCCGAACAGCGTCGGCAGGTCGAGCGGGCGGAAGCCGTAATGGTCGAGCCAGCGCTTGTCGGCGTCGAAAAAGGCGCGCAGGTCGTTCATGCCATATTTCAGCATGGCGATGCGGTCGATGCCCATGCCCCAGGCGAAGCCCTGGTACACATCCGGGTCTAGGCCGCAATTCCTGAGCACATTCGGGTGCACCATGCCGCAGCCCAGAATTTCGAGCCAGTCATTGCCCTCGCCGATCTTCACCTCGCCGCCCGAGCGGTCGCACTGCACGTCCACTTCCATCGAGGGCTCGGTGAAGGGGAAGAAGCTAGGGCGGAAGCGCAGCGTGACGTTGTCGACTTCGAAGAACGCCTTGAGGAATTCCTCCAGCACCCAGCGCAGCTGCCCGATATGGCTCGACTTGTCGATGACGAGGCCCTCGACCTGATGGAACATCGGGGTATGGGTCTGGTCGCTGTCGTGCCGATAGGTACGGCCCGGCATCACCACGCGGATCGGCGGATCCATCGCGGGCGTCAGGTAGGGCGCGCCGGGCTTCTCGTTGGTCTTGAGCATGGTGCGGACCTGCACCGGCGAGGTGTGGGTCCTGAGCACGCGCTTCACCCCGTCGGGCGAGGGCGCCATGAAGAACGTGTCGTGCATTTCGCGCGCCGGGTGCCCCTCGGGGAAGTTGAGCGCGGTGAAATTGTACCAGTCCGTCTCGATATCGGGCCCTTCGGCGATCGAGAAGCCCATGTCCGAGAAGATCGCGGTGATCTCGTCGATCACCTGGCTGATCGGGTGGATACGGCCTTCGGCCGTCGGCACCGCGGCGATCGGCAGCGTGACATCGACACGCTCGGCTTCGAGCCGGGCCGTGAGCGCCGCCTCGGCGAGGGTCGCGGCTTTCGCTTCGATCAGCGCGGTGACCTCGGTCTTCAGCCCGTTGATCGCGGCGCCGGCCGCCTTGCGCTCGTCGGCGGGCAGGACGCCCAGCGTCGAAAGCAGCGCCGAGACCGAGCCCTTCTTGCCGAGGGCCGCAACGCGGACGGCTTCGATGGCGGCTTCGTCCTGTGCGCTATCCGTCGCGGCGGCGATCTCTGAGCGGAGCTGGGCTATCTGGGCGTCGAGGGACATGGTTCTATCCATTTGTCGTCATTGCTTCTTTACTACCATTCCCGCCGTGTCATCCCGGCGAAGGCCGAGGAGACTTCCCCCTGTCATCCCGGCGAAGGCCGGGGCTTACCCACCGCGTCATCCCGGCGAAGGCCGGGATCCATCCTGAGATTGACCCGACATCACCGAGCGGGAGGCATTTCAGGCTGGGCCCCGGCCTGCGCCGGGGTGACATCGTGGTTGTGGCAGTGTCGCGGCAGAAAAACAAAAGCCCCGCGCCATCCCGGATCACCGGGGTGGCGCAAGGCTCGAATTTGGCCTCGTGAAAGGCGGACGCTTAGGCGTTGATGCGCTCGTGGGTCGTGGTCTCGAGCTCGCCGAGATACGCCAGAGCCTGCTTCGCCTTGGTCACCAGCACGGCGAACGCTGCGGGCTCGGTGATCGCGAGATCAGAGAGCACCTTGCGGTCAACCGCGATGTCGGCCTTCAGGAGGCCGTCGATAAATCGGCCATAGGTCAGCCCATGCTCACGCACGGCGGCATTTATGCGCTGGATCCACAGGGCGCGGAAATTGCGCTTCTTGGCGCGACGATCGCGGTACGCATACTGGCCGGCCTTGTCGACGGCGGCCTTGGCGGTGCGGATGGTATTCTTGCGACGGCCGTAAAAGCCGGAAGCGGCCTTCAGAACCTTCTTGTGACGGGCGTGGGCGGTAACGCCTCTTTTGACGCGGGACATCTATCGGCGCTCCTTAACGGTTATACGGCATGTACCACTTGACCAGACTTTCATCGCCCTTCTTGAGGATCTTGGTCCCCCGATGCGAGCGAATGTAGTCGGCGTCGTGGCTCAGAAGCCGGTGCCGCTTGCCCGCGACGCCAGCCTTTACACGGCCGGACGCGGTCATCTTGAAGCGCTTCTTGGCGCCCGATTTGGTCTTCATTTTTGGCATTTTGCATGGTCCTGTTAGGGTGGCTCCCGAGAGAGCCTGCATTGAGGATCGCCACGGCATGCCTTTCGGCCGGGCGGTCCCGTTCAGTGGCGCGCTCCTTACGACGAATGCCGCGCCCGCGCAAGGGGCGATGGGTCAGGCGTCATGATCGCGTTACATCTGTCTGCAAACAAACCCACCGGCGTCGGATTTTGGCGCATTTCAGGGGTTCATAATGACTCAGGGTTTTGCGCATCGCCGCGTTTTCGGTCAACCTTCCAGCCAAGCCAAGGCCTACCTGCGTGCGGCGATCTGGGCCACGGCGCTCGGTCTGTTGGTGGCGATGCCAAAACCTGTCGATGCCGAGGACCTCAGTGCATCCGACAAGGCCATCAATGCCGAGGTCAAGCTCGGCGACGCGACGGGCAAGGCACCGACCGAATGGCTCGGCCCCAAGCCCCACTTCGTCATGGTTGGTGCCTATAGGGATTTCACCTTCGATATCGCCGTTCCCGACCTTGCCGCCGCGACGGATTTCGCGCTTGAGGCAAAGCGGGAATACCGCCCGCTGGAGGGTGGCAAGCTCGCCTATATCGACTTCGAGGTCGCCGTTGCACTCACCACCAACGGCATCGAACGTGAGTTCGAGTTCGAATTCGAGAATGCCGACTTCTCCACCCATGCCCGGCCCATGACCTTCGCCTTGAAGGATGCAGAGTTCCCCGAGGGGGCCTTCTCCAACCTCGAACTGCAGATCGAGTGGGAATGGGTGGAAAAGTCGGTGATCGTGAACGAGGAGCAGTTGATCACTGACGGTGCGCTGACGGTTGCGCTCGAAGAGGGCTCGCCCAGTGCGGACGGCACCGTACCGAACGGGTTGATCGGCGGTTTCGTGACCGGGACTTTCGAAGGCAAGCCGATCGCGATCTCCTTCACCGCCCCGGTTACCGAGGCCGAGATTGATGATTGATCCGCGCTGCCTTGCCTGGGTAGCCGCCGGTATCCTCGTGAGCTGCGTTGCTGTGCAGGCGCAGGATCCGGTCATGGGCAGCGTCACGGCAGTCCGGGAAACCGAGCCGGTCGATGTCGATCCCGACGATCCTGCCATCTGGGTCAACCCCGCCGATCCGCTGCAAAGCCGCGTGATCGGCACGGACAAGGATTTTGGCCTCGTGGTCTTCGACCTCGCTGGCAAGACGCTGCAGAAACTACCCGACGGTCGCCTCAACAATGTCGATCTGCGCACCGTCGTTCTCGGTGGCGAAGAGGTGACCCTGATTGCGGCCAGCAAGCGCGAGGACAACACCATCGTCTTCTACACCATGGCTGCCGATGGCAGCGTGGCGCATGCCCCGACCTTTGCCTATCCCGGTGCGCCGACACAGGTTGATGACGATATCTATGGCATCGGCTTCTACAAGGATCTCGCTGGCAGCCTGTCCGTGATCGCCAGTTTCAAGACCGGCGATGTCGTGCAGTGGGAAATCGGCGGCACACCCGCCGCAATGGAGCTTCGTTTCGCCCGGCAATGGAAGCTTCCGAGCCAGCCCGAAGGCGTTGCCGCGGACGATGGGCTTGGCCTGCTCTATGTGGGTGAAGAAGACGGCGGTATCTGGCGCTTCGATGCCAACCCGCGTGCCGGAACCGACGGCACGCTGGTCGACAAGGTCGGATCCGCCTGCCTGCCGGTCGATGATGTCGAGGGGATCGGCGTAGTGTCCACCGGCCCGGAGTCCGGATGGCTCGTGGTGTCGGCGCAGGGGGTCAACCGCTACGCGCTCTATCCTCGCAAGCCCGATGCCGACGGGCGGCAGCCCTGCATTGGCAGCTTCGGCATCGAGACCGGTGCCACCGATCCGGTGGGTGAAACGGATGGCCTCGACGTCACATCGGCCGCTCTCGGACCGGACTTCCCGGCGGGTCTGATGGTCGTGCAGGACGACCGCAACGAAGGCTTCAGCCGAAACTTCAAATATGTGTCCTGGGCGGACGTCGTGCGGGCACTCGGCCTCGATCAGACACCATTGCCCACAAACTGAACGTCTGCCTCGCCAGCGACCTCTGGCACGTGCTCCGCCGCGCGCGGCAACCCCGATGGGCGGTTGGCAGCGCTCCCCGCGCTGAGTTGCTGCAGCTGGTCGAGCAGTTGCGCAGTCTCGGTGCGCGTCATCCCCGACAGGAAGGCGCGCTCCGCGGCTGCGATGGCGACATGCGCGCGCGGCAGGATTTCGCGGCTCCTGTCACTCAGATAGAGCCCCTGCGCGCGGCCCTTGAGCGTGCTCCGGCCGATCCAGCCGGCCTCGTCGAGCCCGGCCAGTGTGCGTGCCACGCCCGGCTGCTCGAGATCGAGCCTGAGTGCAAGCTCCGCCTGGGTCATCCCCTCGCACAGCGCGATTTCGGCTATGGCGCTGAACTGCGCGGGCAACAGCCCCAGCGGCTGGAGCGCATCGCGCTGCAGGACACTGAGGTGGCGGTGCAGCTGCCCGGCCAGATGAAACAGGCCCTGCTTGTGATCCAACATGATCGTTCCCCCTCCGGACCGACGAGGGAATGGTAGCAGGCTCTGCTTTAACTATCGCTTAACCGACGATCTCGGACCAGGGCTTTCCGCGGCGCGAGGTGGTCGCCGCTTCGGCGATCTTGCGCTTTTCCGCCATGGTGAGTTCGGCGGAGATGATGTTGTTGGCATTCGAGGGATCGAGCATGCCGCGGGCCGGGAACAGCGTTTCGAGATAGCCGAGCACGGCCCAGACATTGTCGGCCAGCGTGCCGTACGGCCGACGGCGGAGCGCGGCATAGGTGGCGAGTTCGAGATAGAAGGAGGGGAAATCAAGTCCGTTCTGGTCGCGCCAGAGCTTCAGGAGCCGGATTTCCTCTCGCCGACCACTTTCGAGCGCGTCGAGCACATGGTGGGTGAGGTTCGTCTTCAGCCCCGCTCGGGTCCGGGCCGAATAGATCTCGTGGATATCCGACGCCATGGATTCGCGCTTGGCAGGCAGCAGATCGACCGGGATACCGCCCAGCACGACCGAGAGTGTCACATTGCGCACCACAGGCTCGAACCCTTCGCGCACCAATGCGGCATGGAGGGAGAAGAACACCTCATGCGCGGTAAAGGGTGTGCGCGGGCTGAGCGACAGCACGAAGTCGATGCCGATGCCGGACTGGTTGGCGAGGCCCTTCTCGAAGGCGCCCGCCGGGTAGATTTCCAGCAGGTGGCGGCCACCCCAGCCAGAAACAATCCGCTCTACCTCGGATTCGAGCAAACGAAAGCTCGACTGCGCGCTATCATCGACCGCTTCGCGGGCGAGGATGTCGCGCAGGTAATCGTCTGGCGATGGATCGTCTACCAAAAACATAGCGCCGGTTTTGGAACTCGCGTTCCACTGCTGTCCGTCGCCGCAACGGCCATTGGTTAGGGCGCAATTTCGCGCGCCGCAAGATGTTTTTTGTTAATGCAGACGAGGACTTCCTGCGTTGCATGCTTAACGGGCGCGCCTCTCGGCTGCCCGTCCACATGTCTCGATAACGATTGCGCTCAGGCAGCGCGGCGGCCGGCTTCGTAGGCGCCCTCGGCCTCGCCATCCACCTGGAATACCGCGACGAGCCGGTCGAGTTCGGCGGCCTGCGCCTCGGTCTGCTCGATGGTGGCGTTGGTTTCCTCCACCAGCGCGGCATTGTGCTGGGTGGTTTCTTCCATGCTGACCATGGCCGACCGCACATCCTCGATCGCCGCCGCCTGCGCGCGGGTCGCTTCGGAAATCGCGCTCAACTGCTGGGTATTGTCGCGCACGGCGGAGAGGATGACGGCGAGCTTCCTCGCCGCATCCTCGACGAGGCGCGAGCCGCCCAGCACTTCCGATTCGCTTTCGGCGATCAGCGCCTTGACGTCAGACGAGGCTTCGGCGGCCGACTGCGCCAGGCGCCGCACTTCGACTGCCACCACCGCGAAGCCCTTGCCCGCCTCGCCCGCCCGTGCCGCTTCCACCGAGGCGTTGAGCGCGAGCAGATTGGTCTGGAAGGCGATGTCGTCGATCATGCCGATGATGTTGGAAATCTTGGCGCTCGACTGCGTGATGCGGTTCATCGCGTCGGTGGCCTTGTGCATCACCTGACCGCCCTCGTCGGCCATCTGCGAGGCGGTGCGGGCCTTGGCCGCCGCCTCGCTGGCCTTGCTGGAATTGACCTGCACGGCCTGCGCCAGGCGGGCGATGGTGCCGGAGGTCTCGGAAATGGTCTCGGCCTGCTTCGAGGTACGGGCGCTGAGATCATTGGCGCCCGACAGGATTTCTCCGGTGGCGGAGCGCAGCGCGCTCGACGTGTCGCGCAGCCGCGTGACGATATCCGCAAAACTGTCGGCAGCGCGATTGGTCGAATCCTGCAGGCGTCCGAACAGGCCCTGGTAGTCGCCCTCGACCCGCACCGACAGATCGCCTTCGGCCATGCGGTCCAGCACTTCGGCAGTGGCGCTGGCGCCGCCTTCGACGATGGCGAGCACCGAGTTGATGCCGTCGACGAAGCCCTTGAGTTCCGTCATCTGCGTGGCGGGTACGCGGGCGGAGAAATCGCCGGCACGGGCGGCTTCCACGGCCTGTGCCACGCCCGTGAGCGTCTGGTCGGCGAGGCGGCGGCGTGCCGCGTCTTCGGCCTGCGCTGCCTGCCGCTCGGCATCGAGGGCGCGGACGGCCTCGCTGTTCGAGCGGAACACCGCGATGGCCTGCGCCATCTGTCCAAGCTCATGCTTCTGGGCGCTGGTCGCGGCGTCGAGTTCGATATTGAGTTCGCCATCGGCCAGCCGCTGCATCTTGTTCGCCATGGAGCGCAGGGCACGGGAAAGCTGGCTGGCGAGCACCAGGGCGATACCGATGCCGACGAGGATGGCGAGCGCACCGAAGGCGCCCATGATGGTGCCGGTCTGCTGGGTCTTTGCCGCGCCTTCCGAGGCCGCATTGGCCTGCATTTCCTGCAGGCGGAGCGAAAGCTGCGTCATCTCGGCATCGAGATTCTTCGCCTGCAGCGCGATGGTGCTCGTCTCGATATTGACCTTTTGCAGCACCACGCCGCCGAGATTGTTGGCGATCAGCTTGTAGCCGTTGAGCGCAGTCTTGGCCTGCTGGGCATTGTCCTTGAGGTCTGCCTGGAACAGCACGATCGACAGTCCGTCGATGCGACCCGAGATGTCCTTGTGCAGGTCCTTGACGACTTTCAGGTCATCCGGGTTTTCGCTGAGAATGTACCGCTCCGCCTTGCCGATCATGCTGTGCAGCAACGCCGTGATCTGCGACGCCATCTGCACTGTGCTCATGTCGTTGCTGGAGAAGGCCCCCGCGGTGAGTGCGTCCATTGCGGTGATTGCCCGCTCGCCGACGCTGCGCAGTTGCCCGGCCGATTCAATCTGCGTCTTGTCGAGGGTAACGAGCTGGTCGAAAGCCTTGGCGAACTGGTCCGACCCCGTCTTGATCAGGTCGAGCGACTCCGTCGCGCCGGCACGGGTGAAACTCTCGATGAGGGCCGGATCGTCGAGCTTCAGCGCTTCATGCGCCGCCTTGAACGCGTCGGCAGAAGCCTGGTTCGGGGTGGCGAGATAACGCAGTTCGGCAGCCTTCATGGCTTCAAGCCGCTGCAACAGGCCGTTGAGCTGTACGGTGTCCTCGCTCGCCGTCTTCAGTGTTCCGACCACGCTGCCAACTTGGCTGAGCCCGGTCAATCCGGCCGCGCACACGATAATGAGCAGCACGATGAGCGTACCGAAGCCGCCGTAAATCCGTTGCGCAAGGCTAAGGCGAGACAGCATGAAAAAACCCCCGATTGGCAAATGTCTGCCGGGGACTTTAGTGTCGAGAGATTGACGAAGCTTTGCCAAGTTCTTGTCGGCAGGCTCTTGCCGGCAAGCTCTTGCCGGAGGAGGTAGTGCCGGCATCATCCGGCCCGACGCCAGACCATTTCATGCTTCAGCCGAAGCATCGAAACGGTCCGGGTCTCGTTGTTCTGCGCGACCGAACCCAAGGACTGCTGCCACTTGTCCGGCAGGCACCTGGGGCCGCCACCTCGCGTCGAGGTGGGCGTGCCGGCTCACTTGGGAGCCAGCACCATGACCATCTGCTTGCCCTCTGAGCGGGGCGCCGATTCGACCTTGGCCTTGGTCTCAAGCTCGGCCTGCACCTTGACGAGCAGCGCCATGCCGAGGTCCTGGTGGGCCATTTCACGGCCACGGAAGCGCAGCGTAACCTTCACCCGGTCGCCATCCTCGAGGAAGCGGTGTACCGCCTTCATCTTGGTCTGGTAATCGTGGTCGTCGATATTCGGACGCAGCTGGATTTCCTTGACCTCGATGACCTTCTGCTTCTTGCGCGCTTCGGCCGCCTTCTTCTGGGCAGCATATTTGAAGCGGCCGAGATCGAGCATCTTGGCAACGGGCGGGGTGGAGTTTGGCGAAATGATCACCAGATCAAGCCCCTGCTCACGCGCTTCGGCCAAGGCCTCGCGCGTACGGATGACGCCGCGATTGGTCCCTTCGGCGTCGATCAGCTGGATATCGGGGCTGGAAATGTCCTCGTTGGATTGCGGCCCATCTTTCTGGGGCGCCAGGGGTCTCATCGGACGACGAATGGCAGGCGATCCTTCAACAATTACCGAAGCGGCGGGAAATCGCGCTTAAAATCGGGGCGCGGCCCGCATAAGTCAACATCTGAGCACGAAGATTCGCGGGCTTCCGCCCTCGGACAAGACGATTGTTGGACTGTGTTGCCGTTTGCCCTACGCGTTTGGCGCAGGGTGGCGCCAATTGGGCGAGAGCCGGGGAGCTGGAATGCGTGTCAGCGCAAGGCGGATTGAGGTGGGCGCCGGCGCCGAGGCGCGCGACATCGCGATTCTGGCGCGGGACGGAAACACGCCGGGGCTGTTCTGGCTCGGTGGCTTCCGCTCGGACATGACGGGCTCCAAGGCCGAGGCGCTTGACCAACTGGGCGCGGAGCACGGGCTCGCGGTGACCCGATTCGACTATTCCGGCCACGGCAGATCCGGTGGCGATTTCCACCGCGGTACCATCAGCCGGTGGCTCGAAGAGGCGCTGGCGGTGCTTTCGACGACGACGGGCCCGCAGGTGGTGATCGGCTCCTCGATGGGCGGCTGGCTCGCGCTGTTGCTGGCCCGTCACCTCAGACTGCTTGGGACGCAACAGCTCGCCGGGCTGGTGCTGATCGCGCCGGCGACCGACATGACCGAGGACCTGATGCTGAACGCCATGACGGGGGACGAGCGCGCCGCGCTTGAGCGCGATGGCGTCGTGCTGCAGCCCTCGCAATATGCGTCCGAGCCCTATCCGATCACGCGCGCCCTGATCGAGGACGGGCGGCAGCACTTGCTGTTCGGCCGCAGCATCGAGGTCGGTTGCCCGGTCGCGATCCTGCAGGGCGGGCAGGATCCGGACGTGCCGCAGGCCCACACGCTGCGCCTTGTCGAGCACATGCTGCATGACGAGGTGAGCCTGACGCTGGTGCCCGACGGCGATCACCGCCTGAGCCGGCCCGAGGACCTCGAACTGCTGCGACGCGTCGTGCTGCAGCTGATCGAGGATCGCTCCGCAGCCTTCGCACACTGAGCGCCGGCGCGGGTTGCCGAAGCCGGAGCCGCCCCCCATAGTGCCGGCGGGCCCGCGGCGGCGGGGAGGACACATATGGCGCAAGCGGCCAATATCGACGCCTATTTCGAGCGAATCGGCTTTGCCGGGTCGATCGCGCCGACCCTCGACACCCTGACAGGGCTGCTGGGGCAGCACCTCGAGGCGATCCCGTTCGAGAATCTTGATCCCCTGATGGGCGTGCCGGTGCGTTTCGCCCTGCCAAGCATCGAGCACAAGCTGGTTTTCGAACGGCGTGGCGGCCACGGCATCGAGCACAACCTGCTGTTTGCCGCGGTGCTTCGGGAGCTCGACTTCGAACTGAGCGTACATCCGGCCCATGTGCTGTGGGGTGACGCCGCACAGGCGCAGCCCGAGCCGGACCATCTGGTTCTGGTGGTGGACCTGCCGCAAGGCGCGTTCCTTGTCGATGCCGGCTTCGGTGGGCGCACGCCGCCGGCCCCCCTGCGGCTCAAGGGCGGGCACCGGCAGGGCAGCATCTTCGAGACCTTCGAGATATCGGAGGGCTTGGGCGACTGGCGGGTCGTCGCCGACCTCGGCGCGCGCGTCAGGCCACTCTACCGGTTCCGGCGCGACCCGGTCGACGAGCGGCTGCTTGCCGAAATCACCGAGCGGATATCGACCCGCGGGCCATTCACCCGCAGGCTGGTGGTCAGCCGGACGCTCAGGAGCGAGCGGTTGATGCTGCGCGATGGCCTGTTCGTCCGCGTGGTGCCGGGCGATGCCGGTCCGGTCCGCAGCGAAACCAGGATGGCAAAGGTGCAGGAGCTGAAGAACCTGCTTGTCGCGCCGTTCGGGCTGGTATTGCCCGATGATGCGCGCCTCGACGCGGCGCTTGCCCGTGTCATGGCGGAAAATCGCTGATGGCACCGGTGGTGGTGAACCCCGACAATGTTCGGGAATTCAGGGATTTCCAGGCCTTCTACGATTGGCTGGCCGAACACCACGCGACGGCCGAGGAGGTGTGGATCAAAATCCACAAGCAGGGGTCTGGCCTCAAGTCGATCACGCCGAAGGAAGCGGTCGACGCCGAACTCTGCTGGGGCTGGGTCGATGGCATCCGCAAGGGGCACGACGACAGGAGCTTCCTGCAGCGCTATACGCCGCGCCGCAAGGGCAGCGTCTGGAGCCAGGTGAACCGCGCCAATGTCGAGCGGCTGATTGCGGCCGGCCTGATGCAGCCGTCGGGGCAGGCCGAAGTCGACCGCGCCAAGGCCGATGGCCGGTGGGACGCGGCCTATCGCATCTCGACGAGCGAAGTGCCCGACGACCTCATGGCGGCAATCGCGGCGGAACCAGAGGCAAAGGACATGTTCGCACGCCTGAGCTCGCAGAACCGTTTCGCCATGATCTTCCGCACCAATGCGCTGAAAACCGAGGCGGGGCGGAAAAGGAAGATCGCCGAATTCGTCGCGATGCTTGTGCGCGGCGAGACGATCTATCCGCAGGGCAATGGCAGGAAGAAGACCAATGGAGACGCAGCGTGAGCGACACGTACGTCGCTTTCCTGCGCGGCATCAATCTCGGCAAGCGCAGTGTGAAGAGCCCGGAACTGAAGGCCGCCTATGTGGCCATGGGCTTTACCGAGGTACGGACACTGCTCGCTTCGGGCAATGTGATCTTTTCGGCGGACAGTCGACCAGACCCGCAGGCGCTCGAAGGGGGGTTCAAGGCGGCCTTCGGCTTCGAGTCGGGCACGGTGCTGCGCTCGCAAGCCGAGCTGCGGGCGCTGGTCGCCGCCGATCCGTTCAACGGTCGGACCGAGGACGAAAACACCAAGCTCTATGTGACCTTCCTCGCCGAGCCTCCGCCGAGGCCGCCCGGGCCCAATGCGCTCGCGGGTGATTTCGAACTGGTCAAACAGGCCGATCGCGAGCTATTCATCCTCGCGTTTCGCCTGCCGACCGGTCGTTTCGGCGCCGGCATGGAGCTGATGCACAAAAGCCTCGGCAAGGCGCTCTGGACCTCGCGCAATTACAATACCGTGCTGAAAGCCGCCCAATGATCACAGTGCTCGGTTCCACCAATCTCGACCTGATCGGCACCGTAAGCCGCATCCCCCGGCCCGGGGAAACCGTGCCCGGCGACAGGTTCGCCTCGGCTGCGGGTGGCAAGGGCGCCAACCAGGCGCTGGCTGCGCGCCGGGCCGGCGCCGAGGTGCGGATGTTCGCCGCAGCAGGTACCGATAGCTTCGCCGACGAGGCGCTGGCACTGCTCAGGGCCGATGGCGTCGACCTCACTGGTCTCCGCATCGTCGAGGGGCCTACCGGCATCGCCATGATCTTCGTCGATGCCCATGGCGAAAACGTCATCGCCATCCTGCCCGGCGCCAATGGCACCATGGGCAAACCCGATGCCGAGCGGGCGCTCGATGGGCTGGGGATCGGCTCGATCCTGTTGCTGCAGCAGGAAATTCCGCAGGCGGCGACCCGCCACGCGCTGGAACTGGCGCGGGAGAAGGGTGTGATCTCCATTCTCAACACCGCGCCATTCCTCGATAACACCAAGGACATCGCGGACCTCGCATCCATCCTCGTCGCCAACGAAACCGAGTTCCAGCTTCTGACCGGCGCCGGCCTCGATACGCTCGAAAGCGCCATGAGCGACTGGGCGAAATCCAACAACCAGACGGTGATCGTGACACTGGGCGCCGACGGCGTGCGCGCCGCAACCCCTGAGCGCAGCTTGTCCGTGCCCTCGCTGAAGATCGAGCCGGTGGACACAGTCGGCGCTGGCGATACGTTCTGCGGTTATCTCGCCGCAGGGCTCGACCGCGGCCTCGATCTCGAAACGGCGCTGCGGCAGGCGGCGGTCGCCGGCAGCCTCGCCTGTTTGAAGCCCGGCGCGCAGCCGGCCATCCCCAACCGCGCGGAGGTGGAAGCGGCGCTCGCTGAGCTCTCGCAGTCGGTTCCCTCTCCCTCATGAGGGACTTCGAGGGATCAGCGATTGCTCCAGTGCAGCTATCGCCCCGAGAAGGCCATGAGGCCTATGGCCGAATGGCGCCGGGCGCATAGCGCCGGGTGAGGGGAGCACCTTGCGCCGACTGAATTTCCGATCAGCTTAGCTCAACCAGCCTGGTTCCAAACAGCCCCGACGCCCCACATTTACCTTTCGTTCATCCAGACGGACGAGCGGCGGCAAACCTGTGGCAAAATCGTGGCGGGGTCTCCGGACGCAACGGAACCGGAGGCTGCCGATCATGGCCCGCACCACGCGAAAGCCCTGATTTTCAACGTTTTTCGGAAACTTATCCCCGCGGTCTGCTGCCATGCGATAATGCCCGCATTGGAGAAGACCGGGAGGTATGGAAGCAGCGAAATCAGCCGTTCATCTTGAGCTTCAGCTCGGCTTCTGGTGAGCTTCAAAGCGGCGGAGCAGGGGTTCGAGGTTGTCCTCGAACAGCAGGTCCGGGCGGGTCTGCCGCTCGATGGGATACGCCGCTTCGGCAGCTAGCGAAATGCCGAGGAAGCCCGCGAGCCCCTCGGCCGCATCCGGGGCGGCAAAGCGATAGTGCCCACCCTCTATGCGGGCGAGCAGCGTGCGCTTCGAGGCGATCATCCTGTCGGTCACGCCCTCGGCATTGCTCATCGAACTCGACACCTTGACGTAGTCGTGGAGTGGCGTCCCGAGGTGATAGACCCGGTCGGCCTTCTGCCAGAGCTGCATCAGCAGTTCGAGGTCGGTCATGTTGGTGAGGTCGAGGTCGTAGCGCGCATCGGTGACGCGCCGATCCCATGCGATCATCGAATCCATCGACAGCGCGGTGAACTTGTAGCGCCCGGGCGTGAGCACCTGGTCCGGACCGTCGCCGACGAAGCGCAGGTGCTCATAGGCGTCCGTCATCACGTCGAGCGCCGTGGAAACAATCGGGTGGTCCCCGAGCGCCGCAACCGCCCGCGCGAGCTTCTCGGGCTTCAGGCGGTCGTCGGCATCGAGGATCGCGACATAGGGCGTATCGATGCGGTCGAGCGCGAGGTTGCGCGCCCGCGACGCGCCGGCGCCGATCCGCCCGGTGGAGAGGAACCGTTGGCGCGGGTCAGCAAGGCCCTGGGACTTGAGGAGCGTTTCGTAGTCATCGCCGTCATCAGCGATGATCCAGTGCTCCCACTCTGCATGCGTCTGCGCCGTGACGCTCTTTACGGCTTCGCCCAGCCAGCGCGCGGCCCGGAATGCCGGCGTGATTACAGCAACTCGTTTATCCAACGCGATAGTCCCCTGGAGCCCTTCGGAGGCACGCCGCTTTCCCTTGAACGGGCCGCTCGGTTTTCCCATATCATGGGCATCGGACGGCGCCACTCGAAGACGGGCTGTCCGGATACGTTGCTTGCTCAAGGACGGATCGTATGTCGCGTGTCTCGATGTTCTCGGCTCCCTTCCTGCTTGGCTTCGATGCCTTTGAGGAAAGGGTCGACCGCCTAGCGCGTGCGGCTGACGGCTATCCGCCCTACAATATCGAACGACGGACCGACGAGGACGGAAGCGAGAGCTTCCTGATCTCCATCGCTGTGGCGGGCTTTTCCGCCGATGACCTCGAGGTCCTGACCGAGGACAACCAATTGGTCGTCCGTGGCCGCCAGAAGGATGACGAAGCCCGCCAATACCTGCATCGCGGCATTGCCGCGCGGCAGTTCCAGCGCCAGTTCCTCCTCGCCGAGGGCATGCTGGTCAAGGACGCAATGCTTCGGAACGGCATGCTGGTCATCGCTGTTGTTCGACCGATTGCCGAGAAGATCGCCAGACGAATTGACATTCGTTCTGCCTAGAACAAGGGGAACAAAATGCAGGAATCCAGGAACAACGACCGGCACGACCATCCGCTGCGGCACCTGACCGAGGCGCAATTCATGGCGCTGGGTTCGAATGCCGTGGTCTATGTGAAGCATGTGCGCGGCGACGCGCTCAGCACCATGTTGCCCGAGACAGGTCTCGACGAGGGCTCCGACTATCACATCGTGGTCTCGGCCGGTGGTCAGCCGCTCATGGTGGCGGACAGCGAAGAGGCCGTGGCCGACTGGCTCTCCGGCCGCAATGTCGGCATCGTCCTGCTGCATTGAGCCCGGACCGCTGAAGCAAGGGAACCGCCCTCGTCCGCCCAAGGGCACATGATGAGGGCGTCGGGGCAAGCGACGCCGCCCGCATGCCTATGCACTGCGGATCACGCTGCCTGAGTCGTCGCAATCGGACGGCTGAGGATGGCGTAGAGCGCCTGCGCATCGCTCGCGGCCCGCAACTGGTCGACAATAGCCTCTGTGCGGAGGATTCGTGCCACCCGCGCAAGTGCCTTCAAATGATCAGCGCCGGCGCCGACCGGCGCCAGCAGCATCATCAACAGATCCACCGGCTGGTCGTCGACCGCCTCGAATTCGACAGGCGTGTCGAGGCGCGCGAAGACGGCGGTAACGCGCGCCGTCCCCGAAAACTTGCCGTGCGGTATGGCAATACCGTTGCCCAGCCCCGTCGAGCCGAGCTCCTCGCGTTCGGCGAGCGCCGCGAGGATGGCAGCGGCATCGCCACCCGTCACCTTCGCGGCCCGCTCCGCCAGCGCCTTGAGAACGTCCTGCTTCGACTTCAGACCAGTACAGGCAATCACGGACTCCTCGGAGAGGATGTCAGTCAATTCCATCAACAAGTTCCTATTGCAGTCGCAGCGGGGACGCTGGCGGACGGTTTTCGCCGCCTAATTGGGCCTGAGGGCCGGGTCGATCCAGCCGATATTTCCGTCGGCGCGGCGGTAGACCACATTTAGGCCCCCGTGTCCAGCATGCCGGAATATCACCACCTCATGCCCGGTGAGATCAAGCTGCATCACCGCCTCGCCCACAGACATCTGCCTCAGGCTGGCCGTCGACTCGGCAATGACCGGGGGCGAGTAGTCCTCGTGCAGTTCCTCCTCATCGTCGGTCGAGGCGAGGACGTAGGCTGGCGCCTCCTCGACGCCGTTGATGGCGCCACTGGCCCCGTGGCGTCGGTGCGCCTTGAGCTTGCGGTTGTAGCGGCGAAGCCGCTTCTCGATGGCGTTGGCCATAATCTCATAGGCTGAGATCGCGTCCCCGCCATAGGCGCTCGCCTGCAGGATTGTCCCGGTATCGAGGTGAATGTTGCATTGCGCGTTGAACCCTGAGCCTTCGTGCTCGAGGATCATGTGCCCGGTGTAGTTGCCGTCGAAATACTTCTTCACGACGGTATCGAAATGCCCCTCCGCCTTGCTCCTGAGAGCATCGCCTACATCCATGTTCTTTCCCGAAACGCGCAGAGTCATGGAGTCCTCTTTCCTCTTCGTTGGAGTGCCGGTTCTCGTGACCGGCACAAGGGATGTGGTCACCCCTGAGCAAGGAATCTAGACCCTTGGTGCCGCAAACGGCAATGCACGGCGCAGAGGTCGGGTTTCCGGCCGGTGTGCAATGGCATCACAATTCACATCATCGGAGACGGCCGGGGCGCGAAAGTCCAGGCCGCTTGGGTTCACCGCCCGGCGGGAGCGAGGGCTCGTTTCTGCCTGCGGCGGACCACTGAGGACGGAATATTCATGCCCTCTCGGTATTTGGCCACAGTGCGGCGGGCGACCTCGATGCCTTTTTCCTTCTGCAGCAGCTCGGCGATTGTGTCGTCGGAGAGGATATCTGAAGGCGATTCCGCATCGATCAACTGCCGGATACGGTGCCGCACGGCCTCGGCGGAATGATCAGCCTCGCCCGTAGAGGACCCCAGCGCGGTGGTGAAGAAGTACTTCATCTCGAACAGCCCGCGCGGGGTTGAGACATATTTGTTCGAGGTGACACGACTCACTGTCGATTCGTGCATTTCGATGGCGTCGGCGACTGACTTCAGCGTCATCGGCTTGAGATGGGTGACGCCATGAGTCAGGAATCCATCCTGTTGCTTCACGATTTCGGCCGCGACTTTTAGGATGGTTTGCGCGCGCTGATCGAGGCTTTTTGCCAGCCAGTTGGCGGTCTGAAGGCAGTCGGTGAGGAACTGCTTTTCCGCGGTGTCGCGGGTCTGCCGCGTGACGGTGGTGTAGTAGGCGCGGTTGACCAGCACGCGCGGCAGCACGTCGGAATTGAGCTCCACCTGCCAGCCGTCGGCGCCGGGCCGCACGAACACATCTGGCACGACCGCCTCGACCATTGACGTCTCGAAGGCGCGGCCGGGGCGCGGGTCGAGATCACGCAACTCGCTCAGCATGTCGGTCAGGTCCTCGCGATCACAGCCGACAAGGCGAGCAAGTCCAGCCATGTCGTGGCTTGCGACGAGTTCGAGATGCTCGAGCAGGCGCTGCATCATCGGATCGAGCCGGTCACGATCCCTGAGCTGGAGAGCGAGGCATTCCTTTACATCGCGGGCGAAGACCCCCACCGGATCGCAGGTCTGAAGCATGCGGAGCACGGCCTCGACCTGCGTCAGCGGTGCGCCGAGTTGGGTTGCCACGCTTTCGAGATCGGTCGCGAGATAGCCCGCCTCGTTGACGCTGTCGACGAGGAAGCGAGCGATCAGCCGCTCGGCGGGATCGGAGACGATGAGACCGGCCTGCGACCACAGATGGTCCCCAAGCGAAGGCCGGGAGGCGACGAACTGGTCGATATCGGGCGCCTCGTCCGAGGTACCGCGCTCGCTCCAGGGGCTGGCATCGGAGAGCCGGTCCGGCGTGGATTCGGAGGGAAAGACGTTCTCCACCTCGGTATCATAGCCGTTGGCGATGGAGTCGGCCGATTGGATGCGGTCGGAAAAATCCACCGTGTCCTCGGCCGCATTCAGCTCCGAGGGACGCTCTGGTAGTTCGGCATTGTCCGTCTCGACCGGATCGCCGCCCTCTTCGCGCTCAAGCAGAGGATTGCGCATCAGTTCAAGGTCGACAAAGGCACTGAGCTCAAGATGGCTGAGCTGCAACAGCCGGATCGACTGCATCAGCTGCGGCGTCAGCGTCAGACTCTGGCTCTGGCGAACCTCGAGCCGAGGCGACATTGCCATTACGCACTTCCTCCCACGCACGAAACAACAGGCGTCCCGGCGCGCAACATGCCGCAAAGACTTGCGAAGGGCAAGCCGAGGGCAAGATTTGTGCCAATGAGCCGCAGCAGAGGGTTAAGCCGCTGTGCCGGCGGGCATTTCAGACCGTGAAACTCTCACCGAGATAGACCCGCCGCGCATCGGGGTTTTCGGCGATTTCGGTGGGTGTGCCTTCCACCATAACCTTGCCCTCGTGGATGACATAGGCGCGGTCGACCAGCGCCAGCGTCTCGCGCACGGCATGGTCGGTGATGAGTACGCCGATACCGCGGGCGGTCAGTTGCCGGACGAGGCCCTGCACTTCGGCAACCGCGATGGGATCGACGCCGGCAAACGGTTCGTCAAGCAGCATGAACAACGGATCGGCGGCAAGTGCGCGGGCGATCTCGACGCGCCGGCGTTCGCCACCCGACAAAGCCATCGCGTCGGACTTGCGCAGATGCGCAAGCGAGAAATCCTCAAGCAGGGCATCGAGCCGGTCACGGCGCTCGGCCCTCTTGCGCACATGGCCCTCCAGCACAGCGAGGATATTGCCCTCTACAGTAAGGCCGCGGAAGATCGAAGGCTCCTGCGGCAGATAGCCGATGCCGAGCCGACCGCGCTGGAACAGCGGCAGGCGGGTGATCGGCCAGCCTTCGAGCAGGATCTGCCCCTCGTCGGGCTTTACCAGTCCCATGATCATGGTGAAGACGGTGGTCTTGCCGGCGCCATTGGGGCCAAGCAGGCCCACAGCCTCGCCGCGATGCACGGCAAGGCTGACGTCAGCGACGACCTGCCGCTTGCCGAAGCGCTTCTTCAGGCCATCGGCCACCAGCCAGCCGCTATAGTCGGGGGCGTCGGAGCTGTCGTCGTCGGTCATTGCGGGGTGAACACCCCGGTAACGCGGCCGCCACCCTTGTTCCCCTGGAAGACCGAAGTGTTCTTGCGCAGGTCGATGACGAGTTCCGGACCCGCGACCTCGCCCTGGGCATTGGACACCTTCACATTGCCGGTCAATCGCACGAGCTGTGTCGCCGGATCAAAGGTCGCATAGTCCCCCCGCGCAGTCTGGGCCGGGGTCTTCACCCGAATATTGCCACTTGCGCTCAACGATGTGATGTCGGACTCCCCTCCGGCGCCAAAGGCGATGACGACCTTGTCGGCCCACATGTCGAGATTGAGCCGTTTGATCACCACATTGCCCGAAAATGTCGCCTTCTGGTTGGCCTGATCGACAACGAAAGTGTCGGCCGTCACCTCTATCGGCGTGCCTGCCGCCCAGGTGGTGTTTGTACCAAGCCCAAGACTGCACGCCGCAAGGGCAAACGCCGCTATTGCGCTGCGCCGGGAGTGGAGACGAGCCATAGTTTCACCTTGTGGAACGTTATCAGCCGAGACTGATGGTCATAGATCATATCGGCGGCTTCGAGGCGATTGCCGCTCTGAAACGTGAGCGTGACTGGACCTTCCGAGCGCGCGGCAAACCCGAGAGCGTCTACGGTGAGCTTTTCGGCATGGCCAGCCGCGCCATCGCTGGTGGTCACGTCGGTCCTGCCCGGGACCCGTATCGTTTGGGTGGAGAGTGTGAGGTTGGCGGCAGCGGCGATCGCAGTGAAGCCGAGCCCGCCCGACAAGGTCGCCTCGAAGCGCGCGTCGGTTAGCCCGACCCTGTCGCTGTCATTGGGCACGAGCTTGGCACTCGAGGCGGCAAGCGAGATCACCGTGCCATCCGCAAGGGTCGAGCTCAGCTCCGGCGTGTCAACCACCAGATTGTTGCGGTCGATATGGATGCGCGCAATTCCGAACTGGTTGAGCAGTCCGTCAAGTACGATGCCCGCCCCGACAGCGAGCATTGCCACCACGCCGACGGCGGGCACCGCGATACGCAGCCCGGCGACGATGCGGTTGCGCCGCTTCAGCCCGGCAAAGACACGCGCGCGGTCCTGTCCGCCGGTTTCTGCCACGGCCATCAGCTATGCGCGAAGATATCGACCTCGTCCCAGCCGAGGAGGTCGAGCGAAATCCGGGTCTTGAGATAATCGAAGGTCGCCTGGGCGATCTCCGAGCGGCCTTCGCGCCGGAGCATCCGGTCGAGATGGCGCTTGAGGTCGTGCAGGTAGAGCACGTCGGAGGCGGCATACTCGAGTTGCGCCTGCGAGATCGTGTCCGAGCCCCAATCCGAACTCTGCTGCTGCTTCGAAAGATCGACGTTGAGAAGCTCCTTGACGAGGTCCTTGAGCCCATGCCGGTCAGTATAGGTGCGGGCGAGCCGGCTCGCGATCTTGGTGCAGTAGACCGGGCCCGTAACGAGACCGAAACGGTACTTCAGCACGGCCATGTCGAAGCGCGCATAGTGGAAGATCTTGGTGACAGCCGGATCGCCGAGCAGCTTCTCGAGATTGGGCGCGGTCTTGAGGTCGGCCGGGATCTGCACGACATCGGCACTGCCATCCCCGGGCGAGAGCTGCACGACGCAGAGCCTGTCCCGGCGCGGATCGAGCCCCATGGTCTCGGTGTCGATCGCAACTTCGCGGCCGTAGCGCGACAGGTCGGGCAGGTCGCCCCGGTGCAGTCTGATGGTCATGATCGCTTTCCAAACAGCGGTGAATGGCTCTGATGCCATAGCATAAAGGCGTTGGAAAGGCTGCGACGCATTGGCTACAAGCATCTGGACTGCGCGATAGGGATGCAGGGACCAAGGTCACATGCTCGAAGCGATACGTGACGGCTTTGCCACCCTGCCGCGCGCGCTGAAGCGCGCTGCGTTCATGGCGTTCGACGCCGTGGCGCTGCTCGGCGTGCTCTGGGTCAGCTTCGTGCTGCGCCTCGGGAGCTTTTCACCTACCCCGCCGCATATCGTGCTGATTGCGCTCGCGCCCGTGATCGCCATTCCGATCTTTGTGCGGCTCGGGCTCTATCGCGCGGTGATCCGCTACCTGCCAGACCGGGCGGTCTTCACAATGGTGCAGGCCATGGCGATCGCGACACTCGCCTGGGTGGCTGCGCTGTTCCTTGCAGAGGCGACACGGCTGGCGGTTTTTCCGCGCACTGTGCCGTTCTTCTACTTCTTCTTTGGCACCATCGTCATCGTCGGTTCGCGCTTTGCAGCCAAGGCCATGCTTTGGCTGCCCGAGCGTCAGCAGGGGGCGGCGGCCGGCGTGGTGATCTATGGAGCGGGTGCAGCTGGCACCCAACTGGCGGAGGCGCTGCTGGGCCAGAACCGCTTCTATGTCGCCGCTTTCGTCGACGAAGATCGGCGCCTTTGGGGGCGCGATGTCGCGGGGATCAGGGTATTTCCGCCGAGCGAACTTGGCGACCTGGTGCGCAATCGCGGCGTCGGCGAGGTAATCCTGTCGCTTCCCAATGCCGATACGACGCGCCGGGCCGAGATCGTCGCCGAGGCCGGCAAGCTCGGCGTGAAGCTGCGCGCGCTGCCACCCATCGCCGATCTCGTCTCGGGCAAGTACCTCGTCAACCAGTTGCGCGAGATCGATATCGACGACCTGCTCGGGCGCGATGCCGTCCCGCCAGACCCAGCCCTGTTCACCGCGATGCTGGGTGGCAAGTCGGTGCTCGTTACCGGGGCGGGGGGCTCGATCGGCTCCGAACTCTGCCGGTTGATCGTCAATTGGCAGCCGACACGGTTGATCCTGCTCGAAGCGAACGAATTCGCACTCTACGAAATCACGAGGAAACTGCGCGCCCTGTCCGAACTTCCGGTGCTGCCGGTGCTCGGCTCGGTGACCGACGGCCCGCTGGTGCGGCGGACGCTGCAGCGGCTGCCCGCTGATGTCATCTTCCATGCTGCTGCACACAAGCATGTGCCGCTGCTAGAAGAGAATGCCTTCGAGGCGGTGCGCAACAATGTGTTCGGCACCCATACACTGCTCTCGGCGGCTGCGGCTGCCGAGGTGCCGCAGGTAGTGCTGATCTCCACCGACAAGGCAGTCCGCCCCTCCTCGGTGATGGGCGCGACGAAGCGCTGGGCCGAGCTGATCATGCGCCACCATGCGCTCAATACCGGCAACGGCCCACGCCGCTACTGCGCCGTGCGCTTCGGCAACGTGCTTGGCTCGAACGGCTCGGTTGTGCCGCTGTTCCGCGAGCAGATCGCCGCCGGGGGTCCGGTAACGCTGACCGACGAGCGCATGACGCGCTACTTCATGTCGATCCACGAAGCAGCCGAACTGATCGTCGCAGCCGGCGCGCTGACCACAGGGGGAGATATCTTCCTGCTTGAAATGGGCGAGCAGATTGCCATCCGTGCGCTCGCTGCCAACATGATCCGCCTCGCAGGCCTCACCGTGCGCGACCAGCAGAACCCGCGCGGCGACATCGAGATCATTGCCACCGGCGCGCGGCCGGGCGAGAAACTCACCGAGGAACTGTTCTTCGATCCGGCGCGGGCCGAGCGCACGACGCAGAAGCGCATCCTCCGAGCCTTCATGCCGCCGGCAGATGGCGCGGATTTCACCGCGGCGCTCACCCAGCTCGGGGCCGCTCTCGAAGCCGAGGACGACGCCGCACTCCGCCGCGTTCTGTTCAGCCTGGCGCAAGGTTGAGCGAAGACACTGATAGGCCTGTGCCTAAGGTGGCACCCCTTGATCCATATCAAAGCCCCCAGACGGCGCCCCACCTAGGTTGCGGCGTCTCTAATTGTCGGACAGGGGGCCGCATTGCGCAACGTAGGCTGGATCATAGGCTTGGCAGCAGGGGCGTTCGTTGCGCTCCTTCTGTCGGCTTTCGGACAGGATAGCCTGTTCCGGATACACATGGGGCTGGTGACCGCCGTCCTCGCACTGGGCGCCGTCATCCTGATGCGCTTGCCGCAGGTCGCCCGCGTCCCCGCGGGCGTCATCGAATCAAACAAGCAGGGCTATTTCGACGACCCGATCCGCATCGGCTCGGTGCTGATCGTGTTCTGGGGTGCCGTAGGCATGCTTGTCGGTGTGATCATCGCCCTTCAACTCGCCTTCCCCGACCTCAATTTCGGACCCTGGCTGAACTTCGGCCGCCTGCGTCCGCTGCACACCTCGGGCGTGATATTTGCCTTCGGCGGCACGGCGCTCATCACCACGAGCTTCTACGTGGTGCAACGCACTTCGCGCGCCCGGCTGCTGAGCGATGGTCTCGCCTGGTTCGTGTTCTGGGGCTACCAGCTGTCCCTGTTCATGGCGGCGTCGGGCTACCTGCTCGGTATCACACAAGGCAAGGAATATGCCGAGCCCGAATGGTACACTGACCTGTGGCTGACAATTGTCTGGGTCGCCTACCTGATCCTGTTCCTCGGTACGATCATCAAGCGCAAAGAACCGCATATCTACGTGGCGAACTGGTTCTACCTCGCCATGATCGTGACGGTGGCGCTGCTGCACGTCGTCAATAACATCTCCATGCCAGTCAGCTTCCTCGGCTCCAAAAGCTATTCGCTGTTCTCGGGGGTACAGGATGCACTGACGCAGTGGTGGTACGGCCATAATGCCGTGGGATTCTTCCTCACCGCCGGCTTCCTCGGCATGATGTACTACTTCATGCCCAAGCAAGCCGAACGCCCGGTCTATAGCTACCGGCTGTCGATCATCCACTTCTGGGCGCTGATCTTCCTCTATATCTGGGCCGGTCCGCACCACCTGCACTATACCGCGCTCCCCGACTGGGCGCAGACTCTGGGTATGGTGTTCTCGATCATGCTTTGGATGCCCTCGTGGGGCGGCATGATCAACGGCCTGATGACGCTGCGCGGCGCCTGGGACAAGATGCGTACCGACCCCATCATCCGCATGATGGTGATCGCGGTGGCGTTCTACGGCATGTCGACCTTCGAAGGGCCGGTCATGTCGATCAAGTCGGTAAACGGTCTCAGCCACTACACGGACTGGACCATCGGCCACGTGCATTCGGGTGCACTCGGCTGGGTCGGCATGATCTCGTTCGCCGCCGTCTACTTCATGGTGCCGAGGCTCTGGGGCCGCCGGCAGCTCTATTCGCTGCGCATGGTGAACTGGCACTTCTGGCTCGCCACCATCGGCATCGTGATCTACGCCGCAGTGATGTGGGTATCGGGCATCACCCAGGGCCTGATGTGGCGCGAGTACGACAGCCAGGGCTTCCTCGTCTACTCGTTCGCTGAAAGCGTCGCGGCGCTGCACCCCTACTACGTGGCCCGAGCCCTTGGTGGCGCGCTCTATCTCAGCGGCGTGATCGTCATGGCCGTCAACATCTGGCTGACCATCGCCGGCAAGGTGCGTAGCGAACGTCCGCTCGTGGCCCCTGCCACCGTGCAGCCGGCCGAGTAACAGAGAGAAAGCATCATGGGACTTCTCGAGAAACATGGCGTGATCGAACGTAACGCCACCTTGCTGCTCACCCTCTCGCTCGTGGTGGTCTGCATAGGCGGTATCGTTGAGATCGCGCCGCTCTTCTACTTCCAGAACACCATAGAGAAGGTGGCTGGCATTCGGCCCTACACCCCGCTCGAACTGGCTGGCCGCAACATTTATGTCCGCGAGGGCTGCTATGTCTGTCATAGCCAGATGGTCCGACCGTTCCGCGACGAGACGGAACGCTACGGCCACTACTCGCTGGCGGCGGAGTCGATGTACGACCATCCGTTCCAGTGGGGCTCGAAGCGGACAGGCCCCGACCTCGCCCGCGTCGGCGGCCGCTACTCCGACGTGTGGCATGTCGAGCACTTGCGCCACCCGCAGGCGCTGGTGCCGGAATCCATCATGCCACGCTACGGCTTCCTGGCCGACACCGAACTCGACAGCTCGGCAATCGTCGGCGACCTCAAGGCCAACGCCATTGTCGGCGTGCCCTATACCGAAGATGCCATCAAGAACGCCCAAGCCGATCTGCTTGCCCAGGCGACCCTCGACGGCGACTCGACCGGCCTCAAGGAGCGCTATGTCAATGCCCGCGTCGCCGACTACGACGGCAACCCGGCCAAGGTCACCGAGATGGATGCGCTGGTTGCCTACCTGCAAATGCTTGGCACGCTGGTCGATTTCACGACCTACGACGCCAAGGCGAACTACCGGTAAGGGGACACCATGGACACCGCAATCTACGACTCGATGCGGCACTTCGCGGATAGCTGGGGCCTCGTCTACATGATGGCGATCTTCCTTGCCGTCGTCTTCTTCATCGTCAGGCCGGGCGCAAAGGCCAATGCCAAAGCGGCGGCGCGCATCGTGCTCGACGATGACCATCCGATCGATCGGGGGAGCCACAGATGAGCAACAAAGAAATCGACGACCTGAGCGGTACCGAGACGACCGGCCATGAGTGGGACGGCATCAAGGAACTCAATACGCCGCTGCCGCGCTGGTGGCTGTGGACATTCTACGGCACGGTGGTCTTCGCACTCGGCTACACAATCGCATATCCGGCCTGGCCGCTCATCTCGTCGGCGACCCCTGGTGTGCTGGGTTTCTCGAGCCGCGCCAACCTCGACGCGGACCTTGCCGCAGCGAAGGCAGCACAGGGCGGCGTGATTGAAAAGATCGCGGCGACCCCGGTTGCGGAGATCGTCAAGGACGACGAGCTCAACCGCTTCGCGACTGCAGGCGGCAAGTCGCTTTTCAAGGTCTATTGCACCCAGTGCCATGGCACCGGTGCGATGGGCGGGGTCGGCTATCCCAACCTCAATGACGACGACTGGCTCTGGGGGGGCTCAATCGACCAGATCTACACGACGCTCACTCATGGTGTGCGCCACGAGGCCGACGCTGACACCCGCTTCAACATCATGCCGAACTTCGGCGCCGACGGCATCCTCACCACGGAGCAGATCGACCAGGTGGCCAAGCAGGTTGCCTCGCTTTCGGGCGTCGAGGGCGGCGCGGCGAGCCCCGAGGGCCAGCAGCTTTTCCTCGACAACTGCGCCGCCTGCCATGGCGACGCTGGCCAGGGCAACCCGGATCTCGGCGGCCCAGCCCTCAGCGACAGGGTGTGGCTGTACACAGGCACGCTCGAAGGCATCAAGGCGCAGCTGGTCAAACCGACCCACGGAGTGATGCCAGCCTGGGGTGTGCGTCTCGGTGACGTGGCGGTCAAGGAACTGGCCGTCTATGTGCACGGACTTGGTGGCGGTCAGTAAAAGCAAGAACGACCGTTGCCGACGCCGGGGGAGGGTGACCGCAAGCATCCTCCCCCGCTGCTGTTTGCGGCACCCTTTGACGCACCCCCGGCTTGACCCAGATCAAGCCCCTGGCCCAGTGCCCGTGGGACAAGCGGGCATATCCATCAGGATCCTGCCCATGCTTGCGGAACAGACTCCCCCGACCGAGCGCTACGATGTCGAGCCGGTCAATTCCCCCACTCGGCGCCAGCCACTCTATGCGGCACGCAGGAAGATATTTCCCAAGCGCGCTTCGGGTACGTTCCGCCGCTTCAAGTGGCTGGTGATGCTGCTGACGCTCGGCATCTACTACATCACGCCTTGGCTGCGCTGGGACCGTGGTCCCTATGCCTCCGACCAGGCGGTACTGATCGACCTCGAGAACCGTCGGTTCTTCTTCTTCTTCATCGAGATATGGCCGCAGGAATTCTACTACGTCGCCGGCCTTCTCGTGATGGCGGGCATCGGGCTCTTCCTAGTCACCTCGACTGTCGGCCGCGCCTGGTGCGGCTATGCCTGCCCGCAGACCGTTTGGGTCGACCTCTATCTTGCAGTCGAGCGCTTGATCGAGGGCGACCGCAACGCCCGCATCAAGCTCGACCAGGGCAAATGGACCGCCGGCAAGGTCATCAAGCGCGTCTCGAAGCACGCCATCTGGCTGGGGGTCGGGGTGCTGACAGGCGGCGCCTGGATCTTCTATTTCGCCGATGCGCCGACCCTGCTGCACGACGTGGTGACCTTCGACGCGCCGCTGGTCGCCTACGCGACGATCGCGCTGCTGACCGCAACGACCTACACATTCGGTGGTCTTCTGCGCGAGCAGGTCTGCACCTACATGTGCCCGTGGCCGCGCATCCAGGCTGCGATGCTCGATGAGAATTCGCTTACGGTCACCTACAATGCCTGGCGTGGCGAACCCCGCTCGCGTCATGCCAAGAAGACCCTCGCCGAAGGCAAACCGGTGGGCGACTGCGTCGATTGCAATGCCTGCGTCGTGGTATGCCCCATGGGCATCGATATCCGCGACGGCAACCAGCTCGAATGCATCACCTGCGCGCTTTGCATCGATGCCTGCGATGACGTGATGGCAAAGCTGGGCAAGGAAAAGGGGCTGATCAGCTACAATACGCTGACCGACTTTAACGCCAACATGGCGCTCGCCAGCAACGAGGCTGGCGCGCTCGAACCAAGGCGGATCCGCGACAGCGTTACAGGCAAACTCGTCGACAAGGTCAGGCACACCACATGGCGCTCTATCGTCCGGCCGCGCACCATCGTCTACTTCCTCGGCTGGGCGGCGATCGGCCTTGCCATGGTGACGGCGCTCTCGCTCCGCTCGCCGCTGTCGCTGAACGTTCTGCATGACCGCAACCCGCTCTATGTGACGCTCAAGGATGGCTCGATCCGCAACGGATACGATGTGAAGGTTCTCAACATGACCCCAACGCCACGCGCCGTAGCGCTCTGGATCGAGGGCCTTCCGGGCGCGACCCTGTCGCTGGCCGACAGCAAGGGCATGACGAGCCAGAGCCTCGGGCTCGAGCTCGAGCCCGACAAGGTATTGCCGCTGCGGCTCTACATTCATGCCAGTGACGCTGACCTGCCGCCGGGTCAGAGCAAGTTCCAGATCTTCGTCGAGTCGACGGATGGCATCCGCGTCTCGACCGAAACCAGTTTCGAAACGCCGGAGACGCGCAAATGACGACGCAAGACATCAACCTGTCGGCAAAGCCTGCGCGGGGCACCTTCACTGGCACGCACATGCTGTTGCTGTCCTTGGGTTTTTTCGGCGTGATCATCTCCGTCAATGTCGGACTGGCTGTGGTGAGTGCGACCAGCTGGACCGGACTGGTGGTCGACAATTCCTATGTCGCGAGCCAGGAATTCGACTTGAAGCGCGATGCGCACCTTAAGCAGGCCGCGGCGGGCTGGACCTCGATATTCAGCATCGAAGAGTCCGGCCTGAGGCTCAATGTTGTCGACGGCGCAGGAAAACCCGTCGATCTCGGCACGGTGAAAGTGCTGGTTGCCCGTCCGGTGGGTGGCCATGACGACCAGAGGCTGACCCTTGAGCGCGGTCCGGACGGCGCCTTTGCCGCCCCGATCACCCTCAGTGACGGTGTTTGGGACGTCTGGATCACTGCCGATACCACGCCGCTTGGCTTCTACGAACTGCATGAGCGCGCCAAGCTCGGCCTAGCCGAGGGCGGGGAGACGACGAGATGACCTGCTGCATTCCAGGCGAGGAAGAACTGGCCGAGGCCGCGGCCCATGGCACAGAGGCCAATGATGCAGCGCTGCTGACCCTGAGCCGTCGGCTGAGTGACGGCACCCGTCAGCTGGAATTCGCCATCCCGGATGCCCATTGCGCCGCCTGCATCCGCTCGATCGAGACCGCGCTTGAAGCGCTGCCACAGGTGGAGATGGCGCGGGTAAACCTGTCGAAGCGCCGGGTGCGCGTGGTGTTCGACCCCGCGCGTGGCGCGCCCTCGGAGCTTGCCCCCGCCATCGGTGCGTCGGGCTACCACACCTACGCTCTTGATCCCGCCGAGGACAAGGATGGGGACCCGGTTCTGCGCGAGCTGGTCAAGGCGCTCGCGGTCGCGGGCTTCGCCGCCGGGAACATCATGTTGTTCTCAGTCTCGGTCTGGGCAGGCGCAAACGAGGCAACGCGCGACCTGTTCCACTGGATTTCGGCGCTGATCGCCTTGCCGGCCATTGCGTATTCGGGGCGGGTATTCTTCCGGTCCGCCTGGCGCGCAATGCGGGTGGGTCGCACCAATATGGATGTGCCGATCTCGATCGGCGTGACGCTCGCCACGGCGCTCAGCCTGTTCGAGACACTGAATTCGGGCCAGCACGCGTACTTCGATGCCTCGGTGACGCTGCTGTTCTTCCTCTTGATCGGACGGACGCTCGACCACCTCATGCGGGAGCGGGCGCGGAGCGCCATCACCAATCTCGCGCGCCTCGCACCGCGCGGCGCGACCCGCATCACGCAAGAGGGCGGGCGGGACTATGTGGCTCTCGACGAAATTGAACCCGGGATGCTGCTCGAACTGCGCGCCGGTGACCGCGTGCCGGTGGATGCAGTGGTGGAAAGCGAGGGTGCCAGTTTCGACTATGCCATTGTCAGCGGCGAAACCGCGCCGGTAGCGCTCCCGGCCGGCGGCGCCGTCGTGGCAGGTGCCAACACGCTCTCGGGTCCGCTGCTTGTGCGGGCGACCAAGCCCGCCGCCGACTCATTCCTGTCGCGGATGATCGCGCTGATGGAAGCTGCCGAGGGCGCAAGGACCAAGCAACGGCGTATTGCCGACCGCGCCGCCGCGGTCTATGCGCCCATCGTTCATACCATCGCCATCGGCACATTCTTGGGCTGGGGGGTGTTCACGGGCAACTGGCATATGGCGCTACTCAACGCAGTGGCGGTGCTGATCATCACATGCCCATGCGCCCTGGCGCTCGCGGTGCCGATTGTCCACGTGGTAGCTGCGGGGCGACTATTCGAGCGCGGTATCCTGATGAAGGATGGCGCGGCGCTCGAGCGCGCGGCGGAGGTGGATCGCGTCGCTTTCGACAAGACCGGCACGCTGACGCTGGGGCATCCGCGCGTGACCAATCTTGCGCAAGTACCGCTTGAGGCGCGCCTGATCGCCGCGAGCCTCGCGCGAGTCAGCGGCCATCCGCTGTCGCGGGCCTTGGGCGAGGCGCTGCCCGATGGTGTACCGTTCGCAGGCGTCGTCAGCGAGTTCCGCGGCAAGGGCATCGCGGCCGAACGCGGCGACGACGTCTTCCGGCTCGGCAGCGCCGATTTCGTCGGCAAGACGGATGCGGGAAGTTCGGCGCAGTCGGAAGTCTGGCTTAGCCGCAATGGCCTGGCCCTCGCTGTCTTCCGCTTCGAGGACGAGATCCGACCCGATGCCGTCACTAGCATCGCCGAACTCAAGACAATGGGTCTGCCGCTCCGGTTGCTGTCGGGCGACAGGCCCGAGCCCGTGCGGCACGTCGCCGAAGCGGTCGGCATTCTTGATGCGCGGGCGCGGCTCCTGCCGGAGAACAAGCTTGAGCTGGTGGGCGAGGGCCGCACGATGATGGTCGGCGATGGGATCAACGACGCGCCGGCGCTCAGGGCCGCGCATGTCTCGATGGCGCCGGCCAGTGCCGCCGATATCGGGCGCGCCGCCGCCGACTTCGTCTTTACCGGCGAGCGGCTCTCGGCTGTGCCTTTCGTGATAGACACCGCGCGCCGCGCCGCGCGGATCGTCAACCAGAACCTGGTGATCGCCATCGGCTACAATGCCATTGCCGTGCCGCTGGCGGTCATGGGCCATGTGACGCCGCTGATTGCGGCGATTGCCATGAGTTCGTCGTCGATCATCGTCGTGGCGAACGCCATGCGGCTCCGCTTTGGCGGCGGGGAGGCCGTTCTGCGTCGCCCCGACCGCACGCTGCGGGAGGCGCACGCATGAGTGGGCTCATCCTCCTCATTCCCATCGCCATCGGCATGGGCCTCGTCGCGCTTGCAGCCTTCCTCTGGGCTCTGCGCACCGGCCAATACGAGGATCTAGAAGGCGCGAGCTATCGCATACTCGATGACGAGGACTGACCGCTCGGCGACTATTTCGGCCGGTTTGATTTCCATCAAGGAGTAGCGCTGGGGAATTTGCGAGCAAGGGCGCGCGAGGTGTTCCGATGAACCAGACGATCCCCACCACAACCTTCGAGCGGCTGGCCAAGCCCGTGCCGCGCTACACGAGCTACCCCACTGCGCCGCATTTCCATCCGGGCATCACGAATGCAGAGTACCGCGCATGGCTCGCGGACCTCGCCCCGCAGACCGCCCTCTCGCTATATGTGCATGTGCCGTTCTGCGACCGGCTCTGCTGGTTTTGCGGCTGCCATACCAAGCAAGTGCGGCGCTATGATCCGATCGCGGCATATCTGCCATCGGTGCACAAGGAGTTGGAGACCGTCGCTGACCTGCTCGATGGGCGCGGCCATGTCTCTGCATTGCACCTCGGAGGCGGATCCCCCTCGATGCTGCAGCCGGCGGACCTCGTGAGACTTGCGACCCGCATACGGGCGCATTTCTCGACCTCAGCGGCCCTCGAATTCTCGATCGAGATCGACCCCAACGATATGACGCCGGACCGGTATGACGGCTTCGCCGCGGCAGGGGTGAGTCGGATCAGCATCGGCGTGCAGGATTTCAATCCGGTGGTGCAGCAGGCGATAAATCGCCTGCAGAGCGTGGAGCAGACACGCACTGTCGTCGACGCCATGCGGGAACGCGGGGTGAGTTCGGTCAATCTCGACGTGCTCTACGGCCTCCCGCACCAAACGGTTGAGAGCGTGGTAGCGACAGTCGAGCAGGCCCTCGCCATGCAGCCCGACCGGATCGCCTTGTTTGGCTACGCGCATGTGCCATGGATGAAGACCCACCAGAAGATGATCGACGAAACGGCGCTGCCTGGCTTTGCCGAGCGCCTGGCACAGGCGACTGCGGCAGCCGAACGGATCATCGCTTCGGGCTTCGAGGCGGTTGGTATCGACCATTTCGCCAAACCCGATGATGGCCTTGCCATTGAGGCGAAGGCCGGTACGCTGCACCGCAATTTCCAGGGCTATACCACCGACCGGGCGCCGGCGCTTATCGGGCTTGGCGCCTCCTCGATCGGCAATCTACCGCAAGGCTACGCGCAGAATTTCGCGGCGATGGGCGACTATATCCGCCATATCGAGGCCGATGGGCTTGCCGTGGCGCGTGGCGTGCACCTGAGCACCGACGACAGGCTGCGCGGCTATGTGATCGAACGGCTGATGTGCGATTTCAGTGTCGATCTCGACCAGCTCAAGGCGCAGTTCGGCGGCTTGGTGCTGCCGGTGGTTGCGGAAATGCGCGATGTCGCGCGCGACGATCAGGACGGCTTCGTGGAGTTTGACGGCGACTGCTTCAGTATCACGCGGCAAGGACGGCCCTTTGCCCGGCTGATCGCCTCGCAATTCGACGCCTATCTCAACCGTGGAATTGCCAGACATTCGATAGCGGTGTGAGGATGGTGCCGCAGCAGACGCAAGGCCGCCTGAACGCAAGGGGCGGCCGCTTTGTCCGTTTGGGAGTCAGTCCGGCTGCCAGGGCGTCGGCTCGGCGCGAAGGACATCAAGTTGCGGCTCGACACCTGTGCGCATCCAATGGATGCGGGTACGGAAATTGTGCCCGATGCGCTCAGCGCGATCGAGGAAGACTGCTGCTACCTCTATCGGGCAGATATCCTCCACCACATGGCGGAATAGCTTGAGCCAGCGGGCGAAATGCACATCGGAGAGGTCGGGGATCCTGAGGTGGGCCGGCATCGGCCTGCCATTGTAGCGGCCGGTGCCAAGCAGCATCGCGCTCCAGAAATCGGTGATCTTGTCGAGATGCGTCGGCCAGTCGGCATCGGGGATGACGCGGTTGAACACCGGGCCGATTACGTCGTCGGCGCGGGCAAGGGTGTAGAAGCGGTCAACGACCGCTCGCACCATCTTTTCGTCGAGTGGCGCTGGAATCAGCCGGCCCGAGGCATGGAGGCGACGCGCTGGATCGAACGGGGTCATGATGGGGGGATGGCGCACCGCGCGGGCGACGCTCGTCCTTTTTAGTTCACACCTCAGCTATCCTGCCCGACATTGAGCGGCAATGCATTATGCCCTCGCCATGGCCGGAACTCGTCGGCTTCGAGCACCTGCCAGGCATATGCATGGCCCACCCGCATCAGGTCGCGCAGGGTGGAAACAATGGGCGCAATGCCCGACGACGCCATCGCAACCTGCTCGGCCACCGCGGGCAGCGCGGCGATGCTGAATTCGCCTTCGAGGCGTGGCTCGAGACCATCTGGCACCGGGACACCCAGTTCGAGCGTGATCGCGCCGGGGATCAGGTTGCGATAGACGATGACGAGTTGGGTGGGGGGAGGCAGTTTGCGCTCTGCGAAGAAATGATCGAGACGGCCGACGGCCTGCCGTATGGCTGCACCGGTTGAGGCGTCGTCGAGGCCGCAAAAGCGGGTGAGCGCCACCATCTTCGTGCCGAGCACCGGATGCGCGGCCGGTATCGCGGATGCGGCCCGAACGCCCGGCTGCACGCCGCTTCCGGCTGGAACCAGCCGATCGACCACGTCGCCAATGCCTGAAATCGACAATGCTGCCTTCACCACTTCTGCCGCCTCAGCCGTGTCCGCCACCGGGCCCGACAGCGTAGCGACGCCCGCAGCGACGGCGATATCAAGGCCGCGCTCGCGATCGCCCATGACGTTCCACGCAGCGACCTTGACGTTCTCGCGCAGGTTGTCCTCGATGGTCTCGTTGCCAACAAAAGGTCGGCGGAGCGGATCTACCCCTTGTTGAGGTTGCGACAAGACGAGCGGCTCGGTGGCGATTTCCCTGCCGCTTTGTGGAACCTTGCTCTGCATCGGACCCTCCCAAGCGTTGCACCGCCGAGTGTGCTCGCCAATTCACCTAACGCGCAAGTAGGGCATCCGGATGTGACCTGCGTCAAATGCCGGGGCCGCAAATCCCTACGGGCTGGCAGTCGAACCCGACTGTGCACACAACGCATCGCTCACGGCGCTCGACAGGGTCGGCCCCAATTGCGGCTTCAGAAGCGTGCGGAACACTGAAACGACCAACGGATGCGATGCGGTATTGGCGAGAAGCACAACCGGGTCGAACCGCGCGCAGAAGATGCGGGCCTCGGCCAGTCTGCGATCTGCCATATGGTGGTCGAGGATGACACAGTCGATCTCCTCAGGCGTGACGTTCACGTCAGCAATGCTGGCACGGCCACTCACGACATAGCCATCCGCTTCGAGGGCGAACTGCATGGAGCGGCGCAAGTCGGTATCGGGAGCAACGATAAGGACGTGGGACATGGATCCGGACACGAGACGGAGCAGCTAAACCGCCTCAAGCCTCGCATGTGGCTGGCATGGCTGGTTTGACCTAAATCAAGTCGGGCGGATCGTCGGATTTGGGGACACTCCCTAAGGCCGAGGGCGAGGGACGGGGCTGCGTGACCCCCGTTTGTCGCTCTCAGCCCGCGTCTTCCAGGTTGCGCCCTCAGGGTGACTTGGCGGGGATTATCTGGAGATTCTGCGCTGAAGGACTGAGCGGCAGGGCCTCGGTGCCCACTGCGATGCCGTTGACGCTCAGCATATAGGCGACAAGATCCGTATAGGTCTCGTCTGAGAGCGTTGCCGGGCGAGATGGCGGCATGCGGTCATGTGTGTGGCGCCAGAGCGCACCGACGGTTTTGCCCCGCCAATGGCTGTCGAACACGGAACCGGCAACCGGCGGACCATAGGCTCCGTTCAGTGCGGCGCCGTGGCAGGTGATGCAACCCGCCGCATATGCGACCTTGCCGCGCTCGACCTGGTCGGCAGTGAAGCTCACTGGCATGCCCTCGACCGGCTCTGCCGCCGAGGCGACAGTGGCGATCGGATCTGCCGCTTCGGGTCCAGCTTCGGCTGCCGCAACGGGATCGTGGGTGAAGGCGAGGATGGCGCCCGGGTTTTCCATCCGGTCGATGGTACCGCCGGTCTTCGATTCCGTCAGCCCGCCGGGGTCGGTCGCAATGTAGATGGTCTGGCCATCGGGGCTCAGTGCCAGATCGCGGAATCGGTTTTCGGACTTGAAGTAACGCGTGATGTGCCCCTCCAGCTTCCTTCCGGTCTCGTCGAGAGGCAGGACATAGAGCGAGCCGCGCTTCAGTGTCGTGACGAGCAGGGAATGCGCGAAGCCAGGAACGGAGTTCGCTTGGGGCTGATAGACCTCGATGCTGGAGGCTGCGACCGTGGGCCAGCAGATGAAGTCGATACCGCCGCAGGCCGGGTCGGAAAAATTCCAGTCCGATGGCACTGTGAACAAGGTAGCGAGTGGCTCCACCGTCGACTCCTGCCAGGCCGTCTCGTTCTCCCGCGGAACGGAGGGATCGATAACGAGGTCGGTGAAGGTCAACTGGTCGCAGGGCGTCGACGCCTCGACCCACCGGGCATACTCGTAGGCCTTGTCGTCACGGAAGCCCGAGACGTGCGGCCAGCCGTAATTGCCGCCCGGCACGAGCACATTGACCTCGTCATCGGTCTTCGGGCCCTGTTCGGACGCATAGAGCGTGCCATCGGCTGCAAAGGCGATGCCCTGTGAGTTGCGGTGCCCATAGGTGAATACATGGCTCCTGACGCCACCAAGCACCGGATTGTCTTCGGGGATCGAGCCATCTGTGTTGAGCCGGAGCGTCTTGCCCTGATACGCGATCCAGTCTTGCCTGCCCACTTCGTCCGCGGTGGGAAGTCGCTGAGCTTCGATGGGAATGCACCAGTTACCGAGCTGGTTTTTGCCGCCATCGCCGATGGTGTAGTAGAGCTTGCCATCCGGGCCATGTTTCAGCCGTCCGGAATTGTGGTCGTTCTTGGCCGGCATGGCGGTGATCACGTCAACCGGTTCGGAGAGAGTGCCGGTCGCCTTGTCGTAGGTGAGCCGGACGATCTTCACCCAAAGGTCGTGATAGGGGCTGAACCTGTCCTTGACCCATGGGATACCACCCAGAGTTTTGTCGACATAGGTATACGACGCATAGACATGGTCCTGACCCTTGTCCTGCAGCAGGCCGGGATCAAGCGCCATGCCGAGCAGCCCGTCTTGCCCTCCGGGTGCAGATACGTCCTTGAAGCTGTAGGCGACTTGCTTGGTGCCATCCGCCGGGTTGACGCGGGTGATGCGACCGCCAGTTCGTTCGGTGACCCACAGCCAGCCATCAGGGCCCATCGTCACTTCCCACGGCCCTTCGAGCCCGGAGATGATTACCCTTTCGGTGAATGGCGTTGTCCCCATCACCACCGAGGCGGGCGTATCGTGGGCCAGCGCCGGATTGGCAGTCGCCGCCATGAGGCCCAACAGCGCGAGCAGCTTGTTCATCGGATCCCTCCCGGATCGGTGAAGGCGTCATTCCCTTTTCCGGTCAACCTCGTGGCGAGCCGAAGGTTTGTCGCAGGCGACCGTCAATCCCCGCGGCCACGCGGATGTACCCAGCCCAGCATCCGCTCCGCTTTCGAAGAATTGAAGAAGCTTCGGTAGCCGTCCATGTCGCCTTTGATCGGGGTGTCGGGGAAGTAGCGCGCGCGCACCTCTGCGGATGGCATATCCAACGTTGTGTCCGGTGCGACGATGTAGAACGCCTCGTGCCCGGTAAAATCCGCTGTCAGGCTCTTGAGGCAGGCGTCGGCCGCCGCATCAAAACGCGTATAGGCGAACAGGTGCTTGTTGGGTGCCGGTGCATCCTCGGTGAAGTGTCTGGCCGCGAAGGCGCGCTCCGGCACCACCCAATGAAAGCGCATCGAGGCGATGCGAATCCCCGGGTGAAGCCGCGCAAATGCGTCGCCCTGCTGCTCGCAAATCCACTTCGAAAGCGAATAGGGGTCCTCCGAGTAATTCGGATGGTCCTCGTCGATGGGGAAGTAGTCGTATTTCGGGTCGAGGCTGTAGGAGTGCCCGATAGCATTCACGCTCGACGCCTGGCAGATGCGCATAATGCCGTTCTCGACGGCGGCGCGCAGCGCGTTGTAGCTGCCCACGACATTGTTGTTGTGAACGACATGGTCGGGGTGGCGGCCAGGCGACGGGATTGCCGCCATGTGGATGAGCGCGTCGCACCCGGCAAAAGCAGCAACGATAGCGTCGTAGTCGCTCATCTCGGAGACGACATAGCTGACGCTGTCCTGCCGCTCCTCCGGCGAAGGTCCGATGCGGTCAATGCTGACAATGCTGTGGCCCCGCTCAAGGGCCAGCTTGGTAATGGCGCGGCCCACGCCGCCGCTGCCGCCGGTCAATGCAATTTTCATGATGAGGTCCGATCAGCCCTGGTAGACGGCCTGGTGCAGGCCACGAATATAGCCGATAGCGTAGAGCCGTCCGAAGCTCGAATAGCCGGCATGTTCGTTACTATCGCCTTCAACGGTGGGGACATGGTCGGGTCGGAGCACACCCGAAAAGCCGATCTCCTTGTATGCGCGCATACAGGCGAGCATGTCGGTCTTGCCGGCATCGTGCCAGGTTTCCTCGAAGCGGGTGGGCACGCCCTTCACGTCGCGGAAATGCACGAAGCTGATCTTCTTGCCGAACCTCTTGATTACGGACGGCAGGTCCTCGGTCATCAGCGTGAAGTTGCCTTGGCACATGGTGATGGTGTTGTTGTCAGACGGCAGCATATCCACCAGCCGCTGGTAATTCGGCACCGTACGCATGATACGGCTGACCCCCTTGATCGGCGTGATCGGCGGATCATCGGGGTGCATCGAGAGCTTGACGCCGGCCTTCTCTGCGACGGGCAATACGCGGCGCAGGAAATACTCGAGCGTCTCCCAGAGCTTTTCTTCCGAGATCGGCGGGTTCGAGGTGATGGTATCGGGCACGTCGTCGGCATTGAAGCTGGTGACCACCGAGCCGCCGCGGCTGGGGGTGGCGAAATTGGTGCGCACCCAGTTGAAGTCGGTCATCCACTCGTAGCACCACACCGGGATGCCGAGTTTACCCATATTGGTGATGAGCTCGCACACGACGTCGATCTCGGCGTCGCGACCTTCAAGCCCACGCTTCGTTAGGTTGAGGGGCGGCCGCGCCTCAATGACGCGAAGTTCGAACCCGCCCTCCCGATACCGATCCTGCATGCGCTTCAAGGGAGCATAGTCGCAGACCCGCTCATTCGCCTGCAGGCTGTCGGTCGGTAGTCCGCCGACAGCGAGATCGACACCCGCCTGTTTCGCGAGCTTCCACAGTGGCGACGGGGTAGGGTTGATGAACTCGGCGATTTCGAGCATGGCGATGTCCTCCGGCGGCTTCCCATTGGGCGGGCGCCGCACATGCGGGTGGTCAATGAGCATAGTCGCCGCGGCGTGAGAGACGCCGCGGCCGTGCCGGTCAGACCGGCAGCAGTGTCGAAAGCTTCTCTGGCTGGATCACCGGCTTTTCGGAGTAAAGGTGGCAGGCAGCGGTATGCTGCTCGCCTACCTTGAACAGCGGCGGCGCCTCTGCGCAGATCGGCATGGCGCGCGGACAGCGGCCGCGGAAGCGGCAGCCGCCTTCGGCGGGCTCGGCCTTGAGGATGGGTTCATTGCCCCAACGCTGGTCGAGGTTCGGCCACGGAATCGAGTCGACGAGCAGCTTGGTGTACGGGTGCTGCGGCGTCTTGATCACCGCATCGACCTCGCCCGCTTCCATGACGCCACCGCGATAGAGCACGACGATGGATTTTGCCACGTGGAAGGCGGTGGTGAGATCATGCGTGATGTAGATGATCGACACACCATGGTCGCGCTGCAGGTTGCGCAGCGTTTCGAGGATGTTGGCGCGCAGCGACGCATCCACCATCGACACCGGCTCGTCCGCAATCAGCAGCTTGGGCTTGAGCAGCAGTGCGCGAGCCACATTGATGCGCTGCCGCTGGCCGCCAGAAAGCTGGTGCGGAAAGCGGCCGAGCACATCTTCGGGCCTGAGGCCCACGGCGGTAAGCGCCTCCTCCATGCGCCCTTGGGCCTGCGCCTTGGTCTTGGCAAGCTTGAAACGCTTGATTGGCACCGTCAGCAGGTGGTCAACCGTGTAGAAGGGATTGAAAACCGCGAACGGATCCTGAAACACCGCCTGTACTTCTCGCCGATAGGCAAGCCGCTCGCTGCCATGCAGGGACGTGATGTTCTTGCCGCGGAACAGGATTTCGCCGGTGGTGGGCGTGGTGAAGCCTAACAGGAGCATGGCGAGTGTGGTCTTGCCGCTCCCGCTCTCGCCCGCCACGGTGAGAATTGTTGGCTCGTCTTCCTCGAGCGTCAGCGAAAAATCCTGCAGTGCCACGGTCGCCTTGGCGTTGATCAGCCCCCGTTGATAAACCTTCGATACATGCTTCAATTCGAGCAGACGGGGCATGTCAGGCATCCTTGCCGAAGACGTGGCAGGTCACGATGCGGCCATCGGGCAGCGTGTCGACCGCGGGGCGGGTGGTGGAGCAGGCGGCCTGCGCATAGCCGCAGCGCGGATGGAAGGCGCAGCCGGTGGGCAGCCGCAGCAGCGACGGGGCGAGGCCCGGAATGCCCTGAAAGACGCCCTTGTTGCTCAGGTTTGGCAGGCTCGAGATCAGAGCGCGAGCGTAAGGGTGCCGCGGGTCGGTGAACATCTGCCGCACAGTCGAGACCTCGACGAGACGGCCAGCATACATCACTGCGACCTTGTCGACGAACTGCGCCATGAGGCCCATGTCGTGGCCGATCAGGATCACGGCGGCGTTGATCTCGTCCTGCACGCGGTCGATGGTTTCCATCACCTGGCGCTGGGTCACCACGTCGAGCGCGGATGTCGGCTCGTCGGCGATGATCACTTCGGGCTTGAGCAGGATGCCGATGGCGATGCAGACACGCTGTTTCATGCCGCCCGACAGCTCGTGCGCATACATGCGAAACACGCTGGTATCGAGATCCACCGAGCGCAGTGCCGCCATGCAGCGATCGTCGATGGAAGAGCGGGACTCATTTGGCAGGTGGGACTTGATCGCATCGACCATCTGCGCGCCGATCCGCATCACCGGGTTGAGCGAATTCATCGCACCTTGCGGGATATAGGCGATCTTCGACAGGCGCGCCTTGCGCATACCTTCGTCATTGAGAGCGCTCAGATCGGTGCCGCCGACAATCACATGGCCGCCTTCGATCCGCCCTGGCGGCTTGATCATACGCATCATGGCGAGGGCAAGCGTGGACTTGCCCGACCCGGATTCACCAACCATGCCGAGCTTTTCGCCAGCCCCGAGGGTGAAGCTCACATCGTCGAGCGCCTTGGCCCGCCCGCTATCTGTGTAATAGGTCACCTCGAGATTGCTGACCCTGAGGACCGGTTCGGCGCCCGCGGCAGGGACGGGTGACGGGCGGCCATCCGGCCGCGCCTGCATTTGCATCTGCGTCATCTGTCGTTACTCCGTCCTGCGCACGCGCGGATTTGCCAACTCGTCGAGACCCATGTTCACCAGCGCAAGTGCGCCGAGAATCAGGATCATCGCGAAGCTGGGCTCGAGCGGCCACCACCACCAGCCGTTGAAGAAAGCGCCCTGCGTCTGCGCAGCCCAGATGATGTTGCCAAGCAGCGGTTCGCGCAGTGGCCCAAGGCCGAGCACGGCGAGGTAGAACGAGGCGAACACCGCCGCAAAGACCTGGCCAACGAAGGCGGCGGCAATGAAGGGCAGGAGGTTGGGCAGGATTTCCTTGAAGATGATGCCCACGTCCGAAACGCCCGAGAGCTTGGCGACGGCAACAAATTGCCGTTCCTTCATGGTGAGCACCTGCGAGCGGATGACGAGCGTCGGACCCATCCAGGCGAGCATGACGACGATGAGCGCCATTGTAAGGATGGTGACATCGCGCTTGTCGAGCGAGCCGGCGACCACGACCTGAATCAGCAGCACAGGGATCGGCGTCAGGATCTGGCAGATTGTACGGATGATCGTGTCCACCCAGCCGCCGAAATACGCGGAGGTGAAACCGAGCACCACGCCGATCAGCGTCCCGATGCCGCCGGCGAGGAGCCCGATGAGCGCGGTCTGCCACATGCCGACGACCATCGCGGCATACAAATCGCGCCCGAAGAAATCCGTACCAAGCGGATATCTGAGGCTTGGCGGCTTCTTTGGCGCCGCCGAGAGCGGGTAGGCGTGCTTGGGATCGATGGTCATGAAACCGGTGACCGTGAACAGCACGAGCGCCAGAAGGATGACGAGCCCGATAGTGAGGCTCTTGTTGCGGCGGAGGTACCCGAGGGTAAGCGCCAGCGGACTGGGCTGCAGGGATTTTTCCGGCGCTGTGGCAGCGTTGGCGATGGCCATGTCTCGTGCTCCTACTCGTCGTTCTTGATGCGCGGGTCGAGCAGCGGATAGACAAACTCCAGCAGCGTCATCAGGGTCGCGACCGCGATCGTGGTGAACAGCACGATGCCATAGATCACCGGGAAGTCGTTGGACCGAATGGCGTTGTTGAGCGTGGTGCCGATGCCGGGCAGGCCGAATATGCCTTCGACCACGACGGCCGCCGAGATCACTGAGCCCAGTGCAAGGGCAAAGGCGGTGACCTGCGGCAGGAGTGCATTGCGCAGGTAGTAGTCACGGAAGATCCGTCCGCCACCAAGGCCCTTGTGCTCTGCGAAGTTCACGTAATCCTCGCCCTGGATGGTCACGCCCATGCCGCGCATGGATAGCACCCAGCCGCCTACCGATCCGAGGATGAGCGACAGCGCCGGCAGGATCTGGTGCTTCAGCAGATCGAGGATGAACTCTATAGAGAAATTCGGCACGATGCCGATGGAATAGGCTCCACCGAGCGGCAGCAGCTTCAGTCTGAAGCCGATGAAAAACAGCAGCAGCACACCCATGATCACCGGCGGAATGCCCGTGAGCAGCACGAAGGGCGTGGCGAAGGCGCGCAGCCAGCGCGGCGAGCGCGGCCAGGCGGCGACCGCGCCAAGCAGGTTGCCGATGATGAAGCTGATCACGGTGGTAACGAGCAGCAGCCAGATCGTCCACGGCAGCGACTGTGCGATCAGGTCGAGCACCGTCGAGGGATATCTGTTGAGCGAGTAACCGAAATCGAAGCGGACGACGTTGCCCAGATACTCGAAATACTGTTGCAGAAGCGGCTTGTCGAGGCCGAACTGCTTTTCCATGCTAGCCACGATCTTTTCGAGATCGCCCGGCGAAAAGCCACCACTGCGGGCCAGTTCGGCGAAGCGCTCGCGAATGGCGTTGCGTGGCGAGAGGCGGGGAATGAAGAAGACGATGGTCGACGCAGACCATATGACAAGTAACAGGAATAATATACGTCTCGCGACGACCTTGAGGCTCACCCGACTGCTCCCGAAGCAATAGTCACTGAGGGCGGGATGCGCCGTGGCGCACCCCGCGGATTGGCTTTACTGCGCGCCCGAGGGCTGCAGGCTGGTTACAACCAGCAGGCCGGTCTGGGCCCAGAAGGCACCATTGGTACCCATTGCCAGGTTGTCCTTGGTCGGCCAGTTCTTCCAGTAATGCTGGTTGTAGGCGATGCGATGCAGCCACTGGATGACCGGGATATCGATCTGGTCGCGCCAGTAGATCTCGAGAGCCTTCACTGCGCCTTCGAAGAACTTCGGATCATCGGACGAAAGCGGAGCGATTTCGTCGAGGATCTTGTCGTACTCGGGGTTCGAGTAGCGCGAGAAGCGGTTGTTGCCCGCCGACGTGCCGATCGATGCCGAGTACTTGCCGTGGAACAGGTTCAGTGCCTCGAACGGATCCTTGAGGCTCGCGCCATGGCCGAACATGTACAGGCCGGCAACACCGTCCACCATGTTCTGGTAGGCGTCCGTACCGAAGTTGACCGTCGCGTCGAAGCCAGCATTGCGCAGCATTTCGACGAGGATCGGAACGATATCGGAATGGATGCCTTCAAAGCCCTGGATGGTGGTATTGACGGTCTTGCCGTCCTTTTCCCACATGCCATCGCCGTTCTTGGCGAAGCCGGCGCCTTCCATGAGCTTGGCGCTCTGGTCGAGATCGAACAGGCCGGGCTGGTACTTGGCCTCGAGAGCCTTCACTTCCGGCGAATCGACGAACTTCTGCAGGCCCGGATAGAGCGGGAACGGATAGATCGTCGAGATCTTGGCGCCTTCGTAGAGGATCTCGTCGATCATCTCGCGATTGACGGCAAGGCTCATTGCACGACGGACGTTCGGGTCGTTGTACGGCTCAAGCTGGGTGTTCATCCACAGCGAGTTCGGCCACCAGTCGAGGTAACCATAGGGCGACTCGTTGCCGGCATGCGTGGTGATTTCCGGGTTCTGGGCAAGGATGTTGCCGATAACCGAGGAACGCATGTCGAGCGCGGAGTCCATCTCGTTGTTCACGAGACGCTGCGCGACGGTATCCATGTTCTGGCCAACCTGGCCGCCGAGGTTCACGTAGACCACGCGCTTGACGGCGGGCTCGGCGATACGGCCGGCCTTGACCGCCCACCAGTCGGGACGAAGGTTGTAGATCTTCTGGTTGGCGTTCCACGCCACCAGAGCATACGGGCCAGAATGCGGGATCTCGGTGCCGCCGGCATAGGCGTTCACGTCAGCCTGCTTGCTGAGCACATGCTCGGGGACGATCGGAATACCCGTATCGAACTTCTCGGTCAGCACTTCGAACTTGAAGCGCGGCGCCGGGATCTTGAACTTCACCTCGACGGTGAGGTCATCCTTGGCAGTGGCACTCTCGACGAACTGGTCGAAATGCGCGTGGTACGGCAGCTTTTCGTTCTTCATCTGCCCTTCGAAGGTGAACACGACGTCCTTCGAGGTGACGGGCGTACCGTCGGACCACTTGGCGTCCTTGTTCAGCTTGATCTCAAGCGCGGTGAAGGTGTTGTCGGTGTATTCCATGCTGTCGGCCAGCCACGGAATATACTGATCCGAGAAGATGCCGAAATACATCAGCGGCTCCCACATCAGGACATTGCCTTCCTGATGGGTATAGCCGGGCACGGCCCACGGATTGGTGACACCGATCGGCGACGCGATGGACCAGCCGAGGATGAGTTCCTGGTTGCGCGGCAGATCCGGCAACGGCGTGGCCGGCGCGATCTCGGTCGGCGCCGCAGTCTGCGCATAAACGGCAACGGGTGCGAGCATCGTGCTCAGCGCCAGTGCCGCTGCGTATAGAACCTTTTTGACCATGAGACAGATTCTCCCTTGTACTGTCTGTATAGCGATATGGATTGGCTGCTTGTGTTGCTGTGACTGGTGCAGCGACCAGCACGATTATCTACCTCCCAAAGATAACCTGCTATTCGATTGTACGAACGGGTCCCGATCGCCTCACCGGAACGCCCGCCCTGCGGCGGATTCGGTCCGCCGTCTGTCTGATGATCGCCCCGGCAGCTTCAGCGCAATCGATTGCATAGTCATTGCGCAAAGCGATCCGGAGTGCAACCCGCGTCTACCCAGAAAATGGGAAAGCAATCTATCGCTCGTCACGACATCTTGCAGTAGAACGCAGAATTTGAATTGTAATGTAGGCAATAAAAACCTACGGCCGGCCCACCGACGTAAACTCCTCCTCTGATCGGTTGCCGCTCTTCTCCCGAGTGCGACCCGACTTTATTCTTTTTTCAAGCGTTACCCACCGCGCAAGGTGCTGTCAACACACAGCTTCAGCGATAGCAAGAGTCTCATTTATTGGTCGATCGAACACGAACTGGTGTGGATCGTGTATGATCCATACTGAAGCATGCATCATGGCGCCGCCGCAATCCTGAACGAAAGATGAACATAGTCCTGAATTCCCGCCAAAGTGTCCTTAGGGCACTGGCGTCAGCGCAGCCTCGCTTGGCTGACCACATCACGCCTGTCGGTCGGCGGATCCGACGATCTATAGTGGGGGCATGAGCTTTCGATTCCTTCACACGGCAGACTGGCAGATTGGCAAACCCTTCGCGCAGGTGGAGGGTGACGCGGGCGCCGAGTTGCGTGCCGAACGACTGAACGCCGTCGAGCGCCTTGCGGCGCTCGCGCGGGACCGTTTGCTCGATGCCGTTCTCGTCGCGGGTGACGTATTCGACAGCAACGAAGTCGAAGATCGCACGATCAACCGCACCATCGAGCAGATGAAGGGTTTCGCCGGCCCCTGGGTGCTGCTGCCTGGCAATCACGACGCGGCGCTGAGCCACTCGGTCTGGACGCGGGCGCGCGCCATGCAAATGCCGGCCAACATCATCATCGCTGACCGGCCGGAGGCTGTTGCGGTGTGGGGCGATCGGGCGGTGGTTCTGCCCGCACCGCTGCGCCGACGTCGCGAAATCGACGACCAGACTGAATGGTTCGATGCGGCGCAAACCGCACCCGGCGCCATCCGGGTCGGCCTCGCGCATGGTACCTTGCCCGGGCGGCTCCCCGAGGCCGCCGAAGCGCAAAACCACATAGCCGCCGACCGCGCCGAACGAGCCCGGCTCGACTATCTCGCGCTTGGCGACTGGCACGGCCAACTGCGGATCGCTGACCGTACCTGGTATGCCGGCACACCCGAGACGGACCGGCATCGCGACAATCTCTCCGGGGCGGCTCTGCTGGTGGAAATCGACGCGCCCGGAGCTGAGCCAAAGGTGGAGAGCATCGCCACTGGCGGGTTCAGCTGGCACCGTTTGCAACTTGAGCTGACCGACGGCCGTGCCGACCGTGTTATCGAGGCCCTGGCGAACCTCGCAGAGGCAGCACATCGACGTGTTGTGACGCTCAGGCTCTCGGGGGCGATCAGCCTTTCCGAGCGCTTCCGGCTCGAACAGGAGCTTAGCGCCTGGCGTGCGCGGCTTCACAGCCTCGAAGCCGATCTCGGTGCTCTTTTGGAACAGCCGACGCTGGAAGACCTCGACGAACTCGACATGTCGGGATTCGTCAGGCTGGCGGTCGAGCGGCTCAAGGCAGAGGCGCAGTCTGGTTCCACAGAACAGGCGGCCCTCGCACGCACCGCGCTCAGGATGATCTATCTCGACCATCGCCAGGCCGGGGAGGGGCGCTGACATGCAGATCAGCCGCATCGAAATCCGCAATTTCAGAAAGCTTCCACACAAGCTGATCGAAGGACTGGGGCCGGGCCTTAACGTCATTGTCGGCGACAACGAGGCGGGGAAATCCACCGTTCTGGCCGCGCTCAGGGCCGCCTTGTTCGAGCGCCACCGGCTGACCGGCGAGCACGCCCGCGCCATGCAGCCCTATGGGCAGGCGCTGAGGCCGGAGGTGGAGGTCGACTTCGCGCTGCGTGGCGAGGCCTATCGGCTGAAGAAGGGCTTTGTGCAGAAGCCCGAGGCGCTGCTGATCGGGCGCGGCCGGCAATGGCCGAATGACGAGGCCGACGAGGAACTGGCGCGACTGCTGGGCTTCACACCACCCGGCCGCGGCGAGACCAAGCCCGAGGAACATCACGGGATTTTCGGACTGCTCTGGGTGGAGCAGGGCGCGGCACACCGCTACCCAAAAATCCCCGGCATGCAGGGGCATGTGTCGTCCGCACTTGAGCAGGAAATCGGCGAGGTGACGGGTGGCGAGCGTGGCCGACTGCTGCTTGCTGCGGCCGAGGCGCGGTACCTGCAGCACTGGACGGGCAAGAGCGGACGCGCTCGTGGCGCAGGCGTAGAGCTTGCCACCCAACGCGATAAGCTTGCTGCCGAGTGCGAACGCCTCCGGCAGGAACTGCGCGAACTCGACGACAAGGTGGATGCGCTTGCGACCGTGGCCGCGCGGCTCGAGCGCTATAGGGCCGACGGGACACTGGATGAGGCGCGCGAACGCTTGACTGCGGCGGAGGCCGCGGCGCGCGCGCTCGATGGGTTGGAGGCGGCGCGACGTTCGGCGCAGGTCGAACGTGATGCGACGCGGCTTGCGGTTGATGGGCTCGAAAAGGAACGGCTGTCGCGGGCGCGACTGGCCGAGGCCCGAGCCCGCGCTGAGGCGAAGCTGCAGGCCGCCGAGGCTGCCGCGATCGATGCGCGCGCGGAGGAAAATCGGCACGAAACACTTGTCGCCGGCGCCGGTGCCGTGCTGGCGCGGGACTTGGCATTGGAGCAGCAGGCGGTTGCTTTGGCCGCCGCCCACGAGGCGCGGGAACGTCGCGAGGCGCTCACCGACGAGCTGGCGCGGCTTGAAAAGCAGGTCGAAACAATTGACCGGGCCGAGGCTGCCCGTCAGGCCGCAGAGGTAGCCATCGCCGAGGCGCGCATCGAGCCCGTGCAACTCGAAAAGCTGGAGAAGCTGGCCGAGGCACTCGCCATGGCGCGACACCGGCTGGCGGCTGCCAGCGTGCGGCTGACCCTGATGCCGGAGGCGGGCGCGACGCTCCGCCTCGATGGCACGACGGAGCCTGCGGGCGAGGTGATGCTGTCGCGCGATGCCGTGCTCGAGATTGCCGGCTACGGCCGCATCGCTGTGCATCCGGGTGGCGGAGTCGGCACATTGCGCGACCAGGTGGCGGTGGCGGAGCGGCGCTTCGCCGATGCGCTCGGCGTGCTTGGCGTGGCGGACCTCGAAGGCGCCCGCCGCAGGCTCGAGCAGCGCCAGCAGGCTGAAGCCGACCGGGGACAGCAGCGCAAATTGCTCGAGACACTGGCGCCCGAGGGTGTGGCGTCTTTGCGCGAGCGGCTTGGCCGCCTGCGCGCCGAGCTTGCAGCCCTGCCGGCCGCAGACGGCGAACAGAACGGCACGTTGGCCGAAAGCCGGCGGGCCCGGGACAGCGCCACGGCTGCGCGCGGGAGCGCCGAGCGGGCCGTTTCATTGGCGCGCGAGCGGTTGGGCCAGGCGCGGACGGCTGCCGCCCTTGCTGCGCAAGTGGCACGACAGGCGCATGATGAACTGGAGCGGCTGCGAGCCGAGAGCGCGGCGCTCGATCTGGGGCGGTCTGACGCAAAGCTCGAGGCCGAACGGACCACGGCAGTGGCCACGCTTGCTGCGGCCGAGGCACAGCTTGCCGCGGCGGAGCTGGCGCTACAGCAGGCCGACCCGGAAGCGACGCGGCTCGACCTCGCCCGGAAGCGCGGCGCCGTGCAGATTGTCGAGGCCGATATCCGCAAGCTCGAGGCCGAGCGGCTGCAACTTGAAGGTGGGCTGAACGCGCTCGGCCAGCGCGGCCTCGGCGAACATCTGGGCCAGCGCGAAGGCGAATTGGCGCGTGTCGAGCGGCAATTGGCCACCGAACTACACGAGGCGCAGGCGGCTCGTCTGCTTTTTGAAACGCTGGCTTCCGCGCAAAAGGAGAGCAAGGAGCGGTGGCTTGCGCCGGTGAAGGCGGCGGTTACGCCCTATCTGCGGATGCTCGCGCCGGACGGCAGCGTCGTGCTCGACCAGGATACGCTCGAACTCAGCGAAGTCGTGCGCAACGGCGTATCGGAACCCTTCGCCAATCTCTCGATGGGCGCGCGCGAGCAGGTGGCAGTGATCACAAGGTTGGCGCTTGCCGACCTGTTGCGCGAGGCCGGGCAGCCTTCGACGGTGCTGCTCGACGATGCGCTGGTCAACACCGATGCCGAGCGGCTCGACCGCATGCATCTGGTGCTGCACAAGGCTGCACAGAAGCAGCAGATAATCATCCTCACCTGCCGCGAGCGCGACTTCCTTGGGCTCGGGGCACCGATCTTCAGGCTGTGATGAGCTAAGAAGGCGGGCTGTCCTCAGGGTTCGACACGCTCAGCATGAGGACAAGCGAGATCGGCCGCTTGCTTGGCCTCATCCTCGGCCTGTCGCCGGAGAGGGCCCTGGATGGCCGCCCTCAATACCCCGCGTTGAAGGCCTTCAGTGCATGATATAGTGCGATATACTTCTCAAATTTCGCGTCATAGTAAGGCTTCAGCGCCAGGTCGGGCGTGAAAACGCGGTCGAAGCGCACGAGTCGGTCGACCGAATCGGCAAGCGAGGTGGCAAGCCCCACCCCGAGCCCGGCCAGGATAGCGGCGCCGACGGCCGCCACATCGGGCACCGCGACGCGCTTCAGCTCATAGCCTAGCACATCGGCGCGGATCTGGCACCAGAGGTCCGACCGCGAACCGCCGCCGCCAATATGCACGACAGCGGGCCTGAGCCCGGCGGATATTTCCAGCGCTTCGAAGGCGAGGCGCGCCGAAAACGCCACCCCTTCCAGCACCGCGCGTGCCATTTCTGGTTGGCCGGCACGCGGATCGATGCGGGCAAATACACCGCGGCTGGCCGCGTCCCAAAGTGGCGCACGCTCGCCCTGCAGGTGCGGCAGGAACAGCGGCACAGCATCGGAGGGCGCGATCGCGGCGGCAGCTTCGCAGGTGGCCGCGGGGCTGATGGCGAACATCTGCGCCACCCAGGCCAGCGCCGCGCCGCCCGATTGTGTCGGGGCGGCATGCAGGGTGATACCCTCGACCGGCGGGAACGTGATGACGCCGGGCGTTGGATTCACAATGGAGGAGACGATGCCGGGGATTTCGCTGGTGCCTGACTGGTACATCGCTTCGCCGTTGCGCACGACGCCGGTGCCGAACATGCCGCACCACGCATCCATGGTGCCGAGCACCACCGGAGTGCCGGCGCACGGCAGCCCGGCGCGCACCTGGCCCGCGACGCTGGTGAACGGCTGGAGCGGCGGCAGCAGCTCGGCAGCGTGCGGCACTAGATCCAGCAACGCGCCCACATAACCGCGCGCATCGACAAGACCGACAGCCGAAATCGGATCGGCGGCTAACTCGCCGGTGAGGTGGAAGAGCACATAGTCGCGCGGCGCGAGCACATGCCGGGTGCGTGCAAAGAGCCCCGGCGCCTCCTTGGCAACATGGACAATCCGCGCGAGCGCGTGGCTCGCGTCTATGGGGATCGGCGCGCCAAACCAGCGGAGCTTGTCCGCCTCGCTCACGCGCGCGTCGAGCCCGCACGCGGCCTCGGCGGCACGGCCATCCTGCCACGTGATCGCCGGCATCAGCGCCGCGCCGGTCCCATCGACAAAGACGTGTGTGTTCACCTGCGATGAGAGGCCGATCGCCGCAAGCGCAGCCAGATCATGGGTTGCCGCGAACTCTTCCAGCGCCGCGACCGCTGCGTTCCACCAGTCGGCAGGGTGCTGCTCGGCATGGCCTGGGGCCGGGCGCTGCGTGGGGTAGGGCCGCACGCTGGAGGCGAGCCGTTCGCCATCCGCGCGCATCAGCACGGCCTTGAGCGCCGTCGTGCCGATATCGAGGCCTATCAGGGTCGGTGCTGCCATAATCCCCTCCGTTTTGCCGGTAGCCGCCGGGCGATAGGTCCCCTATAAAGTGCCAAGGGCGCAAACAAAACAGCCTTGACCACGAGAAGGTCCGGGGGAAGGACTATGGCGCCACATCGACCACAGGAGGGCTCACCCGAAATGATGAAATCTGCTCTGCGCATTGGCCTCACCGCCGCCGCCATGCTCACCGCCGGCAGCGCACTTGCTGCCAAAGTAGCGGTCATAACACCTTATCTCAGCCAGCCCGGCACGCAGTTCTATGTCGAGGCCTTCCAGGGCGTCGCCAAGGACAAGGGCTGGGATGTCAATGTCATCGACACCGCCGGTGATGTCGCGGCAGTGATCAGCCGCATCGAAGACATGGTGAACCAGAAGGTCGATGCCATCGTCATCAATGTCGATCCGAGCCAGGTGACGGCCGGTCTCGAGGCCGCCAAGGCCGCCAATATCCCGGTCTTCGGCATGGATGCCGGTGCCAACGCCCTGCTTCAGACCAATGTCACCTCGAACGGCTATGCCATGGCCGCCGAAACCTCGACCTATGTCGCCGATCGCATTGGTGGCGCAGGCAAGGTCGTGATGTTCGTGTTCGACGCCTTCCCGCCCGTCCAGGTGCGTGGCGTGATCGCCGATGCCGTGTTCAAGAACTACCCGGATATCTCGGTGCTCGACCGTGTGACCCCTGACGTCTCTGACGGCGGCATCGCCGACAGCCGTGCCAAGATGGAGGCGATCCTTGCCGCCAATCCGGAGCCGGGTTCGATCAAGGCCGTGTGGGCCGCGTGGGACCAGCCGGCGCTCGGCGCGTTGCAGGCCATCGAGGCCGCCGGACGCCAGAACGAAGGCATCGTGATCACCGGTATCGACGCCAATCCGCAGGCCCGCGAAGAGATTGCCAAGGGTGGGAATTTCGAGGCCTCGGTCGCGCAGGACTTCAAGGGAATCGGTGCCGCAACGGCTGACGCGGTGGCGCGCGTGCTGGGTGGCGAAGTACTGAAGCAGCGCGTGATCTACGTGTCGACCAAGCTGGTCACCGCCGCCAACGCCAAGGAATAAACGTTCGGACCCAGTATCTTGAGGGCGCTGCCCGCTGGCGGCGCCCTTTCGTTTGATGGATGGTCGGATGCCGCTTCTATCTCTGAAATCGGTGAGCAAGGCCTATAATGGCGTGAAGGCGCTCAAGGGCGTTTCGCTTGATATCGGCGCGGGCGAAATCCACGCCCTGATGGGCGAAAACGGCGCTGGCAAGTCGACGCTGATCAAGATTCTCGCCGGTGTAGTGGCGCCAGACACCGCCGAGATCCGCGTCGACGACCAGTTGGTGACGATCGATGGCGCAGCGGGTGCCCATCGCCTCGGGTTCCGCTTCATTCACCAAGAAATGAACGTCGTGCCTGCACTCTCTGTGGCCGAGAATATCTCATTGGCGCGAAGCTATCCCACGCGCGCTGGGCTCATCGACTGGAGAGCGCTGAATGCCAGCGGGCGCACGGCCCTGGAGCGGCTCGGCATCAGCCATATCGATCCGCGACAGAAGATGGCGCGTCTCAGCCTGGGAGACCAGATGCTGGTGCGCATCTCTGCGGCCTTTCTCTCGGCGCAGGGTAAGCCGGCGCGGCTCTATGTGCTCGATGAGCCGACAGCGGCATTGACCAAGGAAGAAAGTGAGCGGCTGTTCCGCGTCCTTGAGGAAATCCGGTCGAGCGGACAATCGGTGATCTATGTCTCGCACCGGCTTGATGAGGTGATGGCGCTCTGCGACCGCGGTACCGTGCTGCGCGATGGCGTGAACATCGATACCGGCCGCATAGCCGAGATAACACATGATGATCTCGTCGCCATGATGATCGGGCGCAAGGCGCAGGAGGCCTATCCGTCCGCGAGTATGGCGGCGAGCGACCGCGTTGCCTTCCGCATGGAGGGCGTCACTGGCGGTGGCGCCGGGCCGGTGAGCCTTGAGGTGCGCGCTGGGGAAATCCTCGGGATTGCAGGGCTATCCGGCATGGGACAACGCGCGCTGCTGCGCATGGCTTTCGGTGATCTTGCCACGCGATCGGGCAAGATGGAGCTGGATGGTGCGCCCTATCATCCGCGCAGCCCCGCCGATGCCTGGCGGCTTGGCCTTGCCTATGTGCCAGCCGAACGGCGGGCAGAGGGGCTGGTGCTCACCCGCCCGATCTTCGAAAACATGACTTTGGCACGGTTGAAGGCAATGAGTGGAGCCGGGATTTGGCTGCGGCCACGTGCGGAGAGGGCACTGGCCGGGCAACTGGGCGGTGATGTGAGGCTCAAGGCCCGCGCGGTGACGCAGCGTGTCAAGGAACTCTCTGGCGGCAACCAGCAAAAAGTGGTGTTCGCCCGGGCACTCAGCACGAATCCGCGCGTGCTGCTGCTCGACGAGCCGACGCGCGGTGTCGATGTTGGGGCGAAGTTCGACATCTACACCCTGATCCGCGAGATGACCGCCCGCGGCATGGCGGTGATCCTCGTGAGTTCAGACCTGCCGGAGCTGCTCGGCATGGCCGACAGCATCGCAATAGTGCGCGAGGGGCGGATCACCACCACGGTCTCCGCACAGGGCTTGGGCGAAGACGCGCTGATCAATCTCTGTTATGGCCGCACGACCAGCGAGGCTGCCTGAATGCTCCAGATACTGCGCCGCTACGGCACCCTGATCGGCTTTGTCGCCATCGTCATTTTCTTCTCGGTGATGCTTCCCGCGACCTTTCCCACACTGAAGAACTGGCTCAACATCACCCAGCAGCTCTCGATGTTGACCGTGGTGGCTGCAGGGATGACCATCGTCATGGTGATGGGCGACTTCGACCTGTCGGTTGGTTCGATGGCGACGCTCTCGGGCATTGTCGCGGCCATGCTGTTCGTCGCAGGAGTGCCGGTACCGGCGGCCGTGGCGATCGCGCTCGCCGTCGGGCTTGCTGGCGGGCTGGTCAATGGTGTGCTGGTGAGTGTTATAGGCATTCTGCCATTTGTCGCGACGCTCGCGACCCTTACCATCTTTTCTGGTGTGGCTTTCGTGCTTTCGGGCGGCAAGACCATTTCCGGCCGCGCCATACCTCCGGACTTCGCGGATTTCGCCAAGTCGGGCGTGGCGCTTGGGGACGTTGCCGGTGTGGCGGTCAGCCTGCCGACTTTGACCATCGTCGCGGTGCTGGTGGTCGGGCTGGTCTATATCCTTCTCGAACAGACCAGTGTGGGACGCCGGCTCTATGCCATAGGCGGCAATATCGAAGCGGCGCACCTCGCAGGCGTTGCGGTGAAACGGCTGAAGCTGATTGCTTTTTCACTCACCGGGCTCGCGGCGGCGGGGGCTGGGCTCATGTACGCGAGCCGCGTCGCCTCGGCAAACCCGACCCAAGGCTCGGGGCTCATGCTGAACGCCATAGCCGCGGTGTTCCTTGGCATGTCGATGAGTGAGGAGGGGGAACCACGCATCCTTGCGACCGTGCTGGGCGTGCTGATCCTGGGCGTGCTCGACAATGGTCTCACCCAGATGAGTGTCGATTCCTATGTCCGGCAGATCCTTGTGGGGGCCATAATCGTGCTCGCGGTAGCGGCCAGTGCTCTGGGGAAGCGGTCACGGCGCTGAATATGCGCGCTTGACCGCGGTGGACAAAGCGGGTCACGTCACCGCCATGGGGACCGATACCGACAGGCTTGCATCTGCGGAGGCGAAATCCGGCTCGCTGACTCGCGAGGCAGTTGATCGCATCCGGCATGCCATCGTCACCGGCGGCCTGGAACTCGGCGAGCACCTGAGCGAGACGCTGATTGCCAAGGCGCTCGGCATGAGCAAGGCGCCGGTACGCGCGGCCTTCATCGAGCTGCGAGAGGAGGGGCTGGTGACCGTAGTGCCGCAATCTGGCACCTATGTGTTTTCGCCGGGACCCGATGAGCTCCGCCAGATGAGCGCCTTCCGCGCCTTGCTCGAAGACCGAGCGCTGCGCGACGCCTTCGCGAGAGATCCAGGGTACGTGATCTCCGGATTCGCACGGCTTGTCGAAATCATGCGGCAGGCGATAGCCGAGGCGGACTGGGACGCTTATAGGCGCGCCGATACCGAATTCCACCTCGTGTTTCTCAGCGCCTGCGGCAACCCGTATATCGCCAAGGCGCACAACCTCACCGCCTCGGCGCTCGAGGCCCTGCGGGTGCGTTTCCAGGGCGGAGAGGGCAGCTTCCGTGCCCGCAGCTTTGGCGAGCATGTCGAGATGCTGGAGCTCTTGCGGCTCGGTGCGCTCGATGCAGCATGCGATGTGCTGAAAAAGCACATCCTATTGATCAACGAGTGGGTCAATACCAGCCCATTACAGCCTGGTCGCATGACCCGCAAGGAGAAGGCCGAGGGTCGCGACTACAGGGCAGTGTTCGCGCGGTGAGTCGTGCACCAAAAGAAAAGGGCGGCACTTGGCCGCCCTTTCGCGTTTCTGCCTGAGGGCCTTGCTCAGTGGCTGGGGCTGCGGGGCAGGCCCTTCTTGAGCCGCCACTGCTGGTATTCTTCCTCAGCGTCGGGGTGCAGCGGGTAGTAGCGGCGGAGGCTTTCGCCCGCCATCAGCTTCTCGCGGCTGAATACTTCCCATTCGGCGTGCTTCTGGCTGTCCTCGATGACCTTTTCGGCCATGGATTGGGGCAGCACAACGACGCCATCGTCATCGGCCATGATGATGTCGCCCGGGATGACCATGACCCCGCCACAGGAGATCGGCACGTTGACGGCCGTCGGCCAGATCGACACCTGCACATGGTAGTTCGGCGTCCAGCCGCGCATCCAGATGGCGAGATCGAGCTTGTCGACATTCGGCTTGTCGCGCATCACGCCATCGATCACGATGCCGGCGCCTTTCCTGCCCTTGAAATAGGTTGACATCATGTCGCCGAACACGCCGGAGCTCATGTCTCCCCTCGCATCGACGACGACGACGTCGCCCTCTTCGACCTCATAGAGGACGTGGCGGTGCAGTTGCAGCTCCGGGTCGGCGTATTCGCCCTCGCTGAACAGGTCAGGCCGCTGCGGCATGAACTGCAGGGTAAGTGCGCTGCCGACGATCGACTTGCCCTTGTACTGCGAAACCGGCCCGATCATGTGCGGGTTGCGGAAACCGGCATGGCCGAGCGACCCGGCGACGGTGGCGGTACCGATGTCCTTGAGGGCCGCGATGATCTCTTTGGATGGGCGCTTGAAATCCGGGATTTTGGCTTGGATGATAGTCATGGGGTTTCCTCCGAAATAGTGCGTTACCAGTTGGTGACCGAGCCGTCGCGACGCACCAGATGCGGCGCTTCCCAGAAGCGGAAGCTCTCGGTAGCCAGCAGGTCTTCGTTGACTTCAATGCCGAGGCCCGGGCCGTCGGGTACCGGGAACACCGCCCCGTCGAGCCGCGGCATAACGGGGAACATGTCGGCAGTCGGTGTGCCGGCATAAAGATCGGTGGCATTGGCCCGTACTTCCAGCGCGAAGAAATTTGCAACCGCAGCGGAGAAGTGGATGGTCGCTGCTGTGCAGATCGGGCCCAGCGGATTGTGCGGCATCAGGTCTACATAATGCGCCTCCGACCAGCCTGCGACCTTCATCGCCTCGGTGAAGCCGCCGACATTGCAGAGGTCCAGTCGGTTGTACTGATGGATGCCGCGCTCGATATAGGGCAGGAACTGCCACTTCGAAGCGAACTCCTCGCCAATGGCGAAGGGCACGTCCGTGAGCTTCCTGAGGTTCTCGTAGGCTTCCGGCGTCTCGTCCCGGATGGGTTCCTCGAGGAAATCGAGCGTACCGGACGGCATTTTCTGGCAGAAGCTGGCGGTTTCGGCCACGTTCAGCCTGTGGTGGTAGTCGATGCCGAGCACGACGTCATCCCCGAGCTCTTCGCGGGCGCGGGTGAGGAACTTCGCGGTGTGCCCGATGGACTCACGTGGCTCGAAAATGTTCTGCGGATGATCCCACTTGCCCGGGAAGAACCGGATGGTGGACCAGCCGCGCGCGATCAGATCCCTGGCTGTGGCAAGAGTCTCGTCGCCGCTATCGGTGATCCCCCCGGTCGAGGCGAAGGTCGGGATGTGGTTGCGGTGCTTGCCGCCCAGCAACTCATAGACCGGCACACCGAGCGCCTTGCCCTTCACATCATGCAACGCGATGTCGATGGCCGATTGCGCGGCCGTGAGCACGCGTCCGCCCTCGAAATACTGGCTGCGGTAGAGTTCCTGCCAGATTCTGCCGATGTGGAACGGATCTTGCCCGACGAGAACTCGGGCGAAATGCTCCACCGCGCCGACCACGGCGCGCTCGCGGCCAGACAGGCCGCTTTCGCCCCAGCCGAAAATGCCTTCGTCCGTCTCGACCTTGACGATGAGCTGGTTGCGGTGCCCCACCCAAACGGGGAAGGGCTTGATGGCGGTGATCTTCATGTGGCCGCCCTCACCAGCTTGTCATGCCGCCGTCTTCCAGCCGGGCAACCGGCAGGTAGGCGGGGGAGTACGGAAATTTCGCCGCGACCTTTTCGTCGATGTCGACGCCATGGCCGGGCGTTTCGCCGACATGAAGATAGCCGCGCTCGTAACGCCAGGAGCGCGGGAACATGTCGTAGGTTTCCTCGGTGTAGCCCGAGAATTCCTGGATGCCGAAATTGTTGATCGCGGTATCGACATGGATATTGCAGCCCATGGCGACTGGCGACACATCCATGGGGCCGTGGCAGGCCGAGCGCACGTGATAGATGGCCGCAAAATCGAAGATACGCTTGAGGCCCGTAACGCCGCCCGCATGCACCGAGGTGACCCGGATATAGTCGATCAGCTGCTCGGTAATCAGCGTTTGCAGATCATAGATCGAGTTGAAGACCTCACCCACCGCCAGCGGCTGGGTCGTGTGCTGCCGGATGATGCGGAAGCCTTCCTGGAGTTCAGCAGCGACAGCGTCTTCGAGCCAGAACAGGCGGAAGGGTTCGAGATCCTTGCCGAGCCGCGCCGCTTCAATTGGCGTCAGCCGGTGGTGCACATCATGTAGCAGATGCACATCCCAGCCAACGGCGTCCCGGACCTTTTCGAAGAGCTTCGGCACGAGCGGCAGGTATTTGTGCGTCGCCCAGACTTCCTCGGTTGGCAGAGCGGTGATCATGCCGCCCTTGGTCTGATCGAGCGACGGGCCGGTGCCGTAGATCGGGGGCAGGCCAGGAATGGAGACCTGCGCGCGAATGGCATCGAGCCCCGCCTCGCGCATCTTCACGACGCCCTCCACTACCTCGGAGATATCAAGACCGCCCACATGCTTGTAGACCATCACCTTGTCGCGGCTCTTGCCGCCGAGGAGTTGGTAAAGCGGCATGTTCGCCGCCTTGGCCTTGATGTCCCACAGCGCCATGTCGATGCCCGAGATCGCAGCCATGGTGATGGGCCCGCGACGCCAATAGGCGCCCTTGTAGAGATACTGCCAGATATCCTCGGTCCGCATCGGATCCTTGCCGATGAGGATGGGCACAAGGTGATCTTCGAGATAGGCGACCACCGATTTCTCGCGGCCATTGACGGTGGCATCGCCGATGCCGGTCAGCCCCTCGTCGGTATAGATCTTCACGGTCACGAAATTGCGCCCCGGCGACGCGACGATGATCTTGATATCGGTGATCTTCATTTTGGTGCGCCCGCTCCCTTGGCGCTCAGGACCAGGTCCGGTCCCAGGAATAGTCGTTGTCCCACTGGTCGGTCGGCTGCCAGATGCCGGTGACCCCCGCCTGCAAGTGCCCGGCGATGACCTCGTCCACGACGTCGTCAATGCCCAGCCCCGGCTTGTCAGGTACCGTGATGAAGCCATTGTTGACCAGAGGCTTCGGTAGCCCGGTGACGATATCGTCCCACCAGTCCACTTCGACCGAATGGTATTCGAGCGCCATGAAGTTCTCCGTAGCGACCGCAACATGGGCGGCGGCCATGGCGGCGATCGGGCTCTCGGCCATGTGGATGGCCATCGCCACGCCGTGATCCTGCGCCATGTCGCCGATCTTCTTGGTTTCGAGAATGCCGCCGGTGGTCAATAGGTCGGGGTGGATCACCGAGATGCCTGCCTTCAGCAGCGGCTCGAAGTTCTCCTTGAGGTAGATATCCTCGCCTGTGCAGATCGGCACAGTGGTCGCTTCCTGCAACTGCCGATAATGCTCGGTATGCTGCCACGGAATCACGTCCTCGAGCCACGCGGGGGTATACTTCTCAATGCGGCGGGCAAGGCGAATGCCGTCCTGCAGCGAGATATGGCCGAGGTGGTCGATGGCGAGCGGAATCTCCGGGCCGATCTCGGCTCGGACTTCGGCCATGTACTGGTCGAGCAGGTCCAGCCCCATTTCGGAGAAGTGCAGACCGGTGAACGGGTGCATGACGTTCTGAGCGTTGTAGCGCGCGTTAAGGGCGCGGCGCTCGTCGGGGTCCTTTGGCGGGCGGCCGCCCGCATGTTGGCGGAAGGGTTCGAGAGCGCCCGCCGGGCCGACGACAGCGCCGGGAATGTCGGCGATCTGCATCAGACCCAGATCCATCTTCAGAAAAGTGAAGCCGAGGTCCATACGCGCTTTCAACCGCTTGCCCATGGCTGTGCCGCTGGGGCGATCCGCATCGGTATCGCAGTAGCAGCGCACCTTGTCTCGGAACTTGCCGCCAAGCATCTGATAGATCGGCACGCCATAGGCCTTGCCCGCGAGATCCCACAGCGCAATCTCGACGGCGGAGACGCCACCGCCCTGCCGTCCATGGCCACCGAACTGCTTGATGCGACGAAACAGCTTGTCGATATCGCAGGGGTTTTCGCCAAGCAGTCGGCTCTTCAGCATCAGCGCATAGGTAGCACTGGCGCCATCGCGCACTTCGCCAAGGCCGACAATGCCCTGATTGGTGTAGATCTTGAGCAGCGCCGACCGGAACGGGGCGCCTTCGATCTCCGCGACGCGCAGGTCGGTAATCCGCAGGTCCGACGGGCGCGAATGCGGGTTGACGTGATTGAGGGCGGTTTCCGCTGAAGTGCTCGACATGGGCTCAAGGTCCGGGGTTGATGGAACCGCCGGGCAAACCCCGACGGTGAAGGGTGGTGAGGCTCAGGCGGTGAGGGCCATTTCGGTCTCGCCGTCGAAAAGGTGCATGCGGGCCTGGTCGAACAGCACGTTGACGGTCTCGTCCGGCCGGATGGCATAGGTCGGGGGCAGGCTGACATTGACCAGCGCGCCCGAAACGAACACCTGCGCGAACGTGACGTCGCCGGTGGGCTCGACCGTATAGACCTTGCCCGGCACCGTGCCCGGCTCGGCATTGGGCAAGAGCCGCACCGTGGAGTGCCGCGCGCCGAGCACCACGCGCTTGCCCTTTGCCTTAGCGACCTTGGCGGCGTTGCGCCCGTCGAGCGCGAAGCTCCAGCCCTCTGGGCTCCGGAGAACGGTGGTGCCACCGTCGCTGCCCGCTTCGAGCGGAATGAGGCTCATCGCCGGCGAGCCGATGAAGCTGGCGACGAACATGTTGACCGGATTGGCGAACACGTTGGCCGGGCTGTCATATTGCTGGAGGAAGCCGCCATTCATTACTGCCATCTTGTCGGCCATGGTGACGGCCTCTAGCTGGTCATGCGTGACATAGATGACGGTCGCTTTCATGTCCTGGTGGAAGCGCTTGATCTCCGACCGCATCTGCACACGCAGCTTGGCATCGAGGTTGGAAAGCGGCTCGTCCATAAGAAATGCGCGCGGGTCGCGCACCAGCGCCCGGCCGAGCGCCACGCGCTGTTGCTGCCCGCCCGAGAGTTCGCGTGGCTTGCGTTCCAGCAGATGGGTGATGTCAAGCACCTTGGCGGCCGCCTGCACCTTGCTGTCGATCTCGGCCCTGCCGAGCCTCCGCATCTGAAGTGGGAAGGCGAGGTTCTTGTAGACTGACTTGTTAGGGTAGAGCGCGTAGTTCTGGAACACCATGGCAATGTCGCGATCCTTGGGGTCCAGCCCCGAGACCTCGCGATCTCCGATCCAGATTTCGCCCCTCGTCAGCGGGATCAGACCGGCGACGAGGTTGAGCGTAGTCGTCTTGCCGCAGCCCGACGGGCCAACCAGCGCGACGAACTCGCCGTCCTCCACCTTCAGTGAGACATGGTTGACCGCATAGATGGAGCCATAGCTCTTCACCACGTCCTTGAGCACGACTTCTGCCATTGTTCTTCTCCTTGGGACGTAAGGTCAGTGCTTCACGGCGCCCTCGGTGAGGGCGCGCACGAAATAGCGTTGCAGGACGAGGAACAGCACCACGACGGGGACGCTCATCAGGAAAGTCGCGGCCATCAGGCCCGGCCAGTCGGTGGCATTCTCGGAAAAGAAGCGTTGGATTCCCACCGGCAGCGTCATCTGGTCGTGCTTGGTGAGGAAGGTGTAGGCGTAGATGTACTCGTTCCAAGCTCCGATGAAGGAATAGATCGAGGTCGCGATGATGCCCGGCGTCGACAGCGGCATGACGATGAGGAAGAAAGCCTGGAACCGCGTAGCGCCATCGATGCGGGCGGCCTGTTCTAGCTGGATCGGTATGTTGTCGTAGAAACCCTTGAGGAGCCATATGGCGAGCGGCAGACCGAACGTGAGATAGGTGAGCACCAGCGAGCCGTGGGTGTTTACCAGCCCCAGCACCTTCATCAGAATGAATAGCGGCACAAGGAACACCACAGCCGGGAACATGTTGCGCAAGAGCACGGCGAAGAACAGAAAGTTCCGGCCCGGGAAGCGGAACCGCGAGAATGCATAGGCTGCGGGCACCGCTACTGCCACGGCGAGCACTGTGGTCAGCGTCGAGACCCACATGCTGTTCCAGAAGTAATGCAGGAAATCCTGCCCCACGCTGCTCGATGGGTCGATCAGGCGCCAGTAGTTTTCGAGTGTCGGCTCGGCGGGCCACCATTGTGGCGGATACTGCATCGCCGCGAAGCCGGTCTTGAGCGAGGTGATGAACATCCACGCCATCGGCATCACGGTGAAGCCGAGCAGGAAGGTCAGAAACAGCCGGCCGGACCAGCGCCAGCCGTCGATGCGACGTGTCGTGGGTGACTGTTCCATTATCCGGCCCTCGACTCGTCGCCGCGAGTCAGGGCGCGGACATAGAAATATCCCAGCGTCATCATGATCAGGAACAGCAGCACCGCATAAGCGGCGCCGAGGCCCCAGCGCTGGCGGAGGAAGGCGAGTTCGTAGATGTGGGTGATCCAGATCTGCGTGGAGCCGACCGGGCCGCCACCGGTCATGATGAACGGGATGATGAAGGAGTTAAAATTCTGCACGACGAGCAGCAGAACCGTGACCGTGGAAACGCCGCTCAGATGCGGGAATGTGACGTGCCAGAAGCGCTGCCACGGACTTGCGCCATCAACTTGTGCGGCACGGAGTAATTGCTCGGGCACGGTCTGCAACCCCGCCATCAGCATGATCATGGCGAAGGAGAATTCCTTCCAGATATTCACGACAATGAGCGCGTAGAGGGAAGTCTGCGTATTGTCGACGAAGTTGATCGGCTTGTCGATCAGCCCCGCGGCCGTCAGCATGGCGCTGATAGCGCCGAAATCCGAGTGGTAGAGCCATTTCCACACATAGGAGGCGGCAACGGCGCTCACGACCCACGGCACCAGCAGCAGGCCGCGGAGAAAGGCGCGCCCGACGAACTCGCGATGGAGCGAGAGAGCCGCGCCGAGCCCGAGGACGAAGGCGAAGAAGGTGGACAGGACAGTCCAGACCAGCGTCTGCCATGTGACCTTCCAGAACACGGGGCTCGACAGAATGGCCGTATAGTTTGAGAGGCCCGTCCACTGCTTCTGGCTGAGTTGTAAATTCGCCGGGGTGTTAAAGAAGCTCAGTTCGATAGTGTAGTATATCGGGTAGGCGATGACGATGAGCATCACCAGGATAGCTGGTGCGACATAGAGATAGTCTGCGCGGGCCTGCCAGGCACGTTGCCCGATATGGGGCTTTTTTGGCGGGGAGGCCGGCACGTCGCGGAAGATGGCTTGTCCCTGGGCAGTGCTCATGGGCAGCAAGTCCTTAAGGTCACACTTGAAAAAACGGCCGGCAGCCCGGAAACCGCCGGCCTGGGGTACCAAACGGCCGGCAGTAACGAATTACCGCCGGCCGGGGCGTTGGGAACGCCCGGGAGGAACTAGAGGCCGCCACCGGCGACGATATTCTGGACCTTCTGCGCGGCGTCTTCGACCGCCTGGTCCACCGTCATGGTGCCTGTAAGCGCGTTCTGCAGCATGTCGGGTACGATGATGTTCATGATCTCCGGCGCCTGCGGGATGACCGGGAACGGGATGCCGTTGGGCAGCATCGATGTCGTCACATCAAGGAACTTGATCGTCTCGAGGCGCTGCTTCATCGCCGAGGTGAGGAAGCCGTTGACATTGCCAGGATTCGAACCAACCCAGGCGAGCTTGGTCGACCACTCCGGGCTGTCCCAGAAGCAGATCAGCGCCTTCACTGCCTGCTCATCGGACTTGCCGCCCTCGACATATTCGGGCTTCACGACATGGATGTTGGAGCCGCCGAACACCACGGCGCGCTTGCCGTCCGGGCCGGTTGGCAACAGGCCATACCGCATGTTCGCCACTACTTCGTCGGCCACGGCCTTGTCGGAACCGGTCGCCTTCGAGGCAAGGTCGTTCATCTTCGCATATTCGGCCGGATGCGCGATCATCATGCCGAGCTTTCCGGCGATGAACGGCGCCTGATTTTCGCCCTGGGTATTGGTGAGCGCGGAGGTCGGGGCGGATTTGTCCACCGCATACATCTGGTACGCGGCCTGGAGGGCCTTTTTGGAGCCTTCCTTGTTGATCCACACATCCTTGTAGGTCGGCGAGGCGGACGCTTCGTCAAGCGCGCCTCCACCATATGCCCACATCACCGGCATGAAGCGGAACGGCGTGTTGCCGGCATTTTGCTTGGCGACAAGGCCATAGCCGGGAATGCCGAGCTTTTCGGTGATCTGCTTCGAATAGGCGACCAGATCGTCCCAGGTCTTGGGCGGCGATTCTGGGTCGAGACCGGCATCCTTGAACACCTTGGCGTTCCAGATCAGCGCCATGGTCTCGTTATTGGTGGGCAACCCGTAGGTCACGCCCTCGTAGGTGACGGACTTGAGCGCGCCGGGCCAGAAATCCTGCGCGGTATAGCCCACATCCTCGGGCTTCAGCGGCTGCAGGTAGCCCTTTGCCGCGAACTCGACACCACCGAGGATCTGAAGGCGGAGGACCATCGGTGCGGCATTGCCGAGCAGTGCGGTGCGGAATTTGTCCAGCAACTCGTTGTACGTGATCGACTGCACGTCGGTCTCGATGTTCGGATAGGCAACTCGGAATGCCTCCCAGAACGCCTTGTCCATCTCGTGGGCAATCTTCGGGTCGGCCTCAAAAGGGCCGGTGTACCAGTAGCTCACACGCCCCTTGTAGTCGTTCGGCACAACGGCGCCGCAATCCTTGGCGGCATCGAAATCCTTCGTGCCGGCAATCGACTTCACATATTCAGGTGACCATTTGCTCAGGTCGACCGCCTGTGCATAGGCGGCGGTAGTCGATGCCACGAGGCTCAGCGCCGTGGCCGCAGCCACTGCTCCGCTGATCACACGGGCATGCAGAGGACGTGTTGTGTCGCGCTCGAAACCGGGCGTGTTCGTCATGGATTCCCTCCCATTGCCAGCGCGCGCTGAGTGGACTTGGTCTCTCCGCAGGTGCGCGCCGATACCTGAACGCTAATGCCGGAACCCGAAACCTGTCAAGCAAGCACCGCAATCCGTTGCGGTAGACGTTAGTTTGTTAGGTTTGCTCCCCGCAGCAATGTATTGACGGGGGTTAACGACGATGCGGCGGGCGCCGTTCAACCCCGCGGTATGCGGGCTGAGATTTGTTGTGCCGCCTCGATGACCCTGAGCCGCATTCGCTCGCGCGTTGCAGTATCCTTGTCGGCAAGGAACGGGATGCTGAGGGCGGCAAGGAAGCGCCCGGCCGGTTCAAACACGGGTGCCGCCATGGCGTGGACCGAGAGATTGTGCTCGCCGAGGTCCTGCGCGAAACGCTCCCTTCGGATGCGTATCAATTGGGCGCGGAGCTTATTGGGGTCGGTGATGCTGCGCGGCGTGTAGCGGGTGAGGGGCGCGCTGAGATGCCGCTCGAGATCGGCATCTGAAAGATGGGCTAGGATAAGCTTCGAGGCCGCGCCCGCGTGGAGCGGATAGCTCGTACCGGTGGAGGGCGCGGGCGCATATTCGTGCCGGCCAAGCAGGGCCACGATCACCCTTGCGCGATCGCCGTCGCGGACCGAGAGCTTTACCGGCTCGCCGAGATCGTCGCGCAGTTGTTGCATCGGGCCTTTGGCGATCTCGCCCAAGTCATAGGCGCCGCCATCGGGGCGCACCCGGGCAGCGAGGGCGATGAGCGCCGGGCCCAAGGCAAACACGCCATCGGTGCTGCGGCGAACGAATTGCCGCGCAAGCAGGCTGTTGAGCACGCGATAGACAGTGGAGCGGGGCAGGCCGAGGCGATCGCAAAGCTCGCGGATGGTGGCGCCTTGGTCTTCCTGTTCCAGGAGGGCCAAGAGGTCGAGTGTGCGCTCAAGCACCGGCACGCCGTTGCGGGCGGCGCTGCTGGGCATGTCACGTTCTCCTTGCGCTGTTCATTTCCGAACAAGGCTAGCACCCCGATTGGAGAGGCGCCACGCAACCAAAGGTGAGCCACTTGTGCTCAAGCAGGTTCGATAAGCCCGGCGAAGCGGTCGGCCCAATGCGGGGCGCGTGCCGGCCCGGTGGATTCCCGTCGGACGATCTCTGCCGTAAGCCCGACCCGGATCGGCGGCCGGGCGCTGCCCTCGGGGCTGGCGAGGCGGTCCGCAATCAGACGCACCATGCTGGCGCCGATTTCCACATGTGGCACGCGCACACTGGTGAGGCGCGGCGAAATTTGCGTCGCGACGGCGAAGTCGGAGAAGCCGACCACCGAGATATCGTCGGGCACCGAGACGCCGAGCCGCATCAGTTCGGACATGGCGTTCACCGCGATGCCGTCATGCGCGCAGAACAAGGCGGTTGGCGCAGCGCCTTGGCGCAGATGGTTGCGGAATGCGTGTCCGAAGCCCAGAACCTCGTCAAAGACGATGTCGTCGACCCGCGCGCCATGGGTCTCCAACATACCGTCGCGGAAACCACGCAGCCGCTCGGTGCGGCCGGTAGGGACCGTACTGCCATGCACGAAGGCCACCTGCCTGTGCCCGAGCCCGGCGAGCATGCGGCCGACCGCCACCCCCGCCTCCCAATCGGCGCACACGACATGGTCGAACCGGCTTTCCGGCTCGGTATAGGTGGCGAGCACGGTGGGCAAGCCGACCCGGGCCGCGAGATCGGTCACCTCGTTGACGCGCGGTACCGCGAGGATCAGTCCGACCACGGCAGGCTCGAGATCGGCATCCCTGAGATAGCGCGCCTGGCGCGGCACAATGCGATAGCCGAGCCGCTCGGCCTCGCTTTCGGCGCCATGCTGCACGTTGAGCCACATCTCGGACGAAACGAGGTCGATCTCCTGCCGCACAAACAGGATCTGGCCGGCCGGGTGACTGAGTTCGGGGTTGAGTCGGTAGCCGAGCGCATGGGCGGCGCGCAGGACACGGCTGCGGGTAGCGTCTCCAACGCCCGGCTTACCGGACAGCGCGCGGGACACCGAGAATTTCGACAGGCCGAGTTGATCCGCCAGATCCTGTATCGTCACCCGCTGCGCCATGGGTCCCCCTGTTCCCATTTGAGACGGTTCTGATGCGACGGGCGCCTCGACCTGTCAAGAAATGCGCGAATACGCAAAAATCGTTGCGGCATTTGTTTGGTAAGTTTAGCATAGAAACTAACAAAAACCAAACTCTGCCACATCCACTGCAAACGGATGAACGACGTCTGAAACCCTGCCGCAGGGCGGCTCCGACACTCGGCGCGTTGACCGGACGAAAACGCCCGGCCTAGAGTTCGATTTATGGGATAGGCCTGTTCAAATCGGAACAGGTTGAGAGGAAGACCACAATGAAGATCACCGACCTGCGCTGCGCCGTGATCGGCAAGCACCCAATCGTCCGCATCGTGACCGACGAAGGCCTCCATGGCCTGGGTGAAGTCGAGTTCACCAAGACCTATCTGAAGCCTTGGGTTCTGCATTTCCGCGAGGCGCTGCTTGGCGAGGACCCGACCGATGTCGAGCGCTGCATGCTGAAGATCCGGCAGCGCGGCTCGTTCAAGCCCTATGGGGCGGCAGTCAGCGCCATCGAGCATGCCCTTTGGGATATCGCGGGCAAGGCGGCCAATGTGCCCGCCTACAAGCTGCTTGGCGGCAAGGTGCGCGACAAGGTGCGCGTCTATAACGGTTCGGTTCGGCGCAAGCGGGCGGGCGACCGCCCCGAGGATTTCGCCGCCGACGTGAAGTGGATGGCCGAGCAGCCGCATGGCTTCTTCATGGTGAAGCAGGGCATCAGCTTCCACTCATCGATGAAGTCGAGCTACCCCGATTTCCACTATGGCGTGACGCAGCCACCGACCTATCACGGCGCCATGGACCAGGGGCAGATTTCCGAGCACGCCTTCAACTACATGCTCGATTGCGTCATCGCCATGAAGGAGGCGCTGGGCGACAAGGTATCGCTTGCGCTCGATTGCGGCCCGGGCTGGTTCCTCAACGACGCCATCCGCTTTGCGCAGGCGGTGGAGAAGTACAACCTGATGTGGCTCGAGGATATGCTCACCGGCGACTATGTGCCGTGGGTCAATCCGCAGGCCTATCGGGAGCTGACGCAATCGACCTCGACGCCGATCCATACCGGCGAACAGATCTACCTGAGGCACAATTTCAAGGAACTGATCGAGACGCAGGCCGTGCGCGTCGTGGGACCGGACCCGGCCGATATCGGAGGCATCGCCGAGCTCAAATGGGTCGCCGAGCACGCCTATATGCACTCGATCATGATGGCGCCGCACGGCACGGCGAACGGGTTGCTCGGGCTCGGTGCGCTGATCAATGTGTGCGCGACGCTGCCGGCCAACTATATCGCCTTCGAGTATCCGAGCGCGTCGGACCCGTGGTGGGAAGACATCGTCACCGGCCTGCCGGATGGCCCGATCGTCAAGAACTCGATGGTCGACCTGCTGCCGGGCCCCGGCCTCGGGCTCGATATCGATGCCAAGGCGGCCAAGCCTTACTTGAAGGAAGAGGATTCCGGCTTCTTCGACCCGTGAGGGGGGGCAGGGCGGTTAAGCGCCCTTAATCTTCGTTAACGAATGGTTGTTAGGATGGCGGGCATGTCGCTCGCCGTCTCGCCTTCGCTGACGCCGATGGGCCGCTCCGACGCCGGAACGGACCCGGCTGCGCGCGCCCTGCAGGCGCTGGTGCAGATGGCGGCCAATGCCGACGCACCGCTCGAGGCGCTGGTGAAGGCCGTTGCCGCCAACAATCTGACGACATTGGTGGTGAGCGGCGAGACGCTGCAGGTGCGGCTCTCGGTTGCGCTGCCGGTCGGCACGGCGCTGACCATCGCGCCGGCCCCGAGCAATCCGGCAGCCGTGAGTGTGCAGGTGAAGCCGCAGGCGACGATCGCGCAGATGGCGCCCGAAGCACCGGCACAAACTGCCGCGGCGGCGGCGCTGTCGGCGATGACCTCAAGGCCGGTTCCCGACGCGCCGGTGCGAGCCGCACAGGTACGACAGGTCCAAGGAAGCGGGCCTGCTGCGCCATTGGATGAACCGAACCTATCCGCATCGACGGCAACGCAGATCGTGCCACTGGCGCGCCGTGACGGTTCCAATGCGCCGCATGGCGCGGCGGTGGTCGCCAACGGTCCGCTGCCATCCGACATGGCGGTGCAGTCGGCCGCGGCGTCGCGGTCGCTGGCGACCAAGGCACCGGAGACAGAGCCAGTTGCAATTGCCCCCCGGGTGCGCAGTGTCGCGCCCGGTTCCGGGTCGGCCGCGGCAGCGCCACTGCCAAGACCAATGATGCCCGGCGGTGCGATGCCGTCCATCGCGCTGCCATTGGCCGATGCCGCACCAGTCCCTGCGGCGACATCCACCGCGCCGGCAGGCCCAGTGCCCGCCGCGCAGTCGCCTGCGCAAGGTGCAACGCCTCCGCCTCTTCCTGCTCCCGCGATCCCAACTGTGCCGACGGAGGCCGGACAGACCGCGCCGCCGTCACCATCACCACCACTGGTGGCGAAGCCTGCCGCCGCGCCGCCAGTACAGGTGGCGACCTCCGCGCCAGTTCCCGCCACGCCGACTGCAGCCTCAGCGCCACCGGCCCCTGTGGCGACCGTAGTCGCTCCAGATGCACCCACCTCGCCCCGGACGCAGGCGCCTGAGCCAGCACGACCAGCCGCGATACCCTACGCGACCGCACCAAGGCCAAGCGCGCCGCCCGGGGTTGCATCGGCGCTCGGCGTCCCGCACGCTGCTGCCACGCAGCAGCCGCTGGCGCCGATGCTGGCCGATGCGGCTAAACTGGCGGCCGACCCGACCATGCCGCAGCCCCTGCGCGCTGCCGCGCAGCAGGTGGTAGCGCAGGCCCTCGATCCAGCGCGCGTGCCTGTCGATGCCGTCGTGCTCCGGCAGGCGGTGGAGACCGCGGGCGTGCTGCGGCCGCTCACGCCGCTGGGGACGCCTGACCTCTCTACACGCCTCACCGCTCTCCGCGACGTGCTTGCCCGGCTGCTGGGCGATGCTGCTGCTCCGCTTGCGAATGACCGCCGGCGCCAGCCGTCCGTGCCAGTGCGGGGGGATGCCCCGCACGCCGAACGGAGCGAAATGGTGTCGCTTGTCGCGGATGCCCCAGGCGGGCTTGCCCATCGCCTGCTGGCAGAAACCGATGGCGCTCTGTCGCGGCTGAAGCTCCTGCAGGCCGCTTCGCTACCGGCGGATGGCCGCGCGCCTGACCCGGCGCGCCCCGCGGAGTACCGCGTCGAGATACCCATGCTGCTTGGCCGCGAGGCGACCACGATCCAGTTCGTCTTCGACCGTGAGGCGCAGCCGCAGGAGCCCAGGAAGCCGCGCGGCTGGCGCATGCGCTTCGCGCTCAATGTTGCCGCCTTGGGCGAAGTTGGCGCCGATATCAGCATTCTGGGTGCCGCGACGCAGGTGACGGTCTGGGCGAGCGAGACAGAGACCGCAGCGCTGATCGCGGCCATGCTGCCCGAGCTCGGGCCGGCACTCGCTGCCCGCGGGCTGGAGCCTGGCGCCATCCGCATGCGGCACGGCCGACCGGGCAGCATTGCACCGGGCCGCCTGCTGGATAGCGCAAGATGAGCGACAATCCGGACGAGGCAAAGATCGATCTCGCGGTCGCGCTGCAATACGAAAAGGGCACGCGCACCGCACCCAGGGTCACGGCCAAGGGGCGCGGCGAGGTAGCCCGCCATATTGTCGCCAGTGCAAATGAGCACGGTGTAACGGTTGAGGCCAACCGGCAACTCGCCGAGGCGCTCTCTGGCGTCGATCTCGATACCACCATCCCCGTCGAGCTCTATGAGGCCGCCGCGGAAGTGATCGGCATGGTGCTCCGCGCCGCCGAAAAGCGGCGGTCGAGCCCCCTCCGCTGAAGGTCAGTCCGCAGCCCGTCGCATCAGTGCGGCGAGCGCGCGCACTCTGCCGCCGACCCCCTGTACGCGCGACAGCAGGAGGTGGCCATCGCTCGCTGCGTCGGCTCTGGCGGGCGTGATCGTCGCGCCATCCCGCAACAGCGCGGCGATGAGCCGAGAGGTTGCGCGGGTTGTCTGCGTCGCCCAGCGCATGCGGGTTTCGCCGCTCCATAGCCAGCCCTGGCCATGCGTGCATCCGGCCTCTCGTGCCGCCCTGAGCTGCTCGGCGGTTTCTATACCCTCCATTACCACCACAGGAGCAAAGTCGCGCGCCTCTGCGATCAGCGCCGCCAGTTGCGCTTCTCCATCTGTATGCAACAGCAGATCCAGTCCTGAGCGGTCGATCTTGATGATGTCCCATGCAATAGCGATGCCTGAAAGGTAGATGCTGCGGGCGTAGCCGGCTCCGAAATCATCGATGGCGAGTCGGCAACCCAACGCCTGCGCTTCGCCGAGCCGTCGTGCAACATCGTCGATGGTGTTGAGCGGGCCACTCTCGGTGATCTCGAGCACGAGGCGATTGGCGAGCGCAGGGCGCCGCGCCAAGCGCCGCAGGAGACGCTGCCACAGTCCCACATCGGCCAAAGTCTGCACGGACAGGTTGCAGCCCAGTGTCAGGCGCGGCTCGACCGACAGGGTCTCGTAGGCTAGCCCCACCATGGCCCGGTCGAGCAGGCCGAACTCATCGTCGCCTGTCAGCCGCCCCATAAGGGCTCCAGCCCGCAGGACGCGAGTCTCTGGAACCTCCATGCGCAGCAGGCACTCGCCGTAGAGCGATTTGCTTCCGGGCTGCCAGAGGTCAATTATCGCCTCCTGCGCGAAGCCGATACGGGTGCCGGCAGGAACACTCTCCGACGCAGTCGCCCCCGAGAGGTGAGATGCCAACAGGTTCACTCTTGCACCTGCGGGTTTGATTGCGACGCACTCCACTGCAGGGCGGTCCGCAGTCGCGCCCGCAACTCGGCGGGTGTGATGTCGAGCGCTGCCGCGGCACGATGCCGGCTCCCGCGAAAATGCCGAATCGTACGCAGCACGATGAGGTGCACTGCAACATCCAGGGTCTGGCCAACCAGAAGGTCTATGCCAGCGTCCATTTCCCGGCGGCTCCCGACGCCGTCCTTGCTGACGAGGTGGCTCAGGACGTGGTCGATGAGGCATTCTTCGCTGGCAGTGACCAGCACACTGCCGGTGCCATCGCTCGCGTCGTCGTGAAGCAGCACAAACAGGCCGGTCTGATCATCTACTTCGACCCGAAGCAGGCCGCCTGACGCTGCCGGCAGCGTGATTGCCGGCGGGTCACTGCGCTCCAGCTTTGCGATCGAGACGTGCTCGAACAGCGGATCGCCGATGATCATGTGGAGTTCGGACATGACGGCTTCGAGGCGCGCCAGTCGAAACGACAACGCGTTCGGAAGCGGCCGCACCCGGCGTCCAAACGTCGATCGCAAGGGCGTACTTCCAGCCTTGCTGTTGGGCTGAGCGTCGCCTGCGCGTCCGAAGCGCACCAGCAGAGGTTCAGTCATCTATGTGCTCCCCTGTATCCGAAAGGCAGCCGTTTCAGGAGTGGTTGACCGGCTGGAAAAGCGTGGGGTCCCCTCCAGCCGGTCAACCTTTCACCTCGCGGGACCCGGGCGGAAGAGGCCACCACCACCCGGTTCCAATTCGCGAGGCAAGCTGTTGATTCCTAAAGTATAATTACGTGACATAAGGGGTCGTTTTATGTCATGCCTAGGTTCGGGGATAGGGAACGGCCGATATAAGCGAAATAGCCCGAAAAAGTCCATGAATCGAAGGTTTTGAATAGAGATCGGACGAGCGGACGTTAAGGACCAATTTTGTCAAGCCCTAGGAGGGCCCCAGCATCGAAAATATTAGAGTCGGTAGTAAAAATGATAATTGGATATGCACGCGTTTCAACTGATGAACAAAAGATGGATTTGCAATTGTCTGCACTGGAAAAAGTTGGATGTGATAGAGTATATGCAGATCAGGGTTACTCTGGAGCCAAGTTTGACAGACCTGGATTGCAGGATGCAATTACTAATCTTGTGTCCGGAGATACTTTGGTCGTGTGGCGTCTGGATCGGCTGGGACGCTCCCTGTCGGGGCTGGTGGCCTTCATGGATCAGCTCGGCCGCAGGGGGGTTCACTTTCAGTCGGTGACCGAAGCAATCAACACCGCGTCGTCCGGCGGGCGTCTGATGTTCCACATGATGGCGGCCCTGGCCGAGTTTGAGCGTTCGGTGATTTCGGAGCGGACGCGGGCCGGCCTTTCCGCCGCCCGAGCGCGCGGCAAGCAACTTGGGCGGCCTCGTTCGCTCACCGCCGAGCAGGTTCGGCTCGCAGTTGATGCCCTCGCGAGCGACCACTTGCAGTTGCACGAGGTTGCCCTGGAGCTCAACGTGTCGACCCGAACACTGCGACGACGGCTGCAAGATCACATGCGGGCAAGGCTTCCGGGCGCCGCTGATACGGTCCTTGCGATGCATTAGCGCCACGCCAGCGTCACGGTGTGCAGATAGGGCTTTTGCCCGGGATCAGGGGAGCGTAAAGCTTCGTACCGATCCTGGGAACGCTCCCGGCCCGCCACGATTCCAGCCCCGGTACCACCCGATGACTGAACTCTTTGCTTCGCTCGACACCCCCTGCGTGCTGGTCGATCTCGACCGTGTCGAGGTCAACCTCAAGCGCGCGCAGGCGCATGCCGACAAGGAAGGGTATGCCCTAAGGCCGCACACCAAGACCCACAAGCTGCCGCGCTTTGCGAGGCGGGCGGAGGAACTGGGCGCAACCGGCATCACCGTGCAGAAGCTCGGCGAGGCCGAGATCATGGCGGATTCCGGGCTCAAGGACATTTTCCTGCCCTACAATATCGTCGGTCCGCTGAAGCTTGCTCGACTCAAGGCGCTGAATACCCGCGTGTCGCTTTCGGTGACTGCCGATAGCCCCGACACAGTCGCGGGCTATGCGGCGACCTTCACGCCCGATGCGCCGCTAACAGTGCTGATCGAATGCGATACCGGCGCCGGCCGCTGTGGCGTGCAAGGCCCCGCACAGGTGCTTGCACTCGCTCGCCAGATCATCGGCGCGCCCGGCCTGCGCTTCGGCGGCCTGATGACCTATCCGCCGCTGCACAATTTCTCGAAGTCCTGTGCCTGGCTCCGCGATGCGGTGGACCTGCTTGGGGATGCGGGGATCGCCGTGCAGCGGGTGTCGTCCGGAAACAGCCCCGACATGTGGGACGCCAACGAGGCGCCGGTGACCGAGCGCCGGCCCGGCACGTACATTTATTTTGACCGCTTCCAGGTGCAGGAGAAGGTCGCGAGCTTCGACGATTGCGCGCTGACCGTCCTTGCCACGGTTGTCAGCCGACCCACCTCGACCCGGATTGTCATCGATGCCGGCTCGAAGACATTGTCGTCCGATCTCATGGGCATGAGCGGGCATGGCCTCGTCGTCGGAACAGACTATCTTGTGAAGGCGCTGTCCGAGGAACATGGCGTTATCGAGATGCCAGAGGCCTCCGATTGGCCGCACGTCGGCGACCGTATCCGTATTCTTCCCAATCATGCCTGCGTTGTCTCCAATCTGTTCGACGAGATCGTTCTGGTCTCGGGCGACAAGGTTCTGGAGCGTGTGGTCGTCGCTTCGCGCGGCCGTGTCGACTGAGCGAGAAAGGAACCACCATGGCCTCCGAAGGCGATCTTCTCGTCCGTCTCTATGATCTCCCGCCGGCGCCGCAGCCGCCTCTGGGTGTCATGATTCGCCGATCCATGCCGCCCGAGCACCGCATCGTGCTCGACTGGATCGAGGAGAACTTCTCGAAGGGCTGGGCAGCCGAGGCGCAGGTTGCGATGAGCGCGCATCCAGTAACCTGCTGGATTGCAACAGAAAACAACGCCATCATCGGATTCGCCTGCGCCGACGCAACAGCGCGTGGCTTCTTCGGTCCCACTGGCGTCAGTGCGACCGCACGTGGCCGAGGCATCGGCGAGGCGCTGCTGTTCGCGACACTCCACGGCATGCGGGAACTGGGCTACGGCTACGCAGTCATTGGTTCACCAGGGCCCATTGGCTTCTACAAAAGGCGCCTCGACGCCTGGCTGATCCCCAATTCCGACCCCGGGATATATCGCGGTTTGTTGCGGGACCTCACCGATACGCGCAAGGACGAGCACTAAGATAGTGTTTACCCTGTTCCCCTAGTCTGCAACGGAATTGAAGGACGTGCAGGACAATTTGCCCGACGGCGCCGAAGCGGGCGGCGCACCGGGCCGAGGGCCGCACAATAGCGCGGTTGGGAACAAGTGAACGCGGGGCCAGTATTGCCGGACGACGACGGTATGGCCAAGGTGCCCGCTACCGAACTCGACAAGCTCAAAAAGCGACTGTACCGCAAGGAGGCCGAGCTCGAAGCGCTCGAGCTTCGCAGCCGCGCCATTGTCGACAATCTCGCCATCGGCGTTTCCGTCTATGACAAGAAGGCCCGGCTGGTGGTCTGGAACCAGCAATTCCTCGATCTCTACAGGCTGCGGACAGAGGACATTCGCCGCGGCACCACCTTCCGGCGTGTGCTTGAACTGCGTGTGACTGCCAACACCCATGTCGGCGCCGATGCCGGTGGCTACGTCGCCGACCGCATGTCTGCCGTGGGCGAGGCGCGGCGCCTCGGAGGCACGCATCGCCTCAATACCGGTGAAGTCATCCAGATGACGCACCAGCCGCTCGATGATGGCGGCTGGGTGTCGACGCATCGCGACATTACCGAGGTTTATAATCTTCAGGCCGAACTTACCCATCTCGCCTATCACGATCCGCTGACGGCATTGCCGAACCGCACGCAGTTCTACCAGCGGCTCGGGCAGGCCTTCGCGCGGCTCGCGGCCAATGGCGGCAGCTTCGCCGTGCTCTGCCTCGATCTCGATGGCTTCAAGCCGATAAACGACACGCTCGGCCACGCGGTTGGCGACGATCTGCTGCGGCAGTTCGGTCGGCGCATAACTGCGCAGCTCGGGCCCAATGATATCGCTGCCCGCATGGGCGGCGACGAGTTTGCCATTCTCCTTGGCAGCGGAACCGTTGCGTCTGCGATGGAGCTCGCAGAGCGGATACGCTCCAGTCTCGAGCGGCCCTTCGAGTGCCTGGGGGAAGTGGCGAGCGTCGGCGCGGGCATCGGTGTCGCGGTAGCACCGGACCATGGCACCGATCTCGACCAGCTGCTGCATAGCGCCGATCTCGCGCTTTATGCCGCCAAGCGCGAGCGCAAGGGCGCCATTCGCATGTTCGAGACCGCGCTCGATGCCGCCGCCAGTGGACGCCGCAACATCGAGTCGGCACTGCGCCAAGCGCTCGAGAATGGCGAGCTGCATCTCTTCTTCCAGCCCATCGTCAATCTCGAGGCGCGCCGCTTTGCCGGCTTCGAGGCGCTGCTGCGCTGGGAGCATCCGGAGCTCGGCAACATCCCGCCATCGACCTTCATCCCGGTGGCGGAGGAGAGCGGCCTGATCGTGCCCATTGGCGAGTGGGTGCTGCGCGAGGCGCTGAACGAGGCGGCGGGCTGGCCCGACTACATCAAGGTTGCAGTCAATGTCTCAGCGCTGCAATTGCGGCGCGGCAATCTTGTCGCGACCGTTTGCAACGCGCTCGCAGCATCGGGGGTAGCGAGCAATCGGCTGGAACTGGAACTCACCGAATCCCTGTTCATGGAACAGAGCGCGCAGAACCTCGAAACCATGCGGCAATTGCGCGACCTGGGCGTACGATTTGCGCTCGATGATTTCGGCACCGGCTTTTCGGCCCTGGGCTATCTGCTCGCTTTCCCATTCGACAAGATCAAGATCGACGGCAGTTTCGTGCGCGCCCTCGACGATTCGCCAGAGGCGCGGACAATCGTGTCAGCGGTCGCCGATATCGGTCACCGGCTCGGTATGGAGACCACGGCTGAAGGCATTGAAAGCGCCGAGCAATTGCGCAACGTCCATGCCGTCGGCTATGCCGAAGCGCAGGGTTACCTGATTTCGCGCCCGATGAGCCGCGAGGCGGTGCGACGCCTGCTCGATGGCGCCTTTGATCGCATGACGGACGAGCCGATGGCCGCTGCGCTCCTCACCGACGATGATATCGCGTTGCAGGCAGCCAGCTGACCGGCGCAAGCTGCCCTGAAATGCCGAAGGCGGGGATCGCTCCCCGCCTTCGCACCTGTCAAATCGCCAGCCCTTAGAGCTTGTCGGTGATCTCAGTGGTATAGGCGCCTACCGGCTCCTTGGAGATGGTCGGGGTCTCGCTGCCCGATGCCGAGAGCAGGGTCTTCACCGTCTGGTTGAAGTCGTCGACGTTGAGCTTGCCCTTGAACTCGGGGTCGATGAGCTTGGCCACTTCGCCCATCATGTAGGTCTGGTGCTCGATGGTCGCGGCGCCCGACGGATCGGAATCAACGACGATCTGCGCGGCTTCGGCCGGGTTCTCGACGGCGGCTTTCCAGCCCTTCATCGAGGCGCGGACGAAGCGAACGAGCTTGTCCTTGAAGGCGGCATCGGCAAGCTTGTCTTCGAGGACATAAAGGCCGTCCTCAAGCATGCCTACGCCCTCGTCGCGGTAGTTGAAGACCACCAAGTCTTCGGCCTTCAGGCCGCCGTCGAGGATCTGGCCATATTCATTGTAGGTCATGGCCGAGACGCAAGCCGCCTGCTTCTGCAGAATCGGATCGACATTAAAGCCCTGCTTGAGCACTTCGACGCCATCTGCGCCGCCCTGCGTGGCATAGCCGAGCTTGGTCATGTAGGCGTAGAACGGATACTCGTTGCCGCCAAACCAGACGCCGAGGGTCTTGCCCTTGAAGTCGGCGCTTGTCGCGACGCCCATGTCCTTGCGGCAGGCGAGCAGCAGCGCGGAGTTCTTGAACGGCTGGGCAATGTTGATGAGGTTGACGCCCTTCTCGCGGCTGGCGAGAGCATCGGCTGCCCAGTTGATCACCACGTCGGCAGTACCGCCGACCAGCCCCTGCACCGGGCTGACGTCGGTCGAGCCGCCGTCGATGGTGACCTCAAGGTTCTCTTCTGCATAGTAGCCCTTCGCGGCGGCCACGTAATAGCCGGCGAACTGCGCCTGCGGCACCCACTTCAGCTTGAGCGTGAGTGTGTCGGCCGCAGAAGCCGAGCCGGCGAACGCCGACATTGCCAGGGCCACGAAGGCCACTGCAGTACCCAGAGTCTTTTTCATTTTCATTCCTCTCCTGTGGTCGCGTTTACGTCTTTCCGGCGCGGATAGACGGATGCCAGAATGTGACGGCGCGCTCGGTGAGCGCGACGACGCCGTAAAAGACCGATCCCGCGACGGCCGATACGGCGATTTCTGCCCAGACAAGGTCGATATCCATGCGACCGACGGCCGTGGATATCCGGAAGCCCATTCCCACAATGGGTGTCCCGAAAAACTCCGCCACGATTGCGCCAATCAGGGCCAGAGTCGAGTTGATCTTGAGGGCATTGAAGATGAAGGGCGCCGCTGCCGGCAACCGAAGCTTGAACAGAGTTGACCAGTAACCCGATGCATAGCTCCGCATCAGGTCTCGTTCCATGGCCCCGGACGTGTTCAGTCCGGCCACGGCATTCACCAGCATGGGGAAGAAGGTCATCAGCACGACGACGGCGGCTTTCGACGGCCAGTCGAAGCCGAACCACATCACCATTATGGGCGCGATACCAACCAGAGGCAGCGCCGAAACAAAGTTCCCGATGGGCAGGAGGCCACGCTTGAGGAACGGCGAGCGGTCGACCGCGATGGCGATGAGCAGCCCTGCAAGGTTGCCGAGGATATAGCCAGCCAGCACCGCCTTCAGGAATGTCTGCTGGAAATCGGCCCAGAGCATCGCGGTGTTGGCGACGATGCGGGCCCAGATGACGGAAGGGGCAGGCATGATCACCAGTGGCACATTGCCGCCGCGCACGCCAGCTTCCCAGGCCACCAGAATTGTTGCGCCGAACGCCAATGGCACCAGCATGCCTATCACGCCCTTTCGGGCCGCACCTGGATCCGTCGACAGGCGCTGGGCGAAGGCCCATGCCATGAACCACATACTGGTGAGCAGCAGCCAGAAGCCGTCGCCTGCCGCATCGAACTGGTCGAGCCAGGACAGCACCAGCACCGCGCCACCGAGCGCGGCGATACCACTCAGCCAGGCGGGGATCCGCATCCGGCAGACGCCCACCGCACCCACCACCACCGCGCAGTAGGCGAGATGCGCGACATTGGTCCAACTGACGACGGGCAGTTGCGCGTTGAAGCCGATCGGCAAGAGCAGTGAGCCAATCGCCGCGACGGCCGCGAGGAAGGCAAGCAGAGGGTCGAGCCGGCTCATGGACGTGCCCCCATCACCCGTACCGACGCGCGCTCGACGAGGCCGACTATTGCAACCAGTATACCGGCGAGAATGGAAGCCAGTATCAGGGCCGACCAGATCTGGATGGTTTGCCCGTTATACGATCCGATGAGCAGCTTGGCGCCGATGCCGGACTGCGCGCCGGTTGGAAGTTCTGCAACGATGGCACCGACGAGGCTTGCCGCGACGCCCACCTTCATCGACGCAAACAGGAAGGGTACTGCCGCAGGCAGCCGCAGCAGCCTGAGCGTTTGGAACGACGAGGCGCTGTAGGTGCGCATCAGGTCGATCTGGATGAGCTCGGGGCTGCGCAGCCCCTTCACCATGCCCACCACCACCGGGAAGAAACTCAGGTACATCGAGATCACGCCCTTGCTCACCAGTTGGGCGCCTTCGGCATTGAGCCGCAGCGCCTGCGCGATGAGGTTCTGGCCGGTGAGCAGGTTGAAGAACAGCACCACTATAACCGGCGCCACGGCGAGGATAGGCACGGTCTGGCTGGCGATGATCCACGGCATCAGCGAGCGATCCGCCGCCCGGTTGTGCACGATGAAGATGGCGAGTGCTACGCCAAGCACCGTGCCCATCACGAAGCCGAGCAGCGTCGCCGAGAGCGTGATCCATGCGTGATAGATGAGGCTGCGCTTGTTGGAGGGCGCAAGGGTCAGGGTGGAATTGTACAGGTCGATGGCAACCTGGTGAGGGGCCGGCATGATCGGCCGATTATAGCTCCACGTCCGCAAGACCAGGCCGAAGAAATCCGGTGTGATCCCTTCGCGCGACAGCCTGTCGAGGATCACCGGCGAGTTGAGCCAGATTGCCGCCCCATACCAGATGACAATCAGGGCAGCGACCATGGTCAGAACGGGAACGACGCTGTTTCCGAAGCCTGATCTCATTGACGAGCCTCCCGCGACCAGCGGTAGAGGATATCCGGAAGTCGCTCGTCGTTCTCGCCCTCGGTCCGGCGTATTTCGATAAAGCCTTCGCGCTCATAGAAGCGTTGCGCGTCGCCGTTTGCCGCAAAGGTCCAGAGTTCGAGCATGTCGCTCTCGGCCTTGGCGCGATCGAGCAGCCCTTTACCGAAACCCTGAGAACGGGCCCCTTGTGCGGCGTAGAGCGCTGAGACGGTGCCCGTATCTGGCAGCATCGCGAGGAAGGCGGCGGGTGGGTCGCCAACGACAAAGGCCCGCTGCGCCCCGATCAGCACGTCACGGCAGAAGCCCTCGGTTTCGGCATAGTTGTGCAGTTTCGGCATCCAGGGCGTGGCATCGAGCCACGATTGCAGGATTGCCGCACAGGCCGGCGCGTCGGCAGCCGTTGCGAGCCGGATTTCACTCATCGTAGCTGTGCCCCGCGCGCAGGCCCTCGCGGACGCGATGCGCGATCTCGAGGAACTCCGGCGTCTCGCGAATTTCGAGCGGGCGCTCCTTGGGCAGCGGCGAAATGATGACGTCGGTGACGCGGCCCGGTCGCGGCGACATCACCACGATCTTGGTCGAGAGGTACACCGCCTCGGGGATCGAGTGGGTGACGAAGGCGATGGTCTTCTGCGTCCGCGCCCAGAGCTTGAGGAGCTCCGAATTCAGGTGATCACGCACGATCTCGTCGAGCGCACCGAAGGGCTCGTCCATCAGCAACAGGTCGGCATCGAACGCGAGCGCGCGCGCGATCGAGGCGCGCTGCTGCATGCCACCCGAGAGCTGCCAGGGGAACTTCTTCTCGAAGCCCGAGAGGTTGACGAGTTCCAGCGATTTCCTGATGCGCTCGCGGCGCTCGGTTTCGGAAAAGCGCATGATCTCGAGCGGCAGCGCGACGTTCTTTTCGATGTTTCGCCACGGAAACAGCGCCGGCGCCTGGAACACATAGCCATAGGAGCGGTTCACCCGCGCCTCGGACGGCGATGTGCCGTTGACGGTAATCGTGCCCGAAGTCGGCTGCTCGAGATCGGCGATGACGCGCAGGAACGTCGTCTTGCCGCAGCCCGACGGCCCGATGAACGAGACGAACTCGCCCTTCTCGATCTCGAGATTGACGTTCGACAGCGCGACCACGTCGCCATCCGCCGTGGGGAAAGTCAGGCCCAGGCTCTTGGCTGAAACCACCGACGTCAAATCATCACTCCGGTTGCGTTGGGGGCGACGGAAATTCCGTCGCCCGGTCGGGACATCCTGCAGTAAGTCACATCACACTCCGGTCTCGGGAATGCCGGTGCGCTCGACTTTCCGCGGCGCGACCAGTTCCTTCCATTGGCTGAGCGCGCGGTTGACCGGGTTCTTCGGCTCGCGGGCAACATATTTGCCGTGGCCCTGCCTGGTGTCGATCTTGTCCTCGGTGACTGCGACATGGCCGCGCGTCAGCGTGAAGCGCGGCAGGCCGGTGACTTCGAAACCCTCGAACACGTTGTAGTCGATCACCGACTGCTGGGTCTTGGCAGAAATGGTCTTCTTGCGCTTCGGATCCCACACCACGAGGTCGGCATCGGCGCCCACCAGAACCGCACCCTTTTTGGGGTACATGTTGAGGATCTTGGCGATATTGGTCGAAGTGACCGCCACGAACTCGTTCGGCGTCAGCCGGCCAGTGTTGACGCCCCGGGTCCAGAGCACCGGCAACCGGTCCTCGAGCCCACCGGTACCATTCGGGATCTTGGCGAAGTTGCCGACGCCATTGCGCTTCTGCGCCGTGGTGAAGGCACAATGGTCGGTGGCGACGCAGGAGAGCGAGCCTGACTGCAGCCCGGCCCAGAGCGAATCCTGATGCTGCTTGTTGCGGAAGGGCGGGCTCATCACCCGGCGGGCCGCATAATCCCAGTCGCGGTTGAAATACTCGCTCTCATCGAGGGTGAGGTGCTGCACCAGGGGCTCGCCCCAGACGCGCATGCCTTTCGCCCGCGCGCGGCGGATGGCCTCGTGGGCCTGCTCGCAACTGACATGCACGACGTAGAGCGGCACGCCCGCCATGTCGGCGATCATGATGGCGCGGTTGGTGGCTTCGCCTTCCACTTCCGGAGGGCGCGAATAGGCATGGCCCTCCGGGCCGCTATTACCCTCGGCGAGCAGCTTCGCCGTCATGGCGGCGACGACATCGCCGTTTTCGGCATGGACGAGGGGCAGGGCGCCGAGTTCTGCGCAGCGCTGGAACGACGCGAACATCTCGTCGTCGTTCACCATCAACGCGCCCTTGTAGGCCATGAAATGCTTGAACGAGGTGATGCCACGGTCGACCACGGCCGGCATCTCGTTGAATACCTCTTCGCCCCACCAGGTGATCGCCATGTGGAACGAATAGTCCGCCGAGGCGCGGGAGGTCTTGTTGTCCCACATCTTCAAGGCGTCGATCAGCGATTGGCCGGGCGACGGCAGGCAGAAGTCCACCACCATGGTCGTGCCGCCCGAGAGTGCGGCGCGGGTGCCGCTCTCGAAGTCATCCGCCGAATAGGTGCCCATGAACGGCATCTCGAGGTGGGTATGCGGGTCGATGCCGCCGGGCATGACGTAGCAGCCGGTGGCGTCGAGCACGTCGCCGCCCGAGAGGCTCTGCCCGATCTCGGTTATCACGCCGTTCTCGACGCGCACATCGGCATCATAGGAAAGGTCGGCGGTGACGACGGTTCCGCCCTTGATGATTGTCATGTCCTGGTGCTCGCTCTCATTTGTATTCTGTGACCTTCATCTCCAAGGTGCCGCACCATCGCTGCTATCCGACAAGAGCGCAGCGCTTCTCGTCGACGAGGCGCCCATCCCTGAAGAAATGCGCGCGGGTCTCCGCCCCGATCACGAAGGCCACAGCAGAGCCAGTTGGCGGCGGCAGCGCTCCGAAGACGATGATGGAATCTCCATAGGGCACCCGGGCGCTGACCGAATATTTGACTATCATGCCACCCCGGTCGAGGGTGATCACCTCGTCAGAGGCGGTGTAATCGAAGGCGAAATCGATGCTGCTGTCGGAGAAATAGCACTCTACGCGTGCAGTCTCGGGCGCCGCGGCCTGCGTGGTCGACACGAAGAGCATTCCCGCGAGAATGGCCGACACGAACTGTTTCACCCCGAAATCTCCGCTGTTTCGAGCACCGCATGCAGCAGCACGTCGCAGCCAGCACCGGCCCATTCCTTGGAGATATTCTCGGCCTCGTTGTGGCTCAGCCCACCGACGCAGGGGCACATGATCATGGTCGAAGGCGCGACTTTCGCTGCCCAGCACGCATCATGCCCGGCGCCCGAGATGATGTTCATGTGGCTATAGCCGAGCCGCTCGGCGGCGGCGCGGACACGCGAGACGAGGGTGGGATCGAAGGTCACCGGATCGAAATGCCCCACGGCCTCGACCGCGCAGCCGACACCGAGCGCCGCGGCGATTTCTGCCGCCTCCTTCTCGATGCGGGCGCGCATGCCATCGAGCTTCGCCTGATCCGGCGAGCGGATATCGACGGTGAACACCACGGTTCCAGGAAGCACATTGCGGGAATTGGGCGAGAACTTCACCTGCCCGACGCCACCCACGGCGCCCGGCTGCGCATCCATCGCGACTGTCTGCACCATCTCGATGATGCGGGCCATGGCAAGCCCGGCATTCACCCGCATGGTCATCGGGGTGGAGCCGGTATGGGCCTCCTTGCCGGTGAGGGTGAATTCGAGCCACCAAAGGCCCTGGCAATGGGTGACGACGCCGATCTGCTTTTGCTCGGCTTCGAGGATCGGGCCCTGCTCGATGTGATATTCGAGATAGGCGTGCATCTTGCGATTGCCGACCTCTTCGTCGCCCACCCAGCCGATGCGCCTGAGCTCATCGCCGAAGGTCTTGCCGTCCATGTCCTTGCGGCCATAGGCATAATCGAGGCCAAACTGCCCGGCGAACACGCCCGAAGCCATCATGGCCGGGGCAAAGCGCGCGCCTTCCTCGTTGGTCCAGTTGGTGACGACGATCGGATGCTTGGTCTTGATCCCGAGGTCGTTGAGCGAGCGGATGACTTCGAGCCCCGCGAGCACGCCGAGCACGCCATCATAGCGGCCGCCGGTCGGCTGCGTGTCGAGATGCGAGCCAACATAGACGGGCAGGGCGTCGGGGTCGGTGCCCGGGCGCGTCATGAACATGGTGCCCATCTTGTCGACGCCCATCGTCATGCCGGCAGCTTCGCACCACTGCTGGAACAGGCGCCGACCTTCCGCGTCCGCATCGGTCAGCGTCTGGCGGTTCGAACCGCCCGCAATGCCGGGCCCGATTTCGGCGAGCTCATGGATGGTGCTCCACAGCCGATCGGGGTTGATGCGAAGGTTTTCACCGGGTGCGGGCATCTCAGTCTCTCTCTAGTCGCGGTAGTTCGGCAGTCAGGTGGCGCGAGCGCATCTTTGTGGTCGCGGCGCTTGCGCCCTTTTTCACTCGCCCCTCAGGGGCGAGGGTGGCGGACGTGAAACGCTCGCCGGGTGAGGGGTGCAGATCAAGGGCAGCAAGGATGCTGGCCGCTACCCCGTCGATATTGGTCAGCACATCGGCCTTCCAGAAACGCAGGATAGAATAGCCTTCGTGTGCAAGGAAGGCGTCGCGAGCCGCATCATGGGCGCTGTCGAGATGCTGACTGCCATCCACCTCGATAACGAGGGCCGCCTCGCGGCATGCAAGGTATGCGAAATACGGACCGATTGGAAACTGACGGACGAATTTGTGGTCGGCAAGCCGCCGGCCGCGCGGCAGCGACCAGAGTTTGCGCTCTGCTTCGGTCTCGGATTTTCGAAGGCAGCGGGCACGGACAGTTGCTGTTGACCGAGCGAATTGCTGAGAGGCTGAACCCCTCACCCGACGCTGCGCGTCGACCTCTCCCCTCAGGGGAGAGGTGGTGCAGCCATCGTCTGCTGTGTTCGGGGTGGCGGGGGGGAAGGCCGAAGGGGCGGCGCCGTTCTGCGCAACCTCTTCAAGCTGTTTCCCCCCAGCTGCCGTCATTTCTGGCTCGGGAAGCTGAATTCGGCGCCGGCTTTGATGCCGGCGGGCCAGCGGGCCGTCACCGTCTTGAGGCGGGTGTAGAAATGCACGCCCTCGGGCCCGTAGATCGAGTGATCGCCGAACAGCGAGCGCTTCCAGCCGCCGAAGGAGTGGTACGCTACCGGCACCGGGATCGGCACATTGATGCCCACCATGCCCACTTCGATCTTGTCGGCGAAATCGCGCGCCGCATCACCATCGCGGGTAAAAATCGCGGTGCCATTGCCATATTCGTGCGCCTGGATCAGGTCGACGGCCTCGTTGTAGCTCTTGGCGCGAACCACCGACAGCACCGGCCCGAAGATCTCCTCGCGGTAGATCTTCATGTCCGGCGTTACCTTGTCGAACAGCGTGCCGCCAACAAAGAACCCGCCCTCATAGCCCTGCAGGCTGAAGCCGCGGCCATCGACCACGAGTTCGGCGCCCTGCTGGACGCCCGAGTCGATATAGCCGACGATCTTGTCGCGCTGTGCTTTCGAGACGATCGGGCCCATCTGCGCGTCCTTGTCGGTCGCGGGGCCGATCTTCAGCGCTTCGACGCGCGGCTTGAGCTTGGCGATCAGTGCGTCGGCAGTCTTGTCGCCCACCGGCACGGCGACGGAAATCGCCATGCAGCGTTCCCCGGCCGAGCCATAGCCTGCGCCCATCAGCGCATCGGCGGCCTGGTCGAGATCGGCGTCGGGCAGGATCACCATGTGGTTCTTGGCGCCGCCGAGGGCCTGCACGCGCTTTCCAGCCTGCGTGCCGCGGCGATAGACATATTCGGCGATCGGCGTCGAGCCGACGAACGAGACGGCCTTGATATCCGGGTGGTCGAGAATGGTATCGACCGCTTCCTTGTCGCCATGCACCACGTTCAGCACGCCATCGGGCAGGCCCGCGTCGCGCAGCAGCTGCCAGGCGAACATCGGAGCGGACGGATCACGCTCCGAGGGCTTGAGGATAAAGGTGTTACCGCAGGCAATCGCCAGCGGATACATCCACATCGGCACCATGGCGGGGAAGTTGAACGGGGTGATGCCGGCCACCACGCCCAGCGGCTGCCGGTCGGAATAGCTGTCGATCGAGGGGCCGACATTGCGGCTGAACTCGCCCTTCAGCAGCTGCGGAATACCGCAGGCGAAATCGACGCAGTCGATGCCGCGCGCGAGCTCGCCCAGCGCATCGTCATGCACCTTGCCATGCTCGAGGCTGATCAGCCGCGCCAGTTCGTCGGCGTGCTTTTCGAGCAGCTCCTTGAACTTGAACATCACACGGGCGCGCTTCATCGGCGTCGTCGCAGCCCATGCGGGCAGGGCCTGTTTCGCCGCCGCGACCGCGGAATTGATCTCGTCCACCGTCGAAAGCGGCAGCGTGGCGATGGCCTCGCCAGTCGCCGGGTTGAACACCGGCTGGGTGCGGGTGCTGGTGCTCGTCACCAGCTTGCCGCCGATGGCATTCTGAATCGTGGTCATCAATGACCTCCTCCGCAGAGTGGAACGTTCATTCTATCGCCCGCGATATAGAACATTTGTTCCATTCTACTCAAGCGTCTTCAGGATGCCGCCAAGCTTGCCGATCAGTTCGTCGATCTGCGCCTTCGAGATGATCAGCGGCGGGCTCATGGCGATGATGTCGCCGGTGGTGCGGATGAGGATGCCCTCTTCATACGCCTTCACAAATGCGGCAAAGGCGCGCTTCGTGGGCGATCCGGCGATGGGCTCGAGCTCCACAGCGCCGATCAGGCCGAGATTGCGGATGTCGATGACATGCGGCAGGCCCTTCAGCGAATGCAGGGCATCTTCCCAGTACTGGGCAATTTCGGCGCCCCGGGTCAGCAGCCCGTCGTCCCTGTAGGTATCGAGTGTCGCAAGACCGGCTGCCGAGGCCACGGGGTTCCCCGAATAGGTGTAGCCGTGGAAGAACTCGATCATGTGCTCCGGACCCTGCATGAACGCATCATGGATCTCGGAGGTGACCATCACCGCGCCCATCGGAATGGTGCCGTTGGTGAGGCCCTTGGCGCAGACGATCATGTCGGGGATAACGTCGAAATAATCCGCCGCGAACGGCGTACCAAGGCGGCCGAACCCGGTAATCACTTCGTCGAAGATCAAGAGGATGCCATGCTTCTTGGTGATCTCGCGCAGCTTCTTGAGATACCCCTTGGGCGGGATCAGTACGCCGGTCGACCCGGCGACGGGCTCGACGATCACTGCAGCGATGGTCGATGGGTCATGCAGGGTGACGATGCGCTCGAGTTCGGTCGCAAGGTCAGCGCCCGTCTCGCGTTCGCCGCGGGTGAACTGGTTCGCCCCCGGCGTATGGGTATGCGGCATGTGGTCGACGCCCGTCAGCAGCGTGCCGAACATCTTGCGGTTTGTGACGATGCCGCCCACCGAGATGCCGCCAAAATTGACGCCATGGTAGCCGCGCTCGCGTCCGATCAGGCGGAAGCGGCCGCCCTCGCCCTTCACCTTGTGGTAGGCAAGCGCCACCTTCAGTGCCGTCTCCACCGATTCCGACCCGGAATTGGTGTAGAGCACGTGGTTGAGGCCTTCAGGGGCGATGTTGACCAGCGCATTGGCCAGTTCGAACGCCTTGGGGTGCCCCATCTGGAAGGCGGGCGCGTAGTCCATTTCGGCGGCCTGCTCGGCGATTGCCGCGACGATCTTCGGGCGGCAGTGGCCGGCATTCACGCACCATAGCCCGGCGGTGCCGTCGAGCACCTTGCGGCCGTCTGAGGTGGTGTAGTGCATGTCCTTGGCGCCAACGAACATCCGCGGCGCCTTCTTGAACTGTCGGTTTGCCGTGAACGGCATCCAGAACGCGCTCAAATCGTTTGGCGTGACATTGCGACGGTCGGACACCTCAGACGCTCCTCGGCATTTTGTTGAGTATCAAGGTCAAGTTTCTTTGCGCTTGACCTTTGGACGTGTTATCCAGAAATTTGACCAGTTGGAAAAATTCTTATCACTCCCATGCCGCCGATCAAGGTGAAAATGCTGGACAAGGACGAGGCAAAACCGGCGGCGGAAACAGGGGCGAAAAAGCCTGCAAAGGCCGGCCGTCCGCGCACCCGAATCCAGCGCGAGAAGCAGGATGTGATCCTCGAAGCGGCGCTCGATGTGTTCAGCCGGGAGGGATTCCGCGGCGCGACGATCGACCAGATCGCCGAGGCGGCGGGCATGTCCAAGCCCAATCTGCTCTACTATTTTCCGCGCAAGGAAGAGATCTACAAGCGCCTGATGACCGAGATGCTCGATGTCTGGCTGGCGCCCCTGCGCGACATCGATTCCGACGGCGATCCTGTGCCTGAGATCCGCTCCTATATCCGCCGAAAGCTCGAGATGAGCCGGGATTTTCCACGCCAGAGCCGGCTCTTCGCCAACGAGATGCTGCAGGGTGCGCCGCGCATCATCGACGTGCTGTCGACTGACCTCAAGGGGCTTGTGGACGAGAAGGCCAAGGTGCTCGAAAGCTGGATGGAACGCGGAAAGATCCGCCGGACCGACCCTTATCATCTGATCTTCTCGATCTGGGCGACGACGCAGCACTATGCCGATTTCGACGTGCAGGTCCGCGCCGTGCTTGGCAAGGGGCGCGGCGGCGAGGGACGCTTCGAGGACGCCGCGCGGTTCCTCGAAACGCTGTTCCTCTATGGGCTGCTGCCGAAGCAGCCCTGATCGGTTATTTCTCGGGCAGAAGCGCCAGCACGAACAGCGCCAGCGCGGTGAGCAGGGCACCGGCCACGACCGACAGGCTCACCCAGCCGTGGCCCACAGTGCCTTCGAGCACGATGACGAAGCTCGGCACGATATAGCCATAGGCAATCACCTTGGGCGCCGGCAGGTGCACGGAAGCATACTGGATGAGGAAGAACGCGAGCGCGGTGGGGAAGATCGCGAGGTAGGCGATCACTGCCCAGATCATGGGCGGCAGTGCGAGCCAGTTGGTGGCAACAATGTCCGGCAGACCCCATAGGCTGATGCAGATCGTAGTGCCGAGCAGCGTCCAGAAGCTCAGCACCAGTGGGCTTTCGCCAAAATTGAAGCGACGCAGCAGTGGTGTGTAGAAGGAATAGGCGACGCAGCCGATGAAATAGATGATTTCGCCGAGGCCGACATCGAAGCGCAGGAGCGCGTAGATATCGCCACGGAAAATCACCCAGATGGCCCCCGCACCCGCGATGACGAGGCTGAGGAGAACCGAGGGGCCGGAGCGCTGCCCGACGAGGAAATAGGCCGTGACCGCTGTCATGAGCGGCACGAGGGTGTAGACGGCGCTGGTCGCCACCGGTTTGGTCATGGTCAGGGCCACGAACATCGTGACGAAGTACACGGCGGTCAGCGCGCCATTGATGGCGAAGCGCCACGGCGCGCGCGGCCATACGAAGGCCTGCCCGCGCACGCCGAACACCCAGACCCCCATCAGCGTGGTTGCAATGGCGAAGCGCAGCGCATTGAGCGGCGCCGCGCCGATAGACGACACTGTCCAGGACCCGAAGGTGAAGCTGCCGGCGATCGAGGCGGCAAACACCAGCATGCCGAGATGCGCGACGAGGCGCCCTCTTCGCGTCTGGTGCCCAGCCTCAGATGGCATGCGCGATGACCATGAGGAAAGCTCCGCAGATGCCGGCGTTCATGACATTGGCATAGATGTGCGGGCCGCGATCGGCCTTGGGGAAGGCCCAGATCGGATGAAAGAGCAGCGTTGCGACGACGAGGAAGACAATCAGCGCCAGCGCCCCCCATATCGACAGGGCAGGGACGAAGACACCTAGAAATGTGAGCACACCGCCTACCGCCTGGAGCGCAATACCGGTCTCGACCAGCAGCTTGCCATTGCCGATTTTCCGTTCTGCGAGCAGGCTACAGAGCCGCGGCACATTGCCGAGCTGGTTCCGCACGGCATGGATGATGAAGGCGCCGCCAAGCAGCAACTGCCCCAGGCTGAACAGTGAATCGGTCATGATGGATCTCCCTCTCGTGAGGGGCTCTACACCCATCCCGCAGGCGCCGTCAGGCGGAAAACGCCGGATGTCGCATCTCAGCCCGCGGCGCGAAGCCGGTCGACCTGCAGAGCCTGTCGCGTGCTCCGCTTGGCACGATAGAGGGCGATATCGGCGTGGCGCAGCAGCGTTTCCGCATCGCGACCATCTTCGGGCGCAAAGGCGATGCCGACACTCGCATGCAGATCGAGGGCATGGCTGCCGATTGTAAAGGGCGCGCTCAGCGCAGCATCGATATCCCGGGCAACCTCGTCGAGTTCGCCCTGTGACGTCGCTCCCAGTCGCAGCACGGTGAACTCGTCGCCGCCGATGCGGGCAACGAGGTCATCGGCACGGACGCACTTGCGAATTCGCGTGGCGACAAGCTGCAGCACCTCGTCTCCCGCGCCGTGCCCGAGCGTGTCGTTCACTGCCTTGAAGTCGTCGAGGTCGAGGCTGATGAGGCCCAGCGGTCTCTGCTGCGCAAGCCCGCCATCAATAGCTTCATCGAAGGCGAGCCGATTGCCGAGCCGGGTCAGCTGGTCGCGGCGTGCCAGATCGTGAGCCTCGCAGCGACGCGCTTCAAGCTCGTTTGCGATGAGATAGAGCCGTCGTAGGAGGAAGCCGACCACCAGGAAAAACAGCACCGTCGCACTGATCCGCATTGGCGCGAGCTTCGCCAGGATCTCGGTGCCCAACTGCCGTGGCGTCCAGGCCAAAGCCCGGCCGCTTCCGTCGAGCAGCGGCAGTTTGGTCAGGCCGGAAGGAGCATCCTCGAGCCGTACCAGTTGCGCGCCCATCAGCCCCTGTTCCAGGGCAAGGCGTGTCACCATCGCTGTATCCAGCACGTCGCCGCGCTCAAGTACGAAGCTCAGCGCGCTCTGGGCACGCGCACGCTCAAGAGCGTCCATTGTGTCGTTGATGTAGCTGGTGGCGTAGAAGACAACACTGACGACCATGGCCGAAAGCATTGCCATCGTCGCGAGGCACACAACCAGCAAACGCCGGGTTCCGCCCAACCGGTTGGCTGCACTTGTCGTATTGGCGGGCGTCAGCATCCCGACGGCAGATCGGGGCGCACCGTTCCTAGGGGAAGTCCACATGGCGAATCGTCCAATTCGCCTCGAAGCTTACCCGCCCGGAGCAGTGCTGCCGGTTACCGACCGCGCCTAAGTTGCGGCGCTTGGTTAATCTTTGCTTTCCGCGTTTCGCCAGTGCGAAACAAAAGGCCCCGCCTGCGTGGGCGGGGCCTGAAATCGCTTCCGTCAGACTGCTTATTCCGCCGGCTCGACCGCCGTCTTGGCGGCTGGATTGTTCGGGTGTGTCGTCCAGTTGGCATAGTTGGGGTCGACGACCTTCTTGGTGCGCTGGTCGAGCATGCCGGGTTCAAGTGCGATCATCGAGATACAGTCTTCCACCGGGCAGACATTGACGCACAGGTTGCACCCCACGCACTCGTCGTCCATCACCTCGAAGTGGCGCACGCCATCCTTCGACTTGGTGATCGCCTGGTGCGAGGTATCCTCGCAGGCAATGTGGCAACGGCCACACTTGATGCACTTGTCCTGGTCGATCTTCGCCTTGGTGACATAGTTGAGGTTGAGATACTGCCAGTCCGTGACGTTCCTGACGGCCTTGCCGGTGAAGTCGTCCAGCGTCGCGTAGCCCTTCTCGTCCATCCAGCCCTTGAGGCCGGAGATCATTTCCTCGACGATCTTGAAGCCATAGACCATGGCGGCCGTGCAGACCTGCACATTGCCGGCGCCCAGCGCCATGAACTCGGCCGCATCGCGCCAGGTCGTGACCCCGCCAATGCCCGAAATCGGCAGGCTATAGGTCGCCGGGTCGCGCGCGATCTCGGCCACCATGTGCAGTGCGATCGGCTTTGCCGCCGGGCCGCAATAGCCGCCATGCGTGCCCTTGCCGTCGATGGTCGGCATCGGCGCCATCAGGTCGAGATCGACATTTGTGATGGAGTTGATTGTGTTGATCAGGCTCACCGCATCGGTGCCGCCATTCTTGGCGGCGCGGGCCGGACGGCGAACATCCGTCACGTTGGGCGTCAGCTTGGTGATGACGGGCATGCGGGAATACTGCTTGCACCAGCGCACGACCATTTCGACATATTCGGGCACCTGGCCCACGGCGGCGCCCATGCCGCGCTCGCTCATGCCGTGCGGACAGCCGAAATTCAGCTCGATGCCGTCAGCCTCGGTCTCCTCGACCAGTGGCAGGATGGCCTTCCACGCGTCTTCCTCGCAGGGCACCATGATCGAGACGACCACGGCGCGGTCGGGCCAGTTCTTCTTCACCTGCTTGATTTCCTGCAGGTTGATCTGCAGGGAACGGTCGGTAATGAGTTCGATATTGTTGAACCCGAGAAGGCGCCGGTCGGCGCCCCAGATGGCGCCATAGCGGGGGCCGTTGACGTTGACGACTGGCGGGCCTTCCTCGCCGAGGGTCTTCCACACCACGCCGCCCCAGCCCGCCTTGAAGGCGCGCTCGACATTATAGGCCTTGTCGGTCGGCGGCGCCGAGGCGAGCCAGAACGGATTGGGCGATTTGATCCCGACGAAATTGTTCCGAATGTCAGCCATTGTAGCCCTCTAGCTCTGAGCGCGTGATCGATTGTCTGTCAGATCGTTTCCACGACGGTTCGGGTAGTATGTCTTCTTGAATTCCATTCCGTAGAATATGATGCCGTGGATGCCGTTGGCATCTGGCTTTGCGACCGGGCGCTTCCACAAATTGTCGAAGGCTTCGCTGACTCCGGCCGGCGGATTGTCGTCATCGTTGCCCCATATCTCATCGATGAATGCGACGTCCTGGCGGTCCGCCGGGAAGAATAGCGCGAACTCCGCGTCTGTGGCCGCGAAGATATCGTAAGCGCAATTCATGGCACCATCGATGATCATTATGTTCTTCATGCAGATTGCAGGAACCGGGTGATGCTTTCGGCCGCGTCGCGGCCCTGCGCGACGGCCGTGACCGTCAGGTCTTCGCCGCCGGTGGCGCAGTCCCCGCCGGCCCAGACGCGCGGGTTGGAGGTGCGTCCCTCCTCGTCGATGGCGATCTTTCCGCCGGCGATTTCCACGCCCTCGCCATCGGTGGCGAGGGTCTGGCCGATGGCCTTCATAACCTGGTCGCAGGGGAGGGTGAAGGTTTCGCCCGTGCCCTGGAGCTTGCCGTCCTTGAGTGCGGTATATTCGAGCTCGATGCCGGTGACCTTGCCGGCCTCGGTCAGCACACGCTTCGGTGCAACCCAATGCCGGATCACCACGCCCTTCGAGGCCGCGAGATCCTGCTCGAATTCCGAGGCGTTCATGTGCTCCTTGCCGCGACGGTAGCACATGGTCACTTCCTCGGCGCCGAGCAGCTTCGACTGCACGGCGGCGTCGACCGCCGTCATGCCACCGCCGATGACGACGACGCGCCGGCCGATCGGCAGGGTCGAGAGGTCGTCCGACTGGCGAAGGTTCGCGATGAAATCGACAGCATTCAGCGCGCCATCGGCATTCTCGCCATCGGCGCGCAGCGCGTTTACGCCACCGAGCCCCATGCCGAGGAAGACCGAGTCGAAGCCGTCGAGCAGTTCAGGCAACGAAAAATCCCGACCCAGCAGCTTTTCGTTGACGATGGTGATGCCGCCAATCGCGGTAATGTAGTCGACTTCCTTCTGCGCGAAGCCATCCGGGGTCTTGTAGGAGGCAATGCCATATTCGTTGAGGCCGCCAGCCTTCGGCTTGCCGTCATACACCACGACGTCGTGGCCATGCATTGCCAGGCGATGTGCGCAAGCGAGGCCGGCCGGGCCGGCGCCGACGACTGCGATGCGCTTGCCGGTCGGGGTGGCGCGGGTAAAGAACTGCTTGTCCTTCTCCATCGCTTCGTCGGTCGCATAGCGCTGCAAGAGCCCGATCTGCACCGGCTTCCCTTCCGCCTCCATGCGGACGCAGGCCTCTTCACACAGTTGCTCGGTGGGGCAGACGCGGGCGCACATGCCGCCGAGAATGTTCTGCTTGAAGATTGTTTCCGCTGCGCCCAGGGCATTGCCGGTCGAAATCTCGCGGATGAAAAGCGGAATATCGATTTCGGTGGGGCAGGCGTTCATGCAGGGCGCATCATAACAGAAATAGCAGCGATCTGCCTCGACCAGCGCCTCGTGCCGCCCCAGCGGCGCATGCAGATCGGAGAAATTCTCGGCATATTGGTCGGCGGCGAGCCGACCCGCAGCGATCCCGTCCTTCAGCCCCTGTACACCCATCCGATCCCTCCTTTGGAACCATTCCAGGCAGCAGGCTAGCGCGGGTCTGAAATTTTATCAATTGGTCAAAAATCAGAATGTGACGCGTGCCACATTTGGCTCTGACGGCAGGGGGAAGGGGGTGTGTTCCACTTGCGGACGCGATATTTTTGCGTGCCGCAGGTGCAGTTCGCTCCATCGCTGCGCGAGGCGTGCACTGCACACAAGTTATTGATTTGACTGCAGAGTTGTTGCCAATGCAGCCTATCCATGACTGTTGCGCATCCGCAACATATTGGCAGCGAATCTGCGCGTTCATCGGCAGTTCACAATTTGGCCCCGTCGGCTTTCTATCGGTCCGACTGTTGTCAACTACAGTGAGTATCGTGGATTGATCAAATACAGTGTTGGTGCCGCGCTGGTGGCAGGGCTCATCCTCTCAGCAACCGGCTCCGCTTGGGCGGGCGGCACGCAATGCGGTGGGGCATCCTGGTATGGGCCAGGTTTCCATGGCAAGAAGACCGCCTCCGGCCAGCGGTTCAACCAGAATGCCCTCACGGCGGCCCACAAGTCGCTGCCGCTTGGTACAGTGGTGAAGGTGGTCGACCAGCGGACAGGCAAGTCCGTTAAGGTGACAATCAACGATCGCGGCCCCTATACGCATGGGCGCATTATTGACTTGTCCAAGGCAGCCGCGACACAGCTCGGCTTCATCGGCCGGGGCACAACCAAGGTCTGCCTCGCCGCGCTCTGACCTTTCGAGCGCAGCGCAAGCCCACAGGACCCGATCGGGTCAAAAGCCGGCCGCAGGACTGACGTCCCGGCCGGCTTGTCTCATTTCAGGTTCGATACTGCCACATCGTCGAGGCAAAGAATCCAGGGCTCCTTGCCACCGCCGAACTGAAATGCCACCTGCGCGTTCTTGCGTCCTTCCGCGGGCGTGAAATCCACGGAGTAACTGGTGAGCTCCGCCGTCAGTTCCTGGTCGATGCTCGCATAGGGCGTCCAGGGCGGCATCGGGATTTGCACCAGCGCACGTATAGTTGCATTCGGCTTCGCCTGCGCCTTGAAACTGAAGCGATATTTTACGCCGGTCTTGAGCGGGACGTCGTTCTGGCCGATGATGACATCCCACAGCTCGACCGTGCCACCAGGCACGTTCATGCAAAGCGTGCCTTCCACGACGCTCATCTTGAGCGACATCGGCGTCTTCCACCATGGGTCGATCCCGGCGGCGAAGCCCGGATTCTTCACGAAGTTGGCCGCACCGGCCGGCGCGGTCAAAAGCACTGCGCACAAAGTCGCGCCAAAAATCTTACGCATGGATACCCCCAGGATGTTTCCACCGACATTAGGCGAGTCGTCCCGCAGGCGTAATGCGCTTGACGCGACTATCCGCCTCGGACTTGGCTGGGCTCATCCACCGTGATGATTTTGACTGGAGCTTGCCTTGCCCATCCGCCCATGGTCTGAAACCGCCCCGATCCTCATCGATGTCGCCATGGGTCGTCGTCCGGCGGATTTGCTGATCCGCAACGGCCGCTGGGTGAACGTGCATTCGGGCGAGATCCTCGCCGGGCACGATGTCGCCATTTCCTCAGGCCGCTTTGCGGCAATCGCTCCCGATCTCAGCTATGTCATCGGGCCGCAGACGCAGGTGATCGATGCTCTCGGCCGCTACATGCTTCCCGGCCTCTGCGACGCGCACATGCATGTCGAAAGCGGCATGGTGACGGTGACGGAGTTCTGCCGCGCGGTGATTCCACATGGTACGACATCGATGTTTGTCGACCCCCACGAGATCGCCAACGTGCTCGGTGTCCGGGGTGTCCGGCTGATGCATGACGAGGCCGCAGCGATGCCGGTCTCGGTTTATGTGCAGGCGCCGAGCTGCGTGCCCTCTGCACCGGGCCTCGAGACGCCTGGTGCCGAAATCAGCCCCGAAGACGTTGCCGAGATGCTCACCTGGCCTGGCATTATCGGACTTGGCGAGATGATGAATTTCCCAGGCGTTGCAGCGGGAGACGGCAAGATGCTTGCCGAAATCGCCGCCACCCAACACGCAGGCAAGACGGTTGGTGGACACTATGCCAGCCCGGATCTTGGCCGGCCATTCCTGGGGTATCTCGCGGGTGGTCCGGCGGATGACCATGAGGGCACACGCCTCGAGGATGCCGTGGCGCGGGTACGGCAGGGCATGCGCGCCATGCTGCGGCTCGGCTCTGCCTGGTTCGACATCGCCCCGCAGGTCAAGGCGATCACCGAGTTGGGGCTCGATAGCCGGAACTTCCTCATCTGCACCGATGACAGCCATTCGGGTACGCTGGTGAACGAAGGCCATGTCGATCGCGCCCTGCGCCACGCCATTGCCTGCGGCTTGAAACCCATCACCGCCATCCAGATGGCGACGCTGAACACCGCAGCGCATTTCGGCCTTGAGCGCGAACTGGGCTCGATTGCGCCGGGCCGCCGCGCCGACGTGATCCTTTCGAGCGATCTCGTGACACTGCCGATCGAACTGGTGATCGGGCAGGGCCGGGTGCTGGCCGAAAATGGCGCGATGACGGCTGAGCTGCCCGAATATGCCTATCCGCAATCGGCAAAAGGCACGGTGAGGCTCGGCAAGTCGCTTGCTGCCGAGGATTTCGTCATCGCCGCGCCCGCCGGAAAGAACGCGGTGACCGCTCGGGTCATCGGCGTCATCGAGAACCAGGCGGGCACGAAGGCGCTTGAGCGCAGCCTGCCGGTCCGCGACGGCGCGGTTGAGCCCGACCCGGCGCAGGATGTCTGCCAGATCGCGCTTGTCGAGCGGCATCGCGGTACGGGCGCGGTCGTCAACGCGCTGGTTTCGGGCTTCGGCTACAATCGCCCTTGCGCCGTCGCCTCTACAGTGGCGCATGACAGCCACCAGATGATCGTTGTCGGCACCAACCGCGCCGATATGGCGCTTGCCGCGAACCGGCTGGGCGAGGTCGGCGGCGGTGCCATCGTCGTCTCCGAAGGCAAGGTGCTGGCGCTGGTCGAACTGCCGATCGCCGGGCTGATGAGCGATGAGCGCGCCGAGATCGTGGCGAAGAAGGCCGATGCCTTGGTCGAAGCGATGCGCGCCTGCGGCTGCACGCTCAACAACGCCTTCATGCAGCATTCGCTGCTGGCGCTGGTGGTGATCCCAGAACTCAGGATTTCCGACAAGGGGCTGATCGACGTGACGCGCTTCGCGCCCACTTCGCTTTTTGTGGATTGAGGGCCGCCCCTCAGCAGGCCGGGTCAGGGCGGAGCGATCGCACCATCCGGTCGACCGCCGGATCGACCTCGGCGCGGTCAACGCGCGAATAGACGAGGTCGAACCCGGCATAGGCCGTGGACTCGCACAGACGTGTCAGGCGCTTGTAGAGAATTCGCGCGCCCATGGTCCCCGAAAAACTCGCCCAGCTTGGCGTGACAGCTTCGTAGCTCAACGCCCAGCCATCGGCGGTGAGCGCATCCCGCGCCGCTCGCGCCATCGCCTCGAAATCCGCGCCGACATCATAGCCGCCATAGATGGCAAGGCGGGTCGCCCCGGCCCGGAGGGCGATGCCATCGCCATTATCCGCCTCGCGGCCCCATTCGAGACCGGGCGGAACTTCCATCCGATAGCCGAAACGGGCATTTCCATAGATCAGCCAGTCTACCGCCAGGCTCTGCAGGGCGGCGCTGAGGATCAGCAAAAGCGCGAGAACGATACGCATGGCGGAATGCTGCGCCTTGGCGGTGCGATTTGGCAAGCCGGCACACTGAACGCGTCAGACGACGATGATGCCCGAATGCTTGGCCTTCTGCTCGGGCTCGACATGGATGGTGATCTGCGCGCCGGCAACCTGTTCGCGCAGCTTCGCCTCGATGGCATCGCAGATTGTATGTGCCGCCTCGACGCTCATCGCCCCGGGCACCACGAGATGGAAATCGATGAAGGTCATCTTGCCGGCCTGTCGCGTGCGGATATCATGCGCCTCGATGGCACCGGTGGCATTGACCGAAATGATTTCCTTTATCTGCTTCAGCATCGCCGGATCGACCGCGACATCCATGAGACCGATGACGCTCGAACGGATCACCTGCCACCCCGACCAAAGGATCGTGACGCCGACAAACGCGGCCAGCACCGCATCAAGCTGGCGGTAGCCCGTCGCGGCAGCAAGCAGCACGCCAGCCAACACACCGATAGTTGAGAGTACGTCGGTCCACAGGTGCTTGCCATCGGCTTCGAGCGCCGGCGATCGTGCCTCACGGCCGGTGCGGGTGAGCCAAACTGCCCAGATGGCGTTGATGGCAGTCGCGGCGACGCTGACGCCGAGGCCGAGCGGATCGAGCTTGAAATCGCGCGGGTTGACGAAGCCGAGCCAGGCCTCGCGGAAGATCAGCATGGCGGCGACCGCGATGAATATGCCGATGAACACCGCCGAAAAGTACTCTGCCTTGTGGTAGCCATAGGGCAGCGTGGCGCTCGCGGGGCGGGAGGCAAGGCGCACGGCGACCAGCGCGACCACCGCGGTCACGACATTCACCACGCTTTCAAGCGCGTCGGAATAGAGCGCGATCGAGCCCGTCGTCCAGGCGGAAAAGCCCTTCAGCGCCAGTACCACAATGGCGACGGCAAGGCTGCCATAGGCGACGCGGATGGTGATGTCAGAGGTGCCATGAACCATTCCGAGGGCATAGACGTAAGGACCAAGGCTGACAAGTCCATGACTTTGCGAGTGATTTTGAGAAGCGTTCCGATCTGGATGGCGGCTATGGCCGGAATCGTTTGACCCCTGCGCCCCCGCGGCCTTACAAGCACCGCCTGTTGCAGCGTTCCCCGAGGGACTGGAATTCACGTCCGGTGCGGTCGACCCAAATCGGGGACCAAGCCCGGAGCTGCTGGATAAGCCTTTGGGAACTCTGCCTCATCGGGGCGGATGTGGACAGACGTGCTGTTCGCTATCCGGCCCCCATCACACTACGAGGCGCGCCGTGACCACCAACCTGAAACTGCCCGAAGGCACCGGCGTCATGCTGTGCGGCCACGGTAGCCGCAACCAGCGCGCCGTGGGCGAATTCGCTGTCCTCGCCGATCGCCTGCGCGAGCGCATGACAGGGGTGCCGGTGGAGTATGGCTATCTCGAATTCGCCAACCCGGTGATCCACAATGGGCTCGACAGGCTGCGGGAGCATGGCGTCAGTCGTATTCTCGCGGTGCCGGGCATGCTGTTCGCCGCAGGACACACCAAGAACGATATCCCCTCGGTGCTCAACACCTACCAGGCAGCGCATCCTGTCCTCGAGATCACCTATGGGCGCGAGCTCGGCGTCGATCTGAAGATGCTGCGCGCCGCCGGCGACCGCATCGAGGAAGCGCTGTCGGCCAGTCCGCGCCAGATCGAGCGCACGCGGACGCTGCTGGTCGTCGTCGGTCGCGGTGCATCCGACCCCGATGCCAATTCCAATGTGGCCAAAGTGATGCGGATGCTATGGGAAGGCATGGGTTTCGGCTGGGGCGAAGTGGCCTATTCGGGGGTCACCTTCCCGCTGGTTGCCCCTGCGCTCGAACACGCGGCAAGGCTCGGCTACGAGCGGATCGTGGTCTTCCCGTATTTCCTGTTCACGGGAGTGCTGGTGAAGCGCATCTATGATGCCGTGGACGAGGCCGCCGCCGCGCATCCCGAGATAGAGTATCTCAAGGCCCCTTATCTCAACGACCATCCGTTGGTCATCGACACTTTCGTTGACCGCCTGCAGGAGATGCTGGTTGGCCAGAACCTGATGAACTGCGCGATGTGCAAGTATCGCGAGCAGGTGCTGGGCTTCGAGGCCGAAGTCGGCCTGAAGCAGGAGAGCCACCACCACCATGTCGAAGGCATTGGCGGTGGGCTCGAGAACTGCCCCTGCAAGGGCGATTGCGACAGTTCCTGCCGCGACGAAGCCTTCTGCCTGAAGCACGGGCTCAAGTGGACGCCACTCCACCAGCATGGCCACGGGCCTGATCACGGCCACGACCACACGCATCCGCATGGCCACGGGCACGATCACGCGCATCCCCATGTTCATGCACCGGCAAGGCATGCGCTTCTGAGCGGCGCAGCGCCATTGACGAGTTTTGCGCCGCCAGTTGCCGCAGCCGACTCTGCCCCAGACCACCACCACCCCTATCCGCATGCCGATCACCCGTTGGGCCCCAGGACCCTGCCCAAGGTGCCCGGCCGCCTCGCCCGCGAGAGCCAGGAGAACTGATGCCGCTCTTCGAGCGCTACATCGCGGTTGACTGGTCCGGGAACAACTCGCCCAAATATGGCGAGGATTCCATCTGGATCGGCGAAGCCCATAGGCGGGGCGAAGCACACACGCTTCTGCAATCGGTCAACTCGGGTACGCGCAAGGAAGCAATTGTACTTCTTGAGCAGCGGCTGACAGACGCGAGAGAGCACGGCGAGCGAGTGCTTGTCGGCTTCGATTTCGCGTTTGGGTACCCGAAGGGGGCCGCCCACCTCATCAGCGGCCAACATTCATGGCGTGGCTTGTGGGGAACTTTGTCGAGGCTGATTTCGGACGGGCCGGACAACAAGTCCAACAACTATGAGGTGGCCGACCGACTGAACGCCGGCTTTCCAACGCCGGGGCCGCGTTTCTGGGGGCGTCCCGCGATATTGCCGCACGTGAACTTGCTGACGAACAAGTCTGGCGCATCATTTGATGTGGTGGCCGAAAAACGCATTGTCGAGTCCCTCGCAAAGGGGACCAAGGCGATCTGGCAGCTTCACTACAATGGCGCCGTTGGAAGTCAGGCAATGCTCGGTATTCCGAGGTTGGAGCAATTGCGGCAGTCCCCTCGGGTCGGTCGGGAAGTCGCGGTTTGGCCTTTCGAGACGGACTTCGAGCGACGCCTCACAGCCGCGATAGTCATTGCTGAAATCTATCCATCGCTTTTTGAGATCGACCCCGCTGTTCAGCCCCGCGACCGGGCCCAGGTTGAGGCCGTTGCGTCAGGCTTCGCGCGGTTCGATGGCAATGGTCTGCTCGGCGAGTTGCTTGCAGCTCCAGCTGATCTGACGGACGAGGACCGGGAGGCCGTACTTCGAGAAGAAGGCTGGATCGTCGGTGCCGGTCGCACGGACTTGAAGCCCGGCTTGCCGTCAGTGACGGGCAACCCGGCCACCGCAGCCCAGACTCCGAAAAGAGCGGATTCTGTGTCCGCGCCAGTCGATTTCTCGACCTATATCCGTGACCCCAAGGCAATCTACGAAGAGAGCTTTGCCGCCATCCGTCGCGAGGCGGAACTCGATCACCTTCCCGAACCCCTGCGCGAGCCGGCCATCCGCATGATCCATGCGTCCGGCATGGTCGATCTCGCCGCCGATATCGTAGGCACCGCCGATCTGCCGCAGGCGGTGCGTGACGCAATCTCGGCGGGTGCGCCCATCTTGTGCGATTGCGAGATGGTACGCGCCGGCATCATCCGTCGCCGCCTGCCGGATATGACCGATCTGATCGTCACGCTCAATGCCCCGGAAGTGCCCGCACGCGCCGCCGAACTGGGCACCACCCGCTCCGCAACAGCGGTCGAACTCTGGCTCCCGCGCCTTGCCGGGGCCGTCGTCGTGATTGGCAATGCCCCAACGGCGCTGTTTCACCTGCTTGAGAAAATCGCGAACGGTGCAGCCCCGCCAGCCGCCATCATCGCGACCCCGGTCGGCTTTGTCGGGGCGGCGGAAAGCAAGGCCATGCTTGCAACCCACCCCCAAAATGTGCCTTTCCTCACCGTTCGAGGGCGTCGTGGCGGGTCGGCCATGGCATCGGCTGCCCTCAATGGCATAGTGGGGGGGCTCGCCGCATGACGGCCTGGCTGCACATTATCGGAGTGACCGAGGAAGGTCCTGCTCAGTTGGCAGGACCGATGCGCCTCCTTCTCTCCTACGCCGAAACCGTGCTCGGTCCGCAGCGCTTCCTCGCCGATCTTGAGCCGATGGCCATGCCGCGCAGTCGCGCTGTGCAGGATGTTAGCCCCGATGTCGTCAACCGCCGCAGCTTCGAGGCCGTGGCACGTGCGCTCGCGGGTGAGGCCGTGAGCCAGTCGGCCGAGCGCAATCTCTGGGATGGTCGCCGGCTCGTGCCGTGGGAAGCCCCGCTCGACGCGATGATCGACCAGGTCATGGCCCTGCGCGAGACGCCGACCGTTATTCTCGCCAGCGGCGACCCGCTCTGGTTCGGCATCGCCGCCACCATGGCGAAGCATCTGCCGGCGAGCGAGTTCGCCGTCTACCCGGCTCCGTCATCGTTCCAGCTCGCCGCGGCCCGTCTTCGCTGGCCGTTGCAGCACGCAACGACGCTGTCGCTCCACGCCCGACCGATCGAGACGCTGCATCCGCACATCATGCCGGGCAACCGCATCCTGGCGCTTACCAACGACCATATGACGGTGGAATTGGTGATCGATCTGCTGATCGAGCGCGGCTATGGCCGCAGCCGGCTGACAACGCTCGAAAACCTTGGCGGCAGCGACGAACGGATCACCTCTGGCGATGCGGACGGCTTCGATACCCGCGACGTCGAGGACTTTTACGTGCTCGGTATCGAATGCGTGCCGACGCTCTCGGCGCCGCTGCTGACGCCCGTGCCGGGCCTGCCGGACGAGCTCTTCACCAATGACGGGCAATTGACCAAGCGCGAGATCCGCGCCGCGACGCTCGGCAAGCTGATGCCATTCCCTGGCGCTGTGCTCTGGGATGTCGGCGCCGGAGCAGGTTCGATCGCCATCGAGTGGCTGCGCGCCGCGCGCGATACCAAGGCGCTGGCCTTCGAAAGCGAGGGCGAGCGGTTGGAGATGATCGCGGTGAATGCCGCGGCGCTAGGCGTTCCGCAGATCGAGATCGTCGGCGGAGAGGCCCCTGCGACGTTTGTTGGCAGGGCGCCGCCTGACGCGGTGTTCCTCGGCGGCGATGTCGCCAATCTCGATCTCTTCGATGCCTGCTGGACGGCGTTGAAGCCCAGCGGCCGTTTCGTTGCCAATGCTGTGACGCTTGAGGGCGAACTGGCGCTGGCACAGCGGCACGCGCAGCTCGGCGGTGATCTCGTGCGGATCGAAGTATCATCCATCGACCGGATCGGCCCGCATCGCGCCTTCCGACCGCGCATGGCGGTGACCCAGTGGTCGGTGACCAAGGCGCCACACGGTTTCGCCACCAATCCATGACCCGCCCATCCTACGGTACATTGTCGCTCGTGGGCGTTGGCCCCGGCGATCCTGACCTGATGACGGTGAAAGCCGTGAAGCGGCTGGCAGCCGCCGCTGTGGTCGCCTTCCCGGCGACAAGCGATGGTGGCACGCTGGCGCTCGATATCGCCCGTCCGTATGTGCCCACGGCTGCTGCGCTGCTGCCCGTGACCATTCCGATGACGCCCGAACGTGGACCGGCCCAGGCCGCCTATGATGCCGGCGCCGAGGCGATCGCCGCGCGGCTCGGGGCCGGCGAGGATGTCGCCTATTTGTGCGAGGGCGATCCGCTATTCTACGGCTCGGCCATGTATCTGCTCAGCCGGCTCGGTGCGCGCTTCGCCATCGAAGTGATCCCGGGCGTCACTTCGCTTACAGCGGCGGCCGCCGCCATCTCCCGCCCGCTCGCCGCCCGCAACGAAGTGCTGAAGGTGCTGCCCGCGCCACTGCCCGACGATGTGTTGCGCGCCGAACTCGCCCAAGCGCCCGCCGTCGCGCTGATCAAGGTGGGCCGGCATTTCGACCGCATCCGCGCGCTGCTCGGCGAAACCGGCCACGCGGCCTCGGCCATCGTTGTCGAGCACGCAACCACGTCAAGGCAGCGCATCACGCGGCTTGCCGAGTTCTCGGCCGACGAGCGGCCGTATTTTTCTACCATCCTCGCCTATCGCGGCACGGAAGCCTGGGGGCAGCAGAGCGCATGAAGCCGGCTATCGTCATCCTCTCCGAGGCGAGCCGCGGGCTGGCAACGCGCATCGCGGCTGCTGTCGCCGGCGAAGTCCTGCTGGCGACGCCCGATGGCACAGCGCCTCGCCTCCTGCTGCCGCGTCTCTTTGCCGAGGGGCGGCCGATCATCGGCATCTGCGCTGCGGGCATCCTCATCCGGCTGGTCGCTCCGCTGCTCGGCGACAAGCGCGCCGAACCTCCGGTGATCTCCGTCGCACAGGATGGCAGCGCCGTCGTGCCGCTGCTGGGTGGTCATCATGGCGCCAACCGTCTGGCGCGCGAGATTGCGGCGCTCCTCGGCTTAGAAGCGGCGCTCACCACGGCGTCGGATACCCGCTTCGCCCACGGCCTCGACGAGCCCCCCGCGGGCTATGTGCTGGCCGATATCGCGCCGGTGAAGCGGGCGACACAGGCCCTGCTCACCGGCGGTGCGATCCGGCTAGAGGGCGATGCGCCCTGGCTCGCGGCCGCCGGATATCCGCTCGCCGCCGATGGCGCCGTGTCCGTGGCCATCACCGCGCGGTCGGATGCTGTGGCCGATCTCATCTATCATCCGCAGGTGCTGGTGGCGGGCGTCGGCTGCGAGCGGAACGCCGACCCGGCCGAGGTCATCGGGCTCGTCGAAGCGACCCTCGCCGAGGCCGGGCTATCGTCCAAGGCGCTCGCCGCCATCGCCTCCATCGACATCAAGGCCGACGAGCCGGCGCTGCATGCCGCCGCAAGACACTTCGGCGTGCCGCTGCGCGTCTTCTCGGCGGCCGAACTTTCTGCCGAAACCGCGCCCAATCCCTCCACTGTCGTCGCCGCGACGGTCGGCGCGCCCGGTGTTGCCGAGCCTGCCGCGCTCAAAGCCGGCCGGCTGGTGGTGGAGAAACGCAAGACGAAGGGCGCCACCTGCGCCATCGCCATGGCGGAATGCCCCATCGACCCCACGACGCTCGGCCGTGCGCCGGGCCGGCTCGATATCGTCGGCATCGGGCCGGGCGAACCGCCGCAGCGTACCGCCTCCGCGGTGGCCGCGCTCAGGGAAGCCGAGGACTGGGTGGGCTACGGGCTCTATCTCGATCTCATCGCCGATCTGTCCCATGCCGAGGTGCAGCATCGCTATCCCTTGGGCGAGGAGGAAGTCCGCGTCCGCGCCGCGCTCGAACTCGCCGCCACCGGCCGTGTCGTCTCGCTTGTCTGCTCCGGCGACGCGCAGATCTATGCCATGGCGAGCCTTGTCTACGAATTGCTGGCTGCGGATGGCGACCGCGCCGTGAGTATTGCTGCCCGTCGCGTCCCCATCGTCACCCATCCCGGCATCTCGGCCTTCCAGGCCGCCTCGGCTGCGGCCGGCGCGCTGATCGGTCACGATTTCTGCTGCGTCTCCCTCTCGGACCTTCTGACCCCGCGAGAGGCCATCCTCCAGCGCCTCAATGCCGCCGCCCAAGGCGATTTCGTTACCGCGCTCTACAATCCGCGCTCGCAGCGCCGCACCGACCTGATCGAGGAAACGAAGCGCATCTTCTCCGCCGCGCGTCCGCCCGATACCCCGGTTATCATCGCGAGCCAGCTGGGACGCCCCGAGGAGCGCGTGCGGGTCGTGCGGCTCGATGATTTTGACGCAACCGAAATCGACATGCTGACCATAGTCCTGATCGGCGCCTCCACCTCGCGCTGGGTCGAGCATGGCGGCAAGGCCCGCGCCTTCACGCCGCGCGGCTACGCCAAAAAACACGAAGGAACGCAGCCTTGACCGTCTATTTCATTGGTGCCGGTCCGGGCGCTGCCGATCTCATCACCGTGCGCGGCCAGAAACTGATCGAGCGCTGCCCGGTGTGCCTGTTTGCCGGCTCGCTGGTGCCGGCCGAACTCGTTGCCTCCGCACCGAAAGACGCGCTGGTGCGCGACACCGCCTCGATGCATCTCGACGAAATCGTCGCCGAGATGGCAAAGGCCAACGCGGCCGGGCAGGATGTAGCGCGCGTCCATTCGGGCGATCCGTCGATCTATGGCGCCATTGCCGAACAGATGCGCCGGCTCGATGCGCTCGACATCTCCTATGAGGTTGTGCCCGGCGTGCCGGCCTTTGCCGGTGCGGCGGCACGGATTGCCGCCGAGCTGACGCTGCCCGAAATCAGCCAGACCATCATCTTGACCCGCACGTCCGGCAAGGCGACGCCCATGCCGGAGAGCGAGCGGCTCGAAGTGCTGGGCCAATCGAAGGCGACGCTCTGCATCCACCTCTCGATCCGCAACCTCGCCTATGTCGAGGAGGCCCTCACCCCGCACTACGGCGCCGATTGCCCGGTGGTTATCGTCTATCGCGCCACCTGGCCCGACGAGGAAGTCATCCACACGACGATCGCTGAAATGCGGGCAAGGGTGCGCGAGGAAAAGATCACCCGCACGGCGCTGGTGCTGGTGGGTCATGTCTTCGGCGCCAGGCACTTCCGCGACTCGCGCCTGTATGACGAGGCCTACGCGCATGTGCTGCGCAACCCGGGCAAGAAGCGGCTCCGCGCTGCGGAATAGCGCCCAGTCTTTGCTTTATCGCGCTTTCGAACCGGAAAAGTCATGCAACTTTTCCTGAAAGCGCTCAGTACCGGTCGAGCCGCAGTGCAGCGATTGCCTGCCCAAGTGTCGGCACGTCATAGGCAGGCGGCAGCGGTGGCCGCGCGATCATGAACACCGGCAGCCGCAATTGCTGCGCCGCCTGCAACTTGGCCTCGGTCTGCACCCCACCCGAATTCTTGGTGATCAGGTGGGTGACGGCATTGTCCTGCATCAGCTGCAATTCGCTGCCCAGAAAATAGGGCGGCCGCGTAATCAGCGATATGGCATGTGCGGGCAACGGCTTCTCGGGCGGCTCGATCGAGCGCACGACAAATGTGCAGTCATACCGGACGAAATACACATCGAGCCGGGTTGTCCCTACCGTCAGCAGTACCCGCGCGCCTTTCGGCAGCCCGGCGACGGCGGCCTCTGCGGAGGCGACGTGCTTCCAGAACGCGTATTGCGGTTCGGACCAGCCGGGACGGGTCAACCGCACGAGGCGAAGTTCGGCAAGTTCCGCTGCCTTCACCGCATTGCTCCGCATCTGCACCGCGTAGGGATGCGTCGCATCGACGATGCGGTCGAACTTTTCCGCCTTCAGGTATTTGGCCAGCCCATCGGGGCCCCCAAAGCCGCCGGTGCGCAACTGCCCGAGCGGGGTAAGCGGGGCACTCGTGCGTCCAGCGAGCGACGTTGTCACGTCATGGCCCATTTTCACCAGACGCTCGGCCAGTTGCCGCGCCTCTTCTGTGCCGCCAAGGATCAGGACCTTCATGCCTCAGCTGCTTTCTCCGAGCACGTCGCCGGCTCGGCCTACTACCAAGATACGCACCCGGGTCCGGGTGCCAACCACGCGCTGCGCCTCGCCCCGCGCCCGCTCGGCGACCCGCACCACCAGGCTCGGCGCCAATTCACCGGCAGCCAGCAGGGCCGCGTTGGCCGAGCCCGACGCTGCGACAGCCTCGATACTATAGTCCGAAGCGCCGAGCGCCCTCATGTCATTTGCGAGGCTTTCAACATCCACCTGCGAGCGGGCAGAATGGAGGTCCATCGCGCCTTGTGCCAGCTTCGAAAGTTTGCCGAAGCCGCCGGCAATCGTCACCTCCGGCACCGGATTTGCCCGGAGATACTTGAGCAGCCCGCCACAGAAATCGCCCATATCGAGATAGGCCTCTTTGGCCAGGCCAAGCCGCGCCATTGCGGCCTTCTCGCTCAGGTCACCGGTGGAGCCAACGACATGGCTAAGCCCCAATGCCCGCGCCACATCCACGCCGCGATGGATCGAGTGGATCCACGCCGCGCAGGAATAGGGCACGACAATGCCGGTGGTCCCGAGAATCGACAGCCCGCCCCGGATTCCGAGGCGCGGGTTCCAGGTCTTCTCCGCCAGAGCCCGGCCATTCTCGACCGAAATGGTGAGGGTGAAGTCGGGCCCGATTCCGTGACGCGCCGCGATCTCGGCAACGGTCTCGGTCATCATCCGGCGCGGCACCGGGTTGATCGCGGGCTCTCCGACGCCGATAGGCAATCCGGGCAGGGTGACAACGCCGACGCCCTCGCCCGCGATGAACGTGATGCCGAAGCCCGGCGCCCCGCGCGCGACTCGCGCCAGGATCAGTGCGCCATGCGTTACGTCGGGGTCATCGCCCGCATCCTTGATGATGCCGGCCTCGGCCCATCCATCCCCAAGCGTCTCCCGCGCCAGCGGAAAGGCCGGCTGCTGGCCACCGGGCAGCGTTATCGTCACCGGGTCCGGAAAGCCGTCGCCGAGCAGGGCGCAAAGCGCCGCCCGCGTGGCGGCCGTGGCGCAGGCGCCCGTGGTCCAGCCGCGGCGCAAGGGCTTGCCATCGGGAACAAAATCATCGCTCATCGCCAGACCTTTACCCCATATGGGAGACGAGATGAACGGCTTCGTCGTCGCCGCACCGCGCTCGGGTTCCGGCAAGACGCTGGTGACCCTCGGGCTGATTGCGGCGTTGCGCCGTCGAGGGCTGGGCGTGGCAGCTGCAAAGACCGGACCGGACTATATCGACACAACGATTCTTGGCGAAGTCGCCGGCCGAGAGGCGGTCAATCTCGACCCCTGGGCCATGGCGCCGGATCGTCTGCACGCGCTGGCAGGTTCCGCCGATGCCGACCTGCTGGTCGTCGAGGGCGTGATGGGGCTGTTCGACGGCTCGGCCGATGGCCGGGGGTCGACCGCGGATCTCGCCGAGACGCTGAAACTGCCGATCGTGCTGGTGCTCGATGCGGACAGGCAGAGCCAGTCGATTGCGGCGCTCGCCCATGGCTTCCTGAGCTTTCGGCCCGGGCTGCGCTTCGCCGGGCTGATCCTCAACCGCGCCGCGTCCACGCGCCACGAGGCGATGCTGCGCTCGGCCCTCGCGCCACTCGGCGTGCCACTGCTCGGCGTCATTCCGCGGCGCGACAGGCTGCACCTCCCCGAGCGGCATCTGGGGCTTGTGCTGCCGGGCGAAATCGCGGAATTCGACCAGGTGGTTACGGCCGCGGCTGACGCCGTGACGGATTTCATTGATCTCGATCTGCTGCTCACGAAAGCCGCACCGCCAGCATTTGCCGCGACACCGGGCTCCGCCTTGCCGCCGCTCGGCCAGCGCATCGCCATCGCCCGCGACGAGGCCTTCGCCTTTCTCTACACCCATCAAGTGCGCGACTGGCAGTCAGCGGGCGCTAGCCTCAGCTTCTTTTCGCCCCTGGCCGATGAACCACCGGCTGGAGATGCCGATGCAGTGTTCCTGCCCGGCGGCTATCCGGAACTGCACGGCCCGCTGCTCGCCTCCAACATCCGCTTCAAGGCCGGCCTGATCGACGCTGCCGTGCGCGGCGCGCTGGTCTATGGCGAGTGCGGTGGCTTCATGGTGCTGGGGCAGGGGATCGTCACCCGCGATGGCGGCCACCATGAGATGACCGGTCTCCTGCCGCACGAAACCCGCATCGATCGGCCGCGCCGCGTGCTCGGCTATAGACGGCTGAGCCACGAGAGCCCCTTGCCCTATCCGGCTGCGCTCAATGGCCACGAGTTTCACTATTCTTCGGCGCGGCAGCAGCGCGGCACGCCGCTCTTCACAGCCAGTGATGCCCTGGGCGAAGCGCAGCCGCCCATGGGCCTCGTTGAAGGTCGCGTCATGGGCTCCTATGCCCATGTGATCGATCGGGCGTGATCTTCCGTTTCGAGCCCGTCCGAATCCGCTAGGAAGTGCCATGGTCGCGAAATCTCTGATGGTCATGGGCACGGGCTCCGATGTCGGCAAGTCGCTGCTCGTCGCCGGTCTGGCGCGCGCCTTCACCAATCGCGGCCTGCGAGTCGCGCCGATGAAGCCGCAGAACATGTCGAACAATGCCGCCGTCACCGTCGATGGCGGCGAGATCGGCCGGGCGCAGGCGCTGCAGGCCCGCGCTGCGCGTCGCGACCCGATCACGGCCATGAACCCGGTGCTGTTGAAGCCCGAGCATGAAACCGGCGCGCAACTGATCGTGCGCGGCAAACGGGTTGGCTCGTATCCCGCGCGGCAATACTGGAAGAAGCGCGGCGAATTGCTGCCCGAAGTCGTGGCGGCGCATCGCGAACTCGCCGCCGATACCGATCTCGTGCTGGTCGAAGGCGCCGGCAGCGCTTCGGAAGTGAACCTCCGCGCGGGCGATATCGCCAATTTCGGATTTGCCCGTGCGCTCGACCTGCCGGTGCTGCTGGTGGGCGATATCGAGCGCGGCGGTGTCATCGCGTCCCTCTGCGGGACCTTCGACGTCATCGATCCGGCCGACCGGGCGCTGATCGGCGCAAGCCTCGTCAACAAGTTCCAGGGCGATCCGGCGCTCTTCACCGAAGGCCGCGATTTCATTGCGCGGCGCACCGGCGTGCCCTGCCTCGGCCCGGTGCCATGGTTCCGCGACGCCGGCAAGCTCCCCGCCGAGGATGTGCTGGGGCTCGAGTCGCGCGCAAGGCCGGGCACCGGCATGTTTCGCATCGTCGTTCCGCGCCTGCCACGCATCGCCAATTTCGACGATCTCGATCCGCTGCGCCTCGACCCCAATGTCGCGCTCGAAATCGTCTCGCCCGGCCGGCCGCTGCCCGATGCCGATCTCATCATCCTGCCCGGCAGCAAGGCGACGCGCGCCGATCTCGCCGCGCTGAAGGCCGAGGGCTGGGATATCGATATCCGCGCGGCCGCCCGTCGTGGCACGGCGGTGCTCGGGCTGTGCGGTGGCTACCAGATGCTCGGCCACCGGATTTCCGACCCCGACGGCATCGAGGGCCGCGCCGGCACCTCGCATGGGCTCGGGCTGCTGGCTGTCAACACGGTACTTGCGGCGAAGAAAGAACTCCGCCTCGAGGCGGCGATTTCCGGCCTTACGGGCGATCCGCTCACCGGCTACCACATGCATATGGGCGTGACCGACGGCGCCGATCGCGCCAGGCCTTTCGCCGAAGTCGGTGGCGCCCGTGAAGGAGCTGTGTCGTCCGATGGCCGCATCATGGGCACTTACCTCCACGGCTTGTTCGCCGCCGATGCCTTCAGGCGCGAGTTCCTCGCGCGGCTCGGTGCGACGGCCGATGCCGACCTGCACTACGAGGCGGTGATCGACGCGACGCTCGATGCGTTCGCCGCGCATCTTGAGGCCAATCTCGATCTCGATTTCCTCCTGTCGCTGGCGCGCTGATGGGCATTTTCGCCGCGCCTGTCGCGCTTATCATCGACCGGCTGTTCGGTTACCCGGATACGCTGTTCCTGCGGATCGGCCACCCCGTCACCTGGATCGGCGCGCTGATTGCGTGGCTCGACCGGACCTTGAACCGCAAGGACAGGGGCCGCGTCTGGGGCGTGCTGGCCCTCGTCACCATTATCGGCGCGACGCTGCTGGTCACCCTGCCGATCGCCTGGCTCTGCCGGACTGTGCCGTTCGGTTTCGTGTTGGAAGGCCTGTTGGCCTCAAGCCTCATTGCCCAGAAATCACTCCGCGATCACGTCGCGGCGGTCGCCGATGGCCTTGCTCGCTCGCTGCCGGAAGGGCGCGCCAAGGTCGCGATGATCGTCGGACGCGACCCCGAAACGCTCGATGAGGCAGGCGTCGCCCGCGCCGCCATTGAGAGCCTCGCCGAATCCACTTCCGATGGCGTCGTCGCACCGCTTTTCTGGCTGCTGCTCTTCGGGCTTCCCGGTATCGCTCTGTACAAGGCCGTGAACACCGCCGATTCGATGATCGGCCACAAGACCGAGCGACACCTGATGTTCGGCTGGGCGGCAGCGCGCTTCGATGACCTGTTGAACCTCGTGCCGGCGCGGCTCTCCGCGCTGCTGGTTGTATTTGCGGCGATGCTCACCCCCGGCGCGTCGCCCCGCGCTGCGCTCGCGACCGCGCTCGCGGATGCGCGAAAGCACGATTCGCCGAATGCCGGCTGGCCCGAAGCGGCCTTCGCCGGCGCGCTGGGTTTCAGGCTGGGTGGTCCACGCGCCTACGCGGGCGAGGTGATCGACCTGCCCAGCTTCGGCACAGGCCGCGCCGACCTCGGCGCTACGGACATCGTGACAGCGCTCAGGCTCTATACCCGCCTCAACGACGTGATCCTCGCGATCGCTATCGGTGTGGCGGTAGCGGGCATCCTTTAGGTCATTTTACCTTTTGGTTGAAACGATGAAGTGATCTAAGCCCTTGTTTTGTCGCGCTTTCAGGGAAAGTCGTGCGACTTCCCTGAAAGCGCTCTAGCTCACGCCTCATGGATGCGTTTGTCATTGCCCGCGGGCGGCAGCGTGCCCTTCAGCACCATCGGCAGACCGGCGACGACGAACACCGCCGTCTCGCACACTTTCGCCAGCCGCTGATGCGCCGTCCCGGCCAGATCGCGGAACTGCCGCGCCATGGCATTGTCGGGCACGATGCCCAGCCCGACCTCGTTGGAGACGAAAATGATCTGGCTCGTGGTGATCTCGTCCAGAGCTTCGATCAGCTCGTCGACGGCATCGGCGACATTGCGTTCGGCCATGATCAGGTTGGTGATCCACAGGGTCACGCAATCGACGAGAATCACATCATGGGCCGGGGCGCTGGCGCGGAGTTGCTCGGCGAGTTCGAGCGGCTCCTCGATGGTGTGGAAACGGTCTTCTCGGTCCGACCGGTGCCGGGCAATGCGCTGTTCCATCTCCTCGTCCCAGGCCTCCGCAGTGGCGAGATAGGCGGGGAACTTGCCCAGTGCCATCGCCAGGCGCTCGGCAAAGCCGGTCTTGCCCGATCGGGCGCCGCCCAAAACCAGCATGTGTCCCATTGCGATCCTCCCGAACTTCAATCCCGCGTTGCGTAAATCCGCGCCGCGCGCTAACCCCGATGGTGCTGGAGTCGAAGCGCTTCGAACGGCCCAATTGCGGCTGACGGCCTTGCCTCTGGTGCTCGCTTATAGGACTTTCGTCTAGAGCCCTTTGGCATTATGGTCCACAACCTGTGCGCAGGCCCGGATCGTGGCCGGGTTCTGAAACTGGAGAGTGCGCCCGTTGGCCAGGTATTATCTCGGGGTGGATGGTGGGGGCACCAACTGCCGCATTCGGCTTGCCGATGAAAACCTCAACACGCTGGCCGATGCGTCGGGCGGCCGATCCAACCTGCAGATCGAAGGCGGCGAGCCCGCGTTTCGCTCCATCACCGAAGGCACACGCGAGGCCTTCGAGAAGGCCGGCGTCGACATCGCCGAAACGAGGAACACCTATGCCTGCTTCGGCATGGCCGGCGGACGTCTGCCCTCGGCCCGCGAGGCCTTTGCCAGGCGCTCCTGGCCCTTTGCCGCCGTGCAGGTCTATGACGATATCGATATTGCCCGTGCTGGCGCCCATGGCGGCGCCGATGGCGGCGTGATCATCGTCGGCACCGGCTCCGCAGCATTGGCGCAGGCTGCCGGCCAGCGCCATCAGGCCGGCGGCTGGGGATTCCATATCGGCGACCAGATGAGCGGGGCCATCCTCGGTCGCGAACTGATCCGGCGTGCGGTCGAGGCCGCCGATGGCCTCGTGTCCGGTTCGCCGCTCACCGAGGCCGTTGTCCGGGTTCTCGGCGGTTCGGTCGACGCGGTCATGGATTGGTCTTTCCCCCAGGATCTGCGCCCCGCGGCCCCCGTCAGCGACGGGAAGGCACCCGCTACCCTGCTCGGACGCGCCCCGGCCGAATTCGGCGCGCTGATGCCGCTCTTCTTCGAGTTTTTCGAGAAGGGCGACCCGGTAGCACAGGAGCTCATGGAGCTCGAGCTCGGCTACATCGACAATTACGTGCGCTGGTTCAAGGCGCGCGGCGTGACCCGCATGGCAGCGGTCGGCGGCCTCGGCACACGGCTCTATCCGCAGATGATGGCGCGTTACGGCGATTTCATCGTGCGCCCCATGCACGAACCGCTTCATGGCGCCGTCATCCTCGCCAAGCAGCATTTCCCTCCCGCCTGAGACGAAAATTAGGAGTGCCTACAGCGTGTCCAGTCGCATCATTCCCGTCCAGCCTTTCGACTATGTCGTGTTCGGCGCGACCGGCGATCTCACCAAGCGCAAGCTGATCCCGGCGCTCTATCACCGCTTCATGGACGGGCAGTTCGACGAGCAGAGCCGCATCATAGGCGTTTCCCGCTCGAAATTGTCCGATGCCGAGTTCCAGACACTGGTACGCGACTCGATCAAAAGTTTCGTCGAGAAGGCCTATCAGGACGACAAGACCACCGAGCGCTTCGTGTCCGTGTGCTCCTATGTCGCCAATGACGTCACCGACGAAAGCAACTGGGGAGATCTCGGCAAGAACCTCAGGTCCGACCCGAAAATCATACGCGCCTTCTATCTGGCCATCGCGCCCGATCTGTTCGGGCCTACCTGTGAATATATCCAGAAAAAAAAGTACTATCGGCGCGATGCGCGCGTGGTGATCGAGAAACCGCTGGGACATGATCTGGCATCCTCGATTGCCATCAACGACGAAGTCTCGAAGATATTCAAGGAAGATCAGGTCTACCGGATCGATCATTATCTCGGCAAGGAGACGGTACAAAACCTGCTCGCGCTGCGCTTTGCCAACATTCTGTTTGAACCGATCTGGAACTCCGCTCACATCGACCACGTCCAGATCACCGTGGCCGAGAGCGTCGGGGCCGGTACCCGCGGCTACTACGACGAATCCGGCGCGCTCCGCGACATGGTGCAGAACCACATTATCCAGCTGCTCTGCCTCGTCGCCATGGAGCCGCCTGCGTCGGACGATGCCAACGCATTGCGTGACGAAAAGCTCAAGGTGCTGCGCTCGCTCAAGCCCATATCCGGGCAGGAGGTGTCCAAGTTGACCGTGCGCGGCCAGTATCGCGCCGGCTCGGTCGATGGCGGCGCCGTGGCGAGCTACCAGGACGAACTACCGGCCGAAAAGAAGGGGTCGCGCACCGAAACCTTCGTTGCCATCAAGGCCGAGATCGAGAACTGGCGCTGGGCGGGCGTGCCTTTCTATATCCGGACCGGCAAGCGGCTGCCGAGCCGCGCCTCCGAGATCGTCATCCAGTTCCGCAACATCCCGCATTCGATCTTCGACCATGCCGAGGGGGCGCCGCGGGCCAACCGGCTCGTGATCCGCATCCAGCCCGACGAGGGCGTGAAGCTGTTCCTGATGATCAAGGATCCGGGTCCGGGTGGTATGCGCCTGCGCGAAGTGCCGCTGAACCTCAGCTTTGCCCAGACCTTCACCGAACGTACGCCTGAAGCCTATGAGCGCCTGTTGCTCGACGTGATCCGCGGCCAGCAGAGCCTGTTCATGCGGCGCGACGAACTTGAGGCCGCGTGGACGTGGATCGACCCTATCCGCGAAGCATGGAACAGCGCCACCGACGCGCCGCAGCAGTACATGTCCGGCACCTGGGGCCCTACCGCGGCGATCGCGCTTATCGAGCGTGATGGTCGCACCTGGCATGAGGATATCAATTGACGGCGACGCGGCGAAGCTTTGCTTCGAAGGAAGAGCTGGCCAAAGCCTTGTCAGAGGACGTGGCGAGCAAGCTGAACGCGGGCATCCAAGCCCGCGGGCAGGCCGTACTCGCCGTCTCGGGCGGATCGACGCCAGGCAGGTTCTTTGCGCAACTCGGCAAGCGCAAGGATATCGCCTGGGAGCTGGTGACCGTGACGCTGGTGGATGAGCGCTGGGTGGATGAGGTCAGCGACCGCTCCAATGCCGCGCTCGTCAACGAGAAGATGCTGCAGGGTCCGGCGGCCTCCGCGCATTTCGTGCCGCTCTATTCCGGCGGTGAAGAACCGGATGCGGCGGGGATTTCCCGCACCAATGCCGCGCTTGCCGAGCTGCCGCCGCGCTTCGATGCCGTGATCCTTGGCATGGGCAGCGACGGGCACACGGCCTCGTTCTTTCCGGGCGGTGACACGCTCGACCTGGCGCTGACCGGCGAGGGGCCGGCCGTCGCCATCCGTGCACCGGGAGCTGGGGAGCCCCGCGTCACTTTTACGCTGAACCGGCTTCTCGCTACCGAGGGCCTGTTCCTGCATATCGAGGGGGAGGAAAAACTGCGGGTTTTGGAGGCCGCCGAAGCCGATGGTCCGGTGGCGGACATGCCGGTCCGGGCTGTTCTGCGGCAGGATACCACCCCGCTTACCATTTTCTGGTGCCCCTGAACCGGGCCTGCCCAAGGAGTTCGATATGTCGGTGGCCAAGACCATTCGGGACGTTACAGAGCGCATCCGTCAGCGTTCCGCTGAAAGCCGCAGTGATTATCTGCGCCGCATCGAAGGCCAGCGCGAGAGCGGCGTCTATCGTGCAACGCTGGCTTGCGGCAACCTCGCGCACGGCTTCGCGGCGTGTTCGCCAGCGGACAAGGCAAAGCTTGCGGGCTCGAAGGCGCCCAATCTTGGCATCGTCACCTCCTTCAACGACATGTTGAGCGCGCATCAGCCCTACGAGACCTATCCAGCGATCATCAAGGATGCGGCTCGCTCGATCGGCGCGACGGCGCAGGTGGCGGGTGGCGTGCCGGCCATGTGCGATGGTGTGACCCAGGGGCAGCCAGGCATGGACCTCAGCCTGTTCAGCCGCGATGTCATCGCCATGGGGACGGCCGTCGCGCTCAGCCATAACATGTTCGATTCCGCCGTCTATCTGGGCATCTGCGACAAGATCGTACCGGGCCTGCTGATCGGCGCCCTGACCTTCGGGCACCTGCCGGGCGTCTTCGTGCCTGCCGGTCCTATGCCCTCGGGCATCTCGAACGACGAGAAGGCCAAGGTCCGCCAGCTTTATGCCGAAGGCAAGGTTGGCCGCGCCGAACTGCTCGAGAGTGAGGCAAAGTCCTACCATTCGCCGGGCACCTGCACTTTCTACGGCACGGCCAATTCCAACCAGATGCTCATGGAAATCATGGGCTTGCACCTGCCTGGCGCGAGCTTCATCAATCCCGGCACGCCGCTGCGCGAGGCGCTGACCCGCGAGGCGACCAAGCGCGCGCTCTCGATCACTGCCGAGGGCAACGACTACACGCCCATCGGGCACGTGGTCGATGAGAAGGTCATGGTCAACGGCATGGTCGGGTTGCTGGCAACCGGAGGCTCAACCAACCACACTATCCATCTGGTGGCGATCGCGGCCGCCGCAGGCATCCGTATCACCTGGGAAGACATGTCCGATCTGTCCTCGGCTGTGCCGCTGCTCGCACGCGTCTATCCGAATGGCAGTGCCGACGTGAACCATTTCCACAATGCCGGTGGCATGGGCTTCCTTATCCGCCAGTTGCTTGAAGGCGGCTATTTGCATGAGGACGTGAAGACCGTCTGGGGCACGGGCCTTTCGGGCTACACCGTCGAAGCCAGGCTCGAGGACGAAAAGCTCGCCTTCGTGCCTTCGCCTGTCGCGTCAGGCGACCCGAAGGTTCTGGCCCCCCTGAAGGATGCGTTCTCGCAGAATGGCGGCCTCAAGCTGCTGTCCGGAAATCTCGGCAAGTCGGTCATCAAGGTCTCGGCCGTGAAGGAGGCAAATCGTGTCGTCGAGGCGCGCGCCCGCGTCTTCCACAGCCAGGATGGCATGCTCGCGGCCTTCAAGTCTGGCGAGATCTCGGGCGATGTCATCGCCGTCGTGCGCTTCCAGGGGCCGAAGTCAATCGGCATGCCCGAGCTGCACAAGCTCACCCCGGCACTCGGCGTCCTGCAGGATCGTGGCCACAAGGTGGCTCTGCTGACGGATGGCCGCATGTCGGGCGCCTCGGGCAAGGTGCCTGCCGCAATCCATATGACGCCCGAAGCCTCCGACGGCGGTGCGATCTCCCGTATCCGTGATGGCGACCTGATCCGGCTCGACGCTAACGAGGGTACGCTCAACTTCATCGGCGACGAGAAGGAATTCTTTGCCCGCACGCCGGCGAGCGAGAATCTCGAGCGCCAGCATTTCGGCATGGGCCGCGAACTCTTCGCCGGCTTCCGTGCGCTGGTGGGCACGGCAGATCGCGGCGCGAGCGTGTTCGGGTGAGGGCCTGAGCGCGACTTTGGTCGAACCGTCTATCCGCGAACGGACAGCCCCATCGGGGAGCAAAAGCCGCTAGCGGCCTCTGCTTGGCTATAGTCATGTCGAGGCCGCGGCTTATGCGTTGTGCTCCATCTGTCCGCCATGGCTTCGGCCTCTGCAATTTCCCGTTGGCTGAGCAGTTCCGACACAGCCTTCAGTGACAATGCGCCCGCGAGGCAACCTTGCTGTGCGGAAAGTCGATACCACATAGCGGCGGTGAGGCGATCCGCAGGTGCTCCAAATCCAAATTGAGCCATTGTCCCCATGAGTTGTAGCGCGGGACGATATCTCTGTTCCGCAGCAAGGCCTATCCAGTGTCCTGCTTCGGTGAAATCAATCTGCGGATTGAATGGACTGAATGCTAGCCAAATACCCAGCCCGAACTGTGCCCGCTCGTGGCCAAGTGCCGCCAGGCGGCGTTCGGTTGCTTCTCCCGCAACTACATCACGCGGTACGACATCGCCCACCAGCTGCAATCCTGCCAGCATATGTTGCGCTTTGTAACTGCCGTGCTCAACGGCTTTCATCATCCATTCTACTGCTAACTCTTCGTTTGGCGGCCCGACCTCGCCATTGAAATAGACTACCGAGATGTCGAACTCGGACTCCGCGCTGCCCAGCGCAGCACCACGCTGTGACCACTTCAGCCCTGCGGCATAGTCTATTGGGGTACCTTCTCCGTGGAAGTACATATCGGCCAGGATTTCGATGGCGCGGACATTGTCCTGCTCCGCAAGATCGGTAAACATGGCGAATGCAGCGGCATCGTCACCTTTGTCATACGCAGATATCGCGTCGCTCAGCGTGACCGTTGACTGTGCAAGCGCGCCGCCTGCCCATAGGAGAATTAAAAACAAGGCGGATATTGGGCGACTTGCTGTCATATGAATACCGAATTGTGGATATATGTATTTGAGACTGGCAGATGGAAGTGAATTTTGCAACCAGAGAAAATTGGACTGTGAATCTGGGTTGCTGATTGCCTCACTTCAACTGTGATACCGTCTACCGATCTGTCTGGTGTCCACTGCAATCCGGCCAGGGCACCACGGTGATTTCTGGCCAGATCGCCTTGGCGCGGGCGGCCTTCGTGTCGTGGGTCGCCTTGTTGGGCAGCACCGGGTTGGGCGCGACGCGGAACGCAAACACGTCGTCGAGCCCGAAGGGTGCGACGATGCTCATCCTGTCGTCAGCTTCCAACCGCGCACCCAGCGCGTGTGCCTTGGACGCGTAGCGCCCGAGCATCTCCGCTGACGAGGTGAGCGGCGTAAACTCCGTCGCCCCGAATTTCTCGGCGAACCACAGGTGCACCCGCGCCTGGTTCCGGCCCTGTACCGGCAGAGGCAGATTGGAAAATCGCGCCGTGACCTCCTGGATCACCCGGTCCTCCGCGGTCCAGCTCAAATCGGGGTCGAAATAGAACAGGTCGATATCGTTGACGTCGGAAAGCCCTGGGCGCGCGCTGAGCCGGTTCCACACGAGGTTGTAGAGCGCGCCGGCGACGATCATTCCGTCCGGCAGTTGCATGTCGCGAATGCCGTGCAGCACCTCCATCAGCACTGTCTCGGCGCCGATGAACGCGGTCAGCGTCTCGAGCTTCAGGTCGAACGGGGCATTGGCGAGGCGCAACGGATCGGTCATCCACCAAGGTGGAGGCCGATTCCGGTTTTTCGCCAATCGCCATTCCATCGGCGAGGCTGCCGCCCAATCGTTTGGCGCCACAAGCAGGGTTTCGGCGCGTGCCCTGTCGTCAGGTTGGCCGCTTGCCCGCCTTGGCCTCCTGAACGGTTATCCCAATCGGCTGGATATGCGTCGGGTCCCAGCCGATCTTCACTTTGGCATTCCAGTTCTGGTCGGCGATGGCCTTGTCGATGCCTGCGACGAGTTCGACGGGCATGTCCCAACGAATGCCGGTAGTGACGCCTTCTTGCCCCGCGATTGCTGCAAGTTGCAGCAGATAGGGTTTGCGCGAGTTGAGCGGTTTATCATCGTCGATCAGGTCTACCGCCAGCGCCTCTCTGCGGCCGTCTGGACCCGTGACGTTGTGAAAGCCGTAAAGCAACTTCGAATGCCCGGCGTCATAGGCCTTCTTTTGGTCCTCCGGCGAGCGCCACGCATCCTGTATGCGCGGGCGCCAGCCTGCCCCCTCCATTCCCGCAATCACCCTCGCTACCCGCGCTGCGAAAGTCGGATAGAGTTCGGTGAGCTTCTGCGCATTGCGTTCCTTGCGCCTGGGTTCGAGCATGTCGTCTCCTCCTGATGCTTCAGCCGGCAAGCATAAGCGAGGCAAGGGGCGCGGGGATTGGTTGACCTACCTACGAAGGATACCGGACCCCAAATGCGCGCCTACCGCCAGCGCCGCACCCTCTGCCTTCCCCTCCCGGCCAAGTCGCGCTAGGGCTGCTGCATCAGGCACGAGTCGGGAGAGGGCCGGATGCACCTGCGGGCCAGATCCATCTTTGCGGGCATGTTGCTTGCCGCAGTCGCCGGCTGCTCCTCGCTGCCGATCGGAGCGGGTCCGGCAACCCCGGTTCTTGATCCGCTCAAGGATGATCTCAGCAAGCTGCTGATCGCCTACGATCTGCCCGACACGCTCGAGGCCGTCCCCGGTGCATCGACGCTCACAGTCGGCGTCACCGCACCCAGCGGCACGCGGAATGTCGCGGCACAGCTCGTTCCGGCCGATTTCGACGATGTGGCCGGTGCCCTGCCGGACCCGGCGGATGGCCGCTTCTATGTGCTGTTCGGGTTCACCACAACCGATCAGACGGCGCTTGGCAAGCTGCAGGGCTTTGCACGCGCCCAGCCGCCTGGCAGCGCGCGGCTTTCGGTCGATCTCGCGCCGGGCCTCTGCTTCAACGAGAGCATCGACCCGGCATCCGTTCGCGTCACCGTGCTGGTAGCCACAAAGGGCGGTGGACCGCTGATCCCGCTGATTGCCAATACCCCGCTTGCCACGCTGATCGCGCAATCACCGGGCGCCAGCCTCGCGGCCTGTAGTGGGCATTCGGGCTAGGCAGGGCGCCCTAAAATCCGCCGCCAGTCTTGAAGCTGTCGGAACCGCGCTTGCCGCGTGTACCTTCTCGGGGCCGGGAGAATGTCCCGCCTCCCGAATTGCCGCCCGATTGGCCGCCCCAAGGACCACCCAGCGGGGGTAGTCCCATATTGCCGCCGAAGCCGCCGCGCCGTCGTCCGCTGCCGCCACCGAAGCTCGAGTCCGGCCATTCGAAGCCTTGGTCGCGTCGCCCACCGCTCCAGCTCTGCGAATTGCGCCAGCGGCCCCAGTAGTCGGCCGCCGAAATACCACCCCGCAGAAACTCATTGAGCATGTCGCCGACGAGGTTGTCCTCGCGGAAAGTGGAACGCGGGTTGTCGAAGCCCTGCCGTCGGAACTCGTACTGGATATCCTCCAGCTCGCGCCGACGTGCGGCCAAGGTCTTGAGACGGGCCTTCTGGTCGCGGCTGTCGGCCTTTTCTTCCATCGAGCGCTTCCGTACTTCCTCGATCTGCTGGACGATCGTGTCGTCCCGTCCGGTGCGCGTCGCCCGTGCCTGGGAGAGCAAGACGCGGATATCCTCGCGCGCCAGCACGGCGGCGAGGCCGGCAATGGCATCGGTGAAGGTCGGGTCGCTGCCCTGCGCGAGATCGCGTTGCGCCTTGACGAGGCTGTCGCGCTTGTCCTCGAGGGCCACGACGCGGGCCTCGATCTGTGCGATCGCCTCACTCGCGGCTTCAAGCTTCTGCCGCATCGGCGCAGCACCAGCGACCTCGAGCGCCCTGGATTCCATTTCCTCCAACGCGTCCGATGCCGCGTCCGCCGCTTGCTGCTGACGTTCGGCATGCGCCTTCAGCCGCAGGGGAATATTGTTGAGCAGCGCGAAGTTCGCACGGGCTTCATGATAGCCGACCTGCCGAGCCACCCAGGCGTCGAGCGTCGCTGACAGTCCCTTGCCCTTGTATTGCGGCGTGCCCCAGTTCCGCTCCCACAGGTACATGAACAAGGGGTCCGCACGATAGGGCTGACCCTTCTGCGCCTCGTCGCGCTCGGCCAGCTCGGTCTTGCTGCGGCTTTTGTCGGCAACCGCCTGCAAACTGTCCCGCTCGGCCTTCAACGCGAGATAGCTCGCATCCTTCAGGCATTCCGCTTCAACCCGCTTGGCGAGCGTGTCGAGTTCGGCACGGGTCGTCTCGAGCCGTGCCACCGCGCCGCTGCGGCGCGCGGCGATATCCGCCAGTTCCGCGTCAACGGCCCTGAGTTCCACCCCGGCCGCGTCGAGCGCCTTGTCGTGGTCGGCCAGCATGTCGCGTGCCCGCGCTTCGGCGGCCGTCAGCTGCCCGGCAAGCTCGGCCTGCACCGCAGGGTCGAGCCGGACCTTGGCCAGTTCGCGCAGCAGCTCGCTCTCGGTCTCCTGGAACTTGGCGATCAGCTCGGCCGATCGGGCGACGCGGCGCGATACCTCGTCCTCCTCCCGGCGCACGTCGCGCAAGGCATCGTCCAGCGATCTCAAGGCATCGGGGCCAGAAAGGCTCATGCCGTCACCAGGAGAAATCTCGAACTCACGCGCTCTACCATTTCGTCACCGCCCCGGTCATCACCGGCATGGTCCAATCGACATCAAGGAACCCGTATTCCTTTGTCCCGACCACCCGGCGTTCGATGATACCATCGTCCCGCTTGTCGGCCTCGACGCTGCGATAGACGTTTTCCGGCACGCGCTGACCCCAGACCGATACCGTCTCGGTCAGCCCGGTCTCTTCATTGGTAACCGGCAGGTTCAACGGCTTGCCGTCCCCGTCGAGCGCTTCGACGATCAGGTAATAGTTGGTCGCCTCGGTGTTGATCTTCGGAAATGTCCAGAATCCGGAGCGCTGCCCGTCCCTGTTGACGATGGTCACGGTATAGTCCTGCCGCAGCTTGTCGCGCAGCGCCGTCAATTCGGCGATGGTCTTTTCAGCCCCCACACGGTTGCCCTCGGCAGCTGCTATCTTGCCGCGTCCAACAAGCTCCTCCGCGCTTGTCGCTGCCGACTGCACCTTGGTTTCCTGGTAGATTGTCTCATACAGGCTATCCATCTGCCGGGGCAGCGTCTCACTGAGCTCGATCCGCGCTGCCTCCGCCCGCGCCGCCTGCAGGGGTTGCCAGGCGAGGAAATAGCCCCCGAAGCCGACAATGGCGACGAGCAGAAGACCGAGTGCCGCTGGAGCCCAGCGTTGCCGTGACACATAGATGTGCGCGAGCGAGATCTGGAGGCTCGGCTTGGGCGCCGTGTAGGTGAACCGGCTTTCCGCCAGCGCCTTCACGCCCTCCTTCAGCACGGCATCCGACACGTCGAGACCCTGATCTCGATAGATCTTGCGCAGCTTCTCGACGAGGTCGGCCTCGCGCGCATCGCCTTGCAGTTCGCGCGCCACCAGTTCGTCGTGGTGGCGCAGCGTATCGACGACATCCATGGCCAGCATCACCTCGTCGAGAGGGGCCGTTGCGGCTGCCGCCGGTATGCGGGTTGTCGTACTCATGTCGCGGGCCGTAACCCGTCGCTCCTTACTGCGCCTTGCTTTCGAGCATCAGGGCGTTGCCTTCGGCGGCAAGTCTCGCGAGCCGCTGCTTGCCTTCTTCGACGGCGTCCCGGATTTCCGCAGAGTTCCGGGTAGATTGCTCGCGCATCTCGTTGATGATGGCGCGCGACTTTTCCTGGAAGCTCACGACGGAATCGACCAGCCGCTTCACGGCGTCGGCCCGGATCGTGGGGCCATAGCCGGCACGCACCGCCGCTTCGCCCACCCGGTCGCCGATCTCGCTCAGGGTCTCGAGACTCTTCGACATGCCTTCCTTCATGGCATTGAGCGTCTCGGTGCTCTCGTTGAGCCCGAACATGCCGGTGAAGGAGGCCGAGAGCGCGGTAAACACCGTCTCGTTGGTCGAAAAAAAGCTGATCGACTGCTGGTACACCCGCTCCTTGGCGTTGGTCGTCTGCATCAGACGCGCCATGATCACCTCGGATGTGGAGTAGCCGATAGTGAGGTTGTCGGCGAGGTCCTTGGCGATCTGATAGCGGCGCTCCTCGTTCTGCAGGTCGCGCAGCTTCTCATCGCGGGCAAGTTCAAGCTTCGCCCGTTCAGCCGGCGTGCCGGCGGTGAAGGCCGCAAGCGCGTCGCCTGCCGCCTTGAGATCCGCCTTTCGGGCCTCAAGCTTCTGCGTCGCCACCTCCAGCACTTCGAGCGCCAGCACTTCGGCCTGTTTCAGCGCACCGCGGAAGTCTCGATAGGCCTCGAGGATCGTATGCTCTCGGTCGATCTGGTTCTTGGTCTCCTTGGAGACGTCAAGATAGGTCTCGCGGATCTTGTTGAACCGCGTGGCAATATCGCCGCGACTCACTTTCATCCAGACGTTCGAGACGCGCTCGACGAGGTCGAGCTTGCCGTCGTCGAGCTGGTCGACAAGGCCCTTCGCGTCATCGCGAATGGAGTTGAAGTTCTCGGTGATGACGTTGTAGCGCTCGCCAATGGTCATGGCGGCGATCTGACTGCGCACAACCTCATTGAACGCGCTGGCCTGCGTCAACGTCCGTCCGATGACGATCACCTTCTCTTCGTCGAGTTCGGTAATCTGCTGCAACAGCCCGGTGATCGGCTGCTCACCGTTTTGCTCCGGCCAGAGTCCGAGCGTACGGATCGCGCCAACGGCACGGTCGAGATATTGCAAAGGCTTGTCGGCGAGTTCCGTGGCCATATCGGGCGTATCCTCCGCAGTTGCACCCGGTTGGGTGACATGATTCCCCGCCGCTGTGGTGCAAACAATGCAACACTCCACCTCGGCTGCGCATTTTCGGCCATATGGTGCGCAAAAGCCGCAGGAAAAGGGCAGTGTTTGCGGAATCGCTGGGCCGTTGCAGCTTTGCGACATTGTAGGCAGGCCGCAGCCTCTCTAGCTTTGCGCCGACCAGCATGAAGGACGGTACGAATGCAATTTGGCGGCAGGTATGAATTGGCTGCGACGCGGCATGCCGTGTGGCAGGCGCTCAATGATGCCGCTACGCTCAAGGCGGCGATTCCCGGATGCTCGCGCCTCGAATGGACCAGTCCCTCGGCCCTCGAGTGCGAGCTGAAGGTCAATCTCGGCATCATGCAGCCGAGCTTCACAGGCGACCTCGAACTGCGCGATGTTGTCGCGGCCGAACGCTACACACTGGTCGGGCGGGGGCGTGGCGGTCTCCTCGGAAAGGCCGAGGCCGCCGCGAACATCACCCTCAGCGACAGCGCCGGTGGTACGCGTCTCGAGTTCACTGCGGAGGCTGGCGCCGACGGCGGAATCATGAAGCTCGGCAAGGCCCTGATCGGCTCCTCGGCGCAGAAGGTCATTGATGGCTTTTTCGAGCGTTTTGCCGCCGCCATGGGCGCGCCGCTCACCGTCCTGCCGCCGCACTGACTGGCCTTGCCGACTGCGCCCGGTCGATTTTTGCCCAAATGGTCAAAAATTTCGGCGCGAGCCTCTTGCCAGCCCCGTCTATTCAAGGGTTGTATTCGGCCTCAACGCGGCCGGGTGGAGCAGGGTCTTGCTAAAGGTCCGGACGCGAGCACAGGGAGCATTTCAATGAACGCGATTTCCAAGCATTTCGGTGCGCTCTTGGCCGGTGTGGCCATGACTGCCGTCGTCACCGGTGCGGCACTTGCCGATCCGGCGATCATCTATGATCTGGGTGGCAAGTTCGACAAGTCCTTCAACGAGGCGGCCTATAACGGCGCCGAGGCCTGGAAGAAGGAAACCGGCGGCAACTATATCGACGTCGAGCTGCAGAACGATGCGCAGCGTGAGCAGGCCCTCCGTCGTTTCGCCAGCCAGGGTGCCAACCCGATCGTGATGGCAGGCTTCTCGTGGGGCACCGCGCTCAATACCGTGGCTGCCGAATTCCCGGACATCAACTTCGTCGTGATCGACGCAGTTGTCGAGCAGCCGAACGTACAGTCGATCGTCTTCGATGAACACACGGGCTCGTTCCTCGTCGGCGCCATCGCTGCGCTCAAGTCCACCACCGGAACTGTCGGGTTCGTGGGCGGCATGGACGTGCCGATCATCCACAAGTTCTACTGCGGCTATGCCCAGGGTGCCAAGGCCGTCAAGGCCGACATCAAGCTGATCGAGAACTATACCGGCACCACCCCTGCCGCCTGGAACGATCCGGTCACCGCCGGTGAACTTGCCAAGGCGCAGTTCGATGCTGGCGCCGACGTGTCCTTCGCCGCCGCCGGCGGTTCGGGCCTCGGTGTTCTGCAGGCCGCCGCCGATGCCGGCAAGTTCTCCATCGGCGTCGATAGCAACCAGAACTATCTGCATCCGGGCTCGGTGCTGACCTCGATGCTGAAGCGCGTCGACGTCGCCGTGAGCACCGCCTTCAAGGAAGCCGGTGACGACGCCACCTTCAAGCCCGGTGTCAATGTTCTCGGCCTCGCCCAGGACGGCGTCGGCTATGCGCTCGACGACAACAACGCGGCGCTGATCACCGACGACATCAAGGCCAAGGTCGAAGAATTCAAGGCCAAGATCATCTCGGGCGAGATCAAGGTGCACGACTACACCGCCGACAACAGCTGCCCCGGCATCTGATCGACATGGTATCGGCAGTCGTTTCGACTGGCGAAGCCCAAGCGCAGCGGCCCCTTGGGGCCGCTGCATCAGATCTTGCCATCGAACTGGTCAAGATCAACAAGCGCTTCGGCCCGGTTCACGCCAACAAGGACATCGACCTCAAGGTGCGTCGCGGCACGGTGCATGGCATCGTGGGCGAGAACGGCGCCGGCAAGTCGACGCTCATGTCCATCCTTTATGGGTTCTACACCGCCGATTCCGGTGAGATCCGCGTCAACGGTCGGGCGGAAGCCATCACTGATTCACGCTATGCGCTGAAGCTCGGCATCGGCATGGTGCACCAGCATTTCATGCTGGTCGACAATTTCTCCATCCTCGAAAATGTCGTGCTCGGCGCAGAGGATTCCGCGCTGCTCGGCAAGAGCCTCACCCGCGCCCGCGCCGAGCTGACCCGCCTCGCCAGGGAATACCGGCTCGAGGTCGACCCCGATGCGATCATCGAGGATGTGTCGGTGGGCACCCAGCAGCGCGTCGAAATTCTCAAGGCGCTATATCGCGGCGCAGACGTGCTCATCCTCGATGAACCGACCGGGGTGCTGACGCCGGCCGAGGCCGATGATCTGTTCCGCGTGCTCAATGTGCTGCGCGATCAGGGCAAGACGATCATCCTCATCACCCACAAGCTGCGCGAGATCATGGCGGTCACCGACTATGTATCGGTGATGCGGCAGGGCCAGATGGTCGAGACGCTGAAGACCTCCGAGACCAGCCCTGAGCAATTGGCCGAACTCATGGTCGGTCGCCGCGTCCTGCTCAGGGTAGACAAGGGGGCTGCCCATCCGGGCGACACATTCCTTTCGGTCGAAGACCTCGTTGTGAAGGACGATCTTGGTGTCACGCGCGTCAAGGGCGTGAGTTTTTCCGTGCGAGCCGGCGAGATCGTCGGCATCGCGGGCGTTGCTGGCAATGGCCAGTCCGAACTTCTCGAATCCGTCTCCGGAATGCGCGACCAATCGGCTGGTACAGTGAAGCTCAAGGGCGTCCCGCTGTCTCTCGAAGGCGACGACGGGGCCCATCGCGCGCGGAAGGCTGGCCTTGCCCATGTGCCCGAGGACCGGCAGCGCATGGGGCTCATCACCTCCTTCGAGGAGTGGGAGAATGCCATGCTCGGCTACGAGGACGACAAGGCCTATGGGAAGGGCCTGTTGCTCGATATCAACGCGGCGCGGGCCGAAGCGCGCGAAAGGATCGCCAAGTTCGACATTCGTCCCACCAACGAGCGCCTGAAGACCGCGAACTTTTCTGGCGGTAACCAGCAAAAGATCGTGCTGGCGCGCGAGATGGAGCGTAATCCCGACGTGCTGATCGTCGGGCAGCCCACCCGCGGCGTGGACATCGGTGCCATCGAGTTCATCCACAACCAGATCATCAAGATGCGTGATGCGGGCAAGGCGATCCTGCTCGTTTCCGTCGAGCTCGATGAAATCCGATCGCTCTCGGATCGCATCCTCGTCATGTTTGACGGCCAGATCGTCGGCGAGGCCGACCCTGCGACCGCAACCGAGCAGGAACTTGGCCTGATGATGGCCGGCATCGGCAAGGAGGCCGGCAAGTGAGTGCCCTGAAGCCGCTGCCGCGCTGGGCGGATATCATCCTCCTGCCGCTCATCAACCTGACGCTGGCGTTCATTGTTGCGGGCCTTGTTGTCTTCGCAATCGGGCAGAACCCGCTCGCCGCGCTTGATGCCATCATCACCGGCGCGTTCGGCTCCGGTTACAATATCGGCTACACGCTCTACTATTCGACCAACTTCATCTTCACTGGCCTTGCCGTGGCGGTTGCGGCCCATGCAGGGCTCTTCAACATCGGTGGCAACGGCCAGGCCTATATTGCCGGTCTCGGGGTGATCCTCGTCGCGCTAGCCATGCAGAGCCTGCCTTGGTGGCTGACGTTCCCGGTCGCCATCCTTGCCGGGGCGGCGGTGGGCGGCTTCTGGGGGTTCGTGCCCGGTTACCTGCAGGCCAAGCGCGGCAGCCACGTTGTCATCACCACCATCATGTTCAACTTCATCGCCTCGGCGATCATGATCTACGTGGTGGTCAACCTGCTGAAGCCACCTGGCATATTGGCGCCGGAATCCGCGTCGATCGCTGTCGAGGGCCGTATGCCCAAGCTCGGCACCTTCATCCCGTGGTTCAAGAACACCGACGTCAACTTCACGCTGATCCTCGCGCTGATCTGCCTTGTCGGTGCCTATTTCCTCATCTGGCACACCCGCTTCGGCTTCGCCATGCGGGCGCTTGGGCAGAACCCGACGGCGACACGCTATGCCGGCATGTCGAACTCGCGCATCACCATGATCGTCATGACCATGTCGGGCGCACTGGCCGGCATGGTCGCCGTCAACCAGGTGTTTGGCGTGCAATATCGGCTGGTGCTCGACTATGTCGCTGATGCCGGCTTTGTCGGAATCGCCGTGGCGCTGATGGGCCGCAACCATCCGTTGGGTATCCTCCTTGCGGCGCTGCTTTTTGGCGCGCTCTACCAGGGCGGCAATGAGCTGCAATATGTCATCCCCGGTCTCTCCAAGGAGATGGTGGTGGTCATCCAGGCCCTGGTGATTCTGTTCACCGGCGCCATGGAGGGCCTGTTCCGGCCAGCCCTGCAGCGACTGTTTTCCGGCGGACCTGCCGCCGCGCGATCGGGGGGCTGACCCATGGATATGGTCGTCATCCTCTCCACTCTCGATGCCACCATCCGGCTATCGACCCCATTGCTGCTGGCCTGCCTTGCGGGCATGTATTCCGAGCGGGCCGGCGTTTTCGATATCGGGCTCGAAGGCAAGATGCTGATGGCCGCCTTCGCGGCGGCGGCAACGGCATCGGTCACCGGCTCGGTCTGGGCCGGACTTGCCGCCGGGTTGGGCATTTCGCTCATGACCGCGCTGCTGCAGGGTGCCGCTGCCATAACGCTCAAGGGCAACCAGTTGATCGCGGGCACCGCCATCAACATGCTGGCCGTGGGGCTCACCACGTTCCTCGGCATCCAATGGTTCGCCCAGGGCGGTCGTACGCCACAGCTGAAGGAGGGCGAGCGCTTCACCGAGGTGAAGCTGCCCTTTGCCGACGAGCTTGCCAATGTCCCGGTGGTCGGTCCGATCTATTCGGACCTGATCTCGGGCCACAACATTCTCGTCTACATCGCGTTCCTCGCGGTGCCTGTGACCTGGTTCGTGCTGTTCCGCACCCGCTTCGGGCTTCGGCTCCGCGCCGTGGGCGAGAACCCCAAGGCCGTCGACACGGCCGGGATTTCCGTCATTGCGATGCGCTACCAGGCGGTGTTGATCACGGGGCTGCTCTGCGGCTTCGCGGGCGCGTTCTTTTCCATCGCGCAGGGCTCCGGCTTCGGCAACAACATGACCGCCGGCAAGGGCTTCATCGCACTCGCCGCGCTGATCTTCGCCAAGTGGAAGCCGGTGCCCGCCATGTTCACCTGCCTGCTCTTCGGCTTCCTCGACGCGCTGCAGATCCGCCTTCAGGGGGTTGAAGTCGGCGGCGTGCAGGTGCCTGTGCAGGCCATCCAGGCGCTGCCCTATGTGCTGACGGTGATCCTGCTTGCGGGCTTCATCGGCAAGGCCGTTGGTCCGAAGGCCGGTGGCGTCGCCTATAGCAAGGAGCGCTGAGATGGTGTCCGATGCCGAATTGTTCGCCGCCGCCGAGGCCATCCGCCAGAAGGCCTACGCGCCCTATTCGAAGTTTCAGGTCGGCGTGGCGCTCCTCGCCGACGATGGACGCGTCTATTCGGGCTGCAATGTCGAAAACGCCGCGTACCCCATCGGCAATTGCGCCGAAGCCTCGGCCATCGCGGCAATGATCGCGGGCGGGGCCAAGCGCATCAAGCGCGTCTATGTTACGGGCCCCGGCACGCTGCCGGTCACGCCATGTGGTGGTTGCCGCCAGCGCCTGCGCGAATTTGCCGATCTCGACGTGACGGTGATCTCGCATGGCGTCGAAGGCGCGCCGCTCACCCAGACGCTCGGGCAATTGCTGCCCCATAGTTTCGGCCCGGAATATCTGGGGAACTGAACCCCGTACCGAGCCATCCCTCGCCATTGAGGAGCGGCAGGGGGACGACGAGGAGACGATTTGATGACCATGGCCGCTGACCGGATCCGCGCCATTGCGGGTGACGTGACGATCGATGCCGCGCTGGTGCTCGGCTCGGGCCTCTCCGCGCTCGGCGATACCCTCGCCGATCGTATCGCCATCCCCTATGCCGAACTCGAGGGCTTCCCGCGCTCGGGCGGCGTTTCGGGCCATGGCCGCGACCTGTTGCTCGGCACGCTCGCGGGCAAGCGCATCGCGGTGCTCACCGGCCGCGAGCACTATTACGAGCACGGCAATCCATCGGCCATGCGCCCCGCCATCGAGACCGTCGCGGCGCTTGGCGCCAGGACGCTGCTCCTCACCAATTCCGCCGGGTCGCTGAAGCCCGAGAATGGCCCGGGCAGCCTGATGCTGATCGCCGACCACATCAACTATAACGGCCTCAATCCGCTGATCGGCGAACCGACCGACCGCCGCTTCGTCAACATGACGAACGCCTATGATCCGGCGCTGCGCGAGCGCTCGGTAGAGCTCGCCGCCCGCCTCGGCATTCAATTGAACCAGGGCGTCTATCTCTGGTATTCTGGCCCGAGTTTCGAAACCCCGGCGGAAATCCGCATGGCCATAAGGCTCGGGGCAGATGCGGTGGGCATGTCCACCGTGCCTGAAGTGATCATCGCCCGCATGCTCGGCCTTCGGGTCTTGGCCTGTTCGTCGATCACCAATATGGGCGCAGGCCTCTCCGACGAGACCCTGAGCCACGAGCACACCAAGACGATGGCCGTTACGGGGGCCGAAAAGCTCAAGGCCCTGATCCCCGCACTGGTGGAGGCACTATGACACTCAAGATCGTCGACAAGCCGGCAAAGCCGGCGCCGGTTGCAGCAAAGCCCGAGGCACACGCGGCCGGCCATGGCGCGCATGTCCGCAATCCGGGCTTCCCGCTCGATCTCGATTGGGTCGAGCGCGTCCGCATGAACCGCTCGGCGCTCGAGCGCCGCGCCGCGACACTGCCGGCCCGCCGCTCGGTGAAGAAGGAGTGGCAGATCGCCTGGCTTTTGAAGGCCATCACGCTGATGGACCTGACGACGCTCAATTCCGACGACACACCCGGCCGCGTCGAGCGGCTCTGCGCCAAGGCGCGCCACCCGCTCACGCAGGACATCATCGATGGGCTAGGCATCGGCGATCTAACCATCCGCCCCGCCGCCGTCTGCGTCTATCACAGCTTCGTTTCAACCGCGGTGAAGGCCGTTGCCGGCACCGGCATCAATGTCGCCGCCGTCTCGACGGCCTTCCCGCATGGGCTCGCGCCGCTCTCCACCCGCCTCGGTGAAATCGAGGCCTCCGTGAAGGATGGCGCCAACGAGATCGATATCGTCATCGAGCGCGGCATGGTGCTGCGCGGCGATTGGCAGGCGCTTTACGACGAGGTGCGCGCCATGCGCGAGGCCTGTGGCGACGCGCATATCAAAACCATTCTCGGCACGGGCGAACTCGCGACGCAGACCAATGTCGCCAAGGCGTCGCTCGTCTGCATGCTGGCCGGCGCCGATTTCATCAAGACCTCCACCGGCAAGGAAAAGGTCAACGCCAACCTCGTCACCTCGCTCACCATGGTGCGGATGATCCGCTGGTTCCACGAGGAAACCGGCATCGAGATCGGCTACAAGCCGGCGGGTGGCATCGCGTCCGCCAAGCTTGCGCTCGATTATATGGCGCTGATGAAGGAGGAGCTCGGTACGCATTGGTTAGAGCCGCATCTCTTCCGCTTCGGCGCCTCGTCGCTCTTGACCGATATCGAACGTCAGCTGGAGCACGGGCTGACGGGGCACTACGCCGCCGATTATCGTATGCCGATGGTGTGAGGAGAAACTCCGATTGTCCAAGTCGGTGGTGCTCGTGACCGCTGAGCGTCTGCGTTTGGGGGAGCTTGCCATTCGCTACAGTGAAGTTGGCAGGCCAAACCTGACGCTTGATGAGCGCCTAGTGGTTGAGACGACAGATGGTTTTTTCGCGATTGAGCCCTCCGAGGAGTTGCGGGCTCACTACGAAAGCGAAGAATTGGCCAAGATAACACTGACGATCAAACAACCGAACTTCTCGCTTCTTGAGTACCGGACCAATGCAGATCTGCGGAGGGCACTAGGGCCGCTCAGCGTTATCAGCGGGGTTCTGGTGGATGACGACCACGGCCGCATCAGACCTTTAGCCGAACTTCAGGCGGAGTTCTCGGAGCAACGAAATGAACTCGACCGTTGAAGCCTGCCCGACCTGCGGCAACACGATGGACTGGGAAGCCAAACGCTCGAACGCGGACCGGATCGCCAGCCTGCTGCCTGGCGACTTCTTTCACGCCAAGGGTATCACGGTTGGCGGACTAATATTTCTGACCACCGCAGTTTCCGAAACGACCATCAGTTCCCACGAGCTGTCGTCCCCGAATGTCGTCAGTCGCTTTGATCGGGCCACGGGCCACATGTTACCGGACGAGTTTTATACGCCGGGAGACCGTCCCTGGATGATCGACTCCGTTGAGCCGCTACCAATTGCTGTACATCAGGGTCTGCTGGATATTGACCGACGGAACCGTTTGCGCCCGCTTGAGAATGTCATGCCGGGCCTCAGGGAAAACCTGGAGGCCTTCGACCGAGCCCACGAACACTACTCTGCCCACGCGTTCACCGCCGTTTCGGCAGGAGACAGCCAATGAACAAGATCGCTGAAATCTTCGCGTCCCTCGAATACGGCCCGGCGCCGGAGGCAAGTGACATGGCAATGGCCTGGCTCGATGCGCATGGGCGCAAGTTTGGGCATTTCATCAATGGCGCCTTCACCCCGCCCGGCAAGACTTTCGCCACCACCAACCCCGCCAATGGGCAGGAGCTGGCGCAGGTGACCGATGGCACGCCGGCCGATGTCGATGCGGCAGTGAAGGCGGCGCGCGCGGCATTCCCCGCCTGGTCGGCGCTCAAGGGCTTCGAGCGCGCCAAGTACCTTTATGCCATCGCGCGGCTCATCCAGAAGCATGCGCGGCTCTTCGCGGTGCTCGAAACCCTCGATAACGGCAAGCCGATCCGCGAGAGCCGCGATGTCGATATCCCGCTGGTCGCGCGGCATTTCTACCACCATGCCGGCTGGGCGCAGCACCTTGCCCGCGAGTTTCCGGGCCATGTGCCCTATGGCGTCTGCGGGCAGGTGATCCCATGGAACTTCCCGCTGCTGATGCTCGCCTGGAAGATCGCGCCGGCGCTTGCGGCGGGTAACACCGTGGTCTTGAAGCCCGCCGAATTCACCTCGCTCACCGCGCTGCTCTTTGCCGAAATCTGCGAAAAGGCGAAGCTGCCCAAGGGCGTCGTCAATATCGTCACCGGCGGGGGCGCGACGGGCGCCGCCATCGTCAACCACCCCGATATCGACAAGATCGCCTTCACCGGCTCGACCGAGGTGGGCAAGATCATCCGCGCCGCGACCGCCGGCACCGGCAAGGGCCTGTCGCTCGAATTGGGCGGCAAGAGCCCCTATATCGTCTTCGATGACGCCGATCTCGATTCTGCCATCGAAGGCCTTGTCGACGCTATCTGGTTCAACCAGGGCCAGGTCTGCTGCGCCGGCTCGCGCCTCCTCGTGCAGGAATCGATCGAAGAGCGCTTCATCGCAAAGCTCAAGGCGCGCATGGCGACGCTGCGCGTCGGCGATCCGCTCGACAAGGCCGTCGATATCGGCGCGCTGGTCGCCCCCGTGCAGGTCGCCCGCATCCGCGACCTGATCGCGAAGGGCGTCGCCGAAGGTGCCGAAATCTACGAGCCCGATGGGCAACTGCCTGCCAATGGTTGCTTCCTCAAGCCTGCGCTCGTCACCAATGTTTCGCCCGCCAACAGCCTCGTCAGCGAGGAGATCTTTGGGCCGGTGCTGGTAGCAATGAGCTTCCGCACGCCCGAGGAGGCAGTGGCCCTCGCCAACAACACCCGCTACGGCCTCGCCGCGACGCTCTGGACCGAGAATGTCAACCTCGCCCTCGATATCGCGCCCAAGCTGAAGGCCGGCGTGGTGTGGATCAATGGCACCAACCAGTTCGACGCCGCCGTCGGCTTCGGCGGCTACAAGGAGAGTGGCTTCGGCCGCGAGGGCGGCAAGGAGGGCATGTATGCCTACCTGAAGCCCGAATGGGAAAAGGCACTGAAGCCCGCATCCGAAGTGCTGGGCGCGGCTGCGCCTCACTCCGAGCCCCTCATGGTGAGCTTGTCGAACCACGAAGCACGAGGCGCAAACCCCCTCGATGGCGCCGAAACCATCCCGCTGGGTGTGGACCAGACCGCCAAGCTCTATATCGGCGGCAAGCAGGCCCGCCCGGATTCAGGCTATGCCCGCCCTGTCCACGGACCTTCGGGCGCGCTGGTTGGCGAAGTGGGTGACGGCAACCGCAAGGATATCCGCAACGCCGTCGAGGCCGCCCGCGCCGCATCCGGCTGGGGCAACACCTCCGCGCATAACCGCGCGCAGATACTCTACTTCCTCGCCGAAAATCTCGGCTACCGCGCCCGCGAATTCGCCGAGCGCATCGCAGCACAGACCGGCTCCGATGGCACTGCGGAAGTCGACGCCGCCATCGAGCGGCTATTCGCCTTCGCCGGCTGGGCCGACAAGTTCGATGGCGCCGTGCACAATCCGCCGTCGCGCGCCATCGCCGCCGCCATGGTCGAGCCGCTTGGGGTCATCGGCATTCTCGCGCCGCCGAGCCGTCCGCTGCTCGGCTCCGTGGCGTTGATCGCCCCCGCCATCGCCATGGGCAATACCGTGGTGCTGGTTCCGTCGGAAAAGTCGCCGCTATCGGTCACAGATCTCTATCAGGTCTTCGAAACCTCCGACTTGCCCTCGGGCGTGGTCAATGTCGTCACCGGCCCCACCAAGGCCTTGGCGAAGACCCTTGCCGAGCACGATGGCGTCGATGCGGTCTGGTGCGCCGCCGATGCCGAGATCTCCGCCATGGTGGAGAAGGCCTCGGTCGGCAATCTCAAGCAGACCTGGACCAGCCGCGGCCTATACTATGATCTCGCCGACAGCGAGCTCTTTGCCGGCGACTACTTCCTCCGCCGCGCCACTCAGGTGAAGAACGTCTGGATACCCTACGGAGCGTGAGGTTCTTCCAATCTCACACCAGCCCGCGCCAGGCCATCCAGCTCTCGAGCAGCATCAGCCAGTTGCGCGAGAGATAGGCATTGGCGGCCATACCCCAGCCATGGCCGCCATTGGCGAACACATGCAGCTCCGCCGATGCGCCCGACACGTGCCAGGCCTCGTAGAGCCGGCTCGATGACATCGGGGCCACAGCCTTGTCGTCATCGGAAATGACGAGGAATAGCGGCGGCGCGTCGTCGGGCACCGGCAGTTCCTTTCGCCATGCGGGGTAGATGCCCACGGCATAATCGGGCCGGCTGGTTGCATCGAACGCCATGCTCGCACCCATCGCGACCCCGCCACCGGCCGATGAGCCGGCAATACCAATCTTCCGCGCATCGATGCCCAGTTCATCCGCATGTGCACGCGCCCATCGGATCGCCTGCCGGCCATCTTCCTCTCCCAGCAAGCGAACCTCGCGCATGAAATCGCGGTCCGGCGGGCTGGTGTCACCCTGCGTCGGCTGGCCCAGCCGCTTCTGCAATTCGTTGCGGAACACCTCCATCTCTGCGTCATCGTCGGGCGTGCGCATCAGCCGATACTTCAGCACCAGCGCCGTCACCCCGCGTTCTGCGAGCCAATGGGCCATGTCATAGCCCTCGTGGTCCATCATCAGGAAATGGAACGCGCCGCCGGGCGCCACCACCATCGCCGTGCCATTCGCCTTGCCGGGCGCCGGCTTGATCACGGTCACGCTAGGGATCACCACATTGCGCGCATAGCGCCAGCCATGGCTCATCCAGGGGACAAGAACGGTGCGCTCCTGCCAGTACCAGTCTTCCGATCCGACCGGCACGCCGTCGCCCGGCCAGATGCGGTAGACATTTGCGCCGAGCGGCGTATCCGGGTTGGCAGTCTGCTGATATTCGGCAAGCATCTTGGTACTCCTCTTGCCCGCCATGGAACAACCAACCCAGACCAAAGGCAATTGAACCATAAGTCAGTGCCGCGCTTGCATTTCTCCCCACTGAGAGTCAAATCTCCGCAATGAGCTTCCTCCCGCAAGAAACCATCATCCGAAAGCGCGACGGCCTCGCGCTGACGCCCCAGGAGATCAAGGCCTTCATTCAGGGGCTGGTGGCGGGTACAGTGTCCGAGGCGCAGGCCGCGGCCTTCGCCATGGCCGTGTTGTTTCGCGACATGTCGACGCCCGAGCGGGTGGCGCTGACCGAGGCCATGCGCGATTCCGGAACCGTGCTCGACTGGTCGGATCTGCCGGGCCCGGCGGTCGACAAGCACTCGACAGGCGGCGTGGGCGACAATGTCTCGCTGATGCTCGCGCCCATCCTCGCCGCCTGCGGCGTATATGTGCCGATGATTTCGGGCAGGGGCCTCGGCCATACCGGCGGCACGCTCGACAAGTTCGACGCCATCCCCGGCTACAATACCAGCCCCGATAACGACCTGTTCCGCCGCGTCGTGCGGCGCGCTGGCTGCGCCATCATCGGGCAGACTGCCGATCTCGCGCCCGCCGACAAGCGGCTCTACGCCATCCGCGACGTCACGGGCACGGTCGAATCCATCCCGCTCATCACCGGATCCATTCTCTCGAAGAAGCTTGCCGCCGGCCTCTCCGCGCTGGTGCTGGATGTGAAAACCGGCTCCGGCGCCTTCATGCCCACTCTGGAGAAGTCCCGCGCGCTGGCCGATAGCCTCGTCTCGGTGGCAAACGGCGCGGGCCTCCGCACCGGTGCGCTCATTACCGATATGAACGAGCCGCTCGCGTCGGCTGCCGGCAATGCGCTCGAAGTGCGCAACGCCGTGGATTTCCTCACCGGCCGCCACCGCGACCCGCGCCTTCTTGAGGTGACTTTGGCGCTTAGCGCCGAAGCACTGGTTCTTTCCGGCTTTTCTGGCGATGCCCGCGCCGCTTGCGAAGCTGCGCTAGCCTCGGGCGCGGCGACTGAGCGGTTCGCCAGTATGGTCACCGAACTGGGCGGCCCCGCGGACTTCATCGAAGATATGGATCGCCATCTCGAACCCGCGCCGATCATCCGCGACGTGTTCGCCGCGGGCACGGGGCTCGTCACCGACATCGATACGCGCGGTGTCGGCATGGCTGTGGTGGCACTTGGCGGTGGCCGCCGTTTGCCTACGGACCGTATCGATTTCGCGGTTGGCTTCGACCGCCTCGCCGGCCTGGGCGCTCGGCTCGACCCGACAAGCCCGATTGCCCGTATCCATGCCCGCACCGAAGCCGCCGCCGAAGAGGCCTCTTCTCGCCTCCGCGCCGCCTATCGCTTCGGCGACATAGCGCCGTCGCATCCCCTCATTGCCGATCGCGTCGCGCCGTTCTCGGCCTGACAACGCGCTGCCGCCAAAGGACCTGCCATGCCCCGCGCCATCCTCGCCATTCTCGACAGCTTCGGAATCGGTGGTGCGCCCGACGCGGCGGATTTTGGCGACAGTGGCGCCGATACGCTCGGCCATATCGCGGCGAACTACCCCCTCGGCCTGCCCAACCTCGATGCCCTGGGCTTGGGCGCCGCGGCGAAGCTCTCAAGCGGCACCGTGCCGCCTGGGCTCACCGATAGTCCCAAGGGCGGGCGCTTCGGCGTCGCCCGCGAGGTGTCGAAAGGCAAGGATACCCCATCCGGTCATTGGGAACTGACGGGCGTGCCGGTGCCCTTCGAGTGGGGATACTTCCCCACCACCATCCCGACCTTTCCTGCTGCGCTGACCGATTCCATCATCGCCGAGGCAAGCCTCCCCGGTATCCTCGGCAACAAGCACGCGTCGGGTACGACAGTCATCGCCGAACTCGGCGAGGAGTCGATCCGCACCGGCAAGCCCATCTTCTACACGTCCGCCGACTCGGTGTTCCAGATCGCCGCGCACGAGAGCCATTTCGGACTCGATCGACTATACAGGCTCTGCGAGATCGCATTCCGCTACACCGCGCCCATGCGGATCGGCCGGGTCATCGCCCGTCCCTTCACCGGCGAGACGGCGACTACCTTCAAGCGCACCGCCAACCGGCGCGACTTTGCCATCCCGCCGCCCGAGCCGACGCTGCTCGACCGCGCCAAGGCGGCCGGTCGTGATGTGTTTGCCGTAGGCAAGATCTCCGATATCTTCGCCGGCCAGGGCGTCACCCACAAGCTCAAGGCCGCCGGCAACATGGCCCTGTTCGACCGCACGCTCGAGGCGCTCGCCATGGCGCATGACGGGTCGCTGATCGTCTCCAATTTCGTCGATTTCGACCAGGAATATGGCCACCGGCGCGATGTTCCGGGTTATGCCGAGGCGCTGATGGCTTTCGATCACCGTCTGCCGGAGCTTGTCGCGGCAATCAAGCAGGACGATCTCCTGGTGCTGACCGCCGACCATGGCAACGACCCGACCTGGCGCGGCACCGACCACACGCGCGAACAGGTGCCGATTCTGCTGTTTTCCCCAGCCCTCCGTCCTGGCGCCATTGGCATTAGGCCCAGCTTTGCGGATATAGGAGAAAGCATAGCCCATTGGCTGGGGCTCGAGCCTGGCCCGCATGGGCGCTCTTTCCTCTAGCGCGCGAGGCTCGCATGCGTGGTGTAACGGTCGTCGACCATCCCCTGATCCAGCACAAGCTGACGATCATGCGCGACAAGGACACCTCGATCGCCGGGTTCCGGCGCCTCCTGCGCGAAATCGCGCACCTGATGTGCTATGAGGTCACCCGCGACCTTGAACTCGAGATGATCCCCATCGAAACGCCGATGGTGACGATGGATGCTCCTACCATCAAGGGCAAGAAGCTCGTCTTCGCGTCCATCCTGCGGGCCGGCAATGGCCTGCTCGACGGTATGCTCGATCTGGTGCCTGCGGCCCGCGTCGCCCACATCGGCATCTACCGTGACCATGAGACTCTGGAGCCGGTTGAATACTACTTCAAGGCCCCGTCCGAACTTGAAAACCGGCTGATCATCGTCGTCGATCCGATGCTGGCGACGGCCAATTCCTCGATCGCGGCGGTAACGCAGCTCAAGAAGCGCGGTGCCAACAACCTGCGCTTCCTGTGCCTGCTCGCGGCGCCGGAGGGTATCGAGAAGTTTTCGGCAGCGCACCCGGATGTCCCGATCTTTACCGCCGCGATCGACAGCCACCTGAATGAAAAAGGCTACATTATCCCCGGTCTCGGCGACGCGGGCGACCGCATGTACGGCACGAGATAAGGCCGCGCCTCTTCCATCTGCGCGGGGGCGCAACGCCCCCACTACCCCATCAGCCGAAGCTGACGTTCTGCGAGAACACGCGGATCATGGCCGGCGAGATGATGACGATGAACAGCACCGGCAGGAAGAACACGATCAGTGGTACCGTGAGCTTCGGGGGCAGGGCAGCGGCCTTCTTCTCCGCCTCGTTCATCCGCGCTTCACGACCTTCTTCGGCCATCACTCGCAGCGACGTGCCGACCGAGGTCCCGTAGCGGTCCGCCTGGATCAGCGCCTGCATGACTGATTTGACGTTGTCGAGCCCGGTGCGCTTGCCGAGGTTCTCGTAGGCGCGCGTGCGATCCTCGAGGAATGCGAGCTCTGCCGTCGTCAGTGTCAGTTCCTCGGCCAGCTCCACCGATTGCCCGGCAATCTCCCTGGCGACGCGCTTGAAGGCGTGCTCCACCGACATGCCGGCTTCCACGCACAGCAGAACCAGATCGAGCGCGTCCGGCCACGCCCGCTTGATCGAGGTCTGCCGCTTCTGCTCCTGGTTCTTGAGCAGCACATTCGGCAGGTAAGCGCCCAACAGCCCCAGGAACAGCGCATAGATCGCGTTCATCCAGAGCGGCTTGTCGGCGAACACGGTCAGGCTGAGGTAGGCAAAGCCGATGACGAACAGGGCGAAGGGCGTCACGAAGCGCAGGAACAGGAACGTCGTCATCGCCGCTGGACCGCGATAGCCGGCGCGCGCCAACTGGTCTGCGGTGTTCTCGTCGGCAAACGCCTTCTCGAGCGAGAACTTCTGCACGATATTCTTCATGTAGTCGCGCCCGGCCACCTGCCGGATGGTCCGAGGTTGCTCGCCGCCGCCGGACTTGAGCCCGCGCAGTCGCGCCATTTCCTCGGCACGCATCTTTTCGCGCTCGAGCGCCACACGGCGGATCCGCTGCTTGATCTTGTTGCCGCCACCAAGGAACGACACCCCGATCGAGAAGACCACGGCCGCGGCAGCAACGGCGGCCAGCACGGCCGCTAGGAATTTCGGATCGTTGAGGGTGCGGATCAGCTCGTTCATTCAAGACACCTCAAACGTCGAACTGGACCATCTTGTTCATGATGAACCCACCCATGAACATCAGCACCGCCGCCACCCCCAGGCAGATCTTGCCGATGTCAGTCTCTATCAGCGGCAGCAGGTAGCTCGGGGTTGTAAGCGACACGAGCGCGGCGACGATAAGCGGCAGCGAACCGATGATGCCGGCGGAGGCCTTTGCTTCCGACGACATCGCCTTCACCTTCTGCTTCATCTTCTTGCGGTTGCGCAGCACGCGGGCGAGGTTGCCCAGTGCCTCGGACAGATTGCCGCCCGACTGGCTCTGCACCGTGATCACCACCACGAAGAAGTTCACTTCCGGCAGCGGCACGCGCTCCATCAGCGTCATGATGGCCTCGTGCATCGATTTGCCAAGCGACTGCTGGTCGAGTACGCGCTGGAAATCCGACTTGATCGGCTCCTTGGCCTCGCGCGCCACCAGCCGCATGGAATCGTTCAGCGGCAGGCCGGATTTGACACCGCGCACGATGGCTTCCACCGCGTTCGGCAATTCCTCGAGAAACTGGTTCTGGTACTTCTTGCGCTTGCGCGTCAGGTACATGCGGGGCAGCAGATAGCCCGCGGCCGCGCCGATAATCGCCGCATAAAGTACGTCGACCTGCAGCACGATCAGCACCACGATGACCAGTACCCCGAAGATCGCGCTGTTGCGGATGAAACCGACCGGCTTGATCTTCATCCCCGCCTGGAAGATCTGGTCGCGCAGCGGAATGGATTTTTTCTTCCTGTCCAATTGCGACGTCTGGGCACGCAGGGTCTGCTGCAGCTCCTTGCGGCGCGTGTCGCGCTGCTTGTCGGCATTGTTGGCGCGGCGGTTAGCCTGCAGGTCGCCCTGCATTGCCTTGAGGCGCTTGTCGACCCGGCTATTGCCCAGCATCGAGGGGACGACGGCGACGCCGATGGCGCCCACAGCCACCATGGCCAGCACGGCAAGGATCAGCGGCGTCATCATCGACGGCCCTCCGTGCCCAGCAGGTCGCGCTGCTCGATATTGGATTTCTCAAGCGCCTCGATGAGGTTCGCCTCCTCGTTGTAGTAGCGGGCGCGCTCGGTGAACTGCGGCTTGGTTATGCCGGTGGAGCGGTGGCGACCGATCAGGTTGCCGTTCGCGTCTTCCCCGACAATGTCGTAGAGGAACACGTCCTGCGTGACGATGACATCGCCTTCCATGCCCAGCACTTCCGAAATGTGCGTAATGCGGCGACTGCCGTCGCGGAGGCGTGCTGCCTGCACCACGACATCGATCGAGGAGACGATCATCTCACGGATGGTGCGGCTCGGCAGCGAATAGCCACCCATGGTGATCATCGACTCAAGGCGGCTCAGCGCTTCGCGGGGGCTGTTGGCGTGCAGGGTGCCCATCGAGCCGTCATGGCCCGTGTTCATCGCCTGCAAGAGGTCGAAGGCTTCCGGTCCGCGCACTTCGCCCACGATGATCCGCTCGGGGCGCATACGCAGGCAGTTCTTCACGAGGTCGCGCATGGTAATCTCACCCTCGCCCTCGAGATTGGGCGGGCGGGTTTCGAGGCGCACCACATGCGGCTGTTGCAGCTGCAGTTCAGCCGAGTCTTCGCAGGTAATGACCCGCTCGTCCTTCTCGATGAACCCCGTCAGGCAGTTGAGCAGCGTCGTCTTGCCCGAGCCCGTGCCGCCGGAGATGAGGATGTTCGCGCGCACCCGGCCCAAGACGCGCAATACCTCCGCGCCCTCGGGTGAGATCGAGCCGTACTTGACCAGCTGCTGCAGCGTCAGCTTGTCTTTCTTGAACTTACGAATGGTGAGCGCGGCGCCGTCGATGGAGAGCGGCGGCGCAATGACATTGACGCGGCTACCGTCCGGCAGGCGGGCGTCGCAGATCGGAGAACTTTCGTCGACGCGGCGACCGACCTGGCTCACGATACGCTGGCACACGTTCATCAGGTGCGCATCGTCGCGGAAGCGCACATTGGTGAGCTTCACCTTGCCGCCGACTTCGATGTAGCACTTCTGGCTGCCGTTCACCATGATGTCGGCAATGTCGTCCCGCGCCAGCAGGGGCTCGAGCGGACCGTAGCCCAGCACGTCGTTGCAGATGTCTTCGAGCAGGTCTTCCTGCTCGGAAATCGACATGACGATCGATTTGAGCGCGATGATCTCGGCGACGATGTCGCGGATTTCCTCGCGCGCCGCCTCCTGGTCCATCGTCGCCAGCTGGCTGAGATCGATGGAGTCGATCAGCGCATTGAAGATCGCGGATTTTGTCTGGAAATACTCCTTGTCGCGCTGCGCCGTCTCCGGGCTGCGGACATCGATCACCTCGCCCTGTCCGCTGCGCTGGACATCGCCGACACGCGCCTGCGGCTCCAGCCGCGCGCTTGGCGTGGGCGCCACAGGCATGGGTCGCGCCTGCAAGGCCCCCGCGCCCGGAGTATTGCCACCAAAGGTCGTACGCTTGCCGAACATAGTTCAGGCCCTCACGCTCTCTTGCGCTTGAGGAACGGCAACTTCAGCACCGCGCCCTTGTGAGCCGACCGCTCCGGAGTGTTGCGGCCGGTGACATGCATGCCGATCAGCTTGAAGGTCTCATTGGCCCGGTGCCCTGATGAGACTTCCGCGAGCATCTGGCCGTTATTGGCGGCCGTGCCGAAGGTTGAGGCATCGAAGCCGACCTGACCGAGCAGCTTGCATTCCACCGAAGTGGCGAATTCGTTGGGGGCAATCTCCGGCCGGCGTGGCATGCCAACCCGGTTGATCACCAGAAGTGGTTCCGATTCCGTCGGGCGCAGCGCCTTGATTGTGTCGGAGAGGTTCTTGGCGTTCCTCAGGTTCGCCAGATCCGGCTCGGCGACGATGATGACCTCGTCAATCGTCGCAATGGTCTGGCGCACCCAGGCGCTCCACACATGCGGAATATCGAGGATCACCACCGGCGTCGTCTTCTGCGCCAGTTCGATCACTTGCTCGAACTCGCGTTCCTCGAAGTCAAAAGTGCGGTCGAGCACCACCGGTGCCGTCAGCAGGTTGACATGGTTGGCGGCCTTCGACGTCAGCCGGTCGAGCATGGTCTGGTCGACCTTTTGACCAATGGCGTCGGCGATGCCGTGCGGCGGATCCTGGTTGAAGTTGAGCCCGGCCGTGCCGAAGGCGAAATCCATGTCGAGGATCAGCACATCCTGCCTGAGGTGCTGTGCTATCGCCCACGCGACATTATGCGAAATCGTCGATGCACCCGAGCCGCCCTTTGCCGACACGAAGCCGATGGTTCGACCGATCGGCGCCGCGCCTTCTGCCGCGAACAGTTCGGTAATCACCGAGACGATTGTCTGCGAACTGGCCGGCAGCACGATGTATTCCGAGACGCCAGAACGGATCAGTTCGCGATAGAGCAGCACGTCATTGACATGGCCGAGAACGATCAGCCGGGTTGTCGCATCGCAAACCTCGGCGAGGCGCTCGAGCGCTCCGGGGATTTCTTCCGGCGAGAGGGTCGTTTCCACAACGATGAGGTTCGGCGTCGGGTTCGAGCGATAGGTCTCTATGGCGCCCTCGATGCCGCCATTATGTGTCGTGAGCGCCACCTTCGACATGCGGCGGTCATGCACGGCTGATTCCACCAGTTGCGCAGTCTGCGAATGCTCGCAGAACGCCTGGATGGTTATCCGGGGCACGAGCCTGGCGCCCATGGCGATTTCCACCGCCGTCTCGTCGATTGCCTTGGGCGTATCGCCCTTGAGGAAACTCATGACCTATTCCTCCATCAATCCAGCAGGAAGCCCACTGAACCGCTATAGCTGCCGCGGGTACCGTTCGGCCCCACACCGTAGACATTTTCGATATGTCCAAGGAAATTGGCCTCGGCATCATTGGTAAACAGCATCTTATCAACCGGGGTCTCCGGCCGAGGCCCAGCCACCGCATATGTGGGCGTCACCAGCACCACGAGTTCGGTTTGACTGCGGATGAAGTCGCGCGAGCGGAACAGCGTACCGATGATCGGGATGTCGCCCAACCCCGGCAGTCTGTTGATCTGCGTGCGGACCTTATCCTGCATCAATCCGCCAATGGCGAGGGTCTGCCCGGCGCCCAGCTCGACGGTGGTCTTGGTCTGCCGGCTCTTGGTCGCAGGGATGGTGATGTCGCCGACCGAGTAGGAGCCTTCGGTGGTTGGTTCCGACACCGAGGTGTCGATCGCGAGCCCAATGGTGCCGTCGGACTTGATGGTCGGGGTGAACTTCAGGTTCACGCCGAACTGCTTGAACGTGTAGGTGATCTTGTTGTCGGCCACGTCGGTTGGCACGGGATAATCGCCACCCGCGAGGAACTCTGCTTCCTGGCCGGACATGGTCGTGAGCGTCGGCTCTGCCAGTGTCCTGAGTGCGCCATGCCGTTCGAGCGACTTGAGCGTCGCCTCGAGTTTAAGCCCGCCGCCTGAAAACCCCACCGTCGCGCCATTGGTAGTGGCAACGTTCGAGGAGCCGCCCAGAGCCTGATCGGAGAGGAAGCTCGTTGAGATGCCGCCACTTGAGAAGCTGCCCGACAGGTCGATGCCGAGTTGCTTGACCACTTCCCGCTGCACTTCCGCCACGGTGACCTTGAGCTGCACCTGCTGCGGCCCACCGACAGTGATCACGCTCGAAACATTCTCGGCCGACCCCGCGAACTGGCTGGCGATCGAGACCGCCTTTGCCACATCGTCGCCCGACGGCGCTGTGCCCGATAGAACGATGCGGTTGATCGGCTCGCCATTGGTCCCGATCAGTTGCACCGACTGGACGTCGATATTCGAGTTTGGCAGCACGCGCCGATAGGTATCGCGCAGCGCCGCAGCCACGGTTGAGCTCTGGCCCTTTACCGCCACGTCGAAGACCACGATGGTCCGACCCGCTGCGTCGAGGAAGAAGATATTGGTCTCCCCGGGGCCCGTAGACTGGATGATGGCGCGGCGCTTGTTGCGCAGGATCGCGTTGGCCACCGCCGGCTGCGAGACGATCACCTCGGCCGCATCGATCGGCAGGTCGATGATCACCGACTTGTTGAGACCGACATTTATGGCCTGGTTCACCCCGATATTGGCGACCTGCACATGCGTCACATCAAGTGCGATTGCCCCGGGCATCACCGTGGCGAGCAATAGGGCGGCGAGCGTGCCGCGCAGCATTCGCTTCAGGCTTGCGGGCTGAGCCCGCATCGCAGAATCCCGTCCAGCGAACATAGGTATCACCTTCGCGCTACGCATCACTGCAACTCTGTCTTGCCGGTCGGGGGCTCCGACACGCTCAGGGCGCCGGCTTGCGCACTTGCCTTGCTGGCGCTGCCCTTGTCCGAAACCGATTCACTCGGCTGCGCTTCGGTCTGTGCCGGCTCGGCCTCCGCGAGACCGGCGGCGAGGGCGGACTCGCCGCTCGTTGTCTGAACATCGGTGCCCTTGCCCGCCCGAATGACGCGGATGGCCCGGGCCGTGGCTTCCGTCTGAACGGTCTGGGTCGAGGCGGCGAAATCGTCGATCGAGCGCAGCACCAGCGATAGCGTGCCGGACTTCGAGGCATTTATCAGCAGTTCGCCGCGCGAGGGGTCGAGTTCCAGGGTCGCGATTGTCGTGTCCTGAAACACGTCGGCGCCCGGATCTTCAGGGTCGGAAGGTCTGCCGGTCTTGCCGACTTCGCCGAGACGCCGGCCGATTGCCAGAACCTTGACGTTGTTGAGGATGGTCTGGCTGATCATCCCCTGTGCCGCATTGCGCGACAGCACCACGTCGACGCGATCATTCGGAAAGATGAAGCCGCCCGATGCCGACGTGGCCGCAACCTGCACCGAGACGCCGCGCATGCCCTTTGTCAGCACGGCCGACAGGTAGCCTTGTCCGCTGCGCACCAGCTTCTGTTCCAGAATCGGTTCGCCGGGGAAGAATTCGAACCGCGCCACGGCGTCCACAAGTTGCGTTGCGGCGTCGGGGCTTGCGGCCTTGCTGACGAATCCGGCGGGTACCGGTTCCGGCCAGGGCTGCCAAACCACATCTTCCTCGGTGAGCCGCTGCCCGACACCGATAGCTTCCTTGGCCACCAGAACTTCGGCATTTGCCTGAGGGGCGGGTGCGGCAACTTCCTGCACCACGACCTGCGGTGCACTGCTCTGTGTCGCAATGTAGGCTGCCAGCCCACCGGCGAGCAGCGCAACCAGCACCAGTATGATGCGCGACAAACTCATCTTGTACCCCACACTCCGGCGGCGGATCGACCGGCGAATAGCCGTCAGACTAGGGTGCAAAGGGTCAAAGTTTGGTTAATCGAAGCTTTTCGATCAGGGTTAATGAAACTTTGCAGCATCGGGGCTATTGGGCCCCTCCCGCGCACTGCCGGGCGTCAGGCGATAAAGCGCTGGAAGATAGCTGTCTCGGAATAGAGCAGCAGCCCGGCGGCGGCGAGCGCAATGCCATAGGGCACGCCGGTCTTCTTGTCGTGCAGCCGGTCCAGCCAGACAATCTTCTGCAGCCGCTCGGGCAGTGGCCAGCGCCGCGCGGCGAGGATCCCCATGGTCAATGCGCCGCCCAGCAGCGATGCCATAACCACATAGGGCAGCATCATGCCGAACCCGAGCCACAAGGTCGTTGCTGCCGCCAGCTTGGCATCGCCACCACCAATCCAGCCGAAGGCAAAGAACGCGAACCCGACCACCAGCACCAGTGCCGCGCACGCCATATGCATGCCAATCACATCGAGCGGTAGCCCGGCGACCAGCGCCACGACGAAAAAGGCCAGAACGGTAGCGAGCACCAGCCGGTTCGATATCCGCATGGTCAGCAGGTCCGACGAGGCAGCAAATGCCATCAGCAACGGAAACAGCGCCACAAGGGGCAATGACAGGAAGGACGGCATGTCTTGGCGTGTCGCGGGGCTGGTTTCGGACCACGGCACTATCGTCGGGACATGGTTAACAAAGCCCAAAAAAAGCAAAGGGGAGCCTCCTGGCTCCCCTTGAGAGGCGGGACCTTCGTCCCAAAGTCCTCAGCTCGCGCTATTCAGCCTTGTAGATACGCGGTTGAACAGTCTCGAGAGACTGCCACCAAGAGTCGTCGCAGCGGCAATAATGCCAACTGCAATGAGTGCAGCTATGAGGCCGTATTCTATGGCCGTCGCGCCGGACTCGTTGGCTAGAAATTTCTTGACCAGCGTCACTTCAGCGTCCTTCATCCTGGGCGGGGGGCGAACCCGAGGATCCGCCGCCCGGAGATACCCAGACCTTACGAGGCGCTGTTGAGGCGGGTCGAGATACGGTTGAACAGGCCGGAGAGGCTCGTGCCCAGCGTGGTAGCGGCGGCGATGATGCCAACGGCGATGAGGGCGGCGATGAGGCCGTACTCGATTGCGGTGGCACCAGACTCGTCATTCATGAAACGAGCGACATTATTCATGGTTGGCTCCTTGCACACATCCCAGTGACTGCATCGGTGGATGCGTCAGCACCGTTCGACGCGTCACACATCGAACTCACCTGAAAGCTATCTGTTACCTCTTGAAATTGAGTTAACCCAGTCATGCGCCCGGAGCGGATAAGCACTTGGCGTGCGCATACTTAGCCGTTGGTGAACGTCACTTTTGGCAATTTATGTAACAATCGGAATCAATTCTTCCGCGAGCGCGTCGCCATGCACGCGAAGAAGCCTTTGGGGATGCAATGGCACTTTTGCGATTTGTTCACCATTCCGCGCGATTGTGCTGAGCGTGTATCAGTTGAGTATCGGGTCCAGCCATGTCGCCACGGAAACTTGCTAGCCTGCTTTGTCTGGCCGTCTGCATGCTCGGGGCACGCCCGGCCTCAGCCGCAAGCGATCCGGTGGAAGTGCAGGTGAACATGGCGCGCATCCTGCGCATCAGCGCGCCGGCGGCGACCGTAATCATCGGCAACCCGGCGGTGGCCGACGTCACCATCCAGGATCCGCAGACGCTGGTGCTCACTGGCAAGAGCTTTGGCGACACCAATCTCATTGTACTCGATGCGCAGGGCAACCCCATTGCCGATACCATCATGCGTGTGGTCGCGGATGGTGGAGACATTGTTACGGTGTTTCTGGGCGCCAAGCGCACGTCGGTAGCCTGCTCTCCCACCTGCCAGCCGGTCATCCGCCTCGGCGACGACGCCGAGTATGCCCAGCAAACCGCCACAGCCTCGCAGACGGTCTCCGAGACAATCGGCAACTGAGCCGTCCGGAGGCACGCTTGTGGTGCCCTTGGCGGATTTGCGCTGTGCGCGATAACCCAGCCTTTACGACGTTGCGGCTAAAGCTTCCGCGTTGACGCGGGCACATTCGACCCGGGGACGAAGCCAGGGGTGCGTGGCAATGACTGCGTGGTTCAGGCGCATGATGCTGAGAATGCTGGTCGGTCGGCTGAAGCGCGACGAGCGCGGCGCCGTCGCCGTCGAGTTCGCCCTGCTGGCCTTGCCATTCTTCACACTGATCTTCGCCATCATCGAGACCTCGATGGTGTTCTTCGCCAGCCAGATTCTCGATAGCGCGGTGCAGGATGCTGGTCGTCTTGTCCGCACCGGGCAGGCCCATGCGGCAAACTACAACTCCGCGAACTTCCGCACTGCCGTCTGCAACGGCACCTTCGGCCTGTTCCGCTGCGCCAACCTGAAGGTCAAGGTAAGCGTCGTCGCCAACTTTACGGCCGCCACCACAACCGGTGTCGTCGCGACCGGTAACAATTGCACACAGGCCAACTGCCCGTGGACGCTCGTAGAGTCCTACAGCCCCGGCACTGGCGGCGACGTGGTCCTGGTCGAGGTCTATTACCGTTGGCCGATGATCGTGAACCTGCCCGGCCTGAACCTGTTCAATCTGCCCGACGGCACGCGGCTCCTGAGCTCGATCCGCGTGTTCCGCAACGAACCTTTCTCCTGCACGAGCTGTACATGATGTGGTTCCGTCGGCTCCTCACGCGTCTTTCGCCGCGCCGGTTCGTCCGCGCCGATGCCGCTGTTGCGGCGGTGGAGTTCGCCCTCATTCTGCCGGTGCTGGTGACGCTTTACTTCGGTACAATCGAGGGCTCGGCCCTGTATTCCGCGGATCGCCGTGTCGCGACGATCGCCGGCACCATCGGCGACCTCGTGGCCCGCGTGAAGACCTCTGTTCCCGCAGCGACGCTGACCGACTACTTCCAGGCCTCGGCGCAGATCATCAAGCCCTATTCCTCCACCGGGCTCACACAGGTCGTCACCTTTCTCACGGTGAACTCCTCGGGTGTGGCGACCGTCACCTGGAGTCGCGCCTTCAATGGCGGCACGGCACGCACCACCGGCGCCACCTACAGCCTGACCGCGGTTCCACAGTTACGGACGCTTGCCACGGGCAGCTTCATTGTCATGGCCGAGGTGAGATACCCTTACAGGCCGGTCTATGGCATGGTGATCCCGCAGACCATCAACCTCTTCCATGTCGAGTATTTTCTGCCGCGCTTCGGCAAGACCATCTCGATCACCTGAGGCAGGGCGCGCCTTGCGTCCCCTCGGCGGATGATGGCATAGGCTCCTCAGCCGATCAGGTCCCGAGGAATCCCAAATGCACGACACCATCATTCCCGTCTTCGATCTGGGCGGCGTCTTCGTCGACTGGAACCCGATGTACCTGTTCCGCAAACTCTTCCCTACCGAGGAGGAGGCGCAGTGGTTCCAGGACAATATCTGCACCAAGGACTGGAACCTCGAGTTCGACGCAGGTGACATCTATGCCGAGGGTGTCGCCCGCCTCATCACTCGGTTTCCGCGCTACTGGCGCGAAATCCAGGCCTATGACGTGCGGTGGAAGGAAACCCTTGGCGATTTCATCCAGGGCACGATCGACATCCACAACGAACTGATCGCCGAGGATATCCCCACCTTCGCCATTACCAACTTCTCTTGGGAGAAGTGGACGAGCTGTCTCGGCGAGTGGCCTTTCCTCGAGAAGTTCGATGGCGTGGTCGTGTCGGGGCTTGAAGGCCTGGTGAAGCCCGATCCCCGTATTTATCGCGTGTTCTGCGAGCGATATGGTCTTGCGCCTGAATCCTGTGTGTTCATCGACGACAGCGAGCCAAATGTAGTCTCGGCCCGCAAGTTCGGCATGAATGCCATTCACTTCACCGATCCCAAGCTGCTGCGCAAGGAATTGATCGGCCTTGGCCTGCCGCTGAAGAAGGCGTGATCCTCGGCTTTTCATCCGGCGGGTCGCCTTGGCCCGCCACTCATGCTTCAGCCGGCGCCCTTGATGACGTCCCAGCGGTTTTGCCCGGAGCGCTTTGAGGAAAAGTAGCGAGACTTTTCCTGCTCGAAAGCGCGACCAGACGGGACTCGCCTCAGCCGGCGCCCTTGATGACGTCCCAGCGGTTTTGCTGCGTCAGCAGCGCGCGGATATAGTCCATGTTGGAAGCCACTTTCTCGGGCGGCAGTTCGGCCGAGAACAGCCTCTGGGCTTCGTCGAACCGACCCTGCAGTCCGATGATCAGCGCCAGGTTCTGCCGGACCTGCGAGGTCGCGCCCGGAAGCGACACGGCGACCCGCAATTCCTTCTCGGCCTTGTCGAGCTCATTGGTCATCGCGTAGCTGAGCCCGAGATTGGCGTGCAGCGATGGCTGGTTCGGCGCAATCTTGAGCGCTGTGCCATAGGCTTGTCGTGCGGCGTCGTTCTGCCCATCCTGGTCAAGGATGGCGCCCTTTACGAGAAGGGCGTTCCAGTCCGGCGTGGTGGGGTCAATCGCCTGCTCCACCATGTTCAAAGCCTGGTCGAGCTTGCCGGCGGCCGCCAGCGCCTTGGCATAGGCGAGTTGCAGTGCCGGGTCGTTCGGATACTGCGAGATGGCGTTCTCGAGCACCGCAGAGGCCTGCTCGGCCTGGTCGTTGGCCCTCAGTGCCTGCGCATAGTACAGCGCTGTGGTCCTGTCCTTGGGGTTCCTCTCGTATTGCGCTGCAATGCGCCCCAGCCCGTCGGTGCCAGCTCCCGCCGCCATTGAGCCGTTGCCGATACTGCCGGTCGTCGTCGGGTTTACCGCGCAGCCGCCAAGCAGCATGACCACGGCCATGGCGCCGGTGGTCAGGGTGGCGCGGAGAGACAGGGCAGGGCGGAACGAGGTGGTGACGCGGGCGGACATCTACGCAATCCTTCGGCAGGGCACTCGAGCTGGGCCGCATGCGGAAGCCGCGGCGGCGACCATCTCTTGTCAAGCAGTAAAATATTAACCCTAACAACCGGTTAAGCCGCCCACTGGGTCTGGCGCCACGGCTGCTGCCTCGCATCGAACCAAGAGGATTTCGCCGGTTTCTTGCCGCTGTGCTTTGCACTAGGCTCGACCGGATCTCCCGAACCCTTCCTGCAAGAGCCGCACATGTCCCACTCGCTTCCGCTCTATCCTGTCGCCGACGAAAGCCTCGCTGGCCTGCCCGAGGCTGCCTATGCCTGGGCCAGGGCGAATGGCTTTCGTGGCCAGCGCGGGCGCCTGCTGCCGCTTCCGGGTCCCGATGGTGCGCTTGTCGGCTACGGCTTTGGCATTGGCACGGAGGATGGTCGCTCACCGCTCGTGTTTGGGCTTGCCGCGGCGGCGCTCGAGCCCGGAAACTACCATCTCGCCTCGGTCCCGGGAGATCCGACACTCGCGGCGCTTGGCTTCGCGCTCGGCGCCTATCGGTTCGATCGCTATCTTCCCGCGAAGCCCCGGTCGCTGCTCGACCTGCCCGAAGGTGCCGATGCCGCGGAAGTCGCGCGGCTGACCAAATCGGCGGTCCTCGCGCGTGACCTCATCAACACCCCGACCAGCGACCTCGGTCCCGTCGCGCTCGAGGCGGCCATCCGCACGGTCGCGAACAGCCATGGGGCAGCCGTCACCTCGATTGTCGGCGACGACTTGCTGAGGCAGAACTTCCCGATGATCCACGCCGTGGGTCGCGCTGCTTCCGAGGCGCCGCGCCTCGTCGATGTCACCTGGGGCCGCGCGGATGCGCCGCTTGTGACGCTTGTCGGCAAAGGCGTCACCTTTGATACCGGCGGGCTCGACATCAAGCCGTCCTCTTCCATGCTCCTGATGAAGAAGGATATGGGCGGCAGCGCCAATGTCCTCGGGCTCGCCGCCGCGCTCATGGATCGCAAGCTCGATATCCGCCTGCGCGTGCTGATTCCCATTGTCGAGAACGCCATTTCCGCCTCAGCCTTCCGACCCGGCGACGTGCTCGTCTCCCGCAAGGGTATCACTGTCGAAATCGGCAATACCGATGCCGAGGGCCGGCTGATTCTGGCTGACGCGCTGGCGCTCGCCGACGAGGAAGCGCCCGAGGTGATGCTCGATATGGCGACGCTTACTGGCGCTGCCCGCACCGCACTCGGGCCGGAGCTGCCACCGCTCTATGCGACCGACGATGCCCTCGCCACGGGTCTGGTCGAGGCCGGGCTCACCGTCGATGATCCGCTTTGGCGCATGCCGCTCCACAAGCCCTACGGGTCGATGATTTCGTCGAAGATCGCCGACATCAACAATGCCGGATCGTCGGGCTTTGCCGGTTCAATAACGGCAGCGCTGTTCCTCAGTCGCTTCGTCGAGCGGGCGAAAGCCTGGGCGCATCTCGATATCTTCGCCTGGGCGCCCGAACCGCGCGCTGGCCGGCCTTTCGGCGGCACGGATCAGGGGTTGCGCGCCACCTATCGGTACCTCGTCGAGCGCTTCGGCTGAACCGCGCCACGCAATGCGGAGCTCAGTAGCCCCGCGCCCGGTCGACGACGTTCCTGAGCGGCTTGCCCGCCTCATGGTCGCGAATCACAGCGCTGAAATAGGCGACCCCCGTCACCTCGCTTGAGGCCGCGGCGATGTGCGGGGTGATGTAGGCATTGTCCATCTCCCAAAGCGGACTATCCTTGGGAAGCGGCTCTGTCTCGAACACATCGAGGCTTGCGGCCTTCAGTATGCCGTCCTTGAGCGCGCGGACGATATCAGCTTCGCGCTGGTGGCCACCGCGTGCCGCATTGATGATCACCGGACCCTCGCCGTCGAGTCCATCGCGTCTGAGCTTCGAAAATGTCTCGTAGTTGAGGATGCCCTGCGTCTCGGCCGTCAGCGGCAGGAGGTTCACGAGGATATCCGTGCCCTGAAGAAACGCATCGAACTGCTCGGCGCCGGTGAATAGCTCCACGCCCTCAACCGCCTTCGGCGTGCGGCTCCAGCCGCGCAGCTTGTAGCCGAACGGCTTGAGATGCCTGATGGCATCCATGCCGAGCTGGCCAAGCCCCATGATGCCGACATTGGCGTGCCACGCCGCTGCCGGGTAGAGTTGTACCCAGCGCCGGGCCTGCTGGTCGCGCTTGAACCGGGTGAAGAGCCGCTGGTGCATGGTGACATTCGCCACCACGTAGTCGCTCATCCGCTGCGTCAGGTCCGCATCCATGAAGCGGATGATTGGCAGCTCGGGCAGCCGCGGATGCCGCAACAGCGCATCCACGCCCGCGCCGAGCGACAGCACCAGCTTCAGGTTCGACAGCCCGTCGAAAGCCTCCGGCTTCGGCTTCCACACGAAGATATAGCTGATCTCCGCCGGATCGTAGCTATCGGCGCGTGTCACCACCCGGATGTCCGGCAGGGCTGCCTGGAACCTGTCGGCCCAGGCGCGCTCGTTGAAATCGGCCAGGTGCAGCAAGAGCGTCATGGCAGTTCTCCCCAATGAACAAGGGCCGCACCCTGGGTACGGCCCTTCCTGTCTGATTCTACTGGCGCGATCAGGTCTTCGGCGCTTCGGCAGCCGGGGCCGCCGCATCAGCCGCGGGTGCCGCTGCATCAGCCGCAGGTGCGGGAGCCGCCTCTGGCGCCGGGAAAGGCACCGGAGCGTCCGCGAGCGTCTGCAGGTACGCGAGAATATTGGCCCGCTCTACCGGATCCTTCACACCGGCGAACGCCATCTTTGTGCCGGGCGCGTAGGTCTTGGGCGACGCAAGGAAGTGATCGAGGTTCTCGTAGCTCCACACATCGCCTGCCGCGTTATGCGCCTTGAGCGCGTCTGAATACGCAAAGCCCTCATGTGCGCCCTCCAGACGGCCAACAATGCCCCACAATGCCGGACCCTGCTTGTTGGTCCCGTCCTTTACCACGTTGTGGCAGCTGAGGCACTTGCGTGCGGCCGACTCGCCCGCACTCGCGTCGGCCGAAGCCAGCAGCACCGGCAATGGCGTGACGGGGGCGGCCGGAGCAGCGTCGGCATCGGCTGCCGCTGTCTCTGCGGGTTCGGGCAAGGCATAGCCTGGGCCGCGACCCTCGATCGGATGGTAGATCGCTTCGGCCAGGAAGCCTACGCCCATCACGAAAAGCAGGGTGCCGAGGATGGCGCCGATGATCTTGTTGAGTTCGAACGAATCCATTGCGGGCTCTAGCCTTCTCCGCCGGTTAAGCACGTGGCGGGAACAACCGAAATGCGGCGCATGCCAAATCGCATGCCCAGCCCCCGTCCCGACGCGGGCGGAAGATAGTCGAAACACACTTGCCGGCGCAACGGGGTTTGAGCCGCCTGCGACAATTGCGAAACGGCTTTTTCCATTCGCCGCGCCCGCGCAATTGACTCTTGGTTGCCGTGAGCCGCATTAGAGCGCGCCGCAAGCGACAAGGAACATGCAAAATGTCGAGGAAGATTGCCTTTCAGGGCGAGCCAGGCGCATTCAGCCACGCTGCCGTGCATGAGCTCTTCCCATCTGGTGAGGCGCTGCCCTGCACCACTTTCGAGGACACCATCACTGCCGTTCTGCAGGGCCGCGCGGATTATGGCGTGGTGCCGGTGGAAAACTCGCTCTATGGGCGCATCACCGATATCTACCATCTTCTGCCGCAAAGCGGGCTCCACATCATTGCCGAGCACTTCCTGCGCGTCGAGATGAACCTGCTCGGCGTTCCGGGCGCGACCCTGGCCGATGTGAAATCGGTGCAGTCGCTTTCGGTCGCTCTGGGCCAGTGCCGAAAATTCATTGCCGAGCACAGGCTCCAGACGATCAGCGCCGCCGATACTGCCGGCTCGGCCCGCGAGATTGCGCAAAAGGGTGACAAATCCGTCGCCGCCATCGCCTCGCGCTTCGCCGCCGAGGTCTATGGCCTCACTATCCTCGCGTCGAACATCGAGGACGCCGCCCACAACACCACGCGCTTCCTCGTCATTTCGCGCGATGCCCAGCAGGCTGCGCCGGGCTCTGGCAAGATCAAGACGACTTTTGTCTTCCGGGTGCGCAACGTGCCGGCCGCGCTCTACAAGGCGCTGGGCGGCTTCGCCACCAATGGCGTCAACATGACCAAGCTCGAAAGCTACATGCTCGACGGCTCGTTCACCGCCACGCAGTTCTATGCCGATATCGAGGGGCATCCGAACGACCGTTCGGTCCAGCTTGCATTCGAAGAACTCGGCTTCTTCACCGATGAGTTCCGCGTCCTCGGCGTCTATCCGGCGGCGATTGGCTGATCGGGGCCGGGCCTCAATCCTCGTCCTCGCTGCTGTCCCAGACGACGAAGATTTCGTCGCCATCGTCGTCGCGCGGCTGGGCACTGTCGCGCGCCGCCGGCACGGCGTCCGGCAGCGGCAGGTAGAGCGGTACGCCGAATTCTCGCAGCTGCGACTTCTGCCGCTCGCGCTCCGCGATTACACCCCGGCTGATAAACTGGCTGCGGCTCATTCGGGCCTCCATTGCTGTTCGTAGTCGAGCCTGCGCCAGCCCGGTTAACAAGTGCTGTTGCGTGCAATCCCCACCTGTGCGCGGATATCAGCTCGCATTCACGCCATACGCGAGACGATGCGCTTGATACGAGGCGCGCGCGCGCATGGAGCAGCGACAGTTTGGCAGCCAGCGGGCGCGGTTCATGCCCCTAAGTTAACGCGCCTTTACCGCCGCCACGCAAACTGCGCGGACTATGGAACCATTCCGTGAGCAAATTTGCCCTATCCAGTTAAGGGATGGCGCTGGCCTGTGGGAAAAGTCGCTGGGCTTTCCCTACTGGTTGTCGCGCCAAGACGAAAAGCCCGGTCGAACACGGGCGCGGCAAACGTTTCGAACAGAACGGGGACCCGATTGCTCCGCCGGACCGAGAATGTCAGTTTCACCGAAGCGCCACCCGCTGCGTCCCCCGTTCGGGTGGCGGAGCCCGACAGCCCACCCGCCGGCGACCCGGTTGGCAGCCTGCGCGCCGAGATCGAGCGGGAGTTTTCGACCGCATCGAGCCCATTGCGCCGGAAGCCGTCGCTCGAGCCGGAGCACGAGCCCGAGGAGCGCATTCATATCTCCCCGGCGCCGAGCTACATCCCCAAGGGGTCGTCCGGCAAGCAGGCGCGCCGCGGCGGCATGGATGCCCTGCGCGACGAGGCCCTGCGCAGCGTCATCGCGCAGGTCGAAGACAGGAATTTCGGTGGTCTGAAGGACAAGCTGTCGCTTGGTGGCTCTGCCAATCGCGGCCGTCTGCTTTTGCTCGGCGTGGCCGTCCTTGCGGGTGGGGCCGCCGCCTGGCTCGCCCTGCAATCGGCAACTCCCGCGCCAGTGGAGCCGGTACCCGTGCCCGCGACAACTGCGCCCGCACCGCAAGTCGTCGTCGAGCCGCGCATCAAGGTGCTTGCTGCGAGGGCCGATATCGCTCCCGGCGAAAAGCTCACGGCTGAGCGGATGGAATGGGTCGAGTGGCCGGAATCGACCGTACGGCCCGAGTATCTCACTGAAGCGCGCGCACCTGCGGCGCTGGAGGATGTATCGGGGCGCGTCGTTCGCACCGCGCTGTTTGCCGGCGATCCGATCAGGCTCGAAAAGCTCACCGATGGCGCGCAGAGTCTGCTTTCCGCGCTGATCGGGCCTGGCATGCGTGCCGTGTCTGTCAATGTTGCCGGCGAGTCGGCCGCAGGCGGATTCATCGTCCCCAATGATCGGGTCGATCTTGTCGTGACCCGCGCCAGCGCGCTCGGACCCTCATCCTTTACCGTGCTGCGCAATGTCCGCGTCATTGCCATCAACGCCGATACCGGCACGCCAGCCGTCAAGCCGGGCCAGCCCCCGCCGGAAGTCGGCCCAGCGGCTCAGCCCAGCTCCGACGCGGAACGTCCGGCCGTCTTCGCCTCGGCCATCGCGACGCTCGAGCTTTCCGATGCCCAGGCGGAGCTTGCAATGAGTGCTGCTCAGGCCGGCCGCCTCGCCCTCGTCCTGCGTCCCGCCGGGGATGGCGGTGTCGATGTCATGGCCGCGCCGAGCCGCAACGACGCCATCCGGCTCTCAAGCCCCTTCTGGCAGAAGTGAGGTCCGCCGCGCTGCCCACGCCGTCAGTGTTAACGCGATGGTCAGTCGCTCTTGCTAGCCTGCTTGTGGGGCCAACGACGTGACGAAGTTATCAAGAGTGAGAGAGTTGTTCAGTTCCCGGCGCCTCCGTGCCGTTGTTTTCGCGTTCGGAATTGCCGGAGCGGTCGGGCCGGCCTTCTTGCCGACAACTGCGGCGGCGCAGTCGGTGAGTTACGATCTCGCGACCACGTCGGTCATGAAGATCAACCTCCCAGTGAGCCAGGCCGTCACCGTCATTGTCTCCGCGCCGGTGGGCAAACTCGTCTCCGCCGATCCGGCCATCGCCGACGCACAGCCGATCACCGATCGCTCGATCTATGTGGTGGGCAAGAGCTTCGGTACCACCACAGTCAATCTCTTCGACGATGCTGGCAAGCCGGTGGGCCTGCTCGCTGTCGAAGTCGGCGCCGACACCGCCGATATCGCCCGCTCCATCCGCGAGGCGTTGCCCGACGCCAAGGTGAGCGTGTCGAGCGTCAATGGCCGCATTCGTCTCGGTGGCGCCGTGCCCGACCAGGTTTCGATGCAGAAAGTGCTCGATATCGTTGCCCAGTTTGGCAGTCCGGCCATCATCAACACCATGACGCTGGCGGGCGGTCAGCAGGTCAATCTCGAGGTCCGTATCCTTGAGGCGCAACGCGACGCTGGCCGTGCGCTTGGCGTCACCTGGTCTGGATCCATTGGCGGCACAGGCGACGACACCGGCAACGCCAGCGGCGCGACGAACTTCACGCCCTTCGCGACTCTTGTCGCCAATGTCGTGGGTGGCGGCGTCAACCTCAGCGCCACAATCGACATGCTCGAAAGCAAGAACCTCGTCCGCACGCTGGCCGAGCCCAATCTCACCACTCTGTCCGGCGTCAAGGCGAGCTTCCTCGCCGGTGGGCAGGTGCCGATCCGTGTGCCCGATGGCAATGGCAATGCCACGCTCGAATATCGCGATTTCGGCGTCCGGCTGGTGTTCACGCCCATCGTGCTGCAGGGCGATCGCATCCAGATCCAGATGAGCCCGGAGGTCAGCGGTATCGGTGGCTATACCACTGCTGGCGATCCGGTCTTCAACACTCGTAACCTAGATGCGACGGTGGAACTGCGCGATGGTCAGAGCTTCTCGGTCGCAGGACTCCTGCAAAACGAGACGACCCTGAACCAGGAGCAACTCCCCTGGCTCGGCGATGTGCCCGTGCTTGGCGCTCTCTTCCGGTCATCGAGCTTCAAGAAGCACGATACCGAACTGGTCGTCATCGTCACGCCGCGGTTCGTGCAGCCCCAGGTTCCCGGTCAGCAACCCGCGACACCGCTCGACGCCACCCAACCCGCCAATGATTTCGAGTTCTTTGCCTTGGGAAAGATCGAGGTCACCAAGAAGATGGTCGATAGCTTCAAAAAGGGCGACGGCATCATCGGACCATATGGCTACATCATCGATTTGGGAGATTGAGGTCATGGCCGAACCCGCAATGATCCGCCTTGGGGTGGCGAGTGCGCTTGCCCTTACCCTTGCTGGTTGCGCCTATGATTACGCGCAGAATTCCGATCGTGTCGGATTCTCCGCCGGCAATGCGGTAAAGGCCAACCTGGCCGCGCAGACCACCAATCCCAGCAAGTCAAGCCAGTACGAGACCGATGGGCTTGGCAAAGATGGCGTAGTCTTGACGCCGACCATCGAGAGCGACTCGGAAACGCCCTAAGGGTCGCTTTGTCGCTGTTCAGCGTGCCGCCGGCAGGATGACCTTCACCGCCGGCCCGGACCTCACGGGCGCGACGATTTCTGCATTTGCGATGCAGGGAAACACCGGCCCCCATTTCGGGTCGATGGTCGGGTGATAGCCATCAAGGCAGCTCGCCGTGACCGGTATGGTTTCGTACTTGAACTTCGCGGGATCTTCCGTTTCGGCGGAAAGCGTCGCGCGGCTGATGACAATCAGCGTCGCGGCAGCGGTCGAAGCTATGGCGATGGTGCGAAACTTTCTGACCTCCATGAGCCAGTCGAGGCTCTTGGAACAGATGTGGCCTCTTGGCTCTGAACCGTGGCTGAAAGGCTCTACGCCTGTGCCGCCTGGCTCAGCATCAGAATATTGTTGGAGATCACCATGTTCTCCGGGTCGAGTTTCTGCGCCTTGCGGAAATTTTGCAGCGCACCGGTGAGGTTTCCGCGCAAAAGGTACGAGTAGCCGACATTATTGTAGTATTGGGCTGAAGCGCCCTTCAGCGTGTAAAGCGTCGCGTAGACTCGGTCGGAGAGGTCGAAGCGCCCGAGCCGGTCATAGCTTGCGCCGAGGCCGACATAACCTTCATGGTTTTTCGGTTCCATCTCGATCAGGCGCTTGTAGTAGGCAGCTGAATAGCCGTAGTCCGCATTGCGGAAATGCGCCCTGGCCTGTGCCACGGTAGTTGTCTTGTCGGCACTTCCGATCGCGGGGATTTCCGCGCTCGCCACCTTGGCGTTGCCAAAAGCGCTCTGCCCGGCAAGCCCCCCCATGCTGCATCCCGTGAGCAGCAGTGCCGAAAGGCCAAGTGCTGCGATGCGCCCGGTACCAACCCCCGATTTCGTCCGCATTTTTCGCCCCGTGCCGCCTGTGGTGACTGCGGCATCCTAGGGACTGGATCGCGAGCGAAAGGTAAACTTCGGTCATCGCATTGCCTCCAGACAGCCGGAAAGGCTAATGCCGGGTTAACGGCTGAGAAGCTTGCCCTTTCCTCGTCCCTCTCGCATAGTCGGCTCTCTCCTTCCGCGCCTACCAGGACCAGCTATGCTCGAACGCGACTATATCAGCCCCGGCCGCTCGGCAGCCTTGGGGGAGAACGGCATGGCTGCGACCTCGCATCCCCGCGCGACTCTCGCCGCGCTCGATGTGCTGCGCCAGGGCGGCAACGCCATGGATGCGGCGCTCGCCGCCGTCGCGGTGCAATGCGTGGTCGAGCCGGCCATGACAGGCATCGGTGGCGATTGCTTTGCCATCGTCGCCCGGCCGGGCCACGCGCCGGTCAGCTTCAACGGCTCAGGTTTCGCCCCCAAGGCCCTCGACGCGGCGCGCCTTCGGGCGGAGGGATTGGACCACATTGCCGAGACGAGCCCACACGCCGTGACGATTCCGGGCGCCGTTGATGCCTGGTGCCAGCTGCACGCCCGCTTCGCCACCCGGCCACTCGATGAACTCCTCGCCCCCGCCATCGCCATTGCTGCCGACGGCTATCGCGTCACCGGCCGCGTCGCGCGCGACTGGGCGCAATATGCCGATCGCATAGCGTTGCAGCCGGCTGCGGAGGCCAAGTTCGTGCCCGGCGGCAAAGCGCCCCGGACGGGCGATCGCTTCGCCATGCCCGAACTCGCCGCGACGCTCAAAGCCATCGCGCGCGATGGCCGCCAGGCCTTCTACGAGGGTGCCGTGGCCGAGGAACTGGTCGCCACCCTCCGCGCCCTTGGCGGCCTGCACGACCTTGCCGATTTCGCCGAGTATCATGGCGATTTCACCACCCCGATTTCAGGCAAGTTTCGCGGCCGCGACGTGCTCGAATGCCCGCCCAACGGGCAGGGCCTCGCGGCGCTGGTTATCGCCCGCATCCTCGATGGCTATGATCTCACTGACGCCGCAGTCTCCGAAGCGCAGCGCATTCACCTCCTCGCCGAGGCGACCAAGGCCGCCTATCGCGTGCGCGACCTGTTGATCTCCGATCCGCGCACCATGACCCGTTCGGTGGAGGATATCCTGTCGGACGGATCCATCGGCGGTTTGCGCGCCCTCATCCGACCCGACCAGGCTACACAGGCTTCCGCCTGGGATGGACCGATCCATCGCGACACAGTCTATCTCACCGTCGTCGACAAGGACCGCAACGCCGTCTCTCTGATCAACTCGGTCTTCGCATCCTTCGGCTCGGGCATCTATGCACCGAATGCGGGCGTGCTGCTGCAGAATCGCGGCAGCGGCTTCTCGCTCAAGGAAGGTCACCCTAACGAGCTCGCCGGCCGCAAGCGCCCGCTGCACACCATCATTCCCGCCATGCTGATGAAGGATGGCCAGGTCGAAATGAGCTTCGGCGTCATGGGCGGGCAGTTCCAGGCCGCCGGTCACGCGCACTTCCTCACCCATGTGCTCGATCGCGGCTACGATCCGCAGCGCGCCAACGAGGCGCCGCGCAGCTTCGCCTTCGGCGGCGCGCTCACCCTTGAGTCGGGCTTCGGCCCGGCCGTCGGAGCGGAACTGCAGGCGCTCGGCCACAAGCTTGTCTGGAGTTCCGACCCGATTGGCGGCTGCCAGGCAATCTATATCGATCACGCCCGCGGGGTCCTTGTCGGTGGGTCGGACCATCGCAAGGATGGCCTGGCGCTCGGCTACTGAGGCACACGGAAATGGACCAGATTCTGCACTACGCGCCCTTCGTCTTGGCGATGGCGGCGACGGGCCTCCTCGCCGGCTTCATTGCCGGACTACTTGGGGTCGGCGGCGGCATCATCATCGTGCCGGTACTCGATACCGTGCTGGCCGCACTGGGTGTCGATCCGTCGGTCCGCATGAAGGTAGCTGTGGCCACATCCCTGACGACCATCATGTTCACCTCGTGGGCTTCGGCGTCGTCGCACCGCAAGCACAAGGCGGTCGATGTGCCACTGCTGAAGAGTTGGGGTCCGGCGATCTTCCTCGGCGTGATCATCGGCACCATCTTCGCCGGGCTGGTCGATGGCCGCGTGCTCACGGTCATCTTCGCCGTCATGGCGCTTCTGGTCGCGGCCAACATGCTGATCCGCGCCGACAACGCCAAGCTGCGCGACGATTTCCCCAATGCCATCGTGAAGTCGGGCCTCGGGCTGCTTGTGGGCACGTTCTCCGCGCTCATGGGGATCGGCGGCGGCGCGCTCAGCGTGCCCATTCTCACCGCATTCGGCTTCGATATCCGCCGGGCTGTCGGTACCGCCTCGGCCATCGGCTTCATCATCGCTATTCCGGGCACCATCGGCTATGTCATCGCCGGCTGGGGCAAGGCCGGGCTGCCGCCCTTGTCGATCGGTTATGTCAACCTGATTGCCCTCGTGCTTATCATCCCGCTTTCCATGTTCGCAGCGCCTTTCGGCGCCAAGGCCGCCCACACTATCCCTCGGCAGTATCTGTCGTACGGGTTCGCCGTGTTTCTTGTCGCGACCTCGATCAAGATGTTCGTGTCGCTCCTGTCGGGCTGACCTTTCCGGCCCGGCACCGATCCGAGCAGTAGCGCACCTGATCCCAGTCGCGGGCCCACTTCTTTCGCCAGGCGAAGGGTCTCCCGCACGCAGCGCAAATCTTCTCGGGCAGTTCGCTCTTCTTGCGCATTTTCGGCATGTCGGTCACAAGAGTTTGAGTTGCCCGGGCTGCGGCTCGGGTGCCTTGCCCTTGCCCTCGAGCCCGTCGAGAAAGCGCATGGCCTTGGCATTTAGCGCTGCGCGCCGCTCGGGCCCGAAACGTTCCAGCGTCCGATACGGCATGGCAAGGCGTGGATTCCCCCTCAGCACCTCGCGGTTGCGGTCGAGGAAATGCCAGTACATGGCGTTGAACGGGCAGGCCTTGTCCCCCAGCGCATCCTTCGGGTCGTAGCGGCACCCCGCACAATAGTCCGACATGCGCGAGATATAGGCGCCCGACGCGGCATAGGGCTTCGATGCCATTCGCCCGCCATCGGCATACAGCGCCATGCCGTGGGTATTGGGCAGTTCCACCCACTCGAAGGCATCGGCATAGACGGCGAGGTACCATTCCTCCACCTCCGCCGGGCGGAATCCCGCCAAGAGCGCGAAATTGCCCGTCACCATCAGCCGCTGGATATGGTGCGCATAGGCGTGCTCCAGCGTCTGCCCGATTGCCTGCTTTAGGCAGTTGAGGTCGGTCTCGCCGCTCCAGTAGAACCAGGGCAGCGGGCGCTCCGCCGCAAGAGCATTGGTGGCGCGATAGTCCGGCATCAGCGCAAGATAGAGCTCCCGCACATATTCCCGCCAGCCGAGAATCTGCCGGATGAAGCCCTCCGCCGCGTTCAGCGGCACATCACCCCGATAGTACGCGGCCTCCGCCCGCCTGCAGATTTCGAGCGGATCCAGCAGCCCGATATTCATCGCCGCCGCGATCATGCCGTGGAACAGCACCGGCGCGCCGGTCTTCATCGCATCCTGGTAGGAGCCGAAATTGCCGAGTCGCTCCTCGATGAACCGGTCCAGCAGATGCAGCGCCTCGCCCCGCGTCACCGGCCACGCGAAGTTCGCGCTCCGCCCCGGATGCTCCGGAAACAATGCCTCGACCGCCGCCATCACGTCGCGCGTCAGCGCATCGGGCGAGAACCGCACCGGCTCCGGCACCGTCAGGCCCGCCGGCAGGCTGGCACGATTCTCCGCATCGAAGTTCCATGCTCCGCCTTCGGGCTTGCCCCCCGCCATAAGCAGCCCGCTCAGCTTCCGCATCTCGCGGTAGAAAAACTCCATCCGCCACTGCTTCCGGCCGCTGGTCCACGCTGCGAAGAACCCGGGCGGCGTCAAGAAGCGTCGATCCTCGTGGAGTACCAGCTTGTCGCCGAGCACCTTGCCCAGCGCCGCGACCAGTTCACGGTCCGCCCAGTCCGTCGGCTTCACCACATGCACCCGGGCCGGACGGTGCTCGGCTATCGCATCCAGAAGCAGCTCGGAGAGCGGCACATCCGACTGCAGCTTGCGGTAGTCGATCTCGTGTCCCGCCACGCGCAACTCCTCGGCGAAGTGCCGGGCCGCCGAGAGCCACAGCACCAACTTGTGCCTGTGGTGGCAGACATCGGTCAGTCGGTCGCGGCTTTCGATCAGCAGCAAGCTGTCACCGGGTCCGGGCAGGGGGAGCGCAGCGCCAAGCTGGTGAAGGAAGCGGAAATACAGGTCGGACATGACATGGGTACGGCATGCCGGCGGATCGGGTTCAGCGTTGCCGGCGGACTATTCCTTCGTCGCGCCCGACATCAACCCGTTCATCAGCGTTTTCTGCAGCGCAATGAACATCACCAGCATCGGCAGAATGGACAGCACCGTCATCGAGAGCAGGCGAGGCCAGTTGATCGAGAACCGCCCGATCGAGTTGGCGATGGCCAGCTGCACGGTCCACTGGTCCTGCTGGTTCACGATCAGGAACGGCCAGAGGTAGTCGTTCCAGCGCCACACGAGGTTGAAGGCCAGGAGCGTGCCGATCGCCGGCAGCGACAACGGCACGATGATGCGCAGCAGGATGCGCCATTCCGGCGTCCCATCGATCCGCGCCGCCTCGATCAGGCTGTCGGGAATGCCCGTAATGTATTGCCGCATCAGGAATACGCCTGTCGGTGTCGCGGCTGGCGCGATGATCAGCCCCCAGAGCGTATTGAGCATGCCGAGGTCGCGCAGTACCAGGAAAACCGGAATCAGAACGATCTGCAAGGGTACCATCACCGCCGACATGATGATGAGGAAGATCACCGTGTCGCCCGGGAAGCGGAACTTCGCGAGCGCATAGCCGGCCATCACGCTCATCGTCACCGACAACAGCGCCGAACTGACCGACACGATCGCCGAGTTCAGGAAATACGTCCCGAAGTTCGCCCGGCTCATCGTCTTCGAGAAATGCTCGAAGGTCAGCTGTTCCGGAAACAACGAGGGCGGCCATTGGAAGATCTCCGCCTGCGGCTTCAGCGCCGAAAGCAGCAGCCATACCGGCGGCAACACGAAGATTATGAGCACAAGCGCCAGCGCCGTGACGCGGCCGGGGGAGGGAAGCTTGATCATCCGCGCCTCCTCGCAACGCGCAGCTGGATGATGGTGAGCACCATCAGGATAACAAAGAGGATGCCGGATTGCGCGGCGGCAAGCCCCGCCTGGTTCGGCTTGCGGAACGCAGTCTCGTAGATGTTCTGCACGAGGAATACGGTGGCCCGGCCGGGACCACCGGTCGTCAATGACACCACGATCTCGTAAACCTGGAACGCGCCGATCACGCCCAGTACCACCACCACCACGATGCTCGGCTCGAGAAGCGGCAGCGTGATCCGGGTGAAAGTGCGCCAGCGGCTCGTGCCGTCGATGGCAGCCGCTTCATACAGATCCTTGGGGATCGCGGTCAGCCCGGCAATCAGGATCATCATGTTGAAGCCCGCGCCGCCCCAGATCCATGCGACCACCACGGCGATCTGAGCCAGTTGATCCTGCTCGAGCCAGGGCACCGCTGGAATATTGACCAGTGACAGCCCGTAGTTAACCAGCCCGCTGTTTCGGGCAAACAGCCAGGCCCATATGACGCCAATGATCAGCCCCGAGATCATCGAGGGGAAGAACACGATGGTGCGCACCACGGCGTTGAAGCGGTTCTGCGGCGCCAGCAGCAGCGCCAGCGCCAGCGAAGCGATGAGTTGCAGAGGCACCGCGATGATGACGAACACCACCGTGCGCACCAGCGACACCGTGAAGTCCTTGTCGCCGAACAGTTGCATGTAGTTATCGAACCCGACAAAGACCGGCGTCGTCTCGGGCAATTGTTCAACCACCACGAGTCCGCGGCGGAACAGGCTCATCCACATGCCCTGCAGCAGGGGGTAGAGCGTGAAGGCGAACAGCAGGGCAACCGTCGGCAGCAGCAGCAGGTAGGGCCAGCTGGTCTTGCCGGCGAGCTTGAGGCGGCCGGAAAACCCGGCACTGCCCGTTCCTGTCCTGTGCGTCTGGTTGCCCATGCTCATGTTCCGTCCTTACTGGCTGGCAGCGATCGCGGCCTCAGCGGCCTTGCGGACGCTTGCCACGGCCTCTTCCGGGGTCACCTGGCCGGCAACCACCTGCGTGACGCTGGCCTTTACCGCATCCCACACGCCCGCCTGCATTTCCGGCCATGCCTGGTCAGTCGCGGCATAGCGCGGCGAGTTTTCGAGGTCGGCCTGGAAGCCCTTCACGGCAGCTGCGGCATCCGGGCTCGAATAGTCGACCGCGGGCGCGTTCTTGTTGGCGGGCAACAGGCCGAAGGTCTTGGCATATTCCGCCTGGACTTCAGGCGAGGTCATCCAGTTCACGAACGAGGTGGCTTCGTCGAGATGCTTCGAGGTGTTGAACGCGACGAGGTAATTGCCGCCCACGTTCGACGACGACACCGTGCCCTTGGGCGTCGGACCAGCCTGCCACTTGAACTCGGCGCCATCGTTGAAGCTGCCGATCTGCCAACTGCCCGACATATAGGCCACGGCCTGCTGGTTGACGAACATGTCGTAGGGCTTGTCCGAGCTCGAACCCGACCAGAGCCCCGGCGGCATGTAGTCTTCGGTGATCTTGACGAAGTGCTTGAGCGTGGTCACCCAGCTTGCATCGTCCATCGCCACCTGGATCGGTGCGTCTTCCGAGTAGATGTGGTTGCCGTACTGGAACTGGTAGGTCAGATAGCGGTGGGCGGAGACGTCCCACACCAGCGGGAAACGCACGCCGGCCTTTTCCGAAACCTGCTTCAGCACCGGCAGCACTTCGTCCCAGGTCACGCCCGGCGCCGGCAGCGGCACGCCGGCCTTCTCGAAGGCCTCGGCGTTGTAGAAGATGCCGACCGCGGTGACATCGAGCGGCGCTGCGATCACCTTGTCGCCGAGCTTGGCGCCATCGGCCCAGCCCTTGACGAACTGGTTGATCCAGTCCGGGCCATTGACCTGTGCCCAGTCGACGAGGAACGGGCGGATGACCGGCTCCATGGATGAGGTGAGCGACACGTCGGGCATGATGCCCGAAGCGGCGAACTGGCGGAACTTTTCGGACACGCCGTCATAAGGCGTGATCTGCAGGTCGAAGGTCGTCTCCGGGTGCAGCTTGGTATACTCGTCGAGCATTCCACGGAGTTTCTGCTCCTGCTCGTCGCCATCCACATACCAGAGCAGCTGCAGTTCGGCTGCCATTGCCGGGCCCGCGAGGGCGACTGCGGCAAGCAGGGCCAAGGCACTACGCTTAAAGACTTTCATGACGGCTTATCCTCCTAAAGCGCTGCCGAGGGCAGCAGCGCGTGAATTGGGCTTGTCCACCTCTCCGGCGAGTTGGTCGCGATACAGCACCGCGACATGCGCCGGTAAGCCGCTCCAGCCCTGGAGCAGCGATCCCCGCCCAAAAGGCGGCGAGTAGTACTCGACGGCGCCGGCCCAGCCATTGGCGAGGCAGGCTGCCCACCAGCGCGTGAGCGCATAGCGGGCGCCGCCAAGGCCGCGCCGCAGGCGCTCCTCGGCATACAGGCCATCGAGATAGGGCCAGTCCGACCCATTGTGATAGCGATAGGCAAATGCGGTCTTGGACCGGATGTCCCGCGCTCGCTTGAAGGGCGGAAAGGCGCAGAGCGTGCCCCAGTCGCCATAGGGCTGCGTGTCGTTGTTGCGCGCCTCGAGCTGCGCCTCGGCCTTGTCGAGCAGGGCCTTGGCCTTGGCTTCGGGCACCGCCGAAAACCTGAGCAGCGTGAAGCTGTCGATCGTCAGGTGGTCCTCGACGAAGCCATCCGGGTTGATGAAATCGGCATAATTGCCAGCATCGTCGCGCCACAACGCCGGGTCGATCGTCTGTCGCGCCGCCTTGGCTTCGGCGGTGGCGCGATCGGCACGCGAGGGTTCGATCACCTTGCCCAGTTCGGCGATGCCATCGAGCGCTCCGACCCAGAGCCCCAGGTCATAGGCGACGAGCCCGCCGCGATAGACATTGTCGGCCCAGTCGCGGTCGTGGTGCGGCTTCCGTGGCAGCCCGTCGTCTCCAGCCGCCCGCTGGTAGCGGTCATGCACCGCCTGCACGATCGTCCAGTGCTCGCGCGCGGTGTCCATGTCGCCTGTCGCCCGCACATATTCGGCGAGGATCAGAACGAAAAACAGCGGGCTGTCGAAATGGTCGCTCCACCAGTCGCCTTCGCGGAAATGCTCTTCCGAATAGCGCTTGTCGTTGCGGCGAAAATAATCCCACGCCGCTGCCTGCGCGGGGCCGGAGAGGATCACGCCCGAGGGTGCTTCGCCGTCCGGCTGAACGCCTTTGGCCAGCAGCTTCAGTTCCTCGCGTACGGCCTCAGGCGCAAGCGTCAGCAGCGGCTGCAATGTCCAATAGCCGTCGCGATAATAGGTCCGGGCCGGCGCGCTATAGGCCTGCCCGGCGGCGAGGCCGGCAAAGGCGCCGTGCTGATCCTTGCGGATCGACGACAATGCCGCGTGCGTCCCCTGGATCACCATTGTGCGCAGCAGCGGATCGGCCTCGGGCAGCCGGTCGCAGCGCGCCGCATAGGCCGCAGCTTCGAGCACAATCTGCTCGATAGTGATCGCAAGCGCGGCTTCGGCTTCCGCCCGGTCCGTGCCGACCGTAACGACGATATCGTGCCCGCGCGGCTCGACAATCACCACGCCCCAGCCGAGCGTCAGCACCCGCCGTTCGCCCAGCCTCTCAAGAACCGGCGCGGGTACGGAAGCGCCATCATGCCACCACGAGGCGCGGGGGGCGGGCAATAGCCGGCGGATACGGGCCTCGCGGATCACCAGGGCCGGTACGCTCTGCGCCACGGCCACAGCCCCACGGGTGCCCGACACACTGTTCGGGCCATAAATGAAGGGGCCGGCAAAGGGCGAGAAGGTCAGTGTCGCGAGCGTGCCTGCAGCCCAGAGCGCAACCTTAACCGACCCTGAGGGGTCAAAGTCGCCCTGCAGTCGCGGTGCCATCATCGGCAGCAGCACCGGTGTGTCGCTTGTGACGCTGCCATCGGGGCGCGCCACCATCAGGGGATTGTCGATAAGGAAGCGCGCCGCGTTCGTCATGCCGTCGCCCTCTTGTCGCTCGCGACAGCTCCGCCCGTCATCAGTCGGGCCCGCGCGCCATCGAGCGCGTGGCTCAGTGCGCCGATTACGCCGGCGCGGTCGCCCAATGCGCTCGGCACCACCAGCACCTCGTTGGGCACCAGCAGCTTGAGCCGCGCCGCGACGGCTATGCTCATTTCCGGCCGCGCGCCGATCCCCCCGCCGAGCACCACGAGGCCGGGATCGAGCAGCGCCACCACGGCACCCAGACCAAGCGCAAGGTTGTCGACAAGTTCGGCGATGAGCGACGATGCCTGGGCATCGCCGCTGTTCGCCGCCGCGAAGATCTCATGTACTTTCAGCGCCTTGCCGGTCGCGCCCTGATAGGCAGCCGCGAGGCCGACTGAACCGACCGCGGCTTCATAGGCGCCAGAGGGTTCGGTCTTGGCCGCGGCAAACGCATCGCGCCCAAAGGGCAGGAAGGCGATTTCGCCCGCCGCGCCACCGACGCCGCGCAGCAATTTCCCGCCGCTCACCAGCCCCATGCCGATGCCGGTACCGAGCGCGAGGAAGGCAAGGTCGCTGAGCGCGGGCGTCTCCAGCCGGCGGGTCGCATACTCGCCCAGCGCCGAGAGATTGCCGTCGTTCTCCACGTCCACCGGTGCGCCCAGCATTCGCTCAAGCGTTGCCCCGATCGGCGTCGTGGCGGTGAAGGGCACGTTGGGTGAATGCGCGATACGTCCATCGGGCCGAACCACTCCAGGCACCCCGACTGCCACCGTTGCCAGCCGCGACGGGGCGATTCCGGCTCGTCCCGCGAGCGCAGCAACCATTGCCGCCATTTGCCCCACCGCATGATCGGGCGCGGCATTTACCGTCGGCTCGTCGATTTCATGCAGGATATCGCCTGCGGCATTGCCGATGGCGCCGCGCAACTTCGTACCACCCAGGTCGAGCCCGACCACCAGCCCGTCCGTCGCTGATATCTGGCGTCGTCCGCCGCGCTCCACAGACCACCCGGCCGCCTCGACAAGTCGCAGGGCGTCCGCGTCGCCAGCCATTGTGACCGGTTCGCCCGCAGCAATCCGCCGCGTCACGCGCTCAATCGCAGCGATGAGGTCGGAACGGACCAAGGGGCACTCCATTCGTTCGTTAACATGACGAATGAACGACGGGCGTTGTGGATTGTCAAGTGCTCTCACCGCTGCCACCCCCTGTTCAGGTGCCGGTCATCAACATGGCAAGGACGTGCTTGCCGCCGTTCCGGGCTGTTGCGGCGTTCATGTCCGTGGATTTTCCGTTCATCCTTGTGGCCGGGCGGTGGCGTGCGACGCTTGTCATGATTTTGCCCTCTGCCGCCGCCTCGCTTTCAGACGGCGTTCATGTTTGTGCAGTGCCCGCGGCCGAAATCTGGCAAACTTCGGGCGCGGCGCGCTCGCTTGACACCTCGGGCGAATGCTCGCAGTTAGGCTTCCACCTGTATGAACACCCCGAGGGCCACTTGGACGATTCCGCGTCGCCGGTCCGCATGCTGCGGCAATTGTCGGTCCAGGCGGTCATGGACGTGCTGCTGCGCGAAGGCTCTGCATCGCGCGCCAGCCTCTCGCGCAAGACCGGCCTGTCCAAGCAGACCATGTCCGAGGTGATGCGGCTCCTCACCGATCGCGGCTGGGTGCGCGAGGGCGGCATGATTTCGGGCGGCGTCGGCCGCTCCGCCATGCGCTACGAGGTTGACCCCAATGCCGGCGTCGTGCTGGGCGTCGATCTTGGCAGCTCGACCATCCGGGCCTCGCTCGTCAATATTGCCGGTGCCATCGTTGCACAGCGCGACATCCCGTCCGATGCACGGGGCGGGCAATACCTCGTCGATCAGATCGGCGCGCTGAAGCGCGAGCTGCTCACCGAGGGGCAGGTGCCCGCCGAGCGGCTGCTCTTTGCCACTGTCGCCATTCCGGGCGTCATGGATCCGGTCAGCGGTCGGCTCAGCCTGGCCCCCAATCTCGACGATATGGGGGCGCTCAATGTTGCCGAATCGCTGCGCCAAGCTATTGAGTGCAAAGTAAGTTTCGAGAATGACGTCAATGCTGGCGCCATTGGCGAGTATTGGGAGACCCCCGGCACCCGCGACGCGAGCTATGCCTTCATCTCCATCGGCACAGGCGTCGGCCTCGGCATCCTGGTTGATGGCAAGCTGCTGCGCGGCGCCACCATGGCCGCTGGCGAAGTCGGCTACCTGCCGCTCGGTTCCGACCCCTTCTCGCCGCTCAGTGTCGAGCGCGGTGCGCTCGAATGCGCCCTCGGTGCCGCCGGTATCTCCAACCGTTACCATCAGGCCGGCGGCCCCGCCGGCACGTCGGTCCGCGAGATCTTCGAGCGCTACAACGAGGGCCAGCGCGCCGCACAGGTAACGATCGAGGAATCGGCGCGCCTCGCAGCCCTCCTTGTGGCGACCGTAACGTCCGTCATCGATCCGGCGCGCGTTGTCATCGGCGGCAATATCGGTGGCCGGCCCGAACTTGTGCGGCTGATCGAGCGCATCCTGCCTTCCTGCACCCGCCGCCCGGTTCCAATCGGCATGGGTCGGCTCGGCGCGCGCGCTACTGTCGTGGGCGCTGCGGCCATCGCGCTGGGCGAAGTGCAGAACACGCTGTTCTCGCCAAAAGAGCTACCCGAGAAACGCGACGTGCCGGTTGGGCGGCTGCAGCCTGTCGCCGCGGAGTGAGGTTGCCGCAGGATTGCCGGATTTTCGCCGCGCGCACTCCGTCTCGATGAACGCAGCCTGACAAGGGGGTTCGCTGCCACAATTCCCAACGGCGTAGATGCCGCAATTTGCACCCGCGCAAACCCGCCGAAAAATTCCTGAACGAGGATGAACGGACAATTGGCCAAGATGAATGGACGCGAGCGCCCCCGTCTGCGCCGTCTCGCCGAGCCGTCTGCGATGTCCTGACGCATTGGCAGCGCTGTGCCGAAGAGCCGCCACAATGTTGTGGCGGACCGTCCAGAATTGCCGGTTGCATAGCCTGCCAAGCGTCTGCGCTGGAAGAATTGGTTCGTCATATTGACGAACAAGCGGGTTTGGGTTCCTATTTGGGGTGCCGACATCGAGGTCGGCGACATTGGGCAGGGGGATGCATTCCCTGACCCACGGGATCGGGAGCCACGGCATGGCCGCTCTGGAACTGGCAGGCGTCACGAAGGATTTCGGCGAGACCAAGATCATCAAGGGCGTCGATCTCGCCATCCGCGATGGGGAGTTCGTCGTGTTCGTCGGCCCCTCCGGATGCGGCAAGTCCACACTCCTGCGGATGATCTCGGGGTTAGAGACCGTCAGTGCCGGTGAAATCCGCATCGGCGCGCGCGATGTTGCAAAGCTTGGGCCCGCCGAGCGCAAGATCGCCATGGTGTTTCAGTCCTATGCGCTCTATCCGCACATGACAGTGGCGAAAAACCTGAGCTTCGGCCTCGAGAACCTGCGCCTGCCGCGCTCGGAGATCGATGCCAAGGTGCAGGAGGCGGCGCGTATCCTGGCTATCGAGCCCTATCTCGAGCGGCGCCCCAAGGAACTGTCCGGCGGCCAGCGCCAGCGTGTCGCCATCGGCCGCGCCATTGTACGCGACCCCGATGTGTTCCTGTTCGATGAACCGCTGTCCAACCTCGATGCAGCGCTGCGCGTCCAGACGCGCGCCGAGATCATCCAGCTGCACCGCCGGCTGAAGTCTACCATGGTCTATGTTACGCACGACCAGATCGAAGCCATGACCATGGCCGATCGCATCGCGGTGCTGAATGCCGGCCAGGTCGAACAGTTCGGCACGCCCGAAGAACTGTTCCAGCGCCCGGCCAACCGGTTTGTTGCGACCTTCATCGGTTCGCCCCGCATGAACATCTTTGCCGGCGCCATCAGCGCTATCGACGGCACGGGCCTCAGCGTCTCTGCCGCCGGCGTCGGCGATTTGCGCCTCCCCTATGCGCCGGGTGCGTTGGCCGTCGGCGCGGCCGTCGACATAGGTATCCGGCCGCAGCATTTCCGCCTTGCTGGCGAGGATGTCGCGGCGCGGTTCCTCGTCGACTATGCCGAATCGATCGGCACCGAAACCTATGTCTATGGCAAGCTCGATGGCACCAGTGCCGATGCAATTCTGCACCTGCCCGAACACCGGCACTTCAAGAGCGGTGATCGTGTTCCCGTCTCGACGCCAAATGATTTCATACATCTTTTCGACCAGGCGACCGGCAAGGCGCTGACCCGTCTTGAGCAAGCAAACTGATGCACGATCTTCGCCTTGAGCCTGCACCTGACCAGACCCGCGCGCTGCAATCCGCAATCGACGAACTGAGTGCGTCGGGTGGTGGGCGTGTCATCCTTTCGCCCGGAACGCATGGGGCAGGGGCTCTGCGGCTCAAGTCGCATGTCACGCTGGTGCTCGAAGCCGGCGCAGTGCTGGCGCTCGATGCCACGGACCCCGAGCTGACTGACAATCGCGTCGGCGTCATTGCCGAACAGTCCGATTTTGCGTTCCTCACCGCCGCAGGCGCGCGCGATATCGCGATTGTCGGCGCGGGTGAAATCCGTGCGCCGGGCGACGCCTATATCATCGGCGACGACCCTGAGGTCGATACCTTCATTCCGGCGTCGAAGCGCCCGCGCACGCTGGTGTTCGAGAACTGCGAGAATGTCCGGCTCGAGGGCGTTAGGGTCAGCAATTCGCCGATGTGGACGCTGCACCTCGTTGCGTGCACCCGCGTCGCGGTCCGCCATGTGCGGATCGACAACAATCGTCGGCTGCCCAACACCGATGGCATCGTCATTGACGGCTGCAGCGATGTCGCCGTCGAGCATGTCGACATCTCCACTGCCGACGATGGCGTGTGTCTCAAGACCAGCCGACGTGCCGAGGGAATCCGGCCTGTGAAGAACGTCTCCGTCCGATTCTGCACGGTATCGAGCCAGAGCTGCGCCCTGAAGCTTGGCACCGAGAGCTTCGGCGACTTCGACAATGTCAGCTTCGAGGATTGTTCTGTCGTCGATTCCAACCGAGCGCTCGGGCTCTTCTCGCGGGATGGTGGCCATATGCGCAATGTGCGCTTCGCCCGCATCTCTGTCGAATGCCACGAAACACCGGATGGATTCTGGGGCTCGGGCGAGGCGCTGACGGTGACGGTCGTCACCCGCCGCATTGAGCGCCCCGCCGGTCGTGTGGAGAACCTCGTCGTCGAGGATATTTCTGGTGTGATGGAAGGCGCCGTCAACCTTGTTGCCTCCGAGCCGGGGCAGATCCGCAACGCCTCGCTCAAGCGAGTCGATCTCGTGCAGAAGCCCGGACGGCTTGGCACTGGATTGCGCCATGACATGCGCCCGACGCCGGCTGATCTCGTCGTCGCCGCCGACCAGAAGGGCAGGGTAAACGCCTGGACCAAGGATGCCACCGGCCGCGTTGTCGGGCTCGAGGACTATCCAGGCGGCATGCCCGGCCTTTACGCAAAAGGCATTGACGACCTCGTCCTGGACGAGGTTCGCGTCGCGCGTCCCACCCCGCTGCCGGCAGGGTGGAACCAGAAAGCAGTCGTGCTCGAAGGCTGACGCCGCTCAGGACATTTCACGTTTGGTTGAAATGTTGAAATGACCTAAGTCTTTGTTCTGTCAAACTTTCGAACCGGAAAAGTCATGCAATTGTTCCTGAAGCGCGCTAGCCCCTGACGAAGATATCGCGCGACAGTTCCGAGAGCACCTCGGCCTTGCCATTGCGGATGACGACGATCTCTTCGAGCCTGAGCCCGAACTTGCCGCTCAGGTAAACACCCGGCTCGATCGAGAAGCAATTGCCCTCTTCCAGCGGCAGGTGCGAGGTCGCGGTGATGTAGGGCGGCTCATGCACATCGATGCCAAGCCCGTGCCCGGTGCGGTGCAGGAAGCGCTCCCCGTAACCGGCTGCCGCAATCGTGCCGCGTGCGGCATCGTCCACAGCCTTGGCCGGAGCGCCTGTGACGGCAGCCTTGATTGCGGCCTCGACCGCCGCATTGACAATGCCATGCACTTTTCTGAACTCGTCGCTCGGCGTGCCGAACCACCCCACACGGGTCATGTCGGATGGATAGCCGTTCGAACGTCCGCCGATATCCACCAACACAGCGTCGTTCTTCTTGAGGCGGCGTTCGGAATTGTGGTGGTGGGGGAACGCGCCGTTCTCGCCGAAGCCGACGATGATAAACTCCTTGGTCGCGCCCTGACTCACGAAGAATCTTTCGATCTCTTCGGCCAGTTCGAGTTCACTGATGCCCTCTGCAAGGCTATCGAAGGCGTGCGTCATGGCCTTGTCGTCGATCAGCGCGTTGGCCTTCAGCGCATGGAACTCTGCCTCGTCCTTGCTGGCGCGCAGGCGACCGACCGTTTCCCAGGTGAAGCTGCGGCGCGGACTCTTGAGGTTGTCGAGCAGGAGCAGGGCAAAATCGGCGCGCATGGTCTCGTCCACCGCCACCGCGAGGCCTGGAGTGGTCGCGCCGACATGCACGAGCAGCGCGTCCAGTGCCGACTGCGGACCTTCGGCATCGGCCCAGGTAAAGAAGGCAAGATCGGTGAGCGGTCGCTGGCTATCTGCATTCAGCCCCGGTATCAGCATCCCCTCGCCTCTTGGGCCAACCAGCAGCATTACGGGCCGCTCGTCGCCATGCGGGTTCAGCCCGGCGAGCCATTGCATGTGCGAAGAGGGACCAACAGCGACGAGATCGGTAGCTGCCTCCTGCATACGGGCGCGAAGGCGTTGAAGACGGGCGGCAAAGATCGGGTTGGGCATGGCGGTCCAGTCTCGGGGTCGGGCGCGACAGTCGCGTCCATTCTGTCGACAGGTTGTAGATAAGCCTTGGCTGCCGTCAATCCGTCCAGTGTGGGATAGGCTCTCCAAGTGTCCTCAAGGCGTCGGGCGGCTCGCCGGCGATCCGCCGCAGCAGAAGACGGGTTAACTCGATCCCGGCGGCATAGACGTCTTCCTCGATCGTCTCGACACTGGGATAGACCATCGGCAGTACATCGGAGGTGAGCTTGCATATCACCTTGATGTCCGTGCCGAGCCTGCCCCCGCCATCCACCAAGCCGCCCAGCAGCGGCATGGCGCGCGTCTCGCTGTCGCAGATCAAGCCATCGGGTCGGTCTGGCATCCGGGCAATCTGCTCTCCGAAGCTGCGCAGGTCCGCCGCCTTCAGGGCTCCAACTTCCTGAGTATGTTCCCTGCCGCGGACACCGAGTCGATAGGTTGCCTCACGGAAGCTGCGAGTGAGGTTGTAGTAGTTGGTGGTCGAGCCATAGCCAATGGTCAGCATCAGGTCGCGGCAGCCGAGCTTCACCAGTCGGCTCACCGCCATTTCGATAAAGGCCTCGGAGTGGAAGTCGTGCGCGGCGTGCGGCGTGTAGAATTCCGTTCGACCATGACTCACAAACGGGAAATCGTGGTCCATCAGCAACTGCACCCGCGGGTCGCGCGGGGTGGTGTGGGTGATGATGACCCCGTCCGCGACGCGGTTTTCCAGGATGTAGCGCACGGATTCCACCGGATCGGCCCCGGGGAATTCCGGCATGACATTAAGGTGGTAGCGCGTGCCGGAGATGGCCTTGCCGATCCCCAGGATCATGTGTCGGGCAAAATCAATCGCCTCGTCGTCGCCCGAAAGCACCAGAGCGATGACGTTGGTCTTGCCGGTCCTGAGGCGCACGCCTGCGCGATCGGGTACGTAGCCGAGTTGCTTGGCCGCCTCCGCCACCTTGCGGCTTGTCTCTTCCTTCAAAGCCCCACCGCCGCGCAGCGCCAGCGACACGGTGGAAAGGCTGAGCCCTGTCAACTCAGCGATCGTCTTTAGCGTCGGCCGCTGTCTGGTTGTGCGGCCGGTGCCCCTCGGCAACTTCTGCATGCGTCCCCACCCTGGTGCTTCACCCTATAGCGTGTTGGCGCCCCTTGATACAAACCTAGAGCGTTTATATCGATGCAACAAGAGATGAGCTGAACACGCAAGGCCCAGCATCGATATAAGTCTATGAAGAAAATAGTGAAATCGATTACATGAAGACTCAAGCCATTTCGAATGTCGGCCGCTATTGCAACGTTGCACAAAATCGGCTTAGCTTTGGCGGTCAAAGAGTGGGGCGGGACAAGCCCTCGGTCGCCGTCCTCGGAGGAGATATCATGTTGAAAAAGAAGCTGGCGATGTCCGTCGCCACATTTGCCGTTGCCGCTGCCATGGCGCTGCCGGCTCAAGCCGAAGTGTCGATCATGTACGCCGATTGGCTGGCCTCGCTGGTGGAGCCGGGCATCCAGGCTTACGAAGCCGCCGCCGGCGAGAAGGTCAATGCCATCAAGCTACCGGGCGACGGCTATGTGGAGCGCGTCGCGCTCGACCTGTCTGCCGGCACCGCGGCCGACGTCATCCAGATGGATTCGTTCGTTGTGTCTGAACTGGCGTCCGCCGGTTATGTCGAGCCGCTCGATGCACTCGCCCAAAGTTGGGACCAGTACCAGTACTACATGAAGGGTCTGCTCGACGTCGTCTCCTATGACGGCAAGGTCTATGCGCTGCCCACCGATACCGATGTGCGTATGCTGTGGTACAACAAGAAGCTGTTCACCGATGCCGGCATCGCCATGCCATGGACGCCCCAGAACTGGGACGACATCCTCGCGGCAGGCAAGCAGGTCAAGGAAAAGACCGGCGTCGAGAACGCCTTCCTGATCCCTGCCGGCACCAAGCAGGGCGAAGCCGCAACCATGCAGGGTTTCTACATGGCGCTGCTCGGCGCCGACACGCCAGATGGCGACCGCAATCGCCTGCGTAACTGGAAGGACGGCAAGTGGATCGGTGACAGCCCGGCCATCCGCCGCACGCTCGAACTCTACAAGAAGGTTTACCAGGACGAGAAGCTCGCCGGAAAGGCCATCAACTACGCGACCGATATCGGAGCGGCTGTCCGTCAGGAGATGCAGGCCAACAAGCTTGGCATCCTCGCCTCGGGCTCTTGGGAATATGCCTGCATGTGGGATTGCAACGGCGTCAACATCCCCACACCCGCCGAGCGCGACGCCATAATGGGCTGGACGCCGTGGCCGGGTTCGGGCCTGCCGGGCACCAAGGCCACGACCAATATCTCCGGTGGCTGGGCCATCGGCGTCAATGCCAAGTCGCCAAACAAGGAAGCGGCCCAGAAGCTCCTGACGACCATTTTCGACAAGGGCAATTTCGGCAAGTGGACCGTCGACAACAAGCGCATGGCCGTCCGTACCGATATCTCGGATTCGCCAGAGTACCAGGCTGACGCCTATCTCGCCGCCGCGACCAAGACGGCTGCCGAGACCACAGGCCGCGATACCTATCCGGGCTACCAGCGCGTCTCGGCGCTCGTGCAGGAAATGACCGCCGCCATCCTCGATGGCGCTTCGGTCGAGGATGCCGTCGCCGACTACAAGACGGGCCTCATCGACGAGTTCGGCGAAGAGAACGTCGTCACCTACGAATAAGGACCGCTTCCCAGGTCCCTCCCCGGCGGCGTGGAGCCTCCGCTCCACGCCGCCCACCCCCCGTCCGCTTCGGCGTTTTCGAGCCGGGGCGGTCGACAGAAACCCCGCAGTGTGGGCAATCGTTTCACGCCGCCATATTCACTTTGTTCGTATTGAAAGGCCCTTGCGATGACACGCCAGATGCGCCCCTGGCTGGCCTCCAACGGCTGGCTGCTTGCCGCCGGATTGCTGCCTGCACTCGTCCTTATCGGTGCCCTGGTTTACTTCACCGGCTGGGCCTTTGCCTTCTCGTTCACCAACCTTGAGCTCGTCGGCAAGAAATCCCTCGACTGGAGCTGGGTCGGCCTCGACAATTACGAGCGCCTGTTCTCCCGAAAGGGCTTTCTCGAGGCGCTGTGGACCACGATCAATTTCACGTTCTTCTCTGCCATTGTCGGCCAGTCGGTGCTCGGCTTCCTGCTCGCGACTGCCTTGCGCGGCACGCGCGGCACGATGCGCACCATTGTAGAAGTATCGGTCATGTTGGGCTGGCTGCTGCCCGATATCGTCGCGGCCTTCCTCTGGTCTGCGGTTACCAACAAGACCGGCCTCGTCAACACCGTGTTCTTCGAGCCTTTCGGCCTGCAGCCGGTGAACTTCCTCAACGATTTCGCCCTGCAAGTCGTTATCCTCTCCAATATCTGGAAGGGCACTGCCTGGAGCTACCTGCTGTTCACCGCCGCGCTCGACAGCGTGGGCCGCGAGATTGTCGAAGCCGCCAAGGTCGATGGCGCCACTGCGTGGCAGCGCACGTGGCAGGTCGTGCTGCCGATCATCCGGCCACATATCGCGACCAACCTGCTCTTCATCACCATCTGGACCTTCACCTACTTCCCGCTGATCTTCGCGCTCACCGGCGGCGGGCCAGGCAATCAGACCAAGGTCCTCGCCATCTTCATGTACGAGCAGAGCTTCAAGATCGGCAAGCTCGGCTACGGTAGTGCCATCTCGATCGCCATGCTCGCCATCGTGGGTCTTCTGTCCATCGTCTATCTCCGCCTCTTGAAGGAGCCCAAGTGATGGAACTGAAGCCCATTTCCGCGCCGCTGGCTCTCGGGCTCGCGCTGATGTCGATCGTGTGGGTCAGCCCGTTCTTCTGGTTGCTCACCAATGCGGTGGACCCTGCCGCCAACGGTCTGCTGCGCGTGCCTTCGGCCATTGGTTTCGACAACTTCATCGCGGCGATCAGCGGCAATGCCGGGCGGCAGTTCCTCAACTCGCTCTGGATCAGCGCCGCCACAGCGACACTCACTGTCATCGTTGCGGCCGCCGCGGCGTATCCGCTCAGCCGCATGAGCATCCCCGGCAAGGATGCCTTCCTGTGGCTCCTCGTCCTGCTGCGCATGCTGCCCTCGACGGGCGTCATCGTGCCGCTCTACTTCACCGCGCAGGCGGGTGGGCTGCTCAATTCATTCGGCATCATCCTCGCCCTCACCATCCTGAACCTGCCCTTCACGCTGTTGTTGATGAAAAACTTCTTCGACACCGTGCCCATCGAACTCGAGGAGGCGGCCTATGTCGATGGCGCCAGCCTCTGGCAGATCATCGTGCAGGTGGTGGCGCCCATGTCGCGCGCCGGCATTGCGGTGGTTTGGTTCTTCAGTTTCACCGGCGCCTAGAACGAATTCATGCTGCCGCTGATCTTCTCGCGCACGGAGGCCGGGTTCCCCATGTCGGTCGGCCTCTACGCTGCCTTCGGCCAGAACGGCGCGATCGACTACGGCTTCCTCGCCGCCTTCTCCATCATCTACGCAGCGCCGGCGGTCGGCGTTTACTTCCTGCTCAGGCGAAACATGAACACCGGTTTCGCGGGCGTCGGAGTCAAAGGATAAGACGATGAATACCCTCGCCAGCATGCTCGGCCTGCTTGATGACGACATCAAGCGCGAGGACAAGCTGTTCCGCCTCTGCCGGGATCTGGGCGAAAAGATCCTGACGCCGGTCGACGGCGATTTCTCCTGGCGCTTCCAGCCGGCTGACGTGACCCCCGAGGAGGCGCTGGCTGCCGACTGGCGGCAATGGCCGGAATTCACCTCGCATACCGTTTGGGCCAAGAAGCAGGGCCACACCTGGTTCGCCGCCGAAGTTACCGTGCCCGAAGGCGCGCGCGGCAAGACCTTCGTGTTGCGCTTCACCTCGCAATGGCAGGACCGGCCGGGCTCGACCGACCCGCAATGCCTCGCCTATCTCGATGGCGAGATCGCGCAGGCGCTCGACGGCAACCACACTGAACTGGTGATCGCCACGGACGCCGTTCCGGGCACGAAACGCATCCTTCGGGTCAACGCCTTCACCTTCTTCGATCGTCCGCTTGTCGGGTTCAAGGTCGAGCTTCTGGTGCGACACCACCGCGCCGAAAAGCTGTACTTCGACCTGCAGACCCCGCTCGAGGTGGCCGTCCGCCTGCCACAGACCGACAATCGCCGTCACGCGACCATGAACCTCGTCGAAGCTTCGTTGCGCGCGCTTGATCGTCGTGGCGTCGTCACGCCCGAGTTCGAGGCCTCGCTCGACGCGGCCGAGGCGATTGCCGCGCAGATCTATGAGCTGACCGATTTCGAGCAGCAGCCGACCGTAACGGCCGTCGGCCACACGCATCTCGACGTCGGCTGGCTCTGGCGGGTGATGCATACCCGCGACAAGACCGGCCGCAGCTTCGCCACCGTCTTGAACCTGATGACCGAATATCCGGGCTTCGTGTTCATGTACAACCAGTCGGTGCTCTTCAACTTCATCAAGACCGACTACCCCGACATCTGGGAAAAGCTGAAGCAGAAGGTCAAGTCCGGGCAGTTCGAGATCGAAGGCGCCATGTGGGTGGAGCCCGACGCGAACATCGTCTCGGGCGAGTCCATGGTCCGGCAGATCCTGCGCGGAAGGCAGTTCCACATCGATGAGTTCGATGTCACGCCGCGGACCGTCTGGCTGCCCGACACGTTCGGCTATTCGGCCAACATGCCGCAAATTCTGCGGCGTTCCGGCCTCGAGTATTTCATCACCTCGAAGCTCAGCTGGAACGATACCGATCGCCACCCCTACGACACGTTCTTCTGGCGCGGCATCGACGGCACCGTGGCCAAGGCCCAGCTGTTGACGGCGCAGGAATTCGACTCCACCGCCATCTTCACCACCTACAATTCCGACCTTTCGGTCTCCCACGTCATGGGTGCCTGGAAGCGCTATGAGCCGAAATCCGCCAATTCCGAAGTGCTGGTCTGCTACGGCTATGGCGATGGTGGTGGCGGCCCCACCCGCGCCATGATCGAGCGGGGCGAACGCCTCGCCCGCGGAATCCCCGGCGCTCCGCGGGTGCGGATGGAAGGTATCGTGCCCTTCCTCGAGCGGCTCAGCGAGAAGATGGATTCGAACCCGAAATCCTTCCCTAGCTGGAATGGCGAACTCTACCTGCAATACCATCGCGGTACGCTCACCAATGTCGCCAAGAACAAGGCCAACAACCGCAAGGCCGAGCGCGTCATGCGGGAAGCCGAGTTCCTCGGCGCGCTCGCCATGGGGGCGGGGCTGCCATACCCCACGGAAAAGTTGCGCGAATACTGGGATATCGTGCTGATCAACCAGTTCCACGACATCCTGCCCGGCACCTCGATTGCCGAGGTCTATGTCGACTCCGACGCCGAATATGGCCAGCTCTTTTCCGAACTCGCCTCCGGCAACGGCATCGCGCAGACGGCGGCGCGTGCCATCGCACCGGCCAAGGCCGATGAACTGCGGCTCTTCAACTTTTCCGGCCATGGCCGCACCAAGGCTCTGGTCCGCCTTCCCGGCGCACCGGAAGGCACAGCGCTTGCTGCTGGCGGCGAAGCGAAGCCTCTGCAGATTCTCACCAATGCCGATGGTTCGACGGTGCCGGCGGCGCCAGTTGCTTCCATCCCGTCGCTCGGTTGGACCGGCGCGGCGCTGGTGAATGGCGCGGCTGCGCCCAAGACCTCGCTCTCCGTCTCGACTGGCCATCTCGAAAACGGCCTTCTGAAGGTCACCTTCGACAAGAACGGCGAGATCACCTCGGTCTACGACAAGACCCGTCGCCGCGAACTGATCGCCGCAGGGGAGACCGCTAACAGGCTCGTCGCCTATGAGGACAAGCCCCTCAACTGGGACGCCTGGGATATCGACCGCTATTTCGAGGAGCAGTTCTGGAAGCTCTCCGATGGCCCGGTCGCCGTTTCGGTTGTGGAAACCGGACCCTATCGTGCCGCGTTGCGCATCGAGCGCAGCTATTCGCAGAGCCGCGTCGTGCAGGTGGTGTCGCTCGAAGAGGGCGCCCGCCAGGTCGAGTTCGACACGTTCCTCGATTGGAACGATCGCCAGAGCGTGCTGAAGGCGGAATTCCCGTTCGATCTCAACGTCTCGGAGATCCGCTCTGAGATCCAGTTCGGCCATGTGAAGCGGGCGACCCATCGCAACACCAGCTGGGATCGGGCGCGGTTCGAAGCCTCCATGCATCGCTGGATCGATATCTCCGAGCCGGATTTCGGTGCGGCGCTGATCAATGACTGCAAATACGCCTATGACGCGAATGAGCAACTCGTGCGGTTGACGCTGGTGCGGGGTGCGCGCTTCCCTGACCCGGATTCCGATCGTGGCGAACATCGGCTTGCCTATGCGCTGAAGTTGCATGATGGGCTTGCGGACTTCGCGGGCGTCTCGGTCGCGGCCGAGGCCTTCAACAATCCGGTGGTCGTGGTCGGCGACGCGACGCGGACGTCGGTGGCCGCGCCAGACGCTGCGAGCTTCTCCTTCGCGACCGCTTCGGCACCGAACGTCACGCTCGAGACAGTGAAGAAGGCCGAAAAGTCCGATCACCTCATCGTGCGGCTGTTCGAGCACGCCAACCAGCGCGCCGAAACCACCGTGACCTTCGGCGTGCCGATAAAGTCCGTGGCCCTGGTCAACCTGATGGAGGAGGGGGACGAGGCGGTGCCCCTTGACGGCACTGCCGTGACGCTGAGCCTCAGGCCCTTCGAGATTGCGACACTCAAGATTGAGCTTGCATGACAGTCCCTAGCCGCCCAGGCCCTGGCGGATGAGCCGGGGCATGAGCGGCAGCAGTCGAGCGCTCGGCTCGGCATCATGCGGCCACACACAGTTGCGGCCAGCGCGTTTTGCCGCGTAGAGTGCGTCGTCTGCGGCGGCAATCAGGGACTCTGCCGGCATCGGACCGGCGGGCGCCACAGCCACACCGAAGCTTGCGGTCACGATCTGCCCCGACCCAAGCGCATCATGGGCAATAGCGAGCGCCTCTATACCCTGCCGCAGCCGCTCGGCCAGCGCCCTGGCCTCCGCGGCATCCGTATCGGGCAGCAGCAGCATCAATTCCTCACCGCCGTAGCGGATCGCCAGTTCATCTGTTCCACGCACGGCAGTGGCGAGGCAGGCCGCGACGCGCTTCAGCGCCGTGTCGCCGGCCACATGCCCGTAGTGGTCGTTGAATCGCTTGAAATGGTCGAGGTCGAGCAGGATGGCCGCGACCGGTCGCTCGCGCTCGGGTGTAAACAGCCGCTCCAGTGTTACGTCGAGATGTCGCCGGTTCGAGAGGCCGGTCAGCGGGTCGCGCTGTGCTGCCGCCTCATGTCTCTGACTGACCAGAGCCGTTTTCAGCCGCATGAGATAGGAACGACGGATGGCGCGTTCGAGCTCATAGGTGGAGAGCAGTGCTTGGTAAAGTATGCCGCCTGTCACGCAGATGGCGAACCAGAGTTCGGCTGATGTGAGGTGTCCACTCGTCCAGATCGCGACGGCATAGCTGATGCCCAGCAGCAGGCTGGCCGGCGCCGCAAGGCGAAACGGCAGGCGCTGGCTGGTGTTCACGAAGACCAGCAAGACCATGATCAGATATTGGTAGTGGTGTGCGAGCGGTGATGACGTGAGCCAGAACACGGCAAGTATCTGCGCCCCGATGCCGAGCGTGCCGATCGCGACGATTCCGTCCCGGATTATTGGCCGGACCCGCACATCCTGCAGCGCAACCGCCACAAGGATCAGCGGCGTGATCAAGAAGAAGTGCAGCGCGAACGAGAAGGCCAGCATGTCGCGGACCAGCAGGAAGTCCGCTACGAGGAAGCAATTGTAGACAACCGCCGTCTCGAGCAGCGAAGCGCGCATCCGCCGTGTCCGCCGCGCCGCGCGATCATTCTCGTAGCGCGCCTCGAGCCTGTGTGGAAACTGCGGCCATGGGCTCTTGCTGACAAGAGTCCGCTCGATTTCATCTACGGTAATGGCCTGAGCCGACATGATGGTTTACCTACCCACAGGCCGGACATTAAGTTCCGGACGTGAGATTAGGCTTAAACTCAGACGAGAATTGTTATGGATCCAGAAGGACTTCGTTAACCCTGGTGGTCAGGCCTTTCTCGGGCTGGTCGAGTTCCGCGCCACGAGCCTCGGCGTGACGACGAAATGCTCTGCATCACGCCGCCCCTTCACCCGCTCGATGAGAAGCCGGATGGCCTGCAGGCCCAGCACCTGACCGGACTGATCGATGCTGGTGAGAGCGTTCTGCGCCATGTCGCAATAGGAGGTGTTGTCGTAGCCGACGACTGCAAGGTCGCGCGGGACGTCCAGCCCCAACTCGCGCGCCACGGAAAGCACTTCCATCGCCACCCCATCGGTCCAGCAGAACACGGCCTCGGGGCGCTGCCGGCTTTCGAGCAGGTGCCGAGCGGTGATCTGGATTTCTCGGGAGGTCTGCGACGCCGGGATCACACGCACATACCGCGTGAGGCCGTGCTCCACCATCTCGGCGCGGTAGCCCAACTCGCGCTGGAACGTGTTGTCGAACTCTACCGGCCGCGGCAGGTCGAGCGATATGAAAGCGATGTTGCGATATCCGTTCTCGATCAGATGGCGCACGGCCAGCCGGCCGCCCATGTGATCGTCATTGTTCACAGTGTCGAATGCGTCATCGGTACCGATATGGAGGCCCAGCACCACGCTTGGGACGCGCCTGCCAATCTCCAGCATCTCCTCCAACGGCAGACGCGGGGCAATCAATAGCAACCCGTCCATCTGCCGGTCGATCATTGCCTCCACTACCCCGCGCTCCTGGTTCGAGACCGATAGACCGGTGCCGAACAGGGCCTGGTATTGGGTGCGCTCCAGCGCCGTATTCGCCCCGCCCATTATGTCCGAAAAGAAGGGATTGTGCAGGTCCGGTAGCAGCACGCCGAGCGTGTAGGTCTGTCCGCGCATGGCGCGTGCTGCCGCGCGAGGACGATAGCTGAGCCGCTCCATTGAGGCTTGCACCTTGGCGCGCAGCACATCCGAAACACCATAGGCGTTGCGCAGCACCTTCGACACAGCCGCCACCGACACGCCGGCGTCCTCGGCCACCGTCTTGATGGTGATGCTCTTTCCCAACTTTCTGCTGTCGTCGTCGGCCATGCCTTCCCCCGTCCCCGTGCATTAGCAGGAATCCCGCCGGCCGGTCGATGGGGGGCGGGCGCGCGAAACCCTCTTGTCGAAAAGGTAAAGTCATGCCTATCGTAGAACGATATACGTAGAACGGTACACGAAAGCCGTTTCGGCCCATAACGTGGCCGGGGAGGAGTTGACGATGACTGAAGTGAGCACGGCCGCGGCCGGCAGGCGGAGCCATGAGTTCGCGTCCGAAATGATTCGCCCCACGGTCGATCAGGGTGTCGGCACCGTCGCGAGTTTCGTGCGCAAGCGCTTCAGTATATCGGCGCCCAGCGGGCGGGAGACGCTGCATGTCACGGCGCTCGGCCTTTATCGCGTTTTCATCAACGGCACCCGCGTCGGCAACGACCTGCTGACACCGGGCTGGACCACCTACGACAAGCGCCTCTCCTACCAGACCTATCAGGTCGGGCAGTTGCTCAAGGCCGGCGAGAATCTCATCGAGATCTGGCTGGGTGATGGCTGGTACCGCTCGCAGATGATGTGGGGGCAGGCGCCGATCTTCAACACCTGGGGAAGCGACGTCGCGGCCCTGGCCGATCTGTGCGCCGACGAAAACGAGGGTGCCGCGCTTGTCGTCGGCACTGACGCCTCCTGGACCAGCGGCGAACTGCCCATCCTGAAGAACGGCATCTATTTCGGCGAAATCTATGATGCTCGACGCGAGGCCCTCAGCGATACCGGTGGCACGCAGGCCATCCCTTTCGACAAATCCGTGCTGCTGCCGCACGAGACCGCGCCGGTTCGAGAGATCGAGCCCATTGCGCCAGTCCTGACCTGGACCGATGCAGAAGGCCGCGCCATCCACGATTTTGGCCAGAATGCCGCCGGCTATGTCGCGTTCTCAGTGAAGGGTGAGGCGGGCGCAAAGGTGACCATCGAGCATTCCGAGATCATCGATCGCGACAACCTCTTCGACAACCGCAACTTCCGCACCGCCGAGGCCCGCATCGAATATGTGCTGAAGGGCACCGGAGAGGAGAGCTACCGGCCGGTCTTCACTTTCCAGGGCTATCGCTATGCCCGCGTGACCATTGAGGGCAAGGCGGAGGTAACGCAGATTGCCTCCGTACCGATCACCTCGGTGCCCGTCATCACGGCGCATTTCACCTCCGGCAACCCGCTGGTCGACCGCCTCGTGCTCAATACGGTCTGGTCGCAGCGCTCGAATTTTGTCGAGATCCCCACTGATTGCCCGCAGCGCGACGAGCGACTGGGCTGGACGGGTGACGCTCAGGTATTCGCCGGCACGGCCTGCTACTTTGCCGATAGCCACGATTTCCTGGTGAAGTGGGTACGCGACGTGCTGGCCGACCAGCGGGAGGACGGCGCGGTACCGCATGTCGTCCCCGACCCGACCCGCCAGCAATCCAAGGACTATCCGGGCTTTTTCGGCTCGACCGGCTGGGGTGACGCCATCGCTGTCGTGCCGTGGCAGCTTTATCTGCACTATGGGGATAAGGAGATTCTCGCCGAAGCTCTGCCAGGCATGGTGAAATGGGTAGATTTCGTCTGGTCCATCTCCGATGGGCCGGTCGTCTCCCCGCCGCGGCAATGGGGCGCCAAGGGCTTCTCCTTTGGCGACTGGCTGCAGCCGGGCGGCCCCTCCGCCAAGCCGCTGCCGACCATCGGGGACGACGCGGCGGCGACCATCTATCTTTACATCACCTCGCGGCTCGTCGGTCAGATCGCTGATATTCTCGGCAAGGCCGATATCTCTGCGCGCATGAACAAGATTGCGGATGCGGTGCGGGCCGCATTTGCCCGCGAGTTCGTCACGCCCTCGGGTCGTCTTGCCTATGATGACCAGACGTCCTACGCCCTTGCCATCGTCCATGACCTCATCCCTGAGGACAAGCGCGAGGCCGCCAAGCGTTACTTCCTTGCCACTATCCGCCGCGCCGACGGCAGGATCGGTACGGGCTTCATCGGCACGCCAGCGCTGCTACCGGCACTTGTGAAGGTGGGCGAACCGGGAATCGCTGCCGATGTATTCCTGCAGGAAGAAGTGCCTGGCTGGCTCTATCAGGTGAAGATGGGCGCCACCACGATCTGGGAGCGCTGGGACGCCATCGCGCCCGACGGCACCATCTATAATCCGCAGATGAATTCTTACAATCACTATGCATATGGGGCCGTCTGTCAGTGGCTGCTTGAAGGCGTCGCCGGCTTCCGACCCGACCCGTCGGATCCAGGCTTTGCGACCATCGTCTTCGAGCCGACCATCCTGCCGCAGCTCTCGCCCGTCGAGGCGAGCCACGACTCGCCGCGGGGGAAGATCCGCGCCGCCTGGAGCGTCGACCGCAAGCGCGTGCGTTACGAGGTATCGGTGCCGGCTGGCGCGAAGGGGCTGCTGCGGCTGCCTGCGAGTGTCACCGATATTGCGGTCGACGGGCATCTCGTCGGGCAGGGCGAGCACCCCCTCACCGCGGGCGACCACGTCATCACCTTCACCTTCACACCGCCGCAGGGGCTTGCGATGAACAGCCTCGACATCAACGCGCGCATTCCGTGAAGCCGAAGATCTGCCTGCCTCCGGGGAGGGGGCGGATACGAAATCTGCCTGTGAAAAAGCAGGCGATAATGGGAGGAAGACCAATGCTGAACTTCAAGACGGGAACGCTTGTTTCCGCAATTGCCGGCATCCTCATGGGGATGACCGCGGCCTCGGGCTCCGCCTGGGCTGATGACGTGACCCTGAGTTTCCTCGTCGACAACGCCCCGTCGACCGTGGCGACGGCCGAGGCGCTGGCGGCGGCCTTCGAGGCCAAGAACCCTGGCGTCAATGTCGAGGTCGAAAGCCGCCCGGGTGGCGGCGACGGTGACAACATCATCAAGACGCGCCTCGCCACCGGCGAAATGACCGACGTCTTCATGTACAATTCGGGTTCGCTCTTCCAGGCGATCAACCCGGTGCAGAATCTCGTGCCGCTGGACGACCTGTCGAATTTTGGCAACGTGCTCGACAGCTTCAAGTCGGTCGTCACCGGTACGGATGGCAAGGTCTATGGTGTACCTTTTGGTACGGCCATGGGTGGCGGCATCCTGTACAACAAGAAGATCTATGCCGAACTCGGCCTCTCGGTGCCCAAGTCCTGGGCTGAATTCATGGCCAACAACGAAAAGGTCAAGGCTGCCGGCAAGGCCGCGGTGATCCAGACCTTTGGCGACACCTGGACCAGCCAGCTCTTCGTGCTCGGCGATTTCTTCAACGTGCAGAAGGCCGTGCCGAGCTTTGCCGCCGACTATACCGCCGGCAAGGCCAAATACGCTTCTACGCCAGCCGCCATGAAGGGCTTCGAGCGTCAGGAAGAAGTCTTCAAGGCCGGCTACCTCAATGAGGATTTCGCTGCCGCCACCTTCACCGACGGTGTGCAGAAGGTCGCGACGGGTGAGGGCGCCCACTATCCGATGCTGACCTTCGCGGTCTCCAACATCAAGGAACTGGCGCCCGACAATCTCGGCGATGTTGGCTTCTTCGCCATCCCTGGCGATGACGCGGCCTCGAACGGCCTCACGACATGGATGCCAGGCGGCTTCTACATTCCCAAGACCACCAAGCATCTTGAGGAGGCCAAGGCCTTCGCCAACTTCATCGCCACCACGGAGGCCTGCGACGTGCAGACCGCCGCGGCTGGCGCGGCTGGCCCCTACCTCGTGAAAGACTGCACCCTGCCGTCGGACGTGCCGCCGGTCGTCTCCGACATGCTGCCCTACTTCCAGACTGAGGGCGCCACCGCCCCGGCCCTCGAGTTCCTCTCGCCCATCAAGGGACCGGCGCTCGAGCAGATTACCGTGGAAGTGGGCTCCGGCATCCGCGCTGCCGCCGATGGCGCAGCGCTCTACGACGAAGACGTCAAGAAGCAGGCGCAGCAGCTCGGTCTTCCCGGCTGGTAACACGGCCCGGACCGCACAAGCATGGGGACCCGGCAGCACTGCCGGGTCCCCACCGACAGCATCCGAAGGCCGGACTACCGCAAGGTCCGCCGCCATTTTGTAACGGTCCGGAGGAGGACAGGGATGACGGCAGAACTCTCCGCGCCCCTCGCGGGCGTGCGTCCGCTCAATCGAGCGCGACCGCAGTTGGTGACGGCCTATCCAAGCTGGTTCTACCTGCCTGCCGCGCTTATCTATGGCGTTCTGTTCCTGTTCCCCACCATCGCCTCCTTGTTCTTCTCGCTGACGCGCTGGACCCTCTTCGACTGGACATTCATCGGCCTCGGCAATTTCGAGCAGTTCTTCAGGGAGCCGTTTCTCTTCCAGGGGCTCGTCAACACGCTGATTTATGGCGTGGTGACCTCGGGCGCGAAGGTCGTGCTCGGTCTGCTGCTCGGCCTGCTCCTCACCTCGGATATCATCGGGCGCGGCTATCTGCGCGCAGTGGTGTTTTTCCCAGTGCTCGTTTCCACCGTGGGCGTCGGCATAACTTTCACCACGATGATGCACCCCACCCAAGGCCTGCTCAACGAGAGCCTCGCGCTCCTTGGCATCAAGGGGCCCGGCTGGCTTACTGATCCGCGCTTTGCGCTTCTGTCGGTTGCCGCCGTCGACGTCTGGAAAGGAGTCGGCCTGGCGACTGTCATCTACATGGCCGGTATCGTGTCCATCGGCTCGGAATACTACGAAGCTGCCAAGATCGACGGCGCAACGGCCTGGCAGCGCTTCTGGACCATCACGCTGCCTCTGGTGAAACCGGCCACGGTCACCGTCGTGACGCTCAGCCTCATCGGTGGCCTCAGGTCGTTCGATCTCATCTGGGCAATGACCAAGGGCGGCCCTGGCTTTACCTCCGATGTCATCGCCTCTGTCATCTACAAGCAGTACCAGGCGGGGTTCTACGGCCTCTCCACGGCCGGCAACGTCGTACTCTTCATGATGGTCGCGGTGATCATCGTGCCGTTGAGCTGGTTCCTCAACCGCGGGGAGACTGATCGATGAACCGCGCTCGGCGCTACATAGTCGGTGGCGTTGCCATCGTTGCCTCGATTTTCGTATTCCTCGTGCCCTTTGCCTTCATCATCCTGACCGCAATGAAGGACAAGAAACAGGCTGCGCTGCGCGAGTTCAGTTGGCCCAAGGAAATCCACCTGTGGGACAATATTGTCGAGGTCATCGAGACCCGCGACTATCAATTGCTCACCGCATTCGTGAATTCGTCGATCATTACGGTCGCGAGCGTCACGTTGCTTGTCATTTTTGGCGCCATGGTCGGTTTTGTGCTGCAGCGTCGTCCATCGCGCTGGACGAAGATCGTCAGCTTCTTCGTTCTTGCCGGTCTCATCATGCCGCCCGCCGTCGTGCCGACGATCTGGCTGATGCAATCGATCGGCCTGTTCAAGACCATGCATGGCTTCGTGCTGGTGCAGGTGGCTTACGGGCTGAGCTTCACGGTGCTGCTGTTCAAGAATTTCGTCTCAACCATTCCGCGTGAACTCGACGAGGCCGCGATCATCGATGGCGCCGGCCCGGTCAGATTGTTCTTCCAGGTGGTGTTGCCGCTACTGAAGCCGGTGGTGGTTACCGTGATCGTCGTGCAGGCCGTGGCGATCTTCAACGATTTCACCAATGCGTTGTACTACCTGCCCGGCAAGCAGAACGTCACGGTGCAGTTGACCCTGTTCAACTTTCAGAGCCAGTTCCTTACCCAGTTCAACCTGCTCTTCGCCAATATCTTGCTGATCACAATTCCACCGTTGCTGGTCTATATGTTCTTCAACCGGCAGATCGTCGCCGGCATGACTGCTGGCGCCGTAAAGGGGTGAGTGTTCGAGCTACTGGGGCACGGACATAGGGCGCGCCTTTCGCAATCGCGAGCCGGTCTGACCGCGGACAGAAGTTGAGCCATTTGTGGCGGCCCATAACCCATTTTTACTGGGTGGGATGGCGTGTGCGGGAGATGCAGGCAGGGCGCCCGGCCGGGGCGGCATCGGTCCGAAGCGACCGGAACGGTATTTCGTGGGCTCGGCGTTGCTGGAGAGCCCCATTATCGACGCGCAGGTATCCTCGGGCACCGGGACACCACATCGCCAACCTGCTCAATCGCACAGGCCTGGGCCGCCATTGGAGCGGCCTAAACCTCAAACCTGTGCGGGTTCATGCTCAACCAAAAGGTACATGTCACCCGGCGGGCGGGTGACATGAAGACTGTCGTTGTCAGAACGACATGCCGCCATCTGGGAACAACGCCTTTATGTCGAGGATAGCGACCAGCCGGTCCTGCGTCTTGACCAGGCCCATCACCGAACCCGTGTCCTGCCGCCCGGAAGCCTTGGGCGCCGGACGGAGGTCTTCGCCCTGGGCAAAGATGATGTCCGACACGGTGTCGACGAGCAGGCCGACATCCTGCGCCTGCAGGGAGACAACCAGCACGACCTGCCCGGCCTTTTCTTCGCCATAGCCTCCCGAAGCGCCGAGCATCGTTGCGAGATCGTAGACCTGCACGATATTGCCGCGGATATCGAGGACGCCCTTGGCGCCGAAGGGCTGGTTCGGCAACTCGGTGATCGGCGACCAGGAACGAATCTCGCGCACCGCCATGATGTCGATGCCAAAGGCCCGCGAACCGCAGGTGAACGTGACGAACTGGTTGGGGACGTGCTTTTCCGCCGTCTGGGGCGGGGTGTCGTCATAGGTTTCGACGCGAGCGGCGGCAGCGGCCATGGTGTTCTCCTCATCGGGCCCGCCGGCGCCTGCCTCGGTGCAGGACATGCATGCGGGGAGATACTCCACCCATGGATAATTCTTAACCCGGAAATTATCCCTTAACGTGCCGCGCTCCTTTTTTGGCGAGGCCATCCGTTACCGAAACTCAGCGCGAAAACTGCGCCCGCATCTGTCGGGGGGTCAGTCCATAGGCGTTGCGGAACTGTGCGTAGAACTGGCTGAGTGAGGCAAAGCCCGATTCGAATGCGACATTCTCGATCGACAGTCCACCTTCGAACAGCAGGGCCCGCGCCCGTATCAGCCGCATCCGGACCACGAACTTGTGCAGCGGCACCCGCATCACGTCGGTAAACAGGTTGAGCGCGTAATTGGGGTGCAGACCGACGATCTTCGCGACATCCTCGGCGCGGAGCGGCTTGTGCAGGTGCTCGAGGATGTGCCGCACCATGGAAACGACATAGCGCAAGGGGGATGCGGCGCCGCGATGTGCCGGCCCGACACTTTCGATCCATGGCTCGAGCAGCACGTCCCAGCCGGTCACGGCGGCGCGGCGCAGCATCAGCCCGATCTCTTCCTTGAGGATGTCGGCGCGCTCGGCATCGCCCGACCGATAATCCTGGTACCAGCGCGTCAGCGTATCGGCTCCGAGCGTTCCAGGCGTCAGCGCCACCATACCGCCACCCATCATCGTCTCCGTGAGTCGTCCGAGATTTGGCATATGCAGGAAACTGTCGAGCGGCAGGTAGACATTGCATTGCCGCGCCGCGTCGCCCGGACCGCGGTCGAGTGCGACGGTCTGGTGTGGAATGCCGGCCCAGAACATCACCAGTCGTTCCGCCGGTATCTCTACCAGTCGACCATCGATGACATAGTCCATCGAGCCCGATGTCAGCCAGTTCAACTCGACATGGCCGTGGAAGTGCTGCTCCGGCATGATCTGCGGATCGAACCACCGGATGCCGAAGCGGCCGAAGGCCTGCGTCTGCGCGTAGAAGCGTCGGTCGGGCCGTGGGACGGGCGCCGCGGCAGCGGCGCGCGGGCGGGCCGGCGGAATCGTGTGAACGGTCTGGCTGCGAGCGATCGTCATCTTTAAAAACCGGAAATACTCATTCAGATAGCGGCATTGTCGCCGCGAATGCAAGCGCTACCCTCCAACCTGCTCGAACCGGCGACGTGGCCCAAGGCTCCGCGCCTGCACTAACAGCATCAGGTACGAGCATGGGAGGTAACATGAACCGTAATTTGACGGCCCTTTCCGGGGCCCTTCTGCTTGGCGTGTCGCTCGCCGCGGCGCCCGCTTTCGCGCAAGTCGCGCCAACTACTCCGCCCGATCCGCCGAAATTCGACGCCCAGGGCGAGCCGGTCTTCGTCAACCGCTCGGATATCCTCGAGTACAAGGCGCTGCCGTCCTATACCGAGCCCGAATTCGTCAAGGCCTTCGTCGACGCCGGGAAGCTTCCGCCGGTTGCCGAGCGCCTGCCCAAGGAACCGATGGTCTACAAGACCGCAAACCAGCCCGATGGTACCGGCGTCTATGGCGATGTGATGCGCCATGTCATCGGCGGCCGTCCGGAGGGCTGGAACTACTGGGCTGGCCAGTCCTATGGCTGGGGCGGTATCGATATCGGCCTCGTCGAGTGTCTGACCCGCACCGGTCCGCTCTTCACCGTCAACGCCAGCGACCTGCAGCCGCTGCCCAACCTGGCCAAGAGCTGGGATTGGTCCGAGGACGGCAAGACCCTCACCGTGAAGCTCGTCGAGGGCGCGAAGTGGTCTGACGGTGTTGACTTCACCACCGACGATATCGAGTTCTACTACAACGACATCGTCAACGACTCCAACGTCAAGCCGCTGAACGGTGCGTCTCCGGCAAGCTATTCGAACGGCAAGCTGACCGTCATCGACAAGTACAGCTTCTCGCTGAGCTTCGAAACGGCGTTCCCGGAAGCGGTGCTCTACAACTTCGCCTACGGCAATTTCTGCCCCGGCCCGGCCCACGCGCTTAAGCCCCACCATCCGAAGTACGGCGGCAAGTCCTACGACGATTTCCGCAACGCGTTCCCGTCAGACTACATGAACTTCCCGTCGCTCGGCGCCTGGGTGGTCGTGGAGCACCGTCCGGACGATGTGGTCGTACTGCGCCGCAATCCCTACTACTGGAAGGTCGACGAGGCGGGCAACCAGCTCCCCTATCTCGACGAAATGCAGTACCGGCTCTCCACATGGGCCGATCGCGACATCCAGGCCGTTGCCGGCACAGGCGACTTCTCGAACCTCGAGCAGGCGGAGAACTACGTCGAATCGCTCAAGAAGGCTGCTGATCCGGCATCGCCGGCCAAGCTAGCCTTCGGTCCGCGCACCATTGGCTACTCGCTCTACCCGAACTACTCGGTCAATGGCTGGGGTGAGCCGGATGCGAACCAGCAGGCGATCCGCGAGCTGAACCGCAACCTCGATTTCCGCAAGGCGATCTCGTACGGCCTCGACCGTCAGCGCCTCGGCGAATCGCTGGTGAAGGGTCCGTTCACCACGCCCTATCCGGGCGGTCTGTATGCCGGCACGTCGTTCTACGACAAGGACTCGACGGTCTACTATCCGTTCGACAAGGACTCCGCCAAGGCATCTCTCGCCGCGGCTGGCCTCACCGACACGGATGGCAACGGTTTCGTGAACCTGCCCAACGGCGGTGCCGACCTGAACGTCACGCTGCTCACCAACGCCGACTACCAGACCGACAAGAACCTCGCCGAAGGCGTCATCGCCATGATGGGCGATATCGGCCTCAAGGTGACGCTCAATGCCCTCGCGGGCAAGGATCGCGAGGCAGCAGGTCTTGCCGGCAAGTTCGACTGGCAGATCGTTCGTAACGGCACCGAGCTGATCACTGTCGTGCAGAGCACGACGGCGCTGGCTCCTGTCGGTCCGACCACATCGAACCATCACCAGGCCAACGCCAAGGGTGAGCTCGTGCTGCAGGACTACGAGAAGCAGCTTGTCGACCTGGTCAACAAGTTCATGGCCACCCGTGATCCGGCCGAACGCGTCGCATTGATGAAGCAGTACCAGAAGATCTATACCGAGAATCTCGACGGTATCGGCCTTACCGCCTACCCGGGCGCGCTGATCATCAACAAGCGCTTCGCCAACATCCCGGCCGGCGCGCCGATCTTCATGTACAACTGGGCTGAGGATAACATCATCCGCGAGCGTGTGTTCGTGCCCAAGGACAAGCAGATCAACGCCGAATTGCACCCGAACACCCTGCCCGGCAAGCCGGGTGAGGCTGGCCCGGTGGCGGCCAACTAAGCGTTCCTCCCAGTGCGGCGGACGGGGCGGCATCTGCCGCTCCGCCCGTCGCCTGCTTTTTGTTGATCAATTTCCGAGCCCCGCGCGAGGATTCCGCCTATGCTGAAGTTTCTAGCCGTCCGGATCCTGCAGTCGATCCCGGTGCTGGTGGTGATGAGTATCGTCACCTTCCTGATCATCCAGGCCCCGCCTGGCGACTACGGCGACTTCATCCGCGCCCAGATGATCACGCAGGGCAAGGCCACCATCGAGGCGGCGGATGCCGCAGCGCGCGCCTATCGCGAGACCCACGGGCTCAACGACCCGCTTCCCCTGCAGTATCTCCGCTGGATCTGGGGCATTGTGACCCAGCTCGATTTCGGCCAGTCCTTCGCCTACAACAAGCCTGTGCTCGATGTTGTTCTGCAGCGCCTGCCACCCACGCTCGCCATCGCACTCACCTGCCACATCCTGGCGTCGCTGCTGGGCATCTCCTTCGGTATTCTGGCTGCAACGCGGCAGTATAGCTGGGTCGACACCGTCCTCAGCTATTTCTCTTTCCTCGGCATGACGGTACCGCGCTTCCTGTTGGCGCTGATCCTGCTCTATATCCTCGCCTACAAGCTCAATGTGCAGGAGATCGGCTCGTTCTATTCGACGAAGTTCGGTGGCCAGCCCTACTGGCTTGGCTGGTTCAACTTCAACTGGGCGAAGCTGTGGAACCTGATCCAGCACGTCTGGCCGGTCATTGCCGTGGCCACCATCGGCGGGCTCGCCTACAACATGCGCGTCATGCGGGCCAACCTGCTCGATACGCTCAATGCCCAATATGTCGAGACTGCCCGCGCCAAGGGCCTGAGCGAGGGCGCCGTGGTCCTCAAGCATGCGGTGCCCAATGCCCTGCACCCGCTCGTCGCCTATCAAGGCGTCGTGTTGCCTTATATGCTTACGGGTGAAATCGAAGTCGCCATCGTGTTCGGACTTGCCACGATCGGGCCCGCTATCGTCGGCTCGATGAGTATCGGCGACGTCTATGTCACGGCGACCCTCATGCTGATCCTCGGCGCGACGCTGATCGTCGGCAACATCATCGCCGATCTGCTGCTCGTGGCGCTCGATCCGCGCATCCGTGTCGGAGGCGACAAATGACCAGTACACACGAAGGCGAGAGCGCCGACGCCCGCATTTCCACCGTCAATACCACGAGCCAGAGCTATGTCTCGCTGGTCTGGCGCCGGTTCCGTCGCTCCGGACCGGGCATGTTCGGACTGACACTCGTCATCATACTTCTGCTCTTCTCGGTCTTTGCCGAGTTCATCGCGCCCAATGATCCCAACAAGGCAACGGTTGCCTTCGCGCCGCCCGACCAGATCTCGTTTTTCACCAAGGATGGGTTCACGCTTTGGCCGGTGATCTTTCCGATCGTCGAGAGTGACGAGCTCGACCCGATCACCTTCCAGCCGCTCATCGGGCCAGATCTTGAGAACCCGCGCCCGCTCGCACTCTTCGTGAAGGGTGATCCCTACAGGATGTGGGGTTTCATTCCAGGTGACCTTCACCTGATCGGTGTGGCCGATGGCACGCCTGTGCACCTGCTTGGCACCGACAAGCTCGGTCGCGACATCCTCTCACGTGGCATCTTCGGCAGTCGCCTGACGCTGATCATCGCGCTGACCTCGATTACCATGATCACAATCGTGGGCACGCTGCTCGGCATCACCTCGGGCTATCTCGGTGGCGCCTTCGATCTGTGGTTCCAGCGCTTCGTCGAAATCGTCCTCGCTTTCCCGCAACTGCCGCTCTACCTGACGCTTGCCGCGCTCATCCCGCCGACGTCGCCGTCGCTGCTCTTCATCAGTTTTGTCATTCTGGTGATCGTGGCGCTTGGCTGGGCACAACTCAGTCGAGAGGTGCGCGGCAAGACCATGGCGCTGGCCCGGGTGGATTATGTCCGCGCGGCAATGGCAATTGGTGCGTCCGACGGACGCATCATCACACGCCATATCCTGCCAAACGTCATGAGCCACGTCATTGTCGCGGTCACGCTGGGTATTCCGTCCATCGTGCTGCTCGAGAGCTTCCTCGGCTATCTCGGCTTTGCGGTGAAGCCGCCGCTGATCTCCTGGGGCCTGATGCTGCAGGACAGCCAAACCTTCTCGGTGATCGGCTCCTATCCATGGATCCTTTCGCCCGTCGGCTTCGTGCTCGTCGCCGTCTTCGCGTTCAATGCGCTGGGCGATGGTCTGCGCGACGCGATCGACCCCTATTGAGGTGCTTGCCGTGAGCGACGACTACATCATAGATGCCAGAAAGATCGGGGTCAGCTTCCGTGTGGAAGGAGGCTCCATCGAAGCGGTGCGCAATGTGTCTTTCCGCCTCAGGAAGGGCGAGACTATCGCGCTGGTGGGCGAAAGCGGCTCGGGCAAGTCCGTCACGGCACGTGCCGTCATGAAGCTCCTCTCAAAGCGCGCCAGCCTGTCCAAGGACACGCAGATTCTTTATGCCGGCAAGGACATGGCAAAGCTGTCCGATGTCGAGATGCGGCGCCTGCGCGGCAACCGGCTGACCATGATCTTTCAGGAGCCGATGAGCTCGCTGAACCCGGTCTACACCGTGGGCACCCAGATCGCCGAAGTCCTCCGTCTGCATCAGAGGATGGGCAAGAAGGACGCCAATGCCCGCGCCGTAGAACTGCTGCGCGAGGTGCAGATCCCGGATCCGGAATCCCGCGTCAACCAGTATCCCCACCAGCTTTCGGGTGGTCAGCGTCAGCGCGTCATGATCGCCATGGCGCTCGCCAATAACCCGGATGTGTTGATCGCCGACGAGCCCACCACCGCGCTCGATGTGACTGTCCAGGCAGAAATCCTCAACCTTATCAAAGCGTTGAAGGAAAAGACCGGTATGGCGGTGATCCTTATCACCCATGACTTGACTGTTGTCCGTCAGTTTGCGGACCATGTCTATGTCATGCAGCATGGCGAAGTGCGCGAGGAGGGCCTCACCGAGCAGGTGTTCTCGAACCCGCAGCATGCCTATACAAAGCGTCTGCTCGGCTCAGAACCCAAGGGCCAGGCCAATCCGCTTCAGGGGACCCCTGACACGGTCCTCGAAGGTCGCGATATCCGCGTCACCTATACGTTGCGAAAGGGCGGCGCCTTCCGCGGCACCTACCATGATCTTCACGCGGTCGACGGGCTGTCGCTGTCGCTCAAGCGCGGCGAGACGCTGGCGCTTGTGGGCGAGTCCGGCTCCGGCAAAACGACTTTCGGACAGGCGCTGCTGCGGCTCAACAAGCTCTCGGGCGGCCAGGTCGAATTCCTTGGTAACCGCCTCGACAAGCTCGACCGCGGCGGCATGAAGCCGTACCGCCAGCGGATGCAGATCGTCTTCCAGGACCCCTTTGCGTCGCTCAATCCGCGTATGTCTGTGCGGCAGATCATCGAGGAAGGACTCGTGGTCAATCGCATCGGCCGCCGATCAGCCGAACGGCTGGAGCGGGTCAGGCAGGCGCTGCGCGATGCCGGACTTCCCGACGACATCCTCAACCGGTTCCCGCACGAGTTTTCGGGTGGTCAGCGGCAGCGCCTGGCCATAGCCCGCGCCGTGGCGCTCGAGCCCGAGTTTATCCTGCTGGACGAGCCGACTTCCGCTCTCGATCTATCCGTTCAGGCGCAGATCATAGAACTGCTCCGCACACTTCAGCGCGACAAGGGCCTGAGCTACCTGTTCATTTCGCATGACCTGAAGGTCGTCCGAGCGCTGGCGCATCGCATCATCGTCATGCAGAACGGCAATATCGTCGAGCAGGGCCCGGTCGCAGATGTGCTCGAGCGCCCGCAGACCGACTACACCCGCCGCCTCGTGCGCGCCGCTTTCGAGATTGCTGCCTGACCAATGCCTATTCGTCTCGACGACCAGACCCAGACCCTCGTGCTTGCCGAGACCGGCGGGCTCCCGGCGATCATCTACTTCGGGCCGCGCCTGCCCGAAGCCGAGGATCTCGGGCAACTCGCGCTGGCCGTTGCGATGGACCTGACCGGTGGCATGCTCGACCAACTGGCGCCGCTCACCATCTGCCCCGTGGGCGATGGCTGGTTCCAGGGCCAGCCGGCCCTTTCGATCGCAAGCGATACCGGCGCGCCGCTTGTTCCGGCCTTTGCCGCAACCCGCGTAGCGAGGGCGGGGCAGGCGCTTCTGGTCGAAGCGCGTGACGTGGCTCAGGGTCTCACCTATCGCGCGCGCCTCGCGCTCGATGGCGTGCTCGAGCTCTCCGCCAGCCTCGAAGCGGCGACACCTATTCGCGTCAACTGGTTCGCGGCGCCGGTCCTGCCGGTCCCCGGCAGCCACGCCGAACTGATCGAGTTTTCCGGCAAGTGGAATGGCGAACTCCACACCCATCGTCAGCTTTTTGCGCCGGGCGCGCGGTTGCGCGAAGGCCGCAATGGCCGTTCCGGACAGGAAGTGCCGCCCTTCGTCATAGCCTGCACGCCTGGAACGCGCTACACGGCGGGCGAAGCGCTCGCCTTTGCCTATGGCTGGCCGGGCGGTCACCGCTCCATTGCCGAGGAACTGCCCTGCGGTCGCCGCCAGCTACAATATGGCCACGCGGCCGGCTCTGAGCGCGAAGCGGGCACGCTGTTCGAAACCGCGACACTGACTGTCGCCCGCTCGGACTCTGGCCTCAACGGCACCGCCACCCAGATGCAGGCCTATGTGCGGGATCGGCTCGTGCCTTGGCCCGATCACGACCGGCCGCGGCCGGTTCACTACAATTGCTGGGAAGCCGTCTACTTCAAGCACGACCTTTCGGTACTTGCGGAGATGGCCGAACGCGCCGCCCGCATCGGCGCGGAGCGTTTCGTGCTCGACGATGGCTGGTTTGGCAAGCGCGACGACGACACTACATCGCTGGGCGACTGGGTGGTTGATCGGCGCAAATGGCCGGATGGGCTGAAGCCCCTGATCGACAAGGTTCATTCGGTCGGCATGAGTTTCGGCCTCTGGGTCGAGCCCGAAATGGTCAACAAGCAGTCCGACCTCTATCGGGCGCATCCGGAATGGATTCTGGGTGGTCCGGATCAGGTCACCGGCCGTGGCCAGCTCGTGCTCGATATTTCGAAGCCTGAGGTGCGCAAGTACCTGTTTGAGAAGCTCGATGCGATCCTCACCGAAAGCGACATCGACTATCTGAAATGGGACCACAACCGGCATCTCCCGGTGCTTGATGCCGCGCAGGGAAGGGGCATTCTCGATCTGCTCGCCCGGTTGCGCGCCGCGCACCCGAAGGTCGAGATCGAAAGCTGCGCCTCGGGTGGTGGCCGTATCGATTACGGCATCCTGCAGCACACCCACCGCGTCTGGTTGTCCGATTGCATCGACGCCATCGAGCGGTTGCGTATCCAGCAGACGGCATCGCTGTTCATACCGTCGGCGATTACCGGCAGTCATGTTGGCGCATACAAGAGCCACACCACCGGCCGCGCGCTGCCGACCAGCTTTCGCGCCTGGATCGCCGCCAGTCGTCACATGGGCTTCGAGAGTGATCTGCGCGTTATCTCAGCCGAGGACGAAGCCATCCTCACCCGCGCCACGGCCTGGTATCGCGCCAATCGCGAATGGATGATGGCCGGTGCCATTCACCAGCTCGATAGCGACGATGCGACCGTCACCGCTGAACTGCAGCTTTCCGCCTCGGGCGATCGCTTCGTGGTATTCGCGGGGCAGGGCGCCTTTGCCGAGCAGATCCTGCCGCGATCGTTGCGCCTCACAGCGCTCGACCCCGATGCGCGCTATCGCATCACCCTGGTCAATGCCGAGGATCGTGCCCCGCAGTCCCGCGGCCCCGCCGCGCTCAAGACCCAGTCTCTCATCCTGTCCGGTCACGCATTGATGCGCACCGGGCTTGCCTTGCCGGTCGCATGGCCCGCCACGCTCTTCGTGGTCGAGGGCTATCGGCTCGAAACCTGATTCACGAAAGAGGTCTCCAATGGCTCAGCCCAAAATCACCTTCATCGGTGCCGGCTCGTCGGTCTTCATGAAGAACATCGTCGGCGATATCCTGCAGCGCCCGGCGCTGGCGGCAGCCGAAATCCGGCTGATGGACATCAACCCGCAGCGCCTCGACGAAAGCGAGGTCATCGCCGGCAAGCTGATCCAGACGCTGGGCGGCAAGGCCTCGATAAAGACATTTTCAAACCAGCGCGAAGCGCTGGATGGCACCGATTTCGTCGTCGTCTGCTTCCAGATCGGTGGGTACGACCCATGCACCATCACCGATTTCGAGGTGCCCAAGAAGTACAACCTGCGCCAGACCATTGCCGATACGCTCGGCATCGGTGGCATCATGCGCGGCATCCGTACCGTGCCGCACCTGTGGTCTATCTGCGAAGACATGCTCGAGGTCGCGCCCAACGCGATCATGCTGCAATATGTCAACCCGATGGCCATCAATACCTGGGCCATCGGCGCCAAGTACCCGACTATCAAGCAGGTTGGCCTCTGCCACTCAGTGCAGGGAACGGCCTATGAACTCGCGCGCGACCTCGATATCCCCTATGAGGAGCTCCGCTACCGCGCCGGCGGCATCAACCATATGGCGTTCTACCTGAATTTCGAGCACCGTCAGGCCGATGGCAGCTACAAGAACCTGTATCCCGATCTGGTGAAGGGGTACCGCGAAGGCCGCTTCCCGAAGCCCAGCCACTGGAACCCGCGCTGCCCGAACAAGGTGCGCTACGAGATGCTGACGCGGCTGGGTTACTTCGTCACCGAAAGCTCGGAGCACTTCGCCGAGTACACGCCCTATTTCATCAAGGAGGGCCGCGAGGACCTGATCGAGAAGTTCGGCATTCCGCTCGACGAGTACCCCAAGCGCTGTGTCGAGCAGATCGCCCGCTGGAAGAAGGAAGCCGAGACCTACAAGACGGCCAACACCATCGAGGTGAAGGAAAGCCACGAATACGCCTCCGAGATCGTCAACTCGGTGGTCACCGGCCAGCCGTCGGTCATCTATGGCAACATCGTCAACAAAGGCTATATCCCGCAATTGCCCGCCGGCTGCGCGGTGGAAGTACCGACCCTCGTTGATCACAACGGCCTGCAGCCGACTGTCGTGACTGATATTCCGCCGCAGCTGATCGGGCTGATCCGCACCAATGTGAACGTGCAGGAACTGACGGTTGCCGCGCTGATGACCGAAAACCGCGAGCACATCTATCACGCGGCCATGCTCGACCCGCATACGGCGGCGGAGCTTGACCTCGAGCAGATCTGGAATCTCGTTGACGACCTGCTGATCGCCCATGGCGATTGGTTGCCGGAATGGGCCCGCCTCGCTCCGAAGCAGAAGGTGGCGTAAGGCCGCGTTCTTGCCGATCTCGTCTTTCGACACGCGGCGGATGAGGTCGGCTCGATTGCCAGCGGGTAGCGCTCCACTTCTCCCTTCGCGGTTGAAGCGAGGCGCCTCGGCTCACGCCCTGAGGCTCTCCACCCGCGCCGCGCGGTAGGCATTGGGCGAGAGCCCATGCACGCGCCGGAAGGCCTTGGCGAAATAGTTGCCATCGGAAAATCCGGCGGCACGCGCGATACTCTCGACCGTGCCGTCGGTGGCAAGCAAAAGCCGCTCGGCGAGTGCAATGCGCCGCGTGAACACGTATTCCGCCGGCGGCACACCCAGAGCGGCGGAGAATGCCCGCACGAAATGCGCCCGGCTCATCCCCGCCGCCGCGGCGAGGCGCCCCACATGCAGGGGCTGCGACAGGTCTGCCTCGACGAGCGCTACCGCCCGCCGCAATGGCCCCGGCAGGCTGGCTTTTCGTTCGCTCTGCGGCGCAAAGCTTGCGTCGAGCAGCGCCATTGCCGCGCCATAAGTGAGGGCCGAGGCCTGCCCGAGCGCCAGGTCTTCTGTCGCAAGCCTGAGGCAGGCGGCTGCCAACCTGTCGACGATGTCGCGTCCCGGCCGAATGACCGGGCCCCTTTCATCGAGCACCGCGCGGGTTAGCCGCAGGGCTTCCCGGCCATGCAGCCCGATCCAAAAATACTCCCAGGCATTCCCCGGCTCGAGCCAGTAGCGATTGGCATGCGGAAAGGTCAGCACCATGCAGTCGCCGGGGCCCAGCACATGCCGCGTGCCGGCATAGTCGAGCGCCCCGCGGCCCGAGATCGTGTGCTGAATGAGACAAAATGCGCCGCGCTGGCTGCCTTCCCAGTCATAGACTTCGTTTTCGCGCCGCTCATAGCCCGCACCGATCGGCAGGCAGTGGAGGTCCAGCGCGCTGCGCTCATGCGTGAACGGCTTCACCACCGGGCCATGCGACATCAGCGTTTCGAGCACAAAATCACCCCCTTCGGCATGACATTTCTCTTATATGAGCGTGGGCGCTCGCGCTAGAAATCCATCTACCAAGGGCGATCGGCGCCCGAAGCGGAGGATGCTCATGTCGTTCAAGGTCGCCATTATCGGCGCCGGGTCGGTCGGGTTCACCAAGACCCTGATCTCCGACCTGCTGAAAGTTCCGGAATTTGCAGCGGTGGAGTTCGCCCTCACCGATATCAACGCGCACAATCTCGACATGATCCGGCAGATCATTTCGGAGATCGTGGCAACCAACAATCTGCCCGCCAAGGTCACCGCCACCACCGATCGGCGCGAGGCCATCACCGGAGCGCGCTACATCATGAGCTGCGTGCGGGTCGGCGGGCTCGAGGCCTTCGCCACTGACGTCAACATTCCGCTCAAGTACGGCGTCGACCAGTGCGTGGGCGACACGATCTGCGCCGGCGGCATTCTCTACGGCCAGCGCAATATCCCCGTCATCCTCGATTTCTGCAAGGATATCCGCGAGTTGGCCGAGCCCGGCGCGCTGTTCCTCAACTATGCCAACCCCATGGCGATGAACACCTGGGCCGCGCTCGAATATGGCGGTGTCAATACCGTCGGCCTCTGCCATGGCGTGCAGCATGGTGCCCACCAGATCGCGCAGGTGCTCGGCGTCGACGATAGCGAACTCGATTACATCTGCTCCGGCATCAACCACCAGACCTGGTACATCGATATCCGCGCCAAGGGCCGGAAGATCGAAAAGGACGAGCTGATCGCCGGTTTCGAGCGCCACCCGGTCTACTCGAAGCAGGAGAAGGTCCGCATCGACGTGCTGAAGCGCTTCGGCGTCTATTCCACCGAGAGCAATGGCCACTTGAGTGAGTACCTGCCCTGGTACCGCAAGCGGCCGGAGGAAATCGGCCGCTGGATCGACACAAGCGACTGGATCCATGGCGAGACCGGCGGCTACCTTCGCTACTCGACCGAGCGCCGCAACTGGTTCGAGACGGATTTCCCGAAGTTCAAGGCCGAGGCGACCCGTCCGCTTTCCGAGCACAAGCGCACCACCGAGCACGCCAGCTGGATCATCGAGGCGCTCGAAACCGGCCGCGTCTATCGCGGGCATTTCAACGTCCGCAACAACGGCATCATCAAGAACCTGCCGGCCGACGCCATCATTGAATCGACCGGTTTCGTCGATCGCTTCGGCATCAACATGAAGGAAGGCGTCGAGCTGCCGATCGCCTGTGCGGCCACCTGCTCGGTAGCCGTTTCGGTCCAGCGCATGAGTGTCGAGGCCGCCATCAAGGGCGATATCGACCTTCTCAAGCTTGCTGTCCTGCACGACCCGCTGGTCGGCGCCATCTGCACGCCCGACGAAGTCTGGCAGATGGTCGACGAAATGGTCGTCGCGCAGGCCCAGTGGCTGCCCCAATACGCCCATGCCGTTCCTGCCGCGAAGGAGCGGCTCGCAAAAGGCACGGTCAAGACGTCGGATTGGCAGGGCGCTGCACGCAAGACCGTCCGCTCTGTCGAAGAACTCCGCGAACTCAAGGGTGCGCATCGCTGATCCCTGCCGGGTCCAACCTGAATCTGCCTCTCCCGCCGGCGCGGGGGAGGTTTTTTGATCCTGCGTCTGAGGCGGCCATGCTCTTTGGCAATCTCTGGTTTTCAGCCGCCCGCGCTTTTGCTATCAGCAGCCTTGGCGACCCCGTAGCTCAGCAGGATAGAGCACAGGATTCCTAATCCTGGGGTCACGCGTTCGAATCGCGTCGGGGTCACCATTTGTCGCCTTCCGCTGCGGCGCAAAGCAGGGTAGGGGCACTCCTACACGCAACACTTGTAGTTCGGCCCGCCATTGGCGCGCATCGGCCGACGCGGGCGGCCCCGCGATCACCAAAGGCCAGGACGAGGAAGATTGAACATGGTTGTGAAGGCCCTTCGCTTTGCCCTGCTCGGCGCCCTGGCGCTTTCGGTGGCCGCCTGTGCCTCTGCTGGCCAGCCGCTGTCGCCGGGGCTGAGCCAGCCCATGAACGAGCCTGGCGCACGACTGAGCCGCGTCGAGGCGATCTTCCTCCTCAATGACTATCGACGCCAGAACGGCGCGGCGGATCTGCGCGGTGATTCGGTTCTTGATTCGACAGCCGAAACTCTCGCCACGAACTACGCCAAGTCCGGCACGCCGCCGACCCTGCCGCCGGGCATCGCCCAGGTGCGGATCAGCGCGGGCTACGCCACCTTTGCCGAAGCCTTCTCGAGCTGGCGTGCCTCTCCCGCCGATGCGGCAGCAATGGCCGATCCGACGGTCAAGCGCGTTGGCCTTGCGGCGCACTACGAGCCCAACTCCGCCAATGGCGTATACTGGGTGCTGCTGCTTGCGCCCTGATGCGGAAGCGACCGCGCCCGAACTGATCGATGCGCGTGGGCTCCGCTGTCCGCTTCCCGTTCTGAAACTGGAAAAGCGCCTGGCGCAACTCGCGCCGGGCACAGCGCTGCTGGTGCTCGCCACCGACCCGATGGCGAAGATCGATATCCCGCTCTATTGTCGGCAGAACGGCCACGCCGTTGTCCAGAATGAGGCTGAAGGCGTCTTCCGTTTCGAAGTCACGAACACACTCTAGATCATTTCACGCTTTGGTTGAAACGCTGAAATGATCCAAGCCATTGTTTTGTCGCGCTTTCGAGGCGGGAAAGTCATGCAACCTTCCCTGAAAGCGCTCTAGGCGAAGCCAATTGCCCGCCGCACATCTTGGGCGCTCCAGCCTTGCCTTCTCAGATCGCGCAGCGACCGTGACTGCCGTGATTTCGCGAATTTGCGACCATCCGAGTCAAGCTGCAGCCGATGAAACCCGTAGGCAGGAGTGCCCAGCCCAAGGAGGCGCTGCAGCAGCACGTGGATGTCAGTCGCGGCTTCCATGTCTTTCCCGCGCGTGACATGGGTGATCTCCTGAGCGGCATCATCGACCACCACGCTCAAATGGTAGGACGTCGGCGTCTCTTTCCGCACTATCGTTACATCGCCCCAGCGCTCCGGTTGCACCTTGATGCTTTCCGTGATGAGCGGTTCTTCTGCGGACATCAACGGATAGGCGAGCGGGCCGGAGCGCGCCAGTGCCGCCTGCATATCGAGCCGCCATGCCGGTCGCTCCCCGGCGGCAACGCGCCTCTCCCTTGTAGCCGCAGCTATGTGCCGGCAGGTGCCCGGATAGAGTGGGGCACCGTCCGGATCCGTTCCCACCGCATGCGCAGCGATTTCCGCGCGCGTGCAGAAACACGGGTAGAGCAGGCCCATCAGCTGGAGTCTCGCCGCAGCCTGCCGATAGATCTCGAAGCGCTCAGACTGCACGATCACCGGTTCCGGCCAGCCAAGACCGAGCCAGTGAAGGTCCTCAAAGATCGCAGCGGTAAATTCCGGCTTGCATCGCGTCGTGTCGATGTCCTCGATGCGCAGCAGCATGGTGCCGCCCAACTGCTCGGCCCAATGTGCAGTTCGAAAGGCGGAATAGGCGTGGCCGAGATGCAGGTACCCGTTTGGGCTCGGCGCAAAGCGGAGAAGCGCGGACATGTCTGCTGAGCTAGCACGGGACGAGGCCTTGAACCTAGAGCGTCTGGAAGCGCAGCCTGTGCTCGCCCGACATCTCGCGGCGCTGCTCGCGGCCGATCCGCGTCTCGTGCCCATCGCCGCCCGCGCGGGTCAGGTCGATCTCCGCCGATCAGTCGGCGGTTTCGAAGGGCTCGCGCGCATCGTGGTAGGCCAGCAATTGTCCACCCAGAGCGCGGACGCCATCTGGCGGCGCTTCGCTGCGCTCGAAGGCGCCACCGTTCCGCATGGTTTTCTGTCGGTCGGCGACGATGCGCTCCGGGCCGCCGGGTTCTCACGGGGCAAGGTGCTCACGCTGCGCGCCCTCGCCAACGCCATAATCGAGGGGCAACTTGATCTCACGCCGCTTGCGACCCTGCCCGCCGCGGAGGCGCGGGCGCTGCTGACCGCGCACAAGGGCATCGGGCCATGGACGGCCGAGCTCTACCTGATGTTCGCGGCCGGTCACCCCGACGTGTTTCCGGCAGGCGATATCGCGCTTCAACATGCCGCGCATTGGGGGCTGGGGCTTGACGAACGGCCTTCGACGAAGTCGCTAGGTGTCATGGCCGAAGTCTGGGCCCCCTGGCGCAGCGCGGCCGCGCACCTCTTCTGGCGCTACTATCGCGCCATCCGCAGCAAGGAAGGCGTTTCGACCTCATGACCAAGCTCTCTGCCCCCAAGCTCTCGGGCCCTATGCTGCCGCCCGCCACTGGCGCCGCTCCCACAAAGCTCGTCGTGCTTCTGCATGGCTATGGCGATGATGGTGCGGGGCTGATTGGCCTCGGTCGCTACTGGAGCCCGCTGCTGCCAAACGCGCTCTTCGTCTCGCCCAATGCACCAAGCGTTTGTGGTGCATTCGCTGGCGGTTTCGAGTGGTTCCCGCTCGCCAATGATCAGAGCCTGCCCTGGAGCGAAGGCGTCCGCTTGGCCGCTCCCGTGCTTCGGGTCTTCCTCGCCGATCTCTGGGCGCAGACCGGGCTCACGGCTGCCGATACCGTGCTCGCGGGTTTCTCCCAGGGCGCCATGATGGCGCTGCATGTCGGCACCGGGCTCGATGAACGCCTTGCCGGGATCATCGGGTTTTCGGGCGCCTTTCTTCCCTCTGACGCCTTTGCTGCGGGCATAGCCGCCAAGCCGCCCGTCGCCCTCGTGCACGGCGCCGAAGATACGGTGCTCGAGGCCCAGCATAGCCGCAATGCCGCCGAAGAACTTGCCACCGCCGGGTTCGAGGTGACGCTCCACATCACCCCAGGCTCAGGCCATACCATTTCCGACGAAGGACTGGCATTCGCCAGCGCTTTCCTCTTGGCGAGCAATGGTTAATTTGCCACGGTGCTGAGGGGCTTCACAGCCTCGTCACACTGCGCATAGAGTATCTACGATCATGACTGGCCGCGATTCCTGTTACGGGGGCGACGAGTGACAGTACATGTGTCGCTTGAGTCCAGCCCCGCGCTGGTGCTGAACGCCGATTACCGGCCGCTCAGCTACTACCCTTTGTCGCTTTGGTCCTGGCAGGATGCCATCAAGGCAATCTGTCTCGACCGGGTCAACGTCGTCTCGACCTACGATCGGGTGGTCAAATCCCCGAGCTTCGAGATGGCGTTGCCGAGCGTCGTTTCGCTCAAGGATTACGTGAAGCCGGCGCGGCATCCCGCCTTCACGCGCTTCAATGTGTTCCTGCGCGATCGCTTCCAGTGTCAGTATTGCGGTGCCAAGGACGACCTGACCTTCGACCACGTCATTCCGCGTTCGAAGGGTGGACGCACGACCTGGGAAAACGTCGTCGCGGCTTGTTCGCCCTGCAATCTCAGGAAGGCCAACCGCCTGCCGCACGAGATCAAGATGTTCCCCATGCAGAAGCCGTTCCAGCCGACGGTGTACGACCTGCACAACAACGGCCGCGCCTTCCCGCCAAACCATCTGCACCAGAGCTGGCTCGACTACCTATACTGGGATATCGAACTTGAGCCGTAGCCCCACGACCCGGCCCGCTGCCGCTCAGCGCTTCCGCGTCAGCGCGGCGCCGCCGATCAGCAGCACAGTGACGATCGATACCAGCGTATTGTAGCCCGCAAGGGTGATGCCGAGGAAGCTGAACTGCACCTTGTCGCAGGGCACGACTCGCGCTTCGTTGATCTTGCTGAGGTCGGTGAAGCTCACCTCTACCCCAGTGCCGGTGCAAGCTGTCGGTCCGGGCCAGAAGCCATACTCCACCCCGGCATGATAGCCACCCATATAGGTGCCCCAGATGAAGACTGCGGCCGCGGCCAGCATCAGCCCAAGCCATACCGCGCGCGGCAGCCTGTTCCACAATAGCAGCGCGATCAGGAGAATCGGCAGGCCGAAATAATACGCCATACGCTGTTCGAGGCAGAGTTCGCAGGGCACCAGCCCCATGAACAGCTCACTGGACCAAGCGCCCGAGATGGCGAGCAGCGCGAGCACGAAGCCGGCGACCGCCAGGAGCCAGGACTGATCTGGAGCGCCTAGATGCTTGGCGTCGTCAGTCGGTGTGGTCATGCGTCAGGTCCTTGCGGCTTGCCCATTTCGTCGGCGGTTTGTGCGTCGTCGCCCCGCTGCTGTCAATCACAGCCATCGTCACGCTCCGGTGTGGTGCCTGCGATTGACGAAGCGGTGCGTTTCGCCTTATCTGCCGCTTGCCCATCGCATGCGGGTGTGGCGGAATTGGTAGACGCAGCGGACTCAAAATCCGCCGCCGCAAGGCTTGTCGGTTCGAGTCCGACCACCCGCACCATGGCCCCTATTGATTCTGGCGCCAATCGGCCCAGGCACCAACCATCCTGACTTCGCGCCAGGTCTGGCCCCGCGAGCTTAGCGGACGCCTTTCCCATTTCCAGCGTTGGCCGCTGCGCGGCATGTCACGGCCATTGAGCAGGCTGCCGCCGTCGAGCAGCACGCCGTGGCGGTTCAGGATCCGCTTGTCGAGCGCGCTGATCAGCGTCGCGGGGCAAGCAAGTGCGGCAAGTCCATCAAGATGCGCGCCCATCGCATGTCTACCGCCATCGGCGGCGCCGAGCTCCGGCAGGATGTTCGCGGAGATGACCCAGTCCACCGGTCCGAAGCCCGCAACGAACCGACCAAGCAAATCTCCAGTTGGGAAGGCAACGTCCGACCATACGCGCTCGATCTGCCGGTAGCGCGCCGTGCGGCGCAGCCCTGCCGCCAGATGGACGCGGTCGACCAGCACCACCCGCTCGAAGCAGCGCCCCAGCGATTCGACGGGCAGCTCCCGCATCGCGCCCGAGCCGAGCACCAGCACAATGCGGCGTGGCACGATATCGTCGATCATCGTGTCAAGCAGGCTGCGGCACTGCGACAGGTGCGGCGCCCAGGCGCGGCTCCATCGCTCGCCTTCCGCCCATTCACGGCTGGCGCCGTGCAGGTACTGCCGGAAGGTCTTCGGCGTCATGCCGCGGCTTTTCACCTGCTGCTGCAGCGCGCTCAACATCTGGAGAATGTCCGCAAGGGTGCCTTGACCCAACCTTAGGTGTATCGCTCATTTGGCACAATATTGCCACAGCGCCTCGCCCGTGGCAGACCGGGCGCACACTGTGCGCAATTGTCCTTGGCCAACACCATTCCCACCGCATCGCCATCATTTGCAGACCCTGCCGGTGCCCTTGCCGAGCCGGGCCGCGCCGGATTGGCCGAAGGCGTCGGCGGCATGGCGACCGCCGTGCCCGATGGCGATACAGTTCTGCTCGACAACGGCCTGCACCTGCGTCTTGCGGGCATACAGGCGCCGAAGCTCAGTCTGGATCGTCCCGGCGTCACGGATAGGCCGCTCGGCATCGAAGCGCGAGATGCCCTTGCAGCGCTTGTCGTCGGCAAGCGGGTTCGTCTGCTGCAGGGCGCGACCCGACGTGATCGTGATGGCCGGCAGCTCGGCCAACTGCGCGTGGAGACCGCGCCGCCAACATGGGCGCAGGCGCAAATGCTCGCCTTCGGCCTCGCGCGGGTCTATTCCTTTCCCGACAACCGCGCCTGCATAGCTGAATTGCTTGCAATCGAAGCACATGCACGCGCCTTGCGGCTTGGCATCTGGGCCGATCCCCATTATGCCGTCCGGCGTGCAGATCGGCCGGAAGATCTTGCGGCTTCCGCCGGCCGATATGAACTCATCGAAGGTCGGGTTGCCGCGGTCTTCCGCACGCGGGGTCACACGTCTCTCGTTTTTGGTCGCGATAGAGCAAAGGTGCTTGTCGCCACTATTACGGCCCGCGCCGATCATGAGTTTGCCGCATTGGGGCGTAATCCGCTAAACTTGGGCGGTGCCCTTATTCGTATTCGGGGTTGGGTCGAGGTTTCGGGCGGCCCGCGCCTCACAATCACTCATCCCGAGCAACTCGAGGTACTTGGGACGCGATGAGGCAGATGACCGAGCCCACAGAGCCGAACCCCGTTCGGTCCGGTTTCCGGGCTGGCCTTGTTCTGGCCGTGGCGCTGCTGCCGCTGCTCGCCTCCTGCACGTCTTTCCTCGGGCCTGGCTCGACTATCAAGCCGGCGCCGGCCGAACCGGCGCCCCTTGACAGGAGCCCGGACGACAACGAGGACGATGCCATCGGTGCGCGCGAACACCCGCGCATTATCGCGTCCTATGGGGGCATCTACTCCGATCGTCCGGCTGAGATCATGCTGGCCCGTATTGTCGGTCGTCTACTCGCTGCCGCCAACCAACCGAACCAGAAATTCACCGTGACGATCCTCGACACCGCCGAGGTTAACGCCTTCGCACTACCCGGCGGCTATGTTTATGTGACACGCGGGCTGCTCGCCCTCGCCTCGGACACCTCCGAGATCGGTGCCGTGCTCGCGCACGAGATCGCACACGTCACGCTCAAGCATGCTCGCGCCCGCACCAATCGCGCCCGTACCAACGAGATCGTCGACAAGGTGGTCTCCGGCGTCTTCGGCGGAACGCTCGATGCCGACCAGCAGGCCCGCTCCAAGCTCTCCATGGCGGCCTTCAGCCAGCAGCAGGAACTGGCAGCGGACAAGGAAGGCATCATGACCTCGGGCCGCGCCGGGTATGATCCGCATGCGGCCGCGCGGTTCCTCGGGGCCATGGGCCGCTTCGCGCGTTTCTCCGCAGGTGATGCCGGCCAGCAGGATGATTTCCTGTCCTCCCACCCCTCGACGCCAGATCGCATCCAGAAGGCCATTGAGACGGCGCGGGCGTTTTTCGGCGCCCCAGGGCTCGGCGAGACCGATCGCGTCGGCTACATGGCCGGCATCGACGGGATGGCCTTCGGCGACAGTCCGGCGCAAGGTAGTATTGTCGGCAACCGCTATATCAATACCGCGCTCGGCTTCACCTTCGCCGTACCCGCTGGCTACGATCTGCAGATTTCGAAGGGCGCGGTGGTCGGCGTAGCGGGGGAAGGCGAGGCAGTGCGCTTCGATTCCGCCGAAGTGCCCGCCAATATGGCGCTCGACACCTATCTCAAATCTGGCTGGATCGCGGGTCTGCAGCCGACGACCGTCAACTCGTCAAGCGCTGGCGGTGTCGACATGGCCTCCGGCATTGCGCTCACCCCGCAATGGAGCTTCCGCGTTTCGGTCATCCGCTTCGGCGGCCGCGTGTACCGCTTCATCTTCGCCGCAAAGTTCGATTCCGATTCCTTCGGCAAGGCCGCCGCCGATACGGTGAAGTCGTTCCGCGCAACCACGCCCAGGGACAATGCCCAGGTTCGCCAGCTTGTCGTGCGCACGGTCACGGCCGGATCGCTTGATACCGCCGATTCCCTTGCGCGCAAGATGAGCAGTCTCACCAAGGGCACCGATCTCTTCTACATCCTCAACAACCTCTACCCGGGCGACCCGCTGACCCCGGGTGAAAGATACAAGATCATCGCGCTTCAGTAGCGCCGGTGGCGCGCGCGCCTTGAGCCGCGCAGGCAGTGTCCACGCATGCCGGCCCGCTGGCTATGAGTCCTGCAAAACAGCCCTCCCGATATCTCCCCAAGCGATCACACCGAGTGTGATCCCAAAGTGATAATTGCCTGACCCATCGATTTTTTTGCGCCTTACCGCTTTTTAATGCTGGTCATCTTGCCCCCTTCTGTGGCGCTGGCAGGCGACAGCAGCAAGAGGCGAAATCCAGCAGCCGAGCCGGCTCGTTCATCCGGAATCAGTGCTGAAACACCTGCAAACTCTATGGTTTCATTATGGAAACTATGGGTGCCGAACGGGGGCTAGGGTCCCGGGTGATCCTCGCAGTCCTCAGCCCCACCCTCATCATTAACTCGGCCGTTTCAAGCCCTGCTCACGTTTCTTTTCCCACTTGCGGACTGAACCGTTCAGTACGATTTGTTCGTCATCAGGCAGCGATAGACGCCGCCTCGAAACTGAAAGGGACCTAAAATGAAGACCTCCTCAATCGCTCTTGTTGCCTCGATCCTCGTTGCGCTCGCCGCTCCGACCGTTGCGTCGGCGGCTGACCCGGACAGCATCTCGAGCTTCGATGAAGACCACTACATCGCCGCCCTGCAGAGCAAGGGCATCGACGCCGTGGCGGTCGACGAGAACTGGAACGGCAAGTTGCGCGTGACGGTGGCGGACGCGTCGGGCAATCAGTCGTTCGAATATGTCTACGCAGACACCCTGCTGCCGGTCGGCGCCGTTCAGGCACCCGAGACCCGCGTGCTCTCCAGGGTCGATACCGGCCTCAAGACCTCCGCGCCGCTAGCCCACGAAGGCTCGCTCCTCGAAGACCACTTCTTCGACTGATCGCTCAGCCGCAGCCAACACACATCCGAAAGGGACCTAAAATGAAGACCTCCTCAATCGCTCTTGTTGCCTCGATCCTCGTTGCGCTCGCCGCTCCGACCGTTGCGTCGGCGGCTGACCCGGACA
>JAIYDI010000007.1 GCA_027487555.1 Hyphomicrobiales bacterium
CAAACCCAGCCGGAAGGAACGCATCCAGAAAACTCACCTGTTCCATTCACCGGCCCTCCATCCAAAGCCAGTGAATCACATCCACAAACAATCGCAAGTTTCGCAGAGGCCTCGCAAGCGGTGGAGGGCGCCGACTGTCAGTAAGGCGGGAATCCCGACTGCAAGCACGAAATGTGCGGCCCCCTACCCCGCCATATCGACCAATTCCGTAGCAATGTCGTGCAGCCGCAGGCGCGCCGTATCGGCCGCCGTCGCTGCTGCCAGCAATCGCGTGCTGCGCTCCGGGCCATCATCCACAAGCCGAAGGATCGCCGCCGGCAGTGCCGCGGCATCGGTCAGCTTTTCCCCAGCGCCGATCGCGCCGAGCAGATCGTCCAGCGCGCGCTGCCGCTCCGTGTGCGGGCCGTAGAGACTCGCGGCGCCCTGCTGCAGCGGCTCGGAGAGGTCATGCCCGCCGATCGGCCCAAAGGTGCCGCAGACCACGCCGACCCGCGCCGTGCCGTACAAACCCGCGAGCACGCCCATGCGATCGACCCAGACGGGCGCACCAGCAAGATCGACACCATCGATGCCCTCGACGACGCGCACATCGTCGCCGAAAGCCGTGAGCAGTTCCGGCCGCGCAATACGGGCCGGATAGCGCGGCACCAGCAGGATTTCGAGGTCCGGGCGGAGCCCGCGCAAGGCTTGCACCACCGGCCCAAGCGCGGCGAGTTCCACGCGGTGCACATTGCCGAACACAACGCGCGCGGGCCGCTCGCCCGGCTCGGGCACGCGGAGCCCAGCGAGCTTGATATTGCCGCTCAGCGCCAGCCGATCGGGTGCGACACCCAGCGCCGCGTAGCGACCCTTGGCCACCTCATCCTGAGCATAGATCCTCCGCGCCGTCAGCAGCGTGCGACGGGCGACCCTGGGGTTCCGGCTGTGCCGCCCGAACGAGCGCTCCGACATGGTGGCGTTCACCACCGCGACCGGCACGCCAGCAGCCTCCGCCATCGCGAATTGCGCCGGCCAATATTCAGATTCCACCAGCACCATCAGGTGTGGCTTTACCTCGGCAAACAGCCGCGTCTGCGCCCTGGGCGTATCGAGCGGCATGATGAAGCTCGCCGCATCCCCCGCGACCTTCCGCACCCGCTCGAAGCCGGAATAGGTTGTGGCGCTCAGCACCACGGAGACGCCAGGCGCTTGCTGCTGTATCGCCCCGCCCAAGAGCTCGGCCACCTTGGCCTCGCCCGCAGATACCGCGTGTATCCAGATGCGTTTCGCGCCCGAAGGCGGCGGCAGCACCGGGTTGAGCCTGCGGCGGAACCAGGCGAGCCCGCCCTCGTCCCCGCTCGAAAAGCGCGACAGCACGGCATAATGCAGCGCCGACAGCGCCAGCACCAGCGCCCCATAGGCCCGCCATTTCCATCCCGTGAGCGCGCGCATCATGCCTCCGTCGCTTGGACTTGCTACAGGCTCGCGCGGCGCCGGGCAATCGCCGCCGCTTGCCAGCGCCCGATGCCGGGATTATGCCCTCGGTAAAGAGCACGGAGCCCCTCTTGCGCATTCCCGTCGTCATCGATGCCGAGCACGAGCAACACGCGCTCGCGCTTGCCCGCGCCGCGATCCGCACCGAGATTGCCGGGCTCGAGGCCCTGTCGCAAAGCCTCGACGGTACGCTCGCCTTGCTCGCCGAGCGGATCATCGGGCTTTCGGGCCGCGTCATCCTGTCAGGCGTCGGCAAGAGCGCGCATGTGGCGCGCAAAATCGCCGCGACGCTCGCTTCCACCGGCACGCCGGCGCAGTTCGTCCATGCTGCGGACGCGAGCCATGGCGACATGGGGATGATCACCCGGTCCGACCTCGTGCTGATGCTGTCGAAATCGGGCGGCACCGCCGAACTCGACGACCTCGCAAACTACTGCGTGCGTTTCGATATCCCGCTGGCGCTGATCACGCAGAACCCCGCCTCGCGCCTCGGCAAGGCCGCCGGCATTGTCATCGAACTGCCCGCGGCGGAAGAGGCCTGCGACATCACCTATGCGCCCACCACCTCGACCACGATGATGATGGCGCTCGGTGACGCGCTCGCCGTGGTGCTGATGCGGCGGCGCGGATTGAAAGCCTCGGAGTTCCGCGTCTTCCATCCCGGCGGCACGCTCGGCAGCACCCTGCTTTCGGTCGGCGACATCATGCACAAAGGGGACAAGCTCCCCGTCGTTGCGCCCGACGCCTCCGTGTCGGACGCCATCATCGAAATGAGCACAAAGGGCTTCGGCTGCACCGGCATTGTCGGACCCGATGGCGTGCTGCTCGGCATCATCACGGATGGCGACCTGCGCCGGCATGTCGCCGACGGAATGCTGGCACGCCGCGCCACGGAAATCATGACCCGTTCGCCGCGCACCATCCCCGCCGAGGCACTGCTGTCGGAAGCCCTGCGCAGGATGACCGACGAGACCCCGAAAGTCACCGCCATCTTTGCCATGGACGGCACCCGGCCCGTCGGTATCGTTCACCTGCACGATTGCCTCCGCGTGGGTCTCGCCTGATGGCCGATCTCATCGTCATCCCTGCCCGCTATGGCTCGACCCGCCTGCCGGGCAAGCCGCTGCTGCCCATTGCCGGCCGCATGCTGATCGAGCGTGTCGCGTCTATCGCCACGCTCGCGGCGCGCGACCTCGGCGATATCGATGTGCTGGTCGCGACCGACGATCATCGCATCCGCGATGCGGTCACGGGCCTTGGCCTCGATGCGGTGATAACCGACCCCGAGATCAGTTCGGGTTCCGGCCGCGCGCTCGCTGCCATGCGCGAAGCGGGCCGCACCCCGGATTTTGTCGTCAATCTCCAGGGCGATGCGCCCTTCACCGCGCCCGCCCATGTCGTCGAGATCGTCCGGCACGCCCGCGCCGCCCGCGCCGATGTAACGACGCCCGTCGTGCAACTCGACTGGGCCCGACTCGATGCCATGCGCGCCCACAAGCAATCGACGCCCGCGAGCGGCACCACCTGCATCCGCGGGCCCGATGGCCGGGCGCTGTGGTTCTCGAAGGCTGTACTGCCTTTCATGCGCAAGGAAGCGGCTCTGCGCGAGGCGGGCCCGCTGTCGCCGGTGCTGCAGCATATCGGGCTATATTGCTATGCCCGCGCCGCGCTCGAGGCGTTCGAAGCCGCGCCGGTTTCCCACTATGAGGCCATCGAGGGGCTCGAGCAGTTGCGCCTGCTCGAACTCGGCTTCCGCATCGATGCGGTGATCGTTCCGCCCGCCACCATCACCATGAGCGGCGTCGACAGCCCCGCCGATGTGGCACGGGCCGAGCAGCTGATCGCCAGCCACGGCGACCCTTTCGTGGCGCTCGCCTGATGCGGATCACCATCGTCCGGCACGGCAATACCTTCGAGGCGGGCGAAACCCCGCGCCGCGTGGGCTCGCGCACCGATATGCCATTGACCGCTGTCGGCGTTGCGCAGGCCGAGGCGTTGGGGCGTGCTTTCGCAGATCGCAGCTTTTCCCGCTGCCTCGTCAGCCCGCTGCTCCGCACGCGGCAGACTGCCGATGCGCTGCTCGACGCCGCCGGACTTGAGCTAGCCCCCGAGCCCGCGACTTTCCTCGCCGAAATCGACCACGGGCCGGACGAGAACGCGACCGATGCCGAGATCATCGCCCGCATCGGCGCCGACGCGCTCATGGCCTGGGATGAGCAGGCGCGGGTCCCCGATGGCTGGGTGGTCGACACAGACGCCCGCATCGCGGCCTGGCGCGATCTCGCCGCCTCGACGACTGGCGACAGCCTCTGCGTGACCTCGAACGGCGCCGCCCGCTTCGCCCTCCTCGCCTTCGGGCTCGCCCCGCAAAAGCTCCGCACTGGTGCGTGGGGCATCATCGAGGCTGGCGCTGACGGCCGCTTCGAATTACTGGAGTGGGACAAGCGGCCGCCAGCGCTTTCAGGAAAAGTTGCATGACTTTTCCGGTTCGAAAGCGCGCTAGAACAGAAAGCGCGATCACCCCAGCGTTTCAGCCGAAACGCTGAATGAGCGTGCTAGGCCGCGCGGAGTTTTTGAGCCGATGCCTCACGTTACCGTCCCCGCCCCCGCGACCCCTGCGGTCACCTTCGGCAACGATCTGCCGGCCGCATTCATCCTCGGCCCCTGCGTCATCGAAAGCCGCGACCACGCGCTGAAGCTGGCAACGGCCGTCGCGGAGATCGCGCAACGCGTCGGCGTGCCGGTCATCTACAAATCGAGCTTCGACAAGGCCAACCGCTCGAGCGGCAAGAGCTTCCGGGGCCCTGGCCTCGACGAGGCACTAGAGATTTTCGCCGCGGTGAAAGCCGCAACCGGCCTCGCCGTCACCACCGACGTGCATGAGCGCGAGCAATGCGCCGTGCTGGCCGAAGTGGTCGATATCCTGCAGATCCCGGCGTTCCTCAGCCGCCAGACCGACCTCTTGCTCGCCGCCGCCGCCACCGGCCGCGTTGTGAACGTCAAGAAGGGGCAGTTCCTCGCACCCTGGGACATGAAGAACGTCGTCACCAAGCTTGCACTCGGCGGCGCGTCGGGCGTCATGCTCACCGAGCGCGGCACGAGCTTCGGCTACAACACGCTGGTCGTCGATATGCGCGGACTGCCGATCATGGCGGAAACCGGCGCCCCGGTGATCTTTGATGCGACGCACTCTGTGCAGCAGCCGGGCGGCAAGGGCGAAACCACGGGCGGCGAGCGCAAATATGCGCCGGTGCTGGCCCGCGCCGCCATCGCCGTCGGCGTCGCCGGCATCTTCATGGAGTGTCACGAGGACCCGGACAATGCCCCGTCCGATGGGCCAAACATGGTGCGGCTCGACGAGCTCGAAGGCATCCTCACGACGCTCAAGGCCTTCGACCAGCTGGCAAAGGGCGTCTGAAGATCAGGCCAACCAGCTTCCCAGCAGCCTTCTGCGTATTCTCAGCGTCATATGGCGGAGCGGAAGCGGCAGCAAGGCTATGGGTGGAGAGGTCATGAACTGCACCAGGGCATCGGATGCGCCTTCGTTGCGGATCGGCACCGCCTCCCAGTTCAGCAGGTCCTTATCGGTCAGTCCGGCGAAATGCAGCATGCTGGACCCAACGCCAAGCCGGAGGGAAAGGTCCGCCTCGAATCGGAAGAGGCGGATCTGGCATCCCGATTCTCGTGCAATGCGGTCAACGATCCCGGACAGGCCGCCTTCGGGCCAGACGATGGATCTGGCGAAACGGTCGAGATCAACATTCAGGGCTCGGGTCCGTACCAGGTGACGATGGAGACTGCGGGTCCAGGCTGCCTCGTCCCGCAGGTAGATTGCTGCACGGATGTCGATGTCGGCCGAGGATGACGCCAGCAGCCGAAGAATCGCCCCGGCATGCGGATAGGGCCGGACCATCCCGCCACGGACAGTCGGAACGCGCCCGAAGATATTCTCCGAAGAGATCAGTGCCCGGCGAGCACCAGCGGCCCGGAGTTCTGCTACGATCTGGTTCCAAACCTCGACAAGGGCCGCGGCATTGCTCTGTCCCGGACTGCGGTCATATGCCTTGGCGAGTGTGCCCAGGTTGCGCACCAGAGGATGAGCGAACGGCAGGCAAACGACACCTTCGGGCAAGCGGGCGAGGTTGCGTTTCAGAAGGGTCTGGAAACTGGTGGTACCGGTCTTGTGAAATCCGCAATGCAGATACACCGGAAGCCGGCTCGACTCTCTGTCCATTTCGGCTCGCTGTCCGCTTGGGCGCTATGTCATGTTGCAAACTTTCCGTACCAGATCGCTGCGGCTATAGGGAGGTGGTACACACAACCTCCGGTGATGCCTTGCTGATGGAATTCTTCGCCTTCCGCTTCTTCGGGCAGAAGCGATCCCTCGTCGGAGCTTTGGTCCCCGCGGCGGGGCACCTGCACAACAAGGCGGTCAGCGGACTGCGATTCAAGGATTTCCCGGAAACGGCTGGCCGTGCTGCGGAGGCCGTCAACACGTCACGGTCACGGTGGCGAAGCGTGCTTGTCAACGCGCTGCGGCGGCGTCTCTTCGGATGGCAGTACAATTTCTGGCGCCGGCATTTTGCTGCCCGTCCGGATGCCATCGCCCTCGCATGGAATGGGCTCGTGAGCTCACGTCGCGTCTTCATGCAGGCCGCGCGCGATGCTGGCGCGCGCACATTGTATCTCGAGCGCGGCCCCCTGCCACAGACGCTGACCGCTGACCCCGTGGGGGTGAATTTCCACAACGGCTTGCCACGCGATGCCGGCCCTTACCTGGCATGGCTGCATCGACATCCCGAAGCCGACGCGGCCTGGCGGCCCGTCGCCGAAACCCTTCGACAACGCCCCGCCACCGCGCAGCACGAGGCAGGCCTGCGGCCGCCGCCGCCACTCGACAGCCCGTTTGTCTTCCTGCCCTTGCAGAAGCAGGGCGATACGCAGTTGCGGTTCTTCGGGCGCGCCTGCACCGGAGTGCGCGAAACCGTCGAGTTCGTCGCCGCTGCCGCCCGTGAATTGCCGCCCGGCTGGCACATACGGCTCAAGCAGCACCCCTCGGACAAGGCCCGCTTTTCCGGGCTGCTCGACGCCCATGCCGATCTGCCGCTCTATCTCGACAACGCCACCGATACATTCACCCAGGTTCGCGCCAGCCGCCTTGTCCTCACCGTCAATTCCTCGGTCGGGCTCGAAGCCATGCTGCTGGGCGTCCGCGTCGCGGTGATGGGCGAGGCCTTCTGGGCCATTCCCGGCGCCGTGGCCGATGCAGGTTCTTCGGCAGCGCTCCAAGAGCTCCTCGCCAACCCGGAGGCCACCGTGCCCGACCTCTCGGTCCGCAACGCGCTGCTCAGCTTTCTCGTCGCCGAATACTACCCACGCCTTGTGCGCGATGCTCAGGGCCGTGTGTCCCTCATGCCGGCAGATCTCGAAAAGCTGCATCGGCGCATCGCGGCAGGTTATGTCCTCGCTAAGGACGGGAGCACGCCATGAGTGGCAGCACGCCGGTCAATGTCGTCTGCATCAAGTGGGGTGAGAAGTACCCTGCCTACTATGTCAACCGCCTCTATCGCGGTGTGACGCGGTTCCTTGGTCGCCCCTTCACCTTCCACTGCTTCACCGATCGCGGCGAAGGCATCGATCCGGGCGTCGTGCTGCACGATCTGCCACGCGAGGACTTCGAGGCCGACCTCGTCGCCGCGATGCAGCGGCAGGGCCGCAAGGGCGCCTGGCGGAAGATCTCGCTGTTCCGCCCTGGCCTCGCCGGCATGACCGGGCAAATGCTCGGCTTCGATCTCGACGTGGTCATCACCGGCGACCTCGCGCCTCTCGTCGATTGCGCGCCGGACAAAGTGGCAATGCGGCGCGAGTGGCGCTACCAATGGAAGGGCCTGCCTGGCGGGCACGGCTCGGTCTTCGTGTTCGATCCGGCGCTCCACCCCTACCTGTACGACGACTTCGCGCGCGATCCCGCCGGCTCCGTCGCGCTGAACAAGGGCTCCGAGCAGTATTACACCTCGATGAGTGCCCACCGCCGGGGCGAACTCGCCTACCTGCCGGGCGACATGGTCTCGAGCTTCAAATATGATGCGGCGCGGCTGTTTCCGCTCAACCATCTGATGCCGCCGCGGCTTCCCGGCAATTGTCGGGTCATGTGCTTCCATGGCCGCCCGAAAATGGAAGAGGCGGTCGAGGGCTTCGATGGTGGCCCCTTCGAAATGACCAGGGCTGCGCCCTGGCTCCGCCGCTACTGGGTCGAGGCGTAAGCCACGATCACTCGTGCCAGAATTGCTTCACGAACGGCGCACGCCGCAAGTGCAGGTGATGGTGGTCTATGACATCTCGGGGCTTGGTGAGCCCGGCGAATGACACCACTGCCTCGCCTGCGCCCGGCAGGCGCGCCTCGCCAAACATGGCGAGGCTCAACCAGCGGCCAGCCGACTCGCCCAGCCGAAAGCTCGGGGCCAAAGCTCGGCAGTCGCGGCGAAAGCTGATGACCTTGCCCTCCGGGAAGAACTGCAGGTCACGGCCGCGATAGATATGCTCAAGCCACTTCTGTTCGCTGAAGGCGTTCACGTCTTTGCGTCCGGGAAAGGTCGCCGCCGCGGCCTGGGGGTCGGCAATGAACCGGTCCCACACCTCGCGCTGGCTACCGACGCGCACGCGGTAACAGGCGCCATGGCCGCGTGAGATGGATTTCTTCGAGCGGTGCCGCGCAATCACGAAGTCGCGCTCGGGGTGCTCCAGCAGGAAATCGAGGCTGCCGACGATCACGACGTCAATATCGAGGCTCACGACATGCTCGTCCGGCCCGAGCCCGAGGAATCCCTCCGAGAACGTGTAGATCTTTGGCCCGTTGCCGATCCGCGCCCGCGCCGGAATCTCCCGCGGTTCGATTTCGGCGCGCAGTCCGGACGGGTCGTCGGTCAGGCAAAAGAAGCGGAACGGCACACCGAGGTGGCGCTGCACCGACGCATAGAGGATGTTCACTTCATGGGCACTGTAGCGGGTGCCCCACTTGTAGCAGATGATGTTGAGGTGCTCGAGGCGGGCGCCGGTCATGAATATCTCCCCGCCTGTCCGGTTTGACATGGTCGATCGTCCCGGCGATAGCAGAAGCGTCCGCTTCCCGCGAGTGTCCAATGCCGAGTGCCGCAGCGAAAGCTCCCCAGTCGATCCGCACCGCGCTGCTCGTCATCCTGCTGCTCACCACGCTCTTCCGGCACGGGCTTGCCGCGCTGCTGCCGCCCATTGTCGACGAAGCCTATGTCATCGGCGTCGCGCGGCAGCTTTCGCTCAGCTATTTTGATCACCCGCCGCTGCATTTCTGGCTGATCCGCCTCACCATGGCGCTTACCGGCAGCGAGGATATCCTCATTCTCCGCCTGCCTTTCGTGGCGCTTGGCACGCTCACCGGCTTTCTGGCCTACCGCGTTGGCGCGGCGCTGTTCTCCGCCAAAGCCGGCCTTTGGGCGGCAGCGCTGTTTGCCATCGCCCCGGTTTTCGGGGTGGCGCATGGCACATTCGTTTTGCCCGATGGGCCGCTGCTTGCCGCCGGGCTTGCCCTTGCACTGCTGCTCACCCACCCCAATCTCGATCGCGCGCCGCTCGGCCATTGGCTGATGGTTGGGTTCGTCGCCGGTCTCGGCGTTCTGGCGAAATACCACGGCGTGCTGTTCATTCTGGGCGCCTTCGTCTTCCTCATCTCCCGACGAGAGGATCGCCGCGCCCTCGCCGCCCCGGGCCCATGGGCGGCCGCACTGATCGCCGCGCTTCTCACGCTCCCAATCCTTGTGTGGAACGCCACGCATGATTGGGCGGGCTTCGGCTTCCAGCTTGGCCGGAACCAGGGCGGAACCCTCCGCCTCCTCGGCCCGGTCGAATCGCTGTTGCAGCAGGCCGGCTATCTGCTCCCCTGGGTGATGATACCGGCCGGGCTCGCTGTCATCGCCGCGCTCCGCTCCGGCCCTGGCAATCGGGGGCGCTGGCTGCTTGCGCTGCTTGCCGTGCCTCCAATCCTCATCTTCACCCTCGCCACTTTCGCAAAGGCCGGGCTGCCGCACTGGCCGATGCCCGGCTGGGTCTTTGCGCTGCCGCTGCTGGGTGAGCGGCTCGCCGCCGCCGGTCCCCGCCTTGGCCGTTGGGCCCGCCGCATCGGCATCGGCACGGCCGTGCTGCTCGCCCCGCTGGTGCTGGTTTTCGCGCTGCAGGCGCGCACCGGCTGGCTCGATCCTGTGCTCGGGCCCGAAACCGCGACGCGAGAAATCGCCAGCTGGCAGAGCCTGGCGGAGACGCTCCGATCGGATGGCGCCGTCGCCGAGCCCCGCACCTTCGTGGCCGCCTTCGACTGGATCCGCGCCGGCGAACTCAATTATGTGCTGGGTGGCCGCGTGCCGGTGCTCTGCCTTTGCGACCAGCCGCACCACTTCAGGTGGCTCAACCCGCCGGGCGATTTTGCCGGCTGGCGCGGCGTGCTCGTCGACAAGCCCGGCAATCTGGCAAAGCGCGGTGTCGCTGGCAGCTTCGACACCCTCACCACCCCCTCGGCCATCGCCGTCACGCGCAATGGCCGCGATATCATTTCGCTCGAGATGGCAATCGGCGCGGGGTTCCGGCCATAGCCCCTACCCCGCCGTCCGCCCGGCCCGCTTGCCCAGCACCGCCACCGGTTTCCAGCGATCATGCATCCACAGCCATTGCTCGGGCGCGCGGCGCACTTCCGCCTCGACGAAGCGGTTGATCGCTTCGGTTGCCTCAAGCACATCGTGGTCGGCGTCCTCGGAACGCGCGACGGGGATTTCGGGAAAGGCGATCACCTCGAACTGTGCGCCGCCGACCCGGCGCACGGTGAAGGGCACGATGGCTGCGCCGAGCTTCCGCGCCAAGGTCGCGGGCGCATGCGTCGTCATCGCAGCACGTCCGAAGAAGGGCGCGGGAATGCCTTCCGCCAGATGCTGGTCGACCAGGATGGCGACGTTCTCGCCCTTCCTGAGGAGCGAGAAGATGCGCTTCAGCCCCTCCGATCCCTTGGCGATCTGCTCGGTCGTGCCGGCGTCGCCGCGGATCTTCTCGATCCAGCGCGCCACATGCGGGTTGTTGGGCGGGCGGGTCACTACAGCCGAGGTGATCCCGGCATGGGCGAGCGCCGGGGCCCCCACTTCCCAATTGCCGAAATGCCCGGTGACGAGAAGCACGCCCTTGCCGCGCGCTGCAGCCGCCCGGACATTGTCTATGCCGGAGACGCGGATATGCTCCTGCCCCAATGCCCCGCGCAGCCGCACGACAAAACCCATCTCGAAGATGATGCGGCCGAGGTTTTCCCACATGCGGCCGACGATTCCGGCGCGCCCGTCCTCGTCAAGCTCGGGGAACGCGATGCCGACATTGGCCTGTTGGCGTCGGCTCCTTCCAAGCAGCGGCTTCAGCACGCGGCGCCCGAACCATGCGCCAAGGGTGCTGGCTCGGTCCATTGGCAGCAGGCTCACTGCACCCGTCAGCGCGAACAGCAGCCCCGCCTCGATGCGGTATTGCAGCCGCTTCAATAGCGGCTTCCTCGGTACGGCGTCGGTCACAGGGGCGTCAGACCGTGACGCTCGAAGGCGGTGAGCGCTGCCGCGGCATCGACATAGGCCTCCTGCCGGTCGACATTCCAGTAATGCAGCTCGTCTATGGGGATCTGCCTGCCGGTCACCGCGCAGCGCACGAAGCTGCCGGGCTTCATCACCACGTAATCGGCGTCGAGGTAGCGCAACTGCGCTTCGGTCGGGGAGATGCTCTTGTCGAAGATGTTCATGGCACCGGAAACTCGTTTGCCCAGATATAGGCGTTCGGCGCGGGGTTGGGAACCTGCCTTGCGCCGCCCAGTCACCGGATAGCCCCTCAGAACAGGCTCTCCTGGCCGTCATCATTGCCCGACGGTTTCTTCTTTCTTGTCTGCACCACTGGGGCCGCTGGATTCGGCATCCCTGTTCCCACTCCCGCCGTCGCGGTGAGCTCGCCATCGGCGAACTCGATCCGCAGCGCCTCACCCGCGCCAACCTCGCCCGCCATCTGGACGATGCCGCCCTCGGCGCGATGCACCACGGCAAAGCCACGCCGCAGCGTTTCCCGATAGCCGACCGACTTCAGCACCTTGTACCCGCCCTCGACGCGCTCGCGCCGCCTTTCGAGCCCGCGCCGGAATGCGCCAAGGAGCCGCTCGGCCTGTCGGTCGAGCCGTTCGCCCGAGTGGCGGATATCACCCTGCAGGCGCTGCGGCGTCAGCCGTGCCGCCAGCCGCTCCAGTGCGCGGTCGCGCCGCTCCAGCCCCAGCCGCGCCCCATCGCGGTGCCGCTCCGCCAGACGTCCGAGCTTCTGCGAAAGATCGCGCCACTGCCGCGACAGCAGGCCCGGCGTGAGCCGTGGCGCGACTTCTCCCAACCCGATGCGCTTCTTCTGCCCGGCGTGCCGCAAAGCCGTCACCAGCGCCGTTGCAGCGAGGTCGAGCCGCTGGCGCGGCACGCCCACCAGGTTCTGCGGCTTCGGCAACCCGCGCGACGCGGCGCGCAGCCGGTCGCGCGCCTCGCCGCCCACCCGCCGCATGCCGTGCCTGAGCCGCCCGCCCAGATCATCGACATGGCCAATGCGTTCCGCACGCACGGGCACCGCCGCCTCGGCCGCCGCCGTCGGAGTGGGGGCGCGATGGTCCGACGCATAGTCCACCAGCGTCGTATCGGTCTCATGGCCCACCGCCGTGATCACCGGGATGGCACTGTTGGCCACCGCCCGCACCACGCTCTCCTCGTTGAAGCCCCACAGGTCCTCGATCGAGCCGCCGCCGCGCGCCACGATCAGGATGTCCGGGCGCGGAATCGCCCCCCCAAGCGGCAGGGCGTTGAAGCCCTCGATCGCCGCCGTCACCTCCGGCGCGCAGGTGTCGCCCTGTACCCGCACCGGCCACACCAGAACATGGGAGGGAAACCGGTCCGCAATCCGGTGCAGAATATCGCGAATCACCGCGCCGGTGGGCGACGTGATGACCCCGATCACCCGCGGCAGGTAGGGCAGCGCGCGCTTGCGGTCAGCGGCGAACAGGCCTTCGCCGAGCAGCTTCTTCCGCCGCTCCTCGAGCAGCGCCATCAGCGCCCCCGCGCCTGCCGGCTCGATCTGCTCGATGACGATCTGGTATTTCGAGGAGCGCGGGAAGGTGGTGAGGCGCCCCGTCGCGATCACCTCAAGCCCCTCCTCGGGCTTGAAGGCGAGCTTCGGCCACGTGCCCTTCCACACCACCGCGTCGAGCGCCGCACCCTCGTCTTTCAGGGTGAAATAGGCGTGGCCGGAACTGTGCTGGCCCCGAAATCCGGAAATCTCGCCGCGCACCCGCACATGGCCGAACTCGTCCTCCACGGTGCGCTTCACCGCATTGGCGATTTCGGAGACGGTGAATTCGGCGGCATTGGTCAGCGCGGGCATGTCCGATGAGGTGCGGGATCGCGCGCGCGCCGTCAAGGGTGGCGGGGCTCGATCCGAGATGCTAAGGGCCGCGCAGTGTTTCGAGCACTCAGCGGAGTTGCCCCCATGCGCATCCTCGTCATCGGTTCCGGCGGCCGCGAGCATGCCCTCGCCTGGGCGATTGCCCGCTCGCCGCGCGCAACGAAACTCTTCGTCGCGCCGGGCAATGGCGGCACCGCGAAAGTCGCCGAAAACGTCGCGCTCGATGTCTCGGACGCTGCAGCGGTTGTCGCGTTCGTCCGCGCCGAGCAGATCGGCCTCGTCGTCGTCGGGCCCGAGCAACCCGCTGTCGATGGCATTGTCGATGCACTGCGTGCAGCAGGCATTGCCACCTTCGGACCGTCGCAGGCCGCCGCGGAACTCGAAGGGTCCAAGGCCTTTACCAAGCTCATCTGCGACGAAGCAAATGTCCCCACCGCCCGCTACGGCCACTTTGAGGACGAGGCATCGGCCCTCGCCTATATCCGCAAGCAAGGCGCGCCCATCGTCATCAAGGCCGATGGGCTGGCGGCCGGCAAGGGCGTCACCGTCGCCATGAGCCTCGCTGAGGCAGAAACCGCCGTGCGCGACTGTTTCTCCGGCGCCTTCGGCACCTCCGGCCACCGCGTCGTCATCGAGGAATTTCTCGACGGCGAGGAGGCGAGCGTCTTCGCGCTGTGCGACGGGCAAGCCGTGGTGCTGCTGCCAGCCGTGCAGGATCACAAGCGCGTCGGCACGGGCGATACCGGCCCCAATACCGGCGGTATGGGCGCCTATTCGCCCGCCCCGGTGATCACGCGCGAAATCGCCGCCCGCATCGAGAACGAGATCATCCTCCCCACCGTGCGACGCATGGCGGAGCGCGGCACACCCTTCACCGGTGTGCTGTTCGCGGGCATCATGGTCACGCGAGACGGGCCCAAGCTCATCGAATACAATGTCCGCTTCGGCGACCCCGAATGCCAGGTGCTGATGCTGCGCCTCCAATCCGACGCCGTGGACATGCTTGAGGCGGTCGCCACGGGCACGCTCCTCTCCCACGCGCCGCGCTTCCGGCCCGAAGTGGCGCTCACCGTTGTGATGGCCGCCGAGGGCTATCCGGGCACGCCGAAAAAGGGCACCGAGATCACGGGCGCCGACGCGCTCGACAGCGAAACGCTCGTTGTCTTCCATGCCGGCACCAAGCGCGATGGCGAGCGGCTGCTGGCGAATGGCGGTCGTGTGCTGAACGTCACGGCGCTTGGCAGTTCCGCCGCCGAGGCACAGGCCCGCGCCTATGCCGCCATCGCCCAGATCACCTGGCCCGAGGGGTTCTGCCGCAGCGATATCGGCTGGCGCGCCATCGCGCGGGAAATGGCGCAGAAAACACCGGATTGACCCAGCCACGCGGCGCGCAGCTCGGCTGGCCCTACCGACGCTCCCTGAAAAACCGCTTCAGCAACTCCGCACTTCGCGTCGCTTCAAGCCCGCCGATCACTTCGGGGTGGTGGTGGCAATTGGGGCTCGAAAACAGCCGCACGCCATTATCCACCGCGCCGGCCTTGGCATCCTCCGCGCCATAATACACCCTTCTCAACCGCGCATGCGCGATGGCGCCGGCGCACATGGCACAGGGCTCGAGTGTCACATAGAGATCGCAGCCGTCGAGACGTCCTGTCCCGCGAACCGCCAGAGCCGCGCGGATCGCCAGCATCTCGGCATGCGCGGTCGGATCGGCGCGTTCCGCCATGCGGTTGCGCTCGGCGGCGAGCACCCGCCCATCTTCGACGATCACCGCGCCGACCGGCGCTTCGCCCGCCACAGCCGCATCTTCGGCCAGCTTAAGCGCCATCTCGATGGGGGTAAGGAGAGATCCGGACATGGCCTTCCGTAGCATCGGTCCCGGCCCGCGGCTAGACTTTCCCCTCAAGGAGAATCACCCGTGCCCATCCGCCAATTGCCCGAGGATCTGGTCAACCGCATCGCCGCTGGCGAAGTGGTCGAGCGCCCGGCAAGCGTGGTGAAGGAGCTGGTGGAAAACGCCATCGATGCGGGCGCCACGCGCATTGCCGTCACCACCGCGGGCGGCGGGCAATCGCTGATCCGCATCGAGGATGATGGCTCGGGCATGGACGAGGCCGACCTCATTCTCTCCATCGAGCGGCACGCGACCTCGAAGCTCTCCACCGACGCGCTCGAGGATATCCGCACGCTCGGCTTCCGCGGCGAGGCGCTGGCCTCGATCGCGTCCGTCTCGGATTTCGCCATTTCGTCGCGACCCGAAAGCGCTCCATCCGGGTTGCGGCTCACCATGCGGCATGGCGCGCGTGGCCGGATCGCACCCGTCGCGATGAACCGTGGCACCATTGTCGAAATGCGCGAGCTTTTCGCCAATGTGCCGGCGCGGCGGAAATTCCTGAAATCCGAGCGAGCCGAGGCTGGCGCCATCACCGATGTGCTGAAGCGGCTCGCCATGACGCATCCCGAAATCCATTTCAGCCTTTCGGGCAGCGACCGCACCACGCTCGACTGGCCGGCGCGTGCGGGCGAAGGGGCGCTCCGCGCCCGGCTGTCGGATGTGATGGGCGCGGATTTCGAGGCCAACGCCATCCAGCTCGCCACCATCCGCCATGGCCTCGTCGTCACCGGGCTCGCGGGGCTGCCCACCTTCTCGCGCGCCAATTCGCTCAGCCAGTTTTTCTTCGTCAATGGCCGCTCGGTGAAGGACAAGGTGCTGGTCGGCGCCGTGCGTGCCGCCTATGCCGATTTCGTCTTCCGCGACCGCTTCCCGGTCATCGCGCTCTACGTGGCGGTCGATCCGGCCGAGGTCGACGTCAACGTGCATCCGGCAAAGACCGAACTGCGCTTCCGCGACCAGGGCGCGGTGCGCGGCGCGGTGATCCGGGCGATATCGGATGCGCTCAGCGCCGCAGGGTTCCGCGCGGCCTCGTCCATCGCCGACGATGTGGTCGAGGCCTTCCGCGTACCCGAATTCACTTCCCCCGCTCCATCCGCACCACAGGCCGCGCGGCCGCTCGCGAGCCCGTCGGCCTGGCGCGCCGAGCCGCCGCCCAAGGCCTATACCGGCTTTTCGGGCTTTGCCGAGCCCAGCGCCCGCTTCGAACCCGCACCAGCCATGGATGCCCCCGTCGCCGAGTATCCGCTCGGCGTGGCGCGGGTACAGATGTTCGACAATTTCATCGTGGCGCAAACCGGCGATAGCCTGCTGTTGGTCGACCAGCACGCCGCGCACGAACGGCTGGTCTATGAGCGCTTCAAGGCGGCGTTGGCGTCAGGGCCCGTGCCGAGCCAGATGCACCTCATCCCCGTGGTCATCGACTTGTCGGAGGAAGATTGCGAGCGCCTGCTCGGCGCCGGGCCCGATCTCGAACGGCTGGGGCTCCATGTCGAAAGCTTCGGGCCGCGCGCCATAGCCGTGCGCGAAACGCCAGCGCTGCTCGGGCAGGCCGATGTGTCGGGCCTCATCCGCGATCTCGCCGACGGGCTGGCCGAATGGGAATCAGCCGCCGCGCTCTCAGACCGGTTAGAGGCCATTATCGGGCGCATGGCCTGCCACGGCTCGGTGCGCTCGGGCCGCCGCCTCCGGGTCGAGGAAATGAACGCGCTGCTCCGCGATATGGAAGCGACGCCCCATTCAGGCCAGTGCATCCACGGCCGCCCCACCTATGTGGAACTGAAGAAATCCGATATTGAGCGGCTGTTCGGGCGCACGCGGTAGGGCTGTGACCTCGTCCTTCGACAGGCTCAGGATGAGGCCTGGGAGAGTTCGTACACCGAACGCGACATCCTCATGCGGAGCTTGTCGAAGCACGAGGATGATTTCGCTGCCCCCTACCCCACCCGCACGAAATGCAGGGCGGCGGCGCCATAGACGCGGCGGTCGTCGAGCGTGAAGCCCTCCGGCAGTTCGACTGTGACATCGGCGGATTCCTCCACCACGATGGTCGCCTCGTCTGCCAGCCATTTGCCGTCGCGCAGGCAGGTGAGCGCCTGCTCGGCGAGGCCCTTGCCATAGGGCGGATCGAGGAACACCAGGTCGAACGGGCCCATCGTGCCCGCCTCGCCGAGCGCCGTCGCATCGCGGCGCAGCAGCTTCGCCACACCGCCAGCGCCAAAGGCCTCGATATGGTCGCGGATCAGCCCGCGCGCCTCGGCGCTCGTATCGACGAACACGATATTCTGCGCGCCGCGCGACAAGGCCTCAAGGCCGAGCGCACCGGTGCCTGCGAAGAGGTCCAGCACCTTCAGCCCATCGAGCGACACACCGATGCGACTCGCGAGGATGTTGAACAGCGCCTCGCGCGCCCGATCCGATGTCGGGCGGATCGACTCGTCCTCGGGCGAGAGCAGCGCCTTGCCCCGGAATCGGCCGGCGACGATCCGCATCGCTTACTCGGGCTTCTTGGGCGCACGCGGGCCGCGCGGACGGTCGCCCATCGGGCGCGACGACGAGCGCGCGCCCCCGCCACCACCGGGCTTGCCGGCATAGGGCTTGGCCCCGAACGGCTTGCCACCACCACCGGGCTTGCCGGCGTAGGGCTTGCCACCCGCCGGCTTATCACCGAATGACCGGGCCGGCTTGTCACCGTAGGGCCGTGCTGGCTTGTCGCCGTAGGGGCGCGCCGGCTTATCGCCATAGCTCCGTGCGGGCCGATCGCCCGCCGGCTTGTCGCCATAGGAACGGGCCGGCTTGTCACCGAAGGATTTGCGCGGCGGGCGCGCATCGCCATCGTCGCGACGCGGCTTGAACGCCGGCTTGTCGCCGAACGAGCGCGCAGGCTTATCGCCATAGGGACGCGCCGGGCGGTCACCATAGGCGCGCGCCGGGCGGTCACCCGCGGGCTTGTCGCCGTAAGACCGCGCCGGCTTGTCGCCATAGCTGCGCGGCGGACGCGCGCCACCATCTTCGTCGCGGCGCGGACGGAAGGGCTTCGCCCCCGCATCGCGGTCGCCATAGGGCTTCGCACCGAAACTCTTGGCGCCGAACGGCTTGCGGTCCCCGAACTTCTTGTCCCCAAAGCTCTTGTCGCCGTAGGGCTTCTTGTCGCCGAATTTCTTGTCGCCGAACGAGCGGGCGGGCTTGTCGCCGAAGCTCTTCTTGTCACCGAAGCTCTTGCGCTCGCCAAAGGGCTTCTTGTCGCCAAACGGCTTGCGGTCGCCGGAGCGGGCATCGTCGCGGTCGCGCGGCGGGCGCGGACGATCCGATTTCGGCTCGTGGTGGGCCGGGCGGCCGAAATTCTTCGCCGAGCTGTCATCGGCATCGAAGCGCTCGCGCTTTTCGCGCTGCGGCTTCAGCGTCACCGTGCCCGAGGTGCCGTCCTCGAACAGCACGCGGCGCTTCTCGCCCTCCGGCTTTTCCGGACGATCCACCGGCATCGGGCGCGGCCCGCGGCCCGGGCGGTCCGGACGCGGCAGCGGCTTCGCAGCCTTCGCCACCGTCTCGTCATCCTCGAAACGGAATTGCGGCGCGTCGCGACGCGGCCCCTTGCGGGCCGGCGCCTCTTCGCCCGGCGCGCTCGCCCGCACCTTGGGGTTCAGGGCGCGCTGCTTCTGCGCCGCCATCTCCGGCATCTCGCTGTCGAAATCGGCACCGGCTTCCTTGGCGAGCCGCTTGCCGAGCTGGTCGCGCAGCACGCGGGCGGGCACGGTTTCCACGGCGCCTTCCTTCAGGTCGCCGAGCTGGAACGGCCCGAAGCTGACGCGGATCAGGCGGTTCACCTGCAGCCCGAGCTCGCCCAGCACGTTCTTCACTTCACGGTTCTTGCCTTCGCGCAGGCCCAGCACCAGCCAGGTATTGGAGCCCTGCTGGCGCTCGAGCTGTGCTTCGATCGGGCCATATTCGACACCGTCGATGGTGATGCCGTCCTTGAGCGCATCGAGCTGTGGCTGGGTCACGGTGCCGAAGGCGCGCACGCGGTAGCGGCGCAGCCAGCCGGTCGCCGGCAGTTCGAGCACGCGCTTCAGCCCGCCGTCATTGGTGAGCAGCAGCAGCCCTTCGGTATTGATATCGAGCCGGCCGATCGAGACGACACGCGGCAGGTCCTGTTCGCCCAAGGCCTCGAAAATCGTCGGGCGGCCTTCGGGGTCCTTCTCGGTCACCACAAGACCAGCAGGCTTGTGGTACAGCCACACGCGCGTGCCCTGCCGGGCGGCGAGCGGGTTGCCATCGACCTTGATCTTGTCTTTTTCGGAAACGTTGAAGGCGGGCGTCAGCACCTTCTTGCCGTTCACGGTGACGCGGCCGTCCTTGATCCAGCCTTCGGCGTCACGCCGCGAGCACAGGCCCGAACGGGCAATAACCTTGGCGAGGCGGTCGCCGGCCGCGGCATCGGCGGAAATATCGGACATGTCGTACTCCTGCGGGACCCGTCACGGGCGGCGCATCATGAGAAAAGGGAGGTAGAGGCTCGTGCTCTTACTGCTGCGCGAGCTTTTTGGCGAGAGCCTTCTTCACATCGGGCGGGCAAGTCGGGTCGTCGAGCGGCACGAGGTCGCCATTCGGCGCCAGACAGACGAGATCCTGGCCCTTCACGGTGGTGAAATATTCTTCCGGCGGCAGATAGAGCGGGCGCGCGCCCTTCTGCACCGTCACGTTCTTCGCCTTGGCCGTGAGCTTGGCGATTTCCGCCTGTGTCATCGGGCGGCCCGAACTGGTTGTCGGGTCGAACACCTGTGCCCGCTTGATGCGGTTCACGTCTTCCTGGCTCAGGCTGCTCAGGTCGACCTTCACCTTGTCCGAATCCTCGGGCAATTGCGCAATGGCGGTATCGGCCTTGGCGTCGGCCGGAGGCGGCAGGCTTCCGTCCTTGGGCAGCACCAGCGGCCCGCGCGTTTCCTTGTCTTCTGCCACCTTTGCCTTGTCGACCATGCCGAGGCCCTGCAGCGTCGAGGTCATCACCTCGCGCTCGAAGGTCGCCGGATCCGTCAGCGCATTGGTGCCTTCCACGGTGGTGCAGCCGGCAAGCCCCGCGCCCACACCGACGAGGGTGAGGGCCACAAACCCCGAACGCATGAACACCGACATCGTGGCCCGGCGACCGGCAAACGCCTTCAGCATGTGTATTCCCTTATCCGCAACCACCCCAGCGGGCAGAGGCTTATAGACCAACAGGCGCGCTGTGGCCAGATTGAGGCGTGTTCGTGCTAATGCGCCGGGGTCTTTTTGCTGGGGCGGCCGAGCCCGAGGAAATCGAGGAGCAGCAGAAGCACGCCGAAGGTAATCGCCACATCGGCGATATTGAAGATGTAGAAGCTCACCTGGCCCACGTGGAAGTGGAAAAAGTCCGCCACCGCGCCATACAGCAGGCGATCGAGCGCATTGGACAGGGCCCCGCCGATCGCCATCATCAGCCCGAAACGCACCAGCGCATCGGTCGTGCGCCACCACCAGACCGCGAGACCGGCAATCGCCACGGCGGCGATCAGCCCCAGGCCCCAGACCGGCATGAAATCGAGCAGCCCGTACGAAACGCCGCGGTTCCACACCAGCACATAGTCGAAGAACGACGTCACAGGCACGAACTCGCCGCCGAGCCAGCCAGTGGCGTTGACGGGGACGAAATAGCCTGGATGGTCGAGGCAGACCTCCGGGCCCGCGCCGATACACTGGGCCGACACCTGCACGCCCTTGTGCAGGCGGTCGAGCCCGAAGGCAACAATGCCCGCGATGAGGGAGGAGATGAGATAGGGGCGGGTCACCGACTGCCTAAATCCCCGCTGCCGCCCGTTCATCCAGCGCCTGGCGATCGCGCTTCGACACGTCGCCATCCATCTCGCTTTCGGCGAAATACCGCCGCGAGCGCGCGCATTGCCGGCCCGTGGCCTTCTCGAAGACCACGGCCACGCCCTTCACCTCGTCGAGGCGGAAGGCATTGTCCGGGCCCTCGCCCGCGACGATCTCGATACCCGAGGTGATGGCGATCTCGGCCAGATCGACGCCGTCGAGCGCCTGAGTGAACCCCGCATCCGCCAGATAGACCCTGGGCGCCGCTTCGAGCGACGAGCCGATGGTCTTTTCCCGCCGCACGATTTCGAGCGCGCCGGTCACCACCTTGCGGATATCGCGCACCACATCCCACTTCGCCGCCAAGGCCGGCTGCAGCCAGCTCTCGGGCAGCTCGGGGAACTCACGCAGATGCACCGAGCTTTCGGCACCCGGGTTCCGCTCCAGCCACGCCTCTTCCATGGTGAACACCAGGATCGGCGCGAGCCACGCGGTCAGCGTGTTGAACAGTTCGTCGAGCACCGTGAGGCTCGCCCGACGCTTCACCGACGAGACGGGATCGCAATAGAGGCTGTCCTTGCGGATATCGAAGTAGAAGGCGCTCAGCTCGATATTCATGAAGTTCGAGAGCGCCGCGATGATGCGCTTGTAGTCGTAGGTGTCGTAGGCCTCGCGCACCGTGCCATCGAGCTCCTTCAGCCGGTGCAGCACCAGCCGCTCGAGCTCGGGCATATCGGCATAATCCACCCGCTCGCTCGCCTTGTAGTGGGCGAGGTTGCCGAGCAGCCAGCGGATCGAATTGCGCAGCTTGCGGTAATTGTCGACGGTGGAGTTGATGATCTCCTTGCCGATGCGCAAATCGTCGGAATAATCCGACGACGCCACCCAGAGGCGCAGGATATCGGCGCCATATTGCTTGATCACGTCCTGCGGGGCCACGGTATTGCCCAGCGATTTCGACATTTTCTTCCCCTCGCCATCGAGGGTGAAGCCGTGCGTCAAGACGCTGGCATAGGGCGCGAAGCCGTTCGTCGCGCAGCTTTCGAGCAGCGATGAATGGAACCAGCCGCGATGCTGGTCCGAGCCTTCGAGATACATGCCGGCGGGGAATTGCAGGTCGGGCCATTTCTGCGGGTTGCGCAGCACCCAGGAATGCGTGGTGCCGCTTTCGAACCACACATCGAGAATGTCGTCGATCTTCTGCCACTCGTCCGGGTTCACCGGCTTGCCATTATGCGTCGCGCCCGCGAGGAAGCGCGCCTTGGCGCCCGGCTTGAACCAGGCATCGGCGCCCTCTTCCTCGAAGGCCTGCCCGATGCGGTGGTTCACCGCCTCGTCCTTCAGGATCTCGTCGGTCGCCTCGTTATAGAACACGGCGATCGGCACGCCCCAGGCGCGCTGCCGCGACAGCACCCAGTCGGGCCGGTCGGCGATCATCGAGCGCAGCCGGTTCTGCCCGGCGGGCGGATAGAAGGTGGTCGCATCGATGGCGGCGAGCGCCCGGGTGCGGAGCGTATCGCCCGCCTTCCCCTGGATATCGCGGTCCATATAGACGAACCATTGCGGCGTGTTGCGGTAGATGATCGGCTTCTTCGAGCGCCACGAATGCGGGTACTGGTGCTTCACGCGACCGCGCGCCACCATCATGCCGCGCTCGGCCAGCGCGGTGATGACGCGGTTATTGGCGTCGCCCTTTTTCCCCGCATCGTCGATCACCCGCGCGCCTTCGAAGCCCGGCGCGTCCTTGGTGTAGAACCCGGCATCGTCGACGGTGAACGGGATGGCGGTATCGATGCCGCGCTGGGTTAGAGTGCGGCCCGATTTCAGCCAGATATCGAAGTCGTCGAGGCCGTGGCTCGGCGCCGTGTGCACGAAACCGGTACCGGTATCGTCGGTGACGTGGTCACCCGCAAGCAACGGAACAGCAAAGCCATAGCCGTTGGATAGCCCCTTGAGCGGATGGGACGTCGTTACGGCTATCAGTTCATCGGCGCCAATCGTTCCAAGCCGCTCAAACGCGTCCACTTTCGCCTTGGCAAAAACGTCGCCAGCGAGTTTGTCGGCGAGGACATATTTCTCGCCCACCTTGGCCCAGTTGCCTTCCGGCGCGGCGACGATCTTGTACAGTCCGTAGCTGATATCGGGCGAAAACGAAATCGCGCGATTGGCAGGGATGGTCCAGGGCGTCGTCGTCCAAATGACCACACTTGCGTCGTTCAGGTCCGATTTGACCTTTTCGACGACACTACGCTGCACATTGTCATCTACCGCACCAGCGATTGAGCCTTGACGGTACGCGACGTCTACCACCGGGAACTTCACCCAGATCGTGTCGCTCTCGTAGTCCTGGTACTCGATTTCGGCTTCGGCGAGCGCGGTGCGCTCCACCACGCTCCACATCACCGGCTTCGAACCGCGATAGAGCTGGCCCGACATGGCCACCTTCATCAGCTCGCGGGCGATCTGCGCCTCGGCGTCGTAGCTCATGGTCAAATACGGGTTGCCCCAGTCGCCCACGACGCCCAGCCGCTTGAATTCCTCGCGCTGGGTATCCACCCAATATTGCGCGAACGAGCGACACTCGTTGCGGAACTCGTTGATCTCGACGTCGTCCTTGTTCTGGCCCTTCTGGCGGTACTGCTCTTCCACCTTCCATTCGATGGGCAGGCCGTGGCAATCCCAGCCCGGCACATAGGCCGAGTTGTAGCCGAGCATGGTCTTCGAGCGGCTCACCAGATCCTTGAGGATCTTGTTGAGTGCGTGGCCGATATGGATGTTGCCGTTCGCATAGGGCGGGCCATCATGCAGGGTAAAGAGCGGCTTGCCCTTCCCCGCCGCCCGCTGCCGCCCGTAAATATCCAGCTCTTCCCAGCGCTTCAGCCAGTGCGGCTCGCGCTCGGGCAGGCCGGCGCGCATGGGAAACTGGGTCTCGGGCAGGAACAGCGTATTGGAATAATCGCTGCCCGCGCTGGTCGCGGTATCGTTCATCGTTTGGCCGATGCTCTAAAGGAAAAAGGCTGCGGGCTTTTAGCAAGCCCACAGCCACGGTGCCAGTCTCAATTCAGTTGGGCCGCCTCGGCTCAGCTCGGCGAGGGGTTGTTGGGGTTCTGCTGCTGCTTCTCCGACTGCTGCGTCCCCTCCGGTTGCCACGGGCCGGTCACAGCCTCCATCAACGCTTGACCGAGTGTCGGGTCGACGGCCAGCAACTGCGAATTCTGTGCGGCCGTGCTGAGCTTCGTGGTCAGTTGCGCCTGCAGTTGCGGCGCGGCCGTGGCAATCACCGGCACCCGCGAGATAGTAAAGGCATTGACCATTATCTCCTTCGCCGACGCCGGGCTCGCCGCGAAAACCGTCGGGTTGGCCGCCAGATCGACAATTGCAGGGAGCGCGGCGGCCACTGCCCCGGGATTCACCGCCTGTACACTCGGGTTGGCCGCGATCCGTCCGGCTGCGGCCAGGACAACCATCACCGATTGCGGCGCCGCCGCAATCACCGCGGTCGAATTGATAACCGCCAACACCGCCCCGAGCGCTGCCGCGGCCACGGCCGGGTTCGTGCTGACGAGTGTTTCCGCCGCCGCAGCGACCTGCGCTGCAAGCGCGGCCTGCCGCACGGGATTCCCCGCCGACAAAGTGACAATGGCCTGCTGCATCAGCGCGGCATTGCCGCTCAACACCGCTGCCTTGAGCGCTGGCGGAAGATTCGAGAGTGTTTGCTGGGCGAGAACCGGCGTCACCGGCAGCGCGGCAACAGGAACCGCCAACGCAGCCAAAATGACAAACAAAATGCGACGCATCCAAAAACCCCAGGCCCAGAACTTAATACGCATTTTCACGTGATTTGTGCGAGTGCGCAAGGGCTCAATGCCGAAACGGGCTAACGCACGGGTGTTAAGCGTCAGTCAAAACGCAGCCGTATAATTTCGCGCACCCTTCAGCATTGCGCAAAACTGCGCGGCACAACGGCCCTTCACGCAAGCGGCCCGGCAGTGCCAGTGGCTCAGGTGGGCGAGGGGTTCTTCGGATTCGGCTTCGGCTCATCCTCGGGGAAGAGTTCTTTGTGGAATTCGAGCATGTCCGGGTACATCTCCTGAACCGAATAGGCTTCCTGCGCCTCCTTTAGGGCGGCCTTTATTTCCTTTACCGCATCGGGATAGGCGGCCTTGATGGCCTCTTTCTTTGCCGTCTGCGTCACCGATTTCACGACGTCCTTGGCAAGCTCTTTGTCGCCGAAAAGGATCGACGGCTTGAGGACCACCTCGCCGATCTTGCCGGCCAGCTTGCCCACCGCCTGCGGGTTTGCCGTCTGCACGTCGCTCTTGGCGATGACATCCGCGGCGACCTTGCTGATCTTGACGGCAGCAGTGTTGTCCTCGGTAGAAGTCATTTCGGACGCCAGATCCATGATCTTGTCGAGCACATTCAGCGCCTTTAGCGGGTCGGTCGCCGCGAGGGTCTTCGCGCCATTCGCGGCGCGCAATGTCAGCGATGCGGCCTTTTCGACATCATCGCCCGCTAGTTCCTTGATCAAGTTCGTCACGCATTCGCTATCGCCGGCCGCAACGCAGGCATCGAGATCTTCCTCGGTCGGCGGAAGGTCTTCGAGCTGTCGGTCATTCGCGTCGTCCGTAAAGTTTTCGTTCTCATCGCGACCGGAGAAATCGAGGGTCTCGTTGGCATCCTCCGACTGACCCAAGGCCGTGTCGACATGTCCGCGATGCACTGTGGGGTTCTTCGCATTGGAGGTGACCGGCGAAGCCAGCGCAGGCACGCTTATGGCAAACAGAAGCACCGCCAAGACTGCGGTGAGAAAACGATGCATCGACATAGGCCCCCGGACCTCAGAACTCACTCATAACCTAAGGGATTTCCCGTAGCTGGCGCAACCCGCCAGCATCGGCACATAGCAACCCCTACCTGAAAAATCCCAGCCGCCGGTCGAGATCGGACACCGGCACCGTGGTCTGCAAATAGCGGCGCGCTTCCTGCGCGTCCTTGTTCACGGCGGCGATCAACTCATCGAGGCCGCGGAACTTTTCCTGCCCGCGCACCAGCCCGAGCAGCGAGACTGCCAGCGTCTCGCCATAGATCATCTCGTCGAAATCGAAGATCCAGGTCTCGAAGGGCGGCCGCTCGTTGTTGAACATCGGCTTGCCATAGCTCGCCACGCCATCGAGCAGCCGGTCGCCGAGCCGGGCGCGCACCGCATAGACGCCCTGCATCAATCCGAAACCTGTGGGGGTGGCGACATTGGCGGTGGGGAAACCGAGTTCGCGGCCGCGCTGGTCGCCCTTCACCACCTCGCCCGACAGATACCAGTGGTAGCCGAGCAGCTGGCTCGCGCCCACCACGTCGCCCTTGCCGAGCAGGCCGCGGATACGCGACGACGAAATATGATCGTCGCCCTCGTCGAGCAGGTCGAGCACCACCACTTCGAAGCCATTCCGGATACCGGCTTCGGCGAGATAGGCCGGCGTGCCGCGGCGGTTGTGGCCGAAGTGGAAATCCGCGCCCACCGACACCCCGCGCACCGCCAGTGCCTCGACGAGGAAGCGCTGGACGAAATCTTCGGCCTCGATTTCCGAGAAGCCCTTCGAGAACGGCATCACCACAATGCCGTCGAGGCCCATCTGCTCGGCAATCCGGGCCTTCTGGTCGGCATAGGTCAGGCGGAACATGAACGGGGCGGGCGCGAACACGTCGCGCGGATGCGGCTCGAAGGTCAGCACCACGGCCGGAACGCCCAGTGCCCGCGCCCTGTCGCGCAGGGCGCCGAACACACGCTGATGTCCGCGATGGCAGCCATCGAAATTGCCGATCGCGACCATGGCGCCCTTCAGGGCGTCTGGCACATGGTCGAGGCCGGCGAGCCTCAGAAAGCCGGACAAATTGTCACCCGAAACAAATGTGGTCCGGATATGGCAAGAAACGCCCGGAGGCGCAAGGCAGGCGAAGGCGTGCCAGCCATGCGAGGGGGTCACGGCGGCGATGGCGACGGTCCCCAGCTGCCCCTGCCACCTGTGTCATCCCGGCGAAGGCCGGGATCCAGCCTCATGTCTCTCCCCGCCACCTGGCGGCCGCGGAAGCATCTCAGGATGGGTGCCGGCCTGCGCCGGCATGACATCGCGCGAGTGGCCCCTGAAATGCCAATCTCAGTGCCGTTCCTTGGTCGTGTGGAAGGTGATTGCCGGATAATCCCGCTGGGCGCGGCCCAGCCACCACACGCTCTGCGCCAGGTAGACCGGGTCGCCATACTTGTCCTCGGCCATTTCGAGCTTCTGGGCCGAAATGAACCGGTCGAGTTCTTTCTTGTCATCGGCCGAAATCCAGCGGGCGAGCTCGAAATTGATCGCCTCGAAGCTGATCGGCACATTGTATTCGCTCTGGATGCGCGCCTGCAGCACTTCGAGCTGCAGCTGCCCCACCACGCCGACGATATAATCGGCACCCACCATGCGGCGGAAAATCTGCGCCACGCCCTCTTCCGCCAGGTCGGAGAGTGCCTTGGCCAGCTGCTTCGATTTCATCGGATCGGTCAGCCGCACGCGGCGGATGATTTCGGGCGCGAAATTCGGAATACCCGTCACCTTGATCACGGCGCCCTCGGTGAGCGTATCGCCGACGCTCAGTGCGCCATGGTTGGGAATGCCGACAATATCGCCCGCCACCGCTTCCTCGGCCAGTTCGCGGTCGTGCCCGAAAAAGAACATCGGGTTCGAGACCGCCATGTCCTTGCCGGTCCGCACGTTTTTGAGCCGCATGCCGCGCTTGAACGTGCCCGATGACAGCCGCACGAACGCAATGCGGTCGCGGTGGTTCTGGTCCATATTGGCCTGCACCTTGAACACGAACCCGCTGACCTTGCTGTCGCCCGGATTGATCGGCGACGGGTCGGCCGGCTGCGGCCGCGGTTCGGGCGCCCAGGCCCCGAGCGCCGCGAGCAATTCCGGCACAGCGACGCTTTTCAGCGCCGAGCCGAAGATCACCGGGGTCAGGTGCCCTGCCCTGTAGGTCGCAAGGTCGAATTCCGGATAACCGGCGCGCACGAGGTCGAGATTCTCGAGGCTCGCCCTGATCACCGGATCGGCATTGAGCTTCTCGTCCAAGAACAGTTCCTCGACATCCGCGAAGCTGCGGATTTCCTCGCCCGACGGCGCCAGCACGCGTTTGCCGACGAGATCGACAATGCCCTTGAAGTCGACACCGCCGCCGAGAGGCCACACTACCGGGGTCACGTCGAGCGCGAGCGTATCGGCAATCTCGTCGAGGATCTTGATCGGGTCCTGCCCCTCGCGGTCCACCTTGTTGGCAAAGGTGATGATCGGGATATCGCGCAGGCGGCACACTTCGAACAGCTTCAGCGTCTGGGCCTCGATACCCTTGGCCACGTCGATCACCATCACCGCCGCGTCCACCGCGGTCAGCGTGCGGTAGGTGTCCTCGGAAAAGTCCGAGTGGCCGGGTGTATCGAGCAGGTTGAAGGTCAGCCCCAGGTGCTCGAAGGTCATCACCGACGACGTGATCGAGATGCCGCGCTGCCGCTCGATCTCCATCCAGTCCGAGCGGGTGGCGCGCTGGTTGGCGCGGTGGCGCACCTGCCCCGCCTGCTGGATGGCGCCCGAGGACGCCAGCAGCTTTTCGGTCAGCGTCGTCTTGCCGGCGTCAGGGTGCGAGATGATCGCGAAGGTGCGGCGCGACTGGTACGGCAGCAATTTGGTGGCCGGCGCGGCCGGGGTCAGCGCGTTCATGGCGATATCCGGGAAGACTGGGGAAACTGTTGGCCGCGATATAGTCGCTTTGCGCGGCCGATGCAAAAGCCACGGCGCCAAAAAGAAAAGGCCGCCCCGTAGGGCGGCCTTTCCCGAATCTCGCGGTCATTTCGAACGTGCCTTCTGCCGTTCGGGGCGGACGCCCCGAGGCGTGGCGCCTTCGCTCAGGCCAGAGGCTGCTCCAGCCTGCCGGAAGCTCCAAGACCATTGGAAATCCGCGACTTCTTGTGAGACATTGGATCACCTCCTTGAGCTTGTTGACGATAGGGGGATGCTGCGCCTGATTTGCCGGCTTGTCCATATGAAATGCAACCTGGTCGGGGCCAGCCCCCGCTGTCCCGGCCCCGGCAAAAGCCGAGGGCCGCCCGGCAAAAGCCGGACGGCCCACTGACTGGCAGTCCCGGTCGACGGCGTCAGAACTTGAAGCTGACGCCAGCTGTGACGGTGCTGGTCGAAAGCCCCAGCGTTGTGTCCTTCGACAGATCGTAGTCAGAGGTACCGTAGTCCGAATAGCGGTATTCGGCGGTGAGGTTGATCGACTCGGTCAGCGCCACATCGACACCGGCGCCTGCCGTCCAGCCGACATGCATCTGGCTGTCCTCGGCGCCGTCCTCGTCGAACGTGGCTCCGGCCACGGCGAGACCTGCGGTGAGATAGGGCAGGAACGTTCCGGCGTCGTAGCCGACCTTGGCGCGGGCCGAGGCCTGCCAGTCGACGCTGTAGGAATGGTCGGTGACTTCGCCCGAGATATTCGACCAGGCCACGTCGGTGATGGCGCCGAGCACGATGCCGTTGCCGAGGCTGAAATTGGCGGTGGCGTTAACGCCCAGGAGCCAGCCATCGGCGTCGAAATCGGTTTGTGTGGGCAGCATCGCGTCGTTCGTGTCGTGGACGGTGCCCCAGCCGAAACCGCCAAAGGCGCCGAGCCAGAGGCCGTCCCAGGCGCCGGCCGGGCTGACAGAATCATAAGTGGGGCCATTGTTGATCAGCAGGTCGGCTGCCGAAGCGGCCGAGACCATGCCCAGCGCGGCGATACCGGCGAAGGCGGCGGCGAGAACGCGGATACTCATCTCTAACTCCATGCACAGGTCCGGCCGACAGGGCCGCTTTGGTGAACGAATTACCCCGCAAACCGGTAAAATTCGATTGAAAGACATGGTTAACCCCTGCGCCGGACGCGGATTTCCGCCGCGGGCCGATGCCCTACTCCGCCGCGAAGCGGTAGCCGATGGCCGGCTCGGTGAGGATCAACCGCGGCTCGGCAGGGTCCGCCTCAAGCTTTCCTCGCAGATGGCCGATGGCGACGCGCAGATATTGCACGTCATCGCGATGCGCCGGGCCCCAGACCTCGGTCAGCAATTGCCGGTGCGTCACCACGCCGCCCGGACGGCGCGCCAGCAGCAGCAGCAGGTCATATTCCTTGGGGGTGAGATGCACCTCCTGCCCCTCGCGCTGCACCACCCTATGCACCGTGTCGATGCTGACCGGGCCGAACACCATGGGCCGTGTCCCCGGCGGCGGCGCGGCGCGGCGCAAGGCCGTACGGATGCGGGCCAGAAGCTCGGCGATGCCGAAGGGCTTTTCCACATAGTCGTCGGCGCCATGGTCGAGCGCCGCCACCTTTTCGGGCTCCTGATCGCGCGCAGAAAGCACGATCACCGGCACGTCGCGGATGGCCTTCAGGGGCGCGATCACCGCCTTGCCGTCGCAATCGGGCAGGCCCAGATCGAGGATGACGAGATCGGGCCGATGCGAGGCGGCGAGCGCCTGCGCTTCGGCGCCCGTCATGGCGCGCAAGACCTGGTAGCCCGATACCTCGAGCGCCGGCTTGAGGAAGCGGTGGATCTGCGGCTCGTCGTCGACAACGAGGATACGCTGTCCGCTCATTGTACCCCTCCGCGTCGCGCGAGCCTTATGGTGAAGCGCGTTCCGCCCCGCCGCTGCGCCGGACTTTCGGCGCGGATGGTGCCGCCCATGGCCTTGAGGAAGCCCCGCGCGATCGGCAGGCCGAGCCCTGTGCCCGGCGCGCGGCCATCCGCCCCGCCGGCGCGGTAGAATTTTTCGAAGATCCGGTCGAGTTCGCCGGGCGGAATGCCGCCGCCATGGTCGGTAATGGCGATCACCACCCATTCCCCCTCGCTGCGCAGATAGATATCCACCGGCTCCGGGGCGCCGGCATATTTGCGCGCATTGTCGAGCACATTGACCAGCACCTGTTCGAGCAGCACGGCATCGCCGCTCGCTGCGGGCAGGTCGGGCTCCGCGTGCAGGTCCACCCGGAAGCTCGAATCGATGCGTCGCAGCCGCGCCAGGGCCTGCCCCAGCACCTCGCCGGCATCGATGGCATCGCGCCGCACGGCCAGCCGTCCGGCCTCGATGCGCGTCATGTCGAACAGGTTGCCGATCAGCCGATTGAGCCGCTCGCCTTCTTCCTCGATCAGCGTCAGCAGGTCGAGCCGCGTCGCCTGGTCCATGCCATCGCCCAGAGCCCTGAGGCTCGACGCGGCCCCGACCACAGCCGCGAGCGGCGTCCTGAGGTCATGCGACAGCGACGAGAGCAGCGTGGCCTGCAGCCGCTCGGTTTCGCGCGTCAGCCCGGCCGCGAGGTTCTCGCGCGCCCGCTGCGCCCGGTCGAGCGCCAGTGCCGCCTGCTCGAGCATGCCGCCGAGCAGTGCCTGCCCCTCCTTATGCTCGGGGGGCAAGGACAGCCCCACCACGGCGAGCAGCCGCTGGTTGACCAGCACCGGCAGGAACCGGTGCCCCGCATCGCCCACCCGCGCGGTGCCGAGGCCGGCCGGCTGCCGCTGCCGCGCGACCAGTTCCGCCGCCGCCCTGTCCCGCGCCACAAGCACCTTGACCTGCGGCAGGGATGCGGCCAGCGCCAGATCATCGCCAGCCCCCGGCAGCAGCACCAGCACCCGCCCGCCCAGCGCCCGCGCCATTTCGGCCGCCAGCGTCTCGCACACAGCCTCTGGGCCGGTGGCCCGCGCCAGCCCCGCCGACACATCGAGCAGCGCCTGCGCCAGATGCGCCTTTCGCCGCGCGATGCCGAGGGCATGCGTTCGCCCCGCCGCCAGCGCACCGGTGAGCAGGGCGACCACCACCAGGGTGACCAGCGTCACCAGCTCCTCGCGATGCTGGATCGTCAGCGTGCCGCGCGGCTCGATGAAGCAGAGATCATAAGCGAGGAAGGCGAGCACCGCCGCAAGGATCGCCGCGACGCGTCCGCCCATGAGCGCCGAGGCGACAACGGCCGCCAGATAGAGCATGGGGAGGCTCGTCACCCCCACCAGGTCCGGCGCGCTGAGGCCGGCCGCCGTGATCGCCGCGATGGCTGCGGGCGGCAACAGCCAGCGCGCCGCCCATAGGAGACGCGGATCCCGCGTCTCTGCCTTGTCGATCAGTCCCGATGCATCCGTCATTGTCGTACCGCCCTTGCCCGGGCCTCTGCTCTTTGGGGCTAGAGTACGACCTGCGTGCCGATTTCCACCACCCGTCCGGTGGGAATGCGGAAATATTCCGTCGCGTCCGAAGCGTTGCGGCTGAGCCAGATGAAGGCCTGCCCGATCCACTTGCCCGGTCCGCCCTGCCGCGACGGCTTCAGCGCGCGCCGCGAGACAAAATACGAGGTGGACATGATGTCGGCGGTCCAGCCCAGCCGCCCGTTGAGCGCACGCGGCACATTGGGCGTTTCCATATAGCCGAAGCGCAGCACGACGCGCGTGAAGCGCGGGGTCAGCACGGTGACCTCGGCGCGCGTCGCATCCGCCACGAAGGGCGCATCTGCGGTTACGACCGTCAGGATGACATTGTGCTCGTGCAGCACCTTGTAGTGCTTGAGGCTGTGCAGCAGCGCCATCGGCGCACCTTCGCCGCCGCTGGCGAGAAACACCGCCGTGCCCGGCACCACCGGCAGATCCCGCCGCGCAAGGCTGTCGATCAGCTGCCCGAGCGGAATGGCGTCGCGTTCGGCCTTGGCCACAAGCCGCCGGCGCCCGGCGATCCAGATCGCCATCACCACCGCCAGCAGTACCGCGACGCTGGCCGGGAACCACCCGCCATCGTGGATCTTGCCGACATTGGCGGCAAAAAACCCGATATCGAGCAGCAGCAGCGGCGCCATGGCCAGTGCCACCAGAGCCGGGTGCCATTTCCACACCTTCCACATCACCAGCGCTATGCACACCGAGGTGACGAGCATCACGCCAGATACCGCGATGCCATAGGCCGAGGACAGCGCCGAGGAACTGCCGAAGCCCACCACCAGCGCCAGCACGCCGATGAGCAGCAGCATGTTGACCTGCGGCATGTAGATCTGCCCCGATTCCGTCTCCGAGGTGTGCAGCAGCCGCATCCGGGGGATCAGGCCGAGCGCCATGGCCTGCTGCGCCATGGAATAGGCGCCCGAGATCACCGCCTGGCTGGCGATCACCGTCGCCGCCGTGGTGAGCGCAATCGCCGGCAACCGGGCCCAATCCGGAAACATCAGGAAGAACGGGTCGCTCGCCGCGTTGGCCGGACCGGAGAGAATGAACGCGCCCTGCCCGAAATAGTTGAGCAGCAGGCAGGGGAACACCAGCGCGAACCACGCGATCGCAATCGGCTTCCGCCCGAAATGCCCCATATCGGCGTAGAGCGCTTCGGCGCCCGTCACCGCCAGAAACACCGCGCCGACGATCACTCCGGCAATCGCCCAATGGTGGATCAGGAAGGTGATGGCGTGGATCGGGTTCAGCGCCGCGAGCACGCCGGGGCTGTGCGCAATGGCGATGAGGCCGGACGTGCCCAGCATCAGGAACCAGGCGATCACCACCGGCCCGAATATATTCGAGACCTTCGCCGTGCCGAAGCGCTGCACCGCGAACAGCGCGATGAGGATGATCACCGTCAGCGGCACCACCACGGGCTCGAGGCCCGGCGCCACCGTTTCCAGCCCCTCGATGGCCGAGAGCACCGAGATCGCGGGCGTGATCATCGAATCGCCGAAAAACAGCCCCGAGCCGAGTATGCCCAAACCCAGCACCCAGGCCGGCCGGCCTTTCAGCGCGCTGCGCGCCAGCGTGGTGAGCGCGAGCACCCCGCCCTCGCCATCATTGTCGGCGCGCATGACGAAGATCACATATTTCACCGACACCACCAGCGTCAGCGACCAGGCGATCAGCGACAAGAGCCCCAGCACATCCTCGGCCATCGGCGCGCCGCCGCCCAGCGCCGCGATGCCCGAGCGAAACGCATAGATCGGGCTCGTGCCGATATCGCCATACACGACGCCGAGCGCGCCGAGCACCAGGAGCGGCAGGCGCTTGCCATGGGCGCCCTCGCGCGGTGCGGCGGCAGAACCATCGGCCGGCGCGGCAGGCGCGGCATTTGAGGACGAAGCGGAAGACATGACTTGAGCCCGGCAGGTTGCAACAGCAAGCCTCTGCGCCCTGGGGGCATAAAGTTTCCATATGGAATTGGGGTGCGAGGCCCGATCCCTCAGTCGGCGTTCCCTCTCCCGCAGTCGGCGCAAATCCCTCAGTCGGGAATCCCTCTCCCGTTTACGGGAGAGGGTGGCGCGTAGCGCCGGGTGAGGGGGGCCGCTTGCGCTAAACCTTTCACGGCCTTGTACAATTCAGCGCAAGGTGCACCCCCCACCCGCCCTTCGGGCTGCCTCACGAGGGAGAGGGCCCGCCTGCCCCATCCCCCCTATCGCGGCACGAAATACCGCGTTTCGCCCTCGAGCTTGCCTGTCCGCGCGGCGCCGGTCACCACCAGCGTTTCGAGCACTTGGCTTACGCGGGCGCGGCGCTTGTCGGTGAGGCGGCCATCGAAGGCGGTGGCGAGCAGGTCGGGCGTGAGCGGCGCCGGCGCGCGCGCCAGCAGCTCGCGCAGATCGCGGATCTGCTGGAACGGATCTGTTGGCCATTTCGGCCGGCCCGCGCCGTCGGGCACGACGATATCGGCCTCGATCTGCGCGCCCGAGGGCAGCGCCACGGATTTTTGCAGCCGGGGGATCTGGTATTCGGGCCTGAGCCAGCGGACGAGGCCGCGCGCCTCCTCCTCCGCCCGTTCGCGATTGAGCGCCACGAGGCGCGTCAGCAGCTCCTCCTCCGCCCGCTCCTGCGCTTCGGATTTATGCGGGCTCGGCGTCGTCGCGCCCGGCTTGCCGACAAGATGGGGGATCAGGTCGGCCCAGCCATAGGCCTCGAACACGGCGCGGTCGATCTCGTCATGCAGTTCCTTCAGCACAGAGACGAGCCCCGCTTCGTGGATGGCGCGCTCCTTGTCGTCGAGCAGCGGCACATCGGCGGCGGTCACCGGCGAGTGCGCTTCATCGCCTCGGTGATCGCCACCGTCTCGACGCTCACCCGCGTCACCCGCGCGATCAGGTCCACCACCTTCTCCTTGTAGTCGGCGAAGCGGTAGGTGTTGAACTTCTCGCGGATCGTGGGGTCCTTCGGCGTCTTTTCCTTGTGCTGGTCGAGTATCCACTCGAGCCCGGATCGGTTGCCGAGCCGGTAGGTGAAGGCCTCGGGCGGAATGCCGGTGAGTTCGGTTTCGCTGTCGAGCCTGATGCTGCCGGCCTCGGTATTCGCCTTCAGCACCACCTTGGGCGAAAGACCCGCCGCGCGGGCGCGCGTGTCCTCGGCCTCGTTGCGGGTAATCGGCCAAGGCTCGACACTCTCGTAGCCGATATGCAGCGCCATCAGCTCTTCGCCCCAGCCCGCCCATTTCCAGAAATCCGGGTAGAATGGAATGCGCGGAAACTCGCGTTTGAGGTTCAGCGCATAGGTCTCGCGATAGATCGGGTCATGCAGCACGGCATAGACATAGTGGAAGATATCGTCCTTGCTCAGCTGCCGCGTGGCCTTCCTGCCTTCTGCTCTTGCGGGTGCCCCGGCCACCGGCTCCCCTGCTCCCCTTGCGGGGGAAGGTGCGCGAAGGGCGGATGAGGGGTTGCTGCCCCCAGTCTCTGACCTCTCATCCGTCTCTGCGCTGCGCGCCGATCCACCTTCTCCCGCAAAGGGAAAAGGCAGGTCCGTGCCAGCCGGCACTTCCGCAGCCCCGACCGTGCCCCGCGACGGGTCGAGCACGCCATTGACCCCATACGCCTTTTGGAACTGCTTCAGACCCCAATCGGTGATGTTATCGATGGGGATAGCCGCTTCGTCGAACACGTATCGACTGACCGACTCCGTCCCCCCGTTGCCATTCTTGAGATAACAATAGTCGAAAGGCCGATTTGTTGCCAATACCGCAAGCGGATTGTCTGAATATCTGGACAAGAACGGAATGGTTGGGTTCTTATTTTCTAAATCACGACCGAACTGAGAGAATACCAATGCAGTTAGTATGTCACTCATAACCTTGGATGTGGCATATTCCTTTTTGACGAAGGGACGAAACTCGCTCCGAGTGATGTTGATGCTGCCAGGGTTGAGCCTATTTGTCTTCTTTTTAAGATCTCGGCTCCATTTAATCGTCGTCGGGTATTCGCGTTTTTCTTTTTCTATATCTGCGTTGTAGACGCTGGAAAATTACATCAACTTCTGACGAAGTGCGTCAGAAGCAAAGTCATACACCCATTCATCTCGATTGGTTTTAATGCCACTGACGAAGGTACGGAAAATGGCGCGTTCCTTCGACTTCGATTTTGCTGACTTGGTTTGCTTGTCCGCCATTGGAGCGAAGGTGTCCCAGTCATTTCTGGTAAGGTTAACCCAGTTTGAGTTGATGTCCGGCTCAATTCTTTCGAAGGCGACGGCTTCCACGTGGTTCAACCCTAGAAAGCTGAGCTTATCGTCTGCGGTGTCGAACTCCGGCCTGCGGGCATAGTAGATGCGGCCGCCGGCCCTTTTTCCTTTCTTGACGAGAAATGAGATCGCCACGCCGGTCTGAATACCGAAGACATTATGCTTGGTGCCGGACAGCTTGGGGTTGGACCGCACGTCCCCGCCTAAATCCACCACGTAAATGTCCGCAAAGTCCTCCGCGACCACCTTGCGAAACCCGTCGAATGTCCGGCTGTCGATGAAGCTGCGATTGGTCACAAACGCCAGCACCCCCTCATCACCCAGCCTGTCGCTCGCCCAGCGGAAAAACCGGGCATACATGTCGTACACCTTGGTCTTCTGCGCCGTGCTCTGGGCGATATAGGTCGATTTGATCGCCGCATCGATATGCGGATAGGTGCGGTTCTTGTTGTTGTCGTTCTCGTTCTGCTGGTTGGCATTATAGGGCGGGTTGCCGATGATCACCGAGATCTTGCGGCGGTTCTGCCGCTTCACGCGCTCGATATTCTCGTCGGATAGCCCGGCAAACAGATCGTGCTGGTGGCCGCGCCTGATGCCGAGCCCGCCGACATTATCCAGCGTGTCCACGAAGCACAGGTTGGGGAACTCGGCATATTGCCCGGTGATCGCGGCATAGGTCGCCTCGATGTTGAGGTTGGCCACATAATAGGGCAGGATCGCCACCTCGTTGGCGTGCAGCTCCTCCTTGTATTTCCGCTTCATCTTTTCCGGCTGGCCGCGGAAATGTTCGAGCAGCTCGCAGATGAAGGTGCCCGTGCCGGTCGCCGGATCGAGGATTTCGACGCCCTCGTCGATCAGCGCCTTGCCGAAATGCTTCTGCGTCAGCCAGTCGGCCCCATCGATCATGAATTTCACGATCTCGTTGGGCGTGTAGACCACGCCCAGCGTGTCGGCCTTCTTCTTGTCGTAGACCTTGTAGAAATTTTCGTAGATGACCTTGAGGAAGCTCTGCTTTTCGGCGTGCCGCGTGATCAACTGCGCCGTCGATTTGATGGTGGCGTAATAGGGGCGCAGCGCGTTCAGCGTGTCGCGCCGCGTGGCACCGGTGAAGAACGTCTCCTCGAGCACATAGAGCTCGTGGGCGATGTTGTTCTTCCGGTGAAATTCCGGATCGTCGAACACCTGGCTGAAGATTTCCTCGGTCAGGATGTGCTGGATCAGCATCTCCCGCACATCGGCCTCGCCGAGGGTGGGGTTGATCGTGTCCTTGGCGTGGGCGAGGAAGCGGTCGGCTGCCGCCTTGAACGCGGCGTTATCGGCATAGGCCGCGCCGATCTTGTCGCGCAGTGCGTCGAGCACTGCCGGCAGGTCGGTCTTGAACTGCGCGACCGCCTTGCGGAACTCGGCAATTTCCTGCCGTTCGTACTCGAAGAACAGCTTGAGGAGCCGCAGCAGTTCGTCGCCGTCGGTCATGCGGCAGCGCATCACCTCGGCGCGGTTCTGGATCAGCACCGCCTCGCGGCTATCCTCGAAGATGATGTTGTCCTGCGGGTAGCCCTTCTTCAGCTTCTTCTCGATCTCGACATCAAGGTCGTCGGCCTCGTCCTTCGCCTCCCAATAGCCGAGCGGCACGCGTAGATCGTGCAGGATCGTGCCATCCGGGCGGATGCGGTTCTTCTGCGGCGACTCGAATTCGTACTGCGCAAGGAACTGCAGGTTTTTCTGGCGCGACCAGGCCTTCAGCAAATCCTTGAAGGCCTCCGAGATCACGCCCTCGGTGACGCTGCCGGAGAATTTCTTCAGCCGGTCGATTTCATTGAAATAGTCCTGAACGAGTTGCTTGCTCAAAATACAATGCCCCGCGCGCCCGTCCGCGCCGAACGTCATCCCGGCAGCGCGCCCCCAAAAAAGCCGGCGCCGGCGCAAATCAATACCGGCACCACTGGCCGCCGACACTATGGACTTGCCGCGCTTAGGTAAACTCTGCGCAGAAGCCGAGCGTTATGCGGGCGTTAGTGGGGGCCGCCATCCACCGGGTCACCCCGGCACTTCGACGCCGGTTCGGCATCGCCGAACGCAAAGCCCCAGTGGGGCTTTGCGAGGCGAGAAGGCCATGAGACTTCGAAGGATCAGGAATCGGTCCAGTGGACCGATTCCCCGCAGAAGGCTCGAATGGCTAGGGGTCCATCCTCGAATGCCACAACCAACACCTGGCGGCTGCGGAAGCATCGCAAGCTGGGTGCCGGCCTCCGCCGGCATGACATCGCGTGTGGGGCAGAATTTCTTCACTTCCACCGGGTCGCTCCGGTTTCCGCAGCGCCCCACACCCAATCTCCCCACCGGATCCACGCGCCCGTCTCCCGCAGGATGACAACGTCACCACCCGCACGACTGCCGTTCAGAATCTGTTCATCATTGTGTAGTGGGCGGGTTTTCCTGCCCAGATCGCGCCTCAAACCGGGCATTTCCGTCCGCTTGCCGCCGATGTCACCATCGGTGCGGCGGCCGCGCGCCCTGCCCATCCAGCCCGCCCGCTCGCAGGGTCATCGGGCTAAATCCCTCTGGCGCTTCAGGGTTTTGCATCAATCCCCGCCCGTCCGAACCATGCGATAATGGGACATCGAAACAGGCAGGTGGCAATTGTGACAACGCAGAATACGAGAACAGCCGTTCATCTTTTGATTTCGGCCGGTCGGGTTGGCCGTCGCGCCACCGCGCGCAACAAAAATCCCGCCCGGTGGCCCGGACGGGATCGCATCAAGCCCGCGCGTCGGAGACGCTCAGAGCTTCCAGTTCAGGCCGACCATGATGGCGTTCGAGGTCAGGCTGACCGGGGTTGCACTACTGCCACCCAGATCGTAGTCGGCCGAGCCGAAATCCGAATAGCGGTATTCGAGGTCGATGGTCATGGTCTCGGTCGCCGCAATCGACACGCCGGCACCGGCCGTCCAGCCCACATGGGTGTTGCTGTCGGAGAACGCGCCTGTGTCGATATTGGTGTTCGCCACGGCAAGACCGGCGGTCAGGTAGGGCATGAACACGCCGGCATCGAGGCCGAGCTTGCCACGCAGCGAGCCCTGCCAATCGACATCGGCGGAGAGGCCGGTCACGTCGGTATCGAGTTCCAGGTTCGACCAGGCGACATCGCCCACCACGCCGGCGACAACGCCGCCACCAAGTGTCATGTTCGCGCCGGCCTGCACGCCGAGCAGCCAGCCGCTGACGTCGCCGTCATAGCCGGAGCCGTTCAGCACCACGGTATCGTCGTCGTTCACGGCCGTGCCGGCGGCATAGCCACCGAACACGCCAAGATAGACACCGTCCCAGTTGCCTTTGGCCGGAGCCTCGACATAGCCCGCCATCGGGGCCTCGTTCACGATGAGATCAGCGGCGCTGGCTGCGCCGGACGCAGCAAGGGCGACAACGGCGGTGGCGGCGAACAGCGCCGGGCGGGCCAGCCCAAAACGGGCCAGAGCGTCGCGGCCTGTAGCCGTATGGTTCCGAGCGCTGCGGGTCTGGGTGCTACCGGCAAGGCCAATGTGGTTCCGAGCAATGCGGCTCATGGAGTGCCTCCTTATCCTGAAAGGTCGGAAGCAAAAATACACATAGCCTCCACGTCCCGCTAGCACTTGCCAGCCGACGAAAGGCAAAAACCACCCGTTGACACGCCGCGCAGTCCCGCAACGCACCCTTGGAATGTGAACAGGAACTTCCCAATTCACCAGTTATTTCAGTGTCTTAACGCTTGCCCCCTTTGGCGCCCGCAAAGACCCTCTTGAGCCGCTCCCACACAAAAAGCCCTGTGTGGACCACAACTCGCCCTAAGTATTGCCATATTTCCGGCAGGTTGGGCAAGGCCCGTCCACCGATTTCTGTGGTGTTCCTGCCACACCGGGGCGGCCATGGCCGCGCGTCGGGTCTGCAAGCGACGAAACCCCGCGGGCGTACCCCATCGGGGCGGCCCCGGAGCGGCGGTGGGTGCGCGCTGCTCCAATGGACCAGGGCTTCGCGCCGCGACAGGGCACCGCCCGGCAGCGCGACCCGGCCGCCAGAAAGCACTCTGCACAGCCCAGGGCCGTGCGGCGATCGTCACAAGCAAACAGAGGGGGGAATGGTGGGTGCGACAGGGATTGAACCTGTGACCCCCGCCGTGTGAAGGCGATGCTCTCCCGCTGAGCTACGCACCCATTCCACAGCCTCCGGCACGGGACTGCCGGAAGGTAACCGCCTGAATTCCCTTTAGAATCAGGGCGTTGTCGAAGCGATGGTGGGTGTAACAGGGATTGAACCTGTGACCCCTACCATGTCAAGGTAGTGCTCTCCCGCTGAGCTATACACCCATCGCATCGGTACCGTCGGGCATCGCCCGTCGGTGCGGCGGGATACACCACAGACCGCGCGACGGGTCAAGTGGTGAAAACCGATTGTTCTCAGGCCGCGAGCAGCCGCTCCACTTCGCTCACCAGATCGCGCAGGTGGAACGGCTTGGACAGCACCGCGGCATCCTTGGGCGCTTCGGAGTCGGGGTTGAGCGCCACCGCGGCAAAGCCGGTGATGAACATCACCTTGAGATCGGGATCGAGCTCGGTGGCGCGCCGCGCCAGCTCGATGCCATCCATTTCGGGCATGACGATATCGCTCAAGAGCAGCGCGAACGGCTCCTCCCGCAGGCGCTCATAGGCCGAGCGGCCGTTGTCGAAGCTCACCACGTCATAGCCGGCATTCTTCAATGCCCGCGTCAAGAACTGCCGCATGTCGTTGTCGTCTTCAGCCAGCAGAATACGCTTCATCGCCACCATCCTGGGGTCCCCACGTCCGTTCTCGGCCCTTGAGGCATAATGGAGTTTTGCGCGGCGGGAAACCCGCTTGCACAGCAGTTTCGCGCTTTAGGTGAACAGCATCGGGAAACGAGCCGTTATGGACAAGAGGCAGCCAAAGCGTCACATTCGATTCGTCTGACGCGAGCGCGTCAAGGGAGAGGGACGTGCAGTCCGACTATCTGGACAGACCTGCGTTCGAAACCGTGCGGCCGAGGCGCCTCACGACACCGCTGGTGTTCAACTCGGCCCATTCGGGGCGCGATTATCCCGAGCGGTTCCTGCGCATGGCGCGGCTTGATCACCTCTCCATCCGGCAATCCGAAGACGCCTATGTCGACGAGCTGTTCGCGCGGGCGCCGCATCTGGGTGCTCCGCTGCTGCGCGCGCATTTCCCCAGGGCCTATCTCGATGTCAACCGCGAGCCCTGGGAGCTCGATCCGCAGATGTTCATCGAGCCGCTGTCCGAGCGGTTCAATACCACCAGCCCGCGCATTGCCTCGGGGCTCGGCACCATTCCGCGCGTTGTCGCCGAGAACAAGCCGATCTATCGCGACAAGCTCACCCTCGAGGATGCGCGGATGCGGGTCGAGGGCATCTATCAGCCCTACCACGCCGCGCTGCAGCGGCTCTTGAGCGAAACCTACTCGAGCTTCGGCACCGCCGTGCTCATCGATTGCCACTCCATGCCGCGGCTTGCCCGCGCCGGTGACCGGCTCGGTCCGGATATCGTGCTCGGCGACCGTTACGGCAGCAGCTGTGCACCGGGGCTCATCGACCTTGTCGAAACCGTGTTCGCGGCCTCAGGCCTGCGGGTCATCCGCAACCGGCCCTATGCGGGCGGGTTTTCCACCCGCACCTATGGGCGGCCAACGCACGGCATCCATGCCTTGCAGATCGAGATCAGCCGGCATCTGTACATGAACGAGGTCACCCTCGAGCGAAGCGGCGGCTTTGCCGCCACGCGGCAGGTCATCGAGCGGCTGGTGCTGACTCTGGCGGGGATCGACCCCATGGCGATCGGGCTTGTCCCTCCTGCCAGCCGGCGCGCCGCCGAATAAGGCGGCCGCCTCTTGGCTGCGCCACACAAAAATCGGGCCGCCGAAGCGGCCCAGTCAAGGGAGGAAACGATGGCTGCCGAAGACCGTCCAGATCGACGAAAGGTCTTCCGCCGCGCATCCATCATGCAATTACCGGCGTGAACTGATTTGCCTCGACAAGCAACGGCCAGGCCTGGAAGTGGGGAATTCTTGTCCGCATCTGTTGCAGAAATGAATCATCACCCCCCAGTTGCACGTCGCAGCAATTGCTCTACACCGTGCCCCCAAGCCACCCGCAATCGCCCGGACCCAGCATGACCAGAACACTCGCCGGCCTTCCGCCCGATCTCGTGCGCCAGACCCTGCTTGATGCGGCGGAGATCGCCGCCACCAAGTCGCTGCCGCGGTTTCGCACCGCGCTCGTCGTCGACAACAAGGAAGCCATCGGCTTCGATCCCGTCACCGCTGCCGACCGCGAGGCTGAGCTCGCCATCCGCGAGCTGATCGGCGCGCGTTTCCCCGAGCATGGCATCATCGGCGAGGAGTGGGACGCCAAATCCAGCCTCGGACGCTTCTCGTGGATCATCGACCCGATCGATGGTACGCGCGCCTTCATCACAGGCGTACCGGTCTGGGGCACGCTGATCGGGCTGCTGGTCGATGGCGAGGCCGTCGCCGGGCTGATGGCGCAGCCCTTCACCGGCGAAATCTACATGTCGCTGCCGGGCGAGGCGCATTATCATCGTGGCACAGAACGCGCATCGCTGCGCACCTCGTCAGTCACCGAACTGTCCCGCGCCAAGGCGACCGCGACATCGCCCGATATCTTCGAGGTCACGGGCACGGTGGACGCCTGGACGAGGCTGCGCCGCTCTGTCCTCACAACCCGCTACGGGCTCGATTGCTATGGCTATGCGTTGCTTGCCGCCGGGCATATCGACCTGGTCTGCGAGGCCGGCCTCAAGGATGTCGATATTGCGCCGCTTATCCCCCTCATCCAGAATGCCGGGGGCGTCGTTACCACCTGGGACGGCGATCGAGCGGAAAAGGGTGGCAATTGCCTGGCTGCCGCGACGCCGGAACTGCATCGGGCAGCCCTGGATATGCTTAACAGCTAAAGCGCTTTCAGGAAAAGTTGCATGACTTTTCCGGTTCGAAAGCGCGACAAAACAAAGAGTTAGATCGTTTCGGTGTTTCAACCAAAACGTGAAATGATCTTCCGCGCCCGCATCGGGTTGGTCGCGGCCTTCCGATGCCCGAAGCGTCACGCAACAACCACCTCGATCACTGCAGCGTTTCAGGTGGAGCCGCAAACAACCAGAGCGCTCACGCGAGGCTCGCCTCCGTCACGAAAGCGTCGAACGCGGCCAGCACCTGCCCGCGGATAGCGTCCGATTCCATGAACAGCTCATGGCGTGCCCCCGGAACAATCAGGTGGCGCCCCGTCCGCATGCGCAGGCCCAGCGTTTCGGTGGCGCGAATCGAGACGATTTCGTCGCGGGCCGCCGCCAGCATCAGCACCGGTATCTTCACCTCGGTGGGGAAGGAATCCTCCAGCGAGCGGGCCATGGCCTGGTAGGCCGCCGCCACCCAACCGATGGTCGGGTTCCCAACCGCCAGTTCCGGCGCGGCCTTCAGCACATCGAGGTTGCGGGTATAGCGCGCCAGATCGGATGTCAGCGGGTTGCCGGCAAATCCATCTACGCTCTGCTCCCCGTCCGACTTGCGTCCGACCGGCAACCTTCCGAGCCCTATGGCAGTCAAGGCCTTCGCTACCCTTGCCATGCCAATCGTATCGAGCGGCTGGTTGTCGAGCCCCAGCATCGGCGCGGACAGAAAGATCCGCTCGAACATCATGCGGTCCCGCCGTCCCACCTCGAGGCAGACCAGCCCGCTCATCGAATGCCCGACAAGGTGATAGGGCCCGGGGCAATCCGGCAGCAGCACTTCGCGGTGGAACAGCATCAGGTCTGCGACATAATCGTCGTAGTGCCGAACATGGCCAAGCGCGCGGTTGCGGATAAGCCGGTCGCTCGCCCCCTGCCCGCGCCAATCGAACGTCGCCACGGCAAACCCGCGGGCTTGCAGGTCGGCTATGGTCTCGAAGTATTTCTCGATGAACTCGGTCCGCCCATGGACGAGGCAGACGGTGCCGCGCGCGGGGCCAGGTCCTTTGGGAAAGGTCGCATAGCGCAGGCGCACATTGTCCGGCGTCTTCAGCCAGCTGACGCGCGCGCCCTGCGGCACCGGGTTCGATGCCACGACGGCGAGTTTCGGGCCGTCCGGGTCCACGATGGCGTTCATGGCGATGATTCCAATACTGCTGGCCTGATGCTGGGTTGAGCGAGGCATAGCCCAGCCGCCGGCACGGAGCCATCACCGACATGCCTGCTGGCATCGTTCAATAACAGAAAAGCCAGCGCCCCGAAGGACACTGGCTTTTCTGCGACGTCCGCCTTGCGGGGGGCGGGTGAAGGCGGCGCGTCCGATGTGCGTCCTGCAGCAGACAGTCGGCACAGGCACCACAGCTAAACGGGCGCGGCTGAACCTGACTTGATGAACCTGTTCAGGAAGCGTTCAGGTTCGGCGCAGCGCGGAGACGGCAACCTGGTTCCGACCGGCCGATGCAGATCAGCACTGCATTTTGGACGAGTTGACAGGCTTTGCCTGTTGTAACTTTCTCTGCACGATGTGGGCTTAGTCTGGTCCGCAGCGAAGAGACACAACATGCGTTTCCCGATTGCCTGGCCCTTTGCCCTCATATCCTTGGTTTCGTCCGTCGCGATCGCCGGGCAGGCTTTGGCGGCTGACGCACCCGGCGCTGGCGCAACTTCGCCTGCAGCGCCGCTCAGCGGGCCTCAGTGGTCTCAGTCAGCACTCGACGAGAACGTCTTCTTTTTCGGCGGCCGCTTCCACTCGAACTGGTTCTGGGACAGCTTCTGGCCGGTCGGCGTCCCCTACGAAGGCAATTACTTCCTCGGCGCCGGGTATCAGAAGTTCCTCGCCCATACCGATTACGGCGTCAGCTATGGCATCGAAACTGGCCTGGGGCTGCGCGTCGGCGCCGACGGCACCAGCCAGTCGTCCGGCGAAATCTGGGGCGGTGGCGTGGCGCGGCTCGACGGCTGGACGGTTCTCGACAACTGGCATATTGCGCCCTCTCTTACACTCGGCCTCAGCTTCGTCTCGGCGCCGATTGGCATCGAGGCGGAGCGTGCAGAGACAGCGCCAAAGCCGGTCGGTATGCTGGTCTACATGGCACCCGAAGTGTCCCTCCACGCGCTCGACACCCCAAATGTCGAGTATTTCGCCCGCATTCAGCACCGGTCGGGCGGCTTGGGCCTGATCATGAATTTTGATGGGTCCAACGCCGTTACGGCGGGCGTCCGCTTCAAGTTCTGATGCTGGTCCGGCCGGGCCATTGCCTTGGCGGTTGACCAAAACCCGTATAGCTCCGGCGGCATGACGCTGCGGCTGCAAACCGAGGGCAGCGGACGGAGTAGTCCCCGTGAGCGCGGCGACCACGCCACACGCCACACTCAAAGCCATGGCGAGGCTGTTCGAGCCAAGACGGCCAAGGGAGCGATACGCGACTGGCAAGCAGGCCATCCGGACATATCGCCCCGGCACCAAGCTGGCCGCGGCAGTCGCCTGACGACCTGATCCTGGGCTTCCTCCTCCTGAGCGTCCTCGCGGGGAGCCTGCCGATCACGAGCCATGCGGCGCAAGGTCCGGGCGCACCAAGCCCTCAAGCTGAGCTTCCTCATCGTCAGCACGTTGAACGACAAAGCACGTGGGTGCATTCGCGAGACCTGCTGTCCGGTGCAGGCTCAGGGTGAGCTCGAAAAAGGGGCATCCCCAAACTTATCCCCGTCCCCAAAACCTGCCGTATATTCTCCTCATCTCACCGTGCGGGAAGCGGGGTCGCGACGAACGGTCCGGCGGGGGGAGATCGGGCGGAAGGGGAGTCGTCTCCTTTCTGGCCGCTATCGTTCGGCATGGCGCCCCAAAAGGGCCCCGCTGTCAGCGCGTCCTCATGTCGGGAGCAATCCTGCCTTGGGCCGCGGCAGTCCGATGCGTCGGGTGCACGATGATGGCCAGGCCAAAAATCCTGATCGGCCGGCGAGGCGCGAGCCTCATACACATTTGCGGACTAACCGCGTCGGGGCAAACGCCTCGCCGGCCCGCTTTCCACTTGCCCGAAACCCGGGGCCCATGGCCGCCGGACGCACGGGCGTGTCCGCTTTCCGGTTCGATTTTCAACCCTCCGGGTGCAAGACACACCTCGGTTTATGCCCCTTGAAACCCACTTGCCCACACCTAAATCAGGGCTGTCCGCCGGAGATACCGGGGACCGGGACACCCGGGAGTGCGGCTCGCCCAAATGGGGAGTTGTCACGGGACACCCGTAACCACGTTGCTTCTCAAGGAGAATGTGTGATGGCAACCTATGATTTTTCCCCGTTCTACCGGTCCACTGTCGGCTTCGACCGGCTGTTCAACCGTCTCGATTCCCTCGTCGGGCAGGAGGCGAAATCCTATCCGCCCTACAATATCGAGAAGACGGGCGATGATGCCTACCGCATCTCGATCGCCGTCGCTGGCTTCGCCGATGGGGACATTGCCATCGAGAGCCGGGAGAACGGCCTTGTCGTGAAGGGCGCGAAGGCGTCGGAGACCGACGACAAGGCTCGCGAGTTCCTGCACCGCGGCATTGCCGAGCGCGCCTTCGAGCTGCGCTTCCAGTTGGCCGAGTATGTGGAAGTCGCCGGCGCCTCGCTCGAGAACGGCCTGCTCCATATCGAACTGAAGCGCGAAATCCCCGAGTCGAAGAAGGCCCGGCAGATTCCCATCGCCACCGCGCCGAAGACGATCGAAAACAAGCAGGTCAACTGACCGCTAGGGCAAGCGGGCTCCGGTACGGTGTGTTCCGGGCCCGATCTGGCGCACATGGCGGGCTCCCCAAGCGGGAGCCCCTTTGCTTTGCAGCCCGTGGCGAAGCCCGGCAGTGCCACCGCCCGCTACGTGTGTGTCGGCTCGCCGTCCGGCCTCAGCGTCAGCTGCTGGTAGATCTTCTTCGCCACCGCCTTCATTTCGGCGTCCGCCAGCGTGCCCACTACGGTGCAGGTGATACGGTCGTCGCTCCAGTAGAATGCATCGACCCCACCTTCCTTCACGGCGCTATAGGTGGGCTTATCCCCCTCGTGCGCCGCCGTGATATAGACGGTTATCCGCTCTGCTGCGGCGTTCTCATACATGAGTTGCGCCGCGGCGTTGCTCTCTCCCTCCTCGTAGTAGGAGGGGAGAAGGCGGCCGCCGACAAGGGTGAAGCCGTCCGCTGCGAGATCAGGCGGCGTAATCGGGCGCTGCAGCCGATCGGAAAGCCACGAGACGAGATGACCTTCCTCGACCGCTGCCACTTCCACGGCGTGGCGCTTCTCCTTGACGAAGAGCTGGTGCGCGGCCACGGCCCCGTCGATGAGCAGGTCCGCATCAGTGGGTGCCGGGGAGATCACCCCGTGACTGACCCAGCCGAGCGTGCCGCCCATCGCGAGGATCACGACGGCGGCGGCGGCAAGGCGCGGCCAGGTTTCCGTGCGCTGCTTCCGCGCCGCCTCCGCAAGGGCGTGCGGAGACAGCCGCGTCGGAGGCTGCTCATTGGCGCCGACGACGAAGAGCGCCCGTATCGCCTCGTTCTGGCGCACCCAGCCGGCAATTTCTGCGGCGCGTTCGGGATGCGCCTCGAGCCAGGCCTCCACGTCAGAGCGGCGGATCTCGTCCACGTGCCCATCGGCATAGGCATGCAGGTCGGCTTCGGTGATCGGTTGGCTCTTGTTCATTTCACCGACCTCAGTCGCGGCTCGTCACCCTGCCCCGTCAAGTGCTTCAGCGCAGCGCGCGCGCGGGAAATGCGGGACATCAGCGTTCCGATCGGGATGGACAATATCTCTGCGGCCTCGCCATATGGCTTGCCTTCCAGCACCACCAGCAGCAGTGCCTCCCTTTGGTCGGCCGGGAGCGTGTCGAGCGCTCGCGACATCTCCGCAAGCGCGATGCGACCCGGTTGTGGCGCGGCGACGGCCGGCTCCACCAGCAGCCCGTCCAGATGCACATGTTCGCCCCGCCGCCGGTTCGACCGCAGGTCGTTCCGCCAGAGGTTCACGAGCATCTTCATCAGCCAGGCCTCTACCGTGCCCCTGGGCGCCCAGAGCGCGCGCTTTCTGATCGCGCGCTCCAGGCAATCCTGCACGAGATCGTCGGCCCGGTCGGCGTTGCGAGTCAGCGCCCGCGCATAGCGGCGCAGCGCTGGCACGCTCTTTTCCATCTCGTCGAGGAATGCGGTCACGTCGGATGAGCCCGGTATCAATCGTCGGCAGTGTGCCAGTCAGAAAAGACAACAGCGCGGAGCCGAGACTTATTCCCGGCCCCGCGCTTTTATTCGCATCAATCCGTGAGGGCTCAGCCTTCGAGCCACTTCACCTGCTCGGGCGTGAGCTTGATCTCGAAGGCGAGGCAGCTGTCGTCCAGCTCACCCAGTGTGCGCGGCCCGATCAGCGGCACCGACGGGAAGGGCTGCGTCAGGACATAGGCCAGCGCGACATGGATCGGGTTCGCCCCGAGCTTCTGCGCCAGTTCCACCGCCCGGTCACGCCGACCGAAGTTCTGGTCATTGTACCAGCAGCGCACCAGTTCCTCGTTGTCGCGCTTGTCGCGTCCGGCACGATCGGTGAAGAACCCGCGCGCCTGGCTCGACCAGCTGAAATTCGGGAACTGCCGATCGATCAGCCACTGCTTGAACTTCGGCGTGGAACTCGTCACGCAACCCGCCCAGATCGGATCGAGCATCTCGGCGAGGGCGAAATTGTTCGACAGCGCGCCCGGCCGCTGCTTGCCCGCCTTGTCGGCATAGGCGATCGCCTCGTCCATACGCTCCTGCGACCAGTTGGAGCCACCGAATATCCCGCGAATGCGGCCGCGCTTTACTTCGGCGTCCATGGCATCAACGAACTCACCCACCGGGATCGACGGGTTGTCGCGGTGCATGAAATACACATCGACATAGTCGGTCTGGAGGCGGTTGAGCGTCTGGTCGAGCTGCTTCGAAATCACATCCGGATAGCAGAGCGGCGAATGCGCCCCCTTGCCGATGATCACCATATCCTCGCGCACACCGCGCGACTGGTGCCATTCACCCAGCAGCTTTTCGGTATAGCCGCCCGAGTAGATGAAGCCGGTGTCGAAGACGTTGCCGCCCTTTTCATAGAAGGCGTCGAGCAGGATGGAGCCGGACGAGAAGGTGCGGAAATCCTCGAAGCCGAGCGCCACTGCCGATGCCGGCTTCGCGAGGCCGGGAAGGCTGCGTCGCGGGATCGCCGTGCCGCCCGATTTCAGCGGGCCGCCGCTCAGGGTATTGACGCGGGACGCCGACTTCTCGATCGAGAATTCGATGCCGGAATCGGCGCGCCACTTGTCGAGCACGCGCAGGTTACCGAGCGTATCCGCCCAGGTCATGCCCGGCGCGGCGATCTGCTGCTGACCGGCCCAGATGGCGCGGGCGGCAGCATCCGCCTCGAACGAGTAGAGGTGCAGGTGCTTGCCGACGCTGACGGTTTCACGCATGCCGTCGTTGAGGATGATGTCGATCTTGCCCTCGCCGCCGGTGCGGTCGCCATTGGCGAACCAGAAATTCGGCACCTCGATGCGGCCCAGCGTACCGTGAATGCGCAGCACATTCTCGAGGTTGACGAAGATGGCGCAACTCACCTCGGCTACTATGCCGTTGGGGAAGGTGAGCACAGCGGCAGCCCAATCATCGGTGCCTTCGGCATTGAGTTTGGCCGTGCCCGCAACCTTCACCGGGTCGAGGAAGGGCTGGCCCGAAGCGGCACCCGCGATCAGGCGCACCATCGAGACCGGATAGCAGCCCACATCCATGATGCCGCCACCCGCAAGCGCCGAGGCGAACAGCCGATGCTCCGGCTGGAACTTGCCCATCTGGAAGCCGAAGCTCGACTGGATGTGGCGCACGTCGCCGATGCGGCCCGCCTTCACCAGATCGATGAGCTTTTCCGTCTGCGGGTGCAGCCGGTACATGAACGCCTCGGCGGCAAAGGTGCCGGCCTTGCGGGCCGCGTGGAACACCGCGTCCGCCTCGAAAGCCGTGAGCCCGAACGGCTTTTCAACCAGCACATGCTTGCCGGCCTCGGCGGCCTTGATCGCCCATTCGGCGTGGCCGGGATGCGGGGTGGCGATATAGACAGCGTCAACGTCCTTGTCGGCCAGCAGCGCGGCGTAGCCATCGATGATGCGCGCTTCGGGGAACTGCTCCGCAAGGCCCGGCTTCTGCGGGTTGCGCGTGCCGATGGCCACGAGCGTGCCGGTCTCCGATTCGAGAAGCCCGCGGCGAAAATCGCGCGCAATGGCACCGGGGCCCAAAATGCCCCAGCGGAGCTTCGTTGTAGCAGTCATCAATTCTCTCCCTCACGACGGGCGGGCGAATCGCCCAGCCGGCCAAATTCAGTGTACAGCCACCTCACCCTGCCCCGCCGTCGCTTCAAACGTCGCCTTGCGGATGATTGTTCGGACTGCCGATCGGGGATAGTTTGCACCTTAAGTGCCCTCGCGGTCCTCCAAAAAGGAAAGCTGGTTTTGTCTCAGAGTAAGCCCCCCGGCAGCGCCGAAGATGCGCGACGGCCGATCTCCATGCCCAGCGTGGGTCCGGATACCGCGAAACGCTACTGGCGCCCCTCGCGGAGCGGCGTCGAGAGTCTGCCCAACGCACTGATGGTGAGCCACGAACAGCCCGGCATTATGTCCATGCCGCATTGGCACGCGCAGGTAGAGCTGAACTATGTGTTCCGCGGCGACATGGAATATCGCATGCACGGGCACATGGTGCGCCTCAAGGCTGGCGACCTCTGCCTGTTCTGGGGCGGCCAGCCGCATCAGGTCATCGACACCTCGGCGGATGCCTGGTTCACCGCCATCCACATGCCGCTCGTCAATTTCTTCAGGCTGCGGCTGGCGCCGGGCCTCATCCACAAGCTGATGCATGGCGCGAGCATCATCACCCGGGCGCCCGACGGCACCGATTCCGCCAATATGGAGCGGTGGCTGCGCTATCTCGCCGCGGAAGACCTGCAGCAGGTCGAGCACGGCATTTCCGAACTGCTGATGCGCATCGAACGCATCCGCTTCGAGCCGTTCTTCCTCGTCGAGCCAAGCGGCATCCCCGAGCGCGGTAGCGCCGGCAGCGACAGCACCAGCTTCGCTAACATCGCGACGATCTGCGACTACATCGCCAATAACTTCCGCCAGGATATCGACTGCGCCGATATCGCGCAATCGGCCGATATCCACCCCAAATACGCGATGAGCGTGTTCAAGCGATCGACCGGCATGACGCTGAACGAATATGTAAACCTGCTGCGGCTGAGCTATGCGCAGGCCATGCTGATCCGCGACGAAGCGAATATCCTGGAGATCGCGCTCGATAGCGGCTTTGGCTCGCTCAGCAATTTCAACAAGGCGTTCCGGCGCATGTCGGGCATGAGCCCATCCGACTTCCGCAGGGACAGCCGGTCGGTGCCGGAGGGACTCGCGAGCCGCATCGCCTCCTGACCCAACCCGCGTAGTGAAGCTGCGCGCGGAGGCTTATCCCCGCGCGCCAGCCGCGTGCTAGAAATGCCCCTGCAACTCGTGGAGGGCAGAATAGGCACCACCGGCTTTCATCAGGGCGTCGTGGGTGCCCTCCTCGATAATGCCGTCGGGCCCCAGCACAAGGATCCGATCGGCATGCCGAACGGTCGACAGCCGGTGCGCAATCACCAGCGTGGTGCGGCCGCTTGCGAGATGCAGCAGGGCTTTTTGCACCACCCGCTCGCTCTCAACGTCGAGCGCACTGGTGGCCTCGTCGAAGATCAGGATCGCCGGGTCCTTGAGGATGGTGCGAGCGATGGTCAGCCGTTGCTTCTGTCCACCCGAGAGCTTCACCCCGCGCTGGCCGATATCGGTATCGTAGCCTTGCGGCAGCGCGACGATGAACTCGTGCGCATTGGCGGCACGCGCCGCCGCTTCAACGTCAGCATCGGTGGCGCCGGGGCGCCCATAGCGCAGGTTCTCGCGCACGGTACCGGCAAACAGATAGACATCCTGCTGGACGACGCCGATCTGGTTGCGGAGCGAAGCCAGTGTGACATCGCGCACATCGTGCCCGTCAATGTGCACCGCACCCGAAGTCACGTCATAGAAGCGGGGCACCAGGGCACAGAGCGTGGACTTGCCGACCCCCGAGGCCCCCACCAGCGCAACGAACTCGCCGGGCGCAACGGTGAGGTCGAGATCGTGGAGCACTGGCGGCATTGCGTCGTAGGCGAAGCCCACCCGCTCGAAGCAGATTTCGCCGCGAACGGCGGGCAACGCGATGGCACCCGGTTTCTCGGCGACCTCGATCACCTCGTCGAGCAGCGCCATGGTGCGCACGAAGCCGGTATAGCCCTCCTGCCAGAGCCGGACGAAGTTGGCGAGCCGTCGCACCGGATCGACGAGAATGCCGACTGTGAGGAGGAAGGTCAGCATCTGCGCGAGGGTGAGATTCCCGGTCGCCAGCCGCAGGCTGCCGAGCCCGATGACGGTGATGACGACGATCTGCGAGAAGGCCTCCATCCCAACGGAGAACCAGGCCTCGCTGCGATAGCCTTCGCCACGGCTGCGGACGAAATCGGCATTGGCGGCCGTGAAGCGCCGCAGGTCATCGGCCTCGTTGCCGAAGGATTGCACGACCCGGATACCAGCAAGCGAGTCCTCGAGCCGGGCGTTGATTTCCCCAACCCGTGCCTTGCTTTCTGTGAGGGCGATATTCATCCGCCGGTTGAAATGCAGGGCGTAGAGCACGGCCGGAGGCACCAGTGCGGCGATGACGCCAGCCATGACCGGATCGATCCAGACCAGCACCGCCATCGCGCCGAGAAACTTCAGCACCGCGATCGTCGCGTCTTCCGGGCCGTGGTGGAACAATTCCCCGAGCCAGAAGGTGTCATTGGTGATCCGGCTCATCAGCTGACCGGTTCGTTCGCGATCATAGAAACTGAAACTCAGTCGCAGGCAGTGCTCGAACAGCCGTTGACGCAGGCCGCCCTCGATCCGGGCGCCCATGACGTGGCCCTGATAGTCGACGAAAAACTCGGCGACGAGTTGCAGCGCGAGGACGCCCAGCATGACCAAGGTCGTGATGCCGATCAGCGGCAAGGCCGCCTCAGGGCCCTGCCCCACGATGGCCGAGGTAACGAAATTGGCGGTAAGCGGCAGAGCAAGCGAACAGGCCGCGACGATGAGCGCCGCCGCCACATCGGCGACGAGCATGCGCCAATGCGGACGATACAGAGTGAACGTGCGTCGAAACAGTCCACCCGTCAGGGGTGCAAGCTCGGACGATCGAAGCGTTTTGTGTGTAGACTGGGAGAAGTGGTCAGGCCGGCGTGTAATCCGTGCGAGAGCCGAACGAAGAAACGAGAACATCAATCATCATGTCCAAGTGGCAGATATGGGTTGGCTGCAGGGACAGGACGCTTCTCATTTGGCACTCCGACGGTCTTGACCGACAAAAAGCGTCGGTCGAACAGGGGCGAAGGTGGCAAAGCTGATCCGCAGAGGCAACACGTCTCTACGCCCAAGCTGCGGCTCCGCCTATGCTGTGGGAATTGCGCCACACTGGCCGGTGGCAGGTCTCGGGTCGGGCGGTGGGCTCGGCTTGCCATGGCCATCACCCACATTGTAACGATGCACCGCCTTTATCTTGGGAGATGCCGATGTTCGTAGTGGGTGGCGAGAGCCTGATCGACCTGATTGCCGAACCGACCGGTCCGGATGGCGCCATCAAGCTCGTCGCGCATCAGGGCGGGTCTCCCTACAACTGCGCGATTGCGCTGTCGAAGCTCGGCAATGCGACGGGCTTTCTGTGCCCGATCAGCCACGACACGCTGGGCTCGTACCTGATTGGGCCGCTGGCCGAAGCCGGCGTGACGCCGTTGCTGAAAGAGCGCGTCGCTGACTACACGACGCTCGCCGTGGTGACGTTCGATGAACGGCGCAGCGCCTCCTATGGCTTCTACCGCCACGCCGACCGCGCCTTCACGCGCGAGGGACTTATCGCCGCCCTGCCCGCTGAGATCGAAGTTTTTCAGGTCGGCGGTTTCTGCCCGATCGAGCCCGAAGACGCCGCGGTGTGGCTCGACGTGGTACGCGAGGCGGCGCGGCGCGGCGCAACCCTCACCATGGACCCGAACGTGCGGCCGTCGCTGGTCGCCGATTTCGCCGGCTACAAGGCGCGCCTCAGCCAGTTCCTCGACCTCGTCCACCTCGTGAAGGTGTCGCATGAGGACCTGATGGCGCTTGAAAAGAACGAAGCGGTAAAGGACCTGCCCGCCGACGAGATCGAAGCCATTGTCGAGAAATACGTCACCGATTTCCTGTCGCGGCCCTATTGCGAACTGGTCATCGTGACCTTCGGCGAAAACGGCAGCCGGGCGTATACCCGTGCGGGCCGTGCGACACAGCCGGTCTACCCGGCCATTCCCTTTGGCGACACGGTTGGCGCGGGCGACAGCCTGATGGCCGGCGTGCTGACCCAGCTTTCTGAGACGGGCGCCCTGAGGCCAGGCGAACTGAAGGGGTTGGGCGCGGACGCACTCGCGACAATGCTGCACTTCGGCTCTGTGGTGGCCGGTATCAACTGCCAGCGCGTCGGCTGCGTACCGCCGACCCGCGCTGAAGTCGACGCCGTGCTCACCAAGCGCTGACGTCGACAAAGACGACTGCTGGCCCGCAAGCGCCGCGCTCACGGTTTGTTCAATTGGCTTTCAGGTTCATCGGATTTCAAAGAGAAGGCCGTGGGCCTTGGAGGAACTGAACATGCGGATCTGGCAGGGCGCGGCACTGGCTGTGGTCGTCGTCGGGATTGCGACTGCAGCTTATATGCTGAAGCCGGTCACGGGTCCGGCGCGTGATCTGGCGCTTACAGGTGATGCGGCCAGGGGGACCTACCTTATCAGGCTCGGCGATTGTATTTCGTGCCACACCGACCATGCAAATGGAGGCGCCGAGCTGGCCGGCGGCCCTGCGCTCGCGACGCAGTTCGGCACTTTCTATGCGCCGAATATCACGTCGGACAAGACCCACGGCATCGGCGGCTGGACGCTGGCGCAGTTCTCGAAGGCGATGTCGGATGGCGAGGGCCCCAATGGGCACCTCTACCCAGTCTTCCCCTACGAGCAGTACACCCTCATGTCCGATCAGGACATTGTCGACCTCTATGCCGCGCTACAGGCAACGCCAGGCTCATCATCCCCCTCCAAGCCTCATGAACTGTCTTTCCCCTTCAACATCCGTCTGAGCCTCGCCGGCTGGAAGAACCTGTTCTTTACCCCCGAGCGGTTTGTTGCGGACAGTACCAAATCAGACCAGTGGAACCGTGGTCGCTATATTGTCGATGGACCAGGCCACTGCGTTGCGTGCCATTCGCCGCGCAACCTGCTGGGCGCGCTCGAAAAGGGCAAGGAGCTCACCGGCAACACGGCCGGCGGCGTCGGGGGCAAGGCCCCGCCTTTGACTGCGGAGGCGCTGACGAAGGAAGGCTATGATGCGACATCGCTGGCGAGCGTGCTGAAAGACGGGTTCACACCGAATTTCGACGTGCTTGGTGGAGCGATGGGCGAAGTCATCACCGATGGGAGCTCGCACTGGACCGACGAGGACCGCGCTGCGGTGGCGGCCTATTTGTTGAATCACGGATGAGTTGCTCCGCCTCTGGCGCATTGGCGGAAGCTGGAGTAGCATCCCTATGGTAAGATTACGTAGGGATTGCGCAGTACTTGTACCTGGGCGTTGCTTTGACATCGTTGGCGGATGTCAGCGTTGGCTTCTCGCGTTTTGCGGTTGACCAGCGCACGGCCGAGGTTTTGGCGAAGCAAATGGAACGGTGGACACTGCTCTACACTTATCAGCCACCCTTGCCGCCGAGCTTCATTGCACGAGGCGTTATAGCCGGGTTGGGACTGGCTGATGCTCCCAATCGCAGGCACTGTGTCCTGCAGTCGGTAGAGCGATTCATCATTCCGATCGAGGGATCGAGTGAGGCCGGCACACCCGGCCTGAAGCGCTATCTTCGGCTTGGTGAGGAGCGTTACGAGGCGATTGTCCAGTTGGCGAAGGCCAATGGCCTGGTGACAGCCGAGGAAGGCGAATCGCGCTACGCAGGCGCCGGCAAGGCCAGAGTATATTCGAGCATCTACACGCAGGTGCTGCGCGCCTGGGACTATCGGTGTGCCCTGACAGGCCAACGGTTCGGATCGGTACCGGGCCTCCATACAGGGCTTGAGGTGGTGGCCATAAAGCCCCTGATCGCGGGCGGACCCATGCATGTCCGCAATTTCATCCCGATAGCGGCAAATCTGTCTCAGGAATGGATGAAGGGCGCGATCGCTGTGGGCGGTAACGGGGAGTTGCTGGTTGCGTTTGCGCGGCTTCCACAGAGCCTGATCGGGCTCATCGCCCAGTCCAATGGGTTCGGATCGCCGGTCGATTCGCGATACACCCCGGACCCGGAACTCCTCGCCTGGCACAAGGCATACGTGCTGGGCTCCTGAACAGCCCCGAGCCTCCGGGCTTGATCGAAATGCAATGAACGCCTAACGCTCGCAACATCAGGACGCGAGGTTCCACATGCCGCAAGATGCAGTCGCCATCAAACAAACTCTCTCCTTGGCTCCGGTCATCCCCGTCATCATCCTAGACGATGTGAAGGCGGCGCGACCGCTTGCCGAGGCGCTGGTGGCCGGCGGACTCCCCGTGCTCGAAGTGACGCTGCGCACGCCGAACGCGCTCCATGTCATCGCGGAAATGGCCAAGGTCGAGGGTGCCGTAGTCGGGTCAGGCACCGTTCGCAGCAGCCTGCAGATGGGCCATTCCGTAGATGCCGGGTGCCGTTTCATGGTCTCACCTGGTGCCTCGCCTCGTCTTCTCGAGGCGGCGGAGAACCACCCGATCCCACTCCTGCCCGGTATCGGCACGCCCACAGAAGCGATGACGGCTGCAGAATATGGCTATAGCTTTCTCAAGTTCTTTCCGGCCGAAGCCTTGGGTGGGGCAAAGGTTCTGAAAGCCTATGCATCCCCGCTCTCGGATATCACCTTCTGCCCGACTGGCGGGATCGACCTCGAGAAGGCAAAGACCTACCTGGCCCTACCGAACGTCATTTGTGTCGGAGGATCGTGGGTGATGCCACAGGATGCCATCGATTCTGGCGATTGGAAGCGGATCGAAGCCCTCGCCCGCGACGCAGCGGCGCTTGAGCGGAAGCTCCGCTGAGCCGAATGTCTGTGCGCGGGCCAAAGTCAGGAAGTGACGCAGTAACGGGGCTTTCACACCTGCGCGTCACTTTCGACGAGAGGTTCTATATCGGCCCCGGGCGGGCCGATATTCTCGACCTCATAGACAAGACGGGCTCGATCTCCGAAGCCGCCAAGCGCATGGGCATGTCCTACAAGCGCGCCTGGAACCTGGTGCAGGAGTTGAACAATGGCTTCGGGGCGCCGCTGGTGCAGTCGTCGCGCGGCGGACCGGACCAGGGCGCCTTGCTGACGCCTGCTGGTGCCGAAGTGCTCTACCGCTACCGCAGCATGCAGGGCGCAGCGCGAACTGCGATAGAGGCGGATTTTTCCGCGATCCAGAAACTCAGAAGCGATCTCAGCTGACCAATAACGCCTTGCGGGGCGGCGGGTGATTTGGCATGAAGATCGATATTTCCATTCGAACATATCGGTGTGCGATGTTCTCTCGCTTCTGTCTTTTCGGCCTTGTTGGCCTTGCGCTTATGTCCCAGGCCTCGGCGGCCGAAATCCACGTTGCCGTCGCGGCGAACTTCACCAAGCCAGCTGAAGCGCTCGGCGCAGCGTTCACCAGGAAGACCGGCGACAGCGTGACCTTCAGCTTCGGCGCGACTGGCGCGCTGTATGCTCAGATCACGCAGGGCGCACCGTACGAGGTGCTCCTCTCCGCCGACAACACGCGGCCGGCGCAGGCAATGAAGGATGGGCTCGGCGTTGAGGGCTCGCAGTTCACCTACGCCGTTGGCGCAGTCGTGCTCTATGCACCCGGGATCGACGTGACCGATGGGAAGGCGGTGCTGATGGCCGGTGCTTACCAGCATCTGTCAATTGCCGACCCGAAGACGGCGCCTTATGGCGCTGCGGCAGTCGAGACGCTCGAAAAGCTGGGCCTGACCTATGCGACCAGCAGCAAACTGGTGGTGGGCGAAAACATTTCGCAGGCGCTGCAATTCGTCGACAGCGGCAATGCCGAACTCGGCTTCGTGGCGCTGAGCCAGGTAGTCGACAAGCCGGCGAGCGCCGTGTGGCGCGTTCCGGCGGAACTGCATGCGCCGATCTTGCAAGATGCGGTGTTACTGAAAACCGGCGCGGACGATCCCGCGGCAAAGGCGTTCCTGGCCTTCGTCCAAAGCGACGACGGAAAGGCGATCATCGCACAGTTCGGCTACACTTTCCACTGAACGGCAAGGAGCATTTGGCTTGGGTGACGATGCCATATGGACGGCGACATGGCTGACCCTCCGGTTGGCCACCATCGTCACACTGCTGCTCGTTGTCATCGCCACGCCCCTCGCCTTCTGGCTTTGGCGCAGCCGCAGCCGTTGGAAGGTGGTTGTTGGGGCGATCGTCGCGTTACCGCTGGTACTACCGCCGACGGTTCTAGGGTTCTACCTGCTCATTGCCCTAGGTCCTTTCGGACCGGGAGGTGCGCTCGCAAGTCTATGGGGCGCGCGGACCCTGGCATTTTCCTTCGAAGGGCTGGTACTCGGCTCGGTGGTGTACTCGCTGCCGTTCATGGTGCAGCCGATCCGTACGGCGCTAGAAGAGATCGGCAATGATCCGGTGGAGGTTGCCGCTACGCTCGGCGCGAGCCCATTTCAGACCATGTGGCGGGTCTGCCTGCCGCTTGCACGACGAGGATACCTGTCGGGAGCCATACTGACGTTTGCCCATACGATCGGCGAGTTCGGCGTGGTACTGATGATCGGCGGCAATATCCCTGGAAAGACAAAGCTGCTGTCCGTCTCGATCTACGACTATGTCGAACGGTTGGAATGGGACAAGGCCCATTGGCTAGCGGCCAGCATGGTCCTATTTGCCTTCGTCGTGATCGCTGCCACGCTGGCAATCGACCGAAGAACTGAAAAGAGAAGGGCCTAGGGCTTGCCTTCGCCGGTTCGCATCAACTGAGTGAAACGCTTCAGGGACTTGGATAGTAGACGGCGCTGGCGTTCATTGAGATCACCAAACAACGCATCCTCCAGTTGCACCCAGTGACCGGCAAGCCATTGCTGCAGTCGCTCACCCCGCTCCGTAAGTGCCCATCCGCGAATGAGCTCGGACCCGACAGGCTGTTGTCGGACGATGTCGCGCGCTTCGAGCCGCGCAATGATCTGATGAAGCTGATCAGGCGACGTTTCGAGGGTTTCCGAAAGAGTGGGCATGGTCGCACCAAGCTTGGCGTGGAGCGCAAAGATCACTGCATCGTCGCCCGGCTCGAGCCCACGGTCGGATAGTGGAGTCAACAACGCCTTTCTGGCGAGTTGGCCCGCATCGATCAGACGATAGAGCGCTGCACGTACCTTTGTCTTTGACATGGGCGGGTGGATCACATCCTCGGTTGCAGGCCTCGTCATTGTTCCATCCTAAACAGACTTGCTGTGGAGCCAAGCCCCGAAGCCGCCGATTGTTCCGAAAGTGTCAATCGACTATCGATTGAATTGCGACGGCCGGGAACCGCTCGGTTTCGCATTCCAGCAGGGGCCGAAAATCATGACTCAGGATCTGGCGCGTATCCGGGCTTTCGTGCAGGTCTTCGATGCGGGTGGATTTTCATCTGCGGCACGGTTGCACGGGCGCTCAAAGGCTCTGCTGTCGAAATATGTGACCGACCTCGAAGACTATCTCGGGGTGCGGCTGATGAACCGCACCACCCGCAAGCTGAGCCTGACTGAAGCCGGCGAAGCCTACTACCGGGAGGCGAGCCAACTGCTGCAGCAACTTGACGATCTCGACGCGACTATATCCGACCAAACGGCTGAGCCACGCGGCATGATACGGATATCGGGGCCGCGTAACTTTGGCGAGACTACGCTGGCGCCGGCTATCTTCGATTTCCTCGGAAAGCACCCGATGGTATCGCTCGACTACCGACTTGAGGACCGCTTCGTCGACCTTGTGGAAGAAAGCATCGATGTCGCGATCCGGATATCGACCATGTCGGATTCGTCGCTGATCGCGCGCAAGCTCGGCGATATCCGCCACGTTATCTATGCGGCGCCAGCGCTGGTCCTGCGCGTTGGGTTGCCCGAGCGACCAGATGACCTGCGCGGCAAACCCTGCATCCTCGATACCAACATGCCGGCCCATACAAGCTGGCGTTTCATTGAAGGCGCCCAGACGATCTCAGTGCATGTCGGCGGCCCCGCCCGCGTCAACTCGCCCGTAGCCTCGATGCAGGCGGCGATCGCAGGCCTTGGCTTTGCAATGATACCCGCATACCTCGCTGAACCACTCGTTGCCGAAGGCAAGCTGGTTCGGGTCCTGAACGACTGCATGACTAACGGCCCCAGCCTGATGGCGGTCTATCCGCATCGTCGGCACCTTGCCGGCAAGGTGCGAGCACTGATCGACCACTTGGTCGACTGGTTCGAGATACATCCGGTCATCTGACCGTAGACGAGGGCGGAAGCGTTGCGGAATACCATTCTCAAGCTGGTCGGCGGCCTGCTCCTTACCGCAGCACTCGCGACGCCCGCCAACGCACATCCGCATATCCTGATCGATGCCAAGGCGACGCTTATCTTTGATGCAGCAGGCGACCTTGCGGCGATCAGAAACAGCTGGACGTTCGACCAACTGTTTTCGGTCTGGCAGATTCAAGGGCTCGACACGAATGGCGACGGCGTCACCTCGAGCGAGGAGATGCAGGACCTCGCCGACGAAAACATGAAGGGTCTCGCGGACTACAATTTCTATACGTCGGCGGGCGAAGGCCAGCAGAGCCTCGATTTCGAGGCGGCGGGAGACCAGAAATTCACCTTCAGGGACAACCGCTCGACCCTGGATTTCACCATCCGGCTGAAGACGCCATACCGGATCGAGAAGCCGATAGATGTCGCGATTGCCGACCCAGAGTATTACGTTGCGATCAGCTTCAAGTCGGACGCGGACGTCACGCTCGATAATGCGCCAAGTGCCTGCAGTTTCCAGATGATTCCACCGCGGGAGATGTCGGACGACCTCGCGGCCCGGCTCTTTGCCATTCCTCCCGACGTTACCGATCTGCCGCCAGATCTGGAAGCCGCACTCCGAGGCGTCCAAGGCTCCATCCGGGTCAACTGCGATGGGCTGGGACCGGAGGTGGTGCGGGCGGATTCTGCACTCGACGCGGTGAACGAGGTGGCGGCGCAGAAGCCGGCCCTGCCCTTCGGCGGGCCACCCAGGGAGCCGGGCTTCAACCTGCCAAATTCGGGCTTTCTCGGCTGGATCCGACAGACCCAGGAAGATTTCTATGTCGGCCTCAACGCCGCTCTCGGCAAACTGAGAAGTGACTGGACCGCATTCTGGGTGCTGGGCGGCCTGAGCTTTCTCTATGGAGTATTCCATGCAGCCGGCCCAGGCCATGGCAAGGTAGTGATCGGCTCGTATATGCTTGCGACCGAACGGCAATTGCGCCGTGGCGTGCTGCTGAGCTTTGCCGCCGCCATGCTGCAATCGCTGGTGGCAATCGTGTTCGTGGGAACTGCCGCGGCTTTGCTGGGATTGTCGACCGCGGTGATGGACAATGCCGTGCAATGGCTTGAGATTGCGTCCTACGGGCTGATCGCGCTGCTTGGCCTGTGGCTTGTCGGGAAGCGCATCTTCGGCTTCGGACACCATCACCATGGGCACGAAGACCCCGTGGACCTGGCGAGCAAGGCGCACCGCCACCTGCATGAAAGGACCACCGTCCTCGACGTTGAGCGCGCTCCCGTCCGGTTTCAGCCCCCCCTCAAACCTCAAGATGAACGGCAATCTGCGAGAGATGCGTTCGGACGCAATTATGGCGACGCGCATTTCGGCCATAATCACGGAACCGACGCCGACCACCATCACCACGACCACTCCCCTCACGATCACGATCATCACGACCACAAGCACATCATAACCCCGGCAGAAACCCGCGGGGATTGGCGGGATCAACTTGCCGTGGTGCTGAGTATTGGTATGCGGCCGTGCAATGGAGCGCTGGTGGTTCTGGTCTTTGCATTCAGCCAAGGTGTTGTGGCCGCAGGCATCGCGGCGGTTCTGCTGATGGGACTCGGCACGGCGCTCACGGTCTCGGTGCTGGCAACGCTGGCTGTGGGGGCCAAAGGGCTGGCGCAAAGGCTTGGAAAGGCCGGCAATCCGCTGGCCGAACGGCTTATCTGGGGCGCAGAGCTACTTGGCGGAGTGATCGTGCTGCTCTTCGGGCTCGTAATGCTCGTTGCGACATTTCCGTGAGCCGCCGATGCGGGCCTTGTGCTCGCAGCTTCCACGGCTATTTTGCGCAATGAGTTTACCGGAGACGCGTTTTCTATGGCCAATCACCTTCCACCCGACCACCCCCAGGTGAAGCCCCCCAAGGTTGGCGTGCTGCTCCTAAACCTCGGAACACCGGATGCGACGGACTATCTGTCCATGCGCCGTTATCTTTCGGAGTTTCTGTCCGACCGTAGGGTGATCGAGATCAATCCGCTGCTCTGGCAGCCGATCCTACAGGGCATTATCCTGTCGGTAAGGCCGCAGAAAAGCGGTGCGAACTATGCCCGTATCTGGGACAAGGAGGCCAATGACAGCCCGTTGCGGGTTATCGCCAAGCGCCAGGTTGAGAAGCTGCAGGCGCGGCTGGGCGACAAGGCCGTGGTGGCCTACGGCATGCGCTACGGCAACCCATCGACGCAAGCCGGGATCAAGCAGCTGCAGGACGCCGGCTGCACGAAGATATTGATGGCGCCGCTCTATCCGCAGTATTCGGCGACAACTACGGGTACGGCGAACGACAGTGCGTTCGACGTACTGAAGACCATGCGGTGGCAACCCGCCATCCGCACACTGCCCCCCTATTTTGAGACCGAGGCCTATGTCAAGGCTCTGGCAACCAGCATCGCGGAAGGTGTTGCCAAGCTGGATTTCGAGCCGGACGTGGTCATAACGTCCTATCACGGCATGCCGATCACCTATCTCAAGGCGGGCGACCCCTACCATTGCGAGTGCTTCAAGACGACCCGACTGGTACGGGAATTTCTCGGCTGGCCGAAAGAGAAGCTGATGGTGACGTTCCAAAGCCGATTTGGGCCGTCAGAATGGCTGCAGCCCTATACGGACGAGACGCTGATGGCGCTGGGCAAAGCGGGAAAGAAAGTCGCTATCCTCGCGCCGGCCTTTTCGGTCGACTGCATCGAAACCCTTGAAGAGATTGCAATTACGGGCCACGAGCAGTTCGAGGAATCGGGCGGGCACCACTATGCCTATATCCCCTGCCTCAACGATACCGATATCGGCATGGACATGCTGGAATCGGTCGTGCGCAACGAGTTGCAGGGCTGGATCTGACATTCCGGCCTGCGCCCTGATGGGCAACACCATAGCAAGTCGTCCATGTCGCGACATGCGGCGGTGAGAGCCGGCGGCGACGACCTGGGGGCCGGACAGTTTCGCCGCCACCGGGCGCCACGCGGCGCCACAATGCCGCCACAAGCGCCCGGCGCCGGGGCAGACCGGGTCGCCCAGCCACGAAAACGAGCCGTCCACTCCACATAGATGAACGAAATCTGAACGCCTGGCCGCGGCAACTGGCAACGTCGTCGAAGGAGGGCAATCGGCGGCGCGCCGATTGCAGCAGCGGGGACGGCGCACTATCTATTTGGTCGGACCAGGGCGGGGGCTGCAGGTCCGAGCTAGAGGGACAGACGATGGATTTTCCGCTGGACGGCTTAAGCCTGACACTTATCGCCGTTGCCGTGCTGGCAGTGCTGGTGTTGTTCGCCGGCGTCAAGACGGTGCCGCAAGGGTTCAACTTCACGGTTGAGCGCTTCGGCCGTTACACCCGCACCCTGAAACCCGGCCTCAATCTGATCGTGCCCTTCATCGACGCGATCGGCAAGAAGATGAACATGATGGAGCAGGTCCTGGACGTGCCGCACCAGGAAGTCATCACCCGGGACAATGCGACGGTGACAGCCAATGGCGTGACTTTTTACCAGATCCTCGATGCGGCGGCGGCGGCCTATGAGGTTGCCCAGCTCGAGATCGCCGTGCTGAACCTCACGATGACCAATATCCGCTCGGTGATGGGCTCGATGGACCTCGACGAGCTGCTCAGCCATCGTGACGAGATCAATACCCGCGTCTTGCGCGTAGTGGATGCGGCGGTGAGCCCCTGGGGTCTGAAGATCACCCGCATCGAAATCAAGGATATCGACCCGCCCAAGGATCTGGTGGAGTCGATGGGCCGGCAGATGAAAGCCGAGCGCGAAAAGCGCGCGTCGATCCTCGAGGCCGAGGGCAAGCGGCAGGCTGCGATTCTTTCAGCCGAAGGCGCGAAGCAGGCGCAGGTGCTCGAGGCCGAAGGTCGGCGCGAAGCGGCGTTCCGCGATGCCGAGGCCCGGGAGCGCGCGGCGGAGGCCGAAGCAAAGGCGACGCAGATGGTGTCGGAGGCGATCGCCAAGGGCGATGTGCAGGCCATCAACTACTTCGTCGCCAACAACTACATCAAGGCGCTTGAGAGCCTGGCGCGCTCGCCGAACCAGAAAGTGCTGATGCTGCCGGTGGAAGCCTCAAACCTGATCGGTGCAATCGGCGGTATCGCCGAGATCGCGCGGGAAGCCTTCGGTGGCGACAAGCCGACCCGCAGCGGCACGGGGGCCCGTCCGCCCTCGACACGCGAGAGCTGAGGCCAACAGATGCAGATCATCGCTTTGATCAGCAGCTATGGCGGTTGGTCGTGGATCGTCGCCGGGTTGGCGCTGCTCGCGCTTGAACTGGTGGTGCCCGGCGGGGTGTTGCTTTGGCTCGGCATTGCCGCGCTGGTGACGGGCGGCCTCGCGCTCGCCCTGCCGATCTACTGGCCAGTACAGTTCCTGATCTATGGCGTGCTGGCGCTCGTGGCGCTGGGTCTTTGGCTGAAGCTCAGACCAACCGAACGGCAGACTGATCGACCACTGCTCAACCACCGCGCGGCGCGCTATATCGGGCGGGAGGCGGAGCTTTCCGAGCCCATGTCCGGCGGGACTGGGAGGATCGCACTTGACGATACCGTTTGGCGGGTCGCCGGGCCGGACCTGCCGGCGGGCACTCGGGTAAAGGTAACCGGCACAGATGGCGCGGTGCTGACGGTCGAAGCGGCGAAATAGGCCATTCCGCCGAACCTCGTCCTTCGACAGGCTCAGGATGAGGTTCGAGCGCGGGCACCTGCCTGCGCCCTACAACCTCGCGGTTCGACAAGCTTACCATGAGGTTCGAGGGGGCCATGCTCGCGCCCAACAACCTCGTGGTTCGAGGGGGAATGTCGCGTGTGAGGCCCCCCTGCTCTCAGGGTGTTTCGTCGATCGAGGCCAGCGCCGCCTTCATTTCGCGGATGAAGGGGCCGGCGAGATCCGGGCGGTCAAGCGCCATCACCACGTTTGCGGTGAGAAAGCCGAGCTTGCTGCCACAGTCGAACACCTTGCCGCGATACTGGACCCCCCAGAATTCCTGCGTGCGGATCAATATCTGCATGGCGTCGGTCAACTGAATTTCGCCGCCAGCCCCGCGGGTCTGCTCGCTCAGGAGCGAAAAAATTTCCGGTTGGAGGATGTAGCGGCCGGAAATGAACAGGTTGGAGGGGGCCTCGGACGGCTTCGGCTTTTCGACCATGCCAGTGATGCGGAAGCCTTCATCCTTGCCCTCGCCGCGAGCGACGATACCGTAGCTCGAGACATCCTTGGGGTCGACTTCCTCAACGCCGATGATGTTGCCGCCAAACTCTTCGTAGGCGTCCATCATCTGCTTCAACACCCCTGGACGGGCACGGAATACCATATCGGGGAGCAGCAGGGCGAACGGTTGGTTTCCGACGAGCTCGCGCGCGCACCAGACGGCGTGGCCCAACCCCAAGGGTTCCTGCTGCCGGGTGAAGCTGGTCTGCCCGGCGGATGGCAAATCCTTTTGCAGTTCGCGCAGAGCCTCGGTCTTGCCGCGCATTTCGAGCGTGTGCTCGAGTTCAAACTGACGATCGAAATGGTCCTCGATAACGCCCTTGTTGCGCCCGGTGACGAAGACCAGGTGCTCAATGCCGGCCTCGCGCGCCTCGTCGACCGCATATTGGATCAATGGGCGATCAACCACGGTCAGCATTTCCTTCGGCATTGCCTTGGTCGCGGGAAGGAAGCGGGTTCCAAGCCCGGCGACGGGAAACACGGCGGTGCGGACGCGTTTAGGCAAAGGCTGGCTCCAAGGCTCGCGTGAGAGGTTGTAAGCCGTTTCTTAGCACCCGGGAATTAAAGGAATTGCGTATCGGGTACAGGTTGGAACGGAAAACATAATGACGGTACTGGTCACTGGCGGCGCCGGCTTCATCGGTAGCCACATGGTACTCGCGCTCTGCGATTCCGGTGAAAGGGTCGTGGTGCTCGACGACCTTTCCACAGGATTCGACTGGGC
>JAIYDI010000052.1 GCA_027487555.1 Hyphomicrobiales bacterium
ACTTTCATCAAGACAGGGCGTCCGCAAAAAAGCGGCCGCCCAAACTTGCATCAAGACAGGGCGTCCGCAAAAAAGCGGCCGCCCAAACTTGCATCAAGACAGGGCGTCCGCAAAAAAGCGGCCGCCCTGGGGCGGCCGAATGGGTGCCGAAGGATCGGCTAGGCCGGAGGGCGGGCGGACGCCGTACCGGCAGGCAGGAGCGCGCCCCGAAACAAAGCGGGAAGGGGCGCCAGCATGTCCGGACGATTGGGGCGTCCCGAACGACTTGACCCTAGGAAGGCGCTGTGACGGCATGATGACGCGCTTGGGCGACTCATGCCGCAGTGCCGTCATTTTCGACCGATATGTTGACGCTTGGGGGCTGTTTGGGAATGCCGACGATGATGAGAACCCTGTTCACCGCTGCCCTGGCTGCGAGCGTGCTGCTTGGGGGCGCGCAATGGACCGCCGCCGAGGATAAGGGCGCGGCTATCGACTATTACGAGACCGTGGTCGGCACCTGGCAGCCGCCCGACAAGCTGTCGGACTACGAGATCCGCGTCTGCAACGCGAAATCCGGCGCCATCTGCCTGAAGGTCAAGGCGCTGCGCGGCGATGCCGTGAAGCCGAAATACACGGCCTATCTCGGCAAGGACATCGTCGAGAACGCCAAGCCCGCGGGCAAGGGCAAGTGGAAGGGCAAGCTGCACCTGTTCGGACAGGAAGCCGACGGCACGCTGACCATCAAGGACGCCAACACGCTGAACCTGGAGGGCTGCGCCTTCGTGGTGATCTGCGACGACGTGGTGCTGAAGCGGGTATCGCAGTAGCGGGGATGTGGGAGCGCGCAGTCTGCGTCCCTCTCCCGTTCACGGGAGAGGGTGGCGCGTAGCGCCGGGTGAGGGGGGCCGCTTGCGCTAAACGACTGAGATGATGAGGGATTCAGCGCAAGGTGCACCCCCCACCCGCCCTTCGGGCACCCTCCCCCGCAAGCAGGGGAGGGGCGCCGACTGAATGGTCGGTGGCGCCGACTGAGAGGCCCGGCCTCTACCCCGCACGGCGCGCCTTCATGGCCGGTACTGCTTCCACGAGGATGATGGCGCCAAAGATCACCAGCGCGCCGAGATAGCCGACGGGCGTCAGCCGCTCGTTGAGCAGCAGAGCGCCGGCAATGGCGGCCACGAGGCTTTCCGACGACAGGATGATCGCCGCGTTTGACGGCGGCACATGCTGCTGACCGATGGCCTGCAGCGAAAAGGCGACCGCGGTGGACATGATGCCGGCATAGGCGATCGACACCCAGCCACCCATCAGCCCCTCGATGGTGGGCTGCTCGAAGACCAGCGCCGGCACCAGCCCGAGTGCGCCCGCAATGAGGAAGCTCATGGCGGCAATGGTGACCGGCCGCCCGGTATCGCGGGCGAGCCAGCCGGTGAGAAACACATGACCGCCCCAGAACAGCGCGGACGCGATGATCAGCAGATCGCCGATATTGAGCGCATCGAGCCGCGCATTGTTGAGCAGGAAGATGCCGACAAGCGCCAGCGGCGCCCCGATATAGATGATCAGCGGTGGATGGTGGCGCGTGACGAGATAGGCGATCACCGGCACCGCCAGCACATAGAGCGCGGTGAGGAAGCCGCCATTGGTGATGGTGGTGTGGATGAGCCCGGTCTGCTGCAGCCAGGAGCCGAACAGGAAAAGCACCGCAAGCCCCGCGACCAGCCACCATTGCTTGACCGTCAGCTTCGGCATCTCGCGCTTCGCGCGCTGTTCAAGCCACACGAAGGGCAGCAGGGCGACGCCGCCGAGCCAGAGCCGCGCATCGGCAAAGGTCATCGGCCCCATGTGATCCATGGCGGATTTCTGGAAGACGAAAGCCACGCCCCAGATGGTGGTGCAGAGCAGAAGCAGCAGGACGGCAACGGGACGAGGCATGGGCAACCGGCGCGGGAAAGGAGCCCGTGCTTAAACGTTAGGCACACGGAAAGCTAGTCGGCGCTATCGCCCCAGCGCCATGCGCCGTTCCTCGCGGGCTGCGACCATGAGCGCGCGGATCTCGGGTCGATCGACCTCCTCAGCCGACGAGAGGCTGTGATGTCGCAAGGCCTTGCCGGTACCCTTGAGGAGCCCTGCCGGGTCGGCCAGGGTCGCGCCCTGGTAGAAGCCGAGATTGACATGCTTCTCGTAGGGGAGCGCGTAGGCATAGGCTTCGCTCATCTTCTTTGGCCCATGGCCCCAGCTGACGGCCCTGTCGCCGGGGCGCGCCACCTCCACGAGCTCCGGATGAAGGGAGACGGCAAGCCTACGGAGAGCTCGCAACACGGCTTCGTGCTGCGGTGCAAGCCGAACGATATCCTCGAACGTCCCGATAACGTCCGTCATGTCGGGTTACCCCTCGAAGATGACCTGCGTGAAGCATTCGGGGATATGGGTATCGGCGACGCCGAAATGGCTGGAGGACCAGCCAGCGGTAACCGTTTCGACCGGTCCGCGCATGCGCATTTGCTGGAAACGGCCCATGAAGATGCCCCATCTGTCGCCCGGCTTGGGCGGCAGGGAGCGGCCATTGGCGAGATCGCCGAGGCCCGACCAGGGGATGACGATCTCCGCCGTCCAGCCGCGATCGGTATCCGAGGGGTCGTTGAGTGTACCCTCGTAATGGGTGAGCACTTTCACGCCTGGCAGATCGTAGTTGCGGAAGGCCCAGCGCTCGCCGCGCGGATGATTGCCGACCCAGAAATTGCCCGGGCCGCGCGCATAGTCGCCACCAAAGCTGTGGGCGGCGGGATTGTGCACGTCGAAGCGGGGCTGATCCCAATGGCTGCCCTTGGTGTAGGCATCGCGCCAGACGAAGAACACCTCGTAGATGGTGCCGAGGGCGTTGAGCTCGAGCTCGTAATAGGCGTCGCCGCCATCGATGAACACCTCGAGGTCGTTCTCGAAAAACAGCAGCTGGTCCCGCTCGGTCATCGTGGCGACGAGGTGCGGTTCGTCCGCCCAGAAGGCGATGTAGAGCGCCTCGTCATCCCACAGAACGGCGGATGTGGTGTTGAGCGGCCCAGGCTCGCCGGTCAGCATGTCGACAAAGCGCGGCGTGCGAGTGGCCGCCTGCCAGTCGGGACTCAGGGCCCGACCATCGGGCTTGAGCGCGGCCGAGGCGCGGCGCGCCACATAGGAATTGGGCACGAGGCCGTAGCCATTCGGATTGGTGGGCATGGTGCGCGCTCTCCCTCAGCGCAGTTCGGCGTCGAGCGCCTTGATCAGCCGCTCGATTTCTTCGGGCGTGGTGTAGTGGGTGAAGCTGAGCCGCAACACGCCATGGCTCGGCGCGACGCCGACGCCCTCGAGCAGGCGATAGGCGTAGAAATGACCACCACCCGCCATGATCTTGTGGGCGGCGAGGCGTTTCGCCATTTCGGCCGCCGGCACGTCGAGCGCCAGTGCCACCGTCGGCGCCCGCTTTTCGGGGTCGGACGGGCCAATCAGACGGATATCGTTGCGACCCCGAAGATAGTCGAGCAATGGCGCAAGCAGCGCAACTTCCTGCGCACGCATGGCGGCATGCGCCTTGCGAAATGGGGTGTCACCCGGCGTCTCGGGCGAGGCGATGGCGGCGACGCGCTCGAGATAATCGGCAATGCCGGCGGAGGCCGCGATCTGCGCATGGTCCGGCCCGGCGGGCACGAGCCGCTTGCGGGTGACGCCTTCGTTGAAATAGTGCCCCTGGTTGGGCAGTTCGGCGAGGAGCGACGGGCGCACGGCCATGACGCCCTGGTGCGGGCCATAGGTCTTGTAGGCGGAAAACATGTAGATGTCGCAGCCGAGCGCCAGGAGGTCGGGCAAGCCGTGCGGCGCGTAGGACACGCCATCGACCACCGTTATCGCGCCATGGGACCTGGCCTTGGCGGCGATCTCGGCGACCGGATTGATTTCGCCGACAACATTGGACGCGTGGGTGAAGCAGACGGCACGGACCTTGCTGTCGAGCAGCGTGTCGAGCGCGCCCGGGTCGAGATGGCCGGTGACCGGATCGACCCGCCACTCGCGCACCTCGAAGCCGCGATCGGCGAGGCGGCGCCAATTTCCGGAATTGGCCTCGTGATCCTGATTGGTGACGATGATGGCTTCGCCCGGCTGCATCCAGCCGGCAAGGGCATGGGCGAGCGTATAGGTGTTGGCGGAGGTGGACGGGCCGAAATGCACCCATTCGGTCGGGACGTTGAGCGCCTGCGCGATGCGCTGGTGGGCGCGGTCCATCGCCTCGCCGGCCTCCTGCGAGGCCGGGTAGAAGCCATAGGGCTGCACCTTGGTGGCGCGGTAGTAGTGATCGAGCAGATCGAGCACCTGCCGCGAGGTATAGGAGCCGCCGGCATTCTCGAAGAAGGCCCATCCCGCGAGGCTCGGCTCGGAAAAGGCCGGGAACTCGGCGCGGATGAGGGCGGGATCGAGGGGCAGCGCGGACATCTATGGGCCTTGTGAAATGTCAGTTGTGACAAGGCGTAGCGGAGGGGCGCCGGACTGGCAAGGAAGAGGGGCTTCAGACCAGACTGGTAGCCCTGTATCCCGACGTCGTGCCCCCAGAAAACACGAAACCCCGGGCGTGAGCCCGGGGCCAGGTGCGACCTGTCGCGGCGTGGAGGTGGCGCCGGACAGGTCGGAAGTCAGTCCAGTGATCAGCCCTGGCGCCCGGGCATCCGACCGAAGCCCAGCCCGTCGAACGGCCCGAAGGCCTGCTGCTGCTCCGGTGTGAGGCTTTCGTAGAAGGCCTTCAAGTCCGGCAGCACCGTCTTCAGGGCCTCGACGCGCGCTTCGTCGAGGGCGAGGCGGGTCTCGAGGTTCTGGATCAGGTCGCCCCGGTCGGGCCGGCCATGTCGGCCCTCGCGGCCGCCGCGCTTGCCTTCGGCGAACTGGCTGCCGTCACCCGGCTGCAGCGACCTGGGGTCGATGGCTTCGCCCGCAGGGGCACCGGCGGGTGGAACGGCCTCTGCATTCTGCTGGTCGTCACCCGGCGCGCCCATGGCCGGGCCATTGGGATCCATCGGGCCGGGCTGGGCCTGCTGCGCCATGCCCGGAACATCGCCACCCGGCCGGCCTGCGGCACAGGCATCGGCGAGATCGGTCTGGGCGGTGAGGGCCGTCGTGCGGAAGGCGTCGAAGAGCTTTTCCTGATCGGCGGTCAGCTTCAGCCGCTCGGAGAGCCGATCGAAGCGATCCTCGAGGCGCTCGGCGGCATTCGGGCCGCAGCCGATCCCAGCCATGCGGAACTTGCCGTCGCGGCCATCCTTGTTGAAATCGAGCTGGTGGCCATGCTGGTGGTTCTGTCGCCAGGAGACATCCTGAGTCTTTCCCTGGGGATTGTCCTGGGCAAAGGCGGCCGAGCCCATCGATGCGACGCCGAGCGTGGCGAAAAGCGCAGCGAAAGTGCGGGTCCAGATCCTGGCGTTGCGGGTCCGTGATGTCGAAGCCATTGGCTACTCCCTTTAGAGGTCTTGATTGCGTGGTTTCGTTTGCTGCCGGGACCGAACCCCGACACTCACCACACTAGGGGGCACCAACTCTCCACAGCGTTGCGGGAAGATGAAAAGACCGCAAGCTTGGTAAGTCCTTGTGTTTCTGAATATTTCTGAAAGTAAACCGACATGTCGTGTAAAAATATATGCCGACGCGAAGGCGTTGAATTTCTGCAGCTACGCAGAAATGCGCCTTCGGCCGGCTGGTGACAGGCCCGGATATGCGGCAGCTGGGCGTTCCTTGGCGCCCGCCGCCATGGCTCAGGAGGAGATATAGTCCTTGAGCGCCGAGGCTTCCTTCTCGGCCTCCTCGATCTTGCGCTTCACCACGTCGCCGATCGAGACAATGCCGGTCAACTCGCCGTTCTCGACCACGGGCACGTGCCGGATGCGGTGGGTCGTCATCAGTTCCATGAGCTCGGAGACCGACGCGCGGGCATGGGTAGTGATGACCTTGGCCGTCATCGCCTGGCGGACGGGCTGGGCCAGCAGTTCCACCGGGTCACCCCCGAGGCGGCGGACTATGTCGCGCTCGCTGAGGATACCGGCGACCTTGCCCTTGGCATCGACGACGACGACGGCTCCGATCTTTTCGCGGTTGAGCAGGGCGACGGCCTCGCTGAGCGGCGCGCCGGCCGAGACGGTGTGGACCGTGTTGCCCTTGGTTTGCAGAATGGCTTCGACATGCATGGCGACTTCACTCCTCCGATGTTCCGGAGTTCGCCCGATGCCGCGCCTCCGGACAGAAACGCGGTTGCGCGATATTCCCCGGACACAGGCGGCATAGTGCCTTGCGGAAGCCCGATCGGCAAGGGCGGGAGACTTCGACGACGGTCGCCGCAGGCGATGAATGTCTCCGGTGGAGACATTCAAGGCGAGAAGGCCATGAGGGCTGTGCCCGAATGGCGGGACGTAGGAGGTAGAAGGTAGGAGGCAGGAGGCGGGACCTCGTCCTTCGACAGGCTCAGGATGAGGTCCACGCAGGGTGGGATGTCTCCCCAGCGATCGCAAGCCCGCAGTCTGGCCCTCCACCGCTTGCGAGGCCTCTGCGAAAGCGGTGTCGGGGGCGCGGTTTGGGGGTATCGGAGCGGTGTTGGGCAGGTTTGTCGGCGCCGCGCCGGTCGGCGAGGTGGTATCGGGTAG
>JAIYDI010000047.1 GCA_027487555.1 Hyphomicrobiales bacterium
CGGCCATGCTCGCCGGCCCGGGCAGCTTCCACGGCGGCGTTCAGCGCCAGCAGGTCGGTCTGCCGCGCGATCTCCTGCACGACCATGATCTTCTCGGCGATAGTCTCCATCGCGCCGACAGCTTTGCCGACGGCCTGGCCGGATGCCTCGGCATCCGCGGCCGACTGCCGTGCGATGCGCTCGGTCTGAGCGGCATTGTCGGCCGACTGCTTGATGGTCGAGGCCATTTCTTCCATCGAGGCCGAGGCCTCCTCGGTCGAACTCGCCTGCTCGGTCGAGCCCTGGCTCAGTTGCTCCGCCGTCGCACTAAGCTCCTGGCTGCCCGAAGCGACATTGCGGGCCGACGTCTGGACTTCCGAGACAATTGACCTCAGTTTCGTCATCATCGTCGCGACACCAGCGAGAACGCTGGATTTGTCGTTCTTTCGCATCGCCACATCGAGCTTGAGATTGCCCGAGGCGATCTCGGCCACCACCATGCGGACATAGTCAGGTTCGCCGCCGACCGACTTCATCACACCCCTGGTGATGAACCAGGCCATTGCCAGCCCGGAGATGCCAGCTGCAATCAATACTATGGTTACGAGCAGGTTGGATTGGGCGAACAGCGCATCGCCCTCGGCACTGGCCTTCTGTCCGCCTGCGCTGTTGATGGCGACCAGCTTGCTGAGATCGTCCAGGACGGTTTCGAACAAGCTAAGCGCTTCGCCATCCATGATCTCGATGGCGGTCGCCTTCTGGTTCTCCCGTGAAAGCACAATTGCGCGATCCTGGAGGGAGAGGTAGCGGGGAAAGGACTTGGCGAAATCATCATACAGCGCTTGTTCCTCTGGCGACGCGATCAGTTTCTCGTAGCTGCCCCGCAGCGTCGCTATCACCTGCTTCTTCTCCTCGATCGTCTTCTCCCAGGCGATGGCGGCGGTGGGGTCCTGGAGCGTCACATGCTGGAAGGAGGCGATCCGCAGTTCAGCGGTCGCCGTGGCGAGTTGGTTGGCGGAATCGACACTTGGCAGCCACAGGTGGGCGATCTCGGTCGATTTGGCATTGATCTGGTTCATCTGGATAAGCGCGAAGACCCCCAAGCCACACAGCACCGCGATGAGGATGCCGAAGCCGAGAGCGAGTTGTGCCTTGAGCCCGATTTTCATTTGCTTGCCCCTTCGTTGTGGCCATGTGAGCCGCTCCTGCGGCCCGCCTGCTCCAAGATCCGCTGCAGGTGCGGTATGATGATGAACTGCCCGTTGCGCTTGCCGATGCCGCGCACATAGTCGGCGCGCCAGCGCATGCCGACCTTCGGTGCGTCCTCGATGGCAGCGTTTTCGATATCGGTGACGTCGTAGACCTTGTCGGCGAGCAGCCCGACGACGGTCTGTTCACCCTCTATCTCGGCCTCGACGACGACGATGCGGGTATCTGGGGTATGCGCAGCCTGCCGCATGCCGAACGCCACCCTCAGGTCGGCGAGCGGCACCACGCGGCCCCGCACGTTGATCAGCCCCGCCGCGAACGGCGAAGCGTTCGGAACCTCGGTCACCGGGACGAGATCGAGGATCTCGCGCACCCCTTCGGCTTCGAATGCAAAATACTCGTCATCGAGCCTCAGAGTCAGTGCCCGCATGTGTGTCGCGTGGCTCATGCTGCTTTCCCCTGCTGCAGGTCGGTTCCCTGTCCGGCATCAACCAGCCGCGCCGTGTCGAGGATGAGGGCGACCGTGCCGTCGCCGAGAATGGTCGCACCCGAAAAGTTCGGCAGGTCGGCATGCAGCTTGCTCAACTGCTTGATCACCGCCTGGGTGTTGCCGATGATCTGGTCGACGACGAGGCCGACGCGCCCTCCGCCGGAGGAGACGATCACCACTTTCTGGAACGGATCCCGTTCGCCCGACGTGCCGAACACGTCGCGCAGGCTGATGAACGGCACGAGGCTGCCGCGGATATCGAGGAAGTTCCGGCCGCGGGAGGCGGTGAGCGCCGTCGCGGGGAGTTCCACGCATTCCTCTACCGCTGAGAGCGGGATCGCATAGCGCCCCGTCCCGACCCTCACGAGCATGCCTTCGATGATCGCCAGCGTCAGCGGCAGGCGCAGCGTGATGGTCGTACCCTTGCCCGGCGTCGAGGTCAGGTGGATCTTGCCACGCAGGCCCTCGATGGTCTTCTTGACGACGTCCATGCCGACACCGCGGCCAGAGAGCGCGGTGACTTCCTTGGCGGTCGAGAAGCCCGGGGCGAAGATCAGCTGGTGCAGTTCGCTGTCGGTTAGGCGCGTATCGGGCGTGATGAGGCCGTTCTCTTCTGCCTTCTGGCGAATGCGGGCCGTATTGAGCCCCGCGCCGTCATCGGTCACCGAGATCGTCACTTCAGCGCCGGCATAGACGGCGCCGAGGCGAACGGTTCCCCGCGCGGGCTTGCCGGAGGCCAGCCGCTTGTCGGCCGACTCCAGGCCATGGTCGACCGAATTGCGGATCAGGTGCACCAGCGGATCTGCCAGGCGTTCGATCATCGTCTTGTCGAGTTCTGTCTCCTCACCCGAGGTGAGAAACTCGATGTCCTTGCCCAGATCATTGCTCAGGTCGTGGATCAGCCGCCGGAACCTCGAGAACAGCGACCCGATCGGCACCATGCGGATACCCATCGTCGTATCGCGAAGGCCGGACGAGAGGCGCTCGAGTTCTTCGGCAACCGACTTTAGGCTGCTGTCTGCACTGAGCGCGGCAAGCTGGGTGAGTCGCGCCTGTGCGATGACCAGTTCGCCTACTCGGTCCATGAGTTCGTCGAGCCGCTCCGCCGGGACCCGCAACGAACTCGCCGCAGCGCCACTCGCCTGCTTTGCATCGGCGCGTTCGGTGTCTGCGGGAGCCCGGCCTGCAACTGGCGCGGTCGCCTCGGCGCCTTCCTGTGCCGCTGTCGCGGGCAGGGCCGGCAACGGAACCGCCACGGCGGTCTGAGCGGCCCTGGTATCTTCGAGTTTCTCGCAGCTCAGCTCCATCCCATCCATCAGGAACAGGAAGACGTCATCGAGCGCCGGGCGCGGATCGTCATGCTCGAGATCTATCTGCCAGCCGAGATAGCTGCGCTCGGGATCCATCTCCTCAAGTGTCGGCACCCGGTCTGCGATCAGGGTCACCTCGGCTTTCCCGAGCGCCGTGATTTCGCCGAGCAGCAGCACCGGGTTCGTGCCATGCACAAGCGCGTCACTGGGCAGGAAGAACCGAATCCGCCATCGCACCACGCCATCTCGGGATGCGGCAGTGGTCATGGCAGCGGCGGCTTCGCCAACTGCCTCGGCCACCGGGACAACACCGCCATCGACCACGATCGCGAGGTCGGCGAGCAGTGTGTCGCCTGCATCACCGACGCTCACCGGGTCATGGATCAGTCCATGGATATGGTCCTTGGCCGCCAGCGCGATTGTCACCAGAGCCGGCGAAACCGGCGCAACACCCTTGCGGACGCGGTCGAAGGCCGTCTCGAAATTATGTACGAACTCGGCGACCTCGGTGAACCCGAACATGGCCCCCGAGCCCTTGATCGTGTGCAGGGCGCGGAACACTGAATTGACGAGGTCGCTATCCTCTGGGGTCTGCCCTAGGTCAAGCAGCCCCTGCTCGAGTTGTTCGAGCAACTCGGCCGCCTCCTGGCGAAATGTGTCAGTCGGGTCGTTGCTCATGCCCCGGTCACCTTCTTGATCACAGCGACCAGTTGGTCCTGCTTGAACGGCTTGACGATCCAACCGGTGGCGCCCGCTTCCCGGGCCTGCCGCTTCAATTCGTCATCGGATTCGGTGGTAAGCAGGATCACCGGAATCCCCTTGCCTGCCGGCGACTGCCTGAATTTCCTCAGGAACTCGAGACCGTTCATCACCGGCATATTGAGGTCGGTGATCACCGCATGGACGGTGTTGCTCGTCGCCTTGGTGTAGCCGTCGGCGCCGTTCACTGCCTCGAGCACGCTCAGCCCGGCACTCGAGAGCGTCATCGCCACCATCTGCCGGATGGACGCCGAGTCATCGATTGTCAGTACTGTCTTCGTCATGCCCAAATGCCTTTCTCGAATGTCCATTGAGCAGTCCCCGCTGTGAATTCGGATGCCCCTGCGGTGAATACCCCCGTCGCGACGAGCAACTTGCCCATCGGCGAGTCGGCAGCGGCTACAAAACGCAGCTCCCGGCCAGCTTCCGTCGCGGAGCGCTCGGTGGCGATCAGCGCCTGCAAGGTACCGACGTCCGCCTCTTCAATGTCCGTAAGGTCGATCGCCAGCGGGCCCTGACCCGCCAGGGCCTGCAGCAGGCTGGCGCGCAGTGTCGCTGCAGTCCTCAGGCTGTGCGCACCGTTCAGTTTCACCAGCTGCGAACCCGAAGCGTCGGCCGCTACCGCCGGGCTCACTTTGACGTCTGTGTCGATTTGAATCATGTGCCCGTCCTTGGTCGGAGATAACCTCGCATTCCGCACGAACTGCTGTTCATCCAAATGCGTAAAATGGTGGTTCCGACCCAACCGCGGGTACTATGGGCTCTATGAGTTAAGCCTTGCTTATATTGAATCCATTTATTGCGGCTCCTTCACTTAATAGTTTAATCAAAGTCGAAGGATGCTTTAGGCGTCATTAACCATGGCAGATATGGGCCAATGCGGTTCTCTCGGGTAAGTTGTTGCGCATGCATCTGTCGGGCAGATCTGATTGAACACAGACAGATACGTATTTTTGGGTATCTGATCACTCTCAGGATCGAGAGCAACAGCAACACTCGTGATCTGGGACGACCTGGACCCACTCGGCCCGCCGCCGAAAATCTGGAAGGAATCCATTAAGTTCGGTATTGGTCGTCGGATGGGCTGGTAACGTTTGATTAACAAACGACGATAGCGCCTTGTGGCCGGACTGGCCTCCCGGTCAATAGCGCCAGCCAGCGCCAAACTCTTGAGGGCGTTTCAGTTTCGCCGATCGAACGTCGCAGGCAGTGGCGGTCACTGGCAGGACGAGCATCATGAAACCAGAACGCTGCCACCGGCTGTCCGTCCACCGTCGCAGTCCGCTGCCGGCAATCATTTTGGCTCTGCACGCTATGCTGCCAGCTAGGGCGCATTCCGCAGGCATCTTCGGCAGCAATCGCACCGTGCAATGGCCGTGTGGCACTGACGTGCCGTTCTGAAGGCCTGCTCGCTGCAGTTTTGCCGAGTGTCGGGCTTCGCCCAACTTATCCCCGCGCTCCCAACCTGCCTTATCCTCCCGGGCCTCATTCACCCCGAGGATAAGCTCATGCCGAATCCAGCCGCCTCCGCCCAATCCAGCCCCACCCTCGCCACCGTGCTGGCGCAGGAGCAATTGCTGCCGCAGGTCACCGCGCTCCTCAAGCAACTGGAGAAACTCCCGCCGCGACAGCGCATTGGCCCGGCCTCTGCCGTAACGCTTTCTGCCGCAAACGCCCTCTTCACCGCCGCCCGCAAAGTGCTCGGCCGCGCGGCGCCCGACCCGGTGACCGACATCCGCACCGAGGATCTTTCCGTGCTGCTCGCGGCGCTCTCGGGCGCGCTCGAAGGCTTCGAGGCGCGCCATTCCGGTCCCGACCCACGCGGGGTACTCGTGTGGTACCTCAGCGAGGGCCTGTCGCGCCCGGTGGCGCGGCATCTGGGCAAATGGCTGCGCGGGCCGAGCGGCTTCCCGATCAGCGAGCAACGCCACGATTTCGATGCCGACTCCGCCCGCAAGGCGCTGATGCGCCGCATCGTCGAGCGCGACAACATCTCCTACGCCGAGGGGTATCGCGATGCGCGCGAGGGCCAGCCGCCGCGGCCCGACCGCGACAAGATCGAGTTCGAAGGGCCGGCGCCATCGCTCGAGCGCTATCGGCAGGAGGCTGAGGCGAAGGCCGGGCCGCAGGGCTGAACGGCAAACTTATCCCCGCCGCCAAAACCTGCCGTATAGTCCGCCCTATCTCTTCGCATGAAAGCGGGGTCGCGACGAACGGTTCGGCGGGGGGAGATCGGGCGGAGGGGGAGTCGTCTCCCTTCGGGCCGCTATCGCATGGCATGGCGCCCGAAAAGGGCCCCGCTGCCGGGCATCTCACATGGGAGCAATCCCGCGTGAGTGCCTGTCGCAGTCCGATGCGTCGGGTGCACGATGATGGCCAGGCCAAAAACCCTGATCGGCCGGCGAGGCAGGAGCCTCATAGCATTTGCGGACTAACCGCGTCGGGGCACCTGCCTCGCCGGCCCGCTTTCCACTTGCCCATCCCCCGAGGCCCCTGGCCATCGGGCGCTTCGGCGCGCCTCTAGCTCCAACTTCTACGTCCTCCCGTCTACGACTGCCGATTGCCAACGCCTATTTCCCCATTCACCACTGCCGATTCCCCGCTCACCCTCAGCCCAGGGTCTTCGGATCGATCATGAAGCGGTACTCACATCGCCCCTCGCCAAACGTGCCAGCCATGCTCCCTCTTCCAAACCGGTGCTCGACTGCGCCATCATCCCGCGCGACTCGACCCCCAACACCGCTCCTCGTGACTGAAACCATCGAAAGTGCCCGTGACAGATTCCCACCCCACCGACCACCTCCTCTGGCATGGCGACCCAGCCGGGGACTGGAACTCCGCCCTGCCGCTCGGCAATGGCAGGCTAGGCGCCATGTGCTTTGGCGGCGTCGTGCGCGACGAGTTCCAACTCAACGAGGATACACTCTGGTCGGGGGGGCCCTATTCCCCGGTCAACCCCGAAGCACTGCCGCATCTCGAAGAGGTTCGCGCACTGCTCTTTGCCGGCAGCTATCGCGAGGCGCATGATTTGGCCGATCGCCACATGATGGGCCGGCCATACCTGCAGAGCGCTTACCAGCCGGCCGGGCGCCTGTTGCTCGACTTCGACAACCGCACGCTGTATTCTGACTATCGTCGAGTGCTCGACCTTCAGAACGCCCTGCATGAGACGCACTATACGGCTGATGGTGTCCGCGTCGTCCGCGAGAGCTTCGCCTCGGCCGCCGATCATGTGCTCGTCATCCGCATCAGTGCCGATCGCCCGCGCGCACTCGGCTTCGTCGCCGAATTCGTGAGCGAGCAACCCGGTGTGGTCGATACCGTCGCCCCATCGCTGCGCTTCACCGGCACCAACCGCCGTGAGATCGGCATCCCCGCAGCACTGCGCTGGTGCCTCGACAGCCGGATCATTCTCGAAGACGGGACCAGCCGGCGCGACGGCCATACCCTCGTCGTCACGGGCGCCACCGCCGTCACACTCCTCATAGATATCGAAACCAGCTTCCGCCGCTTCGACGACGTGTCGGGCGACCCCGAAGCATTGGCCACACAACGCCTCGAGGCCGCTTCGGCTTTATCCTACGAGGCCCTGCGCACACGGCACATCGCAGCGCATCGTGCCCTCTACGATCGGCTGGAGATCAATCTCGGCCATACGTCAAGCGCGGCCCATGCTGTTGGCGACCGCATCCGTAACTTCGAACATGGCAACGACCCCGACCTAGCGGCGCTCTATGTGCGCTATGGCCGCTATCTCGCCATCTCGTCGAGCCGCCCCGGCACCCAGCCCGCCAATCTCCAGGGGATATGGAACAAGGAGATGCGGCCTCCCTGGGGGAGCAAATATACCTCCAACATCAACCTTCAGATGAACTACTGGCTCGCCGACCCGGCCAACCTGGCGGAGTGCTTCGAGCCGTTCATTGCGCTTGTTGAGGATCTGGCGCAGTCCGGTCAGGCCCTCGCGCGCGGCCACTATGGCGCGCGAGGCTGGGTGCTGCACCACAATACCGATCTGTGGCGTGCATCGGCTCCGGTCGATGGCGCGCAATGGGGGCTCTGGCCCACCGGCGGCGCCTGGGTCTCCGCCCAGCTCTGGGATCATGTCCGCTACGCGGGCTACCCCAGGGCGCTTGTCGAGCGGACCTATCCGCTGCTCGTCGGTGCCAGCCAGTTCTTCATCGACACACTAGTTCCTCTGCCCGGCACCGACTTGCTGGTAACTGCGCCCTCGGTCTCGCCCGAGAACATCCACCCGCTTGGCACGACGCTCTGCTACGGGCCGGCCATGGACAACCAGCTTGTTCGCGACCTGTTCGACGCAACCATATCTGCCGCAATCCGCCTCGGCCGCGATAGAGAACTGGTGACCGCGCTCGAAGGCCTGCGCGCCCGCCTGCCGACCGATCGCATCGGCAAAGCCGGGCAATTGCAGGAGTGGCTGCAGGATTGGGACATGGATGTGCCTGAAATCCACCACCGGCACGTCTCGCACCTCTATGCGATCTACCCCTCGCTGCAGATCGACACGGTGCACAGTCCGGAGTTGGCCGCCGCCGCGCGCCGCTCACTCCACATCCGAGGCGACGATGCCACCGGCTGGGGGATTGGCTGGCGTATCAACCTCTGGGCTCGCCTCCGCGACGGCAACCACGCCCATGATGTGCTGAAGCTGCTGCTGCACCCGACCCGGTCCTATCCGAACCTGTTCGACGCACATCCGCCGTTCCAGATCGATGGCAATTTCGGCGGCGCCGCCGGCGTGCTCGAAATGCTGGTGCAGTCCGACGAGACCTCGATCACCCTCTTGCCCGCTCTACCCAGCGAATGGCCCGCGGGCCGCCTGTCGGGTGTCCGCGCGCGCGGTGGCGTCACGCTCGATTTCGCATGGGAGAACCGCAAGCTCACCCGCCTCAAAGCCACCGCCAGCGTCCCCTATTTCGGCAAGATCCTGGCCAATGGCGTCACGGTTGCGACCGAGCTTGCCGTCGGCGCTAGCACACTGGTGTAGCACTCTGTCTCAATGTTCGACCCGGCCGATAAGTCGCGTCCTGAGCATGTTGGAGATGTTGTCGAAAATGAACACAACGATAAGGATAAGGATCACCATGTAGGCGACATTTTCCCAATCCTGGTTCGTCCGCATGGCTTCGATCAGCTTGAGGCCGATACCGCCCGCGCCGACGGCACCGATGATGGTGGCGGAGCGCGTATTGCTTTCCCAGAAGTACAATGCCTGGCTCACGAAAACCGGCAGTACCTGCGGCACGACACCGAACCGCTGGATCGTGGCAGGCGGCGCCCCGACGGACTTTACGCCTTCGCGCTGTTTGTCGTCGATATTCTCAAGGGCCTCGGTGGTGGTCTTGCCCAGTGTGCCCGTGTCAGTGAAGAAAATCGCCGCAATTCCGGGGATCGGACCTGGGCCGAAGCCGCGCACGAAGAACAACGCCCAGATAAGCATGTCTACGGACCTCAGAAGGTCGAAGGCGCGCTTGGTCAACCAACTTCCAATGCGGCTTGGGTTGATGTTGCGGGCCGCGACAAAGGCTAGGGGCAATGCAACCAACGCAGCAAACAACGTCCCGACAAAGGCCATGACGATGGTCTGCAACAGCTTGTTGAACACATCGAGATGTTGCCATTCCGTGTTGTAAAGGAACTCGGCCACGATCATTTGCCAGTTGTCCATCCGCGGGTCGATCCGGTCCGGACTGGTTGCTGCCTCCCAGAGTTGGTCGGGTGTCATCCCGAAAAAGGGCGACTTGGTATCGAAGAAGAAATTCGGCCAGCCAAAGAACCGGTGCCGCACATAGACCTGGGTGTTCCTGACCTCGGCCGAACCTGCAAAACCAAAGTCAACGGTCACCCGGCCGCCCTTCAGCGACATGGCTTGCGGCGCATCTACGGGCAGTTGCGCACCCTCCGGCCCGATGGGAACCGCGTACGACTTGCCGTCAAGCACGGCTACGACATCGGTGGGACTGAGAATGTCGATGTAGTTGTCGACGCTGCTGAAGCTCACGCGATAGCTTCCATCTGGCCGGGCCTCGATCCAGTCGGGTGCCGGATTTTCGCCAAGCAGGGAACGAGTCCACTCGATGGAGACGGCATCCTCACGGAAGCGAAAGCGCGGGGTCGCTTCCCAGGAGTACCAGTCTGCTAGGTACAACCCAGCTCGGTCCCACTGCGCTTCCTCGACGACCTTCGGCACCTGGAAGAAGAAGAAGCAGAACACCATGTAGCCTACGCCCAGCAGTACGGCGAATGGCCCCCGCAAACGCTGCCACAGTGGCCGGTGGAACACGGTGGGGTACTTCCCCCTCAGCAGGGCAGCCTCTTGGGCAGGAACGACGAGCGCGGGCATGGAAAGGTCCTCGGGCGCTTAGGCGACGGATCGCAGTTCGGTGATGTTTGGGTGGCGCTCGACCGCGGTGATGCATGGGGCCGAGAAAGAGTGAGTTTCAGGGCGATACGGCGCTGCGCGGCGTACCGACCCCTGCGGCGATGGGTTTGTGGCACCCTCGCCCGACCGCGCGCTCGCCAGCCGACTGAAGCCCACGGGACTCACGGTTTCAGGCCCAGCCGCCCTGGACGCCGCCGACCAGCCGCCGCCGCAGTTGCGTGGAGATCCAGTCGATTGCGACGATGGTGACGAACAGTAGGATGATGATGGCATAGGTCTTGGCGGCATAGTCACGACCAATCGACAGCCGGAAGACTTCACCAATGCCACCGCCGCCCACCGCTCCAATGATGGTCGATGCGCGGACATTTATCTCTGTGCGCAGCAGCAGGTACGATACGAAGTTCGGCAACACCTGCGGCATGATGCCGAAGCGGACGCGCTCAAACCAGTTGCCTCCAACGGCACGAAGCCCTTCGTCGGGTTTCATGTCAGCGTTCTCGATCACTTCGTAGTAGAGCTTCCCGAGCGCCCCGACCGTATGCACCGCCACAGCGACAATGGCGGCAATCGGCCCCAGCGACAGGATGGCGACCAGCATCCCAGCAATTACGATCTCCGGAAACGCTCGAAGGATCTCCAGACAGCGCCGTACAGCAAAGCGAAGCGAGGCCGAGCGCGTCAGGTTGCGCGCTGCGACAAAGGCGAGCGGAAACGCTAGCAGGAAGCCGAGCAGTGTCGATATGAGCGCCACGTTGATCGTGACGAGCAGCTGGTAGAAATACTCGGGGATGTAGAAATCACCCCAAACATAGACGCGGCCCACTTCATAGTCATATTTGAACGAACCGTCGGCGTAAGGCGAAGGAATATCGAACATGGCCCGGAAAATCTCGAACGGATCGTCCGGCTGGAAGTGAATGAAGAAATCGAAAAAGAATGGCAATCGCTCGAAGAAACGGCCAGCGTTGGAATTGTCGGCAAACCAGAGGGCAAAGCCGAGAAACGTAAGCAGCACGCCTATAGACAGCACCGTATAGAGCCGGCGGGTCCGAACCAGGCCTTCGTAGTGGCTTCTGGTCTGCCGGCCGAGTTCAGATAGCCCTTCAGTCGTCATGCTGCTCATCTTCCACCGCTCAAAAGCGCAGCGGCGATGAGGTTGCCCCCATCGCCGCATGTATCAGTTCATCAACCGCCGAGGGCTGCCTTGCGAGCTTCGATGATCGGCATGTAGAAGTCGACGGTCACCGGGGTATAGCCCTTGAAATCACCGTTCTCGATCGAGCGGAAGCACTCGTAATCGGTCGTCGGCAGTTCGGTGAAGAACTTGAGGATCTTGTCCTTCATATCCTGACTCAGGCTCGAACGCATGACGGTGGGGCCGTTCGGGATGAGCGGCGAACGCCACACTTCCACGACGTCTTCCATGTCGAGCATGCCCTTGTCGACCATCGAGCGGATATTGCCCGAGGTGTAGCCTTCGGAGAACTCGCCAACGCCCGAACCCCAGGTCGTTGCGACATCGAACTTGCTGTCGAGCAGAGCGAGGACGAGGTTCTCATGACCGCCGCCGAAGTCGGTCGAGGCAAAGAACGTGTCCGGCTTCTCGCCCAGCGTCGCAGGCAGAGCGGTAAGCGGCACCAGGTAACCGGAAGTCGAGTCCGGATCGGCATAGCCGAGGCGCTTGCCCTTGGCCTGCTTGATGTCGGTGATGCCCGAGTCCTTGCGAGCCAGCGCGATCGAATAGTAGCCGGTCGAACCGTCGGTCTGAACGGTGGTTACGAAGGGCTCAACTGCCTTGGGATCGGCCAGGTAAACCTTGGCATAGGCCGAGGCGCCAAGACCGGCAACGTCGAGCGTGCCGCCCAGCAGGCCCTGCACCACGCCATCATAGTCCGCGGCGGGGAACAGCTTCACTTCCTTGACGCCAAGAGCGGCCGGCAGCTTGTCGATGAGGCACTGGTTATCGGCCAGGCGGTCGGCTTCATTCTCGCCGCCGAGCAGGCCGATGCGGATGACGTCTTCCTGCGCCATGGCGGGAAGGGCGACGGAAACTGCGGCAATGCCTGCCAGCAGAAGTGTGCGGATCGCGAACATGGAGAACTCCTTTGGTGACGCGATAGTCCAACCCGATTGCGCTGCCCGGTCACTGGACCGGAACGGTGCCCAAGCGGGAAACTCAATTGGCGAGGGCTACTGCCTCGGCGCTCTGCGGGTGAGCGGCAAGAGGCACCGACTTGCGGCGCTTGCGCGGTGCAAGGTCCTCCAGACTGGTGGATGTCATGGATTCCGAGAACGCCTCGGCCATCCCGTCGGCGCCATACAGATCGCGCGCCACATCGGTGGTGAGAGCCTCGGGCGGGCCATCGAAGACCACGCGTCCTGCGGCCATGCCGATGATGCGCTCACAGTAGTTGCGTGCGGTATCGAGTGTGTGGAGGTTGGTGATCACGGTGATCCCCTGTTCCTCGTTGATGCGCTGGAGCGAGTCCATCACGATCTTGGCATTGCGCGGATCGAGCGAGGCGATCGGCTCATCGGCCAGGATCACCTTCGGCTCCTGCAGCAATGCCCGGGCGATGGCCACGCGTTGCTGCTGGCCACCGGAAAGGGTCTGGGCGCGCTGCGTCGCCGTGGTCGCGATATCAAGCCGGTCGAGCGCCGAGAGCGCCATCAGCCGCTCGTCCTCGGTGAACAGCGAGAGCATGCTCTTCCAGGTCGGCCGATGATTGAGCCGCCCCAGCATGACGTTGGTGAGCACGTCAAGGCGGGGCACGAGATTGAACTGCTGGAAGATCATCGCGCAGTCGCGCTGCCAACTGCGGAGCGCCTTGCCGGACAACCGCGACACTTCGACATCGCCGAAATGAATGCTGCCGCTCGACACATCGGTCAGTCGGTTGATCATGCGCAGCAGGGTCGACTTGCCGGCACCGGACCGCCCGATAACCCCAACCATCTGCCCTTGCGGAATCTCCAATGTCACGTCCGAAACGGCGGTTTTGTCGCCGAAGCGTCGGTAGAGCTTGGAAATCCTGAGCATGTGGCCCCCCGTCCTGTTTTGCGAGGGCCATTGCTAGGTGGGCATCACGAAGCGTGGATGAAGCTTCAGTGACCGTTCGGTGACAGTGGAAATCTGCGTCACAATCGCTCGCAACCCCCTGTTCCCGCTGCGCTGGCGGCTGATACCAGTCAATCTGCGCCCCCCGTTTCTCAACATGAACGGCGATTTCAACGCCGTCGCCGCCTCCTGCTTCGATGACGACAAGGGCATTATCGCATGAGCCGGAAGCGCGGGGATAAGTTTGGAAAATGTCGTGATTTCATAAGGGTACGCGGGATGCCGAAACAGCGCTGCGGGACCACTCGAAATGCGGGCGCGTTCTCACGCCAGGTTTTCGCCACGATTTCGCCGCGCCCACTCCGTCCCGATGAACGGATTCTGAGCAGCTGAGAATGCCGGAACTCGCTCAACACAAGCCGCACCCGCCTGCCCTTTGGGCACCCGCCCCGCCGGCGGTGGTGGGAGTGCCGACTTCTGGCCTATTCGTATTTCTCGAGAAACGCCTCGATGTCGAGCGCGCGGAAATCCGGCAGCGCCTGGTGCAGTTTGTCATGCGGCCAATCCCACCAGGCAAGCGCCATGAGCCGGGCGGCGATGGCATCGGGGAAGCGCTGGCGGATGGGCTTGGCCGGCACGCCGACGGCGATGGCGAAATCCGCCACGTCCTTGGTGACCACGGCATTGGAGCCGATAATGGCGCCGGTGCCGATGCGAACGCCCGGCATCACCACCGCGCCATGCCCGATCCAGGTATCGTGGCCGATATGGATGCGCTGCTCGGCCCGCCAGTCGAAGAAGGCCGGGTCATCTTCTTCGCCATCGAAATACCAGCTCGAGCGATAGGTGAAATGGTGCTGCGAGGCGCGCCCCATCGGGTGCATGGAGGCATAGATACGCACATGCGCGGCGATATTGGAGAACTTGCCGATTTCGGCATAGGCGATCTGCGTGTTCTCGACGCAATAGGAATAGTCGCCCATGCTCGAATGCGCCACGTGGCACCCGGCGCCCACTTCGACATAACGGCCAAGCGTGGAGTTCTTCACATCGGCGGTCGAGTGGACAAAGGCCTGTTCAGTGAGCTTCATGCGGCAATCCTTGGCGCAAAGGCTGTGACATCGACGATGCGGTCGGCGACTTCGGCGCGCACCTCTTCGTCGTGGAAAATGCCGAGCAGGCCGACACCAGCGGCCTTCTTTTCGGCGATCATCTCGACCACCACGGCGCGGTTCTTCGCATCGAGCGAGGCGGTCGGCTCATCGAGCAACAGCACCGGGTGCTCGGTGATGAAGCCGCGCGCGATGTTGACGCGCTGCTGTTCGCCACCGGAGAAGGTCGCGGGCGGCAGGCTCCAGAGCCGCTCGGGCAGGTTCAGCCGGCGGAGCAGCACCTCGGCCCGCTGACGGGCTTCTTCGCGCGACACGCCGCGGCTGACCAGCGGCTCGGCGACGACATCGAGCGTCGAGACGCGCGGCACGGTGCGGAGGAACTGGCTGACATAGCCGATAGTGTCGCGCCGCAATTCCAGCACCTGCCGCGGGCTGGCGGTGGCGAGATCGACTTCGCCGTCATGATGGCGGAGGCGGATAGCGCCCTGATCGACGCCGTAATTGCCATAGACCATCTTGAGCAGGCTGGATTTGCCCGCACCCGAGGGGCCGCCGAGCACGACGCATTCGCCGGCATTGACCTCGAAGCCGACGGCCTCGACCACCGGCAGCACGACGCCGCCACGCAGATGCATGGTGAAGCTCTTCGCGACATTGGAAACGGAGAGGAGTGGGGTCATCGTCACACCTGCAAAATCGAGCTGACGAGCAGCTGCGTGTAGGGCTCGCGCGGATCATCGAGCACCCGGTCGGTGAGGCCATGTTCGATGACATGGCCATCCTTCATTACCAGCATGCGATGCGAGAGGAGCCGCGCCACCGCCAGATCATGCGTGACGATGACCACCGAGAGCCCCAGATCGGCGACGAGGCCGCGGATCAGATCGAGCAGCCGCGCCTGCACCGAAACATCGAGCCCGCCGGTCGGCTCGTCCATGAAGACGAGGCGCGGATGGGTGACGAGGTTGCGCGCGATCTGCAACCGCTGCCGCATGCCGCCCGAAAAGCTGCGCGGCTGATCGTCGATGCGGTCGGCGGCGATTTCGACGCGGCCGAGCCAATCGATGGCCGTGTGCCGGATGCGACCATAGTGCCGGTCGCCCACCGCCATCATCCGCTCGCCGACATTGGCACCGGCGGAAACCGTCATGCGGAGGCCATCTGCCGGGTTCTGGTGCACGAAGCCCCAATCGGTACGCATCAGGAAGCGGCGCTCGGCTTCCGAGAGGTCGTAGAGATTGCGCCATTGCCCATCGCGCATGCGGTATTCCGCAACGCCGGAGCTGGGTTCGAGCCGGGTGGAAAGGATATTGAGCAGCGTCGTCTTGCCGGAGCCGCTCTCGCCGACAATGGCCAGCACTTCGCCGGGCCAGAGCTCGAAATCCACATCGGCGCAGCCGAGGCGGGAGCCGTAATATTTGGTGAGGCTGGAGACGCGGAGAAGGGGTTCAGTCATCATTCCGCGGCCTCCAGCGCATGGCCGGCGAGCGGCCCGCGATGGCCGTGGGCGCGACGATCCTCGCAATTATCGGTATCGGAGCAGACGAACATCCGCCCGCCCTTGTCGTCGAGGATCACCTCGTCGAGATAGACGCCCGTGGCGTTGCAGAGCGCGCAGGGCTGGGTGAAATGCTGCACCTCGAAGGGGTGATCCTCGAAATCGAGACTGACGACATCGGTATAGGGCGGCACGGCATAGATGCGCTTTTCTCGACCTGCCCCGAACAATTGCAGCGCGTCCGACATATGCATCTTCGGGTTATCGAATTTCGGCGTCGGCGACGGGTCCATCACGTAGCGGCCCTCGACCTTCACCGGATAGGCATAGGTGGTGGCGATGCGGCCGTGCTGGGCGATATCCTCGTAGAGCTTCACATGCATGAGCCCATATTCCTCGAGCGCATGCATCTTGCGCGTCTCGGTTTCGCGCGGCTCGAGAAAGCGCAGCGGCTCGGGGATCGGCACCTGGTAGACCAGCACCTGGCCTTCGGCGAGCGGATATTCCGGGATGCGGTGGCGCGTCTGGATGATGCTGGCTTCCGCCGTGTGGGTCGTGGTCGCAACATTGGCGACCTTGGCGAAGAAGGCGCGGATGGAGACGGCGTTGGTGGTGTCGTCGGCGCCCTGGTCGATGACTTTCAGCACGTCATCGGGCCCGATGATCGACGCCGTGACCTGCACGCCGCCGGTGCCCCACCCATAGGGCATGGGCATTTCGCGGCTGGCGAAGGGCACCTGATAGCCGGGAATGGCGATGGCCTTGAGGATGGCCCGCCGGATCATCCGCTTGGTCTGCTCATCGAGATAGGCGAAGTTGTAGTGGGCTTGGGTCATTCCGCGGCTTCCTTGAGCTCTTCGGGCACCGCCTCGTGCTCGGCGCGCATTTCGCGCAACAGCCCGAGTTCGCCCTGGAAATCGACATAATGCGGCAGCTTCAAATGCTCGACGAAGCCGGTCGACTGCACGTTGTCGGAATGCGAGATGACGAATTCCTCGTCCTGCGCCGGGTGGTTGACGTCTTCGCCCAGCTCTCTCGCACGAAGCGAGCGGTCGCAGAGCGACATGGCCATGGCCTTGCGCTCGGCCTGCCCGAAGACGAGGCCATAGCCGCGGGTGAACTGCGGCGGCACCTTGGCATTGCCCTTGAACTTGTTGACCATCTGGCACTCGGTGACGCGGATGCGGCCGAGCGACACGGCAAAGCCGAGTTCAGGGATATCGAGTTCGACCTCCACTTCGCCGATGCGGATTTCGCCGACAAACGGGTGCGAGCGGCCATAGCCGCGCTGCGTGGAATAGCCGAGGGCGAGGAGGAAACCCTCGTCGCCGCGGGCGAGTGCCTGAAGGCGGAGGTCGCGGTTCAAGGGGAATTCCAGCGGCTCGCGGGTCAAATCGCCGATTTCGCCCTGCGGCTCAGACACGTCGACCTCGATCAGGCCCTCGTCGTTGAGGAGATCCGTGACACGCGGCGCGGCAGCATCTTCCGCCGTCCGGGCGACGGGCTCGGGCACGTCCGCATCGAGCAGCGACGGATCGAGCAGGCGGTGGGTGTAATCGAAAGTGGGGCCGAGGAGCTGGCCGCCGGGCAGATCCTTGTAGGTGGCGGAAATGCGCCGCTCGATCAGCATCTTGCCGGTATCGATCGGCTGCGAATAGCCGAAGCGCGGCAGCGTGGTGCGATAGGCGCGGAGGAGGAAGATCGCCTCGATCATGTCGCCGCGCGCCTGCACGATGGCGAGCGCGGCAAGTTCCATATCGTAGAGCGAGCCCTCGCCCATGACGCGATCGACGGCGAGCCCGAGCTGGCCGATGATCTGGGTGAGTGTGAGGCCCGGCACCGAGCGGTCGCCGCGGCGGCGATCTCCGAGCAGGCGATGCGCATTGGCGATGGCGGCCTCGCCACCCTTTACGGCAACATACATTTCAGGCCTCCGAAATGCGGGTGGTGCGCGGCAGGCCGATCAGTTGGCCCTGGCCGGCGAGGACGAGATCGACACCGCGCGGGAAGCGGGCGCGATTTTCGGCCCATTGCGCGAGGAAATCCCAGGAGGGCAACGGCAGGGAGGTGTCGAGCTGGCCGTTGATTCCGGGGCCGCGCAGCGTGACGGAGATGGCGGGCGCGGTGGCGGCGACCAGCAGCGTCGTCGAGCGGTCGGGATATTCGTCTGTGCCCTGCCCGAAACGTTCGAGCGCCGGCAACAGCGCCGGACTGGCGACGAGCGCGAAGCTTGCGGCGGCCGGGTCATCGGTGAGCACGACACCGGTCTGGAAGCGCAGCCACGCGGCGATTTCGGGCGCAGCGGCGAGCGACGGATCGAGCCACACGGAGGCGTCGGCATCGAGCAGCGTCAGCGCGAGCGCACCGAGTTCGGGGGTGAGGGGCGCGGGCGGGTTGGCGTCGGGCGCGATGGCCTGCGGCGTGCCGGGCCGGGCCAGCGCCTCCATGCTGGCGCGGAACACGCCCTGCGCGGCCAACACCGGATCGGCGAAACCGCCTTCGATGCTCATGTCCATCAATCGTCTCCCCGCACCATGGTGAAGAAATCCACTTTCGTGGCAGCGACTTCCTCGCGCCGCACTCGGTCGGCTGCCTCAGCCTCGGCCGCGAGCGGCGCAAGGAACTGCGTGGTGATCATGGCCGGATCGCGCTGGAACAGCGCGTCGAGCACCGCCGCGATCTCGACCTTTGCCGCATCGCGGCCCAGCGCATAGGCGTGGCCAACCTCGCCGGTCGAAAGGCGCACCGTGGCGCGCGTCACCGTCGCCTCGCCGAGATTGAACGGATTGCCGCCACCGCCGGCGCGGGCGCGCACCATGACGAGCCCGGTTTCGGGGCCGCGGACGCGCACATGCGCGGGCTTGTCGGCAAAGGAAGCCCAGAGCGCTGCGAGCCGTTCGGGCGCCGCGTGGCTCAGGATTTCCATGGCGTCGCGCCGCGGATTGTCATCGCTTTGCGCCTGTTGCTGCGGCATGGATGCTTGCTCCAACTTGTATAATCCACTAGACAAGTGACTGCACTGATTTCCCTCTTAGGGCTCTCGCGTGAATTTGCAATGACAAACTTGTCCCGCAGTCAAATCGCCCCGCAGGGGGGCGTCGCGCTCTGGCGGCAGATCGCCGACCAGATCCGCCTCGAGATCGTCGGCGGCAAGCTCGAAAGTGGCGACAAGCTGCCGGGCGAACTGCCGCTCGCCGAGCGCTTCGGGGTGAACCGCCACACCGTGCGCCGCGCCATCGCGGTACTGATCGAGGAGGGCGTGCTGCGCGCCGAGCACGGACGCGGCACCTTCGTCGCCTCGGCAAGGCGGCTGACCTACCCCGTCGGGCGACGCACCCGCTTCCGCGAGGGCCTGAGGGGCCAGGTGCAGGACCTGACCTCGCTCAGCCTAGGGCACAAGCTCGAGGCGGCGAGCCATCGCATCGCGCAGGCGCTGAAGATTCCGCGCGGATCGCGGCTCGTTCGGATCGACGGCGTCAACGCGGCCGATGGGCTGCCGATCTCGCGCGCGACGACCTGGCTGCCCTACAAGCGCTTTCCGGATTTCGCCGAGCGGATCGCCGGGCTGTTGTCGACCACGGAGACTTTCGCGAGCTACGGCATTGCCGATTATGTGCGCGCCTCGACCCGCATTTCGGCCCGCCACGCCGATGCCGAGGAAACCAAGCTGCTGCGGCTCTCGCCCGGCGCGGTGGTTCTGGTGTCCGAAGCGGTGGATGCCGACGAGGCCGGCACGCCGATTTCCTATGGCCTCTCGCGCTTCCCCGCCGACCGGCTGGAACTGATGGTGTGAGGCGCCTCAGCGCCGTCATTGCTGGCTTGCGGCCGACGCCGAACAGGCCAATATCCGAGAGTGGAATGTGGGCGGCGAAACATCCGCTGCGCCTGCCCCGACCCGCCCCGGAGAAAACTCGCCGATGACCCCACTGCCGCGCCTCCCGACCCAGCGCCTCGACGGGCGCCGCGCGCTTGTCTCCGGTGGTACCCGCGGCATCGGGCTTGGCGCCGCGATCGCGCTTGCCTCCGCCGGGGCCGACGTCACCATTCTCGCCCGCTCCGCCGAGACGATCGAGGAGGCGACCGATGCCCTGGCGCGGGACGGGCTGACGATCTCCGGCGTCGTGCTCGATGTGACCGACAACGCAGCGGTCACAGCCTTCCTCGTGCCCCAGCCAGCCTTCGACATTCTTGTCAACTCGGCGGGCATGGCGCGGCATGGGCCCTTTCTCGACGTGAGCGAGGCGGACTACGACGCGGTGCTCGATCTCAACCTCAAGGCGCTGTTCTTCCTGTCGCAGGCGGTCGCGGCACGGCTCGTGGCAGAAAAACGCCCCGGCTCCATCATCCATGTCTCCTCGCAGATGGGCCACGTCTCGGGCCCGCGCCGCTCGGTCTATTCTGCAACCAAGTTTGCGGTTGAGGGCCTGACCAAGGCGATGGCGATCGAGCTCGGCCCCCACAATATCCGCGTCAACACGGTCTGCCCCACCTTTGTCGAGACGGAACTGACGGCGAAGGCGCTCGCCGCTGAAGAGTTCCGCGCGTGGGTGCTGGGCAAGATCAAGCTCGGGCGCCTTGCACGGGTGGAGGATATCATGGGCCCCATCCTGTTCCTTGCGTCGGACCAGGCGGCGATGATCACCGGCTCCGCGCTGATGGTGGATGGCGGATGGACGGCGGAATAGGGACGAGGACCGACCGCGCCGGCGATGGCTTAGGCCAGCACCTGCACCGGTTGGAGGCCGCCTATCCCCGCTCGATGACCTCGATCTCGTGCCGATGCCGGAGCATCGCCTCGAACACCTGATAGTCGCGCATGAGCCGTTCGCCACCGCTACCGTTCGGCTCCCGGCTGCGCACCGGCTGCTGCATGGCGAGCGCTGCCGCGCTGAGCGAGCCATAAAGGCCCGCGCCTGCGGCCGCAGCCATTGCCGTACCGAGCAGGGTCACGTCTGTGGTGGGCTCAAGCAGCCGGCAGCCGGTGGCTTCGGCATAGAGCTCCATCAGCAGCGGATTGTGGACATGCCCGCCCGCGACACGCAGGGTCGCCGTGCCATAACCATGCTGGCGCAGGTGATCGACGATCCGCCTGAGGCCGAGGGCGAGCCCGATGGCGGTACGCCAGTAGAGCCGGCAGAGCCCATCGAAATCGCAAGCCAAATCAAGCCCGACAATCGTGCCCCGCGCCCGCGGCTCCGCCTCGGGCGACCGGTTGCCATGGAAATCGGGCAATACATGCAGCCCCGCGCCGAGGTCCCAGCCGTCGATGGCACGCAGCTGAGCAATACGCTCGAGGATGCGGCGATGAAACGCCGCTGTCGGCGCCCCACCGGCCGGATGCCCTTGGATCAGGTGATCGAGCAGCGCGCCGGAAGCGGATTGCCCGCCCTCGACAAGCCAGGTGCCCGGCAGAACGGCGTCGCGATAAGGCCCCCATGCGCCAGAGACATGCCGCGCTGCGGGCGACAGTGCCATGACGCAGCTCGATGTACCGCCGACCAGCACCAGATGGTTGGAAATCGACGCAATACTCGCAGCTTCCGCGCCAAGCGCACCCAGCGTACCGGCATGGGCATCGACGAAGCCGGCGACGACAAGGCAGGTCTCGGGCAGGCCGAGCGCCGCTGCTGCGTCGGGTGTCAATGGCCCGAGAGCCTTGCCAACGGCAACCGGAGCCTCGGCAATGCCGGTCCGGGCATTGAAGTCCTTGAGGCCGATTGTCGCAAGAAGCGCCTCGGGCCACCCGCCCTGATCTGGCAACCAGTTCCATTTGCAGCCAAGCGTGCAGGCCGACCGCACACCCGTGCCAGTCGCCCGCCAGGCCAGAAAATCAGCAAGATCGAAGATCAGCCCCGCCTCTGCCCAGCTATCGGGCTTGTGCCGCTTGAGCCAAAGCAGTTTCGGCAGCTCCATCTCGGGCGACATGACGCCCCCGACGGCAAGGACTGCCGGATCACCCGTTGCGGTCAGGGCATCGGCTTCGTCGAGTGCGCGGTGATCGAACCAGGCGATCGTGTCCCATTCCGCGCCGCCGCCACCCACCGACAATGGGCGACCGTTGCGATCGCGCACCACCAGCGAGCAGGTCGCGTCGAAGCTCAGGCTGACCACGCTGTCGGCCGGCTTGCCGGAGGCAGCAAGAGCCCTGCGGACCGCGTCCGTCACTGCCCGCCAGATCTGCTCCGAGCTGTGTTCGCCAACGAGAGGCCCCGACCGGCGGAGCAAGATCGGCTCTTCGGCGCGCGCCAGAAGCGTGCCCGTCGCGGTCAGGATACCGGCCCGCGCGCTGCCGGTGCCGACATCGACTGCGACAAGGAGCGCCTCACGCTCGGTCGGGCGCTGCTCCAGCGTCTCGATCAGCCCAGGCAGTTCCCGCATCTCGGCGAAGCTGGCATCGGGCCGGAGGTCGGCAATGAGTTCGGCAAGCCCGGAGGGCGCAATATGCCCGCCGCCGGTGAATGCAAAAACCCGCATGCCGGCTTTCTTGGCCGCGATGATGCCCGCCGGGCTATCCTCGATGACGAGGCACTCGGCAGGATCGACGCCCATCTGCCGCGCCGCATGCAGGAACAAGTCAGGCGCCGGCTTGCCGTTTTCGACCATGCTGGCCGAATAGATGGCGGGGTGCAGGCGCTCCATCAGCCCGGCCACTTCCAGGCTGACGGCGATGCGCTCCATCTGGCTCGATGACGCGACGCAGACTGGAATCTGAAGGGTTTCGAGCACATCGAGCAGCCCGGCCATTGGCTTCAGTTCGCCCCTGTAGGTCTGGTAGAGCGCCTGCCGCATGGCATCGAGGCTGACAGCATCCAAGCTCACCCGATGCTGGTCGCGCAGCACATCCATAACGGACGCAAAGCTGCGCCCAAGGAAATGCCGGAATGCGTCTTCGGGCGGAATGCGCACGCCTGCCCGCTCGACGGCCTCGAGCAGCACACGCATGGCAAGCGGCTCGCTATCGACCAGCACGCCATCGCAATCAAAAATCACCAGCCGGACCGGTGTCACCGCAACCGGTGTCACCGTGGCCGCTCCCGAAACCGAACAAACATCGTCTCTCTCCCGGCGGCGACCCTAGCCGGGAGTGAGCAATGGCGGCAAGGCGTTGCGGCGGAAGCTCAGAGCGCTCCAGTCAGATAGCGTTCAAGCGTCGCCCTCGTCCCGATGGCCCAGAGCGTGGAGAGTGCGTTGGTGAAGGCCGCGACATAGGCCGGGTCGCTGGCGAGGGGACCAAAGATATCGGTCATTTCGAGCCAGGCCTTCGGGTCGGCCTTGGCACGCCTCGCCTGTGCAGTGAGACGATCCCAGCTCGGATCGTTGGGCGGAATGACCTTGCCGCTCTCGGTTTCGCCATAGCAATAGCGTGCCCAGAGCGCCGACACGAGCGCCAACCCAGTGACACTCCTGCCCGCCCTGATCCGGTCGGCGGCGGTGGGGAGAATGAATTTCGGCTGTCGATTCGAGCCGTCGAGGCAGAGCCGCGTGATCGTGTCGCCAATCTTGGGATTGGCGAAGCGGCTGACGATCAGCTCGTAATAAGCCTCGAGATTTGTATCGGGTACCGGCGGCACCATGGGCACGATTTCATCCTGCTCGACCTTGGCAAGGAAGCGGCGGACGAGATCGTTCTCCATCGCCTCGTGGACGAAATGGATATCCAAAAGTCCGGCGGGATAGGCGATGGTGGCATGCCCGCCATTGAGGATGCGGATCTTCATCAGCTCGAACGGCGCAACATCGGGCACGAACTGCACGCCCACGGCCTCGAGCGCGGGGCGACCGGCGGGGAAATGATCCTCGAGCACCCATTGGGTGAACGCTTCGCAGAACACCGGCCAATTGTCGGTAATGCCATAGTCGCGGGCGAGGATATCGCGCTCGCGGTCGCTGGTGGCGGGCGTGATCCGGTCGACCATGGAATTGGGGAAAGCCACCTCGGCCCCGACCCATTGGGCCAGCGCTGTGTCCGAAAGTTCGGCGAGCCCAACGACGGCATTCTGCGTCACATGGCCATTGCCGGGGATATTGTCGCAGCTCATCACCGTAAAGGGCACAAGCCCCTTGGCGCGGCGTGCGACGAGGCCGGCAAGGATCAATCCGAACACCGTTTTCGGGTGTTCGGGATCGCGCCCGTCGGCGGCGATATCGGGGTGCCTGGGGTCAAACCGCTGCGTTGCGGGGTCAATGTAATAGCCCCCCTCGGTGATGGTGAGCGACACGATGCGGATAGCGGGGTCGGCGAGCTTTTCGATGATCGCCGCGCTGTCGCCGATCGGCAGATGATCGATCATCGCGCCCGTGACATGCGCACCTGAATGCCCGGCCTCCTGCTCCACCACGGTGGTGAGCCAATCCTGCGCGGCGAGCTTCTCGCGCATGGCAATATCGGCAGCACGAACGCCCGCGCCGACAATGGCCCAATCCCGATCGCGCCCAAGGTTGAACAACCGGTCGAGATAGACAGCCTGATGCGCCCGATGGAAATTGCCGACGCCGAAATGCACGATGCCCGCAGAGACATCGCCCGCGCCATAAGTTGGCACGGCGGCTGTCTTGGCGATTTCGCTGAGGCGCGAGCGGCTGAGAAGGGTCGGCATCGGGGTCGTCCTTATGCGGCCGCGAGCGTGCGGCCATCCTTGTCGAAGCGGTAAATGCGGCCCGGTTGTGGCGTCAGCCAGACCTTGTCGCCATGCGACAGGGGCTTTTCCCCCTCGGCGCGCACCGTGAGTGTACCGAGCGGCCCACAAGTGACATGGAGGAAGGTGTCGGAGCCCAAATGCTCGGCCACGCCGACCTCGCCGGCCCAGGCGCCCTCGGTGGTGGAGAGCGTGATGTGCTCCGGCCGGACGCCGATGGCGTGGACGCCATACTTCGTCGCCTCGGCTCCGTCGACGAAGTTCATCCGCGGCGAGCCGATAAAGCCGGCGACAAAGCGGTTTGCGGGCGTCCGGTAGAGTTCCATCGGGGTGCCAAACTGTTCGACCCGGCCCGCGTTAAGTACGACGATCTTGTCGGCCATGGTCATGGCCTCGACCTGGTCGTGGGTGACGTAGACCATCGTGGTCTTGAGCTGCTGGTGCAGTTCGGAGATTTCGAGCCGCATGTTGACGCGCAGTGCAGCGTCGAGGTTCGACAGCGGCTCATCGAACAGGAACGCGATCGGCTCCCGCACGATGGCGCGGCCGATGGCAACGCGCTGCCGCTGCCCACCAGAGAGCTGCCGGGGTTTCCGTTCGAGATACTCGGTAAGGTTCAGGATGCGCGCCGCGTCCTTGACCTTGGCGTCGATCGTCGCCTTGTCGAGCTTGGCCATTTTCAGCGGAAAGGCGATATTGTTGTAGACGTTCATGTGCGGGTAGAGCGCATAGGACTGGAACACCATGGCCAGCCCACGCTTTGCCGGACCGGCATCGGTCATGTCCTGCCCATCAAGCAGGATGCGACCCGACGATGTATCCTCAAGCCCGGCGATAAGACGCAGCAGCGTCGATTTCCCGCAGCCGGACGGCCCGACAAAGACGACGAAATCGCCGTCTTCGATGGTGAGATTCACATCGGGAATCACCTGGTGGGTGCCGAAGCTCTTGTTGACGTGTTCGAGCGTTATCGAGCCCATTTGCGCTTCCCTATTTCACGGCGCCGAAGGTGAGGCCACGCACCAGCTGCCGCTGCGAGAACCAGCCGATGACGAGGATCGGGGTGATCGCCATGATGGAAGCGGCAGAGAGCTTGGCCCAGAACTGCCCTTCAGGGCTCGAGTATTCCGAGATGAAGAACGACAGCGGCGCGGCGTTCTTGTTGGTGAGGTTCAGCGACCAGAAGGCTTCGTTCCAGGTGAGGATGATGTTCAGCAGGCAGGTCGACACGATGCCCGGCAGCGCCATCGGCATCAGCACGCGGAACAGCTCGTTCCACAACGATGCGCCGTCCATCCGCGCTGCCTCGAGGATGGCGACGGGGATTTCCTTGAAATAGCTGAACAGCATCCAGATGAAGATGGGCAGGTTGAGCAGCGTCATCAGCAGCACCATGCCCCACAGGCTGTCCATCAGGTTGAACTCGCGCAGATCGACAATTCCCCAATCGGCGAAGACCAGTCCGTTGCGGTTGAAGATCAGGTAGATGGGGATAAGCGCGCCGGCCGGCGGCATCATCTTGGTGGAGAGCATCCAGAGAAGCGTGCCGGGCGTGTTGCGTGTCCACACCCAGATGGTGGCAGGAATGACCACCAGCATCAGCAGACCGAACCCCACGAAGAAATTGCTGACCTTCCAGCCATTGACATAGAGCACGATGAAACAGGCGCCGCTCGCCCCCAGCATGATGGCGAGCCAGGCCCGCCCGCTGAGCCGGCTTGTCGGCTTTTCCACCGGGGTGAAGGCAAGCGACCAGGCAGCCGGCACGGCAAGGGCAAGTGCCAGCGCCGTCGAGAGCACAACGATCAGCGTGGTATTGACCACATAGCGCACATAGTCGGAACGCTCCTGCACGATGGCGAAGTTCTCGAGCGTCCATGGCGTCGTAAGGAAATTCTGCGGCAGCGTATAGGCATCGGACTCAGTCTTGAACGCGGCCACCGCCGTCCAGAAGATCGGGAAGAACATCAGGATGCCGATGGTCCACCCGATGATGGTCATCACCGCGATGCGGCGGTTGGATTGTGCCCGCGCCATGCTCAGGCCTCCAGGTTCTTGCCGACGAAGCGGACGAGCAGCGCCGAAACGATGTTGGCCAGCACCACCGCGACCAGCCCGCCCGCCGCTGCCATGCCCACGTCATTGGCGTCGTTCAATTGCGAGAACACCAAATAGGTGAGATTGCCGGCAAAGCCGCCCACCGATGTCACCTTGATCTCGGCGAAGACGTTGAGAATGAAGATCGTCTCGATGAGGATAACCACGGTGATCGGGCGCGCGAGGTGCGGCAACACGATGTGCCAGAAATAGTTGACCGCGTTGGCGCCATCCATCTGGGCGGCGTCCTTCTGCTCCTCGTCGAGCGATTGGAGTGCGGTGAGCAGGATCAGCGCCGCATAGGGCAGCCATTGCCACGCGACGATCAGCCCAACCGAGAACAGCGGCGCCCTGCCGAACCAGTCGAAGGGCTGGTGTTCGCCGAAAAAGCGCTGGATCTCCGCCGTCAACCCGAAGACCGGGTGCATGATCAGGTTCTTCCACACCAGCGACGACACCGTCGGCATGATGAAGAACGGCGCGATCACCAGAAGACGCACGATGCCCCGACCCCAGAATTTCTGGTCAAGCAGGAGTGCGAGGAATACGCCACCCACCACTGTGGTGACGATGACGCCGACGACCAGCACGATGGTGTTGATGAGATCCTTGACGAAGAACGGATCCTTGAAAAAATAGTAGAAGTTCGAGAGACCGGCCCACCCAGTATTTTCCGGATCCTGCAGGTTGTAGCTGAGGAAGGCAAAGTAGAACGTCAGGGCCAGAGGAATAAAGGCCCAGCCGGAAAGGACCAGGACCGAGGGCATCAATGCCCATTTCCCTACGATATGTGCCTGTCTCGTCGCCATGGCTCAGAAAAATCCCTGTTGCGCGTTACCGCAGCATGACGCCCCTGGCGGGCGTTGAAAATCGCCGAAAATCGGAAGGGCCAACTCCCCCCGCCGCACGCGACGGGGGGAGCGGGAGGGGCCTGCTTACTTGATGTAGCCGGCCTTGGTCATCACGTCGGTCGTGTACTGCTGGGCCTGCGCCAGCGCGTCATCCGCCGACATCTGGCCGGCAAGCGCAGCCGAGAACAGCTCACCAACCTTGGTGCCGATCCCCTGGAATTCCGGGATCGCCACGAACTGCACGCCGGTATAGGGCACCGGCTGCACGGTCGGCTTGGTCGGGTCGGCCGCATTCATCGACTCGAGAGTCATCTTGGCGAACGGGACCTTGAGGTATTCCGGATTGTTGTAGAGCGAGGTACGCGTGCCCGGAGGCACGTTCGCCCAACCTTCCTTGGACGCAACCAGATCGGCATAGTGCTTGGAAGTTGCCCAGCTGATGAATTTCTGCGCAGCGTCAACCTTCTGCGAGCCGGCCGGAATGGCGAGGGCCCAGGCCCAGAGCCAGTTGGCGCGCTTGCCGAGACCCTTGTCGGGCGCCAGCGTGAAGCCAACATGCTCGGCGACCTGGCTGGCCTTGGGATCGATCACGAAAGAACCGGCCGCGGTCGCGTCCGCCCACATGCCGCACTTGCCCGACTGGAACAGTGCCAGGTTTTCCGAGAAGCCGTTGCCCGAAGCACCTTCCGGACCAGCATCCTTCATGATGGAGAGGTAGGTGGTGAGCGTGTCCTTCCACTCGGCCGTATCGAACTGCGGCTTCCAGTTCTCATCGAACCAGCGCGCGCCGAACGAGTTCGCCATCGAGCCGATGAACGCCATGTTCTCGCCCCAGCCGGCCTTGCCGCGCAGGCAGATGCCGTTCACGCCATTCGGACGATCGGTCATTTTCTTGGCCGCGTCGAGAATGAAGTCCCAGGTCGGTGCATCCGGCATCTCAAGGCCGGCCTTCGCCATCAAGTCCTTGCGATACATGACGAAAGAGCTTTCGCCATAGAACGGCGCCGCATAGAGCTTGCCATTGGCGGACAGACCGCCCGAGACGGCCGGCAGGATATCCGCCGGGTCATCGAGTCCGGTGAGTTCCACGAGCCAGCCCTTGGCACCCCAAATCGGCGTCTCGTACATGCCGATGGTCAGCACGTCATACTGGCCGCCCTTGGTCGAGATGTCCTTGGTGACCTTCTGGCGCAGGTCGTTCTCTTCGAGCGTGACCCAATCGAGCTTGATGTCGGGGTTCGAGGCAGTGAAATCATCCGTGAGCTTCTGCATGCGGATCATGTCGCCGTTGTTGACCGTCGCGATGGTGAGCGTGGTCTCGGCATAAACGGAGCTCGCGAGCATAGCCGCGAAAGCCCCCAGGAAAAGGGGTGCAAGTTTCATCGAATTCCTCCCAGTGACAAAGCGAGCATTTGCTTTGTTCGTGGGCAATTACCCATACGAGCCGCTCGGGTGTCAAGAGGTGGGCGTGCGCATTTGTCGCCCCACTGACACAATTGATCGGCGGCGGCGCGACCCCGCGCGACCGCGAGTATACGAATTCGGCCGCCAGCCCAGAGCCTTAGCCAAACCTCGGACAAGGGCACAACGTGCCACGCAGAACCATGGCAGGGGCAGCAGTGGTGGCTATGGCGGTGGGGATCAGGCCGAAGCGAGCAGCCGGCTCGCGGTCCACTCATCGGTGATGAGGCCATTGATCAGCCTGCGGTTGAGCGCGGCACGCAAGCCAGGAAGCTTCCGCTCGCCAATGGCAATGGCGGCGACCAGCGAGGTTTCGCGCGACGGAAGCGGCGCGCTCGCCACACGGTCATTGGTCAACCCGTCGATCAGGCGGCCCTGATCGTCAAAGGCCCAGCCGACAATTTCCCCCACGGCGCCCGCCTTCTGCAGCTGCCGCAGTTCGGCGGCCGAGATGAAGCCGTCCTTGAACAGCGGCGCATCGGGCCCGAGATCGCCAATGCCGACAAAGGTGACGCGGGCCTGGCTCGCCAGCGCATGCGTCTCGCGGATCATCGGCTGGCGCAGCAGCATCTCGCGCTCTTCGGTGGAAGAGGCGATGACCGGCAGCGGCATGGGGAAGCTGCGCGCCTTGACCGTCTCGGCGATGTTGAAGATGACATTGTAATAGGCCGCCGAACCATCGGGCGCGATCGAACCCGTCAGCGCCACGATCTTGTGGTGCGGCACCTCCATCGGCGTCAGTTGCTCGATCGCGGCCTTTAGCGTGCGCCCCGTGCCGATGGCCATGACGGTGGGCTCGGCCGGCATGAGCCAGCGCTCGATCTCCGCCGCGGCGGCAATGGCGATGCCATGGATCGCGTGCGGGGCCGACGGGTCGGACGGCACGACATCGATGAAATCGAGCGCATGGCGCTGCTTCAGCTTTTCCCCAAGTTCCATGCATTGCCCGATCGGATGATCGAGCCGCACCTTGATGAGCCCCTCGCTTACCGACATCGACACCAGCCGCTGCGCCGTCTGCCGCGACACGCCGAGCTTTCTCGCGATCTCTTCCTGATTGTTGCCGGCCACGTAGTAGAGCCAGCCGGCGCGCGCCGCATCATCGAGCCGGCTGCTGCCGCCGTCCTGTCGCTGTGCCATTATGCTCTCGGGGCCCCGTCTTTCGGCGCGGATACTTGACCGAGCAGAGACAACCCCGCAAGGGGCTGCGCGCGATTTGACCCGGGGGTTCAGCCGTCGCTGTCGCCCAGTTCCTCGTGGATGGCCGCGATGATTTCGCTGCGTTGCTCCGCCGACTGCCCGGCCAGTGCGGCGTAGGTGACCGCCAGAAGCCGGATGGCGCTACTGATCGCCGTATGCGAGGGGCCGAGCCCGAAGCTTGCCACATGGCAAGGGAGGAACACGGTGGAGAACCGCTCCGCCTCGGGCGCATAGCCGCGATCGGCGATGGTCACCACTTTCATGCGCGTGGTGCGGGCATAGGAAACGATCGGCCCGAGGATCTCAGGGCGAGGCGGCAGGCTGATCAGGAGCAGCAGATCCTTTGGGCCGGTCATGGCGAGATCCTCGGCCCATGAACCCTGGTTGATGCCGAGGATCATCACCGAATGCCGCAGCCGCGCGAGCAGGAGCCGCGCGTAGCGGGCGAAGCCTTCTTCGGCACCGAGACCCAGCACCCAGACTCGCGGCGCCTCGCGCAGCGCTTCGGCCGCCTCCCGCATCTTGTCTGACCGCAACTCCTCGAACGTCTTGGTAAGGTTGCGCAGTTCGAGGTCGAGATGCGTACCGATGGTCTTGCCGAGCGCCACCTGCGTCGAACCGGTGATCGACAGCTCATAGGGCTGGCTGCGATTGCGCTCCTCGCGCGCCTGCTGCCGCACCTCGTTGAAGTCGGCATAGCCGAGGTGCTGAAAGAATCGCGCCGCCGTCGCCTTCGACACCCCTGCCATCTCGGCAATCTCGGTCGCCGAGTGGGTGAGAATGTCGTCGTCGCGGTCGACCAGCAATTGCGCGAGCTTCTTCTCGCCGGCTGTGAGCCGACTGAAACGCTCCTGGATGCGCAACACCAGACCGGAAGCCATGCGCGCGATTCGAACTCCTGTTCCGAAGGCCGATAAAAAACCCTAACAGCCGGCTTGCAACAATGAAACATCTGTTTCATGATCGTGAAACAGTGAAACGGCGGGCAGCATGGCGAGTTCTCGCGTGGTGAGACAAAGGATCTGGGAGAAGCTGGCGCTCGTCGCCCGCCCGGATGCGCGCTACCACCTCGATTTCGCCGAGTTCATTCCGGATTTCAGCGGCTCGGATGCCGCCACGGCACGGATCGCCGCCCTGCCTGCCTATGCCACGAGCCGACTGGCCTTCCTCACGCCCGACAACAGCCTGTTGCCGCTGCGCCAGCGCATGCTGGAAGATGGCAAGGCCTTCGTCGTCTCCACCTACAATATGCTGCGCGGCTTTCGGCTGATGACACCGGGTTCCGTGCCGAAGGGCCAGGAGCGGTTCGCAGCCTGGCTCGAGGGCATCGAGCACTTCGGGGAGGCCGTCGGCCTTGAGGGCATCAGCCGGCTCGGCCGCTTCGACCTCATGGTCACCGGCGCCTCGGCAGTGTCGGCCGATGGCATCCGCTTCGGCAAGGGCCACGGCTTCTTCGACCTCGAATGGGGCATGTTCACCGATATCGGCCTAGCCGATGACGCAACGCCCGTAGCCGCCCTCGTGCATGATGTGCAGGTGGTGGACGAGAAACTGCCGCCCGGCGAAACCGATATCGTCGTCGATCTCATCGCCACTCCGAGCCGCCTGATCGAACTGAGCCGGCCGACCCGCCGCCCGCGCGGCATCAAGTGGCACCTGCTCACGCCCGACCAGATTGCCGCCACCCCCCCCTTGCGCGAACTCGCCCGCATGCGCGGCGTCGCCTGAGCCAAGCCGTCCCCGAAGCATCATGACAGGAGTGCATATCATGAGCCTGAGACTGAACCGCCGGAGCTTCCTTTCCCTTACCGCCGCGGGCGCCGCCCTGCCGCTCACCTCGCGCTTTGCGATGGCGGCCACGCCCTTCGCGTTCCAGGCGAGCTGGATCAACGACGCCGAGTTTGCCGGCTACTTCCTCGCGATCGACAAGGGCTATTACGCCGCCGAAGGCCTCGACGTCACCTATATGTCGGGTGGCCCGGACGTGATCCCGGAATCGACGCTGATCTCTGGGAAGGCCGACCTGACGCTGACCACACCCGACACCACGATCAAGGCCATTGTCGAGCAGGGTGCGCCCTTCAAGATCATCGGCGCGCAGTACCAGAAAAATCCGATCGGCATCGTTTCGCTTGCATCCAAGCCGATCAACACGCCGCAGGATCTGGTCGGCAAGACGCTCGCCGTGCCGCCGGTCAACGTCGTCTCGGTGGAAGCGATGCTGAAGATCTCGGGCGTCGACCGCGCCGCGGTCAACATCGTACCCTACGCCTATGACCCGACACCGCTGATCAAGGGCGAGATCGACGCGTCGCTCGATTTCACCACCAACGTGCCCTACACCATCAAACAGGCGGGCGTCGAAGCGACCTCGTTCCTGCTCTACGATTTCGGCTTCACCATCTTCAACGACACCGTCGTGGTGACCGAGGAGGTGCTGAAGTCGAAGCGCAAGGAAATCGTCGCCTTCCTTCGTGCCTCGCGCAAGGGCTGGGACGAGAACCTCGCCGATCCGGCCGTATACCCGCCGACCTTTGCCGAAACATGGTTCAAGGGCACCGGCCGCACCATCGAGAACGAGGTATACTTCAACACGGCGCAAAAGCCGTTGATGGCGGCCGAGGGCGGCATCTTCTCGATGAGCGAGGAGGCTATCGCCAAAAATATCGAGGCGCTCGCTGCTGTCGGAATCAAGGCAACGCGCGACATGTTCGACACGACCGTGCTGGCGGAGATCTGAGACTTGGCAGCGACCGGCATCAGGCTCGAGGGTATCAGCCGCATCTTCGAGGCGCGGGGCAAGCGAACGGAGGCGTTGAAGGACGTCTCCCTTTCGACAGAGCCCGGCTCCTTCACCGCGCTGATCGGCCCCTCGGGCTGTGGCAAGTCGACCATCCTGAGGCTTTGCCTCGGGCTCGACATGCCGGATGCCGGCACGCTGACCGTGGACGGGCTCGTGCCGACCGAGGCCACGAAACAGGGCCTCACCGGCGTCGCATTTCAGGATGCGGCGCTGCTCCCCTGGCGGAATGTGGAAGCCAATATCGCGCTGCCGCTCGACGTGCTGGGGCGGAAGCTGTCGGACTATCGGCCGCGCATTGCCGAACTGATCAGGCTCGTCGGGCTCGAGGGCTTCGAGAAATCCCTTCCCGGCGAGCTCTCGGGCGGCATGCGCCAGCGCGTCGCCATTGCCCGAGCGCTGGTGACGAAGCCCGACGTGCTGTTTCTGGATGAGCCGTTCGGCGCGCTCGACCAGATCCTGCGCCGCCAGATGAATATCGAATTGCAGCGCATCTGGATGGAAACGCGCGCCACGACACTGCTCGTGACCCATGGGATCGACGAGGCTGTATTTCTCGCCGACCGCGTTGTGGTGATGGCAAGCCGTCCGGGGCGGATCGCGAAGATCATCGAGATCGACCTGCCGCGCCCGCGCCACCCGGCGCTCTTCAATGAAGAGCACTTCCACGCGCTCGAACGAGAGGTGTCGGAGGCGCTCGATGGGCATTAGGTCGATGCTGAGCCGCGTCCGCCCGCTCATCAACCTGCTGATCCTGATGGCGATCTGGGAGGTTGCCGGGCAGTTGAAACTTGTTGCCGATGGCGCCCTGCCCGCACCGAGCGCCATCCTCCTGCGCCTTCTCACCGACTGGAGCGACTACCCCAACCATATCGGCGCCACTCTCTATGGCGCAGGTGCAGGCTTCCTCATCGGCAACCTCGTCGCCGTGGCGCTCGGCACGCTGTTCGCCCTCTATCCGGTGACGGCGCGGCTCGCCCGCGGCATGAATGTCGCGATCTTCGCGCTGCCGCCCATCGCGATTTCGCCGATCCTGGTGCTGACACTGAACGAGATGGCGCCGCGCATCGTGCTTGCTGCCATCGGCTGCTACTTCGTCACCATGACCTCGACAGTCGTCGGCCTGACCCAGGCCGATCCGCGCGCCATTGACCTCGTGCGCGCCTATGGCGGCAACAAGTGGCAGGCGCTGTGGCTGGTGCGGATGCGCAGCGCGCTGCCCACCATTCTCTCTGGCCTCAGGATCGCGGCGCCAAACGCCGTGCTCGGCTCTATCCTTGCGGAGTTCGGCGGCGGCGGCCGCTGGGGATTGGGTGTCTATCTGCTCGGTTCGCTCGGTCGCGCCGAACCCGACCGGCTCTGGGGCATAGGCCTGGTGGCCACCGCCATCGCCGCCCTCGCCTATTTCGCCTTCGCGGCCTTGGGCGCGCGCCTCTTGAAGGGCACCGAAGCCGTCACAGTGCCGAGCGCCCTGCCGCATTCAGGTGATGTGACGCGACCCCTATGGCAGCGCGTTCTGATCCTGCTTGGGTCTATCGCCCTGCCCTTCGCGCTCTGGTGGGCGCTGCTCGCGGCACTACGGGTGCCGGCGATGATCGCCAAGACCCCGCCCGGGCTGTTCGACTATCTGTTCGTCCTGCCGAGCGCGGCGGCGGCACAGGTAAAGCTGCTTGCGGCGCTGGCACAGACCCTGCCGATGACGCTGATCGGCATGGCGGCGGGGCTCGCCCTCGCGTTTCTTCTTGCCCTCACCTCCCAGGTCCGTCCCGGCATTGTTCGCGCGCTGCTGCCCGTCGCGCTGGTCACCCAGACCATGCCGCTGGTGGCGCTGACGCCACTCCTGGTGCTGATGCTCGGGCGCGGGCCGGCGGTAATCCTGTGGATCACCATCTCTGTGACGTTCTTTCCCGCCTTCGTCACCATGGCGCAGGGGCTGTTGCTGGTGCCACGCGCTGCGCTCGACGTGCCGCGCGCCTATGGCGCAAGCCTGTTCACCCAGTTGCGCCTTGTCTCGGTGCCGGCCTCGCTGCCGTACCTGTTTGCCGCAACCCGGCTCACGGCGCCCCGCGCGCTGTTGGGCGTGATGATCGCCGAATGGCTCGCCACCGGCACTGGACTCGGCAACCTGCTCAACCAATCCCGCGGCTATCTCGACTACGGCATGATCTGGGCCGTGGCCGTCGTCTCGGTGCTGATCTCCGTATTCTTTTACCAGGTCGTGGTGGTCATCGAGCGACGGACCCTGAGCCGGCTCGGCATGGCCGTCGCAGACTAGCATTCAAGGAGTTGTCGATGAACGATTTCGTCACCGAACATAAAGCCTCCGTGCGCGAGCGGGTATGGACCGAGCTGCGCAAGGTGGCGGTGCCGGATAGCCGCTTCCACTTCGACTTCGGCGAGTTCATTGCCGATTTCGAGGGCGGTGCCGCGGCGGTCAAGCGGCTCACCGACCATCGCTACTACCAGAAGGCAAGCTTCGTCTTCATCACGCCGGACAACTGCCTTGACCGTCTGCGGCTCAAGGCGCTTGAGGACGGCAAGACCGTGCTGATGACCACCTACTCGATCAAGCGCGGCTTCTGGCTGCTCGACCCCAAGCTGATCGCGCCCGAGCTCTACCTTTATGCCTCGACCCTCGATGGCATGGAGCGCGTCGCCCAGCCGGTCGATCTCGAAGCGATCAAGGCGCTACCGCCGGTTGACTACATGGTCACTGGCACAGGAGCCATCAACATGGACGGCGTACGCTTTGGCAAGGGCCACGGCTTCTTCGATGCCGAATGGGGCATGCTCTACCAGTTGGGCCGCGTGACCACCGATACCCCGACGGCCGCCGTGGTGCATGATTGCCAGGTGCTCGACGAGAAGCTGACCCCTGAGATTTTCGACACGGTGGCCGATGTGGTCTTTACACCCACCCGCACCATCGAGGTCGTGGGGCCGCACAAGCCGACCGTCGGGATCCTCTGGGACGTGCTCGACCCGCATATGTACGAGACGATCCCGCCGCTGCAGCAGCTGAAGGCGATGGGGCTGTAGGGCGGGCCGCTACCCCTTGGTTCTGAGCGTCGAGCGGCCGCCATCGACGCCATAGACCTGCCCGGTGATCCACGACGCATCGGGCGAGAGGAGGAATGCCCCGAGCGCGGCGATATCGTCGGGCTCGCCCAACCGCTGCAGCGGATGCATCTGCGCGATGGCGTTCGCCATCTGCTCGCTGGAGAGAAGCGACGCGGCGAGCCCGGTGCGGGTGAGCGACGGCGCGATGGCGTTGACACGGATTCTCGGCGCCAGCTCCGTGGCGAGCGCGAGGACGAGGCCCTCGACCGCGCCTTTTGCCATCGATACCGAGGCATGGGCGGTAAAGCCCTGCGACGCAGCGATGGTGGAGAACAGCAGCACTGACGCGCCGCCCTCGGCTGCCTTCAGCGCCGGCAGGGCGGCCTGCACCGCAAGCGCCGCGCCTTCGGCATTGAGACGAAAATCACGCAGGAAATCCGCCGAACTGAGCCGCGCGATAGGCTTCAGGGTAATGGTGCCGACGGCATAGACGAGGCCAGACAGCGCCGGCCCGGCTTCGGCCGCGACATGGGCAAAGCTCGCCGGGTCCTCGACATCGGCCACCGAGTAGGAGGCACCGACTTCCCCCGCGATGGCCGCGAGGCGGGCGGCGTCTCGCCCCACCAGATGCAGCGACCGACCGGCCGCTGCCAGCCGCCGTGCCAGAGCACCGCCAATGCCGCCGGTCGCCCCATAAATCAGCAGCTTGTCCATCGCCGAGACCCCATCGATACATTCATGTGAGATTACGCCCGACGATGGGGAATGGTTCAACGCTGTCGCTGGCAGCGCCGGCAAATCTGCGCCACACTACCGATCCGTTTCACCACGACGAGCCGCGCGTGTCCCGCTCAATTCTCTTTGCGCTCAGGTCGCTCGGCCTCGGTGGCGCCGAGCGCGTCGCCGCCGATATCGTCATGGGCCTTGTGACTGCGGGGCACAGGGTGCGCGTGCTGGAGTTCGCCGACACGCCCGGCCCCGCCGCGGCATGGTTCTCTTCGGCAAGCGAGATCATCCAGGTCGGCCGCCAGACCAGCCCCGATGCCCTCGCAGAGAGCCGCGCAGCAGCGGATATCGATACGCTGGTACTGTGCGGCCCCTCGCCAGCCTATCGCGCGCTGCCGGTGCTGAAGCGGCGCAACCCGGCGCTGCGGATCGTGGGCTTCATGTTCAACGCGCGGCAGCTGGTTGATGAACATCGCGCAAATGCCGCCTATCTCGACGGCGTGATCGCCGAAAGCGCCGAGGCGGCAGCGGCCCTCGGCCCGAGCGGCCCGCCTGTCCGCGTCGCATCGAGCGGGGTCGATATCTCGGCGATCTTCGCGAGAAAAATCCTCGCGCGGGTCGCGGACCCGCTGGTGGTGGGCTATGTCGGCCGCTTCGACCGCACCAAGAACCCGCGCGGCTTTCTCGATATCGCGAGGCGGCTCAGGGGCCAGGGCTTCCGCTTCACCATGGCCGGCCCGGGGCCGCGCTGGTTCCGCCCGCCGCGTGACGTATCGTTCGCGGGTCCGCTGTTCGGAGAAGACAAGGAACGCTTTCTTGATGGGCTCGACATTCTCGTCGTGCCGTCGCGCCATGACGGCCGACCGCTGATCATCCACGAGGCGCAAGCGCGCGGACAGGTCGTGGTGGCATCCTCCGTGGGCGCCATCCCGGAACTGATCACCGATGGCGAGAACGGCCTGCTCTGCGGGCCCGGCGATGTGGCGGGCTTTGCCGCCGCCATCGCCCGTCTCGCCGCCGACACGGATTTGCGCCACCGCCTGGGCGAGGCGGCACGCGAGAGGGTTCGGCATCAGGGCGATATCGGGGTGTCGTTGCCGCTCTATCTCGACGCCATCATCGGCGATTGACCAGCCGATCGATGCGCCGGCCGAGGCTGGCGGAGAGCCGCCGCCAGTGCCGGACGGGCGCAGATTGTCGAGGAAGCGCCTGCTGTAGAGCGCGGGATTCGAGCGCCCGGCCGAGCCGATCGGCGGCGGCGAGCGGTCCGTCATTGCGCGCCTTGGCCGCAAGCTGGCGCAACACCACCCCGGCGGCGTCCGCCTTGCAGGCACGCGCCACCCAGCCATCGAGCCGAGCGAGCATCTCACGCTGAAACCCGGTATCGTTGAGCCGCGCGATCTGCGCCTGCCAGTCGGCCACGGCACCACCGGCCGTCAGCACGCCATCCTCTTCGGCGAGCCCATGATATGCCGGCTCTTGAGCAACAATGGGCACAGCGCCGAGATAGGCCGCGACCAGCAGGGTGCCGCGACTCTTGTTGGCAATGTTGGCGCTGTCACCCTGCGGATGCAGCAGCGCGAAGGGCGCCTCGGCCTGCCAGCGAAACACGAATTGCGCGAAATCGCCCTCGAACGGCAGCCGCAGCGCATCGAAGGGTGCGTGCGGCAAGCCGGCGGGCACGATCAACCGCACGCCTTCCGCCCGAGCGGCAGGCGCCACGACATCGCGCAGCGCCTTCGCCCGGAACCCGCCCCCGACGACGGCAGCCCGGTGGCCAGGGACGGCAGGACGTCGCGCTAGCAGCACGGGGTCGGCGGCAAGCGGCATGATGGTCACGTCGCGATGATAGTGCGCAAGCGCCCCGGCAAGCGGCGCGGACGTGGTGACGATGCCGACAAGTCGCGCGGCAAAGCGCCGGACTGTCTCGGCCCGATAGTGCCCCAGGGACGCCGAGTCGCGCCCCAGCACGATGAAGTCATCATCGGTGAACCAAAGGACTGGCGTGCCAAGCTCAAGGAGCAGGTCGAGCGCACCGTTCCGCTCGGCAAACTCGAAGCCGCGAACGACGATGACGAGGCTGGCGGCAGCGAGCCAATGGAGGTCGCTGAACAGGTCGCCCGGCTCCAGCATGCGGATGCGCGCGCGCTCCGCCATCGGCAGGCCGTCGAAATAGAGGCTGGTCGAGGCACCGAGCCGACCATAGACGAGGATGAAACCGCCTTCCTCGCTGTGGGGACCGAGCCGGGCGCGGTCGGGCGGCAACCGGCTCGCCGTCGGCGCCTCATCGCCAGGGCCGGCAAGGCTGCAATCGAACGGCACCACTGGCCCCCGCCGCGCGAGCGCAAGAGCCAAGTCGCGCGCCCAGTGCGGGTCCCATGCATCGGAGATATCAGCGGCAGCGCGCGCCGCCGCATCGGCTCGACAGAGCAGCGCGCCGGGAGCGAGCGGCAGATAAGCCAGCATCTGCGGGCGCGACAGGAAGGCCGAGCAGCGGCCACCTGCAAGCTGCACGCGCCCGACCACGGCTTCAGCCCCACGGCGCGCCGCCGCGCTGACTGCACGCTGCACCTCCTCGCGCCGCGACAGGGCCCCCTTGGGCAGCACATGCACGAAGCGATCGCCGAACCGCTCTGCCAGCGCGTGCCAGAATCGGGACGGCGGCGGCAACAGCCAGCTTTCCGCGCCGATCCAGGCCATGGCGGCGTCAATATCGAGGACGATTTCGACGGGCTCGGCGCTCATGTGAGCATCTCGTCGATTGCGGCGATCACCATCGCCACGTCCGGAAGCGGATGCAGAGGCGGGCGATTGCGGTCTCGGCGGCGCGGCCGGGTCGGCATGGTCCCGGCCCAGATCGCGCGACTGCTGGAAAAATACGGGCCTGTGCGGCGGGGGTCGGAGGCCTGGAACAGCATCAGCACGGGGCAGCCGAGCCAATCGGCAAAGTGGCCCAGCCCGGTATCGACGCTGACGACGAGCCGCGACGCATCGATCTGGGTGCGCAATGCCTGGATTTCGAGACCAGGCAGGAACCGGAGGCCGGGCACGTCCATGGCAAGCTGCTCGGCAAACGCGGTTTCGGCCATGCCCTGCGCCGTCACCACAGGCTCGAGCCCGCGGCGCAACAGGTGCCGCGCGACCTGCGCCCAATGGCCGAGCGGCCAGAGCTTTGCCGCCTGCGCCGTGCCATGAAACAGCAGGGCCTGCCGGCGATCTACGCCTTGCGCACGCTGCGCGCGGCTGGTTCCACTCATGGCGCCCGGCACCGCAACATAGCCGCAGACGCTACCCAAGAGGGCGCGCGCCGCATCGACCGCATGCAGGCCGGCCGGATAGCGGACGCGCTGGTGGTAGACCCAGTGGCTTGGCCACTCGCGGACGCGTGGCCAGTCCGCGCCGACAACGCAGCCTCCGACGCGGCGGGCGAGAACCGCTGATCGGAGCAGCCCCTGCGCGTCGACCACCCTGGCATATTGCCCGCTCTGCAGGCTCGGGATGTCGGCCGGTATGAGCACGCGCCCCACCCCCGGACATTGGCGGACGAGTTCGGCATGTGCCGCATCGACCAGCCAGTCGATTTCGAGGCCGGGCACACGCGCCACAGCCTCCGTCACTGCCGGAAAGGCGTGCACGATATCGCCGAGCGCCGAGAGCTTCACCAAAAGCACTCTCACGATGGCGCCCGCCCGGCCAGGCTCGCGAAGCGCGCCATAACCATTTGCGGCAGGAGCTCGCTCATGCAGCGGTGATGTCCGAGCGGACAGGTCCGCGCCCGGCATGGCGCGCAGGGCAAACCCAACGAGATGGTCGCGCCTAGCGCGCTAAGCGGCGGCGTCTCGTCCGGCGCCGTGGGCCCGTAGAGGCCGAGCACCGGCACGCCCGTCGCCGCCGCCACATGCAAGAGGCCGGTATCGTTGCCAACCGCGCCTCGCGCAGCCGCGATGAGATCGACGGCGAGGCCGAGACTGGTGCGGCCACCCATGTCGACCGCACCCGGCGCATCGCGGCAGACCGCCCCTGTAACTGCGCGGTCGCGCGGACTGCCGAGCACAGCCACCCCCAGCCCTTCGTCCAGCAAGAGCCGCGCAAGGCCCGAAAAATGCGCGACCGGCCAGCGCTTCGCCGACCCACCTTCGGCACCCGGAAACAACGCGACAAAGCAGCCCTCCCGGAGCCCGAAACGCTGGAGGGCCTCGGCCTGCTGCGCCTGATCGACCCGCAGGCGCGGCGCGGCGGCAGCGGTGACGCCCGCCACATGCTGATAGGAGCGGAATGGCACCCGGCGGCTGCCCGGACCCGTCTCGCGGACGGGGCGATTGACCAGCAGGTGCCGGAGCTCGGTTCGATAGCCGCGGCGTTCGGGAACCCCCGCGAACCACGGCACGAGAGCCGAGAGGAAACTGTTGGGGAGGATCACCGCCGTCTCGTAGCGTCCCCGCAGCGTGCGGCCCAGCGCCCAACGCGGCCCGAAATGCGGCGCATGGGGCGAAAAGGGCAAGGGGATGAGCGCGCCGATATCGGGCATCCGCGCCGCGACTTCGAGCACATGGGGTGGCGCGAGCATATCCACGGTCCGGTCCGGCCGGGCGCGGCTGAGAGCAGAAACCACCGGCTCCGCCATCACCATGTCGCCCACCCAGTTGGGCCCGACGATCAGGAGCCGCGCGCGCGGAGCCATGCCACATACTCGCCGATGCCGGTTTCGAGGTCGCGGAACTGCCAGTCGCAGCCGGCAGCGCGCAACCGCGTGAGATCGGCTTCGGTATGGCTCTGGTAGCGGCCATGGAGCGCTTCGGGAAACGGCTGGAACTGCACCTCGCCAGCACCCATTTCGGCGATCACCGCCGCGGCGAGATCGAGAAAGCTGCGGCTCACGCCCGTACCGCAATTGTAGACGCCGCGCGCCGCAGCCTCCCAAGCCCAGAGGATCACCTGCACCACGTCCGACACATGGACGAAATCCCGCCGATGCTGACCAGGCCCGAGGCCACCATAGGCGCCGAACAGCGTCGGCCGGTCTCCCGCGCGGATCTGCTCGACCATGCGCAGTGCCACCGACGACATCTTACCCTTGTGCCCCTCGCGCGGGCCATAGACATTGAAGTAACGCAGGCCGACTACCGGCGACGCCTCGGGCCCGAGCGCCGCGCGGCGCACATGATCGTCAAACAGCTTCTTCGAATAAGCATAGATATTGAGCGGTGCCTCGTTACCTGGCAGCTCGACGCAGGTCTCGGACAGGCCATAGACAGCCGCAGACGAAGCATAGATCAGCGGCACGCGCTGCCCGAGCGCGAAATCGAGGATATCGCGCGAGGCGCGATAGTTGCGTTCCATCATCAGTTGGCCGTCACGCTCGGTGGTATCCGTGCAGGCACCCTGGTGGAAGATGGCGTCGATTTTCGGCAGCCGCCCCGTCGCCAGCCGCTCCATGAACGCGCCGCGATCAAGGTAGTCGGCGATGCGCAGATCAGCGACATTGCGGAACTTGTCGCCATTGCGCAGGCTGTCGACGACGAGAATATCCTCGTACCCGCGGGCGTTGAGCGCAGCGACGAGGTTGCTGCCCACCATGCCGCATCCGCCTGTCACCACCAGCACGATGGAATCCCCCGCTTCCAGTTCCGAACTTATCGTATAGAAGACGAGCAAGCCCGGAAGCCAGCCCGATGAATTCTTGATGGACGGTCAGTCCCCGGTCCCGAGGGAGCCGATTGCCGCGCTAGCCGCCCGCCTGCGCCCTGTACGCGTGCTGGTGGTGGGCGACCTGATGCTCGATCGCTATATCGCCGGCGAGGTCAGCCGCCGCGATCCGGACCATGGCAGCGACATCCTCACCGAAACCGGGCGTCACGACTGCCTGGGCGGCGCGGCAAATGTAGCACGCAATGCGGCGGCACTTGGCGCCGAAGCGGCGCTGTGCGGCCTCATTGGTGCTGACCCGGAGGGCGAGCGCCTCCGCGCATTGCTGCGAGAATCAGGAATTTCGGCGGAAAGTGCCCGCGTCGCACCGGAGCGCCCGACGACGCTGAAGCAGCGCTTTTCGGCACCCGGACACGCACTGCTCCGGGCGGATCGGGAGACCTCGGCGCCGCTCCCGCCGGATATCGAGGCGGCGCTTCTGGCCCGCTGTGCAGCATCCATGGACGAGTTCGACGCGGTCATCCTCTCCGACTATGCCAAGGGCGTGCTCCGGGGCGGGCTCGCAGGGGACATCATCGGCCTGGCCCGCGCCTCCGGCATTCCCGTGCTGGTCGACCCCAAGGGGGCGGATTTTGTTCGCTATGCAGGCGCGGCTTACCTCACGCCGAACCAAGCCGAATTCACGCGCGCCGCGGGCGGCCTGTCACCAACCGAACTCGTCACCCGGCTGGACCTTGATGGCCTCGTCATCACGCGAGCCGAGCACGGCGCCACTCTGTTCGACAGGACGGGGACACGGGAATTCCCGACAGAGCCCGTTGCGAAGCCTGAAGCGACAGGTGCGGGCGACAGCTTTATCGCCATGCTGGCCGTCGCCTGCGCCTCTGGAATGGGAATAGACGATGCGGTGCGGCTTGCAAACCATGCAGGGCGCCTTGCCTGCCTGCGTCCGCGCACGGCGGCGGTGACCAAGGCCGATCTGGCAGAGGACGCAGCCGCGGCCGAGCGGCCGGTAGACCCGCTCCTCGCACAAGTCGCTCTTTGGAAGGCGGCGGGCCTTCGCGTTGGCTTCACCAATGGCTGTTTCGACTTGCTGCATGCCGGGCATGTGCATCTTATCGAACAGGCCCGCGCCCGCTGCGACCGGCTGATCGTCGCTGTGAACACCGATGCGTCGGTGCGTCGCCTCAAGGGGCCCGTCCGCCCGATCCACCGCCTCGATCACCGCATGCGGGTTCTCGGGGCGCTGCGGAGCGTCGACCTCGTCACCGCCTTCGACGACACCACGCCACTCCGCCTCATCGAGGCGATCACCCCCGATCTGCTGGTCAAGGGCGCTGACTATACCGTCGAGACCGTCGTCGGCGCGTCGCATGTCCTGGCCCATGGTGGCACGGTATTCCTTGCCGAACTGATCGAAGGGCTGAGTACCACGGCCGCCCTGGGCGGCGGTCAGCCAGTGGATTGAGGCTTCCGCCCAACCCCGATGAAGCGCGGCGGCTGCATGATCGCCTCGACCGAGACCATGTCCAGCCCATCGAGCAAGACCTCGCGCATGGCATCGCGCCCGAAGCGGAAATAGTCGGCCGGATAGCGATGCACGACAAGGCTCGGTGTGGAGGCAAGCGAGGACTCGAGCGCAGCAGCGCCCGGCAACGGCCGCTTCCACAGCAGCCCGAGGGCGCGAAGCAGCGGACGAGGCCGGCGCTCCGCAAAGCCGGGCACACCCACCATGAATAGCCCCCCGGGCTTCAGCACCCGCCGCATTTCGGCGAGCGTCAGCCAGAAGGCACGGTCGTGCTCCAGCATGGAATTGCAGAGTACGAGGTCGATGCTGCAGCTCTCGATCATCGGCATGTGGATGCAATTGCCGACCAGCATCTCGATGCCGGGCTGCGCCGCCTGCGGGTCCATGTTGATTCCGATGCGCCGGGTGGCGCTCTTGAGCGACGGCAGCGCCAGGAGGGTATGTGGCCCGGCCATGGCACCCAGTTCCAGCACCGTGCCACCAGCCCCAAGGCGGCGGCAGAGCCCGTCGAAATGCGTAAACACGGTGCGGTGCATGGCCCTCAGTCCAGGTAGCAAAGCTCGGCCAGCAGCGGCCGGGCGTGCGCCGTCACCTGCCGGACCTTCCAGAACGCCTCGCGTCGGAACCGGCCGATCCGCGCCGCACTCACGTCGGCCTTCACCCCGACGATAGCCGACGCGCAGTCGCCAAGGCCAGCGAAGTCCAGCACGCGCCGTGCTTCGCCATCGAAATTGCGGCAGAGCGCCTCGTAGCGCGTTTCGCAATAGCGGGGGCCGAGCATGGCGCCAAAACGCCGCCCCACGGTGACGGCGTTCATCCAGTGCTGGATATTGTACAGATACGGATAAAGCCGGTAGGTGCCGCGCGCGTGGCGCCCGAAGAACAGCCCGTTCCAGCGTCCCACCCCCTCGGCATTCACATAGACCTTCTGCCAGAACGGCTTGCTGGGTGGGACATGGTTGGCAAAGGCCACGTCGCGCCCGTCGCGGATGAGGTGAATGGCCCGCAGATCGGGAAAGATATGGGCCAGCAGCGGCAGGATATAGCCGCTCTCGCACAGCTTCCAGCCCCATGGGCCAGCGCCATGACCCGCAAGATGCGCCGCGAGGGCTCGGGCCGCCACCTGTGCCGTGGCATCACTTTCGGGGCCATCGCCGAACAGCACCGCATAGTCGGGATAGTGCGCGCCGACACAATGCTCGACGAGGTCGAGCAGCGGCAGGGCGTCTTCACTCTCGTTGCGCACCGAACCGATGAACAGGCCAGCGTCCTTCAGAAGTGTCGCAAGCAGCCGGCTGCCCGAATGCGATTTGTTGAAGACCACCACTGGCGGCGGCAACCGACCCGCAAGCGCCCGCAGGTCGGCCATGGTCCGCACCGCGAGCCACTCGGCCTGCCCGACAGCAATGGCGCTGCTCGTCCCCATCATGCCGCGGCTTGCCCCAACCTCGATCCGATTGCCAACCCTAGACCATTTCACGCTTCACCTGAAACGCAGAAATGGTCTAAGTCTTTGTTTTGTCGCGCTTCCGAACCAGCGAACCGTTGCCGCTTTTCCTGGAAGCGCGCTAGCGTCATTATGCTTGCTGTCACCCAACGTGCCACGCCCACGGCATCGGCCGATACCCACGGAATCTGATCGCGTGTCCCTGCTCTCGAAGATCGCGGCAAAGTTGAGCGGATTGCTGGGCACGTCGGGCATAGATCCGGATGCACTGGATGCACGACATGTCGCGCGTCTCAGACGCCGCGGCATGGAGGTCGGCGCACGCTGCCGCATCTATTCGCCGCTGCCGACCACCGAACCCTGGCTGATCAGCATCGGCGACGATGTCGGCATCGCTGGCGGCGTGGTGCTGCTGACCCATGATGGCGCGGCACGGCAATTGCGGGCCCACCGCCCCGCCATCCAGACGCTGGGCCGCATTCGGATCGGCAACCGCTGCTTTATCGGGCAGAATGCCATTCTTGTGCCGGGCACCACGCTCGGCGATGAGTGCATCGTCGGGGCGGGGGCGGTGGTCAGCGGCACCATTCCGGCCAATTCGCTGGTTGTCGGCAATCCGGGCCGTGTCATCGGCCGCGCCAGCCTCTATCTTGAGCGCCTGCTCCAGCACGAGGACAGCCTCGATACGTTCGGGCTGCCCCAGGCGGAGCGCGAGGCGCTCATCCGCAGACACTTTGCCGCGAGGGAGACCCCCAATGCCGATTGAAGCCATGGTGCGGGCGGCAATCGCCGCCAATTCCACCGTAGGGGCGAACGAGATAAGGCTCGACGCCCGGCTGAACGACATCCCCGGACTGGGGTCGCTCGATTTTGTCGCCGCCATCAACGACCTCGAGCAACGCAGCGGCCTCACCATCCCCGACAGCGACGCCGTCGCCTGCCGCACAGTCGCCGATCTCGTCGACCTGTGCACCCGCCTCGCGGCTTCGCTCAATTCTGCCTGAGCGCCGCGAGCCGAAGACCCGAGACCGCGTTGGCATGCGCATCGAAACCCTCATAGGTCGCGAAGCGATGCGTATGCGGCGCCATTTCGTCGAAGCCCGAGCGCGTCATCTGCCCGATGGTCGAGAATTTCAGGTAATCGCGCACCCCAAGGGCCGAATGGCTCTTGGCCCAGCCCGAGGTCGGCAGCACGCAATTGGGGCCCATCATGTAATTGGCGATGGAGCCGGCCGCATATTCGCCAAGCAGGATTTCGCCGGCATTGCGGATTTTCGACAGGTGCTCGAGCGGCGCCTTGGAGAGGATCTGGAGATGCTCGGGGGCGTAGTCGTTGATGAAGGCATAGGCCTCCTCGCGCGTCTTGGTGAGCACGATGCCGCCATGCGGGCCGCCAAGCACGGTAGAGGAGAACCCGATGCGGAGTTCGCCCATCTGCGCCCAATAGGTGGGGATAGCGGCGCGCGCTGCCTCGGCCACTTCGCGCGACCAGGTGACGAGGAACGCCGAGGAATCTGGCCCATGCTCGCTTTCAATGATGAGATCGAGCGCGGCGAGCTGGCCGTTGGATGTCTCGTCGGCAAGGATCAAGCTCTCGCTCGGGCCGGCGGGGAGGCCTGTATCGATGCGGTCGGAGAGGAGCCGCTTCGCCGCGACGACGAAGGGGCTGCCGGGCCCGACGATCTTGGCACAGCGCGGGATGGACGCGGTGCCGAAGGCGGCAGCGGCGACACCAACCGCACCGCCGGCGCGATAGACCTTCTCCACGCCGCCCAGGCGCGCGGCGACGAGCGTCGCGGCGTCGATCCTGCCATCGGGGCCGGGCGGGGTGAGCAGGATGGCGACCGGCACCTTGGCGACGCTCGCAGGGATGGTGGTCATCAGCGTGACGGAGGGGAACGAGCCCTTGCCGCGCGGCGCGTAGCAGGCGACGGAATCGATGGGCGTCGCGCGTTCGCCCACGAGCACGCCGGGCCGGATTTCCTTCATCCACATTTCGGGCGGCATCTGCGCCTCGTGAAAGCGGCGGATATTGTCGGCCGAATAACGCAGGGTTTCGAGCATTTCGGGCTCGAGCTCGGCAAAGGCGGCGTCGAACTCTGCTTCCGTGGCCATCAGGTGCGCGGGGTCGAGCGGCACCTTATCGATGCTCTCGGCGAGCGCAGCGATGGCCACATCGCCTTCGAGCCGCACCCGCTCGATGATCGGTTTCACCTTGTCGAGGAAGGGCGCGAGATCCGCCTCCGAGCGGGTGAGCAGCGCCTGCCGCCCGGCCGGCGTCAGCGCCGCGAGCTCGTAGAAGGCGACGGGGTTGGTCATCAGTCAGTCTCCTGTCACGCGCCGTCGAGCGCCATGACCTTCAGGGTCTCTTCGCGGATATCGGCAAGGATCTGCCGCTTCAGATCGGAAAACTCCGGGCTCGTCACCACGTCAAAATGGCGCGGCCGGCCAAGCGATACCGGCACGATGCGCTTCAACCGCCCCGGACGCGAGGCGAGCACCACGACACGATCGGCGAGGAAGATCGCCTCCTCGACATCATGGGTGACGAACAGCACCGTCACCTTGTGCTCGTCCCACACCTTCAGCAACAATTCCTGCATCATGCCGCGCGTCTGCGCGTCGAGTGCGCCGAAAGGCTCGTCCATCAGCAGCAGCGATGGCTTGTAGACGAGGGCCCGCGCAATGGCGACGCGCTGCCGCATGCCGCCCGAGAGCTGGCGCGGATAGGCATCCTCGAAGCCCGCGAGCCCGACAGACTGGATGAACTCGCGCACGAGTTCGGTCTTTTCGGGCTTGCTCAGCGCGGTTTTTTCGAGTGCGAAGCGGATATTGCCTTCGACCGTGAGCCACTCGAACAGGCTATAGCCCTGGAACACGAAGCCACGATCGCGGCCGGGGCCGGCGACAGGCTGCCCGTCGATGCGGATATCGCCGAAGGTGGGCTCGGTCAGCCCGCCCACCATGTTGAGCAGAGTGGATTTGCCGCAGCCCGAGGTGCCGACAATCGAGACGAACTCGTTGGTGCCGATCATGAGATCGATGCGGTCGATGGCGAGGTATTCCTTCGCTCCGGTGCCAAACACCTTGCCCACGGCGTCGATGGAAACTTTCGGGCTCATCGGTCAGCCGCCCAGCGGAACAGCTTTCGCCCGAAATGCTTGAAGAGAAGGTCGGTGACAAGGCCCAATAGCCCGATGAACAGCGTGCCGAAGATGATGGTGTCGGTGGCAAGGTAGCGCTGCGCATCCATGATGCGGCGGCCAAGGCCGGATTGCGCCGCGACGAGCTCTGCAACCAGCAGATAGGTCCAGGTCCAGCCGATGGTGATGCGGAACGTATCCCAGATGCCGGGCAGCGCTGCGGGCAGGATGATCCGCCACAGGATCTCGGCGTTGGAAAAGCCCAGTGTCTGCCCGGCGCGGATCAGGTTCATGTCGATGTTCTTCACATTATCCATGACCATCAGGGTCATCTGGAAGAACGTGCCGAGGAACAGGATCAGGATCTTCTGCTCGTCGCCGATGCCCGCCCAGAGCACTGACAGCGGGATCAGCGCCACCACCGGCATATAGCGCGCGGTGGAAATCAGCGGCTCGAGCGCACCCTCGAACAGGCGGAAATTCCCCATCATGATGCCGATGGGCACGGCAACAACGGTGGCCGCGAGCCAGCCGACGACGATGCGATAGGTGCTGATCGCCGCATCCTGGAACAGGATGCCGGTCGAGACCTGCCGCCAGGCTTCCTCGATGACCGAAAGCGGGCTGGGGAGGAAGAGCGGCTTCACGAGGCCCAGCGCCGTCACGACGCTCCAGGCAAACAGCAGCAGCAGCGGCACGACGAAGCCGGCGCTGGTGAAGACGGAGTCTGGAATGGCTTCGCGCAGGCGCATCAACCCGGTGCGGCGCCTCAGCGTGCGGCGGTCGACGCGGCCCTGTGCGGCGGCTTCGGCTACGGAGGGAGGAACTGTCATGGGATAGGGCGCGGGCGACGCAGGCAGCGCCGCCCGCAATTGCTCACTTCAGGCCGTTGAGCGCGGTGAGGTCGAGGATTTCGTCGCCGGTCGGAACGATCTTGATCTCCTCGGGCTTGGCTTCCTGCATCAGGCCGCCGATCTCGCCCACGGTTGCCTGGAACGGGCCGGCCAATGCCGCATGGTTTTCCGCGAGATTGTAGAGCTGCACGCCGGCAAAGGCCGTCTTGAACTCTTCCATCGGGGAGCCGACGGCATCGGCGATGATCTTGCCGCCCTCCTCGGGGTTCTCGCGCAGGTAGGTTACCGCCTTGTCCCAGGCCTTGATGATGCCCTGCAATTCCTTTGTGTGGGCCGCGACATAGTCCGCAGGCGCGGCCAGCACGTCGGAAATCAGGCCGGGCTTTTCGCCGGCCGAGAACAGGATCTTGTACTCCGGCCCTTCCTTGAGCGCCGCCGAGATATAGGGCTCGTAGGTGACGGCCACATCGACCCGGCCGGCGATCAGCGCGAGGCCAGCGTCCGACGCATTGATCGGTACGGCCTCGATATCCTTGAGGCTCATGCCGTTGACCTTGAGCGCGTAGTTGATCAGCAGGTCGCTTGTGGCACCGACCTCGTAGGCGACCTTCTTGCCCTTCAACTCGGAGATGGAATTCACCGCCTTGTTGGCAAGTACCGCGTCGGCAGTGGTCGAACCATCCATCAGCATGAAGGCCTTGAGGTCGATGCCGTTATTGCGCTGCAGGATGACGCCGTTGGTGGCGATGGAGGTGACGTTGATGTTCCCCGACGCAAGCGCCACGGCAAGATCGGCATCCCAGCCGAAATTTACGAGCTGAACATCGACACCTTCTTCGGCGAAGTAGCCCTGCTTCTCGGCCACCCAGAGCGGCCCGTAGCCAAGCCATGGCTGCAGGCCGATCTTGATCGTTTCGGCCTGTGCCGGGGCGGCAAGACCGATCCCCAGGGCAAAGACCAGTGCGGTTGCGAATTTCATGGGCAGCTCTCCGGTGTGAGGAAATTGTTGGCAGCGATGCAATTAGCCCGCGGCGGTAAAGTCAAGGCTTTGGAACGCCTGTAGCAGGTTAAGCACCAGCCTGCCGACATCGTTGGTCTCTCCCGGCCCGGGCAAAGCGCCGAGAAATGCTACAGAACTTGCCGAAAAGATCACCCCTCCGCCCGGATGGCGCCAGATGCACATGTCGGCGCGCCGTTGGGCCTGCCGCTCCGCGTCGCCACCTTCGAACCATTTGCCGGGATCGTCGACATAGCTGTCGGGGAAGCCCGAGGCGGCGGCGACAACGACGATGTCGTTGGGGCTGCCGAGATGAACACTTACCGAATCCACCTCATAGCCCGCCGCCCCGCCCTGCACTATGCCGGTGTCGCCGAAGCGATCGCCAACGCCATTGAACAGCCAGGCGAACTCGGGCGAGCGACCGGCCGCGGTCTTCTCGAAAGGCAGGGCCGGGGAAAAGCCCATCAGCGAAATGCCGACGCCGACAAGCCGATATTCGCCGCGGCCCATATCCCTGAGGTATCCCCCCGGTTCGCCGGTGAGGGCCAGATTCATCTCGGCGAGCGGGCCATCCCAGGTCCGACCCGATTGCGTCGGACCGCGGCGGAGTTCCATCAGGTCGTCGCGATACGCGACCGCCGCGGCAAAGCCATTGCCGCCGAGATAGGCGAGCCGCCCGCCGCCCGCGACATAGGCGCGATAGGCGCTTTCCATCTCGACGGACAGATATTCCGGGTGGCTGCCGGTTGCGACGGCGCGATAGCGCTTCAGCAGGTCTATGCCGCCCTCGTGCAAATCCCCGTCGGTGAGCACATCGACTTCGAAACCCTCGCGGGCACAAAACCGCAGAAAGTGCAAATCGACCGGCAGGTTGTGCGGATCGCCGCAGAGCGGGTAGCGGTAATCGTCGCGGAGCGTCGCCTTGGCCTTGCGGGTCGAGACCAGCGACACGCCGCTGCCATCGGAATGGTAGTCGTAGAGCGAGCGCAGTTCGTTGGCCCGGGCGAATTCGTGGCCGCGATCCGTGCCGATCCACTCGTAAAGATGCGGCGGCAGGTACTCATCGGCATAGGCGAGATAGGTGGCGGTCGGGATGATGACGGCGATCTCCGCCGTTTTCGCGCGCGGCGCGACGAAGAACGGGATTCGCTCTACAGATTCGCCCGCCACAAGTTCCAGCGCGTAGACGCCGCTCGGCGTGCCCTCGGGAATATCGATCTCGTAGCTTAGGGGCCAGTCGAGCCCAGCCATGTCGGTATCGTGGAAATGCACCGCGTCATAATGCGCTGGCGCAAGGCGCGGATCGAGCGCGGAGCCGTCCCAGCGGGCGGAGGTGACGGCGAAGGTCGGGTTGCCGTGCAGTGTCAGCCGTAACGGGCCGGAGGTGATGGGACCGGCAGTAAAGCGCGGCGGAAACTCCAGCCCGCCCTGCCCATCCACACCGACAAGCGAGATATGTCCGATGCGGCAATTGAGCGTCGGCATGGTTTCGTCGGCATCGGAGGCAAAGACCAGCCGCGTCGGCGCCGGCGCATGGAACGGCGCGGAGAGTTCGAAGGGAAGGAAGGGATCCGCCGCCGTGACCTGCACAGCGCGCCGCGCCCAATCCAGTCCGAGCTTCAGCCAGCGCCCGGATGGCAGGCGGCCGAGCGGGTACGCGCCCGAGGGCGTGGCAAGGGTCAGTTGGCCATCGACGACGAACAGCGTCGAATTGCCCGCATCGAGGAGGACGCGGTGACCGGGATTGCGGGTCAGCAGCAACTCGAAGCTGAGCCGCGCGAGGGGGCCGAAAACCTCGTGCCCGGTGATCTCGGCCCAGCTGCCCTGCTGGAATCGCCGATGGCTGACCGGCGCCAGCGCGCGCACCGCGAGCGCCACTTCGGGCATGCTGTCGCGGTCGAGGCGCCGCACCCGCGCGTTGTCGATAGTGAGTGGGCTCGAAAGGCTCGCCTGCCTTAGGCCCGGACCGCCCGTCCAGGGCTCGACATAGCCCGCGATCTTGAGGGCGCCATGGTCGACGATCCGCTTCATGCCTGTCTCCATGGCTGGGTGGACCCACTATCGCCGCCCGCACCAAGAATGGCCATTCCCAACTTGGCGCCCACACGGCAATAGTGCCTTGGTCGAACGCGGGGCAAATCATGGCAGGCACAGGGCTTTTCGATCTTTCGGGGGAAGTTGTGCTCGTCACTGGCGCGAGCCGCGGCATTGGCGCGGCGCTGGCGAAGGGCCTCGCGGCCGCGGGGGCGGAGATCGTGCTGGCAGCCCGTTCGGAGGCGGCGCTTGCCGATGTTGCTGCTCAGATTCGCGCAGCGGGCGGGAAGGCCCACGCATATCCGCTCGATGTCGCGACGAGCGCTTCAGTCGATGCGCTGTTCGCCCGGCTTGCCGAAGATGGCATCGCCCCCAGCATACTCGTCAACAATGCCGGCACCGAAGAGGTCGCCCCGGCGCTCGAAGTGACCGATGCGCTGTGGGACAAGATCGTCGGCACCAATTTGAAGGGCGCCTTCAATGTGGCGCGCGCCTTCGCCCGAGCACGGGGCGGCGTGCCGGGTGCGATCGTCAATCTCTGCTCACTCGCCTCGGAAGTGGGCATCCCGACGGCAGTGCCCTATACGGCGTCGAAGAGCGGCCTCGCCGGTATGACGCGCGCGCTGGCGGTGGAATGGGCGACGCTCGGCATCCGGGTCAACGGCATCGGGCCGGGCTATTTCCGCACCGAGATGACCGAGGGCTTCTTTGCGGCCGAAGGCTGGCAACAGGCGATGCTGGCGAAGATCCCGCAGCGCCGCTTCGGCGAGCTTGATGACCTGGTTGGGGCGGCAATCTTCCTCGCAGCGCCGGCTTCCGCCTATGTCACCGGGCAGATCCTCTATGTCGATGGCGGCTATCTCGCGAGCATCTAGCCTCGGAGGCAATATGCTCAGAGCCGCGCCCGGCTTGAGCGCGGCGTCGCGAGCAACAGCGTCGTCTCGCTGGCGGTAATGCCCGGAACGAGCCGGATGCGCCGCAGCACGGCGTCGAAATCCGGCAATGAATCCGTCGCCAGTTCCGCGACAAGGTCCCAGCGGCCATTGGTGGTGTGGATCGCCGTCACTTCGGGATAGCCGCCCAGCGTGCGGATCACCTTGTCGGCAACATGGCCTTCGATCTCGATCATCATGATGCCGCGCACCGCCTGCGCGAAGGCATCGGCCTTGAGCACGACCGTGTAGCCGACAATCTCGCCTGAACGCTCAAGCCGCTCAAGACGGGCGCGGACCGTCGCGCGCGACACCCCAAGCTCTGCCCCGATGTCGGAAATGCTGCGCCGCGCATCGCGCCGAAGCAGCGTGATCAGCTTGCCATCGAGATCGTCCATCTGCCACTCCGCTCAGTACGACTGACCATAATGATAAAAGCTGCTGCACGAATTGCCAATAGTGCCTGTTCGATCCGCCAGGCGTCCGTGGTGGGATTGCCCCCGGATCAGATGACGGGGCAGGCACATGCGGGTACGGATCGTTGGCGCGCCAGTGGAAGACGGCGCCGGACGGCTTGGCTGCGAAATGGGACCGAAGGCGCTCCGCGTCGCAGATCTCGGCGCGACACTGCGTGACCTCGGCCACGAGGTCGAGGACCTTGGCAATGTGGCGCGCGGCGCCCTGCCCGCCGTCACGCACGCCAACCCGGCGCTCAAAAACCTGCCCGAAGTCGCGGCCTGGACCTCGGCCATATCCGATGCCGCCTATGCGGCGAGCGACGACGCCATGCCGATCTTTCTGGGCGGCGATCACGCCCTTTCGGCCGGCACCGTCTCGGGGGTGGCGCGCCGCGCCGCCGAACTCGGCCGGCCGCTCTTCGTGCTCTGGCTCGACGCCCACCCGGATTTCCACACGCTAGACACCACGACGAGCGGCAATCTGCATGGCGTGCCGCTTGCCTATGTCGCAGGTCGCGCCAGCTTCGGCAGCGCCTTCCCGCCGCTCGCCACCGCGATCGACCCGCGCCGCGCCTGTACAATGGGGCTGCGCAGTGTCGACCCGGCGGAGCGCCGCGCGCTGACCGAAGCCGGCGTATTGGTGCACGACATGCGCGCCATCGACGAGCACGGCATCGCGCCGCTGCTGCGTGATTTCCTGGCCCGCGTCGTGGCCGAGAACGGCCTGCTGCATGTCAGCTTCGATGTCGATTTCCTCGATCCGGCCATCGCGCCCGCGGTCGGGACCACAGTGCCGGGCGGCGCCACATTCCGCGAGGCGCATCTGGTGATGGAGATGCTGTCGGACAGCGGACTCGTGACGAGCCTCGACCTCGTCGAACTCAACCCCTTTCTCGATGAGCGCGGCCGCACCGCCACCCTGCTTGTCGATCTCACAGCGAGCCTGATGGGCCGCCGCATCATGGATCGCCCGACCCAGAGGTACTGAACATGCTTACGCCCTCGCCACTCGCCATCGTGCCTTTCGTCAGCGTCGACAACATGATGCGGCTCGTGCATGCCACCGGCATCGAGCGGTTCCTCACCGAGCTTGCCGCCTATATCGAAGAGGATTTCCGCCGGTGGGAGCTGTTCGACAAGACGCCGCGCATCGCCTCGCACAGCCATGACGGCGTCATCGAGCTGATGCCGACCAGCGACGGCGCGCTGTACGGCTTCAAATATGTCAACGGCCACCCCAAGAACATGCGGTCCGGGCGGCAGACGGTGACAGCCTTTGGCGTGCTCGCCGATGTCGGCTCGGGCTACCCGATGCTGCTGACCGAAATGACGCTGCTCACCGCGCTGCGCACCGCCGCCACCTCGGCCTTTGCCGCAAAGCTGCTCGCGCCACCCGGGGCGCATACGATGGCCATTATCGGCAATGGCGCGCAGTCCGAATTCCAGGCCATCGCCTTCCGGGCGCTTCTGGGCATTACCAGCCTGCGCCTCTACGACATCGACCCCAGGGCGAGCGAAAAGTGCCGAGGAAACCTTGCTGCGCTCGGCTTCGACATCACGGTTGCCGGCAGCGCCGAGGAGGCGGTGGAAGGCGCACAGATCGTCACGACGGTGACCGCCGACAAGCAGAATGCCACCATACTTTCGAGCAACATGGTCGGCCCCGGCATCCACATCAACGCGGTGGGCGGCGATTGCCCCGGCAAGACCGAACTCCACCGCGACATCTTGCTGCGCGCTGATATCTTCGTCGAATTCCCGCCCCAGACCCGCATCGAGGGCGAGATCCAGCAGCTCGATGCTGACCATCCGGTCACCGAACTCTGGCAGGTGCTTACCGGCCACGCCCCGGGCCGAACCGCGCGCGATCAGGTGACGCTGTTCGATTCCGTCGGCTTCGCAGTCGAAGACTTCTCGGCGCTGCGCTATGTGCGCGACCGGCTCGTCGAAACTGGGCTCTTCACCGAACTCGATCTGCTCGCCGACCCCGACGATCCGCGCGATCTCTTCGGCATGCTGCAGCGCTCGGCTGCCAGCGCCGCCTGACAGATACCTTATGGCATGTTGGCCGCTCCGACGAGCGCGCTCACGTCGCGTACCGACCCGATGGCAACCATCTGCTCCGGGGTGAGCTTGTTGCCCAGCAGGGCCTCGAACTCGGCGATGATCGCCATATGGCCGAGGCTGGCTCAGCCCGGCAGCGTGTCCATGTCGTCATCGAATGTCGGCGGCGCCCCGCCGATGGCGCGCGACAAGGGCAATGGCCTCTTGGTCAATGGTCATCGCGCGCGCTCCTTTGTCTGCCGCAATCCAGGGCTCGCGGAACAATTCGAAGGCGACATGGTGGACGATGGCGCCCGTCTTCGGATTCTGCTTGTGACGGTGCCAGGTGCCGACATGCCAAAAGCCGAGTTTTCGGTAGCTGAACGCTGACGAGACATTGCTGGCATCGACCAGTCCAAACACCCGTTCGACATCGGTATACTGGAAGAAGCGGGTGATGAGGGCCGCCCGCACTTCCACCACCACATCCTTGCCCCACCAGGCCCGGTCATGCACCGCGACGGCGCCGGAGATGGAGCGATAGCCCGAGAACCGCAAGAGGTTGGCGCCGATCGGCTGCGGCTCTCCCTTGGGCGTGATGGAATAGAGCAGCAGCCGCCACGACTTCGGCAAGGGCCCCATCACAAACCATTCGGCAAGCGATCTTGGGCGCGTCGACTGATAGAGTCCCGCGAGGATCTGCGGGTCGCGACGCCACTCCGGGAAACACCTGCAGCATCTGGACTTCGTGGCGCGCAGCGACGCAGCGCCCCTCGTCATGCACCGGACCATCGGCAAGGACGGTCGCCCCCGGCGGCGGCTCGACCGGCTGCCCGGTGGCAAGCATCAGCCGGAAGCACACCGGCGCCATCGGCGTATCCGCGCCTTCGCCATTGAGCACGTCGGCGAGGAAATCGATAGGTGCGGGTACTGTGCTTGCCGCCGCGAGGGCCGCGCCGCCAAGATCGCAATAGCGATCAGCCACTGGCAGGTTCCCGCTGGGGCTGCCGAGGGTGGGTGAAATCCGGCACATAGCCGACAATCGGCGCGTTGATGATCGGCTGACCGGCGAGCGTCACCCCATCCGCGATCTTGAAAATCTCGACTTCGGCCATGTGAACTCCCCAAACACAAAACGAGCGGCACCGGGCCGCTCGTTGGCTGGCATACATGGACAAACAATCTTGAGGCACCGTCGCGCCCAAGGGGTGGTACCGATACATTGTGGGACCACCCCGGACCACGCCGAGCGCCGGCCTGACCGGGTCTGCCCGCCCGTGCCTGCGTCAGATCGGCTTGCTGACCACAGTGGCCGCAGCCGACTGGAGCGGCTGCCGCTTTGTCAGTACAGGCGTCGTAGCAAGGAAAATCGCGGCTTGGGGATGATGCTGTCAATCCTCCAATCCGCAGACGTGGCGCAGGCAAGATTGCGATTTGGCGTCTGCGCCCGCGATGAACGCTGCACAGGCGCACGCTGACAATCCCGCGCCAAGATCGCGCCGGCTTGTCCATCTTGCTGGCTTTCCTTCGGCCCCGGCATGGGCAAGATCGCGAGAAGCCGCGAAGCGGTTGAGGGAGAGATTCGGATGGCATTGAGGATCGGCGGCTACGGCATCGACTACTTGGGCGACCCGGAGGCCTATGCGCGCGCTCATCTCGCGTTCGGCTACAACGCCGCCTATATGCCGAACATCAAGATCGACAGCAGCGACGAAATCGCCGCCATCGTCGCGGCCATGGCTCGGGCCGATATCGTCATCGCCGAGGGCGGTGCATGGAAGAACCTAGTTGCCCACGACGATGCGATCCGAAAGGCCAATCTCGACCACGCCGTGCACCAGTTGGCGCTCGCCGACGCATTCGGGGCAAGGGCCTGCGTCGCCTATCTCGGTACTGTCGGACACCCTGGCGACCCGTGGCAATTGAGCGACAACTATGACTACGGCCCGCACCCTGATAACCAGTCCGAGGCTGGCTTCGCGCGGGCCGTCGATACCGCCCGCTATGTGATCGATGCGGTCAAGCCGCGCCGCACGAAGTTCTCGCTCGAGATGGTTCCTTGGCTCGTGACCGACACGGCCGAGAACTACCTGAAGCTTCTCAAGGCCATCGACCGCCCGCAATTCGGAGCCCATATCGACGCGGCAAACATGGTGCTGAGCCCTCGGCTCTATTTCGACACCGGCCGGATGATCCGCGAGGCCTTCGACCTGCTCGGACCCTGGGTCGTATCCTGCCACGCCAAGGACATCGTCATGCAGGGCGGGCCCGGAAACATCTCGTTTCATTTCAACGAAGTGCCGCCGGGCGATGGCAATCTCGACTATGGCGCCTACGTCACCGAGATCTGCCGTCTCGGCGGGGACGTACCGCTGATGCTCGAGCATTTCGATGTGCCGGCATATCGGCGGGGTCTGGCGCATATAAGGCAGGTCGCCCGCGCCGCAGGCGTCGACTGATGTCGGACGTTACGCCGTGCCGAAAGCCTCTGGGGTCACCTCAGATGCGGACAACACCGCGGACGAGCCTGCCCTCGCGCAACAGGTCGAAGCCGCGGTTGATATCGGCGAGGGGCATGATCTCGGTCAGCAGCCGGTCGACCGGCAAGAGCCCGCGCTGGAACAGCCGCACGAAGCGCGGAATATCGCGTGCCGGGACGCAGGAGCCGAGATAGCTGCCGCGCACGGTTTTTTCGTCGGCGACAAGGTTGACGGCCAGCAGCGCGAAGGTGGCGTTGGGCGGCGGCAGGCCGCCAGTGGTCAATTCGCCACCGCGGCGGATGATCTGGTAGCCGAGGCCGAGCGCGGCGATGGAGCCGGCAAGCTCGATGGCGTGGTCGACGCCGCCATGCGTCAAATCCTTCACCTGCTGCACCGCATCGGCATCCGTCGCGAGCACGGCGTCGGTGGCCCCGAGTGAGACGGCGATGGCGAGTTTCTCGCGCGAGATATCGATGGCGAGGATCTGCTCGGCTCCGGCAGCCCTCGCCCCGAGCAGCGCCGCCATGCCGACTCCGCCAAGGCCGATCACCGCGACGCGGTCGGCAGGACGTACATTGGCGCCGTTGAAGGCCGCGCCGACGCCGGTGAGCACGGCGCAGCCGAACAGGGCGGCATGCTCGAAGGCGAGACTGTCATCGACCTTCACCAGCGAATTGCGGCTGACCGTGGCGAACTCGGCGAAGCCCGAGACGCCGAGATGGTGGTTGAGCGGATGGCCTTGGTCGTGATGCGTTTCGCTCAGCCGCCGCGCCCCCGAAATCAGCGTGCCGGCCCCGTTGGCGGCAGCGCCAGGAATGCAGAGGGCCGGCCGCGCATCCATGCAGCATTCGCACTGCCCGCAACTGGGCACGAAGACGAAGACGACATGGTCGCCGACCTTGAGGTCATGCACGCCCATGCCGAGTTCCTCGACCACTCCGGCGGCCTCGTGGCCGAGCACCATGGGCAGCGGACGCGGACGGTTGCCATCGATGACGGACAGATCGGAATGGCACAGCCCCGCCGCGACGACCCGCACCAGCACCTCGCCCTCGCCTGGCCCGGCGAGATCGACCTCGCGCAGCTTGAGCGGCAGGCTTTCAGCATACGGTGCGGGCAGCCCCGACTGCTCGAGGACGGCGGCGCGGATCTTCATCGGACCTTCCTTGCTCAGTGCTATTCGGCCGCGCCGGCATAAGGCACGTTGCGGCGCCCATAGCGACGAACGCGCACATTTGCCTGTTCGGCATGTCCGGCAAAACCCTCGAGCATCGAAAGCCGCGAGCCATAGGCGCCGATCAGCGCGCTCGCCTCGTCGGTGGTGACGCGCTGGTAGGTGCAGGTCTTGAGGAACTTGCCGACCCAGAGCCCGCCGGTATAGCGCCCGGCCCGCTTGGTGGGCAGGGTGTGGTTGGTTCCGATCACCTTGTCGCCATAGGCGACATTGGTACGTGGCCCTAGAAAGAGCGCACCGTAATTGGTCATGTTCTCAAGGAAGTAGTCGGGATCGCGGGTCATCACCTGCACATGCTCGAAGGCGAGGCGATTGGCGACGGCAAGCATTTCGGCATCGTCGGCGCAGAGGATGACCTCGCCATGATCGGACCAGGACACGCGCGCGATTTCTGCGGTGGGGAGAATAGTGAGCAGCCGCTCGACTTCGGCCATGGTTTCGCGCGCCAGCTTCTCCGACGTTGTGAGCAGAATGGCGGGCGAGGTGGGGCCATGCTCGGCCTGACCGAGCAGGTCGGTGGCGCAGATTTCCGCGTCGACGCTGTCGTCGGCTATGACGAGGGTTTCGGTCGGGCCGGCGAAGAGGTCGATGCCGACCCGGCCATAGAGCTGGCGCTTGGCTTCTGCGACGAAGGCATTGCCGGGGCCGACAAGCATATCGACAGGCGCGATGGTTTCGGTGCCGAGCGCCATGGCGCCAATGGCCTGCACGCCACCCAGCACATAGATCTCGTCAGCGCCGGCCAGATGCATGGCAGCAACGATGGCCGGATGCGGTCCGCCGTGGAAGGGCGGCGCGGCGGCGACGATGCGTTTGACGCCGGCTACCTTGGCGGTCAACACGCTCATGTGCGCGGAGGCGACCATCGGGTACTTGCCGCCCGGCACATAGCAGCCCACGGCATCGACGGGGATATTGCGGTGCCCAAGCACGACGCCCGGCATGGTTTCGACTTCGATATCCGTGAGTGCGGCTTTCTGCGCCTCGGCGAAGCGCCGCACATTGGCTTGAGCAAAGCGGATATCATCGAGATCGCGCGCGGACAGCTTGCCGATCGCGGCCTCGATATCGGCCTCGGACAGTCGGAAATCCGCGGGCTCCCATTTGTCGAACTTCGCCGAAAGCTCGCGGATGGCGGCATCGCCACGCGCCTCGATATCGGCGAGGATACCCTCGACGATGAGACGAACCTTGCTGTCGGCCTCGGCACGCTGCGCTGCGCCAAGGGCGGTCTTGAGGTGGAGAGGCATGGTGTCTGGTCCTGCTCTTGGGCGCGTTGTCAGCCGATATCCGAGGCTTCGCGGCCACGGGTGATCTGCGAGATCGTCACTGCAAGGATGAGCGCGCCGCCATTGAAGACATTGGTGACCCACAGCGGAATACCAAGCATCGACAGCCCGGTGATACCCGTGGCGAGGAAATACACCGCCACGATGGTACCCCACGGGTTGAAGCGGCCAGGCTGGATGGTGGTGGCGCCGAGGAAGGCGGCGGCAAAGGCCGGCAAGAGGTAGTTGAGGCCCGAATAGGGATCGGCCGAACCAAGCACGCCGGCATAGAGAATGCCTGCTGCCGACGCGAGCACGGCGGAGGCGACAAGCGCCGCGACGCGCACCCGGTTGACGGCGATGCCGTTGAGCCGCGCCACTTCGCGACCGCGACCGACGAAGAGCAGGCGACGACCGAGCGGGGTGTAGTCGAAGACGTACCAGAGCACGAAAGCTGCTGCGATGGCATAGTAGAAGGCCAGGGGAATGCCGAGGAAGCGCACCCCCACCACGGCATTGATCAGCGCCCTGTCGATGCCGCCAATGGTGGTAGAGTTGGTCATCCACTGCACGATGCCGCTCATCAACGAGGTCGAGCCAAGCGTGACCACCAGCGACGGCACGCGGAAATAGATGATGAACAGGGCATGCACCAGCCCGACCACCACACCGATGCCCAGCACAACGACAAGCACGAGGCCGATCGGCAGATCCTGCCAGACATTGAGCACCGCGATGCTGGAGGCGGAAAGGGTGAGCGTCGCACCGACGGAGAGGTCATAATCCCCCGCCGTCAATGGAATGATGATCGCCAGCGCCAGCAGCGCCGCCGGCGCATAGGAGGCAAACATGATGGAGAAATTGCCCCAGCGCAGGAAATTCGGCATCACCGCGGCAAATGTCGCGATCAGGAGTACCCAGACGAGCAGCAGCGCAACACGTTCGAACTGGCGCCGGTAGTTGACAGGCGCACCCGCCGAGCGTGTGGAACTGGCGTCAGTCTTGATAGCGTCGGACTTCGTGGCATCGGTCATGGCGCAGCCTGGGTCAGATAGGGCGTGGGAGCACCAGTAGGCAGTGCCGCCGACTGGTAGCAGGCTTCTGAAATGCCGTCCTTGGTGAGATCGGCACCGGTGAGTTCCTGGCAGATGCGGCCCTTGGCGAAGATCAGCACGCGATCGCAGATTTCGGCCAGTTGCTCGGCTTCGGAGCTGGCGCAGATGACCGACATCCCCTCGGCCGCAGCCTTGCGCAGCGCCGCGAATATCTGCTGGCGCGTGCCGACATCGACCCCCTGCGTAGGCTCATCCAGCAGGAGCAGCGATGGGTTGCGGTTCATCCAGCGGGCGATCAGCACCTTTTGCGCATTGCCGCCCGACAGCGCCGACAGCTTCAGCCCCGGGTCGTTAGGCTTGACCTCGAAGGTTGCCCCCAGCGCTCGCGCCTCGCGGACCATGGCACCGTTGCGCATGAAGGCGCCGCGGAAGAAGCGCCCGACATCGGGCAGGAACATGTTGTCGACGATCGGCAGGCTGTCGACGCCGCTGGCACCCTGCCTATCGGCAGGCAGCAGGGCAAAGCCCATCTCGATCGAGCGGCGCGGACTGAGCGTGGTCTGGGCGAAGGCAGCGGCGCCGTCTATGGCGATTTCGCCCGAGCGTGCCGGACGCGCGCCAAAGGCGAGATAGGGCACTTCCTCGTAGCCCGAGCCGATAAGTCCGGTGAGACCGAGGATTTCGCCCCTGTGCACGGCAAGCTCCGAGGGCTCGAGCATCTTGCCAGCAAGGTTGCTGAACCGGGCATAGACCGGCGCTGTGGTCCGGTCGGTCTTCCGGTGCGCGCCGCGCGCGATCGAGCGCCCGACGATCATCTGGACGATCTTGTCATGCGTCGCGTCCGCGCGCTTGAGCTCGCCCACCCGCTCGCCATCGCGCAGCACGGTGATCTCGTCGGTGATCTCCAGGACTTCATCGATATCATGCGAAATGAAGATGACGCTCGAGCCCGATTGCGTGATGGAGCGCACGAGCCGGAACAATTGCTCGACGCCCGATTGCGGCAGGAAAGGTGTTGGCTCGTCGAGGAGCATGAGGCCGGGCTTGCCGGTAGTGGCGCGGGCCAGTTCGATCTCTTCGAAGGCGCGGACGATGGCGAGCAGCGCCCGTTGTACCGGCGTCAGGCGATCGATGCGCTCCTCGGGATCAAGATCGAGCTCGAAGCGGGCCAGCGCCGCACGGGCCGCCCGCGTTTCAGCCGCCCAGTTGATGAACCCGCGATTGCCAGCCGTGAGCGGGACAAGGCGCAGGTTTTCGAGCACGGTAAGGGAGGGGATGAGCCCCAGATTCTGGTGGACGAAGGCCATGCCGAGCCGGCGGAAATCGCCCGGCTTCAGTGGCAGGCCGGTCGGCTCGCCGTTGAAGGAGAGGCTGCCGCCCTCATCGGGCGCATGGAAACCGGCGAGAATCTTCACGAGGGTCGACTTGCCGGAGCCGTTCTTTCCGAGCAGGCCGTGTACTTCCCCAGCCATCACATCGAACGACACGTCGCGCAGCGCTCGAGCGCCGCCGAAGGTCTTGGAAATGTGCCGCAAGGAGAGGACCGGGGGAGCAGAAGCTGCCCCCCGGCCGTCAACCGGACTTGCGGATGCGCGGTCCGACAGTGCCGTCACTTATTCGAGGCCCCACAGCTTGCGGAAGCCAGACTTGTAGGCGTCACCATAGCCGGTGTCGAACTGCGCCGGGTTGCCGGCATCAGCGATGTTCGACTTGTCGAAGATGTAGAAGGGCACGTTCAGCGCCTTCGGGCTCGGCAGGCCGCAGGCATCGCGCAGGTGGCCGTCAATGGTGGCATGCGCGATCCAGTCGAGGCTTTCGCCGATATCCATGTCGACTTCACCCGAGTGGATATAGTCGAGCACGAACGGCGTGCCGTTGAAGGTGCCGACCTTCACGTCGCCGGTACGGCCGACAAGACGGATGGCGGGCACGACGAACTGGGACATCGAGTCGTAGATCGGGATCACGACGTTGATATCCGGGTTGGCCTGGAGCGCGGTCTGAACGCCAGCCTGGATTTTGGTGCCCCATTCGGTAACGCCGACATTGATCTCCTGCACGATCTTGCCATTGGGCGCGACCTCGGCGAGTTGCTTGGTGAACTCCTCGACCAGCGGAATGGTCGGCGGCACGTCGCGCGACACGACGATGGCGATCTGCGGGTTGCCGTCGGTGACAACTGTCGCCCAGTTCGCCAGGATGCGGCCGACTTCGCCGAACCCGATGGTGAGCGAACTCGACACGACCGGGTTCTGCTCGAAGGACGGATCATAGAAATGCGATGTCATCACCTTGACGCCGGCGGCCTTGGCGGCTTCGAGCGCGGGCTGGATCGAGCCCGGGTCGATACCCGAAATCAGGTCGATGATGGCGTATTTTTCACGGGTAGCGAGTTCGACCTGCTGCACCCACTCGGCAGGTGTGCCCTGGTTCTGGCCCTCGACCACCTCAAGCCCGAGCTCGGCGCCCGCGGTCTTCATGCGGTCGATAATACCCTTGAGGAACGGGTTCGCGCTATTGTTGGGGATGGACATCATCTTCTTGCCAGCCGCGCAGGCCTTGGCATCGAAGGGTTCCCCGGGTGCAACGAATTCGGGCTTGCTGGTGTACTTCACCAGATTTTCCTTGGCCTTGGCCAGGCCCTCTTCCACCGTAACGGCACTTGCCGGTAGGGCGAAGCACCCCAGCGCCACTATGGACGTAAGGGTCGTCAGAAGGATGCGTTTCATTGGATTCTCCCTGCCTCTGTCGCCAAGCCGACCCCCCGGCCGTCTCGTCGTGAATGCGTATTCATTGTTTGCGCAGGAAAGCGGCACTGTCAATCACGCCGATTACGGAAAATGGCCATGGGATGACGGATTTCTCGCCGGTGATTTTCGCAAGATGCTGTTGCCACTTGGGCTTAAGCGCGCAAAGCCTATTGAAACCGCCCGATCCCGCGGCTAACCGTAACGTGATCGCATCCGGGGCTCTGAATACGCATGCGGCGGGGCGATGGAGAACATACAATGGTGCGTAGGCAGGCGAGGGCAACCTCGTTCGACGTGGCGGCTCTCGCGGGGGTGTCCCAACCCGTGGTATCGCGGGCCTTCACCCCCAATTCCCGTATTGCGCCGGAGACACGCGAGCGGGTGCTGGAGGCGGCGCGAAAACTCAATTATGTGCCGAACTCGATTGCCTCGAGCCTGACGACGAAACGCACCAACATCGTCGCGCTCATCCTCGGCAATCTCGCCAACCCGTTCTATGTGCACGTGCTGCACGCCTTCAGCAAGCGCATGCAGGCGGAGGGGCGGCAATTGCTGGTCTTTACGGTCGACCCCGGCGCCGACAGCGACGAGGCGATCCTGCACGTACTGAAGTACCAGGTGGATGGCGTGATCCTCACGGCGGCGCAGCTGTCGACGCGGATGATCAGTATCTGCCACGATCGCGGTATCCCTATCGTGCTGTTCAACCGCTACATTCCGGGCAGCGACGCCTCGGGCGTGCGCTGCGACAATGCCGGTGGCGGGCGGCTGATCGCCGAGGCCTTTCTGGCGGCGGGGGCCAAGACCTTTGCCATGATCACCGGCGACCCGAAAGGCACAACCAGCCAGGATCGCGCCCGTGGTTTTGTCGAACGGCTGCTTGAGGAAGGCATCAAGCGCAGCGACATCATCGAGGTCGAGGGGCAATCCTCCTATGAAGGTGCGGCGAGTGCGGCACTCTCGATCTTCAAGGACAAGTCGCGGCCAAAACCCGACGCGCTGTTCGGCATAAACGACATCATGGCCATGGGCGCTATCGATGCGCTGCGCTCGCGACTGGGTCTCAGCATCCCCAACGACCTGATGGTCGGCAGTTTCGACGATATTCCCGAGGCCCGCCGAGCGCCATACCAGTTGACGACGGTGCGGCAGCCCATCGACCGTATGGTCGAGGAGACGCTGTCGATCTTGCATCTCGACGAACCGGACCTGCCGATCGAGCGCGGTATCGACCGGCCGATCCAGGGGCGGTTGATCTGGCGCAACACCATCCCCGTGCCGCCGGCCTATCGCTTCGAGAAGACGGACGAGAGTGGGAGTTAGGGGTAGGAAGTAGCAGGTAGATTGGCGTCGAGCGCATGATGGGCTCCGTCGACATGACCTAAGTTATTGTTTTGTCGCACTTTCGTCCCGGAAAAGTCATGCAGCTTTTCCTGAAAGCGCTCTGGCGGTGCCGGCTACCTGCGGCGGTGTTCTCCGAAAAGACTGGCAGAAACGACCAGGGCCCCTTTCGGGGCCCTGTTGTTTTTTGTCATTCCGCCGCGAGCTTTCGCTCCGGGGGCGTATAGCCGAAATCGAACGGCGGGGCTTCGCCGCGCTCTTCGGCTTTGATCTTGCGGAGCTTTTGGGACACGGCGAGGTCCGGCTGGTTGTCTTCGGTGAGGATGACGCCATAGCCGTGCTCGGCCTGTTCGCGCGAGACGAGGCCGTAGCGCACGTCGCGAGCGACAATGGCTGCATCCCGCAACAGCGGATCGCCCCAGCCGCCCGAACCGGCGGTACGGAAGATCACCCTGTCGCCGGGCTGGACCTTGAGATTGTCGATCTTCGAGGGGATGCGGGTCGGCTCGGTTTCGCCCGCCTTCAGTACCGACTTGGACGAGGTACCGCCATGCAGGCCGCCATTGATGCCCCATGGGGGCACGACTTCGCGATCGTCATGGATCGAGACGGAGCCCGCCTCGAGCAGACGATAGATCTTCTCGATGCCGGCGCCACCACGATGGAGGCCCGGACCACCCGAATCGCGGATCGGCTTGTAGCTCTCGACCAGTACCGGGTAATAGTTCTCGATGTATTCGATAGGGGTCGCCGAGAACAACGGCCACCAGGCATGGCCGTCGAAGCCATCGCCCTTCGGACGGCCCGGCACGCCGCCGAACAGCAGCTCCATCAGCTGGAAATACTTGCCGTTCTTGTCGGTGCCCGAGAAGATGAAGTGCGGGCTGGTGCCATAGCCCGCTGCCATCGACAGCTGCGGCACGAACTTGCCGAGCGCGCCGGCCTGGCAATCGAAGAAGCGGGTATGGGTGTTGAGGCGGTTGGAGAGCGCCGCCGGGAAGCGCGGGTTGAGCAGGGAGCCTTCGGGCAGCACGATCTCGAACAGGTCGTAGAAGCCTTCGTTGAACAGCACCGAAGGGTCGAACGACATGATCATGTAGACGCCGAAGAACAGCTTGCACAGCCCTTCGTGGATATGGAAGTTGATCGGGCCTTCGGCCTGATCATCCGTGCCCGTCCAGTCGAACACGGCGATATCGCCGCGCCGCGAGATGGTGAGCGTCATCTTGAACGGCCCGTTGCCGAGCCCGTCATCGTCGACATAGTCGGTGAAGCTGACGGGTTCTTCGGGGATATACTTTCGGATCACTTCGCGCATGGCCTCGCGCGTGCGGTCGAGAAGCATGTCGCAGGCGGTCATGTAGGTGTCGCGGCCGAAACGGTCGCAGAGTTCACGCACGCGGGTGGCGGCCGTGCGGCACCCGGCGATGAGCGCCATCAGGTCCGCACGGTTCATGTCGGGCGTGCGGGTGTTGTTGAGCATGATGTCGAGCACGCCGGTATTCAGCACGCCCTTTTCGTAGATGCGCACCGGCGGGATGCGCAGGCCTTCTTCCCAGATGGTGCGGGCATTGGCCGGCATGGAGCCAGGTACGGTGCCGCCGACATCGACCATGTGGCCAAAGATCGAGGAGAATCCGACCAGCACCTTTTCGTGGAAGATCGGCATCATCACGCACCAGTCATTGTTGTGCGAGATGGAGCCCTTGGAGGCATAGGGGTCGTTCCAGACGAAGATATCGCCTTCGCTGAGATCGCCGCCAAACTTCTCGACCACCGACGGGATGTAGGAGCCGAACTGCCCGACGATCATCTGCCCACGCTCGTTGCAGATCATCGGGAACTCGTCGTGCTGCTCGCGGATGACCGGGGACAGCGAGATGCGCACCACGACACCATCCATTTCGAAGCGCGCGTTCTTCAGCGCGTTCTCGATGATGTCGAGGGTAATGGGATCAACCTTGGTGCTCATGACGCTCATTTCCCCTTCGAAACCGGCCAGATCAGGATGTTGCCGTGGGTGTCGATCTCGGCATAGTGGCCCGGCAGCAGCACGGAGGTCGTGTCGTATTGCCGGATGATCGCCGGGCCTTCTATGCGCGCGCCGACGGCAAGCCTGCTACGGTCGTAGTGCCTTGTGTCCTGCCAGGCGCCGTTGAAATAGGCGGGGCGGGTCTCAATGACCGCACTCTCCACATCGCCGGTGATGCCTTCGAGCGGTGCATCCTCGACCGGCTGCGTGGCGCCACGCGCGACGACGCGCAATGCCACGAGTTCGACTGGGACATGGAAGCGCACGCCATAAAGGCGCTCGTGGATAGTATGGAAATCGGCGAGAGTCCGGGTAAGGGCGCCCTTCGAATGCACGTCCTCGGCGCTGACCGGGACGGCAACTTCGAAGCCCTGCTGCTCGTAGCGCAGATCGAGCGAGTAGGTAATGGACGCGTCAGCGGCGGTGACCTCCTGCTCCTTGAGCCAGGCTTCCGCCTTCACCTCGAGGTCGGCGAAGCGGTTCCACACCTCGGCCGGCGCGAGGCCGACGGTCGAACGGATATAGGTCTGCACGAACTCGTTGCGGAACTCGGCCTCGAGGAAGCCGAGCGCGCAGAGCACGCCCGGATTGGGTGGCACCAGCACCGGATAGCAGCCGAGCAGTTCGGCCAGGGCATTGGCATGGAGCGGGCCCGCGCCACCGAAGGCGACAATGCCGAATTCGCGCGGATCGAGCCCGCGCTGCACGGTAATGACCCGGAGCGCGCCGAGCATCACTTCGTTGGCGATATCGATGATGCCCTTGGCGGCATTTTCGGGGGAGAGCCCGATCTGCGTGCCAACGCGGGCGACGGCCTCGCGTGCTGCCTCGACATTGAGCGTCATGTCGCCGCCGAGCAGCACAGGGGGCAGATAGCCGAGCACGACATTGGCGTCGGACACGGCAGGCTCGGTGCCGCCACGGCCATAGGAGACGGGGCCGGGACGCGCGCCTGCGGAGCGCGGGCCGACGCGGAGCGAGCCGGTGAGCTCGGACACATCGGCGATGGAGCCGCCGCCTGCGCCCACCGAGCGCACATCGAGGGTTGGCACCTTGGCGGGGAACATGCCCACTTCGGTGGAACGGGAGATGGTCGCTTCGCCATCGATGATGACGGCGACGTCGGTCGACGTGCCGCCCATGTCGAAGGCGAGCAGCTTCGAGAAGCCCGAGCGCCGCGATAGCATCATGGTGGAGGTGACGCCGCCGGCCGGGCCCGAGAGCACGGTATGCACGGGACGCTCGGAGGCGGCGGCGGCGCTCATCAGCCCACCATCGGAACGGACGATGTGGAGGCGGGCGGTGACACCATTGGCCCGGAGCCGGTCTTCGATGCGGCTCAGGTAACGCTTCATGATCGGGCGGACATAGTCGTTCATCACCGTGGTGATGGCACGATCGTATTCACGGAACTCGGGGAGGATGTCGGAGGAGAGCGACACCGGGATATCGGGGAAGCGCTCGGCTACGATCGCACGCAGCGCCTGCTCATGCGCCGGGTTGGCATATGAATGCATCAACGAGATGGTCAGCGCCTCGATGCCCGAAGAGCACAGGTCGTCGATGAGCGCGGTGGCCTTTTCGAGATCGAGTTCGCGCACCACTTCGCCGCGGGCGTTCATGCGCTCGGGGATGCCGCGGGTATCGGCCAGCGACGCCAGCGGGTCGGGCTTGTCCATGTTGATCCAGCCAAAGAGCGGACCCGGCGTCCAGGCCTTGGCGAGATGCAGCGTGTATTCGAAGCCTTCGGTGACGAGCAGGCCGACGCGGGCGCCCTTGCCTTCGAGCACCGCATTGGTGGCGACCGTCGTGCCGTGCAGGATCAGCTTAATATCGGATGGCGAAATGCCCGCTTTCTCGCAGATCAGCTTCACACCTTCGGCCACGCCGATCGATTGGTCTTCTGGCGTCGACGGCGTCTTGGCCTGGAACGTCCGGCCGGTCTTTTCGTCATGCAACAGGAGGTCGGTGAACGTCCCTCCCACATCGACACCGAGCCTCATCGTTTGCACCCCTGCATGCTGGATCCCTTCCATTCAGCGCGTGACGGCATGTTGCATGCGCATTCATTCCACTCTAGATTGCATTTCGCGGTTTCCGCAATAGGCAAGCTGCACGCTTCGAATGGGTCTGTTGAGGTCACCTTCCAAGCGCAAATCATCGCCCTCCTGACACGTCGCTGATCGCCATGGCCGCACGCACACTCTACGAAAAAGTCTGGGACGAACACCTCGTCAAAACCTACGACGATGGCAGTTCCCTGCTCTATATCGACCGGCACCTGGTGCAGGAGGTATCGAGCCCGCAGGCCTTTGCCGGGCTCGACGCAGAAGACCGAAAACTCAGGCGTCCTGCGGCACACGTCGCGGTTGCGGATCATGCCGTGCCAACCCGGATGCGGCACCTGCCCTTGCCCGAGGGCCTGGCTCGCGCCCAGGTGTCGCGGCTCGAGGCGAACTGCGAGAAGCACCGCATCAACTATATCGGCATGCGCGACGACCGGCATGGCATCGTGCATGTGATCGGGCCGGAACTGGGGTTCACCCTGCCGGGCGCGACGCTGGTCTGCGGTGACAGCCACACCTCCACCCACGGGGCTTTCGGCGCCATCGCGTTCGGCATCGGCGCGAGTGAATGTGAATGCGTATTCGCAACACAGGCCCTGCGTCAGCGACGCCAGAAGACGATGCGGGTTGCGCTCAGCGGAACGCTGCGGCCGGGTGTCGCGGTGAAGGACATCATTTTGGGCCTCATCGCGCGCATCGGGACCAATGGCGCGGTGGGACACGCGGTGGAATATGCCGGGCCCGGCATCGCGACCTTGTCGATGGAAGCGCGCATGACCTTATGCAACATGTCGATCGAGGCGGGGGCGCGGGTCGGCATGGTGGCACCGGATGACGTAACCTTCGCCTATCTCAAGGGCCGTCCCCTTGCGCCCGCGGGTGCTGACTGGGACCGCGCCGTCGCGCATTGGAAGACGCTGCCGACGGACGGTGGCGCAGTCTTTGACCGCGAGGTGGAACTCGATATCGGGGCGCTTTCGCCGCAGGTGTCGTGGGGCACAAACCCAGGCGAGACGGCGGCGATCGACGGGCAGGTGCCCGACCCGGCGCTCGAAGCCGATCCGGTCAAGCGCGCCAAGATGGAGCGCAGCCTCCGTTATATGGGCCTCGCGCCCGGCGTGGCGTTCAAGGATATCGCCATCGACCGGGTGTTCATCGGTTCGTGCACCAATGGGCGGATCGAGGATCTGCGGAGTGCGGCGGCGGTGGTCGCAGGACGGCAGATCGCCGCGGGTGTCGAAGGCATCGTGGTGCCGGGCTCGGCGACGGTGCGGCTCACGGCGGAGGCTGAAGGGCTTGACCGGATTTTTCGCGCGGCGGGCTTCGAGTGGCGCGAGTCCGGGTGTTCGATGTGCGTGGCGATGAATGACGACCGGTTGTCGCCGGGGCAGCGTTGCGCCTCGACCTCGAACCGCAACTTCGAGGGCCGGCAGGGCCAGGGCGGCCGTACCCATTTGATGAGCCCGGCCATGGCGGCCGCAGCCGCGGTGACCGGCCGACTGACCGATGTGCGCGATATCGTGGGCAATAATGGGGCTGCCGCCTGATGGAAAAGTTCACGCGCATCACCAGCGTGGCGGCGCCGCTGCCAGAAGCCGATATCGACACCGACATCATCTTTCCGGCGCGCTTCTTGCTGCTGCTCGACAAGGCGGGGCTCGGCAAGCACCTGTTTTTCGAGCGCCGCTATCGGCCGGATGGCACGCGCACGGATTTTGCCTTGAACCAGCCGGCCTTCGAGGGGGCGAAAATTCTCGTCGCGGACGCGAATTTCGGCTCCGGATCGAGCCGCGAGCAAGCGGTGTGGGCGCTGGCGGATTTCGGCATCAAATGTGTGATTGCCCCAAGCTTCGGCGAAATCTTCTACAATAACTGCTTCAAGAACGGCGTGCTGCCGATCGTGGTTTCCGGTGCGCGGCATGACGAGGTGATGGCGGCGGCGCGCAGTGGCGGTGAGCTGACTATCGATCTTGAGGCCGAAACCATCCGCCTGCCGAATGGCCCGGAATTCGGTTTCGAAATCGACCCCTATCGACGTCGGGCATTGCTGCTCGGTCTCGACGAGATTGGCAGCATCCTTGCGGACGATGCCGACGATATTGCGCGGTTCGAGGCGCGGCAGCGGGTAGAATCGCCGTGGCTGCAGTTGGATGACGGCCGGCTCGATCGGCTCTTTCCCCAGGACGAGGAGCACACCCGATGAGTGAGGATCTTTCTGCCAACTATAAGGGCGCGTTCGGAAAACGCATCGGCTACGGCAAGAAACCGGCGCTGATCATGATCGATTTCGTCGAAGCGTATTTCGACAAGAGCTGCGGGCTTTATGCGGGGGTGGAGGAGACGCTCGCTTCGGCATTGCGGCTGCAGGCCGTGGCGCGACAAGCCAATGTGCCGGTGATCTACACCAATGTCGTCTACCACAAGAACGCATTGAATGGCGGGCGCTTCTACCAGAAGTCGATGACGCTGCATAATTTCCTCGAGGGCAGTCCGATGGGTGCATGGCCGAAGGGCCTCGAGCCCGCGGACGACGAACTGGTGATCTCGAAGCAGTATCCGAGTGCGTTCTTCGGCACGTCGCTCGCCTCGACGCTCACCAGTTGGGGCATCGACACGCTGATCCATACCGGGGTGTCGACCTCGGGCTGCATCCGCGCCACCTGCGTCGATTGCTGCTCCTACGGCTTCATCCCGATCATTGTGCGCGAGGCGGTGGGTGATCGTCACCCCGCCCCGCACGAGGCCAACCTGTTCGACATGGACGCCAAGTATGGCGACGTCGTCACCGAGGCCGACGTCACCGCCTACCTCAAGACCCTGGGAACCTGATCCAATGGCAAAGAAGAGCCTTCGTGCCGCGCTCGCAGCGGGCCAGTTCGTCGCCGCGCCCGGCATTCACGACATGCTGACGGCGGTGGTGAGCAACAAGGTCGGCTTCGATTTCGTCTATGCCTCGGGCTATTGGATGACGGCTTCGGCCTATGGCCTGCCCGATGCCGGCATTGCGAGTTTCACCCAGATGCTCGATCGCGTGGCAACGCTCTGCCGCACGGTGAATGCCGCGGTGATCGCCGATGCCGATACCGGCTATGGCGGGCTGCTCAATGTGCACCACACGGTGCGCGGTTTCGAGGAGGCAGGCGTCGTCGGTATCCAGATCGAGGACCAGGAATTCCCGAAGAAATGCGGGCACACGCCGTTCAAGCGCGTGGTGCCGATTCAAGACATGGTCGAAAAGGTGAAGGTGGCCGTCGAGGCGCGCCGCAGCACCGAGACGCTGATCATCGCGCGGACAGACGCGCGGCAGACGCACGGCTTCGAGGGCGCCATGGCGCGCGGGCAAGCCTATGCCGAGGCGGGCGCGGATGTGGTGTTCCTTGAAGCGCTTGAAAGCGAAGAGGAAATGCGCGAGGCCTGCCGCCGGATCAACAAGCCGATGATGGCGAACATGGCCGATGGCGGCAGGACGCCGATCCGCTCGGTGAAGGAACTCAGCGATATCGGCTATGCCATGTCGATCTTCCCCTCGGCGACGGGGCTCGCGGCGGCGCGGGCGGTGGAAAATGCGCTCAATGTGCTGAAGACCGAGGGCACGTCGAATTCGCCCAACTCGCCGCTGTTCAGCTTTGCCGAGTTCAACCACCTGATCGGCTTCGATGAGGTATGGGAGTTCGAAAAGCGCTGGGCGCGGCCCGACCAGGCTGCGGCCGAATGAGCAAGATCGCCTGCATCGGCACGGGAACCGTCGGGGCGGCGTGGGCAGTGGTTTTCGCCCGCGCCGGCCACGAGGTGGCGCTTTATGATGCGCTGCTCGACGAAGTGGCTGAGCGGACCTTGCCGCGCGCGGCCAAGGCGCTGGGGCTGCTCGAGGCGTTCGCGCCATCGGATGAATCGATCGAGACGATCCTGCAGCGGCTGAGGCCCGCAGTGTCCATCGCCGAGGCGGTGGCCGGTGCTGCTTACGTGCAGGAGAGCGTACGCGAGGACCTTTCCGTCAAGCAGGGCGTGTTCTCCGAGATCGCCGCAGCTGCGCCGATCGCCGCGATCCTCGCCTCATCGACCTCGGCTATTCCGGGCAGCAATTTCCTCGGGCATATCCCGGCGCCAGAACGGGCGCTGGTGGTGCATCCGGTGAACCCGCCCGCCTACATCCCCCTGGTCGAGCTCTGCGGCACGCAATGGACCTCGCCAGAGACCATGGCTGCGGCCCGCGCTTTCATGAGCGAGATCGGCATGCGGCCGATCATTGTGAAGAAGGAAATCGAGGGATTCATCCTCAATCGCCTGCAGTTCACGCTGGTGGCCGAAGCGATGCATCTGGTCGGCGAGGGCTATGTCAGCGCCGAGGATCTCGATGCGGTGCTGACCGACGGGCTGGCGCTGCGCTGGGCCTCGATCGGGCCATTCGAGGTCGCGCACCTCAATGCGCCTGACGGTCTGCAGGGCTTTGTCGACCGGCTGGGCCCGATGATGAAGCGGATGGGGGCTGCCGCGCGCACCGATTATGACTGGACGCCTGAGCAGGTGGCGCAGTTGCATGCCGCACTCAGCGTGCGGGTGCCCGTGGACGAGATCGCCGACCGGCAGGCCTGGCGCGACCAGCGCATCCTCGCGACGCGCCGCCTGAAGCGTGAGCATCCATAGGCAGGTACAGCAGTCCCTCGAGGGGTGAAGCCTGCTGGCGAGCCCGGTTCCGGAAGGTCCGATCCGTAGGAGTGCCGTTCCCATAGCGGCCAAATGCGCGGCGGACGAGCTCGGCTCAAGCCGCGAAGGTGCGGTGCGTCGCTCCCTGGAAATGGGCTTCCAGCGCAGCGATGGCACCATCGACATCGCGCCTTTCGAGCGCCGCGATGATCTTCAGATGCTCGTCGATGGTCTGCAGCAGCGCGCCGCGGAATCCGGGGCGACGGTGGACCTGCTGCGCCATGCGGATGTTCTCCTGCAGGCGCTGGTGCGTATCGAGGATAGCCCGATTCCCGAGCGCCTCGACGACTTCCCGGTGCATCCTGCCGTCCAGTCGGGCAAAGCGCAGCTGTGCCTCATCGAAGGGGCCGCCATCGGTGAGCTGCAGCCGGCATTCCTCATGGCTCGCCCGCATATTGGCCAGCCATTCCTCGGTAACCGTATCGCCGAAGCTGCGCAGGGCAAAGATCTCGATCATGATGCGGAACTGGTAGTTCTCGCGAATGAACGCCACCTCCGGATAGACGATGCGGATGCCGGTGCGCGGCTTGATCTCGACCAGCCCGAACTCTTCGAGCAGCACCAGTGTCTCACGCAGCGGGGTCAGCGATAGACCGAGCAACTCGCAGAGTTCGGTCTGGGTGACAACCATGCCCGGCGTCAGCGTGCCGTCCTGCATGGCCGCCCGGAACCGCCGGTACCCGTCATTGTCCTGCCTGACATCACTCATCATTGCCTGCCGCAGCCCTCTTGGCTGCACTTTAGTCTAAAGGCCCGCGATTCAGGAACCACCGACTGGATTGAGAACACAGGCGAATCCGCCATGGATGGCGACGTTCCGCCCACACTGATAGCCGTCAATCACCCTTTTACCACTCGCTGCAACTTGACCTGAGATATTTTAACGTCTCAATGATATCTCAAATGGAGGGATTGCGGTGTGGTTTCACTCGCCCTCCGAAAGGCCGGAGGGGAATGTGGCGGCTGTCGAGCTCAGGAACGTCAGCAAGGCATTTGGCGCCGTCAGCGTGATCAAGGGTGTCGATCTCAGCATCGAACGGGGCGAGTTTGTCGTCTTTGTCGGCGCGTCGGGCTCGGGGAAATCGACATTGCTGCGCATGATCGCCGGCCTCGAGCCCGTCTCAGGCGGCGATATCCTGATCGATGGCCGCGACGTGACCTTCGACGAGCCGGCCGAACGCGGCATCGCAATGGTCTTTCAGTCCTACGCGCTCTACCCACACATGAACGTCTACGACAACATCGCCTTCAACCTGCGCCTCGCGCGGCTGCCCCGCGCCGAAGTCGCCGCGCGCGTCAAGGAGGCGGCCCGCATCCTTCGGCTCGAGCAACTGCTCGACCGCGCGCCGGCGCAATTGTCGGGCGGCCAGCGCCAACGCGTCGCCATCGGTCGCGCCATCGTGCGGAACCCCAAGGTCTTCCTGTTCGACGAACCGCTCTCCAACCTCGACGCGGCCCTGCGCGTGCAGATGCGCCTCGAAATCGAGCGGCTGCATCGCGAGTTGGGCACGACCATGATCTACGTCACGCACGACCAGGTGGAGGCAATGACGCTCGCCGACCGGATCGTTGCCCTGGAGGGCGGCCATATCCAGCAGGTCGGCAAGCCACTTGAACTCTACGCGCGCCCCAGCAATCTCTTCGTCGCTGGGTTCATCGGCTCGCCGAAGATGAACCTGATCCCTGTGAAGGTGACCAGCACCGGCGTGGGCTCCGCGACGCTGGAGCTTCTCGCCCGTGGCACACCGAAACTCGACGTCGCCGTGACAGGACTTGCCGCAGGCGATGGGGCAACAATCGGCATAAGGCCGGAATCGCTCTTTATCGGCGCCACGGCGGCCGCTCGCGAAACGGCGGCACTGCCGGCGCGGATCGAGTCGGTCGAGCGGCTCGGCAACATCACCTACGCCTATCTCGATGCGGGCACGCCAGAGGTCATCACTGTGCAGGCGGTGGGCGATGTCGCGCTTGAGGCGGGTACGGACGTGGCGGTCAGTTTCCGCGCGTCCGACCTGCATGTCTTCGATCCACGTGGCACGCGTGTCGTCGCCCGAACCGGAAACTAGACCAGCGGCAGATGCCGCACCTTGGAGGAGGTAGCACCATGAACTTGAAGATTTTGGCCGCACTGTCTGGCCTGGCGGCAGGCGCAATGGCGAGTCCAGCCTTTGCAGAGGCCGTCACGCTCAATGTCTGGTCGGATACGCCGCGGCTGACGATGTTCGACCTGTATGACCAGACGCATGACAACGTGACGCTCAACGTCACGACGGTCGCCCCGGCCGACCTGATTGCCAAGATCCAGCTGGCTCTGCAGGCAAAGAGCGAGATCCCGGATGTGATCTTCATGTCGGATATTGGCTATACCGCTCAGCTGTCGACGCGGCGGTCCAACTATCTGATGGACCTGACGGACAAGGTGCCGCAGGCGCTGCAGGACGAGTTCTACCCCAATGGCAATTCGCCCTGCCATGTGAACGGCAAACTGCTCTGCATGCGAAACGATCTGGCGCATATGATTGTCTGGTACGACAAATCGCTGATGGAGCAGCTCGGCAAAGCTGTGCCCTCGAGCTGGGAGGAATTCCAGAAACTGGGTGAAGAGCTTGGGCCGCAGGGCTACAGCCTCGGCACTGGTGTCGAAGCGTTCCCGCTCTATTCCTACCTGGTCTCCGACGGCTGCGATATCGTGATGCCGGTGGAGGGCAAGGCCGATACGGTCAAGATCGATCTCTCTACCGACAAGTGCCTGAAGCCCGCGCGCATGGTGGATGCCATGTTGAAGAACGGCAGCCTATCGAAGCTCGGGCCCTTCGAGCCGGATTTCGTTGCCCTCGCCAAATCGGGCAAGGTGCCGCTGATGATCGGGCCGACCTGGTTCGGCGAATATGTCATAAAGCCGACCTATGAATGGCCGGCAGGCAGGCTCGCGGCGGCGCTGCCGCTCAAGTGGGATGACCAGACGCAGCCGCTCACATGGAGCTGGGGCGGCGGCACCTATGGCGCCTGGAAAGATACCGCTCATCCAGCCGAAGCCGTGGACCTCGTCACCTGGATGGCAACCGATATTGCCAACCAGACGAATGCCGTTACCCTGCCGGCGCATCGCCCCTCGGCCGAGGCATGGGGCGCGCGACTTGCCAAGGACGCCTATTACGCTGACCCGAACGTCTTCCAGGTAGAGGCCGAGGCGGCGAAGTTCAGCCATCCGGGCTATGCGAGCCTGCGCTTCTCGGTCAGCGACGCCATCGCCAAGGTGGTGGTGCAGCCGCTGGCAAGTGGCGGCACTGTGGAAGGCGCCCTGCCAGCGCTCCAGACCGAACTCACCAATCTTGCCAAGCTGAACGGCTACCAGGTCGAATGAATCCAAGGGCGCGGCTCGACCAGGAGCCGCGCCCCACCTGCTCCCACCCGAGACGACGATGAGCATCGCGAGCACCACAACACACAGTGCGGCAGAGGCCCGCGATCGAGCCCGGCGGGCCAAGCGCAAGGGCCAGCGCGACACACGCATGAGCTATCTGCTGCTCGCGCCCTACCTGCTGCTGCTCATGATGTTCGGAGTGTTTCCCGTCGCCTACGCCTTTGGCCTCAGCTTCTTCGACACCATTGAAATGGTGTTCTGGGGCCTCGCCAACTACGACTTCGTCTTCCAGGATTTCCGTATTCCGGCGAGTGTCGCCAATGTGCTGAGCTTCGTCGCCATCTGGGTCGGGCTTACCATGGTGGGCGTCGCAATCCTGTCGCTCATGCTCGACAGCATCGGCCGGCGTGCGGCGAACACGCTTCGCACCATCTATTTCCTCCCCGGCGCAGTCACCTCCTCGGCCATTGTTGTGCTCTGGCTCTTCGTGCTCGATCCATCAGTCAGTCCGTTCCAGCCGGTGCTGCATGCCATTGGCTGGGACACCCGCGCCGATGTCATTTCCGGCATCGGGCTTGCCGGCATCTTTGCCATAATGGCGTATTTCTCGGGGTCGGGCGGCTGGATCGTAGTGTTCGGCGGCGCGCTGTCGAGCCTGCCCGCCGAGGTGATGGAGGCTGCGCGCGTCGATGGCGCCAACCGCTTCCAGCTCGCCACCCGCATCAAGTTGCCGATGATCTGGAAATCGCTGGTACTGATGGGCATCCTCAGTTTCGCGGGCGGCTTGCAGCTCTTCGTCGAGCCGCAGCTGATGGGGCTTGCCGGCCCGCAATTCGCGCAGAACGACTGGTCGCTGAACCAGATGGCGTTCCAATACGCCTTCCGCATGGGCGATTTCGGCGCCTCGGCGGCGCTCAGTACGCTGCTTGTCGGCGCCTCCATCATCATCGCGCTGGTGATCGTCTTCGCCACGAAATTCTACAAGCTCGATTGAGGTCGCCGATGAAGACGCAAATGACGACGCGAAGAGCTCCGCTGCGCCTCAGCCTCGGCCGATTCATCACCTTCGCGACGCTGGGCTTCGCGGTGTGTTTCTACGGCATCCCGCTCCTCTGGCTGTTCATCGCAGGAACGCGCTCCGAAGCATCGCTCCTCACCGATCCACCCTTTGCCTTGGGCACCTGGGAAGCCTTCAGCCGCACCTGGGCCAATCTGACCAGCTACAACAATTTCCAGATTGTCACCTGGGCCACCAATTCGCTCATCTATGCAGTGGGCGGGGTGCTGCTCTCGCTCATCGCCTGTATCCCGGCCGGCTATGCGCTCGCCGCCTCGGAGTTTCCTGGCCGCAAGTTGATCCTCGTCCTGACACTCATCGCCATGATCACCCCCTCGACGGCGGTGGTGCTGCCGATCTTCCTCGAAATGAACCTGCTCGGGCTCAACAACACCTATGCCGGGCTCATCCTCGCTTCCGGCTTCTTCCCGTTTGGGGTCTATCTGGCCTATGTCTACTTCTCGACCTCGCTGCCCAAGGGCGTGATGGATTCCGCCCGGGTCGATGGCGCCAACCGCTTCACGCTGTTCACCCGCATAGCGCTGCCGCTCGCCAAGCCGATCATCGCGCTCGTGGCATTCTTCAGCTTTCTCGCCATCTGGTCGAACTACTTCCTGGCTTTCGTACTCCTCAGCGACGACCAGCTCTACAACCTGCCCGTGGGCCTCACGGCACTGGTCTCGGGTTCAGGCGCGCTCAGCAATTTGCCGTCCAACGACGTGCCCATCAAGAAGCCGGAGGTGGTGCTTGCCGCCATCCTGGTCGTCTTGCCAGTACTGGTGATCTTCCTCGTCGCACAGCGCTTCGTGCGCTCCGGCATGCTGTCGGGCGCAGAAAAGGGCTAGCGCGCATCCAGGAAAAACGGGGCCGCTCTTCCGGTTCGGAAGCGCAAAAAAACAAAGGCTAAGGCGGGCCAAAATGCCCGCCGCGATCTCAACTGGAGGATAACATGCAAATCACGGGGTTCACGGGCTGGCTGGTGGAGCATGACCCTGGTCCGCGCTTCATCTGGCGCGACGGCCTGCCCGGCTCGCATGGCGATATTGCCCCCGGCGAAAAGCCGCGCAAGGCGATCATCCGCATGGAGACGGATGCCGGCATCGCGGGCGTGATCGAGATGGGCCGAGGCGACGCGGTGCTCGACCTGCTGCGCCGACGCTTCTGGTGGTTTCTCGGCGAGAATCCGCTGCTCACCGAGCGCATGTTCCACCTGATGTGGGAAATCGACCGCATCGAGGAAGTGCATATGCGCGTGCTCGGCATGCTCGACATGCTGTGCTGGGATGTGAAGTCGAAGCAGGCCAAGATGCCCGTCTATCAGTTGCTCGGCGGGCACAATCGCGTCGTTCCGGCCTATGCCTCGACCGTAACCTGGCCGACGATGGGCGAGTATGAGCGCTATATCAAGATGAGCCGCGACGTGGGCTTCAAGGCGTTCAAGCTGCATGCCTGGGGCGATGTGAAGCGCGATATCGCGCTGTGCACGAACCTGCGCAAATGGGTCGGCCCCGATGCCGACCTGATGTTCGACGGGTCGGCCGGATGGGACTATGTCGAGGCGCTGGAATTCGGCAAGGCCATCCAGGATCTCGGCTTCCTCTGGTATGAAGAGCCGATGCGCGAGTTCTATCTCGGGTCCTATCGCAAGCTCTGCGACAAGCTCGATATCCCGGTGCTGGCCGCCGAAACGTCGGACGGCGTGCACTGGAACATGGCGAGCTGGATCGAGGCGGGCGCGCTCGACATGGCGCGGGTCTCGACCTTCTACAAGGGTGGCTTTACCGGCGCGATGAAAGTAGCACATACGGCGCAGAGCTTCGGGATGCGGGCCCAGGTGCACGGCATGGGCATGGAGAACGCCCAGCTCTGCGCCGCCATCGCCAACAACGACTATTACGAGCAGCTGGTGATGGACGAGGCGCAGATCATGGGCCTCAAGGATCTGGGGCCGCTTGCCATCGTCGACGGTAATCTGACCGTCACCGACGCGCCGGGCCTCGGCTACGACCACGATTGGGCGGCGCTCGACAAGGTGGCGCTGGCGAAAGTGTCGGTGACCGAGCGGCTCGAACCCGCGCGGCCGCGGGGACGGTTCAATTCGAACAACTAAGCGCCGCACATCGCCGTGGAAGATCCGCCGGGAGGGACCCCGGCGGATTCGCGTGGAGAACTGGCCGGTTGCAGTCGACCATACGTTAACGCGCTCATTTGTAAGATATCGCCGTCTCAAGGGCTAAGAGCGATGTCGCAGCAGGTGGTCGTCACATTGTCGGAGGTTCTCGGTGCGCTCAGCTATGCACTCGACATCACCGAGGGCCAGCCAGTCGGCCATAGCCTGCGCGCCTGTTGGATAGGCATGCATATCGGCAAGCGCATCGGGCTGGACGACGAGGCCCTGTCGGATCTCTATTTCACCTTGCTGCTCAAGGATGTCGGTTGCAGCTCCAATGCAGCGCGCATCTGCAAGCTCTATCTGGCCGACGATCTTGGCTTCAAGCATGCCTATAAGGTGGTGGATACCAAGCTGCCGGAGGTGCTGCGCTTCCTGCTCGCGCACACGGCGAGCAAATCCGGCTTCGTCGAGCGTCTGCAGACGCTGGTCAACATTGCCCGGAATGGCGGCGAAATTTCGCGCGAGCTGATCGAGACCCGCTGCCAGCGCGGTGCCGAGATCGTGCGCAGCTTGCGGTTCTCGGAAGCCGTGGCGACCGGTATCCTCGACCTCGACGAGCACTGGGACGGCACCGGCCAGCCACTTCGGCGCAGGGGCGAGACCATATCTCTGTTTGCCCGCATTGCGCTGCTCTCGCAGGTTGCGGATGTGTTCTTCATGCGCACTGGAATCGCGGGCGCCTTGCGCGAAGTGACGGAACGCAGCGGACGCTGGTTCGATCCGCAACTGGTGGACGCCCTGGTCGCCTATGTGGATGACACGCCTTTCTGGTCGACGCTCCTGGCGGATGATCTCGACCGAAAGGTCGCGGGGCTGGAACCCATCGCCATGGTGCGGCGGGTGGATGAGGACTATCTCGACGACATTGCAGCCGGCTTCGCCAAGGTTGTCGACGCCAAGAGCCCATTCACCGGCGGCCACAGCGAGCGTGTGTCGCTCTTCGCCGACCTGATTGCCGAAGAGCTGCACTATAGCGCGGCGCGGCGCCGCTGGCTCAAGCGCGCCGCCCTGCTTCACGATATCGGCAAGCTCGGTGTGTCGAACAGCATCCTCGACAAGAATGGCAAGCCCACCGACACGGAATGGGCGGAGATCCGTCGCCACCCCGAACTGGGCCGTCAGATCCTGTCGAGGATTTCGGTGTTCTCCGACATGGCGCGCATTGCGGGCGATCATCATGAGCGCCTCGATGCGCGTGGCTATCCTGCGGCCCTGGCGAGTGATGAGATCGACCTCGATACCCGCATCGTTACTGCCGCCGACATCTTCGATGCGCTGACGGCGGATCGGCCCTACCGCAAGGCGATGGCCGTGCGCACCGCCTTCGAAGTCATGGAACGAGATGTCGGCACAGGCATAGACCCCACGGTGCTTGCCGCCCTGCAGCGCGGCTTCGTCCGCCTCGAAACAGTGGCGGCGCCTTTTCAGGGCGGCCGAGCGGTTGGGGGCGGCCCATCAGGCACGCCAGCGGTCAGAACGAATGCAAAGCGGACACCGGTGGACCCGGCGTCCGTTGGTGGGTCCAGACCATTTAACGTTTCGCCTGAAACGTTGAAATGACTGAAGCCTTTGTTTTGTCGTGCCTCCTGCGCGGGAGTCTACTGCAACTCTTCCTGGAAGCGCTTTAGCGCCGCTTGGTGCGCCACGGTGCATCGGCTTCCCAATCGCCGGCCATGATGCAGCCGAAGGGCAGCACCTCGTCGACCACCTCCGCCAGGTCGAAAGTCTCGATCTGGCGGCGAACCGCGGCGGCGTTCTTGTACGCGCTGGGCAGTTCCGAAACATCGGTCTTGCCCAGGAAGAAGCGGGCGTCGATGCCGCGGGTTTCGGCAGCGAAGATCTCCGCATCGGTCCGCCCGGCCTGCATCCGCTTGTGCTGCGAGCGCGAGAAGTTGCGCCCGGCGCCATGTGGCGAGAAGCCGAGGCCATGCGGCGCGTTCCTCCCCCGCACGATCAGCACCGGCTCCGCCATGTTGAGCGGAATCAGCGTCAGGTCGGTGGCGTCCTCGGCCCAGTTGTCGAAGGCCGGTGTCGCTCCCTTGCCGTGGTAGAACAATCCGTCAGCCTTGCGGAAGACGAAGTTGTGCTCGTTCCAGAACCGATCCGCCGCCTTCGCGGCCAGCACCTCGGCGGCGGCATCGTGGATGGCCAGATGGTTGGCCTTGGTCCAGGCGCGGATCACCTGCAAAGCCTCCCAATAGGTATCGCCATCCTGTGTGTCGGCCGGAATCCAGGCATTGTCCTTCAGGGTTTCGGGCGACAACTCGCGACGATAACGGTCGGCGAGCTTCATCCCCCGGTCATAGAGCCGGGCCCCCGGTGCACGCGAACCGTGATGGGTGACAAGTGCAGTGGCGCCGGTCGACTTCAGCGTGCCCACATAGGCGAAGTGGTTGCCGTCGCCCTGCGTGCCGAAATGCTCGATTGCCGGACTGATGCTGTCTTTAAGCAAGGCGTTTGCGTCGAAGCGGGCGAGGAGCTCGGTAGACGGCCGCCACTGCTTGCCCCGCTGCCGCCCTCCCGGGCCGAAATGCGTCACCGCATGCACGGCGTCGAGCAATGCCTTGGGCGATACATCCGTAAAGACCGATATCGCCATCGAGCAGCAGATATCGGCCGAATGCATTCCGGGATGGATCGCCTCGGACGCTACCACACCGCCCACCGGAATGGTCCCCGAGGGGCCCGAGGGGCAGGCATCGGGCATGATGGCGCCGGCACGCACCACGGGGGTGCGCATCAGTTCCGCCATGCCGGCGGCAACTTTGGCGACATTCTCGGCCGCCTCGGGGCCGTCGGCCTCGATATTGGCAAAGAACGCCAGCGCGTCGCGGGCGCGCAGCGGTGCGGCCGGCGGCGGCAAGAAGCTGCGCGCAACCTCCATCGCCTCGTCATGGCTTCCACCTTGCTCCAGCACCGCGTTGGCAGCCCGCAATGCCTCGCCGAACCACTTGCCCTGCGGCAACCCGGCATCGATCAAATCCTGTCCACTCATTATCTCGGTCATCTTCTGCTCATTTCTCGACCGCGGGTTCCCGGCCGTCCTTGCCCGCCGGAGGCTCGGCACGCCGCGCCCCTGGGCACCTGCATGGGGCAGGAGCTCGCAGGCCGTGGGTGTTTCGTGCCTGGCCTCCGGCGGGCCTTTGGTCGCCGCAAACACGGATGTGTTTGCCATCGGTCTTTCGTCCTTCACTTCACTCCACCCATAGTGCAGGCACCGTGCCAGACTGGCGGGCAACCACCTTAGGCGAAAGCAAAAAACGTTTATCATTATGATTATATTGGACAAAAATCTCAGGGTGGCTGGATTGTCTGCTTCGATCGATGTTGCTCTCGCCCATAAAATTCGATATGAAGATATCGTACATTATATTTTGGGATAAACATGCGGCGGCGTGTCGCCATCGGCGTGCTCGGCACGACACTCGATTCCGGCAAAGGCGAGGAGCGCTGGCTGAAGTGGCGTCCGACCGTCGCCCTCTGCCAGCAAGAGAAGCTGTTCATTGACCGGCTGGAACTGCTGGTCGATTCAGGTGCGCAGGCGCTTGCCGATCGTGTCATCGAAGATATCGGTCAGGTCGCACCTGGCACCGAGGTGCGCTGCCATGACCTGACCCTGAAGGACCCATGGGATTTCTCGGAGGTCTATACGAGCCTCCGAGACTTCGCTCACCGCTACGAGTTCGACCCGGAGCGCGAGGACTACCTCGTCAACATCACGACGGGCACGCATGTCGTACAGATCTGCTGGTTCCTGCTCACCGAGTCCCGCTTCATTCCCGGCCGCCTGCTCCAACTCTCTCCGCCGCGTCGCGCCGGCCGCCGGGACGAGGATTTCACCGGCCACCACGCGATCATCGATCTCGATCTGTCGCGCTACGATGCCATTGCGACGCGCTTCGCCGCGGAGCGACGCGAAGCAACGGCGTTCCTCAAGTCTGGCATCGCGACGCGCAACGCCGCCTTCAACGACATGATCGACGAGATCGAGAAGGTGGCGATCAGGTCCCGCGCGCCCGTACTGCTTACCGGCCCCACTGGCGCAGGAAAGTCGCACCTGGCGCGCCGCATCTATGAACTGAAGAAGGCGCAGCGCCAGGTGAGCGGCGCCTTTGTCGAGGTAAACTGCGCCACCCTGCGCGGCGACCAGGCGATGTCTAGCCTGTTCGGCCATGTCCGCGGTGCCTTCACCGGTGCGCAAACCGAACGCGCCGGGCTGATGCGGAGCGCCGACAACGGCATGCTGTTTCTCGACGAAATCGGCGAGCTCGGGCTGGACGAACAAGCCATGTGCCTGCGCGCCATCGAAGAAAAACGCTTCCTGCCCATGGGCTCGGACCGTGACGTGTTCTCTGATTTTCAACTGATCGCCGGCACCAATCGCAACCTTGCGATCAGCGTGCGGGAAGGCCGTTTCCGCGAGGACCTGTTCGCAAGGCTCAATCTCTGGACGTTCGCACTGCCACCGCTCGCCGACCGTCGCGAGGATATCGAGCCCAATCTCGATTTCGAGCTACGTCGCTTTGCCGAGCGTGAGGGCCGCAATGCGACCTTCAACCGAGAGGCTCGCTTGCGCTATCTCGGTTTTGCCCTGAGCCCCGTCGCGCGATGGACAGCCAACTTCCGCGATCTGGCTGCCTCCGTAACCCGCATGTCGACGCTGGCGCCCGAGGGGCGCATCAACCAGGCGACGGTCGCTGCGGAGATCGCCCGGCTTGAGCGGCTCTGGGCAGACGACGGCCGAGGCGTTGATGCCGAACTTCTTGCCGAAGTGTTCGGCGCCGCGGCCGAGACGATCGATCCCTTCGATCGCGTACAGGTTGCGGAGGTCATCAGGATCTGTCGGCAGAGCCCTACGGCCAGCGCAGCCGGACGGATGCTCTTCGCCGTATCGCGATTGCACAAGACCAGCAGCAACGACGCCGACCGCCTGCGGAAGTACCTCGCGCGCTTCGGCACGGATTTCGACGCCGTCCAGGTCCAGCGGTCCGCGCCGCGCGGCTCGCGCTGAGGTCTGCTCCCGGAGCGCCGCAAGCAGAGATGACGGAGGGCTGGCGCCGGGGCGCCAAAGTGCGAAGGCCGGACTGTCTCCTCGGTTCAATCGGACCGTGAATCCGACCTGCGCATCCGCGTCAGCCGCTCGCCGGCCATTTGCAACCGAAACACATCCGCCCTCGCTGCGGCTCGCCGGTGCAACAGCAGGGAGCCTGTGGCATGGCGGTCGAGCAGGACTAGGTCGGCGCGCGTGCCGACTATTGGTCCTGGATAGCACACTGTTCCCGCAACACCCCACTTGCGGGCCGGTCTGGCTTGATGTGAATTGACCGTTGGGAGGGGTAGAAAGGCGACTATGCCGTCCCCTTTACAACGGAGACCCGCGACTTGGACCTCGAGCAATTGCGGGTGCTGGAAGTTCGGATTGAAGAACCAGGCGTTTTGCGCCTGGCGACGCTGCAGCGCCGGAGCCAACCCGGGATATCGGTGGCACTGAAGCGGTCGCGGCAGCCGTTCGCCCCTCCGCCGCGGAAGTTTTTCATGCCGACCATATCGCTGAGAGAGCGGTCAGACGGGCTGCCGCTTGCCCACCGCGACTGACCCCACCTACACATGATGAGGACCTTTGAATGAGCGCAGATGGACGGTGGGCCGGTCGCAGCCCGAAAAAGGATGAGGTACGGGCCTCCGTTTGGGCCGATCTGATTACCCAAGGGGTCGCGGTCGGCCCGACCGTGAGCACCATCCCCAACTTCGTCGGCGCCGAGATGGCCGCCTGGCGGATCACGCAACTGGACGCCTGGAAGCGCGCCAAGACGGTGAAATGCAACCCGGACCCACCGCAAATTCCGCTCAGGCTGCAGGCGCTTTACCAGGGCAAGCTGCTGTTCTGCCCAGTGCCGGAACTCGTGAAGGACTTCCCCTATATCAAGCTGGACCCCGACAAGCTCGCCAGGAAGGGTGTGACCTTCGAGCTCGCCGCCACCCACCAAGGCTATATGGAGCATGGTGAACGCATCGAGTTCGAGGATGTGCCGGCACTGGATTTCTGCATCTGCGGTTCGGTCGCTGTATCGCGCAGCGGCGGTCGCACCGGCAAGGGCGCGGGCTTTGCCGATCTCGAGACCGGCATTTTCCGCGAACTGGGCACGATTGGCGCCGATACCCCGATCGTCACAACGGTGCATTCGGTCCAGTTGGTGCCCGACGAGATGATGGTGATGGAGCCACATGACAGCCCGCTCGACTATATCGCGACAGAGTCCGAATTGATCGCGACCGGCAATACCATGACCCGGCCACCCGGCGTCGCCTGGGATCGTGTGCAGCCGGACCAGTTCGCGTCGATCCCGTTCCTTTCGACCCTCAGGCACCGGATGATCGCCCGCGTCAGATCGTAGCCCACACGCGACCAGACTGCGGCGGGCGAAAACCTTGAGACCGCTCTGGGCTGCGCGATCATCGGCAGGGCGCGAGCCTCCGGCCAGAGGACGCCCGGCCAACAGGGCGCCGGTGATCTGATCGGGGCGCCGAGGCTTTTGTCGAGCACAAGCAGTTTGGCATCGGCGTGGAGTGCGCGGGCGAGGCCGAGGCGACTCTGCTCGCCCTGTGGCAGGGCCATGCATCTGCCGCGCCGCGATGGGCCGGAGAAGGATTTGCAACGAGAGGGCGTGAAAAGGGGTGGTTCTCGTGGAGCTCCGCGGCCGCCATGGCAATCGGCGCGCCCGGCCGGCCGCGTCTGTGAACCTGCCCCGCATCGGGCGGCCTCAGGCCGGTGAGAATGCAGGGGATTGAGGACACATGTCGTTGCGCCTCGCCACCCAGGATCATCAGCGCGCCTTCACCAAGGCGGGTCGCATTGCGCTTGGCTAGCGTGTCGACCACTGGAGCGAGGAAGCCGGCACGGGCCGGATCGGTTGACGGCCTTCCAGCAGCGGGCCTTGTGTGTCTGAAAGCTGCCGCATACTGCCCTCCGCGCGGAACATCGCTCCGACTGTCGGCTCGGTGAAGTTGCCAACCGTGTTGACGGCCACTGGCGTCGGTGGGCTAATTCGTCGTGGCAGATCGCTGCGAGGACACGGCCCGTCAGCCGCATCGTTGCGCCGCGTCGCAATCGTCGCGGTGAGGCGCGACGGAACCGCTCTGTGCAGACCTTGACGAACAGAGCGCCATGTCTTGCACTGTTTGCGCTGTTGTTATCGAGATCCGCCCGATGTCACCCCGCCCCCGTCAACCGAGCTCCCGCACGACATCATCCTGGTTGTCTGGCGCGCTGATGTTCCTGTTGGGGTGCCTGGTCACGTTGGTGCTTGGCGTTGTGTCGGGTATTGTGCCGCCGGGGCGCCTTGCGAGCCTTTTCAGCGGGACATCCGCCACCACGAATGCGGGCTTGCCGGCGAATGAAACCAACCGCGGCGTGGCAGATATCGCGCCCGTTCCAGACCCCGGATCTGGTGTGATGACCGAGCCTGCCCAAGCCTCAGATCGCTCGACAAGAGATGAGGCAATTGGCGATTGGCGCTTCACCTGTGTCGAACCCGCTGCAGGCGGCGAGCCGGTCTGCTCAATCCTCCAGCAATTGCGGATCGCCGAAACGGGCGCGGCCGTGTTCGTATGGCGCGTCGTTGCGAATGGTAGCGGGGGGATGGTGGGTATGTGGCAGGTACCGGACAACGTCGACCAGACGAAAGGCCTGACGCTGAACGCGGGTACCCCACAACCAATCGTCATGCCGTTTGAGGCATGCGGAGAAGGCAGCTGCCGCGTGACGGGCAATCTCACGCCAGACTTTATCAGGGCGCTGGCTGCCGCAGAATCCCTATCCGCCTCCGTGCAGGCGCAGGACGGCACAAGCGTGAACTTCCCGCTGAGCGCGAAGGGACTGGCCGCGGCACTGGCGGCGCTTGCCGCCACAGACAAAGCGGGTTGAATCCTCGCCTTCTCTATGAGGCATGCGGCCTGTGATGTGACAGGCCGGCAATGAGCCTTGACGTACGCCAGCGCTGCGTTGGCTGCGTTGTATACACGATTTCCGGCCCACTGTGCTGTCACAGCAACAGTTTGTCATTTTTTGTCAATCATGATGCATGCAACATAACTCGTTGTTTTAAAAAGCTTTTCTCAGTTCCGAGACAGGAATTGACCACAAGAGGCCACCCGCAGAACGGTATGGTAAACGATTGCCTAAGTTTGCTCCGCACTGCATTCATTTTGGCGGCGTTTCTTTTGCGCCCGACTAGACGCGCCGTGGGGGCATATTGACGATGAAGAGCGCACCGTTCTCGGCAGCGAAATCTGACCGGCCAGTACATGAGATGGTCAATCGTCGGCCGGCTGCACGCTGGGCGATGATGGGCGTGTCGCTGGTGGCCCTCAATGTCGGCCTTGCGGCTGGGCTCACGGTGTCTTTCGCGCAGGCCGTCGACCCCCGCACGGTGATCAACGGCAATGGCGGCGGCGGCGTTATCCTGCTCAACAATGCGCAGTCAGCCAACCTGGCCGGTGTGCTGCCCGACGCCAGCGACGGCATACTCGGGTCCGGTGGCTTCGATGCCGATGCGCCGATCTCTGTTCCGGGTGGCGCGATTCAGGGCTCTTCCGGCGCCTACACGATCACCGACAGCATCTTCACCAATTTCACGACACAGGGTGGCGCCGGCAGCGGCGGCGGCGGTGGCCTGGGCGGCGTGATCTTCGTCGATGATGGTGCGGCCCTTACGATCAACAATACCGACTTCATCCGCAATGCCGTGGTCGGCGGCACGGGTGGCAGCGATCCTTCTGCTAAAGTCGGCGTTGTTGAGATCGGACTGGGGGACCTGGAAATCCCGGTCAATGCAGTAACGGCCTATTACTTCGATCCGACGACAACTTTCAGCGGTGGAAATTACACGCTGGATTCGATTAAGCTGACCGCTGCCAATCGCTATATTCAACCTGGCATGCGCGTGTCAGTTCCAGGGGTAAACGGACCAGTTACCGTCACTGGTATTTCAGCCGATCGCACCACATTGAGTTTTGCGCCGATTGCCGCACCTTCGGGCATGTTTCTTGACCTGGGTGCAACTACATCGGCAGCGGGCGATACTGCACGCGACAAGATATCGTTTAACTCGTTCTTGAATGTGCCACTGCAGAACCTGCAGCCTTACTCCGTACTTTATATCAATGGCGTCGATACGGGCGTAAGAATTCTGGCAGTCGACAAAAGCAGCGGTGTGCTGACCCTCGACGGTAACCTGACCAACACCCAATGGACAGACCTGACGACACCAGGGGCAAACCTCGATTTCTTCAACGTGACGTCGGTGGAGATATCGCAGTTCAAGGGTGTGTCCGGCAACTCGATCACATTCCCGGGCGAGAATGCCATCTTCAAGCCCGGCATGGTTCTTACCGGCGGCGAGTTCAATTCGACCAGCGTGACAATCACCGCGGTCAACATCGTCGACCTGGGTGGTGGAGTTAAGGAGACGGTCATCGTCACCGATGGCACTCCGCCAACGAACCTGACCAAGTTCGATATCAAGTACGAGCAAGTCACCGAAGGCGGAAACACGCTAAAGGTCAGCAACAGCAAATTGTTCGCAGGCATGACGGTGACCGGCGTGGGCGTGCCGGCCGGAACAACAATCAGTTCAATCAATACCTCGACCGGAATCGTTACCCTCAGCAATAACCTAAATGCGGGCGTCAAGCCGGAATCACTGACTTTCTCGGGCATTACGGGTGCCACTGGCCAGACAATAACCGTGGCCGATCAAGTCATGCTCTCGGGCGTAACCCCGGGAATGCTGGTCACCGGTGACGGCATTCCGGACGGTACCACCGTCGCATCAATCAGCGGCACCACGGTGACGCTCAGCATTCCAAACAGCGGGGCGCTTAGCGGCACGGTCGCCAACCTTGTCTTTGGATCGGCGACTGAACTTGGCGGGTCGATGAACGGCATAGACCAGTCGGTTACCGGGTCCGACGGACGCGACGGCAATAACGCGCCCTGGTCCAACGTGCTGTGGGGCGACGGCGAGGGCAAGGACGGCAAGAACGGTGACGCGGCCGGCAATGGCACCGCTGGAGTGGGCGGCGTCGGCGGTGCGGGCGGAAACGGCAGTTCTGGCCTGCAGTGGAGCCCGGAACAGGTCAAGGCGGTGATTGACGCCGGCCTCGATGCGGGATTTGCTACTGCAGAGGCAGCGGCAGCCTTGGCGAGCGTGCCTCCCGACGTGGCGGAATCCGTGTCCGTGGCGCTGCAGGACGCCCACGCCTATGTCAATCTCGGCTTCGAGATCGGCAAGCTGACAGAATGGTACGTCGAATATGCCGTCGGTGATAACGCCGTCGGCGGCAATGGTGGCGACGGCAGCGATGGTGGCGCCGGTACCGACTTCTTCGGCGGCGGTGTCGGTGGGGCCGGCGGCGACGGCGGTGACCCCGGCAACAGGACAAACGGTGACGGCGGTGACGGCGGCGACGGCGGCACGGGCGGCGACGGTGGCTTCGGTGGCGGCGGGGGCATGGGCGGCGCGGGCGGAGCGCATGGCGCCGGGGTATCCGTGGCAGATGGCGACGGCGGCGACGGCGGCAATGCCGGCTTCGGCGGCGGCGACGGCAGCAATGGCGATGGAGAGAATGGCGGCGGCGGCGCCGGTTTCGGTGGCGCGATCTTCGTGCGCTCGGGCGGCAGCCTGCTGGTGACCGGCAACTCGACTTTCACCAATAACCGCGCCGAAGGTGGATCGAGCACCAATGGCGGCCAGTCGGGCAATGCGGCGGGCGCCGACCTCTTCATGATGAAGGATTCGACGGTCGTCATTCGGCCCGGCACCACCCCGTTGGTCGGCGGCGGCGTCACCGACAATGTCGTGACTTTCAACGGCACCATCGGCGACGACAGCCGCGAAAGCTATGACGAGGCGACCAACGCGCGCGGCAAGGGCGCCGACATCAATATCGGCAAGGGCCTGACCGTCTTCAACGGCAAGAACACCTATACCGGTCAGACCATCATGCAAGGCGGTGTGCTCGATGCCGACGATGGCTGGGGGCTGAACCACTACAGCAATCTCAACTTCCAGGGCACCGGGCGCACGGGCGGAAGCGGAACGGCTTCGCTCGCCGAAAACTCCTATGCCGGCGTGCTGCTGACTTCGGGCTATTTCGGGCGCCAGCTCGGAACGCTTGGGCCGCAGGTGCAGTGGAGCGGCAGCGGCGGTTTTGCGGCAGCGGGCGACGATCTCATCGTCAATCTGGGCAACCTGCCGAACCCCCTCAAGCTGAACTGGGGCTCGACGAACGGCTTCTTCAGGAACGGCGCCACCGAAATCGACGATGCCGCGCTGGTCTTCGGCTCGGAGCATGCCGATGCCAAGGTGATCTGGATGAACCCGATCGACCTGGGCAACAAGAACCGCCAGATCCTCGTCACCGACAACGGCAACACCGTGCTCGACGACGACTATGTGATCATGAGCGGCGCCTTGTCCGGCACTGGCGGGCTGATCGTCGGCGAAGTCGGGTCGAGCTTCTGGGATGGCCAGTTGTTCCTTACTGGCCAGAACACCTTTACCGGCGACATCGCCATCCGCAGTGGCACCTTGGGTATCATCGAAGGTGGGACGTTGGCCGATGGCATCAATGTCGATATCTCCAACGGTGCGGAGTTCCAGGTCATCGGGTCGGATGTGACCTTGGGCACGATCAGCGGTGGCACCGGCAGCACCGTAAAGATCGAGGACGGCACCCTCACGATTTCCGAGGACAGCCCGAACTACCTCGGGCTGATGAGCGTCTTCGAGGATGGCGGGCTCTATCTCGTCGACGCTGGCAACATTCCCAACGCTACCATCGGGCTTGCCGGCCTGTTCGACATATCCGGCATCACGGCGGCGAGCACCTCGGTCGCAGATCTCTTCGGCGACGGCACCATCGCGCTCGGCACCAAGCGGCTCGCCGTTTCGGATGCACAGGGCGGCACCTTCTCGGGGCAGATCACCGGCACGGGTGCATTCGGTGTTTCCGGCGGCACGCTGTTCCTCGACTTCCCCGACAGCCAGCTGATCACCGCCAATATCTTCGCCGAAACCGGCGGCAAGCTGTCGCTGACCGGCGGCACGATCAACACGACCAGTTCCAGCCAGTCTGCGCTGTCGGTGATCAATGGCGGCGTAATCGATGTGAAGGATTCGACCCTCATCACCGGTCCCAGCCAGCCCACCGCATCGGTGCGGTTCGACGAGCTGTTCGTCGACACCGAGGACCCCACCGACAACCTCACCGGCAATCCGGCCTATATCCGGCTGGGCGACGGCGTCGATGTGCAGAATGGCGGCCCGCTGCTGGTCGTCGAACGCGACACCACAGTCAACCCGACCGCCCTTACCGGCAATGTCACCTTCATCATCGACAATGGCCAGACCATTAGCGGCGACATTCTCGATGAGGATGCCGACCGCACGACGCCGGGCGGCAGCACGACAGTCTATCTTGGGGATGATGTGCACTGGACAGGCAAGGCCGTGGCCGGCGATTTCTGGGCTCTTGGCGGCTCGTCGGCGCACTTCAATTCCGGCAGCCTGCTCGACAACCTGCATGCTGCCACCGGTGCGCAGGTTGACCTCAGCGGTAACGTCGTGATCCTCGGCCGCTTCACCATCGATGCCAACGGCGTCGTGGCGCCAGGTTCGTCGCCTGGCACCTACAATCCCAATTCGATGGAGAGCAACAACGGCAACGAGACGCTCTGGATCAAGTTTGGGCAGGCCAATCCGCAGCCGGGCGCGGGAAATGACTATTCGCAGATCAACGTCGCTGGCGATTTCGGCGGCCTGAACGGCAACGGGCCAGGTGTGCTGGCCATTACGCTGCAGCGCTGGCAGTCCACGCAGTCAACGCCGCTAGGCAATCTCGCTGCGCTGGAGCTGCTTCGGATCGGTGGAACCGAGAACCCGGGCAGCAATGTCTACCTTGCGGAGCGCTTCACGCAGTACGGGCATGAACTTCTGCTGGACAAGCGGGTCAATGTCGCGGTCGACAATACGGTGGTCGCCGGTACCAGCGTCATCGGCAACCCGACCGAAGACGCCTATTTCGACAACGATCAGATTACCGTCTATGGCCTCAGGGCCATCGTCCAGGATGAAACCTACGGCCTCGCGACCCTGGCCGGCACTGTGCACCAGACGGGTCTCGAGACATTCGGAAGCTTCCTCGAACGTCGCGGTTCGGGCCCGCTTGAGGACGTCTGGGGCAGGGCAAGCTACGTCCACACCGAAGTTGACGACACGATCGACAGCACTCAGGACCTTGCCTACGGACAGTATGGTGCCGACCTCGTAAATCTTGGCGAAGTGCGGGGTGGCGTACTTGGCTCCTACTCGGCATCGCAGAGCGGCATTGCGACGGAGACCGGCACGAACACGCTGCAGGGCAACGTGTTTTCCGGCGGTACCTATGGAACCTGGTCCAACGGGTCTGCCTACCTCGATGCCGTTGGCCAGTTCGGCTATGGCGACTGGACCTTCTCGCCAACTGCCGCCAGCCAGTTGACGATTCAAAGCTACACGGGACTTGCCGCGTTGGAGGCTGGCGTTCGGATCGGTGACGATCAGGTCAGTGTGACGCCCTGGGGGCAGATGGTCTACCAGGCGACTTATTTTGACGGCCTGAAATCGGACTGGGTTGGAGATGCCGAGTTCACCGACAACAGTTCGCTGTATCTGCGTGGTGGCGTCCGTGCGGAGGCCAAGTTCGGCGGCTTCGCGCCCTATCTTGACCTCGGCATGTCTTACAATACCGAGGATGTGAAAACGGTAACGGTGGACGGGTTCGACCTCTCCACCGGCATGGGCGGAACGCGCTACGAGGTGGCTGCTGGCTTCCAGGCCGATGTATCGGATACCGCCGTGATCTGGAGCTCGCTGAAGGGAGCCTATGCTCAGGATAGCGACACTGTCGGAGTCGTCGGCTACCAGGGGCAGGCAGGCATGCGCGTAACCTGGTAGCCCCAGGCTTTCGTGTGCGTTCTGGCGGACGTCCGGGCAATGTCGCCGTCTCGCGGGCCCACCGTTGCCAAAGCCAAGGCGTCCTCTGCCTGAAGCGCCAAGGCGCGGCTCCGGGTAGAGCCGGCTCCATGCGACACTGCAGGCAAGCGTCGCTGGTCTGGCTCCGAGTCGATCAAACCGGCGGCGGCTCGGACCTGCCGACCGCCGGATAGATCAGGTCACGTTCGCACCGAACCACTGAAATGCTCTATGGTGAGCGCCCCTTGGCGGTCGCCATCAGGGCGAGCCGGGCGAGCGCGGGAAGCGACCGCGTCTCCGTCTTCCGCATGATGGCGGCGCGATGGTTTTCCACGGTGCGCTGACTGAGATTGAGGTCGGCAGCGATGATCTTGTTGGGCTGGCCGGCGAGCACGAGTTCCATGATCTGCCGCTGCCGCGGCGTGAGGCCCGCGAGCCTGGAGTTTGCCTGATCGTGCCATTCGGCGGCCGTCGAGGCATTCTGCGCCTGATCGAAAGCACGCAGAACGGCGCCTTGCAGCTCGGGAAGGCCCACAGGCTTTTCGATGAAGTCGATCGCCCCGGCCTTCATGGCGGCAACTGCCATCGAGACATCGCTCTCGCCAGTGATCATGATAGCGGATAGCGACTTTCCCTCTGTTGCGAGATGCGCCAGCAGCTCGATGCCATTCATGCCGGGCAGATAGGCATCGATGAGGAGGCAGGCGAGCTTCCTCGGCTTGTAGGCGGCAAGGAAGCCCTCGGCGGATTCATGGGCTTCCACGGCGTGCCCGGCCTGCTCGATAGCAAGACGCAGCGCGTCCCGCACAAGGGGGTCGTCATCGACGATATAGACGAACCCGGCTGGTTCTGCGCCGCTGGAAGGCTCCCTTGCCGCCTGCCCGCCTTCCGTCCTACCGCCCGACGGGGGGCGTGGCCCGGCCGCGAGCAGCGCCGCGACCGCTTTCGTGAGCTCTCCAGAGCGGATCGGCTTGGTGAAATGCAGGCAATCCTGCAGACGGATATGGGTGAGCGCGAGTGTGGATATATCTCCCGTCAGAATGATGGCCGGCACATTGTAGCGCAGCCGTGCGCGGATATCGGCGATGGCCTCGACCCCGTCCATGCCATTGGGCAGGTTGAAGTCGGCCAGGATGAGGTCCGGCTGCAGGGCAGCGCCCGCGATCAGCTTCAGCCCCGCATGCCCGTCGAACGCTGTCACAACCTGGTAGCCGTCCGCTGTGAGCAGCTGGTCGAGCAACTCCCGCAACTCCGGGTCATCCTCGATGACGAGGAGCGTGCCGGTCATGATGGGCGCCGGGGACGCCATGGCGGTCTCGTTGGTGGCAGCACCGCGCACCCCGGTTGACGGCGCCGAGGGCACCGAGATGGCGAAGGCAGATCCGCGCCGCAGGGTCGAGCGGACATCGATCGGGTGCCTCAGCAGATCGCCGAGCCGCTTGACGATGGAAAGCCCGAGCCCGAGTCCTCGGCTGCGCTCGCGCGCGATATTATCGACCTGATGGTACTCTTCGAAGATCGCTTTGAGTTCGCCCTTGGCGATGCCGATGCCGGTATCCCAAACCTCGATCCTGACCGAGTTGCCGCTGCGCCGGCAGCCGAGCAGCACCTTGCCGGACTTGGTATACTTGACCGCATTGGCGAGCAGGTTGCGGACCATCTGCTCGAGAAGGCGCGGGTCGCTCACGACATTGAGGGCCGAATGCACCACGCGCAGGGTGAGGCCCTCCGCCTGCGCAATATAGGTGTACTCGCTTTCGAGGCGGCGGAGCAGATCGCTGACGGGGAAGCTGATGGGATGGGCAACGATGATGCCCGCCTCGATCTGGTTGATGTCGAGCAGCGAGTTGAGCATGCCGGCCATGGCGCCAACAGTATCGTCGAGCCGGGAGAGGAGCCGCTGCGCCCTTTCGTCGGGCATGGCGCGGGCCAGCAGGCCCTGCACCAGCTTCAGCGATTGCAGGGGCTGCCGGAGATCGTGGCTCGCGGCCGCGAGAAACCGCGACTTGGCAACATTGGCCATCCGCGCCTCGCGCTCCGCCCGTTCCAGGGCCTCTGCGACCCGCCGGCGCTCGGTGATGTCGGCGAAGGTGATGACCACTCCCTCGATCTCGCCCTCCTGCGTGCGATAGGGCAGGATCTTGCGGATAAACCAGGCGCCGCTCCGCGCCTCGATCTCGCGCTCGATGGGACCGAGCGAGGCGAGCACCTGGCGCGCATCGGAGAGCAGCGCGCTATCTGTGGACAGGGCATTGAGATCGGACAGGGGGCGGCCGACATCCCCCTGGATAACATTGAACAGCGCCCGTGTCGCGGGGGTGAAGAAGCGGATGTTGAGCTCGGTATCGAGGAAGATGGTGGCAAGATCGGTGCTGTAGAGCACGTTCTGCAGATCGTTGGAGGTCGTCTTCTGACGCTCGAGAGTCTCCTGCAGCTGCCCGTTCAGCGCAGTCAGTTCCTCATTGAGTGATTGCAGCTCTTCCTTCGAGGTCAGCAGTTCCTCGTTGGTGGATTGATACTCCTCGGCAACCGACATCGCCTCTTCGTCGATAGCCTTCTGCTCCTCAGCGCTCGTTTCGAGTTCATGAAGCGCATCGTTGAGATCACCCTTCATCGCCTCGACCTCGCGCTCGAGTTCCCGGATCCGCGGTTCGGGCGGACCAGATGGCAGCGGTGAAGTTGAAGCAATGCCGACGGGCTGGGCAACGAAGCAGACGAGCACGAGGCTCTGCGCCCCATGCGTCACCGGCCTGACATCGAGTTCAAACGCATCGCCCTGCAGATTGCGGCCACCCTGTGCATGCACCGGCTTGCCGGTTGTACGCGCCTTCTCGAGTGCTCGCTTCAGCCGCGAGCGGATACCCGCTGGCACCATGGCGAAGAGTTCCGTGGTCGGGTACCCCTTGGGGCTGCGCAGGTAACGGTCGGTCGGCCCGAGCGAGTAGACGCACCGATCCAACTGGTCGACCAGCGCCGCCGCCGGTGCGAACTGGTCGAGCAGAAGGCGCCGGCAAAGCTCGGCCAGCGAGGACGCTCGCGCGGGCTGGGCAAGCTGCGAGGGCGGCGTCTGGGCGTCGATTCCTTTAGCCAGTGGGATAACGGCACGGGCCCGCTCTCCCGACGAATGGAGTTGTGCACCCGACTGGCGATAGAGGCGCTCGGACTTGGCGACCACAGCAAACAACGAGTCTGCCGCCCCCACCGTTTCGGCGCTGCCAAGCAGCAGCAGCCCACCCGACCGAAGCGCAAAACCGAAAAGAGCCAGCGCCTTCGCCTGTGCCTCTTGCCCCAGATAGATCAGCACGTTCCGACACGAAATCATGTCGAGGCGCAGAAAGGGTGGGTCGCGCAGGATATCGTGCACGGAAAACACCACCATGCCCCGCAGGCTGCTGGACACCCGATACCCACTCTCATCGGCGACGAAGAAACTCCGGAGTCGCTCTGCTGAAACATCGTCGGAAATCGCCGCGGGATAGTGCCCGGCTCGCGCGGTCACGATCGCCTCGGGGTCGACATCGGTGGCAAATAGTTGCACGTCGATGAGGCGACCCGACCGCGCAATGGCCTCGGAGAGCACTATCGCCAGCGAGTAGGCTTCTTCGCCCGTGCTGCACCCGGCACACCACACCCGGAGGTGTCCCGGGCCATCATGGGCGGCAAGAAGCGCAGGCAAAGCCTGTTCGGCGAGGTATGCGAATGTCGATGAGTCCCGAAAGAAGCTGGTAACGTTGATCAGCAGGTCGTCCGCCAACTCGGCGCACTCCGAACGGTCGGCTTGCAGGCGGTGCACATAAGCCGCGAGCGAGCGATCGCCGCCAGTCAACAGGATGCGTCGTCTGACACGTCGGCTGATAGTGCCGCGTTTGTAGAGATCGAAGTCGTGCCCGGTGGCACTGCGCAGAATGGCAATCACCTGGTCGAGTCCGGCTGCCTCATCTCTGTCGTCGGTCAACGGAGGGACGCTCCCGCCGGTGGGCGTCGCAAGCGCCAGTTCCGCAAGTCGGGCGAGAGGCGCCGCTTCCTCCACCTCCCCGGTGGCGATGGCGCTGCGGGGCATGTCACCAAATTCCGCTTCGTCCGGACTTTGCGCATAGACGCGTCCCCCTGCGGCTTTCACGGCCAGAAGCCCGACGCTGCCGTCGGCGCCGTTGCCCGACAGCACGAAGCACCGGACCGCGGTGCCATAGGCATCGGCAAGCGAGGTGAGCAGCGCGTCGAACGGCAACCGTGCACCCTGCCCATCCGCCGCCGGCGACAGTGTCAGACGCGTGTCGGTGACGCGGAGGAACTGCCCTGGCGGAATGACGTAGACATTGTCGGGGGAGATCTGCATTCCCTCAGCCGCCTCGGTCACGCGCATCGTTGTGTGGTGGCCGAGGAGCTCGGCCACGAGGCTTGGGTGGCTCGGATCGAGATGCTGTACGAGGATGACTGCAAGGTTCCGGCCGGTCGGCAGCTGCGCGATGAGGCGCCTGCTCGCCTCGAGGCCGCCCGACGATGCGCCGATTGCAATGATGATTGGCCCGACCGGCGGCGAGCGGGCCGCAGACGAAACAGTGGCTTTGCCCGTGGTGGAAATGATGGCCCCCTTTCCGGGGTTGCCGGACCCACCGGCACTGCATCGTACACCTAAAGGCCGACGACAGCACAAGATTCTGCGACCCGTCCTGGCGCGGGTTTGGCCGGCCGGCCGGCGTCGCAGTCCGTCGCGTGGCGCGACAGACAAGGAAACGGCGCTATCTGCTGCAGGTAGATACCGGCAGGGCGGTGAGCCGACAAATGACTGTTATCCTCTGGCAGGCAATCGAGACAGCCGAGGGCCGGTCAAATGGACCGGACCCTCGGGAGCCCAGAGGACGACTGGGAGGGCCCAATCCTTGTGTCCGGCCACAGAATGCATGGGGTGCCGGAGTTTGCTTCAAGCAGGCGCGGGCGTGCGGGCGACAGGGTCGGAAATCACCCAAGCCAGCGCGGGTCTGCCGCAACCGCAACGCCGAAGCGCTGAGTAGTTTCCGCCCCTCAGGGTGCACTCCGAATGGGCCTAGGCTCCCCGTGTTTGTGGCCATACCCGGCCCGTCACCTGGAGAAACGCCCGATGTTCGGATATAACTCAGACGCTTCCACGCAAGTGCTGGCGGCGCGGCGCGCCGAGCGCGGACCGGCACACGAGCGCTGGCCGTTCATGACCTCGCTCGACATGTCGGCGGTTCACAACGAGTTGCAGTTGGCAGAGCTGATCAAGGACCGGCGGAGCGTGTCGCTCGCCGCAGCCGAGGCCGATGTAAGCGCGTGGCTTGCGGGTTATCGGCAGCGCATGACCGCTGCAGATGGCGCGGCGATGACGGCGGGGGACGGCGCCCGGGCATGAGCGCGGGCCCGGAGCGGAACGACGCATCTTTGTCTCACCTTCGCTGATCTCTGTTGTGGCCGCGATGTGCCTGAATGAGCCAACAAATGACGCGATGCGCAGAACCACTCCACGCCTCAAGTGAAGCGTGGAGTGGTTTGAATTCCTGATTCATGGCGCTTCATGAACCGGAGGACAGTTCCGGCTTCTCCTGGAAGCGCTTTAGCCGCGTAGCCCGCCCGTTGCCGAGCTCGGGTCGGTGCGAAGCTCCAAAGTCGCCACCTGGAAGCCGGCCAGCCTGGTTGGGCCGAACTGTGTCGACAAGGCAACGTCGGTGGCATCGCGACCGCGAGCCATCAGTATGCGCCCGACGCGCGGACGGTTATGTCGGGCATCTGCGACGTGCCACTGGCCGCCGAGAAACACCTCGAACCATGCCGAAAAGTCCATCGGTACCGCACTCTGCGGTTCGCCGATTTCACCGAGATAGCCTGTGCAGTAGCGCGCCGGAATGTTCATGCACCGACAAAGCGCAATAGCGAGATGTGTGAAATCGCGGCACACACCCACCCGCTCGAGATAGGCGCCAAAGGCTGAGCGGCTGCTGTCAGCGAGCATGTAATCGAACCGGATGTGGCTATGCACATAGTCGAGGATGGCACGGACCCGTGGCCATCCTGGCCTGGTGTTTTCGAACAGACGCCAGGCAATACCCATGAGCACGTCGGTTTCGACATAGCGGGACGCGAGGAGGAAGACGAGCACCTCGTCGGGGAGACGATCGATCTCGTGCTGCTCGGCATCCGCAGGCCAATTGTCCGGCAACCCGGAATCCTCGATTTCGAACCGGCTCGAGATTGTAATGAGACCCGCCGGCACCGTGAGCCGTGTGCAGGCGTTGCCGAAACCGTCGACATAGTCGCTTGTTGGGACCAGCGGGGTGAAATGCAGCCGCTCCTCGCTCAGCAGGTCCTTACGGCGTGACGGATGCAGCCTGAGCGCCAGCAGCGTCGGGGTGGGGCGCTCGCTTTCGAAGCTGATTTCGTATCCGGCCCGGATGATCATGTCGCCTCGCCCTGCATCCGGCGGCCGCGCCAGGCCAGTTCGGGCGCACAGGCGCTGGCGTGGCGGCGCCTCTGCCGGACCCTCCCGGCGACACCCGAGCCAAGGGCGGCCAAGGTTATGGCGACAAGGCTCGTGGGATGGGTCAGCATGTCGACGCCGAGAAGGCCCACAAACGGTATGGCCGCCGCGGCGACGACCGCAGCAGCGACCAGGGCATACACAAGGTGGGAGCCATCGGGCGGCGGCACATATCGCGCGGCGGCTGCCGTGGCGTGCGCGCGGCGAAGCTTGTCAGTCATCTGGTCACCCTGTGTTGAAGCTGGCCCGCGCCACCTTGTCGGCTGATGCCTGGACGCCGTTCGGGAGTGGACGCGGCGAGCGTCAGGCGAACCGCACCTGCCGGGCCAAATCTTCTGCCTTGCCCCGATCGTCGCCAGCGCGTTCGAGGATTTCGCTGGCTTGTTTAGGTGTCAGCCCAAAGAGCTTTGCGAGGAACAGCCGACCATACTGTCTCTTCGGTGCATCGTCGGAGCCGGCAGGTCTTTGCCGGGCCGGCAAGGGCTCGACCAGTTTCCGCACCAGCGGGTATTGCGCAGAAAGGTACAGCTTCAGGGCTGCGGCGCCATCGTAGCGGCCTTCGTTGACTTCGAGCATGGAGGCCTGTGCGGCAGCTGGTGGCAAGACCTCGAACAGAAACCGGAGCGCCTCCGTTGCCGTGACGAACCGCCTGTACTGCGACTGCGTTGATTTGGCGAAGCGACGAGAAACGAAGACCTCGGCCGGCGCGTCATAGGGGAACTTTTCCATGTCATGTCTTTCTTGCCGTCGTGGGCGAGCAATGCGGCAATGGCGGGTCGAGCATGCGCTTGGGCGTCGGACACGCCGACGCATTTGTCGGTTCCGGTGCAAACGAGATTTGGTCGCGCGCTCCGAATGCCAATTGATGTCCTTCAATTGGTCACTTGGAGACGGAAATGCAACTGCACCGATAAAATATAAATCGGACACCAGAACACCAAATGGCAGTATTTTACTGCGCCTTGTTTTTGAACTGCGTCTTTCAGATCCGCTATTGATTCAGGCTTGATACCGGCCGTCGCTGCAAAATATCAGGCGTTCAGGGTGAGTGTTTCGAGCAGTTCGTCCACGCGGATCGTTGCGAAGTTGGAGAACGTGTCGGACACCGCATAGGGCAGGATGATCCGGCGGCCATGCAGCATGGCTCCGCAGGAATAGACAACGTTTGGCACATAGCCTTCCCGCTCGGAATGCGTTGGATAGACTAGTGGCTCCCGCGAGCGACCGAGGATGCGCCCTGGGTCGGCTTTATCGAGCAGCACGGCGCCGATCGCGTAGCGGCGCATGGGGCCAACACCATGGGTAAACAGCAGCCAGCCCTCGTCGAGCTCGATGGGCGAGCCGCAATTGCCCACCTGCACGAACTCCCAGGGATACTTGGGCGCGAGCAGCAGTTGGCCGCCGTTCCAGGTCAGGATGTCATCGGAGCGCAGCAGGTAGAGGTTCTCTGCGTCCTGCCGGCCGATCATGGCGAATTGCCCGTCGATCCGGCGGGGAAACAGCGCCATGCCCTTGTTGACCGCAGCCGAGCCCCTGAGCGGGGTCATTCGGAATGACAGGAAGTCATCGGTCTCGATCAGCTCCGAGCGGATGGCGCGCCCATCATAGGCCGTATACGTGGCGTAGTAGGTGCGCCGGTCGGCATCTTGGAAGAGCACGAAGCGCGCATCCTCGATGCCGTTCGATTGCGCTGTCGTGACCGGAAACAGCACACGCTCGCTGATGTCGTCACCTTCAAAACGCGCCTCCACCGGCGCGCCCTCGTCGAAATCGGGGACCGGCGCGGTGAGGCGCGGCGTGGCTGCCAAACGCGCGGTCGGGTCCACGGAGACGCTGCCATCGCGCGTGATGGTACCCGAGCGGAAAGTCAGGGAGGACACATGTCCCTCCCCCACTGCCCTGAGGCTCAGAACGAAGCGCAGCCCCCCCACCGGTGCCGCAGACTGGTCCGGGTGGGGCACGATGCTCGGGTTGAACAATGCCGAGGCCTCGAACGAGTACTCATTGAGGAAGTATGCCCCGATCAGTTGCCGCTGCATCGGCGTAAAGGCCTGATGCTCGGCAAGTGCGCTCTCCATTTCGTCGGCGCGCGCCTCGCAGGTGCGCAGCAGGTTGCGGTGCCGGCCAGCGAAGTTCGACAGCACATCGAGGAGGACGCTCGAGATTTCTGCCGCATCCAGCGCCAGCACGCGATCGACGATGTGGTTGGCGCGGGTCTTCTCGCGGGGCTTCAGGTCTTTGGGCTCGACGGTCGGCCTGAACGGACGGACGATGACGCGCGCCGGATCAGGCCGGAGATAGAGGGCCTGCCGGTGCAGGAGCGTGACGTTGGACAAGGAGACCTCGCGGCTGCGGTGAAGGGGAGTGTGAGGGCGGGCGTTCCAGCGTGGTGAGGAGCCGGAGCGGCGCCCGTGCCGTCGCGGCAAGCTCGAGCCGCTGCATGTCGGCCAGAGCCAGGAGATAGGAGACAACCGATTCCCCGCCGCAATTCTCGTTGACCCGGTCCGGGTGCAGTCCATCGCGGCAGAGGCCAGTACTGGGCTCGACCAGGGATTGGCCGAGATCGTTGCCGCCCGTGAACCAGGCGAAGGCGCGCGTCGCGTCCACCTGCCAGCGCCGATCGCGCGTTGCCTGCCAGGCAGCGAGGCAGGCCGCGATAGTCGCCGCAGCCTCGACGGGCTGCTGGTCAAAGAGGCGTGGCGGCATGCGGTGATCGGCAAAGCCCTCGGTGCCGACGGGCCTGAACAGGCCCGAGGGGCTCGTCTGCCGCATCATCAGCCAGGTAAGGGACCTGAGGCCCTCCCCGACATAGCCAATGATGCCGGTGGCCTGGCCAGTGAGTATAAGGGCCTCGGACAGGCGGGCGTTCTCGTAGGAGAGCCCCTCCTCGAACCATACCCAGTCATCGGTCTCCACCTGGCGCAGCAGCCCGACCAGCCGGGATGCCAGCCGGAGCCGGAGCTGGAGGGCGAAATCGTCGCCTGCGCCCGAGGCGAACAGTGCGTCGAGTCCCAAAAGCGCGAAAGCCCATGCTCGGGGGGAGGTGAAGCCCTCCACCGCTGGAAGGGCCAGACCGAACAGATCGCGCGCCCAGAGGCGTCTTGCCGGTGACGGATCTGTGCGGCAGACTTGCCCAAGCGCCCAGAGGGTCCGGCCATGGCTATCCTCGGAGCCTACTGGCTCGAGCCAGCGCCGATCGAAACCGAGGAAGTTGCGGAAGCGGCCGCTATCGAGGTTGAACCCATGCTGCACGAAGGCGGCATAGACCTGCGCCAGCGTCTCTCCCCTCGGCCCCGCTTCGCGGGCCGGCAGGCTGCTGACCAGCAGCAACGCGCGGGCATTGTCGTCGATGCAATAGCCGTGAGACCGGTCCGGGACCGCGCGCACGGCATGCTGGAACAGGCCGGTATCATCGGTCATCCCCGAGAGCGCGACCAGCGAAAGGACTGGCATGCCAGGATCGCGCGGGGAGGAGATGGGGATGGTGCGGACCTTCCCCCGGCTCACTTGCCTCAGGGCGTCGGCATAGCGCCGCGCCACCCGGTCCCAGGTCATTTCACGGCTCGACCGGTAGGCAAGGCGCCGCATTGCGAGCCGTCGCGGCTCATCGGCCAGCAGCGCCGCGATCTCGGCGCCGGTGCGCGTGGTATCGCCGAACGGCACCAACACACCCTTGCCATCGGCAAGCAGCTCCGCCGCGTGCCAATAGGGCGTCGACACAACGGCCTTGCCCAGCCCGAAGCTATAGGCCAGCGTGCCCGACGTCATCTGTGCCCGGTTGAGATAGGGCGTCACATAGACATCGCACATGGCGATATACTTGAGGAGCGTGGGGCGATCGACGAACTGGTCGACGAACACCACCTTGTCGCCAAGGCCGAGCGCGCGCGCCCGCTCGGCGAGCCGGTCGCGATAGGCCTCGCCCTCGTCGCGAACGAGATTGGGATGGGTCGCGCCGAGGACAACATATACGGCGTCCGCACGACCGGCGAGGATCGCCGGCATGGCGTCGATCATCACCTCGATGCCCTTGTTGGGCGAGAGCAGGCCGAAGGTCAGGATGACCGTGCGGTCGGCGTAACCGAGCTCGGCCTTCGCCGCATCGCTCTCGACGAAGCCGAAATCGGGGATGCCGTGCGGAATGACTTGAACGCGGGATGGAACAGCGTGATACACGCGCTGCAACAGGTCACGGCCCTTTTCAGCCATCACCACCACTGTCGAGGAGCTGGCGAGAATACGCTCCATGACGTAGCGCTGGCCGGCATTGGGCTCCTCGAGCACGGTATGCAGCGTCGCAATGATCGGCACCTCGAGACGCTTCAAGAGCGACAGGATATGGCTGCCCGCATCGCCGCCGAAGATTCCAAACTCATGCTGCAGCAGCACGGCATCGAAACCACCCGAATTGATCCACGCGGCCGCAGACACATAGTCCTCGAGCCGATCCTGCCGGATCTCGAACCCGACGGTTTCGGGATAGACATAGCTCGCGCCCGGGTCTGTGAGCGCCACGATGCTGGTCTCCACCTCGGGTGCAAGTTCGGCGAGGGCTGCTTCGATGTCGGTGGTGAACGTGGCGATGCCGCAACGTCGCGGCAGCGAATTCCCGACGATGGCGATGCGGATCTTTGGGGTCATGGTGTAACTCCGGAATGGGGCTCGTTGCGGCTGATGAGGCCGGCGTTCGGGCGGCTCGCCACATAGGCGAAGATGGCCTCGGTGCCGGCGGCGATGGCGCGGAAACTGGCGCGCTCGCCCTCGATGAAAATGGCCTCGCCTGTCGCGAGCAAGACCTGGTCGAAGGCCAGCGCCCCGGCGGTGACCAGCAGCCAGGCCTCGCCTTGGGTGTCGAGCGCCCAGCTGGCGCCCGGTTCGAAGCAAAGGCGCTCGACGATGAAAAACGGGCTCTCGGCCAGTACATCACGGCCGGTCCTCGGCCGGGCCGCAGCCACATCCGGCACGCGCTGCTCGGGAGCACTGGCAATCATGGCCAGATCCGCATGCAAGGGACGGGCATTGCCATTGTCGAAAAGCCGATAGGTCGTATCGCTGCGCTGTTGCACTTCGACAATCACCAACCCCGCGCCGATGGCATGAATTGTGCCGGCGGCGACCAGGACGGCTTGCCCGGCGGCGATTGGCTGCCACCTGGCGAGCGCGGCGATGGAGCCATCGGCGATGGCGTTGCGCAGTTCGGTGTGCGAAAGATCGCGGGTGAGCCCGACCGCGATTTCGGCATCTGGTGCTGCCGCGAGCACATACCAGGCTTCTGTCTTGCCGTTCGGCTGCCCCAGCGACTGCGCAAGGCGGTCGTCGGGGTGCACCTGAAGCGAAAGCGGCGCACTGGTGAACAGCAGCTTCAGAAGCAGGGCGGCTGGTGGTGCGTCGCTGCTCGCGCGCTCGAACCAGACCTCGCCGATCGGCTTGCCGTCGCTCAGCCGACTCCAGGGCGCGAGTTGGGTCGAACCCCAAGGCTTGTGCACGGCACGAATTGCAGCAGGCTCCATGGTCATGGATAGCCTCCGATCATGTGCTGGCGGACGCTGGCCGGCCTCCGGCGTGGAACGGCCCCCATCAGGCCTTTCGACCGGGGGGCGAGACGCCTCGGACAGCCAGCGCATCGACGGTCAAGGGCGTTGCCAAAGTCTTTTTCTGCTTCGGCTTTTTGACTTCGCGATTTCCGCTTTGTTTTTTCTTGGACACGACAACCCTCCAGCAGGACATCTGCGGCAGATGCAAATTATGCCCCCGATAAATCGAAAGACAATTTGCATCTCACGTCTGAAATGTGAGCGATGTAGCGAATGAGCAAGGGATACGGACGGAGAATATCCGATTAATATTTATTCCTGCCAGCGGAACAATATGCCCATAGCCTCATGAACACGCGTTGCCTTTGGACGAACAGGAGATCGGTTGCGCTGCGACCCTCGGCAAACACCTACGGCGGGGGCCGCCCGCCGGGTGCTGATGTCGACATGTTGAGTAGTTTCCGGCCCTGAACGCGGCCAGGCAGGACGGCCTAGTCTCGGTCAACGGTCACTATCGGCCGATGACATTCGAGAATCGGGACCAGTCCGTGCACACTACCCACAACACCTTGCCCGAGCGAGTTCGCGCGCAGTCGGTCGAACTGCTCAACCTGCACCTGTCCGCCGCCATCGACCTACAAGGGCAGCTCAAGCACGCCCATTGGAACGTGCGCGGCACAGATTTCATCGGGGTGCACCGGCTGTTCGACGAGATCGCCAGTCACGCCGCGTCCTTCGCCGATCAGCTTGCGGAGCGGTCGGCCGGCCTCGGCGGCGTGGCGCAGGGGACAATCCAGCTCGCGACCAAGCGCTCATTCCTCGTCCCCTACCCGCTCGATATCGCAGATACTACGGAGCACTGTTTTGCCGTATCAGCTACGCTCGCGGCCTTTGGACAGTCCATCCACCAAGCCGCAGGTCGCGCCACCCAGTTCGGCGACACGGACACGGCCGACCTGTTCACAGAGGTCTCGCGCGGGGTCGACCAGCAGATCTGGCTTGTAGAGTCGCACCTTATGCCGGCAAAGGTCGTGCCCAAATGAGGGGGGTCCTGCACCTGCCTGCGTCTACGGGCCCCGCCGACGCAGCATCCATGGCCGGCACACCGCCCGAGAGAGCGACGCCAGCGCTCTCGCCTCCCGGCACTTCGCTGCGGATCCTCGTGGTCGAGGACGAGAGCATGATCGCGCTCGCCCTCTGCGAAATCCTCGAACAGATGGGGCACGAGATCTGCGGCACCGCGAGCACCGAGGCCGGTGCCGTGGGGGCCGCCCACCATACCAACCCCGATCTCATCATCATCGATGGCCGCTTGCGTGAAGGCAGCGGCATCGCCGCCATACGCAAGATTCTCAGCGCCCGGTACGTGCCGCATATCCTCGTGAGTGGCGACAGCCTTGCTGCCGAAGACCTCGATGCGTGCGCCATCGTGATGCGCAAACCGTTCAGCGACCACGAGCTTCTGGCAGCTATTGCGCGGGCGACGGACCCGAACACCCACACCGCATCCGGCAACAACCCACTCATGGGTGCGAAATGAGCCGGGTGTACGCCCAGTCTCCCATTGTCGTGCCGCCTCCGGCACGGCCCGCAGCGGCGCACGCCGAGCCGGGCAAGCTCGGGCTGTTTTCCCTGACCGCCATCGTCATCGGTTCGATGGTCGGGTCCGGGGTATTCAACCTGCCCCAGAACATGGCGGTCGGCGCGGGGCCGCTCGCGATCCTCATCGGCTGGGCAATCAGCGGTGTCGGAATCTTTGCCCTCGCGCTTGTCTACCAAGGTCTCGCACTGCGGAAGCCGGAGCTCAATTCCGGCCCCTATGCCTATGCCAAGGCCGGTTTCGGCCCCTTCGTGGGGTTCAACAGCGCCTGGGGCTACTGGATTTCCGCCTGGATCGGCAATGTCTCCTATGCGGTGGTGATGTTCAGCGCGCTCTCGTATTTCTTCCCGGTCTTCGGGGAGGGAAATACCTGGCAGGCAGTCCTCGGCGCCTCTGTGGTGCTGTGGCTCATCCATGCGCTGGTGCTCTCGGGCGTCCGACAGGCAGCCTTCGTCAACATCGTCACCACCATCGCCAAGATTGCGCCAATCGTGCTGTTCATCGCAGTGGTTGTCGTGGCCTTCCGGCTCGATGTGTTCACGCTCGATTTCACCGGGCTTGCGACGCCGAGCATCGGCTCGGTGATCGATCAGGTGCGCAGCACCATGCTTGTAACGCTCTGGGTGTTCATCGGCATCGAAGGGGCCAGCATCGTCTCGGGCCGCGCCGAACGCCGCAAGGATATCGGCCTCGCCACATTCGCCGGCTTCGTCACCACGCTGTCGATCTACGCCCTCGTGTCACTGCTGTCGCTTGGCATTCTGGCGCGGCCGGAACTTGCCGCTCTCAAGAACCCGTCAATGGCGGGGGTGCTCGAGCATGTCGTCGGGCCCTGGGGCGCAATCCTGATTGCCGTGGCGCTCGTCGTGTCGGTGCTGGGCGCCTTCCTTGCCTGGACGCTGCTCGCTGCCGAAGTGCCCTATGTCGCCTCACGCGACGGCACCATGCCGAAGGTCTTCGGGCGCGAGAACCAGCATGGGGCACCCTCAGTCTCGCTGTGGGTGACCAATGGGCTCGTGCAACTGTTCCTCATCGTCACCCTGCTTGCCAACAGCACCTATCTCGCCCTTCTCTACATCGCCTCAACGGCAATTCTCGTGCCCTACATATTGTCGGGCGCCTATGCGCTGAAGCTGGCGCTGACCGGCGAGGCCTATGCGCCCAATGAGGGGCGGGTGCGCAACATCATCTCTGGCGGGGTTGCCACGCTCTACGGCACCTGGCTCGTCTATGCGGCCGGGCCGACCTACCTGCTGATGGCCGCCATGCTCTACGCGCCGGGTATCGCCATCTATGTCTGGGCACGACGCGAGAACGGCGAGAAGCTCTTCGCGCCCATAGAGATCGTCCTCGCCGCGGCCCTCCTCGTCGCTGGCCTCGTCGCCGCCTGGCTGATCTTCACCGGCACTATCAGCCCCCTCTGACCAAAGGATAGGCCAATGTCGCCAATGGGCACATTCTCCGAAGTGGGCAGGCTCCGCGAGGTGCTGGTGCATAGGCCAGATCTCAGTCTGCAACGGCTGACGCCGGATAACTGCAAGGCTTTGCTGTTCGATGACGTCCTTTGGGTCAAGAAGGCCCGACAGGAGCACGATGTGTTCGTCGATGCGTTGCGCGAGCGGGACGTGGATGTGCGGGACCTCGGCAAGATGCTGGCCGAGACGCTGGAACTGCCCGACGCGCGGGACTGGCTGCTGGATCAGCGCGTCAGCGAGACAAGCGTCGGGCTCGACCTCATGGGCGAGTTGCGTGGTTGGTTCGACGGGCTGCCCGCGACAGAGCTTGGTCGCCTGCTGATTGGCGGCATCGCAAGGGCGGAACTGCCGTTCACGCCCATGGGGCTGGTCGGCCGCACCCTGTTGCCCGAGGATTTTGTGCTTCCGCCGCTACCCAACCAGCTCTTCACCCGCGACAGCTCATGCTGGGTGTATGGCGGAGTCGGAATCAACGCAATGTACTGGCCGGCCCGCCGGCCCGAGGCGGCCAACGTCGCCGCAATCTATCGATTCCACCCACACTTCAAGGCATCGCAGTTCGAAACCTGGTGGGATGGGTCGGAAGGCGATCCGGGCGGCGAGACGCTGGAAGGTGGCGATGTCATGCCGCTCGCCGATGGCATCGTGCTCATTGGCATGGGCGAACGCACCACGCCCAAGGCGGTATCAGCGGTAGCGCGTGCGCTGTTTGCGGCAGGCGCCGCGAAACGCGTGATTGCGGCGCTGATGCCGGCAGACCGCTCCTTCATGCACCTCGATACGGTATTCACGTTCTGCGACCGCGACCTCGTGACCATCTATCCGCCGGTGGTCGACCGCATAGGTGCCTTCTCGCTGCGGCCCGGCAAGCTGCATGGTGAGCTCGATATCACCGATGAAAGCGAGCCCTTCATCACCGTCGTGCAGCACGCGCTTGGGCTCAAGACCCTGCGGGTGATCGGCACCGGCGGCGATGACTACGAGGCCGAGCGCGAGCAATGGGATGACGGCAACAACCTGCTCGCCATCGAGCCGGGCGTCGTCATCGGCTACGACCGCAACGTCTATACCAACACCGTGCTGCGGGCGGCGGGCATCGAAGTCATCACCATCGAAGGCTCGGAACTGGGACGCGGCAGGGGCGGAAGCCACTGCATGTCCTGCCCGATCCGTCGCGACGCGCTCTGAGGGGAACAGCATCTTGCCCGACAACATCCATGGTCGCAGCGTCCTGACGCTCGACGATCTCAGCCCATCCGAAATCCGCTTCCTCCTGGCGCTCGCGAGCGAGCTCAAGTCCGCCAAGCGCTCGGGCACGGAGCGGCAATTGCTTGCGGGCCGGAACATCGCCCTGATCTTCGAAAAGGACTCGACCCGCACACGCACGGGCTTCGAGGTCGCCGCCTTCGACCAAGGCGCGCATGTCACCTTTTTGGGCCCCAGCGGCAGCCATATCGGCCACAAGGAATCGATGAAGGACACGGCCCGCGTCCTTGGGCGGATGTATGACGCCATCGAGTATCGCGGCTTCGAACAAAGAGTCGTCGAAGACCTCGCGAAATATGCCGGGGTGCCGGTGTATAACGGCCTCACCGACCAGACGCACCCGACCCAAACGCTGGCCGATTTCATGACAATGCGGGAATTCACCCACAAGCACCTGTCGGACCTGAGTGTCGCCTTTGTCGGAGACGGGCAGGACAACGTCGCGTTGTCGCTCGCCATCGGCGCTGCAAAGGTAGGGATCGACATGCGGATCGCCTCGCCAAAGGCCTTGTGGCCCGACGAGGCCTTCGTCGCCCACTTCAACGATCTCGCCGCGGATACCGGCGCGAAGCTGAGGGTCACAGAGGTGCTCGGCGACGCCGTGAAGGGCGCCGATTTCGTCTACACAGACGTTTGGCTCTCAATGGGCGGAGACGAGGCGGACTGGGGTCGCCGGATCGAACTGCTGACGCCCTATCGCGTCACCGAGGCGGTCATGGCTGGTTGCGACAATGAGTATGCCAAGTTCATGCACTGCCTGCCCGCCTTCCACGACGCGAGCACCGAGGTGGGAGCCGATATTGAGAAGCGCTTCGGCATTTCCTGCATGGAGGTGACCGACGAGGTCTTCGAGAGCGCTGCCTCCATCGTCTTTGCACAGGCGGAAAACCGCATGCACACGATCAAGGCGATCCTCGTCGCCACCCTTGCAGGATAGCGCCATGAAGATTGTCGTCGCACTGGGCGGCAACGCCCTGCTCAGGCGCGGAGAACCGATCACCGAAGTGGCGCAGCGCCGCAATATCCGCCTTGCGGCCGTGTCTCTGGTGAAGCTGCTGCATGCCGGACATTCGCTCGTGGTCACCCACGGCAACGGCCCGCAGGTCGGGCTGATTGCGCTTCAGGCGGCTGCAGGCCCGACTGATGGGCGCTACGGGCTCGATCTTCTCGGGGCCGAAAGCCAGGGCCTCATCGGCTACCTGCTGGAGCAGGAGTTGCGCAACCTCATGCCCCGCGAGACGATGATCGCAACTGTGCTGTCACAGGTGCTGGTGGATGCGGCCGATAGTGCGTTCATGCACCCCCAAAAGCCCATCGGCCCCGTCTACGACGAGCCGACGGCCCGGGCGCTCGCGCGGCAGAACAGCTGGGTTTGCGCGCCGGACGGGCCCTATTGGCGCCGCGTGGTCGCCTCGCCGCAACCGCTCGATATCCTTGAACTCCCCGCCATTCGCCTCCTCGCCGATCACGGCGCCCTCGTGATCTGCCTCGGCGGCGGCGGGGTGCCGGTGGTCCGCAACGCCGATCGCAGGCTCGAGGGCATTGAAGCCGTCATCGACAAGGACAGTGCCAGCGGCCTCCTCGCCAATACCATCGGGGCCGAGATGCTGCTGATGCTCACCGATGTCGACGCCGTCTATACTAATTACGGCACGGCAGAGGCGCGCTCGATCATCAGCATGGGGCCCGATGCCGAGCTCGGCAATAACGCGTTCGCACCGGGCTCCATGGCCCCCAAGGTCGATGCGGGCCTGCGTTTCGCCATTGCGAGCGGCAAGGACGCCCGCATCGGCCGCATCGAGGATGCGCTGGCCATAGTCGCCGGCAAGGCCGGTACCATCCTCATGGCCGAGGACAAGGGCACGGAGTTCCGGACCTGACCGTTGGGCTAATGAGTAGATTCCGAGGGCACGCACCGCCTACCGCCCTTGCTAAGGTCATGTTCGATTGCGCCCGATCAAGAGCTGCAGCTCAATGGCCCAGCACCGGCGCTGCGGGAGGGATCAATGCTCGCCGCCACCCCTGACATCGCGGATCTGCTCAAGCTCAAGGCCAAGCCAAGCTGGTGGCGGCAGCACTTGCGTCTCGTGATCTTTGTCGCATTGGCGCTCGCACTGCTCATGGGCGGCACAGGGTGGTGGTGGAATGCCACGAAGCGGGCGACGGCCATCCACTATGTGACCAGCGCCGTCTGGACCGGAGACCTCGAAGTCACCGCCTCGACCATGGGCACCGTCGAGCCGATCACGGAGGTTGAGGTCGGCAGCGAGGTATCCGGCACCGTCACCAAGGTCTATGTCACCTACAATGACAAGGTTGCCGCCGGGCAGGTGCTCGCCGAGATCGGCACTGACCAGCTCGCCGACCAGTCGAAGCGCACGAAGTCTCTCCTCGATTCCGCCCGCGCCAGCGTCATCGACCGCGAGGCTACCCTGATGCAGGCCAATCGCGATCTCGCCCGCCTCAGCCTTCTGGCGGTGCGCGGACTCGCATCGGACGAGGATCTCGAAAAGATCCAGACCGTACAAGTGCAGGCCTCGGCGGCCCTTGCCATCGCCTCTGCGCAGGTGAAGGTCGCCGAAGCCGATCTGGCGTCGAACCAGACACAAATCGAGAAGGCCTCGATCCGTGCGCCGATTACCGGCATCGTTCTCGACCGGGCCGTCGACACGGGCCAGACGGTGGCGGCCTCGCTGCAGTCGCCGGTTTTGTTCACACTTGCCGATGACCTGCGGCTCATGCATGTGGTCGTCGATGTCGACGAGGCCGATGTCGGCACTGTGAACGAGGGCGATCGTGCCACCTTCACAGTGGAGGCCTTTCCCGACCGCGTGTTCGACGCCATGGTCATCCAGGTGCGCTTCGCGCCTGTCACCGTCAGCGGAGTGGTGAGCTACAAGTCGGTGCTATCGGTCGACAACGCCGAGCTGCTGCTGCGCCCGGGCATGACGGCATCCGCCGAGATCGTGACCGACGAGATCGCCGGCGCTCTGCTCATTCCAAATGCCGCGTTGCGCTATGCTCCTGCGATCGCGACGGCCAAGTCCAGCGGTGGAGGCCTGTTCGGCGGCGCGATGGCCCCCCAGCCGACAACGGCCACAGATGCGGCAACGACGACATCTGGCATCGTGGCCAACCAGCGTCAGGTCTGGGTACTGCGGGCGGGTACCCCTCAGATGCTAGCCATTACCACTGGCCTCACGGACGGCACTTCCACTGTGGTGCTGTCGAGTGATCTTGCCGCAGGCGACATGGTGATCACCGCCGCGAAGGCGGGTGGCTAATTGGCCGACGCTCCGTTGATCGTGCAGCTTGTCGGGTTGACCAAGGTATTCGGGGAGGGGGAAGGCCGGGTGGAGGCGCTGCGCGGCGTGTCGCTGGATATCGCCGAAGGCGAGTTCGTCGCCATCATGGGCCCGAGTGGCTCGGGCAAATCCACCTGCATGAACATTGTCGGCTGTCTTGATGCGCCGACTGGCGGGCACTTCCTGTTCCGCGACGTGGATGTCGGAGCGCTGTCGCAGGACCAGTGCGCGCTGCTCAGGCGACATTATATCGGCTTCATATTCCAGGGCTACAACCTGTTGGCGCGGACCTCGGCGCTCGAGAATGTCGAGCTGCCGCTGATCTATCGCAATGTCGGCGCTGCCGACCGGCGTGCGCTTGCAATGAAGGCGCTCGAGGACGTGGGCCTCAAGGGGTGGGAGCACCATACATCGAGCCAGCTGTCGGGCGGGCAGCAGCAGCGTGTCGCCACCGCCCGCGCCATCGTCACCGAGCCGCAATTGCTGCTGGCCGACGAGCCGACCGGCAATCTCGATACCGCGCGCAGCGAAGAGATCATGGACCTGCTCACCGGCCTCAACCGCAGCAAGGGCATCACCATCGTCATGGTGACGCATGAGCCAGACATGGCCGCCTACGCCCAGCGGATCGTCACCTTCCGCGACGGCCTGATCGAAAGCGATGTACCAGCGCAGCAGGCGACGAGATGATCTGGCAAACCATCATCCTGGCGCTCCGCGCCATCCGCCGCAACCTGCTGCGTTCGATGCTCACCGCGCTCGGCATCATCATTGGCGTCGCGGCCGTGATCGCGCTGGTGACAGTGGGCAACGGCACGACGGCGAGCGTCGTCTCCGGCGTATCGGCGCTCGGCGGCAATGTGCTGACGGTGCGTCCTGGGGCCGCCGCCACCGGTCCCGGTGGCACGCAGGCAACGGCCAAGTCCTTCACCGCCGCAGATGTCGCAGCCATCGTCGCGGAGGTGACCGGCGCCCATGACGTCGCGCCGATCTCTGCAGGCAAGGTCACCGCCATCTTGGGCAGCACCAACTGGTCCGCCACACTCAATGGCACCGACAACGCCTATTTCGGTGCGGCGCAGCGCGAACTGCTCAGTGGCCGCGAGTTTACCGCAAGCGAGTTGCGAAGCGGCAGCCCTGTCTGCGTGATCGGGGAGACGGTGCGCAGGGAGCTGTTCGGCGGCCAGGATCCGCTCGGCCGCTCGATCCGGCTCGAGACCATGCCCTGCGAGGTGATCGGCTTGCTCGTCGCCAAGGGCAGCGGTGGCTTCGGGCAGGATCAGGACGATGTGGTACTCATCCCCTTGCGTGCCTATCAGCGGCGCATCGCCGGCAATGCCGATATCGGGTCGATCACCGTAGCGGCACGCAGTGACACCACCACCGCTGCGGTGAAGCGCGATATCGAAGACCTGCACCGCGAGCGGCGGCGGATCCGCACAGGCATGCCGGACGATTTCAATGTCTTCGACATGACCCAGGTCACCGCGACGCTTTCCACCATCACCAGCGCGCTGACCGGTCTGCTCGCCGCAGTGGCCGGTGTCAGCCTCGTGGTGGGCGGCATCGGCATCATGAACATCATGCTGGTCTCGGTCACGGAGCGTACCCGCGAGATCGGCATCCGCCTTGCCATCGGGGCGCTCAGGAGTCAGGTGCTGATGCAGTTTCTGGCGGAGGCGGTGGTACTATCGCTGCTGGGTGGGCTCATCGGCATCCTCGTCGGCCTCGCGCTGGCGCTGGGCGGCGTCCTGCTCCTCAAGGTGCCATTCGTGGTCGACCCGGTAGTCATCATCCTCGCCTTCGGGTTTTCGGGCGTGGTCGGCATCGTCTTCGGCTATTTTCCCGCTCGCCGCGCCGCCGGCCTCAACCCGATCGAAGCGCTGCGGCACGAGTAGATCCAACGCGGGAAGCCGCGGCTAACGGAATGTCGAGGCAGTAGCGCCCGCTCCATGACCGAGGTGCGGATGCAGTCTGACGTATCGCCTGGCGGTCGTCCACTCCGGCTGACGACGAACGGTCACCACCTACGCCCGGAGGCAGAGGCCTGCTTCATGAACGTGGGCCAACATCGGTAAACGCTCTATATTCAGAAATAGATGAAATGTCGTTGACAGTTGGTTCAGTACATCGGACCGCGTCAAATTGCTCGGCCTCATCTCGCCTGGTTATTGCTCCGCGACCCGGGGCCACATCAAACAAAGTGCTCACTCTCGGCCAGCAGCCTGTTATGGTCGAATACAGCGAGGACGGAGCGTTTGTCGTGTATACCGAGCGAAACAAGCCATTTTCCGTCCAAATGGACAGCACCGGACGGATAGGTGACAGACCACCGCTTCCAGAAGGACCGCTCACCGGGGAAATCATCTCCCGATATTACTGGTACACGGGACATACTGAGTAGTCTGTGCGGTTCTTCAGCCTCGAAGCTATAGAACCCGACGTGATAATGGCGCGTCTTTCTGAAGCCCCGCAACTCCGCCGACTGCATGAACCCGAACCACCGGTTGCCAATGCGTTGCGGCATTGAACCGCCGTGGGGTTCGCCGAGTCTTCGTCGCCGCCACTCCAGGTTCGCGTTCTGCTCGTGCATAGTCTTCCCGAGCCACTCCGTATCGCCTGTTTCGAACTTCAATATCTTGAACGGAGACAACGAATAGACAGCCTTCATCTGGCCGCTCTGGAAGAACCCCCAGTTCCTTTCCTTGGCACGTTCCGGCACGTCCACCATTCGCGGCCTTACCGGCCGAAGGGGGGCACCGGATGCCCCCAGTGGCAGGGGGCAAGTATAGAGAACAGAATTGTCATGGAACGAGAACCAGATTTCATTGTCTTTTTCGAAAAATCGTGGGTCCGCAAGCCATCTTGTTCCATTTGCATTCACTGGAACGTCGATTTGGCTGTCTATATCGACGTTGCTGCCCGCTTCGGGCTGCAGGGTCTCTCCCAGACGACATAGAGCAATCGCTCGAATTCCAGTTTTGTTGATTTCATTGACCCGGCGATACATCATCAAGCACTCAGGACCGGACAGGATGAGTGTTGGATTGAAATGATAAGCAGCCGGCAGAAGATCTGAAGTATTTACCTCAATCTGCGCTCCGTGACTCAGGCGGCTCACATATTCTTGAATTCGCGGCTTCAGCATACGTCGGAACTCACGAAGTGATTGAATGATCATGACGATACTTAAAATTTCATAACAATAATGATGCACTATTCACAACGAATGTTCCGCGCTGAAGGGAGATCAACAATACAGACGCTTGATCCATATTGTACAAAATAGCTCCCAAAGCGCGACAAAATAACATGTGAAATACCGGGCCCGCTGCGATCGACAGCCGAGCCACATTGCGACGATGGCGCAGTTGCAGGGCATGTCACGGACACATCTCCTTGGGCAACCTTGGCGGCCTCGCACACCGTAAGGCCGACAATCGCTTCGGCTCGCGGCGCGAGCGGGCAACTTCGTTTATGTGCAGGTACCGGACAAATCAAGGCAGCGGTCGCGTCTCTGCTGGAGGTGCATCTGTGCTGGGGTTCGAGGGCTGTTTGGCGGAGATCGCGGCGGTATGCACTGGCGATCCGCTGATCGGAGGACCAGACGTTGAGCACAAGGAAATTCTTGCTCAAGAAGGGATCAGCTGTGTCCAAAACGTACGCTTTTTGTGTCGCTGGCGCGTCGGACTCGGAGACGTAAAGGTGGCCTGAAGAATGGGGGTTTGAAGTGAACAAATATGTGCGCGCGCTGCTAGGTGCGACAATTGTGGCGACGCTGGGCGGCGGCGGAGCGATGGCCGCCGACCTTATGGTCAATGGGCCTGCGGCTGCCACCGCTGCCCCGCAGTCTGAACTGCGGGGCACCCTAGAAATCGGCGTGCTTGGGGAATGGGCTAACCAGCCGGATGACAGCTTCTCCGGTTTCGCACCAGGAGGATTTGTGACCGGAAGCCTCTGGGGCGGTCGTGATTCGTTCGTTTGGGGCATTGATGGGCTGCTGGAGCGCAACACCTTCAATACCACCGAGTACGAGGCGCCGTTGTATGTCGGTACCTTGGGATTGCATCTCGGGATCGGTGACGCGTCGCAGGCGGTAGGGGCGTTTGCCGCTCTGGCCGTGGCATCGAATCGGGATGAGGAGTCGAGCGTAGGGGCCTCGGCAGGCGTCGAGGCCAACACGACGGTCGGCAAATGGGCTCTTGTTGGCCAATTGGGTTACGCGCATATCGAGACCGACACCAGCGAACCTGGTGATGGGTTTCACGGGTTCTTTATTCACAATGGCGCGGTTTACTCGGTTTCCGACGATTTCGCTGTTATGGCCGATGCCGGGATTGGTTATGCGCCGGAGAGTTTCGAAGACGTCGGCAGCGATCAACCGGGGGTTTTTGCAACTGCAGGACTGAAGGCCGCCTACAGGTTGCCGACTGAATACAATGCCTACCTGACATTTGGCTACGAAGCTGGGTACTATAACGCTATCGAGGATGAAGACGTAGGCTTCACGCACACCATCAAGGTGGGGCTCTCCTTGCCTTTTGGGGCCAACTCCACCGCAGCAAACGCTCTGAATGCGCACCAGACCTATACTGGGCCGTTCCGTGCCGGTTCCTGGGCGGCAACGCTGGACTGACCCTTTAAGAGGTACAGAATCAGACCCCGCCGGAGTGATGTCCGGCGGGGTCTTCTTGTATGTGGCTTCCACATCGTCGTGCTGGAGGAATATGCTGCCAAGACGTAAGCGGCGGACTTTGTCCTTCTGCGCCCCTCGCGGCGACATGCCGGGGCATGGGCATAAGGGGTGGCAGGAATGCGCGCGAACCCGACGAGAGGCCGAGCCCCCCAGAAACAGGGGGCTGCGCGTTCATCTGTCTTTTCGGCACTGCCCGGGCCTATTCGGCACGGCCGGCAAACGCGAGTGTCTTCTGGGAGTTCCGCTCGGATTTCAGCAGCCGCATGCGCATGGTGTTGTGCAGGCGTTGGGCATGCTTTTGCGCCAGCGTGATGGCAAGAACGCGGCCTCGCGCGGCGAGCAGCGCCGAAAGCGCGGCGGAAAGACTCCGGAGCAGCGGCGGTCCGTCCTTGGCGAGCAAGGCATCCTCAAGCGAAAGGATAGCCTCTATATGGCCCGGCTCGCCCTGGCGTGCGGCGCGGCCGGCGAGTTGATCGTCAATGCGGCGCGCCTCCTGGCGTTCCGAGATGATGACATGCAGCCCACCCCTTTCCGCAGCCCCGGGCCCCAGCGGGATGTCGGTGCCGCGGCCAGCCATGCTCGTAACAACCGTGATGCGGCCGACTTCGCCAGCCCGGGCGACAATGGCAGCCTCATCGGCATGCTGCGCTGCGTTGAGCACCTGGTGCACAAGGCCGACGGCGGCGAAACGCGCGCTGGCCTGCTCTGACGCCGCAACGCTCGACGTGCCGACCAACACCGGCGCACCGGTCGCATGCAGTTCATGCACGCGCGCAACGATGCGTTGCCACTTCTCTTCGGCGGTTGGCAGAACGAGGTCCGGACGGCAGACACGACGGGACGGCTTGTGTGTTGGGATGTGCGCCACCGGCAGGCGGTAGACGCGCCAGAGTTCGCCCGCGACTTGGGAGGTGGTCCCAGTCATGCCGGCAAGACGACCATAACGACGGAAGAACCGCTGGTAGGTCATGCGCGCGATGGTGATGCGCTGCTCGGAAAGTTCCAGTTCCTCCTTGATCTCGATCATCTGATGCAGACCGTCCGACCAGGAGCGGTCCTTGGAGCGCCGGCCGGTGGATGGATCAACGATCTGCACCTTGCCCTCGAAGACAATGTAGTCCTCGTCTCGGTGAAACAGGTAGATCGCCGACAGCGCCTGGCGCACCAGCTCCTCGCGCATGACGCGCGATTTCCAGGGGCCGGGGCGTCCCGCTGAGCGCATGGTGACCTCGTCGCGCCCGGCCAGGGTCAAGCCGACACGCCGTTCGTCGGACATGATGCGATAATGCTTGTCCGGCTCCAGGGCCTCCGCGAGTGCCAGTGCGGCCACGATGGTGGCGACGTCGTTCTCGGCCTTTGCCTGACCGGAGATCACCAGCGGGGTGCGCGCCTCATCAACCAGTACGCTGTCGGCTTCGTCGACCAGCGCGAAATGCAGGCCGCGCAGCCGCAGCTCACCTACCCGGCTCCGGGGCGACGCCAGAGCATCAAGTCGGAGCCTAAGGTCGCCGGACCTCTGGCCGAGCACCATGCGGTCGCGCAGGTAGTCAAAGGCCAGTTCCTTGTTGGTACAGTAGGTTATGTCGCAATCGTAGGCTCGCTGGCGATCGGACAGTTCCATGCCCTCGACCACCGTGCCGACCGTAAGGCCCACGGCCTTGTACAGAGGTCCGATCAACTCGGCATCGCGCCGCGCGAGGTAGTCGTTGACGGTAACCACATGCACCGGCGTGCCAGCCAAGGCCACGGCGGCCGCAGCAAGACCGGCGGTCAGCGTCTTGCCTTCGCCGGTCGCCATCTCGGCAATCATGCCCGACAGGATGGACCAGGCGCCGACGAGTTGCACATCATGGTGGCGCTTGCCGCCGAGCATTCGGCCAGAAACTTCGCGCAGGTGCGCAAAGCAGCGAGCGATAGCGACAATGTCCTTGAAGTCAGACCGGCGGATATCGATCGCGGCGTCGCGCGCGCCTGCCACGAGTTCGGGCATGGGCATGTCGAGCAAGGCCGGGGCGACGGCGTGAACCATCGGGAGCAACCTGAACAGCTTCTGGCCGCGACGCTTCGCCAGTGGCGCGACAAACCGCGCCTCGATGGCATGGAGGACCGCGTCGAACTTGCCCTCCTTGTTGTCGGGCCGTTCGGGATAGAGCTGCAGCGCTGGCGCGCGACGGCGGGCCCGCCCGCTCATGCGACCAACTCCGACTCGCGCATGGGACTGAGGATGCCTTCCTCGTACCCAAACCGATTTATGTAGGCGGTGTTGAGGCCCAGACAGGCCTGCGAGGCGCACTGGTCGCGGTAGACGCATTGGTGGAAGCCGTTGCGCATGAACTCGGACCAGAAGGCGGGGTCGATGATCAGCTGCGGCTGGTCGTTGGTCAGCGCGTCTCCATCAGGGCCGAGCAGGCAATGGGGGAAGTTCTTGACCTCGACATCGCGGCCGATTCCGCGGGCAGCGTGGATGGCGTCGCGCAGATACGGGAGCGCCTCGGAGTGGCGGACAATCAGTTGCTTCTCGTCGGTCTCCGCCATCGGCCAATAGACCCAGAATTCCATTTGAATCAGTTGTTTGAGATGGGCCAGACGCTCGACGACGGCGCGCAGGTGCCGATAGCTCAGCGCCGTGACCACGGTATTGGTGACAACGGTTACATGGTCATGCCGATCGAGATTATCGAAGCCTGCCATCATCTTGTCGAAGGCACCGGGAACTGCGGTGATCTGGTCATGCAGTTCGGCGGTGGGGGCGGTGACGGAGACGAAGTACTCGTCCACCCCGGCGTCGATCAGGCGGTCGGCATAGGCACGATCGGCGAGGTGGACGCCGTGGGTTTGGATGCGCACATGGGAAAAGCCGTGGGCGCGTGCGCGCTTCGCCAGCTCTGGCAGATCGCGTCGCAATGTGATCTCCGACCCGGTAAGGATCAATCCATCATATTGATTTGTCTCGGCATTCTGCCGGAGAATGCCCTCGAACGCGGCGTCGGATTCGGGGCGCAGACGATCCATCGTGCCTTCGATCATGCAGTGCACGCAGCGCAGGTTGCACCGGAACTCCATGGTCATTTCGATGTAGCGGTCGTGCAGAAATCGCGTCACGCGCACTCACAGCAAGCCGTAGAAGGCTGTTTTGCGTATCACCGCCCGACCGTCTTTGACAGCATAGTCGATACCAATATCGAACAGTAAATGTTCAAAGTGGTGTGCATTGAGCGCGTGCAATGCTTGAATTTCTGCCGGCCAGCCGGCGCGCATGAAGAACTGGCCGAGCTGACTGGAGCGAATGCGGGAGAAATAGACGCCGTCGTGCCGTCGTTTGTTGGCCACCACGATGACGCCGCAGTCGAGCAGCTCCTGCCAGAGGACCGCGCTCAAGTCAGACGGTGCGTCCAGATGGGCATTGGTGGCGACCTTGTCGGCGATCTGGCTCAGCTCAAGTCGGGCGTCGAAGAAGTAGTAGAGGTTCTTGAGTTCCATCCCCTCGGAGCGATGCGCGTAGCACATGCCGGAGGAGACGGTGCTACCTGGGTTGCCGAGGTAGACATCGATTTCGGCGAGCGGCGCCTTGCCTGTAACTATGGGAGTGTCGAGGTCGAGCGAGAACATGAAATACGGACGGCGCTCGACCGATGGCAGATCGCAAATGACGTAAGGCGAAAGCGCGGCAAGCACCTTGGGGATCGACAGGGCGCGGTCGAGGCGGGCGTAGTCGTAGAAGTAGAACTCGAAGCTCAACCGGCCGCCCTGTAGCTTGACTCCATAAACAGTGCGGAACGGGCCGAGGACAGTGCGGAGTTGGCGGCAGGCGGCGGTCAGGTAGGGGTGCGCGCCCGCTGCCTGCAGCGACGCCCAGAGCAGGCTCGCCTGACGCAGCTTGCCCCCTGTAGGCGCCAGAGGATCGTAGGGCCATTGGCAGTAGTCGGCGTAGTGGTCGCCGGGCTGCGTCGGCTCCATCCAAGCCACATCGGCGCTCATGCCCGCCCTCCGCCAAAATAGATGGTAAAGAAGGGCGCGCCGCTGCTGCCGCGTCCTCCGGCAATGTGGCCAACCACCGCTGTCGGGACGACGAAACCGCCGAGAGCAAAATGCGCAATCAGCCCGGGCAGGGCCGGGCCGAGGTCGGCAGTCGTGAAGCCGGCGTCATACAGCTTCAGATCAAAGGATCGGCGGATGCCACCCTCCTCCGTGACTTCGAGAAACAGCCGGTCCTCGGCCGGCACACGGCCGGCAGCCCGGTGGAACAACCCCAGCGCCAGGTCGCCGGGCGGCCCCTGCCCGAGCAGGTCGCGGATACGGGCGCCGGTGTCGGAGACACTGCGGGCCGGGTTGGCAACATAGTACGAGACGGCGGCCGCCATCGCGTCGCGCGGGTCCCACTTCACCGCCCTGTGAACCAGCAAGCCGTCGCAAGGCCCACGTACGCTATCCCGCTCGCGTTTGAGCGGAAACTCGCAATAGAGCTTCAGAGTGGTCCGTTCCCCCTCGCGCTCGAAGCCGAAATGCAGCGTGGTGGAGTGCGACAGGTCGGACGCCACCTGGGCTGCCAGCTGCGGCGCAAGGCCCAGCGAAACGGCGAGTTGGACCAGGTCGGCGATTTGCCTGGCGCCAATCTCCGGTGCAGGGACTGACAGCAGGTAGCGGTCGGTCAGCGCCGCGCCCGGCACCAGCTTTATCGAACTCTCCCGCATCACCGGCAGGCCGAGACCCTCGGCGAAGCCGCGCAGAACCGCTTCGGGCGCTTCAGGGTTGCGGCGCGTGGATGGCATCGAGCAACTCCACATGTGTCGGCATGGACTGGGTGATGGCGGTATTCTGACGCTTCAGGTCGACGAAGTACCGGTCGAGTTCAGCTGGAGGAGCGAGCGCGGTGCGCGGGTGGGCGCGGCGCGGGTGGCGGCCAGCCCCCGCAAGGATGAAGTAATAATTGGTATCGGCGAAAACCGAACCGTCGATCGGCTCGATCTGGCCAAACTCGTCGTAGAGCGCCAGCATATTCTCGAAGCTGCTCGGCAGCGGTACGGACCGGGCGTCGCGCCAGAAGGGCTCAGTGCGACGATTGAGGTAGTAGTGGAGGATGACGAAATCGCGGATCTCATCCCACAGCCGCGTCATGCGCCTGTTGTAGGCTGCGCGCAACGCGGGCAGCGTGTTGGCGGTGGGCAGATATTCGAACAGCAGTTCAACGCCGCGCAGAGTGGCATGCAGCCCAGTGGATTCGATCGGCTCGACGAAACCGCCGCTGAGTCCGATCGCGATGCAGTTCTTGTTCCAGAACTGCGTGCGGTGGCCGATGCGCATCTTCAGCAGTCGCGGATCTGCGGTGCGCCGGCGCTTCAGTCCGGCCTGGGCGACAAGCGTTTCCGTCGCCGTGTCGTCGTCGACATGGGCGCTCGAGTAGACATAGCCCATGCCGGTGCGCGAGCTAAGCGCGATCTGCCACACCCAGCCCGCATCCGGCATGGCGGTGGCGTGGGTATAGGGCGGCACGTCGTCGGAGCGCGTCACCGGCATGGCGACTGCACGATCGTTGAGCAACTGATGGTTCCAGTCGATCCACGGGTCTTTCATCTCGCGCTCGGCCAGCACGCCCCTAAACCCGGTGCAGTCGATGTAGAGGTCGGCGGTCAACCGCCGACCTCCGCCAATATCGACGGCCGCGATCGAACCGTCGGGCGCCATTTCGACATTGGCGACGAGGCCGAACAGGTGCGTCACCCCCTCGCCGGTGGCAATTTCGCGCAGGTAGAGCGCCAGCGCCCCGGCATCGAGATGGTAGGCGTACGTACCCTGCTCAATGATCGGGGACGAACGATCAAGCGGACGTGGGGCCCGGTGTGCCGCCGCAAGGTGCTGCTGCACCGCCAGTTCAGCATAAGGCCCGACGTCGAGACCAGCCTGCTTTCTGGCCAACCAGTAGTGGAAAGCATCGTTGCCACCCAGCCGCTGACCTGCCACGCCGAAGGGGTGCCAGTACTCGTGACCCGGCTCGATCCAGTTGGTGAAGCGGATCGCAAGCTTGTAGCTGGCTGAGACACGGCGCATGAACTCGCCCTCGTCGAGCCCGATGGCGCGCACGAAGCGGACCATCGACGGAATGGTCGCCTCCCCCACCCCGATGGTGTCGATATCGGGGCTTTCGACCAGCGTGATCTTCACCCTCTGCCGCCTCAGCATGCGGGCAAGGTAGGTGGCGGTGATCCAGCCGGCCGAGCCGCCGCCGACAATGACGATCGATCCGATGGGTTCACTCATGGCTTCGCCGTCCTTGCGGCGCAGGGGACCAGGAAGGCGACAGCCTGCGCGATGATGTTCTCGAGTTCCGCTCCGGCCGGACAGATGACGAGGTCGGCAAGCGGCAGGACACGCTGGCGCTGGATGGCGATCGCCGGCCGGGTCACATCCTCGTAGTTGCGCAGGTAGCGATGAAGCCAGCCGAGGAAGCTCTTGTGTCCGCCCGGCCCCGGGTCGAGGAGGTTCTGCGCGACGAACTCGCCGACCTTTCGCGCCAGTGCAAGGTCGGGTGGCGTATCGAGGAAGAGAGACGTCTCGATCAGCGCGGCCATCGCCGGATGAGCCCGGCCGAACGGAGTCTCCAGAATGATCAGCGAATGCGCCGACAAAGCCGTGCCGGTGCGCCGGTCGCGGATGGAGCCGCCGGAACGCAATAGTTCGAGGTCGGCGACCAGTTCTGTCACATCGACTTCGCTGTACGCCCCCCCCGCCGAAAGCCATGCCGCGATCTCCTGCGGCGGGCGTTCGGTCAGAGTGTCATATGCATCATATTCGACAAGCGCTGCCCCCAGGCGCTCGGCCAGTGCTACAGCGACAGCCGACTTGCCGCCGCCGGGGGGCGCAGAAACTGCAATGATCCGCGCGCTCATGGCCTTGTCCCCGCAATCACGTGGAAGGGCATCTCGATCTCGATGGTCTGCACATTGACGTTCCCCAATCCCAACGCGCCCATGAGGTCGACATAGGCCGACGGCGGGCGGTAAAAACGGGCGAAAGCAAGGTTGGCGGCCGCGGCATACGGCAATGGCGCCGGCCCGGGTGCGAAGGCGCCACGCTCGACGATGAACAGGAGTCCACCACTGGGCAGCGCATCGCGGGCTCGGGCCAACAGCTGTCGCGCATCAGCCTCGGGCCAGTCATGCAGCACCGACTTGAAGCTAATCGCATCGAAACCCTCGGGGAGCGGATCACGCCTCGCATCGGCAGCGACGAAGCCAATGCGGGGTGCCTCGCGCGTTCCAGCGACGTAGCGCCGGCCCAGTTCAGTCACTGCGGGCAGATCGAGCACCGTGGCCTCGAGACGGGGATTGACCGCGCAAAGGGCAAGAACGAAGGCGCCGGAATTGCCGCCGATGTCCAGCAGCCGCCTTGTGCCACCCAGCGCCATGAGCGGCGCCAGCAGCGGCGCCTCGTGCTCGGTCAGCGCGGTGGTGTAATCGAGCCAGCGCCGCGTGAAGGCCAGGTCTTCGGGCGAATCCGTGCCGGCACGGTCGTAGCGAAACAGCTCGAACACCGCGCCGGAACCGATATATGCGCCGCTGTCGAACAGCATCGCCGGCAGGTGGTCGAGAACATCACGGGCAGCAAGATCGAGGAAGGCCAGCTTGCTTTCGAGGGCGGCGCGGCGGGGAAGCGCCGCTGTAAAGCGCGACGTGAGCGCCAGCGTCCCGTGGCGCAGCGTCAGCACCCCGGCGCTTTCGAGCAGCCCGGCGAGCAGCTCCAGGCCACGCGGATCGAGCTTCGCGCCACCAGCAAGGGAAAGAATCTGCTGCGGCCCCTGCCCGAGCCTGTCAACAAGGCCCGACTTGAGCGCCAGCCCGAGGGCAGCGCTGCCGATGAAGCTATCCAGGAAAGCATCTTCCGGTGCTGCGGTCATTGGTCGACCGGCAGGTCGAAAGCGACTGTGCAGCGTTGGCCCGCAGGCAGCGCGCCATCCGGGTTGAGCAGGTCGAGGCGGATACCAAAAGTGCCACTTGCGGCATCGAAGACGCGATCGACCACTGTGACGGTGGCTAGGTGCATGCCGGTCACCGGCTCATCGAGCGAGACATGGGCGACCGTACCGGGCCACACCTTTTGCCACAGGGAGACCGGCAAGAAGGTTTCAACGCGCAGGGGATCGAGTGCCACAAGGGTGACGATGGCGGCGTTCTGGTCGACATATTCACCGGCACTGAGGCCGCGGGCGGCGATGTAGCCGGAGATCGGTGCGCGAATGGTGCGGCGGGCGAGCTGCGCCCTGGAACGATCAAGTTCGAGCGCGGCGAGCCGGCGCCTCTGTACTTCGAGGTCGCGCTCGCGTTCGGCGACCTGTACCTCGGCCGATTGCAGTTCCACCTGCTCATTGGTAACGACACCCCGTTCCGCGAGCGCCTGGGTGCGGGCCAGCCGGCTCTGCGCCAGGTTGAGCTTGGTCTGAGCGGAGTTGAGCTGTGCGGTGGATTCAGCCCGCAGGACATCCAGTTCCACCGTAGCGGCGTCGATGCCCGATTCGATCAGCGCAAGTTCCTGCCCGGCGGCGACGAAATCGCCCCGCTCGACCAGCACTTCGGAGAGAAGTCCGGAAACGGGACCGCCTAATTTCAGCGTCGCGGACGGATCGACAACGCAGTCGAAGCTTTCCTCCGCGGCAGCGGACGTGGCGAGCAAGGCGAGAACTGGCAGCACAAAACGCATGGTCACAACCCGAAGCGCGAGAGGAAGATCTGGCGCAGCGAGCGCAGCAGGCGGAAGGCGATCGGCTCCGCGCCGTGGTCAAATCGGACAAAGACGCGCTCCCCCAGCCGGACGACCGGCTTGCCATCGGCGATCCGGAGATCGACGAAGAACAGGCCCTCGAGCGACTTCGAGCGGTTGGGATCGCGGGGATCGATCAGGATTTCTCCGCCACCCTCTGTCGTGAGCGTTGCCGAGGGGATGTCGCGCTGCGCCGCCGGAGCCTCCCGGAGGATTTCGGCGGGCCTGATGGTTTCGAGGTCACCGGCGAAACGGACGTCAATGGGGCCCCGGCGGGCGCGCACCACATCAATCTGGGCCTGCGGAACGACGACGCGCAGCACCGGATCGTCCGCGCCGACGACATAGCCAACGAGGTCGCCGCGGCGCACATAGCGCCCCACCAGATCATTGCCACCCTGCAGCAGCAGGCGCCCGTCAGTGGGCGAGTTGATGTCGAGATTCGCCTTTCGGTCGGCGAAGGCCAGGAGGCGGCCCTCGATATGGTTGAGTTGCCCCTCGATCAGGCGGACCTGCACCGGATCGATCGCACGGACGGCATTGAGTTCCGACATGTATTCGGCGCGCTGCGCCTCGAGCACGCTCACCTGTGCGTCGATGATCGGGTCATCAAGCCGCACCAGCGGGGTGCCGGGCAAAACAGTCGCGCCATCAAGCGCGGCAACGCGCTGCACGATGCCATCGGTCCCCGAGCGGACCATGGAGTCCTCGGGTACCCAGACTACGCCCTGCGCGACTGTCGCATAGGGCAGCGGAATGGCGAACAGCATCGCGAGCATCACCACTAGTGCGCCGGTGGTCACCAGCACCGAGCGGCCCCGGTGACCGTTCAAGCGGCCGTTCGAGAACACGAAGGCAAGCCCTTTGAACGCTGGAAGGATGAAGCTTTGGACGAGCGTATAGATTGCGATCGCGATGCCGACAAAGAACAGCTGCGTCGCCAGGAAGCTGGCAATGCCGAGCGAGACGCCGATGCGATAGATGGCCGCAAGTACGGCGTAGCCGAACAACCATTTGCGCTCGGACGGATGCGTCGCCGGGCTGTCGTGGTCCTCGACGCCGAACAGGTATTTTTGCACAGCGTGAAAGAAGTACTTGTTGGAGCGCGTGCCGAGGTTCGGTATCTCGATAAGATCGGCGAAAAGATAATAGCCATCGAAGCGCAGCAGTGGGTTGCCGTTGAACAGCAATGTCGAGAGGCCGCCGATCAGCATGACGTTGAAGGCGACGGCACGGACGAGGCCGGGCTCGGCGTTGACCCAGACGATCATGGCAATGGCGGCAAGCAGCAACTCAACCATGATGCCTGCGCCCGAAACCACGAGCCGCTTCCATTTCTGTTGGAACGCGGCCGACGCCGAGGCGTCGACATAGGGCACCGGGATCAGCACGAGCACCATGATGCCGAATTCGTGCAGTTGCCCGCCCCACACCTTGGTGGCTGAGGCATGGCCGAGCTCGTGCACCAGCTTGATCAAGGGGTAGACGGCCGCAAGGATCAGCAGGTTCTGCGCCGACAGCGCCTGGGTGACGACGTCGGAGGTGAGTTCCCCCCAGTGCACTACCGCCAGCACCACCCCTGCAATCACAAGGCCGAGCCAGGCGAGGAACCCGGGTACGGTAAAGATGAGCCGGAACAGCGGAACCAATGCGGCGAGCATCCGGTCTGGGTCGAACAGCGGCAAGCGCAGCGCCAGCGGGTTGCGCAGCTTCTGCATGAGGGCACGGTCAGCGGTCTCGCGGGCGCGCTCGGCCAACTCGACGAGGTCTGGCGGCGTTTCGCCGGTGAGCAGGTCAGCGGCGTGCAACTGGCCGAGCAGCTGGATCGTCTCGTCCTGCGTCGGCGGCTCGTCGCCTGCCCGGTCAGCCACCACCTGCCAGATGTCGCGCACGGTGCGCCGGCCGTCCATCAGGTTGAGCATCAGGTTGGCGGACGGAGAAATGCGGTGGTAGCGGCCCGACTGATTGTCCTGCAGGATGTACCAGGTCTCGCCGCGAAACCGCTGGCGGTGGATTGTGGCGTGCGACCGCAGCCGCGGTGTCAGGTCGGAAACACGATACCAGTTCTGCGAGAAGGGCGACTTGGACATGTCGCGTCAGCGCAGCCACTGCCAGGCCGCAACACGGGCCCAGTCGAGGAATGAGCGCGCCCAGATCCAGACCAGAAGACGCTGGTCGACCTCGATCTTGGCGACGCCGTCCATGCCCGGCCGGAGTCGCTCCGGCGCTCCGGTCAGCTTGCCCTCGACGCGGAACACCGTATGGCCATCGCGGGACTCGGCGACAGGGGTGATCTTGTCGACGATGAAGTCGTACGGTTGGTCCGGCACAGCGGCGAACAGGGCCGAGCCGGCCTGGCCAAGCTTGACGTCACCGATCTGACTCTGGTCGACGGCAAGCGTCACCCGATATGCATCTAGCGGAGCCAGTTCGAACAGCGTGGTGCCGCGGCTGACGACGGCGCCGATCGACTGGCTGAGGTCTCCCGCCGTCACCAGTGCATCGAACGGCGCCTTGAGCTGCAGGCGGCTCAACTGCTCGTCAACCAGCTTGATCTGCGCTTCAGCCTCGTCAATCTGCGAGCGACTGGTGGCAATCGCCGAACGGTCGCGCGCAGCAAAAGCCCGATCGTATTCGATCTGGCGCTGCTGTCGCTCGGTGCTCCAGCGCAAACGCTCGAGGGTAAGGTCGCTGTCCTCGAGCGCGGCGATCACTTCGCCCTCCCCGACCCGGTCACCCGCCCGAGCGTTCGCCGACTTGATGTAGCCGTCGAGTGGCGCCACGAGCGCGCGGCGCACCAGCCCTTCGAGCCCGGCCTTGGCACTGACGTCATAGCTGCCAGTGGCGAAGCTCAGGAAGGCGGCAATCGCGACGATGGACACCGCCGTGGTCTTGAGCCCGGCATGGCCAGGTCCGAACAGGCGGCGGCCTATGCCGACCAGGCTGTCGCCAAGCTTGAACCCGATCCAGCGATCGTTCAGCCAGCGCTCTTCGAGCAGCGGACAAAGGGCGGAAATGGCGGCACTCAAGACGTGTATGTCATCGGCCGTAAAGGGCTGATCAGCAGGGCGTTCGAACACCGCCGCACCGAAGAATCTGTCGCGCACCAGCATGGGAATGGTGCACAGCCTCGGGCCGGCCTCTGCAACCAAGTCGGCATGGGCGCGGGTGGCGAGCGGCGCCTCCATATCGGTTGAGGGATAGAGGATCGTGGCGCGCTGGTCGATCGCCTCGTCCATCGCAGCCGCGACCTTCGATACCAGCAGCATCTGTTTGCCGAAACTCGCGCTGTGCGAGATGGCTGCCACCTTGGAGTGGCCGCGCCGCAAAGTGCCTATAGAGACGCGCTCGCACGCGAACGCCAGCGCCAGGTGGGTAGCCGCGGCGAGCGCGGAGGCGGCGAAGCGCTCCTCGTCCAGCGTCACCGCAAGCAGTTCAAGAACCGCCGCATTTCGGCTGCGGTCAGCTTCTCCGGAAGTCGCGGCATGGCGCGAGGCAAGGTCGCGCAGCTGTGCGATGCCCCATTGCAGCAGGCGCATCGCCCGGGTCGGTTCGCCCGAACAAGAGACGACTGCGGCACCGGCAACGCCACCGCGAAGGATCAACGGATAGGCAACGGCGCCGTCACTGCCTCGGGTCTGCCCAACAACACCCCGCTCCTGTCGGATGGCCATTTCGGCCAGCCGCAACAGCGCCGGGTCGGCCGGGCGGTCGATGGGCAAGCTCGCCACGGGCTTCAACTGGCCATCCAGATCCCTGAGCATCACCGCGCCCGTTGCGTCGGGCGCGATCATCCGGGCCTGTATCTGGAGCCACGGACCAACGGCGGCGCCGACATCGCTTGCCTCCCGCAACGCCACCCATATGGCATCCTCGCCCGGCGCGGTGGCGGGAGAAAGCGGCACGGATGGAAGGTTGCCACTGTGGATGTCCTCAGCCATGGGGACCTCTCGCCACAACGACGCTGGACGTCGGCCCGGACAGTTTCGCCGATTTCATGCAGCGGCAAGACCACGCATCCTTCGGACACGCCCGCTCGCCGACCGGAGAAGTCGGTAGCGTCTCCGGAAGGCGCGCCGTCGTCAGGATCGGTCCACCGTCAGCACGCCGTAGCGCTGCTCGTATTCGCGCAGCACGCCGCCCAGCACGGCCCATAGCCGCTTGGCCGCATGCGGCGTGAGGATAACTCGGTTCGACAGGTCGACGGCCAGTTTCGGCTCGGAAGAAATATTCCAGGTCTGATTGGTGCCGAAGAACAGATCCACTTGCTCGCGCGTGGACTGGACGTTGACCACATTGGCGAAGTGCGTCGCCATGTTGCGGTCTATCCACTCGACAGTCTTCTGTTGGTCGCGCGCCGCCTCGTGGGGAGAGTCAGCTTCACTCTTGGGGTCGGCCATAATCTACCTCAGAACAGGAAAGCCGCACCGACACGGGCTTCAACCGATGTCGGCTTGGCGAAATAGGGATCGCCGCCGCCACCGGAGTCGGTGAAGCGGTACTCGTCGATGGTGGAGTTGTAGAGCCCCTCGGCACGCAGCAGCGCGTTCTCGGTGATCATGGTCTCTATGCCCATGCCCGCCGATAGAGTCTGCACGTAGCCAGGCGCGGTGCCCAGTCCGGCGAACAGAGGGTCCGGATTCATGTACATCAGGCCGTAGCCCGCACGAGCGAAGATCAATGTATCCGGGTTCGCCAGATAGCCGTAGCGCAGCGACACCTGCCCCTGATGGTCGCTGCTGGCGAAATCCTGACTGTCATCCAAAACATAGTCATAGGACGCTTCGTACTTGACGACTTCACCCTCGAGACCGGCAACCCACTGCTCGCCGATCTGCAGGTTTGCACCCAAATAGGCGCCGAAGGTCGGATCGATGGTGCTCACCGGCCCCTCTCCGCCAATCGGAACTTCCAGCTCACGGTTTCCGTTCACGGTGCCAGACCCCATGGCACCGGCAAGTGCGCCGACATAGACACCGGTCCACAACCGCTCCGGACCTGCTCCAACGCGCAAATCGCCGCCTTCGCCACCAAAACGGTACGATGCGCCGATCGTCGCACCGACATGCGACGGCGTGTACTCAGTTGCACCGTCGTTGATTTCGAGCGCGTCTACGGCCTGCGTATAGGTGCCCTCGGCCCGGAGGATGACGTCGCGCATCACCGCGGTCTCTATGCCGGCGGCCACCTGATAGCCGCTGAGATAATCCTCCTGCGGCGCAAAGGTGACCGTACTGGTCTGGGCGTGGATGGCGGCGTACGAAAACCGGCCATAGGCCAGAGTCAGCGGCGCAACTTCCACGCCAAGGCGGACGCCTGCATAGGCCGCGCCAAAGCTGCGGAACTCGTAGTCGTCGGCATAAGTCAGCGCGGAAATGCTGGCCTCACCGTTGAAGACTTGCAGACCGGTCTCGAAGCCGAGCACGATGTCGGGCGAAACCTCGTAGTCAAAACCGGCGAAAAGACCGCCGACTACAGACTCCTGCCCCAGTCCCCCGATCTCCATCGGCGTGATGGTATCGTAAGAGAAGGTGGAGGACATGCCGACCCCCAGGTTGGCACCGATGCGTGCCCCCGTCCAATTGTACTCGCCCTGCTGCGAGACAGCCGCGCCTGATCCTGCCACCAACGCTGCGAGTGCCACCCCGCCGAACAGTACGGTCCGATACGACATCTGAAAATCCCATCCAAAGTGCAGGCGCCAATCAGGCCCGTTTCTGCAGAAAAACCAAGGCAGTCCGCAATATCTCAGCCTATCAGATAGGCTCAGTCCATCCGGACAGGGTGTTGGCGCGAATACTCAAGAAGCCCCAGGACAATGTTTCTGCAAACGAATGAACGAAGATAGTCATCGTTGCATTTGCTCCGGCCGAGACGTGTTGCTGCATTGACCCACCCCAGCAAGCGATGTTTGTAGCGAGGCAGGCAGCCGTACGGGTGTCCATCAGTAACCGACCTCCATATCCACCGTTATCCAACGTTCGCCGTCGAACATGATCGATGGCAGCTGCTTCCTTGGCGGCGTCTGGCCGGGTAGCTGCGTCGCACTCTCGACAATGGTCTGCGCTACGAAGGTGCTGGACAGCTCGTCGTAGATGTAGAGCTGCTGGAACGCCGTCCCGACGTTGCTGTCCTCTTCCACCATCCTCACCACGATCTCGCTCGAGCGCACCGCAGCAATGAGCTGAGACGGGGTCGGGATATTGATCGCGACGTTGCGGATTGTCGTCTGCTTGTCGGTGGTCGCTGCCGGTGCCGCGATATTGTAGTCGGTGAAGCCGACGGCCATGGTGCCGGAGTTCTGCAGGCTGGCCCTGGCCTCGGTGATATCGGTCGAGAGCAAACGCAACAGCGGACGGTCCAAGCTGAACTGCACCAGCGTCTTCGCCGTGCCACCAGCATCAATGGCCGTTAGCTTCTGATCCGTGGCGCCGGAGGTGGCGATCACCGTATCCTTGCCCGAAGTGATGCCCAACTGATTGGTGCCAGCGCCGCCACTGACAGTATCCTTGCCATCACCAGTGCCGATGCGGTCGTTTCCGGCCTCACCGTACAGCTTGTCATTGCCAATCTGCCCAAAGATGACGTCGTTGCCGTTGCCGCCATAAGCCGTGTCGTCGGCCACGATGTAGTTGTGGTTGTGCGTGGTGCTCTCGTCATTGGGCGGGAGCAGGCGGGCAAACGGACCGAACTGGTAGAGGAAGTTGTCGGCCGCGGTCGTGGCGAAGCCCACCTCGTTCAGCGGCACCATGGTCAGCAGCGTCGTCAGTCCCGTGCCGGTAGTCGTCGACAGCACCGGCTTCAATGTTGCCAGATCGGCCGAGATCAGGTCGTCGCCGTCATCACCATAAATGGTGTCGCTATAGAGGGTGTATGCGGACGCCGCCTGTTTCTGGGTGTGGCGTTTGTCGGTCAACTTGGTGTCGATCCACCAGTAATTGTACCCGCCATCGAGCGCCCAATCGACGGCATTGGTGGCCTGGGCAACGGCTACGCCAGTCAGGATGGCTTCCGCGTTCATCGGTTTGCCGCCGCCACCCGAGAGGAACAGCCGAGTGGCCAGCGCGGAAAGCGATGTGTCGAAGCTCTTCGTGAGTTCGGTCACCTCCCGGCTGTCATTGGTCGGGCTCAGCAGGGTGGGCGACTGGATCGTTGCGAAGTCGCCCACCATCAGATCGCGCTCGGTTCCGCCACGGATGGTGTCGTTGCCGACGCTAAGCTCGAACGGATGGCCGTTCTCAAACAGCCACTGTGCTTTCTTGTCCGTGTTCGTGGTGTGGGCAGCGTCCGGGTGGCGGGCATTGAGATGCGTGCGCAGGGCGTTGTCCAAGGTCGTGTCCTGGGCTTTCAGGGCATTTTCGATGGTGGTGAAGGTCGCCAGGCTCGTCTTGTTGCCGGAGAGTGTCCCGTTTGCGGCAGCCACCTGCATCAAGAGGAAGCCATTGTCGCCAACAATCAGATCCTCGCCTGCCCCCCCGACAATGCTGTCATTGCCCATCACAAGTCTGTACGTCGACAGCCGCATCTTCCAGGTGGTCGTGTTGCCGGCTGGCACATAGGCCGCAGGGCTGACGAAGCCGGTCTTGGTGGCAAACTCGTTGATCAGGCCATGGGTTACCTCGTGTGCGACGAAAGCCATGTCCGCCATTGCGGTCTGAAGGTCCTGCAACTGCGCATGGAAGGCGAGCGCTGCTGCCTGCAGGGTGCCACCGTTCGACTGCAGTACGCTCGACTGCGGCATGATGATCCGGCCCGCATCGCCGAACACGATGTCCTTTCCAGCGCCGGCGTCGATAGTGTCGCCGCCGAAGGTGATCGTCGTGGTGCTGTAGCTCGTGCCGGCACGATCCACAGCCGCCTTGGCGAAACTGAGGGAGTCGAAGTCGCCCAGCATCGACATGAGCGAGACGGAGAGGCCGAGCAGTTCGTTGTCGATCGTGGCGAAGCCAGTCTCGATGGGCGAGAAGATCAATCCATCATCACCGAAGATCATGTCGTCGCCATTGCCGCCAGTGATGGTGTCGGCACCCGGCATCATGTCTTCGGAGTTGATGATGTCTGGCACCAGCGAGGCCAGCACTTCGAGCGCGCTGCCTGTGAAGGCGTTGCCCGACATGGTCAGGAGCCGGTCGTTGCCGGCGAGATCAGTCAGCACGCCGGTGTCGGCCGGGATCAGGTTGAGCTGCGGCGCGTTCGGCGTCAGTGCCGAGGGCATCAGGTCGACCATCGGAGTCACCACGGTGCCACCGATGGGGATGTAGATGCCCGCGGCCGCGGTGGCGCCGACAAGGCGCACCGCGTTGACGATCAGCGGCAGGTCAGTACCAGTGTTGGCGATGTTGGTCGCCTTGTCGCCGAAGAGAGTATCGTCGTCGTCGCCGCCGTTGATGACGTCGTTGCCACGCTGGCCGATCAGAATGTCGGCGCCGCCATCGCCAGATAGAGTGTCGTTGCCAGCGGATGCGACATCCAGCAGCAAGGCGCTCGTGGCCCAGGCGCCACTGCCCAGCATCTGTTTGCCGGCATCGGTATAGCCGCCAGCGATCAGGATCATGTCGGCCTGGAGCAGCTTGGCCGCGAAGGCCGAGGTCACCGCATGGCCATTATTGTCGATGGCGATCCTCTCGGTAACTGTCGCAACGTCCTCGGTGACAATATAGCGGCGCCAGCTGCTGTCGGTATTGAGCACTGCCTTGCCGTTGGTGTCGCGCGCCTTGTAGATTGTGCCCTCGTCACCGAGGACGAAGTCCGCGCCGGCACCACCCCAGATGCTGTCATTGCCGAGGCCGCCGACGATCTCGTCAGTACCGTCATCGCCGTACAGCTGATCGTTGCCGATCTGGCCGTGAATAGTATCGTCGCCAGCACCGCCACGGATAGTGTCGCCACCGCCCCGCCCGTCGCTCAGATCGAACCGCATGACCGAACGGAGCACGGTGCTGAGCGACAACCCCGGACCATAGCTCACACGAACCCAGTCGATGATCTTGAAGTCGACGCTGGACCCAGCGACCTGCCGAACGATGATGCCGTTGTCGCCGAGGATAACGTCCGCCGAGGTATCGCCCGAGATGATGTCCGCCCCATCCGCGCCACCGACCACGTTGTGGCCGCCGACGATGTCATCTTCTCCGTCGCCGCCGTTCACGGTGTCGGAGCCTTGCTGGCCGAAGATCACGTCGTCGCCGGTACCACCGACAATGGTGTCATTGCCGCCTCGGTCATCCTCGCGGAAGAAGATCGAGACTCCGCGCTGGCTAGCCGGCAGATCGATATCGTAGAGGCCATGATCTCCGAATAGCAGGTCGTTGTCGTTGCCGCCGTCGATGGTGTCGCCGGCAGTACCGCCAAACACCAGGTCGCGGCCGGCGCCCGCCACGATCGAGTCGGCGCCGCCATCGAGCGGATCGGTGGAGCGGGCGAGGATCAGGCGGCGTTCGGTCCCTGCGGTCGGCGTAGCGACGCCATTCAGGTCAAAGTCCAGCCGGCCATTGTCGCCGAACAGGATGTCGGCACCTGAGCCGGCCGTGATGGTGTCGGCGCCATTGCCACCGAGTACGATGTTGTCGCCGCCGCCCGTCGTGATGGTGTCGTTCGAGGTGACGACAACACTGCCGAGGTTCGGGATGGTCGTGAAGGCACGCTGGACCTGGCCCGTCGAGAAGAACCAGAGTTCGCCTTCGTCGCCGAGGAGGATGTCCTGGCTGATGTCCGCGTCACCGCCAGCCTTCAGGACGTCGCTGCCGACGCCGCCGACCACGATGTCGGCGCCGAGGCCGGCGTCAACGTCGTCGTTCCCGCCAAAGGTCGGATCGGTAGTGACGATGGATCCAACGATATCGGCACCGCTGAAGTCAATGACGCCGTTGTCACCGACGATCACGTCGTCGCCGATGCCAGAGGTGACTGTGTCGGCGCCGGAGCCAGCCAGCACGATGTTGTCGCCATTGCCCGTGGTGATGAGGTCGTTGCCACCATAGGAGGCCGACGCGGTCTCGGCCTGACTGAGCTTCAGCCCGGACAGTGCGAAGAAGGTCAGCTTGCCTTCGTCGCCGAGGATGATGTCGCGGGAGCTATCCGCGTCACCGCCAGCCCTCAGGATGTCGCCCATGGCGCCGCCCACCACGACGTCGGCCCCGAGGCCGGCCTCGATGGTGTCGATGCCGCCTTGGTCGGGATCGGTCGTCTCGATGGTGTCGATGATGTCGGCAGACGAGAAGACGATCTTGCCGTTGTCACCGACGATCACGTCGTCGCCAATGTCAGAGGTGACTGTGTCGGCGCCGGAGCCAGCCAGCACGATGTTGTCGCCATTGCCCGTGGTGATGAGGTCGTTGCCACCCAGATCCGGTCGGATGGTCATGGCCTCACTGAGTTTCAGGCCGACCTCCTCGAAGAACGTCAGTTCACCCTCGTCGCCGAGGATGATGTCGCGGTCGTCGTCGTCGTCGCCGCCGGCGCCGATGAGGTCGCCTGCTGCGCCACCGATAATGACGTCGGCGCCGAGACCGGCCTCGATATCGTCTATGTCGCCGAACTCGCCCATGGTGGAGCGGGCGGTGACGATGACCGTGGCGGTACCGACCACGGCAAAGACCACCTCACCATTGTCGCCCAGGATGGTGTCGGAGCCTTCGCCGGCGCGGATGAAGTCCTTGCCCGAACCGCCGATGACGATGTTGCTGTCGCCGCCTGTATAGATGAAGTCGTCAGCACCAGTGGCGAGACCGGTGGGCTCGCCTGCGACGAGGTCGTAGTTCTTCTCGAAGCTTGCGATGTTTGCGACCTTGCCGCGCACATCAGCCGCCGAGAAGAACGTGATCGAGCCTTCGTCGCCGATGACCACATCGGAGCCAGTGGCGCCCTCCGCGTAGAGGTAGTCACCCGCGGCGCCGCCGACAAACACATCTGAGCCGTCGCCCTGCTCTGAAAGGAAATCGACAGTGAACAGGGCCGGATTCAGGTTGTAGTCGTCAACGTTGTTCTCGTCAGACAGCCACTCGATATCGTTGATGCGGTCGGCGCCGCCCTTGCCCTGATTGGTCGACCAGGCGCGCAGCACAATGTCTTCGGCCGAGATCAGGCGGGCGATGTCCAGGATGTCGTCTGCCGTGCCGGCCTTCGGGTCGTCGGCCGCAAAAACCGACACATTACCCTGGTCGCCAAACACGACGTCGTTACCGGTGCCGCCGAAGATGATGTCCCTGCCGGCGCTGCTTGTATCGACAATCTGCACGGTTCGCAGGTGCGGATCCGCGTTGATTCCACTGTCGCCGAAGATGAAGTCGTTGCCGCCATAGCCGAAGATCAGGTCGTCGCCTTCGCCTCCGGCGAGGAAGTCGCCGGCGGAACCGCCATAGATGATGTCTTCGCCGATGCCGCCATAGGCAACAACGAAGCCCGAGGACGCGGAGGCATCAATGACGTCCTCGTAAGCGAACACATCCTGCCACATGTAGGCCGTGCCTGACGGATTGGCCGGGGTCGAGGTATAGCGGCTAGTGTCGGCGGAGGTGTCGCCGTAGATGACCAGCGGACCGGATGAGGCCTCGACCATGATGTGGTCCGAGCCGGCGCCGCCGTGCACCACGGTGACGGTGCTGGCATCGGTCGACTTGATGGTGACGGTGTCGTCGCCAGTGCCGAGCAGCAGTTCCGCCACCTCGATGGAAGAGAACGTGATGCCCCGCTTGAACGACAGGTCATCGCTGGAGTCGCTGGGCGTATCCTGGCCGAACTGCAGATCCGCCAGGTTGTTGCCCATGCCGAAACCGCTGACCAGCGTTCGGCTTGCGGTGTCGCCAGAGGCAGCAGTGGTCTCGAACGAACCGGTACGGTCGCCCGTCGTTGTATCGTCGAACATCACCAGGGAGTCCTGGCTCTGCGTGCCGTCATCGTTGCTGTCGGGAGCGACTAGCGGCACATCGTACTCGCCGGTCGGCATGATGACAGCCGCCATGAGCGAGCGATTGGCGCCGCCTGAGTCACCGATGATGTTGATCGGCCCGAGGATCTGCCCCAAGTCGTGTGGCTGGCGTGAGAACACCAGCTCTGCGCGCGGCGGCTGTTCGCCCGGATCTTCGACGGCGGTGAGATGAATCTCGACCGCAGTCATCCAGTTCGTGGTTGTGAAGCGGACGAACTGCCCCTGGCCGTCCGTCTCGATTCGGCTTTGCCCGTTGGTTGCCAGAGTCTGGCCGTCGGTCTGGATATAGACCTTGACGTCGGCCGTCGGCGCCATGGTGAGCGACATCTTGTAGCTGTCGCCGGAGCCGCCCGCGACCACCTCCGTGGTGCCGCCGGTTTCCTCGACATAGACGCCGGGCGACTGGGCATCGGATATCTGCACGCCGATGTCGCCACCATAGGCGATGTTCCTGTAGTCGCCGTCCGGATCATTGCTGGTGATGCTGTGCGAGATCTGGCTCAGCATGCGCGCTTCGCGCACCACATCGGCATCGCCACTGACGGTAATTGTCTTCGGGGTATCCCAATCGGCGAGCGTGAAGGTCAGCGTCTGCACGTTGGTGCCGAGTTGTGCGGTATTGTAGCCAAGAGTGACAGTGACCGTCTCCCCCACTGCCGGGGCCATGGCGAGGCGGACGGTATAGGTGTCGGTCCTGGTGCCCTCGACCACCTGAGTGGTGCTCTCGGATTCCGAGAAGATCAGGCCCGGCTTGTCGTTGTCGGCCAAGCTGACGGCGACATTGCGGATCACCAGATTCTGCAGATCGGCGTTTGCGGTGTCGGCGGAATAGAGCAGATGGCTGATCATCACCGTCTGGTCGCCCTCGACGCCAGTGTCGTTCTCCGCCATCACGTAGATGGTGCGGCCCCCGACCGGGGTGGTGGCGTCGAACCTCACCACCACGGCTTCCGACCAGTTCACGTTGTCGGTCGAGACCAAGATCGTCTTGCCATTGAGAGCGCGGCTTTGCGCCGATGCCTGGGCGGCCGAAACCGTGACGAAGGCAACGCTGCCTGCCAGCACCGAAGCGGGGATGCTGAGCGTGTACGAGTCCGAGCCACCACCTTCGATGACCCTGGTGGCGCCCGCAGTTTCCTCGATGCCGGCCGAGTTGCTGTCCGTGCCACCAACCGTGAGGTTAAGGCCGCGGACGAAAATCTCATCATACAGCGCATCGTCACTCTCAACGATGTGGTTGACGACGCCCGAGCGGCCGCCAGTGTCGTAGCTGGCGATGATCTCGGTGACGTCTCCCATCACGTTGAACATATCGCTGCCGGAGCCACCGATAACGGTGGTGACCGTGTTGGCGTCGGTCGAGAGGATGAAGAAGGTGTCGTTGCCCTCAAGGCCATCGACCTCGACAGCCTCTTCAACATTGTTCAGGCTGATCGACAGGCCGGCGCCGAATATGCCATCGGCGGTGATGACGAAGGAGTCGTCGCCCTCGGTGCCAAGCACGGTCACCTTGTCGAAGCCCGCGCCGCCATCGATCGAGACCGGGGCGTTGATATTGTAGCGGATCGAGTCGTCGCCGGCACCTGCCAGCAGCTGAATGCCGCCCGTCTCCTTCAGCAGGAAGGCACGGATCAGGAAGTCGTCATTGCCGTTCTCGCCCTCGAGACGGATGTCCGCCTTGTTGGCGTAGATGCGGAACTGATCGTTGCCCTCGCCGCCGTATAGAATGGCCGGCAGCGTGACGCCCGGCGAAAGCCAACCGACAGTGGTCTCGATGGTCTGGAACCGGTCGCGCACCGCAATGATGCCGTCAACCGTGTCGCGGGCGGATCCGAAGACCTGACCCACCTGAAACACGTCGTCGCCCAACCCGCCATCAAGCGTGAGCAATGTCGGGTTGTCGTCGAGGAAGAAGCCATCGTCGCCGTCACCCCCTTCTACGGTCAGGCGCCCGTTTATGGTGGCGTCGACATTGATACGCTCGGCAGTCGGCCCATGGTCACGAGCGAGTGGATCGACGCTGTTGTCGAGGGCATGCAGTGCCGCCACAAAGTTGTGGCGGAACAGGAAAGTGTCGCCCTCATCGGTGCCGAGGATGGTCGCAACGTCTACGCCATCATCCGGCGTGCCGGTGTCGTGAAGGGTGATCTCGGAGTTGCCCTCGTTGGCGATCTGGATCTCGTAGGTGTCCGTGCCGCCCTCGCCGTCGAGGTTCAGCACGTCGCCATTGCGCATGGTGGTGAGGCGATCGACAAACACGCTGTCGGTGCCGCCGCCGGCGTGGATGAAGACCGAGCCGGTGAGCGAGTAGATGTCATCCCCTGTGCCCGCCTCACCGAGATCGTTGGCTTCCGGACGGATGATGAAGGTGTCGGTGCTGTTACCGGTGTAGATATTGGTCCCGACGGTGTCGGCGATCAGGCGGCCATAGATTTCCACCGTGCTCCCAACCGTGGGATCCTTGTCGACAGAGGTTGTCGAGCGGCCGGTCGGGACAACCAGGCCGGTATCATCGTCAGCGGCGGTGTCGCCGAAGATGTAGATGCCGTTCTGCCCGCGCACCGTAGCGCCGGCCTCGACCATGATGTCGTCGCCGGCCTGGATCAGAACGAATCCGGCCTTTGCCCAGACAGTGAACCCGTCCTTTACCAGGACATCGTCGCCATAGTCGCTTTCGAGGGCTTCCTCGTGAGCGAGGATGGTAATGTTGCCGGTGTTGGCGATCATGTTCTTGTCGACAGTCACCGGACTTGCGGCCGTGACGTAGATCGAGCCACCGGCAATCATGCCCGGATCGTTATTCTCGTTGACGCCACCGATGGTAAGGCCGCCGAGGTTCGAAATCCAGGTGCTGCCCGCGGTCGACTGTGCCTCTAGGCCGCCGATCGTGGAGACTATCTGCTCGGTGAGCGTGCCGATATTCTGACTCGCCACGAGGTAGGCTTTACCCATCGAGACGTCATCAGGGTCGCCGCTGCCAACAATGTTGGTGCCGCCGTCGGTCCGGCCGTTCTTGATCGAGCCCGCGGTGACTGTGACAAAGGCGGTGGCGCCGGCGGTGCCAATCTGCGCGAGCAGAAGATCGCCAACGACCTCGGTAATGTTGAGGTTGAAGTCAACCCCGCCATCGGCGAACGCCGTCAGCGTGCCGCCCGTGGTGTTTATGTCGATATCGTTGCCTGCCGAGCCGATCGCGGCGCCTGCCCACAGTGTGATCGAGTTGGCGGTGATGTCGATGCCTGGCCAGCCGGCGCCTGCCGCTCCGGCCGGGTTGGCAACAACGGCGGATAGCCCGTTGGTTGGATCGACAAGATCGACGGCGTCAATGATCGAGGCCTGGGCGCTTAGGCCCACAGCACCACCGGCGATGATGTTGCGGATGTTGAGGTCGCCCTGCGTTTCGCCGACATAGATATTGTTGGTCGCAGTCGCGGAGAACGTGGCGTTCCAGCGGTCGCTGTCGGAGAGGGTACCAAGCAGATCGATGCCGACATAATTGTCGGACGAACCAATCGACCCATCCGCCTTCAGCACGATGATGCGGGCGCTGATATTGGTAAAGTCTGTATTGAGCGCATCGGTGATGGAACCGCCAGCTGCGTAGAGCTGAATCTGGCCGCTGGCCGAGTAGATCATTTCCACCGGCATGTCGCCGACGGTATCGATCCATACGTCGCCTTCGGCGCGTGCGGTCAGCCCGCCAGCTCCGAGGGCCTTGACCACGATGTGGGCGGCCTGCGAGCCGACCGTTCCATCGCCGCCTTCAAGCACGATATCCTTGCCCTGGACGTTGACGCCACCGTCGGACAGGCCATTGATCAGGCCGCCATCAGCCTTGATGCGCAGGGCCTGACCGGTGGCGTCATTGCCGGCCGTGACCTTGCTCAGTTCCACCGAGCCGCCCGAGCCGAGATAGATGTTCTTGGACGCGGTGGCCGTCAGAACTTCAACTAGGGAAACGTCGATGTCCTCGCGGTTCGAGATCAGCATGGCAACAACGGATTTGCCGATCGGCGGGCTCTTGGGATCGGCAACGACCACACCGATGGTGACAGCGCGGGCGTTTTCCGAGGCCGAAAGCTTCAGGTTGCTGCCCGTCATATTCAGCGTGATGGTGTTACCGCTAACACTCAGTACAGTGTAGTAGCGGGCGTCCTCGGTCGAGTTGCCGGTATTGCCCGACAGGTAGAGCATGTCGCCCGCCTGAACGTTACCGAAGGTGTCGCCGGATGTGCGGGTGATGGTGCCGGTGGTGGACTTGATGTTCACCGTTGCGTTCATCGGCGACGCCGACAGGAAGACCACGTCCTGCCGTTCGGCGGCCGCGAGCGCGATGCGTTGGGTGTCGGTCAGTTGCACCGTCTGGCCAGGAGCGGTGACGAGGTCGATGACGAGGTTCGCCTCGAGGTTGCCGACATTGCCGTTCACCACGGAGATAGTGAGCGAGCGAGCCGATATGTTGTCGTTCTCGACCACTACCGTCGTGGACGAAGCCGCCTTGAAAAGGCCGGCGCTGAACGCGAAGAGCAGTTCCTCCTCGGTCCAAACCTTGAAGGTCTTGGCAATGTAGGCATCGCGCTCGGCCTGCCCCATGACGAAGGCATAGTCTTCATTGTATTCGACGCCACTCTCGAAGAACGAAGTATACAGCGTCTTGTACTTGTTGGTACGCTGGATTTCGAGGGTGGAGATCGCCGCGGCGACCTTGGCTTCGATCTCGGACGGCGGATACGCAGTCGGATCCGCGTCGGACTGCGCGGTGAACAACTCGGTGTAGTAGCCTTCGAGATAGTCGCGTTCGTCGTCGCCGAGCGCGACCTTGAAGGACGGATTGCTGACATCGTCGGGGTCGAGCCCCTCCGCGACCAGTTCGTTCCGCCACTGCCAGTAGGTGTGGTAGTCGCGAGTCGTGACGTTCTCGAGCGCAGAGATCGTCTCGGTAATCTTGTCCTGAGCGCCGCTGTCATTGGTCAGTTGCAGGTCGGACCAGACGCCGCTGAGCAACTGCTGCTCGGTGCGCTCGTCACGCTCGGCGAAATCGTCGCCGTCGATAAGGTTGCCGGAGGTGACGGTGATGTATGCGTCGCCGCTGGTCGACAGGCTCTGCAGCACAAGGTCGCCCGAATCCTCGGTGATGCGGACGTTGTCCCTCGCAGTAATGTTGACTTTGTCCTGGAGCCTCCCGCCACTGTCGAGATGCACATCCTGATTGACCGTGCCCACGCCGCCACTCTTGGCGACAAGCGTCACTGCCCCGCCCTTGATCTTGCCGGATTCGTAGCCCCCGCTCACCTTTAGAGCCGTGACGATGTTGGCCGGGGTCGTGAGGAACACCGACTGATTGCCGCCAGCCGACACCGAAATCACGGCGAGGCTGCCGGACATTTCGGAGACGTTGATCACTCCATTGGTTGTAGTGGCGCTGAGGCCAGCTCCGGCACTGCCTGCGTCGCCGGTATCGACAACCAGCGCGTAGTCGCTGACCACCACATCAGGGTTGGTCGCATCGGGCGCGGCGATGCCGATATTGCTGCCAGCTTTCAGCACGACCTTGTTGCCGGCTACCCATCCCTGAGTGCCAAGCGCCACGATGGCGCCGTTGGTGTCGATGTCGGTGGTGCCCGAACTGTTGAGGATCGGACCGGCGATCAGCACGCTGCCGCCAAACTTCGAGTCGATCTCGATATCGGCGGTGGCACTACCGAGGAAGTTGACGGCGATACCATAGTCGCCCTTCACCGAGTGCGTCGCGATTGTCTGGTTGTGAGTCTCCTTAACCCAGGTGGTCGTGTAGGTCTTCTTGCCGTACCAGGTGCTCTTCTCGCTGCGGCTGACGAGACTGACCTTCTCGGGCTCGACCGGCACAACCGCGGATCCATAGATGTATGCATCCGAGGTTTTGGCCGCATCCACGAAGTAGTACGCAGATTCTTCCATCATCTGCGGAACGTCGACGTTCTGCGTTTCACCCCAGCTGGAGTCGGCCGGGTCTGGCGACATGGCGTCGATTCCCAGCCAGGCGGAGGTCGACTGGGTGGTGAACTGGCGGGTAAAGGTTTCCTGCCCGACCGAATACGCGTAGCGCCAGCCGGTCGTCGGAGCATACGCGGTCGAGGCGCTGATCCCCGTCGTGGATCTGCCCGTCTCGACTTTTTCGTAACCCGAATTGTCTGACTTGCGCTGGTAGATCGTTGCGTGCGGGGCGCCGCTGGAGACCCCCTTCGAGGGGTCCTTGATAATCACCTTCCCGACGCCGCGATCTGCAGCGTCAAGCCGCTTTATGACAATGTCGTAGCTGGTGTTGTTCGCGATCTGAACGTCGGAATAGCCGCCGAGCACGCGGATCTCGCCATTGCCGGTAGAGATTACATTGCCCTCGATCTCGACATAGCCCCCGGCGACCTTCAACTCCTCAACCTGGATGCGGTCATTTGCGACATCGTAGCGCACGGTGAAGCCGGAACTGGTCAGGCTGTCGAGAACCACGAAGCCGGTGGCACCCGAAGCCTTGATGTCTGCGATCTCATCGATCGTCGCCTGACCAATGGTCAGTGTATATTGTTCGCGACCCGACTGGATCAGGCCGTTGACGTTCACATATTGCGAACGAATGGTGACCCGTTCGCCATAAAGGTTCGGCGAACCCGGCACATGGCCCGTCAGAACATTGGTTACGGCGGCGTCCGACGATGCGGCGTTGAGGCCATTATTGGTGGTGACACCGGCCGCGACGAGCTTGGCATAGATATCGCCGCCAACTGCGTAGCTCGTGGGCATGTTGATGTTGATCGAGCCGCCGGACTCGATATTCAGTTCGCGACCACGGACGTCGGCCGTGATGGTGATGTCTCCGCCCGGTGCACCGATCGCGCCACGATTTGTGCTGATGGTGATGGTGCCGTTTCGGCTGATCACGTCTCCGATGATATCGAGTCCCGGCCAGGGCGGCAGGTCCTCGGTCGTCAGCGTGTTGCGGTTGAACGTATTGAGTATGGTAATCGACGGATCGTTGACGACACTCGGGCCAACCAGAGCGCTGAAGTTCGCGCTCCGGGCGGCTGGATGGTCGACGACCCCGAAACCGCCTTCAAGCTTGAGCTCGTTGGTGATGTTGGTCGAGTTCCTGCCGGTGACGAAGCTGTTGCCCGCCGCAATGGTGCGTCCCGCGCCCTCAATGTCGCTGGTGACGCTGTCGCCAACGAAGAAGACACCGCCATTGTTGTCCGGAATCTGCACGCCCTTGATGGTCATGAAGGCGGCGGTCTGGTTGTCGATCGAAACGCTGGCGTCTCCGGGCGCATTCAAGCTGCCATTGCCGCTCAACTGGTCGGATATGATGTCGATCTTGCCCGCTGCAGCGTAGACCGGATCGACCACCACGGTGATCGCTTCCTGCTCGCGGGTGATGAAGTCCCACATCAGGTCGCCATTGCCGTCGACACGCTGGACAAGGTTGCCGCCTACCAGTTGGTAAACCGGCACCCGGTTGTAGAGGCCGGACGCCTCCATTTCGACCTGCAGGCGAGCAATCTCACCTTCGTAGAACACCTCAAGGATGCTTGGCTCGCCGTTCGGGCCGCGGTTGACGCCAGCATAGCGCTTGAGCTGCGCCTCGGCATCCTCGAGCGCCTTGGTCAGCGAGTCCTTCACCAACTGCACCGAGGTGGTGAAAGTGATGTCGGTGATGCCGTCGCCATCCTGGTCGGTGCCGGAATAGTAGACGCGGTAACCGGATGTGCCCGAACCGAACTGCTTGAATTTGACTGCGCTGCCGCTCGGCGGAACGCCAACAGGATTGCTGTTCACGTCAAGCGACAGGATGGCCAGGACGGTGAGCGTCTGGTTGCGCTCGATGCCGGTCAACAACGCGCCATCAACCACGACGGTGCCGTGCGCGCTGGCGAGTTGGTCGCCGGTGTAGAGCGCCTCGGGATTGCCGCCGAAGAAGCTGTCGACGGCGCCGCCAACGGCAGTCGTCCAGTTCGTCGCCTTGCCCTTGGCAAGGATGTCGGCGAAGCCGTAGCGCTCGGCATGCAGCTTGATGTCACGCGCCGACTTGATCGTGACGTTCGAGCGCACCTCGATGTTGTTGTTCTGGAGCAGCCAGGCGGTCACATCCATGTCGTCGATCGGGATGGCCGATCCGGCGAACGCATCGGCGCGCGCATCGATCTTGTACTGGTCGCGGTTGTACTCGGTGTCGGTGCCCGCCGACAGCAGCACATCGCCCCGCGCTTCGAGGGTGGTGCCGCCGCCCGATCCGGTGCCAACGATCACGCTGTTTGTGGGACGCACATCAATCGTCACATCCGTCACGGCGACCGTCCCGACGCCATACGTCTCCGAGTTCACGGCGCTCTGCAGGTCGCCGCTGCTGCGGGCCGACATGAGGATGTTGCCGGTGCTCTTGATGGTGACGCCATTGCCCACGATGACGCTTGCGACCAGATGCGTTGCGTCGACATGCGACTCGGCGCCGAGGCCGGCAAGCGCGCCGCCCGTCGTGAAGGAGACTTTGTCGCGCACAAACACGTAGTTCGTGGCGCGCAAAGCCACGTCGCCACTGGTGCCGATGACGGTAAGAGATGCGCCGTCATTCACGAACACCCGCGTATCGAGCACGATATCGGTTTCGGTGATGACGCCCGCGCCGCTGATCAGACCGGCGGTGGTGCCGTTGATCGAGTCGGTCCAGTTGCCGCTGCTGTCGAAGGTTCCGGTCTTGTAGGCGCGGTTGATGGCGTCGGCGGAGATGGCGCGAGCCTTCACCTGCGAATTGGCCGCAAACACGACGTCTGCGGTGGAAGTTATCAGGTTCTCTGCCTCGGCGCCGGCGCCCGACAGGGCACCGTAGGCGTTGGTGATGACCCGGGCCTCGACCTTGCCGGTATGGTCGGCGACGAGTTCAACCTTGCCGGTCGCCGAGGGATTGGTGCTGACATCGATGTTGGCACCCTCGCCCACCGTGGTGATCGTAGTGGCGCGATTGGTCGATGTCGGGGCCGCTGCGGCCCCGGCAAGCACGCCGCCGGCGCCCGAGGTTGCAACCGTGTCGGTGCGGTCGGTTGAGCGCGCCACCGCCTTGAATGAGCCGGCGAAGATGTCAGCGTCGCCGATTGTGACGTAGGTTTCGGAGTCGGACAGCGAGGTCGACTTTGTAATGCCCGCTGCGATGAGGCCGCCGGCCGTGCTGTCCGAAGTGGCGCGCTGGCGGGTAATGCCAGCAGCGGTGAGCACGACGGCGCCCGATGCGGTCAGCACCGCGCCGTGCAACACTTGAGTGGTTACGTCTGAAAAATCCGTCGCCTCTGTGATCGTCGCATCCACGCCGATGAGACCACCCGTAGAGCCGTTGGCCTCGGCTTCCGCCGATAGGGCATTGGCGTCCGCCAGGTCGCGGTTTGCGGTCGCGCTGATGCTGCGCGCCGTAATGGCGCCGCCGAGCGTCGTGGTCACAGTCGTGTCGACGGTCGAGATTGCCTTCGAGACACCTACGGCCAGCGCGCCGGCATGGATGCCCTGCGCCTCGGCAAAGGCCTGTGGCTTGGCCTGGCTGAGCAGAACGACCGACCCTGCCTCAATGTCGCCCGAGAGTTCAGCGTCCACCACGCTGATGATCGAAGAGGTGGCGAGCGAGCCGCCGGCGGCGACACCGATACCGATCGAAACCGACAGGCTCAACGTCTCGGCAGAACTGGAAGACACATCCAGCGCCAATATGTTTATGGCACCGGACACACCGAGTTTGCTGGCTGTGATGCTCGCCTTGGTGTTTGTGATGATGGTGTTCTGCGCATCTGCGCCACCACCGGAAACCGCGATCAGGCCAGCCGCAACGCTCGCGGTTTCGGAGACCGCAGTGATGATCGAACGTTCTTCGGCCCGCAGTGTTACCGACCCGGCGGTGACCCCGGTATCGGCTCCAGAAATGCTGGCGCTTACGGTATTGTTGATGATGTTCTTGGCCAGTGCCACGCCGATGGACGCAGCGCCGCCGATGGAGAACGACGCAGCCAGGGAAGCGGCGCCAACAAAGGTGTCTATACTGCTGCCGTCGTAGGCGGCGACGGTGATCGAACCCGCATCGATACCACTGGCGCCGTCGCCGGTTACCGCCGCCTCGACGTCAACGCCGATGAGGTTCTGCGCACTGCCACCTGCACCGGCGCCGGCACCGCCGAAGGTGCCCGCCGAAACGGCAACCGAAGCTGCTGCCACTGTGGCATCGACAGATTGGGTCGAGTCCACCCGCACAAGCATGGCACCGACAAGATCGACCGAACTGTTGGCAACATAGGCCTTGATGTCGTTGCCAGTCCGCGTGTCGCCTTCGTAGCCGATGCGGTTCTGCGCCAGCGCCACGCCCACAGAGGCCGCGACGCCGACGACGCCGCCTATGGAGAGCGAAGCGGCAACTCCCAAGACAAGCGCGTCGATTTCGGAATTGCCCGCCGCGGTGACGGAGAGACTGCCGGCATCGATGACGCTGTCCTCGACAGAGGCCACCACGTCGCCGCGAATATCATTGGTTGCTTCGGCACCGGCACCCGCCACAGAAACGCCGACCGCCCCACCACCGCTGATAGCGACCGCAGCAGCCACCGCCACTGCATCGATCGATGCCGACTGGTTGGCACTGACCGTCACCGCGCCAACCACGTCCATGATATCGTCGACGTTGTCGATAGAGGCCGAAACGTTGTTGGTTATGGTGTTGTAGGCGAGGCCGACACTGACGGACACCGCCACCCCGACGACGCCGCCGATGGACGCCGCGATGGCGGCTGCGCCAACATCGGCGAGAATGATCGATCCGTCGGCAGCCGAGATTGCCACCGAGCCGGCATCTATGCCGCCAAGGGCAGTGCCGTCGCCATCAATAAAGGCGCTGACGTCAACGCCGATGCTGTTCTGTGCGCTGGCGCCCGCCCCTGCTCCGCCGACGCCGACGGTTCCGCCGCCCGCTGCCGCCACCGAACCTGCGGCGACAACCGCATTGATGAGTTGAGCGGAAGTCGCCTGGACCAGCAGGGCCCCGGCGACGTCCACGCGTGAGTTGCTGGTATGGGCCTTGATGTCGTTGCCGACCCGGGTTGTGCCGGAATAGCCGATCAGGTTCTGCGCAAGCGACGCACCGACCGAAAGCGCGACACCGGCTACGCCGCCGAAGGACACGGACGCCGCCACGGCCAGCACCGTGGCGTCGATTTCCGAGGTGCCACTTGCGGTGACCGATAGGGAGGCGGCTTCGACGACACTGTCCGCCACATAGGCCTCAACGTCGCCAAGAATGGTATTGATCGCCTCGGCGCCAGCACCCGCTACCGAAACGCCGACCGTGCCACCGCCAGCGAGGGCTACCGCCGCCGCTGCCGCGATAGCATCGATTGATGCCGACTGGGTGGCACTGACCGTAACCGCGCCAACGACGTCCAAGGTGTCATTGACGTTGTCGATATAGGCGGCAACGTTGTTGCAGATGGTGTTGTAGGCGAGGCCGACGCCCACGGAGATCGCGCCGCCGCCAGTGCCACCAATGGCCAAGGTAATGGCGGCTGCGCCAGCATTGGCGACGATGGCCGAATCATCGGTTGCGGATACCGAAACGGAAGCCGCATCAATGCCGCCGATGCTGCTGCCGTCGCCATCGATATAGGCCTTGGTAGCGACAGAAATAAGATTGCGCGCCGCGGCGCCCGCACCGCCACCGGCGATGCCGGCCGTGCCGCCGCCAGACGCAGCTACCGAGCCGGCGAGCACCAAGGTGTCGATCTTCTGATCGGACAGCGCTGTCAGAGAGAAGGCACCGGCCGCGTTGATGCGGGAATTGGCGGAATATGCCTCGACCGCGAAGGTCAACATGGTCTCGTCGAGCGTGTAGCCAATAGAGTTGAGCGCTACAGCCGCGCCGATGGCGATGGCTACGCCCGCCGTACCGCCGAAGCTGATCGACCCCGCCGCGGCGAGCACCAGCGCCTCGATCTCGGAGTTGCTCAGCGCTGTCACCGAGAGCGTTCCACCGGACGTGAGGATGCTGCTGTCGATGAAGGCCTTGGTCGAGCCGAGGATGACGTTGGTTGCCGCAGCTCCGCCGCCCGAGAACGCAACGGCTGCCGTGGGAGCTGCTGCAGCGGTGATGGCTGCCGCGGCAACCTGCGCCGAGATGGTCGCGTCCTGTTCGGCCGTGATGCTGAGGGCGCCGTTCAAGCGGGACGTAACGCCGGTATCGGCTGCCCTGATTGACGCCTCGACGGAACTGTCGATCTCATTCTGCGCCACCGAGATTGCGATGCCAGCGGCAACCGCGTTCGAACCGCCCAGCGAGGCGGCAATGGCGGCGGCTCCGGCAAAGGTCGCAATTTCGGAATCGTCGGTTGCGCTGATGGTGACCGCGTTGGCGATGATGCCGTTCGCGCCGTCGCCGTCGATGCCGGCATAGGTGGAGATGCCGATCCGGTTCTGCGACGTGACGCCGGCGCCCGACAACGCCACGCCGTTCGAGAAGCCTCCCGCCAATGCAACCGAAGCCGCTGCGACATTCGCATCGATGCGCATGGTAGTCGCGGCCGTGACGGCAAGATGGCCACCCGCGTTGACGCTCGAGCGCTTGATTGCGGCAGAGACAGTCTCCCCCTCGGAGTCGGAGAGATTGCGGAAGCCAATCATGTTGAAGGCGAGCGAAGCGCCAATGGCAAAGGCTACGGCGTTACCGCCGCCGATGGCGATCTGCGCTGCGGCAGCAAGAATCGTGGCGTCGATATTGGCGGTAGACGCAGCGTTCACCATGACGTCGCCACCCGCTGTGGTGGTCAGCGCGGTGTCATCGATAGTGGCTGTCGTCGAACCGGAGATCGTGTTGAACGCGGTTGCGCCACCACCACCGACGGCCGCCGAGGTGCCCGCGCCCGCGGAAACACCCACGGCCACGGCCGTCACTTCGGCTTCGATCAATGCGGTGCTGAGCGCCTCGACCGTTACCGCGCCGGCCGCGTTGGCGGTCGGGACATTGTCGATATAGGCCTCGACATTGTTCTCGATGGTGTTGCGGGAAATGCCGAGGCCGATCGAGACCTGGGTTGCGCCGCTGCCGGAAACCGACGCGCCGATCGAAGCCGCGAAAAGCGTCGAGGTTATGGTCGATTCGTCCGTGGCGCGGACAGTGATGCCGCCATTGTCAGCGGTGATCGTCTTTGTCGAACTGCCATCGATAAAGGCAGCTATATCCGTTGCGACACGATTAAGCGCCATGATGGCGCCGATGCTGACCGAGATGTTGCTGCCGCCCAGGTTCAGGCCGAGCGAGATCGTGACGTTCGAGACATCCGCCTCGACACTGGCCATAGAATCTGCGGTGACGCTGATCGAGCCGGCGGTGACGATTGAGTTCACGATCGACGCCACGACCTTGACGGGGTCGGTATTGCCGATCTCGGCGCCGAAGGTGTCGCCGATGTTGAAGATGAAGTTTTGCGCTTCAAGACCGATGGTGTTGAAGGCCAGCGTAACGCCAACGCTGACATTGGTGCCGCCGCCGACCACACGTGTATCCGCCTCTATCGAGGCCGTGATGGCGGCGATATCGTCGGCATCGACGATCAGAGCGCCAGCCGCAGCGGTCGCTGACGAGTCGACGACGGTAGCCGTGGCGCCTGACAGGACGTTGTTGGTGGCGATGATGGCGTTGACAGCCGCGCTGGTGCCACCAGCAAAGGCGCTGCCGCCCGCTGCAGCGGACGTGCTCTTGTTGGTCGAGGTGATCACGGCGCTCTCGGTCGCCCGCACGGTGATGCCGTCGTCGCCGGTAACTACGGCTTCCTTGATCTGGGCTTCGGCGCCGCCGCGCACATCGTTGCGCACGATGATGCCGCCGACCGCCGCCGCTTGGGAGGCGCTGAAATTGGTCAGCGCCGGCATGAAACCAGTTATCTGCTCGAACGTGTCGAGCGCGGTGAGGTCAATGAGAACCCAGTCCACCGCTGTCGCAAAGTCTGTCGTGCCGAGGTTGAAGCTGACGGCCGGAGGCGGCGCATCATCCACATCGTCCGGACGATACTGGTACAGGCTCCCGTCGCTGGTGCGGACAAGATCGCCCTTCAGTACATCCTGCACGCCCGAACTGGTGGTGAACTTGTAGTCAAGCAGCAGGGTCTGCAGAAGGTCGCCGACGATCGAGATCCCGCCGTCATTGCTCGTCGTCGACTGGGCCTTCATCGCAGTGTCGGCGATCACCGAGGCGTCGTCCATGGCCTCAACCCGCAGCGTGCCGCCCGCATCCACGCGTTCAGTACCGTCGACGACGTTGTCGATATAGGCCTTGGCCTCGGCGCTCACGATGTTGGACGTGATGATACCGCCGATTGCCTTGCCACTGGCGCCATACAGCGCGGAGGCGGCGGACGTCGCGTCGTTCGAGACATTGGCCTCGATCTGCGCCGTCGACGTCGCCGTCACGTCGATATCGCCACCGGCGCTGACACTGGCGTCGAGGATATAGGCTTCGGTAAGGGCAGGGTTCTCGTTGTCGAAGGCCTCGCTGATTGCCGGGTCGCCGATCAGCGCATCAACGGCATTGAACAGGAAGTTCTGCGCGTTCCAGCCGATCGAATTGAACGCCAGCGTCAGGCCCACTGCGGTGGCGCCGGAGGTCGTGGCGGACAGATTCGTGGCGTTGATCGCCGAACTGTTCGTTGCATCGACCAAAACGTCGCCGGTCGCCGCCGTCAGCGCAGCATCGTTGCCGACGTAGGCGCGTGCCTCTGACAGCACCACGTTCGTGGCGATCACGCCGTTGACCGCAATCACCGAACCCGAGCCATAGGCGCTGCCGCCCGACGCAGAAGCGGCGCTGTCGGCTGTTGCAAGAATCGTCGCGGTTTCCTCGGTGACGATCGCAACATCGCCATCAGCGGCGGTCACGATGGCGTCCGAGATATAGCCTTCGACCTTCGCGTTCACCTGGTTCATCACCACAAGCGCGCCGATGGCCAGCGCGTCGGAATCGGTGACGTTGTAGCCCTGCGGGATGATCGAGCTCTCGGGGGCTTCTTTCCAGTAGTCTAGGTCAAGGTATGAGTTGTTAGCGAGGTCGACCCTCTCGGATACGCCCATGTAGACATAGATGCCGCCGGCCTTGCCGCCGACTTCCAGCCACTTTGTATCTTCGGTGAAGTCCACCCCGACGAGGTCGACGTCTTCCCAGGCCGCCGCGCCGATATAGCGATAGATGCTGCCCTCGGCACCTCCGGCCGCGTGACCTTCCGTAACCTCGACGTCGTCGCCGACTTCGATGGTCACGATCTTGTCTTCATCCAACCCGTCCAGAGCCGTTGTGTGCTCGACGGAGGCATAGTCGTCGTCGAGCCGGATGCGGTCGCCGAACGTCACGTCGCGGAACTTGGTGCCATCGCTGTCTGCGACGGAGTCGTAGTCGGCCGCCACGAGGTCGTTGATGGTTTCCTGGATGACGGCAACCCCGCCATCGTTGGTGGTGGTCGACGAGGCGACCATCTTGGAGTTCGAGAATATGCCTGCCGCGTCGGTTGCCTCGACGCTGATGTCGTTGCCGGCGGTGATGGCAGCGCCGCTGAGTGCTCCCGAGTTGTCGATATAGGCTTGGGTCAGCGTATTGACCTTGTTCGACGACAGGATGCCGCCAAAGCCTTTGCCAGAGGCATTCGCCAAGGCAGACGCGGCGGATTCGGCTGCATTGCTCATGGTGGCGTTCAGTTGTGTGGCGCCAAGCGCCGTCACCGTCACATTAACGCCGGCATTCACGTCGGAATTGACGATGCTGGCAATTGTGGCGATCGGGTTCGAGCCGTCGAACGCGTTGGCCAGCTGCGGGTCGCCGATCAGCGCGTCGAGCGCGTTGAAGAGCACGTTCTGCGGCTTCCAGCCAAGTGAATTGAACGCCAGAGCAAAACTGCCAGCGGACTGTTCGCCGCCGCCAGAAGTCAGGGTCGAGGACTTGAGGCGCGCATCTATGCGCGCGACATTCTCGGCATCCACGCGCACGGATCCTGCGGACGCATCTGCATTCGCCGCTTCGATGCGAGCCGAGGCGCTGCCCTGCACCAGGTTCGTCACGATCTGGGCGTTGATCGCCACAACGTCGCCGCTGCCAAAGGCAGAACCGCCAGAGGCGCTGACATTGGAGGTTGCATAGGCCGATAGCGTCGCCGCCTCGGAGGCCGAGACCACGATGTCGCCCGTGCTGGCGACAACAGTTGCGTCACTTATATACGCATCGGCACCGCTTCTGAGGTCGTTCAGCACGACCATGCCACCAAGCGCCTGGCTATCAGAAGCGGTGAGGTTGCCGATCTCCGGAAACAGGATGTCGCTCCAGGCCGCCATATCGACCTGCACGAACCGTGCGTCATCGTCGAAGCTTGCAATCGAAGACAGGTCGATGCTGAGGGCATCCTCGCCGAGGAAGCGGAAGACCTTGCCGTACTCCGCCGACTCGGTGCCGTCCGGGAGCTTGCCGACCATCACCAGGTCGTCCTCTTCCAGCGTCTGCGTGCCGGAACGGTTCGTGTAGTAGTAGGTATCGGCACCGAGCGCGTCGAGCACATCCTTGAGCGCGTCGACGTTGTTCGCGGTCAACGATTCGACACTGACCTTGATCGACGCATCGATGAAGGCTTGGTCATCGGCGGAGATCGAGACTCCACCGGCGCCGGTCACGGAGGTCAGGTCCGAGCCGGTCGTCGGCTCGACCGCGCTCACGACATCGTCGATATAGGCATTGGCGCGCGAAGACACCTTGTTCATCGCGATCAGCGCGCCGGCCGACTGACCTGACTTGCCAAACTTGGCAATGACGGCGAATTCGTTGGCGTTCGTGGCGGTGGTTTCGCTGCCGGTGACCGCGGTGATGCTGCCCGCTGCGTCGGCTTCGACCGCGATGGCGCCATCGGAAGCAACCACGGAGTCGAGGATGAAAGCAGTAGCGCCCGAGGGTGTCTCGCCCGAGAACGCATCTCCGATTTCGCTCGAACCGATGAGCGTATCGATGGCGTTGAACAGCACGTTCTGGCTGGCCCAGCCGACCGTGTTGAACGCCGCGACCACGCCGAGCGCGTCGCCCTTGGTATAGTGCACTGCGCCGAGCGCTGTGGCGCTGATGCTGGCGTCTGCTTCGGCACGCACGACGATGTCGCCCACGGCCGTGACGGCGGAACGATCAACTGAGGCCTCCGCCTCGCCCAGCACGGTATTGGTCACCACGACGATGGCGCCAGAACCCTGGCCCGCCACTACGCTGGTGTCGGAGGCCTCGATGAACGCCCGACCGGTCGCAATCACTTCGGCCGCGCCTTGGCCGGCATCGACATTGGAAGTGAGGATATAGGCCTTGGTGTCCGAGCGTACATCGTTGCGGCTGATGAGCAGACCGCCGCCTTCGGCATCGCCGGTACTGAGGCCCACCGCCTGCATCCCGGTCTTAACGATGGCCGGCGGCAGGACCGTCGTATCTTCGACCTTCTTCCACAGGCCGATATCGGTGAAATCGAGCGCCCCGCCGAGATCTAGCGTCTGCGTCGTCCCCATATACTTGTAGAGGTCGCCTTCGCCATCGACGCCCGGCACGAACAGCAGGTCGCCGAAGATGATCTCCCGGGTGCCTGAGGACGTGGTGAACTTGTAGCTGTTCTTGAACGAATTATAGAGGTTGTTGATCTGGCCGGCGCCCAGGTCGTTGGTGGCCGTGGAACTGGCCTCGATGTTGCTGAGCGCCTGAATGGCCGAGGTTTCGTCGGCGAAAAGATGCACCCCCTCGGAGACTGTCGTCGAGTTTTCGATCCGCGCGCTGCTGCCGCTGGCCACCATGTTGCTGGCGATGATGGCGGCAAAGGCTCCGGCGCCGGTATTGTAGAGGTGCACCGCGTGGTCGGTGGCGTCGGTGCCGACTTTCGACAGGATGTTGGCGGCGTTGACAGCCTCCACATTCAGCTCACCGCCCGCGGTGACGGTCGAATCGAGGATATAGGCCTCTGTGAGCGCGGACTGCTTCAGGTCCGTCGCATCGGCAATCAAGGAGCCGCCCGCGACAGTATCAACGATATTGTACAGCAGGTTCTGGGGTTTCCACCCGATTGTGTTGAACGCCAGAAGGGCGCCGTGTGCGCCAGACACGACCGACTGCTGCCCCTCGGCTTCAATCCGGGCGGTATTGCTCGCCTGCAGCGCCACATCGACAGTTGCGGTAATGTCGGACCCGCTGATATAGGCGGAGGTGAAGCCGAGCACGACGTTCGTGGCGAAGCTCAGTCCATACGAGCTGGTGTCGCCGACACCGCCGGCTGACGTACCACCACCTTCGGCACTATTGTCGAGCCTGGCGATAAGCGACTGCGTACCGGCAGCCTCGACCGTTACGGTCACGGCAGTGACCTTGGCGTCGACGATCCTGGCCGAAGCACCGCTGCTGACAATGTTCATCACCGCAGCGCCGCCGACGCCAAGCGATTCCGATGGCGAGACATTCAGGTTATAGTCGCCGCCGGTGATGTCCGTCTCGGGGACGATCTTCCACAACGCGCGGTTGTTGTAGTTCGTGTTGCGCAGGTCGAGGTCTTCACCCAGCGCATCTTCGCCCATGAAGACGTAGACGCTGCCGGTGGTGCCGCTGATCTCGACCCACAGGTCGGTGTCGGTGAAGTCTTCAGTATCGCCCTCAGCGTCCATCGCGAGGATAGTGATGTCGAGTGGTTCGCTGCCGATATAGCGATACACTGATCCGGGGACGCCCATACCCGGATGGTAATCCTCGCCGATCTCGACAATCGCACCGTACTCTATGGCAATTGTCTTGGACTGGTCGCCGAACACAACCTCGGTGTCGTAGTCGGCCTCCAGCAGGTCGTCGGACAAGCGCACACGGTCGCCGAATTTGATGTCACGGACCTTTGTGGTCTCGCCAGCTTCCGGCGTCGTGTCCCAATCTGCATCGACCAGATCGCTGATGGACTCGGTGATTGCCCCGAAGCCGCCGTCATTGGTGGTACCGGAACTGACAACCAGCTTGGTGTTCGAGTAGATGCTGGCGTCGTCCACAGCCGAAACGGACACCGTGTCTGTGGCGCGGATCGAGCGCAGGGGATTGCCGTCGACATCTACCTCCACGTCACCGTTGTCGATGAACGCCTCGGTGATCGCATTCACCTTGTTGGTGGCAATCGTGAAGCCATAGGCAGCGCTTGTTGCGCCATACAGCGCGGATGCTTCAGAGGCTGCCGCGTTTGAAATCGTCGCGTTGATCGCGGCGCTGCCGTTCGCGGACACACCGATGACATCGGCATCCACATCCGAATCGACGATCGACGCCCGGGTCGCAGCCGCGTCCTGCCCGCCGAAAGCATCGGCGATCTCGGGTGCCCCGATGATACCGTCGATGGTATTGAACAGGATGTTGGACGGCGCCCAGCCGATAGAGTTGAAGGCCAGCGCAACGGCACCGCCATCTTCGCCAGACTTCAGCGCACTGTGCAGCCGGGCGTCCGTAACGGAGGTGTTGGTGGCGGACACATCGGTCACGCCGCCCGCGACGACCACGGCGTCAGTGATGGCAGCCTCGGCAGTCGCCAACACGATGTTCGAAACGATCTGAACGTTGATGGCGATCACATCGCCCGCGCCGAGCGCCGAACCGCCCGACGCGGTGACGGTACTGGTCAGTTGCGACGCGATGATCGCCTGCTCCACGGCGCTCAGCGTCACGTCTGCGGCAGTCACGGTCGCGCCCGTCAGCAGGGCCCTCGCCCCGCCGCGCACGTCGTTCAAGGCAACGGTGACTCCAACCGCGGTGGCGTTGGAATCCGTGAGATTTCCGACGTAAGGCAGGAAGTCCTCGACCGCGCTTTCCCCCTCGGAAACCAGTTCCCAGTTGACTGTGTCGGTCGCGTAGTCGACTGCACCCAGATCGACGGGCGCGCGATAGTCGAGGTCGGTTTCCGGCAAGTCGTAGTCGTCAGCAACAGCCGAGCCGATATAGCGGTAGATTCGCCCGCCGACGCCGCCGACACTGTAGTCATCGGCCAACCGGACATTGGTGCCCGAGTAGACCTCCTGCGCGCCCGAGCGGGTCGTGTAGACATAGTCCTTCGGCGCCAATTGCGCCACGATGGGGGCAAGACCGGTCAGGTCGTTGGCAGTAACCTGCTCAGTAACTAGGGAGATCTCTGAACTGACCGCACCCTCGTCGCTTGCGGCCACAGAGACCGAGCCGGCGGCAGTCACTGTCGTCGTCTGGCCGTCAGTCTCGTCGATATAGGCCTCAGCATAGCCCGACACCTTGTTGACCGCGAGAATACCCGCCCCGCTGGTGCCGCTGGCTCCGTACTTGCTGAAGAACAGCAGGTCCTGGGACGCGTTCGAAACCACTGTGGCGCCGGTCGATGCGCCGATGGCGGCTGCGTTGGTGGCGGTGACAGTGACGTCACCGGCAACAACGACAGCGCTATCCCGAATATAGGCGACGGCGGTCGACGGGGCTTCGTCCTCGAGATAGTCCGAACCGACGATCGCGTCGGCGGCCTGGCGGCCAAGATCGGTGGGCTGCCAGCCAACGGTGTTCAGGGCGACCACGATCGAGGCGGAACCCCAGCTCAACGCCTCGCCGTCATCGGGGACGTTGGAGGTATGCGCGCTGGCGTTCAGCTCGACGGCATTTTCAGCACTCACCGACACCTCACCAATATCCTTGGTGATATCGGCGCGCAGCAGGTAGGCATCGGCATTGGCGCGCACGGCGTTGACGGCGATGATTCCGCCATAGGAGGATTTGGCGTTGAGCTTGCTGTTTTCGGTGGCGCTGATGCGTGCGCTATTGGTTGCAGCGAGCACCACCTCGACCGCCGTTACCGTCGTGTCGACGATATAGGCCGAGGCCGAGTTGTCTACGTCGTTGCGGTCGACGAGGCCGTAGATCGCCCTTGAGGTGCCGACAAGGTTGCGGCCGACCGCGGCTCCAAGGGCCGACAGACCCGCAAAAGCGACCGAATCAGAGATCAGCGTCGTCTCGTCGATCTGCTTCCACAGCGACAGATCGTCCAGGTTGACCGTCGCCATGTTCACATTGGCGCCAGCCGTGGCGTCGCCCATGAACTCGTAGGTCTGGCCACGCTTGGCCCCATCGGCGAAGTCAGAGGCCACATAGATCCGATCGCCGAAGATCAGGTTCTGCACGCCCGATTTCGTGGTCGCCACATAGGCGTCCATCAACGTGCGGGCAAACTGGTTGATGATTCCGGCGCCGCCGTCATTGGCGGTGTCGACTATGGCGCCGAGCTGGCTCGACGACAGAATCGTCGAAGCGTCGGCAGCGGACAGAGACACCTCGTCGGCCGCGGCTATTTCCCAACCTGTGGTGGCGCCGGCATTGTCGATATAGGCCTTCACTCCGGTCGCGATCTTGTTGCTCGCAAGCGAAGCGGAGACGGTTGTGCCGCCGGCGGCGATGAAGGCGACGGGGGACGACGTCGCATCATTGCTGATAGTGGCATCTATCAGCGACGTAGAGGTCGCCTCGATCAGCACGGCACCGGCCGAGTCGATATTCGAGCCAGAAATGAACGCCTCGGTGCGGACCGCGCTCGCATCACCGAACACGTCGGAATCGTCGACATTGTCCTCACGCACACCGATCAGCGTGTCGATGGTGTTGTAAAGCAGGTTGTCTGCCGACCAGCCGATGGTGTTGTAGGCGAGCACGATGCCCGCGGCGTTCGAGGAGGTGCTGGTCGCGATCTTGGTCTCTGCGATGATCGCCGAGTCGTTGGATGCGGTGAGCGACAGATCGCCGATATTGGTCTCGACATCCGACGAGACGATCGACGCCAGCGCGCTGCCGTTGATGATGTTGGTGGCAATCGCCGCGTTGACTGCCAACGCCAGACCCATGCCCGTGAATGAGGATCCACCCGAGGCCGAGGCGGTGGAATCCAGCTTCGAGACGATGACGCTGCTTTCGCTGGCTTCAACCACAACAGAGCCTGCCAACACGTCGGCAGACTTGACATATGCCTCAGCGCCGCCCGCAAAATTGTTCAGTGCAATGATGCCGCCCAGCGCCAGTGACGGCGACTCGCGAAAGCTGACGCCCTGCGGCATGATCGAGGTCTCGACGATCTCCTGCCACACGTCCTTGTTGGTGTAGTCGGTGGCGTTGAGGTCGAGATCCGTATCGTCCTCGATACCCATGTAGCGGTAAATCGAACCCTGCGTGCCGGTGCTCTTTACCCAGAGCGGCTCACTGGCATAGTCGAGTAGCGTCAGATCAACCTCGACCAGCGGCTCGGTGCCGATAAAGCGGTAGACGTCCCCATAGGCAGCATCGCCGGCGGTATAGAAGTCGGCGATGCGTACCTGCTGGTTCGGCTGCACCGTCTCTATGCGGGAAGAGAGGGGGAAGTCCGCCTCTGTGTCGTAGTCATAGGCGTTGGTATAGTCGTCCGACAGTTGGACGGTATCGCCGAACTTGAGGTTGACCACCTGTCTCACCGGGTCCTTGGTCGCCGTGTAGTGGGCGCTCAGCTGGTCCTCGATGAAGTTCTCGAGCATGTTCAGGCCACCATTGGTGACCGAACTCGACGATGTGACGATTTTGCCGTTCGAATAGATCAGTGCGTCATCGCTCGCCGTGACGTGGAGGGTGCCGCCGACCAAGATGTCAGCGAGCGGCCGGTCGGTGTTGTCTATATATGCCGTCGCGGATTGGCTGACGCGCGAGCCCGAAATGATGCCGCCGACCGCGCCGCTCTTGGCGCCACCTGCCTTGTCGGCGTTGATGCGCGACACGTTGCTGACGGTGGTGTTTGCCTGTGTCGCGGCAGAAGCCACGAGCGACAGCGTCCCGACCAAGCTGACGGAAGTCGACACCACTTTGGCCTCGACATCGACCTTGTTCTCGGTGGCCCAGAAGCTGGTGCCCATCAGCGTGTCGAGCGTGCCGGTCAGAATGCTGCCGGCCAAGGCGCTGTCGTTTACGTCATCGATATTCCAGCCGATCAGCGTAAGCGCAACACTGCCTGCGAGGGCTGCACCATTGCCGTCCTTGGTCTGCGCTTGGGTCTCGACCTTGGCGTCGAGAACCGAGCCCTCGGTGGCGCTCACCGAGAGCCCGCCGGCGACGGTGGTCGTCACGTCGGACAACACCATCTGCGCCGCCACATCGCCTTGCAGTCCATTGATGACGAAGCTTCCGGCAGCGGTTAGCAGGAAGGTGTCGAAGAACGAGTTCGATGCGATGATGCTGGTCGCCTCGCCATAGGCAGCAAGCTTCAGCTCCCGGCTCGCCACGACCTCCACGTTGCCCTGGGCGTCGATTTCGGCTTGTTCAGTGAGGGCGTTCACCGCCTTGTTGACGAGGTTCACCGCATAGGCGTGCTCAAGCGCGAATTCGGGAATGAGAATCCCGTTGGCGTTGCTTTCGATCTGTGCCTGCGTGAACGTCGAGGGCTTTGCCCAGGCGATCATCGTCGAATCGTCGATGGCCGAGAGGATCACGCCGCCGGCCGATGCAATCGCGCCGTGGGACAGGCTGGCGACTGTTGCGCCCCCAACCAGATTGGTGGCCTGCTTGCCGATGGCCACGAAATCGGTCGATGCAGTCGACGCCAACTCCACCGAGCTGCCCTCGATGCTCACGCCCTTGCCGCGGACCCTAGTGTTTTCGGTCGCGCTGTGTTTCGCAATTCCAACGAAGTCGGTCTCCGCCACCGCCTCGATATCGCCCGAACTCGCAGCCCGGACAGCAACGAGGCCTGCGCTCTCGATGGTCGGGTTCGCAATCGAATAGCCGGCAAGGCCGACAGAATCGGCGTCCCCGAGCTCAACCTCGGTTGTGCGATCAGTCGTTGTGCTCAGTGTCACCGCATCGATCAGCAGCGATATGCCGCTGGCGATCGGAATGTAGATACCGCTGCCAGCCGTGAGTGACAGGGCTAAATCAGTGATGTCGCTGGCCAAAACCAGCACGGATGCACCGCCACTATTCGCGATCGTGCCGCTGCCGGTCTGGTCGATCTTTGCCGCACCATCGACGGTGACGGTCGTTATGTTGGTGACGGTGGCGCCGATTGCCACGTCCTCGCTGCCAAAGGCCAGCCCCTGCAGCGTGATGTCGCTGACCACCACGTCGACGGCGACATCCGTGTCGGCTGCAACCTTCACCGTCGCGCCGTTGAGCTGCACTGCCCCAACCGCGACAGTCGCCGAGTTGATGGAGGTGAAGGTGATGTCGTCGAGCGGGTCACCCAGCACGATCCAGCTGCCGCCGCCACCATTGACCGTCAGCGACACATCGACGTCGATCTCGGCAGTAATCACCAGTGCCGCGGTGGCTACGATATTGCCCAGCACACTGACTGTCGCGGTAGCCCCGGCAGTCACCGTGGCGGTCGTGACGTCGGTTCCGCTCGCCACCACGTCGCCAGTGGTTGTGCTGTGAGCCGCGATGGTGACGACACCGCCCGAAAGCGCCGCTCCGGCGCCGATGGAGATCGACGAAGCCGCACTTGCGACCACCGACAGGGTTGCGTTGGCGTTACCGCTGCCGGTTGCGGCGGTCGCCACGGCATTCAGCGACAGAGCCCCGCCCCCGGTGTTCAGCACGGCGCTGGCCGCTACGACGATCGTCTCGGCGTCGACCGTGAGGTCCCGCGCGCTGAGCCCGACATTGCCGTTGATACTAACCTCATCAGCACCGGTACCCCCGGTGACGGTTAGGGCGAATGTCCTGTGTGTCCCGACATCACTGATGGTGAACTGGTCGTCACCGGCGCCAAGAAGCACCACGAGTGCCGTCGCCGGGGCGTTGAAATACACCTTCTCGAAGACCGGGCCGTCAGACACCGGCTCGACGACGAACGCGTAGGATGCATCAGAGCCGTCCTCGCTTACGGTGGTCTGGCGCAACTGCGCCTTTGCATCTGTATGGCTGCTGAGGTCGACAGTGAACGTGGCGCTCGGGCTCAGGAGCCGGGTCGGCTCAAGGCCAGCGAACACGAATGTCGAGCCATCGGCGACAAAGCTGCCGGAATCCGCGCCGACCGGGCTGTACAGCACATTGGCAAAGTTGTCGCGGAGCTCGAGCGTGTCATAGCCAGCCGCACCGCCATCCATGACGCCGGATACCGCGCCGCCATCAACGACGACGAAAGTATCGTTGTTGTTGGCCGCACCGGTCAGGTTCTCGGTATTGGTGAAGCTAACATTGCCGACGCGGCCGCTATCTGTCCCGTCGATGACCCATGTCGCGATATCGGCAGTGTCAAAGACAATGCGATCCGTGCCGGCTGCGCCGTCGAAGCTGAACGACGGGAGGGTGGCGCCGCCGAAGGAGTCGGCGTCGATGGTCAGGGTATCGTTGCCGCTGCTGCCCAGAATCGAGATCGAGGAAATCGCGGCGAGGTCACCAAAAGCCAGCAGTGAATCACCGTTCCGGTCACGGATTTCGACACGCTGGGTACTGATCGACTGGATCTCAGTCTGCTGGAACTCCTCCACGAGCCGCACGATCACGTCATGATCGAGACCGTCATCCTGGTTGAGGGCCAGGCTTAGTGCCAGCACATCTGCATTCATGAGCAGGCGCGGCTCGAGGGCGTCAAAGACGATCCGGTCGCCGGCGCTTGGTCTGCCGACGCGCGACCTGAGGCCGTTCTTGGGCACGTAACGCGCGCTCGGGATTCGCTCCGCGTGCCTGCTTTTCGGACGCCCGAAGATTCCGAGCGACGAGAAAGGATGCGCCAAGACAACTCTCCATAACCTTGGTCCATACGCGCCGGATGCGCTGGAACCTCCGCACCTTTCGGGTGCAACCTGCAGGCTGAAGCGAGGGCACCCTCAGCACCCGCTTAGTCACGTCTTACGCACAACCCCTGGCGCATACGCCGCCAGCGCCAACCCGCACCCCCACAGCACAAGTCGCAATCATTCAGTTTCACCTCTGGCCAAGATCTCTGGCCAAGGCGCCAGAGCCCGCTCAACGGCCGCCTTGAACTGAGCGCCAGATCAGGCGGGGGCATTTTGCATGAGCGTGTAGAAGTCCCCCGCCGCCAGCTTTCGCTTCAATCCGGCAGATCTGCGGCTGCGCCCTCGGCCGTTCCGCTGGCGCCCATGCGCTCGACCATCGGGCCAAAATTGCGCAGCGAAGCGAGGTGGGCATAGATTGCCTCCAGTTCGTCCGCGCGCGCCAACTCTCCCAGTGTCTCCACGGGAAGTGCCTTGAGCTTGAGGCGATTGATGACCTTGAAGCCGCCCAATGTCAGTTGCTGGCCGGTCTTGAGCTTGACCTGCGCCTGCATGGGCTCGAACAGGTCCAGATCCGCCAGCTTCTTGCACAGTTCCTGCGTGCGTTGAAACTGCGCCTGATAGACCTTCAGAAAGTTCAGCACATTGTTCAGGTATTGCGTACGCTCGCCGTCCTGGTCGAACAGCCGCTCGCCCCTGCCCTCCGTGTTCACACCGACGCAGTCCTCGTCGAGGCAGAGCGTGAACGTCTTGGCGTCGTCGTTTGAGGAGAACACGAACGGGTACCGCCGAACGAAAGCGGGTATATACTTGGAATCCCAGCTACCACTCTCGTTCACGTAGAGGTTCTGGCCATCCCTGATGCCAAGCAGGACAACCGGGATCACGTCCGTGTCGCCCGCGAACACGACCGGATAGGTCTGCGAGGCGACAACGATCTCCGCGGCCACGACAGGCACGGAATTGACCTTGGAGGCAAAACCATAGTCGCTGCCGGTCTTGATATACCAGTCACGATGACGCTGCTGGGATACCGGGACCGCGCGTTCATATATGAGCAGCTGCGTTGCCAACAAATTCTCCTGAATGAAAGTCCGCTTGAGGGAAGCTTGCACTCCAATGACGGTCCAGTGCGTCTGCTCGTTAGAACTCGGCTGAGCGGCCGCGGCCAGCAGAGACCCATCCAGAATGGCGCGACTGAGCTGATGCCGGTTTTGGGGAGACCGAGCCAAGATGCCTTTGGATGCAAAGGGTCTTTCAGGAGCGACCCACGTTCCGCCGGGGGCTTTGGGCTAGGGTCGGTGAAGCCGGCGGTTCAACGTGGCGCTGGGCTTGTGCAGGCGGCCCCTGTTCTCGACCGTCATGCGCACGCGCCGCGCGGCGGTGTCGTCACCGCGCCGATCCCTGCCCTGCTTGGCGCGATGCTGCGCCTCTTCTATGCGATGAGGCGGGGGAGTCTCGCCCGTGCCAGACCTCAGGTGCGAACCGGCGTTGCGGTCGCCTTGGCCGGCATGATCAAGCGCCTGATTTGCGGCGTGTTCCTCGTCGTGCCGATCTGCCGAATACAGGCAGGCACCGCTTGAACGGACCGCCCTGCCCAACCGGTTTCACGTCACTGCTGCAAGGGTCCGGCAGGCGAGTCCGTTGCCGACGGCACCGGAGCAGGAACGGCGGAGACACCTGGTGGTAGCTGGACGGCTTGACTGCCGGGCTGTCGCCTCAGCGTCTCCGGCTGGTTGGGGGCGGCCGATCTCCCAAGGGCGTGAGCAGCACCCGCACTGACAGCAGATCGATACCGGTACGCTGCTGCAAGGTCCCCCATAGTCCCGCGGGCAGGTAGAGCGCGAAGCAGACCGCGATCACCCCCAATCCGGTAAGGTACCAGACGCCGAGATTGCCAAGTGTTGTTTGCAGCAGGAAGAATATCACTGCCCCGATGATCGGGCCCTCGAAGGTTCGAAGACCGCCGACCAGGACCATGAACAGCATGAACACCGTCCACTGGACCCCGAAATTCGTCCGCGGCAGGAAGGTGATGGCGCTGGCCAACCAGATGGTACCGGCCAGCGCGCAACCGAAGGCGGCCAACACGAAGATGATCTGCTTGACTCGCATGACATCGATGCCGATGGACGCAGCCGCCTCTTCGTCGTCGCGAATGGCCTGCGCCGCTGCGCCAATGCGGCTGCGCAGCAGCCAGTAGGTCGCGACCAGCATGAGCGCGAGGCTTCCCAGCCCAAGCCAGTAGGTGAGGTTGCGCCGCAAGTCTGGATCGAGCGCATTGAGTGCGAGCAAGGACGTGCCGGTTTCGCCCTGCACCAGCGGATCAAACATGACGACAATGCGCAAGACTTCCGCGATGACCCACATGGCAATCGCAAACTCCCCGCCCTTGAGGCGCAGGGCAAAGAAGGAAATCGGGATGGCGACGAGCCCGGCGCCCACCGCCCCCACGACCAGCGCCAGATAGGGCGTCATCCCCGCATCGACCAGACGCAAGGCCAGGTAGCCGCCGACCCCAAAGAATGCCTGTTGGCCGACCGACACCAGACCGGCATAGCCGGCGAGCAAGTTCCACATCACGGCGAGCAGGACATAGATGAACAGGGTCGTGAGCTTGTCGATCAACAGGCCGCTCGCGACCGCCGGCAGCATGGCAAGAACCACCAGCACTGCCGCGCCCGCCGCAATTGTCAGCTTGCCCGTTCTTGTCCAGCGCTCAACCTGATAGGCGGTCATGACTGTTCCTCGCTCGCTTTTGCGCCTGCAGTCTGTCGTCGCGGCAGGCGCAAAGCGGCGCGCCAGCCCCCCGGATTGCGCTCATGGGCCAGATAGAGCCGGACCGCCAGGACGCCCAGGAACACCAGGTGTCCCGCAAGCTGGAATCCTTGGGCAGAGACAGTGGCGCCAAAACTCTGGGCCAGGCCAAGGACGATGCCGCCGATCAGGGTACCCCAGAGCGAACCGATGCCGCCGATGACGACGGCTTCAAAGGCAAAGATCAGCTGGGAAGGACCGGAATAGGGACTGATAAGGGCACGCATGGCCAGAAAGGCGCCAGCCAGGCCAGCCAGGGCAACGGCGATGGCGGCAGCGGCGCGATGCACGGCGCGCGCGTCAATGCCGCTGAGTTCGGCAGCCTCAGGATCGATGGCTGTCGCGCGGATGGCACGGCCCAGTGCCGAAAAGCTCAGCATCAGTTGGAGCGAGCCGAGCGTGGTGACGGCGACAATGAAGGTGATCACCGGCAGCTGTCCGACTGTGATGCCGAAGGGCAGTTGCCAACTGGCCCAGGAGAGATTGCCGATGTGATTGCCAAGCGATTTGGAATCCGAGCCGAACAGGCCGAACATGCCGTTCTGCAGCACGGCCCCCAGGCCGAATGTCGTCAGCAACGGCAAAAGGAAGCCGCCCTTGATGGTGCGGGCGAACAGCGTTGCCTGCAGCACCCAGCCCAGCAGCGCCATGATCGGCAGCACGGCGGCCACTGCCCACCACGGGGGAAGCCCAAGGACTTCGACCGCAAACAGCACCAGGTAGGCGCCTAGAATGGCCAGGTCGCCATGGGCAAGGTTGATGAAGCGTACCACGCCGAACATCAGTGACAGCCCGGCCGCCAGTATGGCGTAGTAGCCGCCCAGCAGAATGCCCTGAACAATTGTGTCAAGCATTGGCGGCACTCCCATGCGCCAGACCAAAATACGCTTCGGTGATCGCCTGTTTGCCAAGCGCCTGTGGCCGGCCCGCCAGCGCAACCTGCCCCTCGAGCAGGCAGATGACTCGGTCAGAGAACTGCATGGCGCGATCGAGATCCTGCTCGACTACCACCATCGCCGTATCACCGCGCGTCTTGAGTCCGGCCAGTTGCTCGTAAAGTCCCTCGATGGCGACCGGCGACAACCCGAGCGAGACCTCGTCAAGCAGCAGGACCTTGGGATTGCTCATCAGCGCCCTCCCGATGGCCACCGCTTGCCGCTGCCCGCCCGACAGCCCGCCGGCCAGGGCCTTGAGCAACGGAACCAGGGATGGCAGGGCATCCAGCACGGTCTCCAGCGTCCACGCGCCGGGGCGGCCGTTCTCGCCAGCGACCTGCAGGTTCTCCCGCACGGTCATGTCGGCGAACAGCCGGCGCCCTTCCGGTACCATGGCGATGCCGGCGCTGACCCGGCGCGAGGCTGAGAGGGCCCCGACATCGTTCCCATCGAGTGTGATCGCACCCGATGTGGCGGGATGGACGCCTGCAAGCGTGCGGAACAAGGTGGTCTTGCCGGCGCCGTTTGCGCCAATGACACCAAGCACCTCACCGGTGTCGACGCGAAACGAGACATCTCGCACCGCGGTCAGCAGGCCATGTCCGGCCACCAGGTTTTCGACTGCCAGCGCGGTCATGCGATGTTCCCCCCCAGATAGGCCCGCCGCACTTCGGGGTCGGCCATGACCGTATCGGGATGACCTGCGGCGATGACCGTTCCGGCGCTCATGCAGACCAGTCGGTCAATCACCTTGAGCAGGGCATGCAGGATATGCTCGATCCAAACGATGGTCAGTCCGTCCGTCTTGAGCCTGCCGATCAACGCGATGAGCAGACCGAGTTCGGCTTCGGTCAGCCCGCCGCCAATCTCGTCAAGCAGGATGACCCGGGGACCTGTCGCCAGGGCCCGGGCCAGTTCGAGCCGCTTGCGATCAAGCAGGCCCAGCGCCGCAGCCGGCCGGTTGGCGTGGTGCAGCAGGGCGGTCCGCTCCAAAGCCTCGGCCGCGGCGTCCGCCGCCGCACGGCCTGTCAGACCTGCCCCGAACTGCGCGGCGGTGATGGTATTCTCGAAAACCGACAGACCCAGAAACGGCCTGGGCACCTGGTGGGTGCGGGCAATACCGGCGCGGCAGCGGGCCGCCGCGCCGGCGCCACCGAGGTCCACACCACGATAGTGCACCAAGCCGCCGGACGGGGGAATGGCCCCCGCCAGCACGCCGAACAGCGTGGTCTTGCCGGCGCCATTGGGACCGACAATGCCCACGGCCTCCCCGGAGGAGACCGAGAAATCGACGGCGTTCAGAACCTTGAAGGCGCCAAAACGCTTGTCGATGCCGGTGCATGCCAGCATGGGCGTGGCCATTGCCGGTTCACCGCTCATTGCTCAGCCCTGCACGGTATAGGCGGTCATCTGACCGGTCGTGGGTACGAGCGGATTGTCGGCATTGGCAACGATGGGCAGATCAAACGCCCATGGGCCTTCGGCCGCCTTGACCCATTGCACGCCCACGAGGCCGGTGGTGGCGCAATTGGGCACCGGGCCTGCGGTGAAGTCGACCAATCCAACGGCTGTCTCGGTCTTGAGCACCGAAAGCGCCTGCGCCAGGGCTGGCTTGTCCTTGGGATTGCTGGCGCTGGAGAGCGCGGCAACGGCGGCGTCGAGCAGCGACGCGTTGGCGCCAACCTGCTGGTTCCACTGCTTGCCCACGCTCTCTTCGTAGCCCGCTGCAATGGCACGGCTGCTCAGCCCGGTCGACGGTGAGCTGAAGGGATAATCCTTGTGCCAATAGGCGCCGGCATGGAGCCCGTAGCCGAGCGAGCCCATGGCTTCGAGTTCCGCGGGAAACAGCCCGGCCTTGGCGAGTTGGCAGATCTTGATCTGCTGGGCCAGGCCCTTCTGTGCGGCCTGGCGCCAAAACACCGGGAAATCCGGCGGGAAGGGGAACGTGTTGAAGATTTCGCAGCCTTCGTCGCGGAACAGGTTGATCTGCGTAGAGAAGTCGGCGGTACCATTCTCATAGGGACCGGGATCGACGACGGAGAAGCCGGCCTTTTGCAGCTCCGGCAGCAGCAGGCCGCGAATGGCGCTGCCGTCTGCATCATTGGGCAGCAGCACGCCGACCTTCTTGTTGGTCTCTACCTTGCTCCACTGGTCTGCATAGAGCTTGGCGAAATTGCCCACACCGAAGCAGAAGTGATAAGTCCACTTGAAGGGCGAGGGCTCGCCCGGCTTGGCACCGCGGCCGAAATAGAAGGCCTCCCAGGGCGCTGTGGTAGACAGGCAGGGCACTCCAGCGGCCTCGCACGCATCGGCGACCGGATTGACGGTTTCGGGTGTCGAGGAGGCGAGCATCAGATCGATAGCCTCACCGTTGATCAGGTCCTTGGCCACCTGGCTGGCGCGCACCGGGTCGGACTGGGTATCGGCCAGCACCAGCTGGATGCCATAGCGCTTGCCACCCACCTGCACGCCATCGACCATGTGGCGATTGAACTGCTCGATCAGGAACGCGTCACCTTCCCCGAACACGCCCAGCGGCCCGGACCGTGGCCCGATGAAGCCGACGCGGATGACCTCGTCGCCCTGGGCGAAGGCCGACCGCACGCTGGCCGGAATCGTCAGGGCCGCCGCTGCGCCGCCCGCCACCGCACCCGCCGTCTTGATGAAATTGCGCCGGGTGACGCCATTGCTGCTGAGGGTCTTGTAGATGCTCATTGTTTCCTCCCTGGATGTGAGCGCCTTGCGGATCGGCCTCCCAACCGATCCGCCAGATTTGAAGAAAGGGTCAGGCGATGTGCCGCCGGACGAAGTCACCAGCCTCCTCGATCGAGGCCATGCCTTCCTCGAGCATGGGCGCGAACATCTGCCAGGAGTGGCACATGCCATCCCAGACCTTGAGTTCCGCTTGGCCGCCGGCCGCATTGATGCGCGCGGAGATTGTGATGCTGTCGTCGCGCAGCAGCTCCCATGTGCCCACATGGATCAGCACCGGCGGCAACCCCGAAACGTCGCTGTAGAACGGGGTGACCTTGGACGATCTGAGGTCGCCATCGCCGGCATAGACCCTGTTGAACCAGCCTGCCGTGTCGCGATTGACGATGGGCGCATCAGCGAGAGTTCGGTGGGACTCGCCATCATGGGCAAGGTCCAGCGCGGGCGACATCAGCACAAGGCAGGCCGGCATGGAGATGCCGGCGTCGCGGGCGCGCACGGCCGCGGCCAGCGCCATGTTGCCACCGGCCGAATCCCCGCTCAGTGCCACCGCTTCCGGCGCGTAGCCATTGTTGAGCGCCCACAGGTAGGCGGCATAGCAATCATCATGCGCTGTCGGGGCGGAATGCTCGGGTGCCAGCCGATAGTCGACGCTCAGCACAGTGGCACCGCTGGTCCTGGCGAGGTGCGTGGTGATCATGCGATGCGTGCGGGGCGAGCCGAACATGAAGCCGCCGCCATGGTAGTAGATCACCAGCCTGCGGGCGTCGCCGCCCGGAAACCGGATCAGTTCGGCCTCACAGGGCCCGATCGAGACACTCTCGATCATGGCGCCTTCGGCGGCGGGCGTGCGCGCATTGGCCGCTTCGAACCACGCGCGCATTTGCGCCGGAGTTGGCTGCGCGGGTGGTGGGCTCTCTGCGCTCATCTTGAGGATGAAAGCGAGCTGCTCTTTGGACATGACTATCTTCCTCAGATGTATGTCGAGGCCAGCCCGCCATCGATCGGCAGGTTGATTCCGTTGATCCAGCGGGCATCATCGGAGAGCAGGAAGGTCACAGGCGGGGCGATCTCGTCACCGAAGCCGGGGCGCTTCATGCGCGGGCCGTCGGCGGCGACGCGAGCCTCGCCCAGCATAGTCACGAAGTCGCCAAGGATCGGGGTGAAGACGGGTCCGGGCGCAACGCAGTTCATGCGGATATCGGACTTGAGGAACCACTGCTGGGCCTTTGCAAAGGTCCAGACGATCAGCGCCTCCTTGAAGTACTGGTAGCAGGTCTCCTGCGGTACGGGATTGGCAGCGAGCCATGCCTCGCCTGCTGCGAAACCAGAGACGCCGGCCAGTTCCTTGTGCTGGGCCAGTCGCTGCGGCCACTCAGCGCCCAGCACGGAGGCGAAGTTGACGATCGATGCGCCGGGGTTGAGGCGGTCGATAACGCCCTCAGTCAGGTGGCGCAGCCCAAGATAGTTGACGCGTGCGACGACATCCTTCGCCGCTGTCCCGGGCACTCCGGCCGCGTTGACCAGGCCATCGAAAGTGCCGGGCAGCGCCTTGACTGCCGCATCGATGCTGGCCGGATCGCCAAGATCAGCCTTGACGAAGCCATCCATGCTGATGAGCGGGTCGTTGCGATCGAGGCCGATCACGCGCGCGCCCGAGAAGCGGGCGAGCCGGACAACTTCACCGCCAATGCCCGACGAAGCACCCGTCACCACGATAGTCTTGCCTGAAAGGTTCATGACAATATTCCTTTTGCTGCAGGGATCAGAACGGATAGGCCGAGGCCTGGTCCCTCACCGAGATCCACATCCACTGGGTGAATTCTTCGATGTCTGCCGGGCCGCCTATCCGGCTGCCGTTGCCCGACTTGCCTCGCCCACCGAAGGGTGCGAACGGGCCACCATTGACCGTCTGATCATTGATGTGGAGCTGGCCGACGTTGAGCTGCTCGCCCAGCGCCATGGCGCGACCGACAGCCGCCGAGATCACGCCGGCGGCAAGGCCGTACTCGGACATGTTGGCGATCTCCACGGCTTCCGCATCGGAGCCGAAGCGCACGATGCAGGCGACTGGCCCGAAGATCTCCTCTTCGAAGGCGCGCATGCCCGGCGTCACGCCATCAAGCACGGTGGCCGCATAGAACCGGCCATCATGGCGCCCCCCTGCGAGCAGTTTGGCTCCTTTGGCAACAGCGTCGTCGACAATGGCCTGAATGGTCGCAACCTGGCCGTCGGAGATGATTGGCCCAAGAGCGACACGACCCGAGGACGGATCGCCTGCTGGCAAGTGGCTGGCCTTGGCCACCAGTCGTTCGGTCAGCCCCCCGGCAATCGCCTCATGGGCAAGGATCAGGCCGGTCGCCATGCAGATCTGACCCTGGTGCAGGAACGCGCCCCAGGCGGCATTGGAGGCGGCGATATCGAGATCGGCGTCATCGAGCACGATCAGCGCGTTCTTGCCGCCCAGTTCGAGCTGAACCTTCTTGAGGTGCCGTCCACACAGTTCGCCCACCTTGGACCCGCCGCGCGCCGAACCTGTGAAGGACACCATCGCGATGTTGGGATCGGTGCACAGCGCCTCGCCGGCATCGGCGCCGCCCGGCACGATCTGCAGAACGCCCTTGGGCAGGCCCGCCTCCTCGAAGATGCGGGCGATGATGATGCCACCGCTGATGGCCGTGCGCGGGTCAGGCTTGTGGACGACGGCATTCCCCAGCGCCAGCGCTGCCGCGATGGCGCGCACCGACAGAACAAGCGGGAAGTTGAAGGGCGAGATGACGCCGACCACGCCATGAGGCACACGCCGGGCATAGTTGGTGCGGTCGTCAAAGCCCGAGAGCACCAGGCCCATGGGCTGCGTCGCCAAATTGGCGGCGTGGCGGATAAACAGGGCGCCATGCTCGATCTCGATGCCGGCCTTGGGCTGGATGGAGCCGCTCTCGCGCATGATCCAGCCAATCAGTTCCTCGCCATTGGCGACCAGCAGGTCGGCTGCCCTGTTGAGAATAGCGGCGCGGGTTGTCGGCAGGGTCTTTGCCCAGGCGCGCTGAGCTTGACGCGCCTCCGTCGCAGCGCGGGCAATGTCGGCCGGACCGCCGAGGCCGACGCTGGCCAGCAGCGCATCGGTCGCCGGATCGCGCACCTCAATGGCGCCCGCTGCGGTCGACTGCCAGTCGCTGAACAGCGCCTTGCCGGTCCACTTTTCGACAGCAATGAAATTTGGGCTCTGAATGTTCATGTCGTGCTCCTCCTTTTGCCGGCCGTGCGGCCTGATCTTTCCGGCCGGCTTGCGCCGGCTTGCCGCGACAAGAGGAGCAGGCGTGCAGGGACAACGGCCAGCCGGAGGGCAAGCCGAAGGCGCTGGCGCGCAAGCACATCCGCCTGCGACGCCCTCTTCACCAGGACCAGATTGGTCGATGTCCTCCCACGCCCGCTTCCTCAAACGGGCTTGGGCCAATAGTTGCAAGGCTCATGCCATATGGCTCCAGCGCTGTGCCGACTGGCGCGCCAATGGACAACAGGACTGCCAAAGCCTTGCGCATGAGGGACTTAGCTCTACATGCGGGCGAAGCGCGACAGGAGGCCGAGCGGGTGACGGTGGAATGGATTTACTGATTTGGTGAAAACGTGCTGAAGTGACTGCTGAAATCATGAATTCGAACGCGGAGGATGAAGCATGAACAAGGCGGATCGGCTCATCTCGCTGGCCGAGGCATCGCGCCAGGCGAGGGGCATCATCAGCCGCGGTGCCAGCAGCGAGCTGGGGACCAGCGCGTCTCCGACCTTCGAAGACCTGACCGAAGTGCTGCATTTCGCGCTGGGCGACGGGCGCATATGGCTCAATGATCAGCGCGTGGTGTTGATGCAGTCCTCAGTCCTTGGCCGCATTCGCCAGGAGATCATCGATGCCTTCGGCACCGATACCGCCCGCGCCATGTTCATGCGCATCGGCTACATGCAGGGCGTGCGCGATGCCGAGCTGATCCAGAAGCGCTGGCCCCAGGAGGATCTGACCCATGCGCTGGCGGCCGGCCCGCGCGTCCACACGCTCGAGGGCTTCGTGAAGGTCACCACCAAGCACTTCGAGTTCGACAGCGACAGAGGCACCTATTTCGGCGAGTTCCTATGGGACGACTCGTCGGAAGCCGCCGAGCATCTGGCGAGCTATGGCGTCTCCACTCAACCGGTCTGCTGGCTGCAGACGGGCTATCCGTCTGGCTATACGAGCAAGCTCTTCGGCAAGCCGGTGATTTTCCGCGAGGTGGAATGTGTGGGCATGGGCGCCAAGCGGTGCACAGTCATCGGCCAGAATGCCGAGGCTTGGGAGAAGGACGCGCCCGAGCGCGAGTATTTCGGGCTTGGCTGGAAGAACCACCGCACCTACGCCGCTCCGCGCCAGGCGGCGCCCGCCGAGGAAGGGTTCGTCCCCCAGGTCGACTCGAACGATGTCGTCGTGGGCGTTTCGGCCAGTTTCATGCGCACGCGACATCTGCTGGAAAAAGTCGCGGCAACCGACGCGACAGTTCTCTTTGTGGGGGAGTCCGGCGTTGGCAAGGAGCTCTTCTCCCGGCAGTTGCACGAGTTGAGTGCCCGGGCCAATGGACCGTTCATTGCAATCAACTGTGCTGCTATTCCGGACAACCTGGTCGAGTCCGAACTCTTTGGCGTCGACAAGGGCGCCTTTACCGGCGCGACCAGCTCACGCGCCGGTTATTTCGAGCGCGCCTCCGGCGGAACACTGTTCCTCGACGAGGTGGCCTCGCTGGCCTATTCGGCGCAGGGAAAGCTGCTGCGGGCGCTGCAGGAGCGGGAGATCGAGCGCGTCGGCGGCAGCCATACCATTGCGGTGAACGTCCGCGTTGTAGCGGCCTCGAATGTCGATCTGGCAAAGGAAGTGGCTGCCGGGCGCTTCCGGCAGGATCTCTATTTTCGCCTCTGCGTCTTCCCTGTGGCCATTCCGCCGTTGCGCGAACGGCGCGACGACATTCCACTGCTGATGGCGCACTTCCTTCAGCTTTATTCCGCCCGTCACGGCCGCAATATCCGCGGCTTTACCCGCCGCGCCACGGAGGCCCTGCTCAAATACGACTATCCGGGGAATATCCGCGAGTTGCAGAACCTCATAGAACGAGGAACGGTCTATGCGGACAATGACGGGCATATTGACGTCGTGCACCTCTTCAGCGGCTCGGAACTGTTGCCGCCCTTTTCTGTCCGGCTCTCGGAAACCGGGCGGATCGACCAGCGCCCCTTTTCCGACGATGGTCGCGAGGATGCGCCGACGGACTCGAGGTCATTTGAGGATCTGGAGCGTGCTGCCTATCGTGCCGCCCTCGAACGCCATGACGGCAATGTCACGCGCGCTGCACGTGACCTCAAGCTGAGCAGGGCGAGCCTCGACTACCGGCTGAGAAAGCTCGGCATGCGTAACGGCTCATAGCACGGTGAGGCAGGTCCAGAGCGCTTTAGGGGAAAGCTGCATGACTTTCCCGGCTCGAAAGCGCGATAAAACAAAGGTTTGGATCACTTCAGTGTTTCAACCAAGACGTGAAATGATCTCGTGCATAAGCGCGATGGGCGCGGCCTCGGTGCTGGGGCGACGCTCGGGCCAGAAAACGGTTGCGGGAAAGGGTCAGACTTCGGGGCTGGAAAACCGATGGCGGGTACCTCAAGGCGCCCGCCACCGCATCGGCGTGTCAGACTGCTTCAGTTGGTTTCGGCTGCGATCGCGGCGCGCGCCGCCGCCAGAAGCGCGGCTCCGTCATTCCCGGCCGCGTTCATATCGGCAATCCACTTGTCGATGGTCGCCTGCGCTGAAGCTTGCCAGCGTGCTGTTTCGGCCTCGTCGAGAGTGATGATCGTATTGCCGCGATCCGCAGCGATCTTGAGCCCGACCGCATCGCCCTGATCCATCACCCGACCGAACTGCCGGGAGGTCTCCAGACCGGAATTGTCATCGATGACCTTCTTCAGATCGTCCGGCAGCCGGTTGTAGCTGTCCATGTTCATGACAAAGCCGAAGGTCTGGGTATAGAGACCGTACTGGCCCGAGAAGCCGGTGTGGTTTGTCACCAGTTCGGAAATCTTGAGCGAAGGCGTTACTTCCCAAGGAACGGTGGTACCCTCGATCACCCCTTTGGACAGGGCTTCGGTCGTCTGCGGCACGGGCATGCCGACGGGCTCGGCACCAAGTTGGGCGAGCATTCCAGAAATGATGCGCGAACCACCGCGGATCTTCATGCCCTTCAGATCTTCAAGCGTGTTCACAGGGCGCTTGGTATGGAACAGTCCGGGACCATGGGTGTGAAGGGCGATAACCTTGACCCCAGCGAACTCCTCGGCCGAATTGGCCATCACATAGCTGTAGAGGGCCGCCGAGCCTTCTTCACCATTGGGAATCATGAAGGGCAGTTCAAAGACTTCGGACTTTGGGAACCGGCCGGGCGTATACCCCAGTACCGTCCAGATGACATCCACGACGCCGTCCTTGGCTTGGTCAAACAACTCAGGCGGCGCGCCGCCGAGCTGCATCGCTGGATAGAGCTCGACCTTGAGGCGACCGCCCGATTCCTCTGCCACCTTGGCCGCCCAGGGCTCGATAGCCTTGGCGGGAATTGTCGCCTGCGCCGGCAGCATCTGATGCAGGCGCAGCGTAACATCCTGTGCGACCGCCGAAGCGGTCATGGCAAGCCCGAACAGCCCTGCCAGCACGATGGACCTTTTCTTCATAGTCTCCTCCCAGTTTTGGGCCGACGGCCCGAACCCATGCTGTCCGGCATTTCCTGCACGCGCGGCCGCAGGCTCTCCGATTGCGCCTAGAACAACGCCCAGACGAGCCACAATGAGATTGGCGGGAATGCCGCGAGCAGCGCCGTTCTTACAATGTCGCTGGCCACGAACGGCAGCACACCGCGATAGGTCTCGGTGATCCGCGTGCCCGGCGACATCGAATTGATGATGAACAGATTCATTCCGACTGGCGGCGTGATGAGCCCCACCTCGACGACAATCAGGACCAGAATGCCGAACCAGATGCCGAACTCGTCCGGCGAGAGGCCGAAGTCGAGCGCGGACATGATGGGATAAATGATCGGCACGGTCAGCAGGATCATGGACAGCGAGTCCATGACGCAACCCATGACCAGATAGAGCAGCAGCACGATGGTCAACACCAGCCACGGGTTGAAGCCTTGCGACGACACCCAGAGTGCGGCCTCCTGGGGCAGGTGCGACAGCGCCAGGAAACTGTTGAGTGACATTGCGCCCAGAACGATCATGAAGATCATCGCTGTGGACGAGGCCGTCGACAGCATGGCCTTGACGATCTTGGGCCAAGTCAGTTGGCGCGAGAGCAGCGCCATGATGCCGGTGCCGGCCGCGCCGATGGCTGCCGCCTCGGTGGGAGTGAAGAGCCCGCCATAAATGCCACCGATGACCACAAGGAAAATGGCAACAACCGGCCATATTTCAAGCAGGTTGCGCATCCGCTCGGGGTAGGGCACCCGCTCGCGCAGCCCGCCGCCTTCCGGCCAGACGCGGACATAGATGGCGATGACGATGATGTAGCCGATGACAGCGAGGAGCCCTGGAATGAAGGCGGCGATGAACAGCTTGGAGATGTTCTGCTCTGCCAGCACCGCATAGATCACCAGGATGATCGAGGGTGGGATAAGGATGCCCAACGTACCGCCGGCCGCCACGCTGGCTGTCGCCAAGGCGTCCGAGTAGCCGTATTTCTTGAGCTCCGGCAATGACACCTGGCCCATGGTGGCCGCTGTGGCGAGCGACGAGCCGCAGATGGCACCAAAACCAGCGCTGGCGCCGATAGCGGCCATGGCGACGCCGCCCTTGCGATGGCCCAGCCAACTGGCGGCTGCCTTGAACAGGCCTGACGACAGCCCGCCCAGGCTGGCGAACTGCCCCATCAGCAGGAACAACGGCACCACTGAGAGGGAGTAGGACGCAAAGGTCGAATAGGTGACGTTCTTGTATTGGGCAATGATGGGGTTGATGGTGCCCGTTACCAGCCAGGTGCCGACAATACCGACCACCAGCATGGCTAGCCCGATCGGGACGCGGAAGGCGATCAGCGTCAGAACGACGGGAAACGACAAGATGCCGAGAAGGATCGGGGTCATAGGTCTCCTCCGACCCGCTGGGGTTCGTCGCGACGGGCTAGCGCATCGGAGAGTGAGCGCCCAAGGACGTAGATGGATACGACAACGAGGACCACCGCCCCTATCAGCCCAAGGGCATAGCCCCAGCCCAGCGGTATCCCAAGCAGCAGGGTCGTCTCGCCGTAGCGGAGCTTGTCGAGGGTGCCATCGTATTGACGCCAGGCCAGAAATGCACTGACCAGCAGCATTATCAGGTCGGTGGTCACCAGCAGCCAGCGGTTGAAGGCTTTGGGCAGGCTGTCGGTAAGAATAGTCACCATGGCGTGGCCGCGTTCGAGGTGAACCCACGGCAGGAAAGCAAAAACGGCGAAGCCCATGCCAATTGAAACGAGTTCATAGTCGCCCAGGATGGGCTTGAGCCCCGCAAAGATCAGCGCGCGTCCGATGACGCTGGCGGTCATCAGAACCACCATGGCAACCAACGCCAAACCTCCGGCCACAGCCATGCCCTGCGCGAGGCGGCTCACCAGCCGGCCAAGCGGGGATGCGTCCTTGAACAAAATGTATCCTCCCATCCTCTCCGACGATTTCTCGTCCGAAGATGCCCTACCCGCCGATATTGAAGCTGCCCCACTTGAATTGTAAAATGACAAGTCACGACCTAAGGATAACCTCAGGGTTATAGAATGGGGGTTGCGTTGCCGGGCTAGTCGGCTTTCCTGCGCGTCCGGGATAACTTCAATGTCATGCAAGGCGAGGATGCGCGCGGAGCTGTCGGCAGCCATTGCTATGGAATAGAACAATGCATGCCAATCACGGAAAAAACGAAAATCCTATGGACCCTGATCTGACCAATCCGAGCGATGCGCTGCGAACGGAATCGACAACGGGAATTCTGGGATACCGGCTGCGGCGGGCGCAGTTGAATGTCTTCCAGCGTTTCCTGCAGGTGTTTGAAGAAGTGCGTCTTCGTCCGGCGGAATACACGATACTCCTGCTGATCGCCGACAATCCTGGGCGCAAGCAAACCGAGATAGCCGACATACTCAGCATCAAGCGGGCCAATTTCGTCACGCTCGTGCATGGATTGCAGGACCGTGCACTGCTTGAGCGCCGCCCGGCCCCTGGGGACCGCCGCGCCAATGCCTTGTACCTGACAGCGGCCGGCATGCAGTTTCTCGACGCGGCGCGCGCACGCCACGATGACATGGAGCGTCAACTGGTGGCGCAGCTTGGTGGCGAAGCCAGCCGTTCCCAACTCCTGGCGCTTCTGGATCGCCTGAGCTGAGCGTCAACGGAAAACCGCAGGCCGTTTCTCGAGAAACGCCCGCAGCCCCTCCTCTGCATCGGGGCCAGTTTGGCTCAGCGCCGCAGCAAGACTCTCCGCATAGAGCCCGGCTTCGGGCGGCATGCTGCTGATCTGTGCGATAGCCTGGACGATGAAGCCGTTGATGGTTGGGGAGTTCCGGGCAATCCGCTCGGCCAGTTCCATGGCTTTTGCCAGGCCCTGGCCTTCGGCGACCAGATGGTGCGCCAGCCCGAGCCGTTCGCCCTCCGTCCCCGAATAGACCCGACCAGTGAGCATCATCTCGGTCAGACGGTCCGATCCGATAAGCCGGGTTATGCGCACCGAGCCACCGCCGCCGATGAAGATGCCGCGCAGCCCCTCAGGCATCTGGAACCGCACTGTCTCCTCGGCGACACGCACATGACAGACAGCGCCAAATTCGAGCCCGCCCCCCATCACGGCCCCCGACATGGCGGCAACGACCGGAATGGATGAGTTGGCGATCTGTGCCATGACACGGTGCCAGTTGCGCGAGTGGGCCATCACTTCCAGCGGCTGCCGGCTGACATGCTGCGACAGGTCGAGGCCCGAGGAGAAATGGCCGCCTGCACCGGAGATGACGATGACGCGCGTGCCAGGGGGCACAGCCCCGAAGAAGCCGTCAAGCGCCGCGATCAGCGCGTCGTTGAGGGCATTGCGCTTGTCGGGTCGATTGAGCGTGAGATGCGCGATGGCGCCCTTCTGCTCGATGATCAGCTCGTCAGCCATGGACTGTCCTTCTGCGCGGGCGCTCATGTGGCACCGAGGAGTTTGCGTACAGCGTCAGGCAGTGGGGCGGAGCGAATGCTGCCCTCCTCACCCATGACCACCCAGACGCGCTTTTCATGCGCCTCGATGGCCAATTGGCCATCGCGCAGCAACCGGTGCTTGACGCCGAAGCTCGATCGGCCGAGCTCGGTGATCTCGGAGCTGATATCAACGACATCGCCGAAGCGCGATGGCACCAGAAAGCGCGCGCCGGTATCGACCATGGGAATGCCGGCAATCCCGTAGTGCGCCAGCCAGTTGCGCTTGTGCATCGCAAAAGCTGCCGACAACAGGGCGGCGGTGGCATTGTCGAAGAAGCGGAAGTAGTTGGGAAAGTAGACGATCCCGGCGGGATCGCAGTCACCGAACTGAATCTCGACTCGCGTGCTGTTGGTGAACATCGCCGCCTCCTATTTCGGCGCCATGCGCAAGGCGCCATCGAGACGGACCACTTCACCATTGAGGTAGTCATTGTCGATCATGGCCGCCACGAGTGCGGCAAACTCCTCGGGACGGCCAAGGCGGGCCGGGTTGGGTATTGCGGCTGCCAACCCCTCCTGAACCTCCCTGGGGAGTTCGGCCAGCAACGGCGTCAGGAACAGGCCCGGCGCAATGGCAAGAACCCGGATGCCGAAGCGTGCGAATTCGCGCGCGGCCGGCAGGGTCAGGGCGACAATGCCGCCTTTGGACGCGGCATAGGCCGCCTGCCCTATCTGGCCGTCAAAGGCGGCAACCGAGGCCGTGGAGATGATAACGCCGCGCTGCCCGTTGGCATCTGGCTGTGCCACCGACATGGCGTGGGCGCAGAGCCGCATCATGTTGAAGCTGCCCACCAGGTTGACGCGAACCACCTTTTCGAAGGCATCAAGTGGCATCGGTCCATCACGCCCCACGATGCGCCCGGCGGTACCGATACCAGCGCAATTGACCAGCGCCGACGGGGTGCCCAGTGCCGCGATGGCCTGGCTGACCGCGGCCTCGGCGCTGGCGGCATCGGCCACGTCCACGGCAAAGAACCGCCCGCCCAGTTCGGCGGCAACAGCTTCGCCCCTGGCAGCGTCGCGGTCGAGGATCGCGGCGCGGGCCCCGGCCCCGACAAGGGCGCGGGCCGTCGCTGCGCCCAGCCCGGAGGCGCCGCCGGTAACAAAGACTGTCTTGCCGGAGATGTTCACGCCGCTGCCTCTGTGTTTTCGATCAGCAGCGCGATGCCCTGACCACCGCCGATGCACGCCGACGCAATGCCGTAGCGGATCTTCGAGCGCCTAAGTTCAAGCGCCAGCGTCAGCCCAAGCCGTATGCCTGTCACCCCCAGTGGGTGCCCGATGGCGATGGCGCCACCATTTATGTTCAGCCTGTCTTCGTCGAGCCCCAGTTCGTCCACGCAGGCCAGGATCTGGGCACCGAACGCTTCGTTGATCTCGACCCGTCCGATCTGGTCGAGGCGCATGCCTGCCGCCTCAAGCACGGCGCGGATGGCAGGCGCGGGCCCGATCCCCATGACTTGCGGCGGTACACCGACTGCTGCACTGGCGACGATGCGCGCCAGGGGCCGGTGGCCATTGGCGCGGGCATAGGCCGACGAGGCCACAAGGATCGCTCCAGCGCCATCGACGATCGCTGAGCTATTGCCACCCGTTTGAACGCCCCCGAAAGCTGGGCGCAGTTTGGCGAGCACCTCGTAGGGCGATGGTCGGATATGCGTGTCGGCGCCTACCGTTTCGATGCCACGCGGCAGCGTGATGCTACGCGTTTCGAGCGTGTCGACCTCAAACCGCTCGCTCACTACGGGCACGATCTCGTCGGCCAGAATGCCGGCGTCACGCGCTGCAATGGCGCGGTTGAAGCTGCGCTCTGCAAAGCGGTCTACGCGCTCGCGCGAAATACCGTATTGCTTGGCCAGGTTCTCCGCTGTGTCGCCCATGTTGACGCACCCGGCCGGGTCATACAGCGCCTCCCACAGAAAATCCTTGAACTCCACCTTGCCCATGGAGAAGCCATTGCGGTGGGTATAGGCGGCGACGGGATTGCGGCTCATGCTTTCGCAGCCAGCGGCGAGCGCCAGGTCGACTCGGCCGAGTGCAACGGAATCGGCCGCCTGGGCGATGACTTCGAGTCCGGTTCCGCAGATGCGCTGCACCAGATGGGCCGGCGCCTCGACGGGGGCCCCGGCATAGAGCCCGATATGGCGCGGAGTGACATAGGCATCAAATGACGCCTGCGCCATGGAGCCGGCAATGGTGTGCCCGATGTCGCTGGCTTTCACACCCGTGCGTGCAATGGCGGCGCGGGCGGCCTTGATACCGAGGTCGATCGGCGAGATCTCGGCAAAGGCGCCCCGATAGTCGACGAACGGGGTGCGCACGCCGCCGAGCAGCCAGGCGTCATCGAAGGTGAGGCGAAGCCCTTTGCTCATGGATCAGGTGCCTTTCGATGGGCAAACAATGACGTTCGGGCCGGGACGATCGGCATGCAGGGCCGCCACAAGATCAGCCCGGTGGGTGCGCACAGCGCGCTGATTGATCGAGCCCTTGTCGGTGATCTCGCCCTTGTCGATATCCGGGAGCGCCGCAATCAGAGTGGCGCGGGCCACATGGTTGGAACTCCCGGTGGATCTGGCCGCCAGGGCGGCGAGATTGTCGGCAAATTTCTGCCGCACCGCTGGGTGCGCGACGATCTTCTCGGCATCGGTGCCAGAGGGCAATCCGGCATGCCGGGCGCACGCCTCGAGATCAGGAAAGATCATGGCACCGATGTAGTTGAGATCGAGCCCGGTCAGCACCACGTCGCGGATCAGCGGCGCGCAGGCGCCGATCACGGAGGCGCGGACCGCCGCGAAGTTGACCCAGGTGCCTGTGGAGAGCTTGAAGTCCTCGGTGACGCGCCCGTCAAACACCAGACCCTTGCCGATATCCTCGGCATCGACGAAGCGCACGGCATCGCCGATCCGGTAGAAGCCTTCCTCGTCAAAGGCCTCTGCTGTCTTGTGGGCATCGCGCCAATAGCCTGGCGTGACATTTGGCCCCTTGAGGCGCAGTTCCGTCTTGTCGCCATTCGGCACGAGCTTCACGCTCATGCCGGCAGCCGGCAGGCCGATGTGACCGGCCTGCGAGACGACCCAGGTTGTGGTGAAGGCAAATGGTGCCGTTTCGGTCGAACCGTAGCCGGTGATGATCATCACGTGCTGGCCCGTTTCCTGCTTGGCGGCGTGGTCGAGGCCATCGAAGACATGCTGGGATAGACCGGCGCCCGCATATTGCAGCAGTTTCAAGCGGGCAAACAGGTTGCGGCGCGCCTCGGGATGCTCGTCGAAGGCGGCAACAAGGAACTCATAGGCCTTGGGGACATTGGTAAAGAAGGTGGGCTGGACCGTCTTGAGGTTTTCCAGCGTGCGGCCGATGCGCCCCGGCGTGGGCTGGCCATCGTCGATATAGAAGCTGCCGCCATTATAGATGGCAATGCCGGTATTGTGGCTGCCGCCGGCAACGTGGTTCCAGGGCATCCAGTCGAGCAGCACCGGGGGTTCGTCGGCCAGGAAGGCCAGGGCCGTGCGGATCATCTCCTGGTTGCAGGCCATCATTCGGTTGGTGGTGATGACGCCCTTGGGCAGGCCGGTAGACCCCGACGTGAACAGAATCTTGGCCACGCTATCCGCCGTAATGGCGGCGTGTGCGGCAGCCACTGCATGGGTGACAGGCGTTTGCAGCAGATCGGCGAAAACATGGCTGTGCCGCCCGGCAGCGGGATTGCTGCGCACGATCAGCGGGATATCGGCGCCTAGCGTGGCCTCGATGGCCGGCGCGAAGCGCATACCATCGCTGGCATAGACCATGCCGGGCGTCAGCAGGCCGGCAATATGCTTCAACTTCCCAAAGTCGGTGGAGACCAGCGAATAGGCAGGGGAGATTGGGGCATAGGGAATGCCGACCCAGATGGCGGCCATGCCGAGCAGGAAATGTTCGACCTCATTGCCCGACAGGATCATCAACGGCCGCTCGGCCGATAGCCCGGCATCGAGCAGGAACTGGGCCAGCGGCGGAATGGCGTCGCGCACCTGCCCAAAGCTCAGTTCGCGCCAGCCCGCACCGTCGCGATCGGCGATGAGCACTGCATCGGGCGTCTTGTCGGCCCAAAGCTTGAGGGCATCGACGATCGATCGCGGGTAGGGCCCGAGTGTTTCGATCGACCGAATGATCGTGCTGCCGTCGGCGCGGCGTTCCGCGCTCGCAGCCATGTTGCCCAGCCGCACGGGGCGGACAGGCGTCGCCATGATGTGCATGAGTTCCTCCCTCATGAATATGGTTATGTATCATAACTATATTTCACACAAGAGGGAATGACCCGTCCTGGCGGGTTGCCCTGCCGCGATAGCCGGTGTCGATCACTGCCCGCCCTTCGGCCAGCCGCGAGACACAGGCGCACATCCGGGTGTTTTCGTCCTTCTCTTCGCGACTGAGGAAGACATCACGATGGTCGATTGCCGCGCTGCGATCCACCACCCGCACTGCGCACAGACCGCATTCGCCGCGCTGACAATCGTAGATCATCTCCACCCCGGCGCCGAGCAGGGCCTCAAGCAGGGTCTGGTCGGGGCGCACCGCCACCGCGATGTCGCGGTTGAGGACCTCGACGGTGAACGTCTTCTCCGGGTAGAGGCCACTATCGCCAAACACCTCATAGCGCAGGCGGCTGGCCGGTCGTCCCGCCTCGGCCCAGGCGGCCTTGGCCGCTTCCAGCAGGCCGATCGGGCCACACAGATAGCATTCCGCCTCCACCGGCAGCGCGGCGAACTCCCCCACGAGGTCGATGTGTTCGCCTTGAGCGTTGTCCCTCAGGCTGAGGCGATCGCCAAGCAAGGCAGCCAGTTCATCTGCGAAGGCCATGATCTGTCGCGAGCGCGCTGCATAGACAAGGCGCACCGACGCACCGCGCGCCACAAGCGCCTGCGCCATGCCGTAGATCGGGGTAATGCCAATGCCGCCAGCCAGCAAAAGATAGTGGCCAGCGCGCCAGTTCAGCTCGAAGCGGTTCTCGGGAACAGTAAGCCGGAGCCGCTGGCCGGCCTCGAGCGACCACATGAATCGCGAGCCACCGCGGCTCTGGGGGTGAAGCTTGACGCCGACGGCGATCTGCCCTTCCGGCGCGGGCAGCACCGTGTAGGTGCGGATGGCCGCCTCACCATCGATCTCGACCCGGAAATTGCTGTGCGAGCCAGGTTCGAAACGGGGTATGGGCCCATCGACGTCAAAGGACAGGTAGCGGACGTCTTCGGCGAGCGGCCGGATTTCGGCGACCCGAGCATCGCGCCATTCGATACGATTTCGCATGTGGTTTTCCTCCGTGTTGTGTCGGGCCTCTTGTGCTCTGTGTTCCTCCTGCGGGACGGACCGGTGCAGCCAGTCAGTCCAGCAGGGCCCTTCCCCCGTCGCCACTCCGCGGGAGCAAAGGCGCACCGGCACATCTTGTTGTTCGGCAGCCGTCGCGGCGCCCCCTACCCGATCACCAGCGACAGTGCCGGGACCCGGCGGATCAGGCTGCGATCCTCGTCGAGTACGTGCTCCAGGTTCTGCCGTGCGAGGCGAGCATGCTCGCGGGCCAGCGATTCGGCGCGGGCGCCCTCCCGCATCTCGATGGCACTGATCATGGCGCGGTGCTGCGCCTGGGCGCCGTAGAGAGAGCGGCGAAAGGCCGGAACATCGGCCTGCTTGTCGAGGAAGGCGCTGGGCGAGGCGAAAGGCAGGCTGGCCACCCGCTCGATCTCGCGCCTGATGGTTTGGCTGGCCAGTCCCCAGAGGCGCTCGTGGAAGGCCGCATTGAGATCGACATAGCGATCGAAATCCATGACCTCGACAGCGCCGTGCAACGTGGTGTCCAGTTCCGCCAGCAGCCTGTGCAGGTCGGCCATCCGGGCCGGCGCCACACCGCGCTCCGCGGCCAGCCGAAGCGCCGTACCCTCGAGCACGCCCCGCAGTTCAATGGCGTCGACAACGTCCTCGCGGGTAAACCTGCGCACGGCATAGCCGCCCGAAGGGATGGTATCGACGAGGCCCTCCTGACAAAGCCGCGCCAACGCCGCCCGCAAGGGTGTCCGGGAAATGCCGAGCTGTTCGGCCAGCACCACTTCGGAGAGGCGCGAGCCGGCGCGGATCTCGCCAGAGATGATCAGGTCGCGCACGCCCATCAGGGCCCGTTGCGACTGCTGGGCGCGATCGGACTTTTCCATCACTCCGCCGCCTGGCGAAGGCCGGATTCTGCGGCGATCATCCGATCAATCAGGCGACGGGCCCACATCGAGCCGGCGTCGATATTGAGATTGTAAATCACGTGATCGGGATTGGCGTCGATGGCCTTCTGTTGGGCCTCAAGGATGCGCTCGTCCTCCCGGAAGATGGACGAGACACCTTCGCGCAGGTCGTGGGTCCGGCCCTGTTCGCCGATCTTGTAGTTGCGAGCGAAGGCCCAGAAATAATGGCAGGTCTTGTCGGTCTCGGGCGTCATTGTATTGAGAACAAAGCCGTTGACGCCCTGACTGCGGTCGCCATGGGGCGCCCCGGTGCCGGTCGGCGCCACGCCGACGTCGATGGCGATGGTGGAGGGCGCCTGGAAGTTGATGATCTGCCAGCGGTCGACATTGCCCGGCTTGCCGAGCTGGCCGCGCCAGAAGGGCGGCGCGTCGATATCGAGCATCCAGCGCGTGATGGTGGCCGTGACATCGGTATGCGTCGCCACGAAGGGTGCCTCGGCCACGGCGCGATTGCCGATCGAGGAGCCATGCACATAGGTCTCGTGCGTGAGATCCATCAGATTGTCGACCACCAGCCGGTAGTCGCATTGGGCATGGATGTACTTGCCGTCAGCGGCCCATGCAGGATCATTGTTCCAATGCAGATCGGGCACCAGCGCCGGGTCTGCCAAGGCCGGATCGCCCATCCAGAGCCAGATGAAGCGATGCCGCTCGACCAGGGGATAGGCCCGCACACACGCCGACGGATTGATGGTGTCCTGCGACGGCATGTATACACATTTGCCAGAATCATCGAATTCCAGCCCATGGTAGCCGCAGATGACATTATCGTCATGCAGCTCACCCATTGAGAGCGGGAGCAGCCGGTGCCAACAGGCGTCAGCCAGCGCAACGGCGGTTCCGTCCAGCTTTCTATAAAGAACTACAGGCTTTTTGCAGATTGTGCGCGGCAGCAGCTGGCGCTTGACCTCAACATCCCAGGCCGCGGCGTACCAGGCATTCAGCGGAAAACTTGGCTCGTGCATCTCTGTCAGCTCCTCCCCGATACGACACAATGAACACCACTTGTATACATTTTGCAAGAAAGTCATTGCCTCTGTGCCTGGATTGCGCAATCACGCTTGCACACGAGAGGAGGAGACACGCATGGCCGTATCCAAGCCGCCTTACCACGCCGACGTCGTCGGCAGCTTTCTGAGACCGACCGAGATTCATGCCGCCAGGCGGGCGCATTTCGGCGACCGGACGCTTCCATCCGAAGCCCTCAGGGAAATCGAGGACGCCGCTATCCGCGATGTCATCCGCATGCAGGAGGAGGCGGGCCTCAAGGCGGTGACCGACGGCGAGTTCCGCCGCGCCTGGTGGCACTTCGACTTCATGGGCATGCTGGACGGGCTCGAGATCGAGCATCGTGCGGCTGGCGGCATCCAGTTCCATGGCGTCGCCACCAAGGCCGACGTCCCGGTGATCACCGGCCGGCTGGGGTTCCCGGCCGACCATCCCATGCTCGAGCACTTCAGGTTCGTCGCCGCCAACACCATGGTGACGCCCAAGATTTCGATCCCTGGCCCCAGCGCCATCCATTTCCGCATTGCTCAGGACGATATCGGCGTCCCCGCCTATCGCGACGACGCGGAGGAGTATTTTGCCGATATCACCGCAACCTATAGGGCGGCTGTCTCGGCCTTCTATGACGCTGGCTGCCGCTACCTGCAGATGGACGACATCTTCTTCGCCTATCTGTGCGATCCCAAGATCCGCGCCGAGCGCAAGGCCAGGGGCGAGGACCCTGATTGGTTGATCGCTCGGTATGCCAGGATGATGCACGACGCCATCGTCGACCGCCCGGAAGACATGCTGATTGGCATGCATATGTGCCGCGGTAACTTCAAATCGACCTGGGTGGCTGACGGCGCCTATGACCCGGCGGCCGACGCCGTCTTTAACCAGACCGATGTCGATATCTACTTCATGGAATATGATTCCGAGCGCGCTGGCGGGTTGGAGCCACTGCGCCTTTTGCCCAAGGGGCGCAAGCGGGTGCTGCCCGGCTTCATCACCACCAAGACGGCGGAGCTGGAAGACCTCGACGACCTCAAGCGCAAGTTCGAGGCCGCCGCCCAGTTTGCCGATATAGATCAGCTCGGCATTGCGCCGCAGTGCGGCTTTGCCTCCACCGAGGAAGGCAACGCCATCACCTTGGACGACCAGCGGCGCAAGCTCGATCTTGTGGTCAAAACGGCGGAAGCCATCTGGGGCAGCGTCTAGCTACCCCTGCCCGGTGCCGGCGCTGCCAGCGCCGGTGCCTCATGGAAGGCCGACATAGTTTTCGGCCAGGCTCTGTCGAGCGGCGCGCGAGCCTGCGAGGTAGTCGAACTCGGCACGTTGGATGCGCCGATCGAAATTGCCGGTGTTGGGAAAGACGTGCAGAAGGCTGGTCATCCACCAGCTGAAGCGCTCGGCCTTCCATATGCGCTGCAGCGCACGGGCTGAGTAGGTGTCGATGCCGGCCGTGGATCCCTCCTGCAGCGCTTCGATGAGCGCACTGCCGAGCAGCGCCACATCACGCAGCGCCAGGTTCAGCCCCTTTGCCCCGGTGGGCGGAACGATATGCGCCGCATCCCCCGCAAGGAACAGCTTGCCAAAGCGCAGTGGCTCGGCCACGAAGCTCCGCAGCGGCGCAATGGACTTCTCGATGGCATGGCCTGTCTCGATCCGCTCGGCGGTCTGCGGGTCCAGCCGACGGCGCAGTTCGTCCCAGAACCGCGCATCGGACCAATCCTCGACCTTCTCGTCAGCGGCAACCTGCACATAGTAGCGCGACCGCGTCGGCGAGCGCTGGGAACATAGTGCAAAGCCGCGCTCGTGATGGGCATAGATCAGTTCCGGATCCACCGGCGGCTTGTCGACCAGGACGCCAAGCCAGCCAAAGGGATAGACCCGCTCGAAAGTGGTAACCGCTGATGTGGGCAGGCTGGCGCGGCTGACGCCGTGATAGCCATCGCAACCGGCGATGAAGTCGCAATCGATGCGGTACGTGCGGCCATCCTTGCGGTAGCTCACATAGGGCTGGCCCTCGAGGTCGCCCAATTGCACCTCTTCGGCCTCATAGATCGTGGCGCCTTCGCGGATTTCCATCAGGTCCCGCGTCACCTCTGTCTGGCCGTAGACCATCACCTGCTTGCCGACCAGATCGGAGAAATCGATATGCAGGCGATCGCCGTCAAAGCTCAGGGCTGTGCCGTGGTGCACCAGGCCCTCGGCATGCATTCTCGCCCCGATGCCCGCCCGTTCCAGCAGCTCGACGGAGCCCCATTCGAGCACACCGGCCCGGATACGCCCGAGGACATATTGGGCGCTCTTTCTCTCGACGATCACGGCATCGACCCCGGCCTGCTCCAGCAGCCGTCCGAGGGCCAATCCGGCCGGCCCTGCTCCGATAATGACAACCTGTGTACGCAATGTGCAGTCCTCCCGCGCTCAAGCATGCGGATGATCGGCCGCTTGAGAATGGACAGGCGAGGCAATCGCTTGCACTATTGGAACATGGATGGGATCCCGATTTACGGCCTATATGGCGAGCAGGAGAGCAGCACCGACTGGCTCCATTGGGAGAGCATCCAGTCGCGGAGCCGCCCGCATGGCTATCGCATCGCCCCGCACCGGCATGAGCAGTTCTTTCAGGTACTGGTGCTGACACGCGGCAGCGGCGAGGTGACGCTGGACGGAACCGACCATCCGCTGCTGCCGTCCATGGTGGTTGTTGTCCCCGCCCTGACCGTGCATGGCTATCGTTTCAGCGAGGATGTCGATGGGCTGGTGCTGACACTGATGCAGCACGACATCCGCGCCGTCGATCTGCCGGTGCCGAAAGCCATGGTGGTAGCGCAGCATACGCGACGGCTCTGCGCTGCGGCCCGAAACCTGGTGGACGAGGCTCGGATCGCAGGCCCGGACCATGACGCGGCGATGCGGGCACTGCTCACCCTGCTCATCATCGAGATCCGCCGCGGCCGGCAGGACGATCAGGACGACGCAAAGCCTGACCGCGCCTTTGCCATGGTGCAGCGCTTTCGTGATCTCGTCGAGGAACGGTTCCGCGACAGCAGGCGGATCGGCGGATATGCTGCGGCGCTCGGCATCAGCCCGACCCATCTGAACCGCATCTGCCGGCGGGTTGCCGGCACGACGGCACTGCGGCTGATCGAGCGGCGGGTCGGACTGGAAGCCCGGCGTATGCTGGCGTTCTCAACGCTGTCGATCAAGCAGATCGGCAGCGACCTGGGCTATGAGGACCCGGCCTATTTCACCCGGTTCGTAACGCGGGTGCTGGGCGCGCCTCCGAGCGCTTTCCGCCGCGACCGCTAAAGTTCGCGCAGTTTCGATGCCTTTTCCCGCACCACATCCATAAGCAGGGTCGCTCGCAGTTCGGAGACCACCTCACCGCGGGTGGTGAACCCAACCGGCCCCAGCGTTTCGCTGGTATCGACGGGCAGAAGCACCATGTCGCCCTCCGCGACATCGCGCGCAACAACGCCTTCCGAGATGATCCAGATGGCGTCGGTCTCCTGCACATAGGCCCGACCGAAGGCGTCAGAGACCGTCTCGATCTGGTCGCGCAGGTTGCTCACGCCATTGGCCAGCAGCATGCGATCCACAAGCGGCCGGATCACCGCGCCGCGGGTGGGCATCATGATCTGGTATGGCTCGAGCCTGTGCAGGGCGAAGGGCTGCTGGCCCAGCAGTGGATGGCCCCGACGCACGACCATCACCACCCGCTCCGAATAGAGCGGCTCGAAGGCTAGACCGACCATCGCCGAGGGCTCGGCCATGCGCCCGATGATGAAGTCCATTTCGGCCGTGCGCAGCTGGTTGAGCAGGTGCTCGTTGGGACCCGTGACGACCTGCACGCGGATATTGGGATGGTCGGCGGTGAACGCCGCAACCGCGGCAGGCAACAACCGGGCTGAGACAGTCGGCAGCGCCCCGACCCGCACGATAGTGCCGGCGACATTGCCTTTGACCGCATCCATGCCCAGGCGCAGCGAGGCCAGGCTGTTGGAAGCATAGCGGTAGAAAACATCGCCAAAACCGGTCAGCGTCAGGGTTCGCCGGCTGCGATCAAACAACTCGCCCCCTAGTACCTCTTCGAGCTCCTTGATAGTCTTTGAGGCCGCTGGCTGGCTGATATTGAGGACCCGCGCGCCTTCAACGACGCTCCTCAGCCGGGCCACCTCCAGGAAGCAGGCGATGTGTCGCAGGCGAATACGAGGATCGATAATGCGCTGAGCCAACTGGCCCTCCAGTTATGAATACCCGCCCCAGCCTTGAGCATTCCGGTACGCAGGACGATCCATCATAACCCAGAGGTTATCTTTGGCTAGATCATACTCATTTTCCTTAGCCCTCGCCAATGCGTAAGGATTGTGCTGGGGAGCGAGGACAGATGGCATTTGCGCGGATCAATGGGGTGCTACTGCACTATCGGCTGTCCGGGCAGCAGGACGGGCCGGCGATCATCTTTGCCAATTCGTTGGGAACCGACCTGCGGATCTGGGACCGGGTGACGGCGCTATTGGCGGACCGCTACCGGATGGTTTGCTATGACAAGCGCGGCCACGGTCTGAGCGATTCGCCTTCTGGCGACTACCGCCTCGCGGACCATGTCGCCGACCTCACCGGCCTGCTCGACCACCTCGGCATCAGGCGCGCGACACTGTGCGGAGTGTCCATCGGCGGGCTGATTGCCCAAGGCGTGGCACTGCACCAGCCCGACCGCATCCGGCGCCTTGTTCTATGTGACACCGCGTCGAAGTTCGGCGACGCTGCTCTGTGGAACAGCCGCATCGAAGCTATTGCCCATGGCGGCATGGCAGCCATCGCCGATGGCGTGATGGACCGGTGGTTCAGCCCCGATTTTCAGATGCGGAAGCCCGAAGATCTTGCTGGCTGGCGCAATCTCTTCCTGCGCTCGGACGTCGCGGGATATGCGTCCACCTGCGCTACGCTGCGCGACACCGATCTCACCGGTGCCGTCGGTCGCATCGCCTGCCCGACCTTGGTGATCGCCGGCAGCGCCGACAAATCCACCCCGGTTGAATTAGTCCGCGGCCTTGCAGCGGCGATTCCCGGCGCCCGTTTCGATGTCATCCCGGGGGCGGGGCATATTCCATCCATCGAGCAGCCGGACGCATTGGCCGTGCTCGTCGCAGACTTTATCGAGGAGGCCGGACATGGCTGACAGCACGCTCTTTGACCGCGGCATGGCGACCCGTCGCGCGGTCCTGGGCAATGGCCACGTCGACGGCGCGACCGCGCGCACGACGGAGTTCGACCAGGATTTCCAGACCTTCATTACCGAGGGCGCCTGGGGATCGGTGTGGTCCCGGCCGGGCCTGACCAAGCGCGAGCGCTCGCTGATCACCCTGGCCCTCTTGGCGGCAATGGGGCACGACGAAGAGGTTGCCATGCATGTGCGGGCGACTGCCAATACCGGCGCAACACCGGACGATATCAAGGAAGCGCTGCTGCACGTGGCAGTCTATGCCGGCGTTCCTGCGGCCAATCGGGCCTTCCGGATCGCCAAGGACGAGCTTGCCAAGCGTAAGGGGACTGCGGAATGAGCGGGATCATCCTTCCGGGCGCCGACGGCGCCCTGTACCAGCGCGACCGGGCCTGGCACCCGCCGGCCGATACGCCGGGCTACAAGAGCTCCACATTCCGCGCACCCAGGCAAAGTCTGCTGGCGCTGGGCCCAACCAGATCCGAACTGAGCGGGCCAACCTTCGGGCACGAGGCGCTTGGGGCGCTGGACAATGACCTGATCCGCAATTTCAGCCAGGACGGAACCGAAGCCATCGGCCAGCGCTTGCTGGTCTATGGCCAGGTGCTGGACGAGAATGCACGCCCTGTGCCCCGGACCCTGGTGGAGTTCTGGCAGGCGAATGCCGGCGGCCGCTACCGGCACAAGAAGGAAGGATACCTGGCCGCCCTCGATCCCAATTTCGGGGGCTTCGGGCGGACCCTGACCGACGAGAATGGCTTCTATTGCTTCCGCACCATCAAGCCGGGCGCCTATCCCTGGCCCAATGGCGGCAATGACTGGCGGCCGGCGCATATCCATTTCTCGGTCTTTGGCCACGCGTTCGCACAGCGGCTGATCACGCAGATGTATTTCGAGGGCGACCCGATGATCTGGCAGTGTCCGATCGTCCGCACCGTGCCCGACAAGGCCGGCATTGACCAGTTGATTGCCCGGCTAGACCGCCACAACACCACGCCTATGGATGCGCTGGCCTATCGCTTCGATATCGTGCTGCGGGGTCGACGCTCGACCATGTTCGAGAACAAGCTGGAGGGAAACTGATGCTGCACCCGGTTCCAACCCTCAAGGAAACCCCGTCCCAGACCGCGGGGCCCTATGTGCATATCGGCATGACGCCGAACTTTTGCGGCATCACCGGGGTGATCGACGCCGATCCGGGCGTCTCCATGCTGACGCCGACCACCAAGGGCCAGCGGATCGACATTGTCGGGCGGGTGTTCGACGGATCGGGCGCGCCGGTCACCGATGCGGTGATCGAATTGTGGCAGGCCGACGCCAACGGCAGCTTCGTCACACCGCCCGGCCGCGACTCCAAGTCACCACCGGACTTTCTCGGCTGGGGGCGGCAGCCCACCGATGCGGACGGCGCCTTCACTTTCCAAACCATCAAGCCCGGTCCCGTTGCAGGGCCTGACGGCCGACCGCAGGCGCCGCATGTTTCGCTGTGGATCGTGGCCCGCGGGATCAATATGGGTCTGCAGACCCGGCTGTATTTTTCCGATGAGGCCGAAGCGAATGCCGATGACTATGTGCTCAACAAGATCATGGATAGGCGCCGGCGCCCCACTCTGATCGCGCAGAAGCAGGATGGGGACCTGCCGCGCTATGTGCTCGACATTCACCTGCAGGGGCCCGATGAAACGGTATTCTTCGATTTCTGACCGGGCCATAGTGGCCGCATGACCCCGCTTCTCTCCGCCCTCGTGGGCGACGACAGCATCGCCGTGCTGCTCACCGACACCGCACAGGTGCAGACCATGCTGGTGGTAGAGCGCGCTCTGGCCGAGGCCAGCGCCGACGTCGGCTGGATAAGCACGGCGGCCGCCCAGACCATCGCGGCGACGGTTGCGGCCTTTGTCCCCGATTGGGAACAGCTGAAGCAGGGGATGGCCCGCGACGGCGTGGTGGTGCCGGCGCTGGTGTCGCAGTTGCGGGGACAAATGCCTGCAATCCATCGCGATGCGCTGCACAAGGGGGCAACAAGTCAGGACATCATCGATACGGCGCTGATGCTGCAGGTTGGTCGGGTCCTGGCGCTGCTCGAAAGCCGCATCGGCGACGTGCAGGCGCAGCTGTCCGATCTGCGGGACCGACACGGCCAGAAGAGCCTGATGGCGCATACGCGAATGCAGGCGGCGTTGCCGACCCATTGGGCCGCGAAGCTGGACAGCTGGGCCCAGCCGCTTGGCCACCATGGCGCCGCGCTCGAACACCTGCGCAACACCGGGCTGGTGGTGCAACTGGGCGGCCCGGTCGGCGACCGCAGCAGCTTTGGCGGCCAGGGCGATGCCATCGCCGCTGGCATGGCCCGGCGTCTGGGCTTGTCTGAAGCACCGCCCTGGCAGGCCAATCGTGAGTGCGTGGTCGGACTCGGAGCCCGCCTGGCGCTGCTGACCGGCACGTTGGGCAAGCTCGGTGCCGACATAGCGCTGCTGGCCCAGAGCGAGGTGCAGGCGGTGACACTGCTCGCGGGGGGCGGCTCATCGGCCATGGCGCATAAATCAAACCCAGTCATCGCCGAGACCTTGGTAGCGCTAGCCCGCTTCAACGCGGGGCTATCTGGCAGTCTTCAGCAGGCCATGGTGCATGAGTATGAGCGGTCTGGCGCTGCATGGACAATGGAATGGCTGACCCTGCCGCCCATGCTGGAAACGACCGGCGCGAGCCTGCGGCTCACCGTCAACCTACTCGGGCAGATTCGCATCAATTAGCCGATTGGTTATGCAAACACGCAATGGCAACCCTGAATTGACCTAAATTTAGACGAAGGGTATAACTCCATAGTTATACATGGCCACTTCCATTTCATTTCCTTTGCGCGGCACATGCTGGCATTGATGTCGATGGTAGCCTGAAAGGACTGCGTATGGACAAGAGGGTGGACTCACTGGCCGCGGCGGTCACCATGGTCGAAGACGGCATGGTGCTGATGATCGGCGGCTTCGGCGGCGCTGGCGCGCCTATAGAGCTGATTCACGCACTCATCGATCGGTTTGTCGCGACGGGCAGCCCGGGGAACCTGACTGTCGTCAACAACAATGCCGGCAATGGCCGCATTGGCATCGCCGCGATGATCGATGCTGGCATGGTGGCCAAAATGATCTGCTCATTTCCCCGCTCGTCTGACCCGCGCGCGTTCACTACCCGCTACCAGGCCGGGGAGATCGACCTTGAATTGGTGCCACAGGGGACGCTGGCGGAACGTATCCGCGCGGGCGGCGCCGGAATTCCCGCCTTCTATACGCCGACCAGCTTTGGCACCGATTTGGCCGCCGGCAAGCCTGTGGCCGAATTTGACGGCCGAATGTATGTTCAGGAGCGCTGGCTCAAGGCCGACGTCGCGTTGATCAAGGCCGAACTTGCGGACCCTCAGGGCAACCTTACCTATCGCAGGGCCGCGCGGAATTTCTCGCCGCTGATGGCGGCTGCAGCAGAGTTTACCGTCGTGCAGGCCTCGCGCGTGGTCGAGCCGGGCGAAATTGATGCCGAGCATGTCATCACGCCCGGGCTTTTCGTCGACGCCATAGTCGAGGTTGCCAATCCGCAACAGGAAGAGGCGCTGATCCGCGCCGGAGTGGCCTATCCATGAGCGCCAAGCTTTCCAATGCGCAGATCGCCTGGCGTGCAGCGCAGGATATCGCGGACGGTGCCTATGTGAACCTTGGCATCGGCTTCCCCGAAATGGTGGCGCGGTTCCAGCCGCCGGGCAAGCAGGCGATTTTCCACACCGAGAACGGCATCCTCAACTTCGGCGAGGCTCCGCCGGAGGGGCAAGAAGACTGGGACCTGATCAATGCCGGCAAGCGAGCCGTGACGCTGCGTCCCGGCGGCGCTTTCTTCCATCATGCCGACAGCTTCGCCATGGTGCGCGGCGGCCACCTCGATGTGGCGATCCTTGGCACCTATGAAGTGGCCGAGAACGGCGATCTCGCCAATTGGAGCACGGGGCCCAAGGGCGTGCCCGCCGTCGGCGGCGCGATGGACCTCGTCCACGGCGCGAAACGCGTTGCGGTGATTACTGATCACGTCACAAAGGAAGGCCGGCCGAAGCTGGTGCGGCGCTGCAGCCTGCCGCTCACGGGAGTGGGCTGTGTCACCCGCGTCTATACCAGCCTCGCCGTCATCGATATCGAGAATCAGCGTTTCGTGCTGCGCGAGAAGCTGCCCCAGTTGAGCCTCGATGAGTTGCAATCGATGACCGGCGCTGAACTGCTGGTTCCCGACAGCGTCGGCGATCTTGTCGCGCCGGAGATTTGACATCATGACCCACGCCTTCATCTGTGCCTACAAGCGCACCGCCATCGGCCGTTTCGGCGGCGTGCTCAGTGCGGTCCGGACCGACGATCTGGGCGCCGTTCCGCTGCGGGCGCTGATGGCAGACCATGCCAGTGTCGACTGGGACGCCGTGGACGATGTCATCTTCGGCTGCGCCAACCAGGCAGGCGAAGACAATCGCAACGTCGCCCGCATGAGCCTGCTGCTGGCCGGCTTGCCGCTCGGGATCACAGGGACCACCATCAACCGCCTGTGCGGCTCGGGCCTGGATGCGGTGATCACCGCGGCGCGCGCGATAAAGGCAGGCGAGGCGGACCTCGTCATCGCTGGCGGCACCGAGTCGATGAGCCGGGCACCGTTCGTCCTGCCCAAGGCGGAGTCTGCCTTTTCTCGCAATGCCGAAATCTACGACACCACCATCGGCTGGCGCCTCGTCAACCCGGCCATGAAAGCGCAATACGGCGTCGATTCGATGCCCGAGACGGGCGAGAACGTGGCGCAGGAGTTCGGCGTTTCGCGGGCTGCACAGGACGCCTTTGCCGTGCGCAGCCAGGATAGGGCCGTCGCCGCCCAGCAGAGTGGACGCCTCGCGCAGGAGATCGTGGCGGTCAGTATCCCCCAGAAGAAGGGGGATCCTGTGGTCGTGGATACAGATGAGCATCCGCGAGCCGGAACGACCCTCGAAACGCTGGGCAAGCTGCGCCCCCTCTTCGCCAATGGCACGGTCACGGCAGGCAACGCATCCGGCGTCAATGACGGTGCCGCGGCGCTGATTGTCGCGTCCGAAGCGGGCGCAAGGAGACACGGACTTACACCGATCGCGCGTATCCTCGGAGGCGCCACGGCCGGCGTACCCCCGCGCATCATGGGCATGGGACCGGCTCCGGCGTGCAGAAAACTGTTCTCCCGCCTCGGGCTCGGTCAGGCGGACTTCGATGTCATCGAGCTCAACGAGGCTTTCGCCAGCCAGGGCATCGCCGTGTTGCGTGAACTGGGCGTTTCGGAAGACGATCCGCGCGTAAACCCCAATGGCGGCGCCATTGCGCTGGGCCATCCGCTTGGAATGTCGGGCGCGCGCATTGCTGGCACCGCAGCGCTGCAACTCGTGCTTGCTGGCGGCAGGCGGGCATTGGTCACAATGTGCGTCGGAGTCGGACAGGGTATCGCCATTGCCCTTGAGCGGGCCTAGCCGGCCCGATCGGCCCGCTCCTGATGGAGCTAGTCTCCCACGGTCGCAGCCGAAACGTACACCGCAGCGCACACGTTGCCTGCCGCGCGGAACTCCACAGCGCGTGCGGGCCTGTCTGCCTGGGCTGAAGCATCCGCGGCACCATCCTCTCGCAGTCCTCGTCCATCAGACCCGACGGGTGCCCCACTTGGTTTTGCCGGCGATCTTGGCCATCCGACTCCGCTGCTCCGGTGTCCGGATTCAGAGCTTGAGTGAGACCGCGCCGTCCAGAACAGTCCCCATTTCACGATCATCGAGACAGGCCCTGAAAAGAGCCGGCTGATCGATGAGAAGCCTCTCTGAGGCAAGTGCGGCAGGCTCACTCCCAACCAAGGGCGAGCGCATTGACGGCATCGTTTGGGGCGCTGTCAGTTCACGACCTCAACAAGGACTTCGTTCCTGTCTGCATCGATGATCCGATGCCCCACTGTGCTTGACAGTGAAGCAACATGTCGCAGGAGTATATGGCGGTGGATGTAGTCGCCGCAAACGAGGCTCCCTTTCCCTGCACAACAGGGAAACAACAGGGAAAATCTCCGCTCAATGCCTCAACGCCGGATAGCAGAAAGGGCCTTCTGGATTGACGACCCTTTCTGAAGCCTCTGTTATATTCCATCTATTGCAGACCTGAGGACTTTCTGAATGCACGGCCCGCCGGGCGAACCGGCGACGGTCGGTGGCCTGACCGGTCTGACTGCACCTTTTGCGTCGGCTGCATCTTGCCGGTCAGGTACTTCAGGGCCTGAGAGGTGCTGTCGACCTGGTCGTCGTAGCGCCCCGCCGGGAAGGCCAGAAGCTCGCCGACGTATTCGCCAAGCCAGCGGGCATCCCGCGGAAGTAACACCTGACCCGCCTCGAACTTCGGCGACTCCCCGATGAGCCGAGATTGTTTGTCGCCGCGCACCTTGATCAGTAGGGGCCGGATACGGCTCTGCCGACGCATCTCGGCACCAATCGCATCACCAATGCCCGCTTTCTCGATGATCGTCGCATGCGCCTGCCAGTCGATGTGCGTCTGCTCGATCTTTCGACGTAGGTCCGGTGCTTCGTAGCGGCCACGGACAACGTCCAGCAGATAGAGGTCCCTGCCCCTGTGTCCCCACACCGTGCCGGCCGAGTAGTCAGAGTCCTCCTCGATAGTCGATGCGAGGTCCCAGGAGCAGACGATGAAGTCGAAGTCCTTAGGCGGGTGCTCGTAGTACCGTAGCCAAGCCCGCTTGATCACTGCACCGTCCAGCGGCGCCGGGTTCTGCTGATACTGTGCCTCAAAGCTGAGGCTTCCCAGGGTGGCGCGGAGGTCCTCGAGTGTCCCTTCGTTGTTGATCTCGGGGAGCAGGATGTCACCCACCGGCCGGATGAACAGGTCGTCCTCATCGGGTCCAATGCGGAAGGCGCGGGCGTTGGTCGCCCGCGCCGGGATCACGGTGTGCGTCCACTTTCCGCGCGTGAGCAGGTGGCCAGTCAGGTCGTCCTCATGCAGACGCTGCATGACCACCAGCACCTTGCCACGACCCTTGTCATTCAGTCGGGTGAACAATTCCTGATCGTAGTAGGCGTTCACCTTGGCGCGGTGCGTCTCCGAGGAGATGTCCTTCGCCCGATTTGGGTCGTCGAGGATAATCAGATCAGCACCATGGCCAGTGATGGTCGCGCCAACGGAGGTCGCCATCCTGAAGCCATTCGCCGTGGTTTGCTGGGTGAAGATGCGATCCCCGTCCGGCGCAAGCTGGAACTTCGGGAACACACGGCGGAACAGTTCGGAGTGGATGAGCCGCCTGAAGTTGGCAGCATGGGTGCGCGCCAGTTCCGCTGTGTGCGACGCAACGATCACCTTGAGGGTCGGATCGCGACCGAGCAGGAAAGCGACGAAGATCACTGACACCAGGAGCGACTTCAGCGAACGGGGCGGGATGTTGATGATCACCCGGCGCTCCCGCCCGGCCGCAACCTCGCCGAGGAGCCAGGCCAGGTGATGAGTGTGCCAGCTGTCGATGAGCGTCTTGCCCGGTTCGATCTCGGTGAAGCCTTGTTGTGCAAACAACAAGAAGTCCTCGGCGCAAGCGGCGTCGAGGACGATTTGGGTGTAACTGGAGGGCGGAAGAAGCATTCTCAGCCTAGCGGTTTGGAGCCTTTGCCTGGGTCACCGCGACGGGCCTTGGCGATACGCTCGAGAGCGGCGTCGAGCTGGGCCTGCTTGCCCTTCTCGACCACCTCGTGCTCTCCAATATCGCCCATCAGTGCCTCGGCCTTCTCCCCGATCTTGAGCGTGAGTTCGATCGGGTGGGTGTGCTTTGCGCGGCTGATCTGCGCTGCAAGCGAGGAGGCGATCAACCGGGGCAGCGTAACCGTGTTGCCGTTGGGCAGCGGAATGTCCTTCTGCAGTTCGTTGTAAATCTGAGTGACAAGACGGTGGCGGTTGCGCGGCCGTCCCGCTGGATTGCCGGAGATGCCTTTCTTGAACTGATGTTCGACAGGCGGATGACCGTGACCGACGTAGCCTTGGGGTTTCTTGTCGCCGTCAGCCATTGGTCTGATCCACTTCCTGGCCCAAGCGCTCGGCGGCGATCTCATCGAAACTGCGTCCGTCACCGACCAGCGTCGCCACCTTGCCGAAGCGGCTCTGCCAGCGGCGGACAGCCAGGTCCACATAGAGCGGATCGAGCTCCGACGCGCGGGCGCGGCGGTTGGTCAGCTCGGCTGCGAGGATAGTGGTGCCCGAACCGCTGAAGGGGTCGAGCACAATCTCGTTCGGAGCCGACACGTCGCGGATCGCATCAGCGACGAGCGCCACTGGTTTGACCGTGGGATGGGCAGCAAGGTCTTCGTCGCGGCCCTTGTGGAAACTATTGGCGCCCGGGTAGTCCCAAACCGACGTACGATAACGACCGGTGTCGCCGAGGCCGAAGTTATTGGTGTGGGGGGCCTTGCCCACCTTGGCGACGACGAACAGTTCGTGCTTGGACCGATAGAAGGTGCCCATACCGCCCGACGACTTGTTCCACACACACAGCTGCTTGTAGTCCAGCCCCGCCGCCAGCACAGCGAGGATCAGCTGGTGAACGTGGCGCCAGTCGATGGCGTGATACTGAATCGCGCCATCGACGCAGAACTTCGAGATGACCTCGATGTAGGTTTCGAGGAAGTTCTGGAACTCGTCCGTGGTCATCTCGCCTGAGCCCATGGCGAACTCGCGGTGCTTGACCTTGCCCAGGCCCGAGATCATGCCATCAACGCGGAGATTATAGGGCGGATCGGTGATCACCATCCGGGCAAGCTCTGTACCCATCAGCGTCATGAAGGTTTCGGGAGACGTGCTGTCACCACAGATCAGGCGATGCTCGCCGAGCTCCCACATCTCTCCTGGGCGCGACACTGCTTCAGGAGCAATACCTTCGTCGTTTGCCTCTTCGTCAGGCGGAGCAATGTCCGGAAGAAGAAGGGCATCGATCTCGACAGTGGGCAGGCCGATCACCTCCGTGGGGATGTCGTAGAAGGCGGCAATCGGCAGGATCTCGATGATTTCCTCCCGCAGAGCGGGGATGTTCCAGCGCGTTTGTTCGCTGAGCTTGTTGACACCGATCCGATAGAGGCGAGCCTGCTCTGTGGTGAGGTGATCGAGCATGATCACCGGCACAGTTTTGCATCCCACCCGTTTGGCCGCTTCTAGGATGGCATGACCGTCAACGACCTTGCCGGCGCGGTCAACGAGGATCGGGGCCGAGATGCCGAAGGCGACAACACTCCCCGTGAGTGCTGCCATCTGGGCCTTGCTGTGATGGCGCAGCACGCGGTCGGCCGGCTGGAGTCGATCGATTTCCCAGTAGTCGATGTTCAGGATCGGCTCTGGGCGATTGGAGGTAGAAACCTTCGGGACGCGGACGCGCTGGCGGTTGCGCGAAACTGCGAACTTCGCTTTGTCGACTGGGGAGACGACGGGAGAAACAGAATCGGATTCGGGGGGTGCCATTTGCGCAGCCATGGCTGATCGCTCCTTATGCAGGATTGAAAATGCCAGTGCTGCCCAAAGAGAGGCTGCTCTGATGTCAGCGGAAGCTGACTTGAGCCGTATAGTCCGCCGCTCGCACCCCAGTCAATATATTGCGCGACGTCTGAATCAGATAAAATCTATTCCAATAAACGACCAGACAGACACTCTGAATACCTATGCTAGCTGAGTGTTTGTGAACTCCGTCAGATAGCGCAATCCGGGCGGCGCAATTACATCCGGATGTGCTGCTCCGGCGATAGCCGAACCGCCGACGCTCATGGGCAATCGCCTTCATCCGCTCACGCAGCACCACATCATCGGTGCGAAGCGCCTGATAGCGCATCGTCATCCGGCAGCAGCCTAGAACTC